>JACRHS010000020.1 GCA_016217595.1 Opitutia bacterium | reverse complement strand
TGGGTTCAGAACGTCGTGAGACAGTTCGGTCCTCTATCCGCTGTGGGCGTTTGAGACTTGAGGGGTTCATTCTCTAGTACGAGAGGACCGAGAATGACGCACCGCTGGTGTTCCGGTTGTCACGTCAGTGGCAGCGCCGGGTAGCTATGTGCGGAAAGGATAAGCGCTGAAAGCATCTAAGCGCCAAGCCTATCCCAAGATAAGGTCTCATTCCGTCGCAAGACGGTGCAAGGTCCGGGTAGACCACCCGGTTGATAGGACAGAAATGTAAGCGTAGTAATACGTTCAGTTTACTGTTACTAATGACCTTGCCGGTTTTATGCAGCAAAAGCGCTCGATATTCTAAGGCGTTTATTTTACCTCCTTACTAATCAGATTTTATATCACTTTCTCGAAAGAGATTCCCTTCCTGGTGACTATGTGCCGGGGGTTCCACCCGTTCCCATCCCGAACACGGCCGTTAAGCCCCGAGCAGCCAATGGTAGTAGGACGTTAGGTCCCGCGAGAGTAGGTTGTTGCCAGGTTTTTGACCCGAAGGTTGCGAAAGCAGCCTTCGGGTCTCTTCTTTTATGGCCTAGAATACCCCAGCCGTGTCCCGGCGAATTTTTCGGGCAGGCTCCCTTGGCGATGTGGGAGCTTTCAAAAGTCGCGGATGGCGCGCAGCCTAATCCGGACTAAATCCAAAAACATTCGCGGGGCGTGTCGGTGTATATGAAATTTCCCTCCCGGCTGCTCCTGCCAATCGATCGGCACTTCCCAAACGGGGATGCCATTGCGCCGAAGTGCTACCAATAGCTCCACGTCGAAACAAAAGCCGCACCCGCGCAACCAGGTTTTTATGCGCGAAAAGCTACTATTGGTGATGATTTTAAAGCCACATTGAGAATCGCGAATGCGCTCCCCGGATAATGCGCCGGCGCTCCACGCAAAGGCCCGGCTGGCGATGTGGCGGAACCAACTGCGTTTGATGGCATGGGACTGACCGCGGACGCGTACCGCGAAATAGGCACCCTCGGTCTGGTTCTCCCGATAGACTTTCTCGAACACTCTACGTACTTCGCCCGCTGGGATGGCCCCGTCGGCATCAACAAATGCACGCCAACGCGCGTCTTGGCTCTGCCATCCAGCCAGGATGGCGGCTCCTTTCCGGCGGTTCTGAGTCTGCAATAGTGGTGCCGCTACAATGCATTTGCCATTGTTTACTAGAGGAATACGAGAAACCAAGGTGGCCTGTTCGACGATGGGGGATCCATCATCGACGATTAAAACCACGGTGGAAAAAGGTGCCGATGAAAGTTGTCCGATCAGTGCATCAAGGTATGGCGGTAGTCGCTCTGCCTCCCGGTAAGTTGGGATGACGAGCAAGAAGTCTGCAGAGGGGGGGGCGCTTTGGGTAGTCAACTAAAGCAAAGGTTCTGAGCGAAGGGTCTAAGGGTGGAAAGTAAATAGCCAGCCTCGTACAAGCCATGCGCGCTGTTGCGGTGTGTCAGTGCAAGAACGCTTCCAGCGTGCGGGCGCCTGTTTTGAGCTGTGCGATCTCAATAAATTCATCAGCCGTATGCGCCTGGGAAATGGATCCAGGGCCAAAAGCAACCGATGGAATACCATGGTTGTTAAGAACATTGGCGTCCGAAAACCACGGCGCGGCAGCGAAACCGTTCGCGTGCTCAGAAAGTTTGCGCAACCAAACATTGCGCCGCTCGACCACAAAAGGAGGGCCGGCGCGATGAACCTGTACTTTCGCGAAAGGTGCAGCAGCAGCCACGCTCGCCAAGGCAGACGCGTTATCAAACAGCGGATGGGTTCGGATATCCAGTCCCACGCGACAGCGCGCCGGAACTACGTTAAGTTCATTTCCCCCTGTGATTAATCCGACGTTGAGTGAGGCTGTTCCGAGAATTGGATGTCGGTGGGTGGCGAAATTCGGGGCGAGTTTTTCTCGGCAGGCGCTGAGAAAGGGTAGCATTTCGAAGACAGCATTGCGTCCTTGCTCAGGGGTCGAGCCGTGGGCAGCTCGTCCCACCGTTTCGATCCACACTCGAAGCACTCCCTTGGCTGCATGGACGATGCGCATGTCGGTGGGTTCAAGGGCGATCGCGAAATCTGCCGCAAATCCATCTTCGCAAAGTGCCTTGGCTCCGAGGCTGAGCTCCTCCTCCCCGCACGTCGCCGCAAAGATAATATTGTAGTCTGTCGCGGTGCCCGTGTGGCGGCGGGAGCGTTGCCGCAGTGCCCAGAGTGCTGCGGCCATGGGACCTTTCGTATCGCAGGCTCCTCGCCCATAGATTTTTCCGTTGCGAACATGCGGGCGAAACGGCGGCACGGTCATGCCGGCTACCCCGACGGTGTCGAGGTGCGGCACCAGTGCGAGCGTGGGGGCCTGACGATTGCGTGCGGCGAAACAGCCGATGACGTTGGCGCGTCCCGGCGTGACTTCTTGGATACGTACATCCGCTCCGAGCGCGCGTAGCAGCTCCGCGACATAGTCGGCCATGGCGGACTCGCCTGGTGTAGTGCCGCCGGCATCGCCTTCCGGTGAGACGCTGGGGATGGCGATTAGCTCTTTCAGCAAAGCCTCGATGGAGCGCGGAAATTGCATGCTGGTTGTAGCCTCCTTATTTAAGGGCGTGATCAGCGGGGAGATTCTCACCAGACCACACGCGTGACCATGAAGACGGAATGGCCGGGTCTGCCCAGAATGGGTCGGAAGTTGGCAAGCCGAGCGGCAGGAGTGCCGCGCTGCACAGATAAAGGCTGCCGGTGGAAATATAGGTCTCGCCGAGTGCAGGCTGGTGCCCGCTGAGGCCGATGCGAAGCCAACCTTGTTCGTCAAAGGTGCCTGGCGCATCCAGGGTGCGGCGGATGACGGCGGTCAACGCCGTGCGGGCTTGCGCCGGCTTCAACGCCGGTGGGAGCCGATGGCGCAGTGCGGCAAGTGCTAGGCCCTGAAAGGCTCCGCAGCGATAGGCGATGGAGCGTCCGATTGCTGGATACGTGCCGTCCGGGGCGATCAGACGCTCTTCGATGGCGGCAAATCGGGTGAGGCGCGCCTGCACTTTTTCGCGAAACGTCCGACGTGATTCGCTTTCATCGCCCACGACCGCGAGGACATCGAAGAGCATGGGCTGAATGACAAAAGCGTTGTAGTAGTCCCAGTGGAACTCGGGGCCATCGCCGTACATGCCATCGCCCAGGTACCAGGTCTGGAACTTACTGAGCGCGTTTTCGATTCGCGCCTCGTCACGCGTCTCGCCGATGCGATGCAAAAACACCTCGATCTCTGCAGCGAACAGCTTCCAGTTGTTTTCGCCTGGCTGAATGCGGCGCGAGGATTTGAGGGCGGTGACGACATTGCTCTGCACTCGGGGCGAGAGCTTCTGCCAGAGTTCGTTTGGGGCGCGAAGAAACGCTTGGGCGAGGAACGCGCAGTCAACGAGGGGCTGTTGGCCCTTGTTGAAATTCATGAAGTCGGGCGATGTCGGATCGGAGGCGGCGTCGATAGCTTCTCGCGCAAGCGCGGTCAGACGGGCGCGTTCAACGCCTTCCGGTGAAGCATCGGCGCCGAGCTCAAACCAAGGAGCGAGGCCACAGAGCAGCCGGCCCAGCGCCTCGAGATGCGTGTAAGGCTGGCGATCTCTGGGTCCGCGGGCCGCCTCGACAGGCATGGTGGCCTTGAGCCGGCGAGCCGCCAGCATGGGCAGCATGGGTGCCGCGAGTCGCCCTGCGATTCGACACCACGTTGCGCGAACGTCATCAGGTTCGGCGGCGAAACTCCGGACAATAGCGGGGCTGCCAGCGCCAACGGCACCTGCCGCCGCGACAAGTTTAACGAACGAACGGCGCGTTTTCATGGGGCAATCGAGGGAGACTGGTTGGCGTTATCTGTCTCTGCGCCTTGGCGCAGGCGTGTTGGTCAACCCGTGGGTTTGGTGAATAGCGCGCCGTGGATGGGCGTGGGGTAGGGCTCGTGGGGGCGCGCGACGTGCCAGAGGATGCGGTTGAGTTCGTCCTCCGGCGCGAGGTCGACGTCCTTGAAGTTCATGCGACTCGATTCGCGGGCGAAGGGAGATTTCTCGGTGTTGCGCTCGTTGAGGTCGACGCGCGCCGGGCGCACCTCGTAGGGCGTGAGCACCGCTGTTTTTTGGAAGCAATTGAACATCGGCGTGGCGCCTGCGTCGTATTGCGTGAGGGGCGGCAGGCCAAGGATGAGCTCCATGGTGCGAATGATGCTCGCGGTGGTATAGAGCGTGTGATCCACGAACTGCCGCTTGGTATACGGGCTAATGACGAGGGCGGGCGCGCGGTGAGCGTCAACATGGTCCGGCCCGTTCTGCGTGTCGTCCTCGATGACAAAGATGGCCATTTCCTTCCAGAAACGACTGCGGGTGGCGGCGGCGACAATCTGGCCGAGTGCGAGATCATTACTGGCAACGCAGGCATTGGGTGTCGGTGCGCCGGGCGTGGTCCCCTTGGTGTGGTTCTCGGGCAACGCCATAATGGTGAAACGTGGAAGCACGCCGGTCTGTTCGGCGCGTGCGAGATCAGCCAGCCAGTGCTTGACCTTGTCGGTGTCGCGCTCGCCGTGCCACTGGCCGCGGTTGGCGGAGGGGATGCGCTGCGCGCCTTCGCCGTAGGTTTTGTAGCTCAGGCCGTGCCGCCGGCAAAGGTCCCACAGATAGCCGTTGGCCGGCGTCTCCATTTCCTCGTTACCCGGCAGCCGGCCGTGTTTCGAGTAGCTGATGATCCAGGAGCGCTGGATGAAGTCGGTGGCGATGGCGGCGTCGCACCAGCTGTGTCCATCGACGCTGACTTCGCCGTTGGCGTACAGGTTGTCGAGCACCACGTACTCGCGGGCGAGGGCGTGGTGGTTGGGTGTGATGCGTTCGCCGAAGATGGCGAGCTTGGGGTCGCCGTTGCCGAGCGGCCGGCCCTGCGCATCGGTGAGGTCGCCGAAAACCTGGTCGTAGGTGCGGTTCTCCTTGATGATGTAGAGAACGTATTTGATCGGACACGGCTGCGAGTTGTCCGACGGGATGATGCTGTCGTGCGAGAGCGGGGCGGACGCCAGATGCTCCGGACGGAAAGGAGAGTTGCGCCGGACTTGTTCGGTGTAAGCGGCCATCTGCGCAGCGTCGGGCCGAGCGATGAAGGAGATGCTGCCGGCGAGCAACCGGCCCGGCGGGTCGAAGTTGGGGGCGCGGCGGCGGGCTTTTCCCTGTGCGGGCGTGTTGGGGCGGGAGGAGAGGCCTTTGCCGTTGGCGACGAGGAGATACTTGTTGTCGGGCGAGACGGCGACGGCGCTGGGATACCAGCCGACCGGAATGAAGCCGTTGACGAGGGAGATTTTCTCTTCGCGCCGGGCTGCGGTTTCCATGAGCGAACCGGAGATATCGACAACCATGACGCAGTTGTTGTCGGCGTTGGCCACGAACAAGGTTTTGCCATCCGGTGCGACCGTGACGCTGCATGGCGTGCTGCCCTCGGGCGACTGTGGGTAGAGCGACGTGGAGATGATTTCGCGCGTGCCAGCCCAGAGCGGCCGGGAGGGGCTCGCGTCGGGGCCGGGGGCTTCCAGCTTGGCCGTGGTGATGACATGGACGCTGTTGTCGCCTGCACAGGCGACGAAGAGGCGCCCGTCGGGGGCCAGCGCGAGGTCATTGGGTCGTATGCCAACGGCGATGTCGCGCAGGCGGCGATGAGTGCGGGTATCGATGATGCTGACACAGCGACTGCCCCAATTGCTCACGTAGAGATGGCGATTGTCACCGCCGATCAGGCAGGAGTGCGGGTATTGTCCCACGACGATGCGATGCTCCACGGCGAGTGTCTCGGGGTTGAGCGCCCAGACTTCCTGCCCGGCTTCATTGCAAACATAGAGCGTGCCCGTCGCGGGGTGCACGGCGAGGCCGGCAAGAAACACCTGGCTATCCTTGGCGTCTAGTTTGACCTCACGGGCGAGGCGCGCCTGCCCGGCTTCGTAGTCGAACACATAGATCACGCCGCGGGTGCCGCTGCTGGCAAAGAAGCGTTTGCCATCGCGGCTGAAGACCAGGCCGTTGAACGCCTCATCGAGGGGGAGATACTGGACCTCGTGTTTGGCGTCCAGGCTGACCAGGTTGATGCCGACTTTATTGAACGAGGAGCAGATGGCCACGACGGCTTTGTGGTCCGGCGCGATGACCATTTTCAGCGGCATATCGCTTACGGGCACGTGTTCGCCGGCAGGTGTCAGGCCCCAGCCGTTGAAGAGCAGATTGCGGTTGGGCGCCATGCTTTGCCGGGTGCGAACCTCCGCGGCATTGACGTCTTCCTCCGGTAGTCGCGTGGGCAAGTCGGGCTGGGTGGCAAACCCCATTGCCGCACACCAACTGATACCCAGAGCACAGCCAAGCAGGTGCCGCATCGCGTTCATAGGAGCGCGATGCTTGACCTCCAGTTTGGCCGACGAAAGCAAAAATCGGCTGCGTCGATCGCAGTAATTACGTATCCGGACTCGGGCGGGAAGCACCGTTGCGATTGACCCGCGACCCGGTTGCCAGGCATATCCTCCGCACAATCATGACAGAACTTCGGGAACTTCTCTTGCGCGCGCCCCGCTGGAAAATCGCCGTGGCGGAGAGCCTGACGTGCGGGCGGGTGCAGGCGCGAATCGGCGAAGTGTCCGGGGCGTCGGACTATTTTCTCGGCGGGATCACCGCGTACGCCTTGGAGGAAAAGGTGCGGTTGTTGGGCGTGGAGCCGACGCATGCCGCGGCGGTGAATTGCTTTTCCGCAACAGTGGCGGAACAGATGGCCCGGGGCGTGTGCGGATTGTTCGGCGCCGAGGTGGGCTTGGCGACCACCGGCTACGCCGAGCCGTCAGTGGAGTGGGGCGTGACACAACCTGCCGCGTGGTGGGCGGTCGCGATCAAGACGGACCGCGATCGTTTTTCGCTCCACAGCGGTCTCGTGGAATGTCCGGGTGCGAATCGCATCGAAGCGCAGGAGCGGGTGGCCACAACCGCACTGGCGGTGCTGCTGCCGCTGTTGCGCGAAGTACGCCGTGCGGAATAAGCGCGGCGCACCAATCTCAATTGCTTACGGTGCGAGGCTCTGGACGAGCTTCATCAGAGGCTGCACTTCCGTCGGGGGTGTAACCCAGTCGCCGTAGAGCAGCTCGGGCATCGTGAAGCGCGTGTTGTACAGCAGGCGGTTGGCCTCGTCGTTGCGCGAGAGATAACCGGCCTTGACGGTGGCACCGGCGAAGAGTCCCGACTTTTTCGTATAAACCAGAACGGGGGCGTCGATGATCGGATGATTGGCGCTTTCCTTGCCGGCCGAGTGCGGGCCCATCACCGCGCGGGCGTCGACGCCGACATTGAAGCGACGGTTGAACATCAGACGCGGTGTCTGTTCGTCGGTGACGACGAAAATGGTTTCAACGGCGGCGCCGCCCAGCTGGAGGCCGAGGCTGGTTTCGCCGGCGTTGACGAGCACGGGCAGGCCCCAGCGGCCGTCGGCGTGCTTCACCATGACGACGCCGTATCCGCTTTTGACGCCGAGCACGAAGCCGGCAGCGAATTGGTTGGTGATCACGATTGCGCGGGCGCGAGCCAGCACGGCCTTCGGGATGGCAGTCTCCGGGCGGGCCATGAATTCCTGCAGGATCGCTTCGCACGATTCCACTCGGGCCATCAGATCGGCGCGTTTGGAGGCGCTGTCGGCCGCCCGGGCGGGCAAAAGCGCGACGGATAATAAAGCGAGGAACGTAAGAGCAAACTTCTTCATGCCGGGAAAGATTAGCATTTCGCGCGAGCCTAAGCAGGCCGCAGCCAATTTGGAAAGCGCGGATTCAAGTGGGTTCCCGCCGTTCGGGCCGGATTTGGCGCTCAATCGAGACCCCGGGCGGCCAGCTCCTCCTCGTCCCAACCCAGATAATGGCCGAGTTCATGCAAGTAGGTGACCCGTACTTCCTCGCGAAAAGTGGGCACATGCCCCTCGGCAAAGTCCCAGAGGTTTTCCACGTACAGAATGATTTGCGGCGGGCTGGGGTTGTCGTGTGCGAACTCGCTGCCGTGGGCATCGCCGCTGAACAGCCCGAGAATATCGGGCTCGAAACCTTGCGCGATCAGCTCCTCGTCGGGCCACGCTTCATAGTGGACGGGCACTGCGCGAGCCAGCGCCCGGATATCCGGCGGCAACCGTCGTTGCGTGGTGGCAACAACCTCGGCGGCGAGGGCGGTGAGCTTTTCGAGGGTCATCGGCAGTTGGGCTCGGGTTGCGCGAGCATGGCGTGGCGGGCCGATGGACCGGAAGAAAAAACCCTCGCTGTAACCGCACCGACGACCCCGCGTCACTTTTCCTGTCGCGGGTAACCGCACCAAATCCGATTCAAACCAATGAAAACGTCACTGAGAATTCTCCTCGTTTTGATCTCGCTGGCCGTCTGCGCCGCGATCCCGTCCGCCCGGGCTGCGGATGAAACCACCACCACCGGCAAGAAGGGCCACGCCAAGAAAGAACATGCTGAAAAGGCCAACCCGGCGCTTACCCAATTGCAGGAGCGCCTCCAACAGCTCGACCTCACCGCCGACCAGAAAGCCAAGGTCGATGCCATCATTCAGGATAGCGAGAAAGCTAACGTCGAATTGCGGAAGGATAAGAGCGTCTCGAAGGAAGACAAAAAGGCCAAAGGACGGGAGTTGAAAAAAGCGTTGATGGAAAAAATCACCGCAGTCCTGACGCCGGAACAGGCCGCCAAGTTTAACGCCCGTCACAAGGGCGAGGGCAAAAAGGCCAAGCCGGCCGCCCAGTAATTTTTTGCGCTTAGTTTCCCCGTCCGAGTCAATCGCCGCGCGGTCAGTTTTCTGACCCGCGGCGTTTTCTTTTTCGACTCCGCGCGTCGCCCTGCGCAGCGTCGCGACATGGACCAGCCAGCCACACGTATTGTCATCGCCGGCGGCGGCGCCGCGGGTTTCTTCGCCGCCATCGCGTGTGCGGAGGCGTTGGCCGCGAAACCCGGGCCGGCGGCCCGCGTGTTCATCTACGAGAGCACAGGCTATCCGTTAACCAAGGTCCGTATCTCCGGCGGCGGACGTTGCAATGTGACCAATGCCTGCACCGAGCCGCGTCTGCTCGTGAAAAACTATCCGCGCGGCGGACGCGAGTTGATCGGCCCGCTGCACCGCTGGGGCCCGCGGGAGACGGTGGAGTGGTTCGCCGCGCGTGGCGTTGCGCTGCGCGCCGAGCCAGACGGGCGCATGTTTCCCGTCACCGACGACTCGCAGACGATCATCGATTGCCTTCAGCACGCGGCGCGCGCCGCTGGCGTCGAGGTGATCACGCACCACGGCATTGCTGCGGCGAGCCGGCGGCCGGCGGGAGGTTTCGACCTCACGCTCACCTCGGGCGGGACGGTGGCGTGCGACCGGCTGTTGATCGCCACTGGCGGTAATGCGGCTTCGCCCGGTCTCGCGATTGCGCGCAGTCTCGGCCACGCCATCGAGCCGCCGGTGCCGTCGCTTTTCACGTTTCAATTCGAGGACCCGCGGCTGGGTGGCCTGGCCGGCCTGGCGGTCGAGCGGACCGTGGTGCGCGTGGTGGACACGGCGTTGCGCGAAGAGGGGCCGCTGCTCATTACGCATTGGGGCGTGAGCGGGCCGGCGATTTTGAGACTGTCCGCGTGGGGCGCGCGCGAGCTGGCGGCCCGGGAATATCGCTTCAAACTCCGGGTAAACTTCGCGCCGCCGCATACCCGCGACTCGCTCGTCAAAGAGCTCGCGGCGGTGCGGGAGAAAAACCCGCGCAAACAAGTGACGACGTGGTGCCCCGTCGCGTTGCCGCTGCGTTTCTGGGAACGACTCGTGGCGGCGGCGGGCCTCGCCCCCACCGCGCCGTGGACCACGTTGTCGAATGCTGCGCTCGGCGCGCTTGCGGCGCAGGTGACCGAGGCCGAGTTCGCCGTTGTCGGGAAGAGCACCAACAAGGAGGAGTTCGTGACTTGCGGCGGGGTGCGGTTGCGCGAGGTCGATTTCCACACAATGCAGAGCAAGCTCTGCCCCGGGCTGCACTTTGCCGGCGAAGTGCTCGATATTGACGGGATCACGGGAGGCTTCAATTTCCAGGCGGCGTGGACCACTGGTTGGATCGCGGGGCAGGCGCTCGCGGACACCGGCCATGCTGCGCCACCCGCCTCGCCATGACCTCCTATTTTCAACTGCTCACGATCATTTTGCCGGCGTTTACGGTTTTCGGCCTCGGTATGTGGCTGCGTCGCTTGCAATGGATCGGCGAGGCGGCGGAGACGGGCTTGCTCAAGCTGCTCGTGAACATCCTCTACCCGTGCCTGATTCTCAAGTCGGTGCTCGGCAACCAGGCCCTGCGCGAGCCCGCCAACCTCATGATCGCGCCGCTGCTGGGGTTCGGCACGCTGGCGGTGGGGATGGGCGTGGCCTACTACGCCGGCCGGATGTTTGGGCTGACCATCGGACATGGGCTGCGGACTTTTGCGTTTGCCGTCGGTATCTATAATTATGGGTACATCCCCATCCCGCTCATGCAGACGCTCTGGGGCTCGGAGCACGTCGGCGTGTTGCTCGTGTACAATGTCGGCGTGGAGTTCGCGATCTGGACGATCGGTCTCCTGTTGCTCTCGGGCCTGTCGTCGCGCGACGGGTGGCGCAAGATCGTCAACCCGGTGGCGTGCACGCTGCTCGTCGCGGTTGCCTTCAACCTGCTGCGATTGGAAGTGCCACGTGTGTTGGGTAACGTGTTCGAGTTGCTGGCCGGTTGTGCGGTGCCATTCGGCCTGCTGCTTTCCGGCGCGGCGGTGGAGCCGTACCTGCGCAAGCCGCTCGATCTGCTGCACCGGCGGGTGACGCCAGCGGCGTGCATGCTGCGGCTCGGCGTGCTGCCGGTGGCGTTTTTGGCGTTCGCGAAATGGAGCCCGCTGACGATAGAGCTCAAGCGCGTGCTGGTGATCCAGGCCGCGATGCCCGCGGGCATGTTGCCGCTGGTGATCGCGCGTCACTACGGCGGCCAGCCGCTCACGGCGGCGCAAATCATCGTGGGCACGACCCTGCTCGGTCTCGTCGTGATTCCGCTCTGGATCGTCTTCGGCCTCTACTGGGTCGGCGTGTGAGTTTGTAACGTAATACGTAACAAACCCGGCCGGGCGGGTTCAGCCGGGCCAGAGGCGCAGGCGGGCGGCGTTGATCACGCAGACGCAATCGGAGCCGTCGTCGGTCGCCAGCCAGTGCGGTGCGAGGGCGGCGAATTCACGGTCCATCGCTGCGCGCAGGCCGCCGACTTCGATCAGCACGATGCCGTGCGGCTTGAGCCGCGTGCGGGCCTGACGCAGCAGCTTGCGGATGATGTCGAGTCCGTCGGCGCCGCCGTCGAGGGCGAGACGCGGTTCGCGGTGGAATTCCGCCGGCAGGGCGTCGCAGTGCGCGCTGGGCTCGTAGGGTGGGTTGCTCAAAATCACGTCGTACTTGGCGGCGGGCACGGCGTCGAACACATCGCTCGCGTAAAGGTGGACACGGCGTTCGAGCTGGTGGTCGCGGACGTTGATCTTGGCGACTTCGAGGGCGTCGGCTGAGAGGTCGATCGCGTCGACACGCGCCTTGGCAAAGTGGTGGGCGAGCAGGATCGCGAGGCAGCCGGAGCCGGTGCAGACATCGACCACGCGCGTGACTTTGAGGCCGGCCGGCAGCCACTGGTCGAGCTGCTGCGGGATGATTTCGAGAAAATACGAGCGCGGGATCAGCGCGCGTTCGTCGATGTAGAACCGGTGTTCGCCGAGCCAGGCTTCGCGGGTGAGATAGGCGGCGGGCGTGTGCTCCACCACGCGGCGGCGGAAAACTTCCCGCAATGCCGTGCGCTCGGCGCCGGAGAGGCGGCGCGTGAGGATGGCGGCGTCGCTGTCGAGCGGCAGATCGAGCGTGCGCAGGATCAGGTAGAGCGCTTCGTCGTGGGCGTTGGTGGCCACCTGACCGAGCGCAAGGCTGTGCGCGGCGTAAAGTTTCTCGGCGAAACGCAGCCACGCGCCGAGCGTGGCGGGACGGTCGGCGCCGGCGAGCGGATCGACGGTGGCGGAATCAGGACGCCGGGCCTTTTTCATCGGCGTTCACCACGTGCGTGTGGTTGAAAATGTGTTCGCTGCAGTAGCATTGATCGCCGGCGCATTTGGAGCAGTAGCGGAAGTCCATTTGCGGATGCGAGAGGTTGGTCTTGCCGCAGACGTGGCAGCGGTGGCGCGGCGTCGGTTCCTCATTGCTGGCGGCGAAGGCGCGCGATTGCTGCGCCATCCGGCGGCGACCGGTGCGTATGAGTTGCACGATGTCGCCGGCGAAAAACACGAGGAAGTTGCCCACCGCGGCGAGCACCATGAGGCGGTCGGACCACGTCCCGACGGCAAAGCTGTAGCCGTAGAGCACCCACTGGATCAGCGCCAGCCACTTGATCTTCACCGGGAGGATGAAGAAAATCAGCATCTCGAAGTCGGGATTGAGAAACGCGAAGGCCAGAAACACGCTGCCGCCGAGATACATGTTGGTCGCGTACGAGCGCGGGGTCACGAACGCCGCCCCGACGGTGAACAGCCAGCCGAGCAGCACGAACAGGTTGAAACGGAACGTGCCCCAGTAGCCTTCCAGCGCGCTGCCCATCAGATAAAACAGGTACCAGGTGAAGGCGAGAAACACGATGCCGAGCGGGCTTCCGCCCATGCTCGGCGGCATCAGGAGAAACGACACGAGCCGCCAGACTTCGCCGGCTTTCACGGCCGCGGGCAGCAGGGCGATGCGCTCCAATGAGAGTCGCTCGAACAAAACCAGGCTCCAGCAGGCCACCTGTCCGATGACGAGATAGAGCGAAAGCCCGGGGATCGCCCAGCGTCCGAAAGTGCGTTCGAGTTTGTTGAGAAGAGCCATGCCGCGAAAAGAGCGGCTACTTCTTCGCGGTTTCGGGCAGTTGCGCAACCAGCTTTTCCTTCTGCTTGGCGAGCCCCTCGGTCTGCACCGTGGCGAGCAAGGCGCGGGCGTGATCGAACCGGCCCTGCTTGATCAACACGTTGGCCGCGTGGAGGCGGATCGTCTCCTGTTCGAGGCCGGGCTTCAGCTTCTCCTCCAACGCGCTCCAGACTTTGAGCGCGCCTTCCCAGTCGGGCGTCTCCAGATCGTAGAACGACTCGCCGTAGCGGTAGACGAACTCGACGCGGTCGGGCGCGAGCTCGGCGGCTTTGCGGAACGCCGCGTGCATGGCGCGCTCCAACGCGGGGCGTTTCCATTCGCCGCTTTTGAGAAAATCGTCGCGCGCCTCGTACAACAACGTGCCGAGTTGGTAGTGGTAGAGCGGCTCGTTGGGCGCGAGGCGGATGGCGGAAACGAAATAGTTCACGGCCTCCAGCGGCTTGCCCTCCTCGGCGAGGTAATTGCCGAGTTGGTTTTTTACGAGCGGCAGATTGGGGTCGAGCGCATTGGCCTTGAGCAACATGGCGGCGGCCTGTTTGCGCATGTCGATTTTGCCGAGCAACACCCCGTAGGCGGCAAAACCGGCCGCGGTGTCGGGATACTTTTTCAAGTACGTGTCGTAGTCGAAGCAGAGATTCTGCATGTCGGTGCGGAAATTCTCTTCGTCGAAATTCGGGTTGTTCTCCTTGGCGGCGGCGGCGAACAGCTTCTGCTGGCGGGTGATCAGCGCCTGCAACTCGCGTTGTGCCGGCGACGGCTCGGCCCGGGCCGGCACTTCGATCGGTGCATCTGCAGCAGCCGGGGTTGTCGGAGCGGGGGAAGCGACCGCGGCCGGGGCGGGCGCGCTGGCCGCAGGCGGAGGCGCGGCGGCCGGTTCTTCGGCGGCGAGAGCGGCGGCGGGCACGCCCAGGGCGAGCAGAGACAACAGGATCGTTCGGCGCATGAGGAGAGAGTGCGACACCATCGCGGGCGCGAAGTGCCGGCGCAACCTTTCCCGGGCGTGCAAACCGGATTGCGCCCGGCCGGCGGATCGGCAACGCCAGAGGCATGTGCTACCGCTATTTTCTGCTGAAACGCGACCTGCAGGCCGCGGCGGAAAAGCTGCGGGCGCGCCTGGCGGTGGCGTTCGATTCGCGCTACAACCTGCCGCCCACCACTGCGGTGCCGGCGGTGCGCGCCACCGGTGCAAGCGGCGTGCGCGAGGTGGCGTTGTTGCAGTGGGGATTGGTGCCGGGCTGGGCCAAAGAGCGGGCGACACACGGGGCGGCGCTGGCCAATGCCCGCGCCGAATCGCTGGCGGACAAACCGGCCTTCCGCGAGGCGTTCCGTGGGCGACGTTGCGTGCTGCCGGCGTCGGGTTTCTACGAGTGGGAAACGCGCGGCGCGCAGAAACTGCCGTGGCTTTTCCGTCGCCGCAATGAACAGCCGCTGCTGTTGGCCGGGTTGTGGGAAAGCTGGCGCGCGCCCGAGGGCGACGTGCTCGAAAGCTGCGCCATCATCACCACCGAGCCCAACGACTTGTTGCGCCCGATTCACGACCGCATGCCGGCGATTTTGTCACCCGAAGATTGCGACGCCTGGCTCGATCCGGCAGAGCAGGCGCCCGCGCGAACCGCTCCGTTGCTGCGTCCGTGGCCGGCGGCGGACATGGTCGCACATCGGGTAAGTCCGCGCGTCAACCGAGTGACCTGCGACGACGCGGAGTGCGTACAACCGGTTGAGGTCACGACGGATCAATCCGCGGCAGACGGGCAGCTGGGGCTTGGCCTGGAGTAGCGGAAGCCGGCGGCGCACGGAGGTAACCAGTTGGTTCTTGAGCGACCGGGTTTTCAGTCTGAATCTTGGCGAAAATGAAGCTGCATCGCTCCAAGGATTGGTTGGCTGGTCTCCGGCGTTTTATCTGCGGCGCCGGGAATTGCGGGGGGGCGGTGCTGGCCGTCGTGGCCATCGCGAGCACGGGGCTCGGGGCAGAGGAAAGCCGGCTGGCCAATCTTTCGACCCGGGCGCAGGTCGGTGTGGATGCGCAGGTGGTGATTGCCGGATTCGTTGTCGGGCCGGGCGGCGACAAGCAGGTGCTGATTCGCGCGGCCGGGCCGGCGCTGACCGACTATGGTTTGACGGGCGTGTTGGCCGATCCGGTGCTCACGGTGTTTGATGCTGCGGGCGTGGCGGTGGCGACCAACGACAATTGGCGCGAGTCCGATACCGCGATCATGGCCGGCGTGGGAGCGTTTCCGTTTATCCAAAACAGCCGCGATGCGGCTATCGTCACCACGCTTTCCCCCGGAGGATATACGGCGCATGTGACGGGCTTGAACCGCACGACCGGGCTGGCGCTGATCGAGGTGTACGAATTGACCACGACGGGCTCGCGGCTCGTCAATATTTCGACGCGGGCGCAAGTCGGCACCGGGGCCGGCGTGGTGATTCCTGGGATTGTCCTGTCGGGCTCCGGAGTCAGGAAATTACTCGTGCGCGCCGTCGGGCCGGGGCTGGCGGCCCTCGGGCTCTCCGGGTCGCTCGCCGACCCGCAGCTGACGCTCACCAACGCCGTCGGTACCGTCGTGTACGCGAGCAATGACAACTGGGGCGCGCCGGTTTCCGGCGGCTATTCGGCGGCGGCGCTCAGCTCCGCGTTCAGCGCGGCGGGCGCGTTCGGGTTGACGCCGGGTAGCGCGGATGCCGCAGTGCTCGTCGAGCTCGCGCCGGGCAATTACACCATTCGGGTCAATGGCGCGAACGACACCAGCGGGCTCGCGTTGGTCGAAGTGTATGACGTCACGGGGGCGGTTATCGATGTCGGAGATAATTCCCGCACTACGATCTTGGAGGAGAAATTCGACAATGGCGCTGTCGGCGGGCTTCCCACTGGATGGACACTGGAAGACGCGACCGGTGGCACTGCTACGGTACAGGCCCGCCCGGGCACCGCGAATCAGGGCCTGTGCATCAGCGACGCTTCCGCCACCAACTCGGTGATCGTGAGCAAATGGATGACGGCACCCCAAGGCGTGTTGAGCGTGGAATTCGATGCCTGTTCGGCGCAGACCGGCGCGTTTATCGCGGCCGGCTATCTGCTCGATGCGGCCGGCAAACGCGCCGTCAGCGTTTACTTCAATCACACGACGGCGGAGATCCAGTGCTACAACGGCGCGACTCCCGTTATCGTGCAGCCCTACGCGGCCGACACGTGGTACCGTTTCAAGTATGTCGTGAACACGTTCACGAGCACGTACGACGTCTACGTCGATGGCGTGCTCAAGCAGCAAAACCTGGCATTCCGCGAGGCGGCGCAGGCGGTGTCGAAGATCCAGTTCTTCTCCGGCGCTCCGGCGGGCACGGCTTATGTGGATAACGTGACGGTTTACACGGGCGGCATGTTGAAGCGCCCGACGAATTTGGTGTTTGAAGACTGCAATAGTCTGACCTCTGGCAGCGCGCCCGCCGGCTGGAGCGTGGAAAATGCGACAGGCGCCAGCGCCGCCGTGGTGGACGAGCCGTCGACGACGAACAAAAGCATCCGGCTGCATGGCGTGGTGGCCGCGACGCCGCTGTTGCTCAATCGCCCGTTGTCTGCTGCCGGTGCGCTGACAGTCGAGTTCGATCTCAAACCCGGCCAGGCAGACGCGGAAATTGTCGCCGGAGGGGCGTTGAGCGATGCGGGCGCCGTCGCGGCGCGGGTGTTCTTCTCGGCGACCGGAGAGATCAAGGCCAACAACGGGTCGGGAACGGTGACGTTGATGCCCTACGTCGCCGGCCAGTGGTACCGGATCAAGTACGTGCTGAACGCCGCCGCCGGGCTTTACGATGTCTATGTCGACGATCGGTTGCAGCGCCGGTCGCTGGCCTTTGCGCAGACCGTGTCGGCCATCGGGAAAATTCAATTTGCCGCCGGCGGAGCGGCGGCCGGGTGGGCGTTGCTCGACAACGTCAATATTTCCGCGGAGGGCGCGTTGCAAAATGCGAGCTATGGCGCGCAGGGCGGCGCTCCCACCGGCGACAGAACTGGCGGTGGCGAAGGTTACCGGCGACTCGTCAGCACGCCGGCGACGACGGTGGCCACGGCGGCGGCGCTGGTGGAGGCGGTGAGCAAGGCGCCGAGCGGCACGGTTGTTTATATCGCTGACAACGCGGACATCGACATCACCAGCCAGACCCTGCCCATCGTGGTGCCCGCGGGTGTGACGATTGCCAGCGGGCGCGGCAAAATCATCGATGGCGCGGTGGCGAAAGGCGGGCGCGTGTATGGCAACGTCCCGGGCGCGAAGATATTTCTTGTTGGCGGCAACCAAACGCGGTTCACCGGCTTCCGGCTGGATGGACTCGATTATGCCGTGGGCACGGAGCCGTATGTGCCGGCGGTGACCACAGGCATCAGCACGCTGGCGTACGCCACGACAGAGGTGGATAACATGGAGATCAAAGGGTTCACCTACGCCGGCGTGGAGATGAACGACGGCTTCGTGCACCATAACGCCATCTCGTTTTGCCGGCGCACGGGGTTGGGTTATGGCATCGTGCAAAACACCGGGGCGGTCGGCGGGGCCGGCATCGTCATCGAGGGAAATCTATTCAACGACAACCGCCACCACATCGCCTCGGCCGGGCACGCGACCAATCGCTACGAGGCGCGGTACAACTACAGCTTCAACTATATCGTCGGGCATGCCTTCGACATGCACGGCCACACGAGCTGCACCTGCGCGGGCGATTGGGTGCGCATCCACCACAACACCTTTGCCGACACCAGCGGGTCGGTGCTGGCGATCCTTATTCGCGAGGTGCCGGTCACCGGCGCGTTCATCGACAACAACTGGTTCTACAACACCTCGTGCAGTGCCAGCGTGCGGCAGAGCGACACGATCGCGCCCGCCGGCGATTACGGCAACATGTACGTCGGCACCAATAAATATGGCACCGGCACCGGCACGCTCGTGACCGGTTGCTACAACCCCAAGTGAGGGCGGAGAAGTCGGCAGAAAGATCCGCGCTCCGGCCTTGTCAGCGCCCGCCGGGTCTGCGAGACCTGCGCGCGCCTGCGTGAACCTGCTCGACCGTTACATCTTTAAGAGCGTCTTCGGCACCTGCCTCGCCGCAGTGGCGCTGCTCGCCTTCGTGCTCATGGTGGGCAACGTGCTCCGCGATCTGCTCGGCTATGCGCTCGCGGGGCAGATCGACTTCGCGACGTTTGCGCGCCTCACGCTGTTGCTGACGCCGTTTGCCTTCGTGTTCGCGTTGCCGATGGGCGTGCTGACGGGCGTGCTGCTCACGCTCGGACGGTTGTCGGCGGACAGCGAGATCACGGCGATGCGCGCGGCCGGGCTCAGTCTGCGGCGGATCGCGCGGCCGGTGATCGTGTTCGGCCTGCTGGGGTTTGCGGTGGCGTTGTACATCAACTTTGTCGGCATGCCGGCCGCGCGCGCCCAGTACAACCGCGAACGGGCGGCGGCGTTGCGCGCCAATCCGCTCAACTTCGTCGTGGCCCGCACCTTCATTCGCGAATTTCCCGGCTATGTGCTCTACGTCGGCGAAAAGCAGGGTTCGATGCTGCGGGATTTTTGGTTGTGGGAACTCGACGGGCAGCAGCGCGTGGTGCGCATGTTGCGCGCCGCGTCCGGGCGCATCGATTACGATGAGGCGGACAATGAGCTGATTTTAACGTTGATGAACACGCGGGTCGAAAACCGCGCCGCCAGGAATCCGGAGGATTTTACCGAGCCGCAGCTGGTCCCGTGGGTCGAGAAGTGGGAGGCGGGGCGGTTGCCGCTCGACCGCGTGTTTCGGCGCGGCGGCGGTGTGCGCACCAAGCTCGATTGGATGTCGCTGGGCGAGTTGACGCAGGCGCGCGTGCGGTTGCAGGCGCCGCCGGCTGGCGAAACGGCTGAGCAGGCGGCGGTGCGGCGGCGGGAAATTACGCGGGTCGATTTTGCGTTGAGCGACCGCTTCAACATCGCGCTGGCGGTTTTTTCCTTCGCGTTGATCGGCGTGCCGCTGGGGGTGAAGGTCTCGCGCCGGGAAACGTCAGCCAATCTCGGCGTGGCGGTGGCGCTGGCGCTCGGCTATTATTTTTTCACCACTGTTGCCGGCTGGTTCGACAAGCGCCCTGACTTGTATCCGGCCCTGTTGTTGCTGCTGCCGAATCTGCTGATGCTCGCACTCGCGGCCTGGTTGTTCGCGCGGCTGGAGCGGCGGTAGTGCTGAGACCGGCCTACCGCGCAGTCGCGGGTACAGCGACGAGGCCGGAGCGTCCGTCGATCTCGGCCATGATCTGATCGTGGACAGGAATCTCGTCGCGGTTGGCCAGCAATTCGCGGGCGTAGTCATCGAGGCGGATGAACTGCACGTTGTGCAGCACACAAGCGCGCAGCAGTTCGCGGAAGAGTCCGCGTTTGCCCATGCCTTCAATCTCCGCGTGGATCGTGAAAACGTTCACCTGGTCTTCGCGCAGGAGCGAAAGGTAGTGCTCGACGATTTTGTCGTCGGGGTATTCGGGCCGGCCGAGGAGTTCGTCGAATGTCGGCAGCGTGCTGGGGATTTCGAGCGTGGAGAATGCTTGGTTCGCGATCCGAGGGAAAAATGGCGTGCCGTTGCGCGTGTCGCTTGCGTAAAGCAGGCCGGCTTCGTCGTAGACCTGGCGGCTGCGAGCGTTGCTCTGCCAGCCGGGGGCGCCGGCGGTGCGCGCCTTGTCGCCGAAGATGCGGCGAAACTCCGTGTTGGCGGCGGCAAACTCGTCGCGGATCTGCTCCAGCGGCAGCTTGTGCAAGTAATCCTGCCAGCGGTAGTGGTTGTGGCAATGAATGCCGACCTCGAAGCCGGCGTCGCGGACGGCGCGCAGGATGTGGGTGTTGCGGCGACCGATGTGCGGCGCGGGCAGGAGCGTGCCGTTGAGCAGCGTGCGAACGCCATACATCGAGACGACGCTCGTGCGGCTGACTTTCTTGAAAAATCCCGGCCGGAAAATCCGCGTGATGGCGCGGCCGGTTTGGTCGGGCCCGAGCGAAAATAGAAAACACGCCGTGATGCCGAACTCACGGCAGTCGTTGACCAGATTGGGCACGCCGAGTCGCGTACCGCGGTCGGTGTCGACATCAACCTTTAGGGCGAGACGTATGGGCATACGGATAGGCCGCTGAAGGCAGAAACCAGAGCGCAGCGCTTGGTCCGCGCAGTGCGCCGAAGCCTGCGCTTTCCTTATTCCAGCGAGTAATCTTTGTGCGCGAGGTGGTAGTCGAGCGTGAGCTTGATCGCGGTCTCGAGGTCGACTTTGGGCTTCCAGCCGAGCTGCTTCTTCGCGTTGGCGATCGAGGGCACGCGCTTTTGGATATCCTGATAGTATTTGCCGAAGTATTGCCCCGAGGGCACGACGACGGTTTTGGCGGCCAGCGCGTGTTCGCGGTAATCGGGGAATTTCTTAAAGGCGGCGATGATCAACTTCGCGAGTTTGGCGACACTGACCTCGTTGGCGGGATTGCCGATGTTGAAAATCTGACGCGAGGCGCAGCCGTCTTTGTTTTCGATGATGCGCAGGAGCGCATCGACGCCGTCGTCGATGAACGTGAACGAGCGGCTTTGCTTGCCGCCGTCGACGAGCTGGAGCGGCTTTTTGAAAATTACGTTCGAGATAAACTGGGTGAAGAGACGCGAGCTGCCTTCCTTGGGCTCGAAGACATTGTCGAGTTGCGGCCCGATCCAGTTGAACGGACGGAAGAGGGTGTAGTCGACGCCGTCGCGCACGCCGTAGGCGTAGATGACGCGGTCGAGGAGTTGCTTCGAGCAGGCGTAAATCCAGCGCTGGCGCTCGATGGGGCCGTACACGAGCGGGCTGGTCATTTCGTCGAGCTCCTGATCCGGGCTCATGCCGTACACTTCCGAGGTCGAGGGGAAGATGATGCGCTTTTTGTACTTCACGCACTGGCGGACGACGGCGAGGTTGGACTCGAAATCGAGCTCGAAGACGCGGAGCGGATCTTTGACGTATTGAATCGGATTGGCGATGGCGACGAGTGGCAGCACGGCGTCGCATTTCTTCACGTGGTATTCGATCCACTCGCGGGAAATCATGACGTCGCCCTCGACGAACTTGAAGCGCGGATTGCCGAGGCAGTGGCCCAGCTTGTGGTCGCCGATGTCCATCCCGTAGACTTCCCAGTCTTTCTGTTTGAGGATGGCATGCGTGAGCGAGCTGCCGATGAAACCGTTGGCACCGAGAATGAGGACGCGAAGTGGCATGGCGGGAGGAGAACGGGAAACCGGGCGATAGGGAAACGCTAAAATTCAGAGCCGCTGCCCGACGCGCAGCTCGGGGGCGGGCGCGTTGCGCCACTCGGTGCGGGTGAGTTCGAGGGCGCCGTCGCCGGTGGCGATCAACAATGGCGCGAGCGAGAGGATTTCGCCGGGTGCGCCACGGCGCCCGACAGTTACAGGTGAATCGGGCTCGGCCCACCAGACCATGAGGCGCGCGGCACCTACATCCGTAAACGCCCCGGGGTACGGATCGGTGACGGCGCGGATGAGATTGAAAATCTGGCGCGATGTTTGGGCCCAGTTGATGCGGCCGTCCTCGGGCTTGCGGCCGCCGAAGTAGGTGGCCTGGGCGTCGTCTTGCGGGGTCTCAGGCGCAGTGCCGGCGAGGAGCGCATCGATCTGGCGCTCAAGCACGCGGCGGGCGCACGGGAGCACTTTGCGGAATGCCTGCTCCGCGGTGTCGCGAGGGTCGAGGTCGACGCCGTCTTGATCGACGATGGCACCGGCGTCGGGGGCCTTGACCATGCGATGGAGCGTCATGCCGATGCGCGGTTCGCCGTGGAGCACCGCCCAGTTGATCGGCGCGCGGCCGCGATATTTCGGGAGGAGCGAGCCGTGGAGGTTGAACGCGCCGAGGCGCGGCAGGGCGAGAATCTTGGTGCCGATCATGTGCCGGTAATAGACCGACAGGATCAGGTCGGGCTGCAGCGCGGCGATGCGTTCGCGCCACTCCGGCGTGTTGATGTTGTCGGGCGTGAAAACCGGGAGGCCGCGTTCACGCGCGGCGACGGCGGGCGTCTTGAACCAGATTTTTTCGTTGGGATTGTCTTCGTGCGTGATGAGCGCGACGACGTTGTCGCCCCGCGTCAGCAGCAGATCGAGGCATTGATAGCCGACTTCGCTATAGCCGAAAAAAAGAATCCGAGGCTGGGACATGCGTTGGTGAATTAAGCTAGGCTCGCGGTCAGCGCGTCTCCAAAACCTCGCGAACGTGGTAACGCTGGCGGGCGCGGACAACTTGATAAGTGCGGCCGACGTATTCGCCAATCAGGCCGATGCCGACCATCGTCACGCTCAGGAGGAAAAACAGAATGCCGAACAACGTGAAGATTCCCTCCGCCTCTGCGCCGAGGAAGATGCGCCGGTAGGCGAGCACCAGCACGAGCAGCAGGCTGCCGGCCGAGCTCGCGAGCGCGAACATCGTGAAATACTGCAACGGCGCGAGCGAGAAGCCGGTGATCAGGTCGAAGTTCAGGCGGATGAGTTTGTAGAACGAATAGTTGGACGCGCCTGCGTGGCGCTCTTCGTGGCGCACGCCGACCTCGGCGGGGTTGCTCGAAAAACTGTAGGCGAGCGCCGGGATGAAGGTGTTGATCGCGCCGCTGCGCACGATGGCCTCGATGATCGGCCGGCGGTAGGCGCGGAGCATGCAGCCCTGGTCTGTCATCTCGATGTTCGTGGTGTGCTTGCGCACGTAGTTGACGAGCTTCGAGGCATAGGTGCGGAAAAACGAGTCGTTGCGCTTCAGCCGGAAGCCGCCGACGTAGTCGTGTCCGGCGTCGATTTTGGCGAGCAGTGCGGGGATTTCCTCCGGCGGATTTTGCAGGTCGGCGTCGAGGGTGATGACCGTCTCGCCGCGCACGCGTTCGAACGCCGCGATGATCGCCATGTGTTGCCCGTAGTTGGCGTTGAAGTCGATCACGCGGGTGACGTCGGGGCGGCGCGCGTGCTGCTCGCTCAGCAACGCAAAGGAGCGGTCCTGCGATCCGTCGTTGGTGAAGATGATCTCGTAACTGCGACCGAGCGCATCGAGCACCGGATAGATCCGGGTGAAGAGCGTGGGCAGGTTGAGCTCCTCGTTGAAAACGGGAATGACGACCGAGACTTGAACGGCGGGCGTGGCGCTCATGATTGCTGGTGAGCTTGGAGGATGGCCACGAGGGTGTCGACGACGCGGGCGACGTCGGCGCGCGTCATGGTTGGGAAGAGCGGCAGCGTGAGAATATTGCGGCCGGCGTATTCGGCGTGCGGGAAATCGCCGTCTTTCCAGCCGAGCCGGCGGTAGAGCGCGAAGAGGTGAATCGCCGGATAATGCACGCCGGTGGCGATGCCGGCCGCTTGCAACTTCGCCATCACGTCGGCGCGTTTGATGGTCAATCGCTCCTCGGGCAGCACGACCTGGAACATGTGCCAGTTGGTGTGCGCGAAATCCTCCACCGGCAGGCGCAGGCCGAGTGCACGCGCAGGCGTGGCTGCGAACGCCTCGAAATAAGCGCGGGCCAGCTCGTGGCGTTTGGTGGTGAACTCGGTCAGGTGCGGCAACTGCCCCAGGCCGACGCGCGCGGCCACATCGGTGAGGTTGAATTTTCCGCCGACCAGCTCGACTTCCATGCCGTCCTGGCCGGAACGCATGACGCCTTGCAGGCGGTATTGCTCGGCGAGTTTGGCTTCGCGTTCATCGTTCAGCACGAGGCAGCCGCCCTCGACGGTGGTGATGTTTTTGTTGGCGTGAAAACTGAAGGAAACGAAATCGCCGCACGCGCCGATGCGTTTGCCTTTCCAGGTGCTGCCGAACGATTGCGCGGCATCTTCCACGACGCGCAACCGGTGCTTTTGCGCGAGGGCGTAGAGGCGGTCGCGGTCCACCGGCAGGCCGGAGAGATCCACCGGAATGATCGCGCGTGTGGCCGGCGTGATCGCTGCGGCGGCGCGGTCGAGGTCGATCAGGCGCGTGACCGGATCGATGTCGACGAACACCGGGCGGGCGCCGACTTCGAGGACGACATTACTCGTGGCCACCCAGGTGAGCGGCGTGGTGATGACCTCGTCGCCCGGGCCGACGCCGGCGATGCGCAGCGCGATTTCCATCGTGCAGGTGCCGGAGTTGAAGGCGCGGACCGGCCGGCCGCCGCAATGCTCGGAGAGTTTTGCCTCAAAGGCCTTCACTTGTGGGCCGGAGGTGATCCAGCCCGAGCGCAGCACCTCGGCGACACCCGCGATGGTGGCGTCGTCGATGGTGGGCCGGGTGAACGGCAGGAAGGGTGGCGTGGCGGAGGAAACGGGGGCGGACATGTTACGGTTGGTTGCTGAAGAGAACGTGATCGCGGGTGGCGGCGAGCACATGATGACGGAACGCGGCGTCGGCGAAGAGTTCCTTCACATCTTTCTTGCGTGCCACGGCAAACACCCGGCCGGGTTGCGTCCAGAGTTGGCGGAAGGTTGTTTCGTCGATGAAACGCCCGCTGGCGCGCGCCGCGGCGTCCTCCTCCAGCTCCAGCTCGCCCTTGAAGCCGACGACATCGACGACGCGCTGGGCGTAGAACGTGAAATCGTGGAAAAACTCGCGGTAATGCAGCACGCGGTCGCCGGGCCGGGCCTGCGCCTGGACGAGCTGTGCGAGTTCCTTGGTGCCCGGTTTCTGGATATCCGGCGCGGCGAAAATCAGGAGGCCATAAAACAGTGCCATCGTGACCACCATCGCCGGCAGTGCGGCGCGCACTCCGCGCAGGCGGGCGAGCCAGGGTGCGATCACGCCGCCGAGCAACAGCACTGCGGCCATGGCAAACGCCGGCAACCGCAGTGCCTGCGCCTGTTCGGCCGACATGCGGACGAGCTCCGGCCGGATCACCACGATGCACAATGCCACACCCAGCGCGCCGCTCACGAAGGCAAACACGCCGAGTCCGACGCGCAACCGCGTCGCGACGTTATTGCGCCACGACGGCGCCAGCCAGGCGCCGATGAGCACTGCCAGCGCGGGGAAGACCGGCAGGATGTACGGCGGAAGTTTCGAGTGAGATTTGGTGAAGAACAGGAAGATGAAGGCCACCCAGGTGATGAAAAACCACGCATCGGCGTTCTCCTTGCGTCGCGCCCAGCCGCCGCGCACCGCATCGCGCACGGCCGGCCAGAGGAAGCCAACCCACGGAATCAGTCCGGCGAGCACGATCCAGATGTAGTAATGCCATTTCCCGGGACGCGAGGCCGCCGGCGTCATGAAGCGTTCCCAATGTTCGTAAACGAAGTAGCGGTGCGCCCAGGTGTCGTTGCGCAGCGCGGCGAGCAAGTGCCACGGCGCGGCGATGGTGAGAAAGAGCAGCGCGCCCGTCGGCAGGTAGAGCGGGCGGAGGCGTTTCCACTGGTTGAAAATCAGCAGCCAGAAAAACATCACTGCGCCGGTGACGAGGAACCCGATGAGGCCCTTGGTCAACGTGGCCAGCGCCGCGCTGGCGTAGAGCCCGTAGAAAAACCAGCGCCGGCGCGCTCCGACCGGTTCGCGCACGCCGAGGATGAAGCAAAACAGCGTCGCGCTCATCAGCACCGACACCGCCATGTCGAGGATCAGGATGTGCCCGAGGATAAAATACAGCAGCGAGGAGCCGAGCACGGTGGCGGCGAGCAGTCCGGCCTCGCGGTTGTGCAGACGGCGCGCGGCGGCATACGTGAGCAACACGCCGCCGAGCGCAAAGAGCGCCGGCATCACGCGCATCGACCACTCGTTGGCGCCAAACGCCCGGAGGCAGCCCGCCACGGTCCAGTACAACAGCGGCGGTTTCTCGAAGTAATTCACGCCATTGAGACGGGGCGTCACGTAATCGCCGGTCGCGACCATCTCGCGCGGGATCTCGGCGTAGCGGCCTTCGTCGGGGTTGGCTAGCGGGTAGCTGCCCAGCGCGAAGAAATAGAGCAGGCCGAAACCCAGGGCCAAAATCAGCAAATCGCGCCGCCAAAGGACGGCATGGTCGGTGGTCGTGACGGGCGAAGAAGTAGTCATGCGTGCGCGGTGGCCTTCCTGCATGGCAGCTTCGCCGTGTCAGGCAAGCCGGCTCCTTGCACCACCAACCCGAACACGAGTGCTGTGGCCATGGCGCCCAAAATGCGCGCGCGCCAGTGAGCGCGCAGGCCGATGCCCAATGCCACCAGCGCCAATGCTATCGCAAGCAATGCGAGCGGCATCTCGCCCAGCTCTTGCGCGACCACCACGCCGAGCGCCGTGCCACCGACTCCTGCCACGGCAAAAAGCCAGCCCGTCAAAACCGGATGCCCGCCGCGCGCGACGTAGTAAAGCGCGGCAGTTGAGTAGGTGGCGACCCCTGCCACAAACACGACCTGCATGGAGAGAAATTCGGGCAGGCTGCGATCGAGTTTCAGGGCTGCGAGTGTGACCAAAATACAAGCCGCCGCGCAGGTGCGGCCGAGCCAGCCGCGTTCCAACGCTCTGCCGGCAAGGTAGGCGGCGGCGAAGAACACGCAGGTGTTGCCCAACAGGTTCCAGCTGCCGTGCCAGAGGGCGTTGTGCAGAGTCGGGATTTGGCGCGAGAGATCGAGAGTCGCGGTGTCGATGGCCACCAGCGGCAGCAACATCGCGACCCACAGCGTCGCAGTGCGCGGAGTATAGTCTGGTGCGGGCGAAGGGGTGATTTCGCGCGGCCACAGCCAGGGCGCGGCCAGCGCACCGAAGACCGCACTGGCGCCAGCGAGCAAAATCTGGGTGCGCGGACTGGCGTCTGCTCCCCAGGCCAGACTGCAAAGGGCGTAGCCCGCGCCGACGCCGAACCCGAGAATGCGCCCGAGTCGTACGGTTCCTAGCGTCGCGCGCAATCCGGCGGTCAAGGTGACCGCCAGCCAGCCGAGGCACAGTCCCGCTGCAATCGCCGTGGTCAGCAGCACCCACCACGAGTCGGCCATGTAGCCGAGCGCGGCGACGACGCCGCTGGCGCGGAACGCCGTGCCCAGCGCTTTGGGGAATCGCGCGAGTTCGAAACGCCTGGCTGCGGCCAGGCATCCGACCACGCCACTTCCGCCGGCCGCGATCAGGATCAGGCGTAACGCGTTTTGCCGGTCATTTGACGCGCGGGCGATTTCGAACAAGGCCGACTCGACGAATAGCGAGGAATAGAGGCATGTCGCGGCGATGGCGACGGTGGCCGCGATGGTGGTTTTACGGTCGGGAATAAAAGCGGATTCGGGTTCAGGCATGATGGCCGGCTCCTTTCGCCAGCAGCCATCCTTGGATGGCGATGATTGCAAAATCTGCGCCGGCAACGAGGAGCCAGCCGACCGGCAGCCAGCCCAATCCTGCGCCAGCGGCTGCATACGTGCCAACGGTGAGGCGGAAAAAGATCGTGGCGCCAAGCACGGGGCGCAGGCGCGTGGCAGGTTTGCGCACTGCCCAGAGATAGCAAAGCCCCACGGCGGCGACGAATGCCCCGACGAAACGCACAAAGGGCAACGCCGCGACATCCGGCTGGGCGATAAACATAAGCCGGAGCGTCAATGTCGGCGCGCACACCAGCCCGACGCCCGACAGCAAGTCGAGCGTCCCGATGGCCAGCGCAAACCAGAGTGCAAAGCGAGTGGGCGTCATGACGAAGGGCGCGACGCTAGCCAGAAACCGCCGCCGGATGCCAGACCGCGATTATTTCCTCCGCATGTTTGCGAGTGTAAAGACGGCGCGATCCTCCAATCCATATGGCATTCATGAGAATGGACGAACACTGCCGCTTGGAGGCGGCAAAGTGCGCTGGCGTTGGCAACAAATCGGGGTAAAGTGTGGTCACACCGCATCACCATGAAAACTATCGCTTCTCTTCTGTTGTTTGCCGCGTGGGTGAGTGTGAGTGGCACAGTGACTTGGGCCGCTACGGCCAAGCCTGCTGCGGAGGCCAAGCCTGCACCGCGCGTTACCGTCGTCTTCGATCACCCGGAAAACTTTACCGACGTCAAACAGGACTTCGTCGGCACAGAACGCGGGCGCGATGACAATCTCGCGATGATCCGCTCCTTCCTGGAAGAGCGCGGCGAGGAATTGTTGCCCGCCGGCCAGAAACTTACCCTCACATTCACCGACATCGACCTCGCCGGCGATTACAACGAGTGGCGCGGGCCGAGCTGGCAGGATGTCCGTGTGGTCAAAGACCTCTATCCGCCGCGGTTTGTGTTCACCTTCAAACTGATCGACGCCGACGGTCGTGTGCTCAAGCAGGACAAGGTCGATCTGCTCGACATGGCCTTCATGATGCGGCGCACCACCGGGCAGCAGGAGTCGCTCCACTACGAGAAAGACATCCTTGGCGACTGGCTGCGCGCGACCGTCAAGCCCCCCAAGAAGTGAGCGCGGCGGGACGTGGTGGCGAATCGTTTTGCCCGCCATAACTTGGCGGGTAGGGTCGCACCGAGTTTTCGCCACCGTGTCATCGCCTGATCAACCTGCTCCCGCCAACTCCGCCGCCCGCCTCGACAAATGGCTGTGGGCGGTGCGCATTTTTAAGTCGCGCAGTCTGGCGGCCGACGCGTGCCGGTCGGGAAGCGTGCAGGTGAATGCCTTGCCCGCCAAACCCTCGCGCGAGGTGCATGCGGGCGAGATCGTGACCGTGCGGCAGGGCTTGGTCTTGCGCACGCTGGCGGTGTTGGCGGTGCCGCGCAGCCGGGTGGGGGCGAAGCTGGTGCCAACCTATTGCGAGGAGCGCACGACGCCGGAGGAGTGGGCCAAGGCGCAGGTGAGCCGTGTGGAGCAGTTCCTCGCGCGCGAAAAAGGCAGCGGCCGGCCCACCAAACGCGACCGCCGGTTGATCGATCAGTTGCTCTCGTGAGGGCGGTCGGGTGTCTGGCGCGGCGGTTTTGCGGTGGCCAGGCGCGCGCGGGGCGGTTGCAGTGACGGTTATTCCGATGAACGTGTTCACCAAGTTCGAGACTGAGCTCGCCGTCCGCCCCGACGACATCGATCTGTACCAGCATGTGCACAGCACGCGGTACCTCGACTACGTGCTCGCGGCGCGGTTCGACCAGATGGAGCGGTGTTACGGCATGCCGATCCAGGAGTTTGCGCGGAGCGGGCTCGGTTGGTACCTGACGGCGACAACGGTGCAGTTCCGTCGGCCGCTCGGGCTGGGCGATCGCATGATCGTGCGAACGTGGATCGACAGCTTCACGGCGACGGGTTGCCGGGTGCAGTTCGAGATCGACCGGCTCGATACGCGCAAGCGCTCCTGCGACGGCCAGTGCGATTACGTGCTCGTGACGCTGGCCACCGGGCGGGCGACGGAGATCCCCGACGAAGTGCGGGCGAAGTACAGCATTTGACCGCGGGAAAGCGTGAAACGGGCAGCCCGCGGGCGACCTGCTTTGCCCTTGCCTTTGCGGGGCGAGTTTGCGTGCGTTTTCGCCTGTTCGTTAGAGACTACGTTAGGTGACAGCTTCTGGTGGATCGTCAGATGGGCCATATCCGGGTCTGGTGGCGATTTCGAAACCCGATGGTCGGGAACGGACTGGCAGCGGACGGGGATCTACGAGATGAGCACATGGAAAATCCCAAACTGTACGTTGGAAATCTGTCCTTCAAAACCACGGCGGACGAACTGCGGGCGCACTTCGAGCAATTCGGAGCGGTGGCCGATGTCTACATCGCCCTTGATCGCATGTCGGGCCGCCCGCGCGGCTTTGCCTTCGTGACGATGGGCTCCGGCGCCGAAGCCAAGCTGGCGGCCGAGAAGTCCAATGGCGTCGATCTCGGCGGCCGTCCGATCACGGTCAACGAGGCCCGGCCGAAGGAAGAGCGCCCGGCGGGTGGCGGCTTTGGCGGCGGCGGCGAACGTCGCGGCGGCTTCGGCGGTGAGCGCCGGGGTGGCGGCGGTGGTGGCTATCGCGGCGGTGGCGGCGGCGGTTACCGCGGCGGTGGCGGTGGTTATCGCGACGACGATCGCGGTGATCGTCGTGGCTAAGCGACAGCCCAACACACAACATTTTCGGCGAAGCCTGCGGGCTTCGCCTTTTTTATTGTCTCGGGGCGGCGACTCGCCTGCAACCGGAGCCTGCGTTTCTCGCTTATGCCAACGGTCGCCGAAATGGAAAATCACCTGGCCGCGTTGCGGGCCTGCACGCGTTGTCCCAAAATGCACCGGCCGTCGGTGGTGGGGCGGCCGGCGCGCAGCCGCATATTGCTGATCGGGCAGGCGCCGGGCGACAAGGAGCCGGTCATGGGCCGGCCGTTTGCGTGGACGGCGGGGAAAACGCTGTTCAAGTGGCTGCACGCGGCGCTGGGCTGGAGCGAGGACGAGGCGCGCGACCGGATTTATTTCGCGGCGGTGTGCCGGTGTTTCCCGGGCAAGAAGCCCGAGGGCGGCGACCGCGTGCCTGCGCCCGATGAGATCGAGCGCTGCGCGGCGTGGCTGGAGCGGGAGTTTGCGCTTTTGCAGCCGCAGCTGGTGTTGCCGGTGGGCAAGCTGGCGCTCGTGCAAATGCTCGGCGAGCGGCCGCTGGCGGAGACGATCGGGCGGCAGTTCCGGATCGAGCGCGGTGGACGTGCGTGCGACTGCATCCCGCTGCCGCATCCGTCGGGGGCTTCGCCGTGGCATCGCATGGAGCCGGGAAAGACGCTGCTGCACCAAGCGCTGGCGTTGATCGCGGCGCATCCGGCAGTGCGCGCGGCGGGCGGTTGAAACGTTGCAAGGAAGACCTTGCCGCGGCGCGGGGAATCCCATTTCGTCGGCACCGTTATGCGCCACCTTCGCATTTTGCTTTGCCTCCTCGGACTCGCCGCCGCCGTCGCTCCGCTGCGCGCCCAACGCGAACCGTTGCCGCCAGACGACCTGGCCACGGTGCAGAAACAATGGCCCGACGCGAAGCGCACCGTGACGGGGCTGCGTTATGTGATCACCGAGCCGGGTACCGGCGAACCGGCAGCGCCGGGCGACATGGTGAGCGTGAATTACAAAGGCATGCTGCTGGACGGAAAAGTATTCGACCAGGCACCGAAGCTGCCGGAACGGCCCGATCCGTTCACGTTTCGCCTCGGTCGCGGGCAGGTGATCCAAGGATGGGACCAAGGCATCAAGCTGATGCGGCTGGGCAGCAAGATGACGCTGATCGTGCCTTACGAACTCGGCTACGGCACACGGGGCGATCCGCCGAAGATTCCGCGCCGCGCCACCTTGGTGTTCGAAGTCGAGATGGTTAAAATCGAGCGCGCCGAACCGATGCATTCGCAACTGCCGCCCGTGGTAGATCCGAAAAAGAAGAAGAAATAACGCCCCGGCTTCGCCGGAATCGCGCAGCAAAAAGCCCCGTCACCGAATCCGGTGCGGGGCTTTTTGCTGTGTGTGGTTGTTACTGTTTCGCTACGACGCGGAGAACGCGCCGTGGCGAAAGCGCAGAGTCATACGAGCAGCGGCATTATTTCCAGTTGAGCAGCAGCCGCGTGTAGTAAGTGGTGTCGAGTTTTTCGCGCAGGAGCACCGGCTTGCTGGTGTACTGGTTGTTCACGCCGAGCCGCAGTTTCCAGAAATCGGGACCGAGCGGCAGTTCGAGCGCGGAGTCGTGCAGGAAACGATAGTCGGCGAAATTTTTGAAGGCCGGCAGATACTGCAGGTCGGTCACGATGCTGGTGTAATTGCTGAAAGCGTATGAGTGGCTGAGTCCAGTCGAGAGCACGGCGCCCTGGTTGTTCGGGCCCACCGAATAACTTTCAAAGCGATAACCGGCACCGAGACGACCCACCAGGCTTTGCGAGGTATTTTTGATCAGGCGGTAGGTGCCGCCCGCGTCCGTGGTGCTGCGCAGATTGATGGCGGCGACGGAGTCCTTGCCGAGCTCGCTGCGGACGAACCAGCCGTATTTCTCGGAGAAGAAACTCGAGTAGTCCACGCCGCCCTTGGTGGCGTCGGCGCTTTTGGTTTTCACCCCCGTCGCGCTGGTCGTGGTGGCGTAGTCGTAGGCTCCGTAGAATTTCAACGCATCCTGCGGACTGACCAGCGCGGCGACGAAGCCCAGGCCGATGCCAGTGCTCTTGGTGTTGCCCTGCTTGCCCACCACGTCGGCCGAGGTCTGGAACGTCCAGTGGCGGCGCATGGCGACGATCTGCGGATCTTCGCCGCCCGCGGCCCACGAGGCCGCTACCTTGTCGATGGAGGTGCTGACCGTGCCGTCCTTGCTGGCGACTTGGATGATGCCGTCGGTCGTGGAGACTTTGCCATCGATGCGGGTGCCGCTGGCCAGGCGCACGGCGATGGGGGCGTCGGTGGCGATGCTGGCGACTTCCGTTTGCTTGATGGCGAGATCGCCGGCGTAGGTGGTGGAGAGCGTGATGGCGCCGCTGTCGATCTTGGTGATTTTGCCGACCAGTTTCGCGCCGTTCTTGGTTTCGACCACATCGGCCAGAAGGGCGGTGTTGAGGAATGCTGCGCACAGAAGTGCGAGGAGGTGCTGGATGGATTTGTGCATGGTGGTGAGTGGGGACGCTATCTTTGGTAACGCAAACTGCAAACAACAAGATAGGATTGCGCGGAGCCGGTGCCACCGTCTCGGGACTCGACAGCGCGGCGGGGCGTGCGTTGGTTCGTGGCAACGCATGTCCACTTCACCCGTACAACGTCCCGAGCTCATTGTCGCCGACCGGTGGCAGGAGTACCGTCTGCTCGATTGTGGCGACGGGATGAAGCAGGAGCGGTGGGGCGCGCACACGCTGGTGCGGCCCGATCCGCAAATCGTGTGGCCGCGGCACGGGCAGGCACGGGGTGCAAAATGGGAAAAGTGGGATGGCTATTACCACCGCAGCGACAGCGGCGGCGGGCGGTGGGAATTTCGGCGGGAGCTGCCGGAGCAGTGGAACATCCGCTACGAGCCGCTCGGGCTCACCTTCAAAATCCGGCCGACGAATTTCAAACACACCGGGTTGTTTCCCGAGCAGGCGGTGAACTGGGATTGGTTCAGCGCGAAGATCAAGGCGGCGCGCGCGGCGGGCCGCGAGGTGAGTGTGCTGAATCTTTTCGGCGACACCGGGGCCGCGTCAGTGGCCGCGGCGGCGGCGGGCGCCAGTGTGTGCCACGTCGATGCGGCCGAGGGCATGGTGAAATGGTGTCGCGAAAATGCCGCGCTCAGCGGTCTGGCCGCGGCGCCGGTGCGCTACATCGTGGACGACTGCCTGAAATTTGTGCGCCGCGAATTCAAGCGCGGACGCCGCTACGATGCCATCATCATGGATCCGCCGACGTACGGGCGCGGCAGTTCGGGCGAGATGTGGCGACTGGAGGATCACCTCTGGGAATTGCTCGGCGAGTGCCGGCAGCTGTTGAGCGAACAACCGCTGTTTTTCCTGATCAACGCCTACACGGCGCGGCTTTCGCCGACGGTGGTGGCCAATCTGCTCGCGGAATTATTGGGCGGGCGCGGCGGCCGGATCACCGCGGGTGAAGTGGGTTTGCCGATACAGGCCGACGGCAAGGTGCTGCCGTGCGGCATCTATGGCCGCTGGGAAACGACGTGAGGTGAAGTTCGCGAACGCCGCCGCGAAGGGCGGAGTGGGGGCGGGTTATTTCAACGACTGGCGCGAGCGCTCGAATTCGTTGCGCACGCGGACGCCGACGGGGCGAATCTGTTCTTCGCGCAGGCCGGCGGTTTCGAGAATGCGGCCGCGAAGCTCCCAGTAGACGCGTTCGCCGGGCAAACCGAAGCCGTCCTGCGTGGTGAGCCAGCCGGCGATATTGAGCAGGCAGGCGATGCGGTTGCCGTAATCGGTGTCGCGTTGCAGGTAGTGCACGCGGATGCCGTTGGCGATCTCATCGGGGAAGCGCCAGTCGGTGAGAATCATTGAGGCGACCTCGCCGTTGCCGACACTGAAAACCTGGCCTTCCCATTTGGCATAGCCGCCGTACGTCACGTGGTCGTAGGACTCGCGCTCGGGCAGGCGTTCGCGGGCCACGCGGTCGAGCACGAGCATGCCGAGCGGGCGCAGCAGGCCGGCGGTGTAGGAATTGCGGGCGTCCATGCCGGTCTCTTCCGCGAGCGCCTCGCTGGCGATGGCGGTGAAGAGCATGTGTTCGCGCAGCGCCTCTGCATCGACGCGGTAGTAGGTCAGGGCGCGGTCGATCAGCCGGCTCGTCGTGGCCATGCCGACCAAGCGATACACTTCACCGAAGCCAACGCGGTTAACCGCCTCTTCGATGGCGCCGATGCTGCCATCGCCGCCGAAATAGGGGCTGTTGCTGATACGGATAATGCGGGCAACGAGCGCGGCGTCGCGCTTGAGCAATTCGGCGATTTCATCCAAGCCAGTGTTGACGTTCTGCAACATCTCCCCGAGTTGCGCGAGCACTTGGGGGGCAGCGGGTAGGGTGCGGGCGGTGTTGAGGATTTTCTCACGGGCAAGAGCAACGACGGCCATATGCCGCCATATCGACACAAACCCGGGTGCGTTGAAAGGTTGTTTTTTCTGCAAGAAAAAGGCCGCGCCTTTTGGGCGCGGCCTCGAAAATGCGATCGTTGCTTGGTCCTGCTTACAGACGGCTGACCAGCTGCTGGCGCTCGGCGATGAGCTCCTTGGGCAGGCGGGCGCGCAGGCTGAAGAAGAGCGACTCCTGGTCGACGACTTCCTTGGCCCAAGCTTCGCGGTCGAGGGACATGACTTGCTCGAAGTCTTCCTTGGAGAACTTGAGGCCGGTCCACTCGAGGTCGCTGTAGTTGGGCACGAAGCCGATGGGGGTCTCCACCGCGGCGGCGCGGCCGTTGACGCGGTCGACGATCCACTTGAGTACGCGCATGTTGTCGCCGAAGCCCGGCCAGAGGAACTTGCCGTCGGCGCTCTTGCGGAACCAGTTTACGTGGAAGATCGCGGGGAGGAACTTGACGCTCTTCTGCATCTTCACCCAGTGGCCGAAGTAGTCGGCCATGTTGTAGCCGCAGAAGGGCAGCATTGCCATCGGATCGCGGCGCACCTGGCCGACGGTGCCGGCGGCGGCGGCGGTCATTTCGGAGCCCATGGTGGCGCCGAGGTACACGCCGTGCGTCCAGTTAAAGGACTGGAACACGAGCGGCATGGTGGTGGCGCGGCGGCCGCCGAAGATGAATGCGCTGATCGGCACGCCCTCGGGGTTTTCCCAGGCCGGGTCGATCGTCGGGCACTGCGAAGCGGGCGCGGTGAAGCGGGCGTTCGGGTGCGCGGCCTTGGCGCCGGTCTCCTTGGCGATGGCGGGCGTCCACTCCTTGCCCTGCCAGTCGGTGAGCTTGGCCGGTGGCTCGTCGGTCATGCCTTCCCACCACACGCCGCCGTCGGGGGTGAGGCCGACGTTGGTGAAGATGGTGTTTTTCGCGAGGGACTTCATCGCGTTCGGGTTGGTCTTGTCGGACGTGCCCGGGGCGACGCCGAAGAAACCCGCCTCGGGGTTGATGGCGTAGAGGCGGCCGTCTTTGCCGGGTTTGATCCACGCGATGTCGTCGCCGACGGTCCACACTTTCCAGCCCTGGAAATTGGCGGGCGGGATGAGCATGGCGAAATTGGTTTTGCCGCAGGCGCTCGGGAAAGCCGCCGCGACGTAGGTCTTCTCACCCTTGGGGTTCTCAACACCGAGGATGAGCATGTGCTCGGCCATCCAGCCTTCCTGGCGCGCCATGTTGGAGGCGATGCGCAGGGCGTAGCATTTCTTGCCGAGGAGGGCGTTGCCACCGTAGCCGGAACCGAAGGACCAGATTTCGAGGGTCTCGGGGAAGTGAACGATGTACTTTTCCTTGTTGCAGGGCCAGGTGACGTCCTTCTGACCGGCGGCCAGCGGCGCGCCGACCGTGTGGGCGCAGGGCACGAAGCGCGCACCCTTGTCGATTTCCTGGAACACGCGCACGCCGATGCGGGCCATGATGCGCATGTTGATCACGACGTACGGCGAGTCGGTGATCTCAACGCCGATCTGGCTGATCGGGGAGCCGATGGGGCCCATCGAATACGGGAGCACGTACATCGTGCGGCCCTTCATGCTGCCTGTGAAGAGATCCTTGAGCTTGGCCTTCATCTCGACGGGATCCGCCCAGTTGTTGGTCGGACCGGCGTCTTCCTTGGTCTTGCTGCAAATGAAGGTGCGCTCTTCCACGCGGGCCACGTCGCCCGGGTCTGATTTGGCGTAGTAGCAGCCGGGCCAGAGCTTCTCGTTCAGCTTGATGAACGTGCCGGCCGCGACGAGCTGTTGGCACAGGGCGTCGTTTTCTTCCTGTGAGCCGTCGACCCAGTGAATCTGGGCGGGTTGGCAGAGAGCGGCCATTTCTTTGACCCACTCGAGCAGTTTCGCGTTGGAGCACAACGGCGTGGAGGCATTGCGTGTATTCGTCATGGTGTGGAAAGGAAGGGAGTGCGGTAGCGCCTGAGCGGAACAGCCGATCAAACGACAAACCGTCCATGTAACCTCTGCAAATCTCAGGGTTGGCAATGCAGAAATGCACCAATAGGGTAAAATTTCGGAACCAGCGATTTTTATGCGGAAAAACAAGCGGGTATAAAAAAAGCGGCAGCCCCGGAGGGCTGCCGCCGAAAAGAGGCGACGCGCGGTGCGTGCCAGCGGGATTTAGAAGGCTTTCTTCAGCTCCATGAACATGAAGCGCCCGATGATGTCGTAGGTGCTCTTGTCCGTGTTGCTTTCGCTGGAGTTATTGCCACCGCCGGGGACGTACGGAGCGTCCTTGCCAAACAGATTGTTGACGCCAGCGGTGATCACAAAGCCCTTCAGCCAGCTGCGGCCGAAGTTCGGCACCTGATAGCTCAGGGCGAGATCAACGGTGGTGTAGCTCGGCATGGTGTAAGCCTTGCCATCGAGCCGCTGGGTGTTGGTCGGGCTTTGGCCGCCGAAGAGCATGCCGGGATTGTTGACCTTCGGAATGTGCGTGAAGTACAGCGACGTGGCCAGGCCGGCGATCGAGTGATTGATGTAGGGCTTGAGGACGTAGCTGGCGAGGGTGCCGTTCTGACCGCCGAGGCCGTTGGTCGAGTCGGTGAAGTTGCGTGCGTACTGGTTGTACTTATCGCGCGGTGTGCCGCGGAATTTGTAATTGAACAGCACGTTGGCATTGGCGCCGATGTTGAAGCGGCCGAGATTGTTCGCGTTCCACGTGTAGTCGACCGCCAGATCGAGACCTTCGGTCATCTGGTCGCCGCTGGGGTTGGTGGCGATGGCGAGCGTGCCGACGTTGGTCGAGGTAACTTGGTTGGGCGCGTTGGTGACGAGGCGGGTGTTGTCGATGAAGGAGAAGCCGGCGGCGTAAGCGGAGCCAGCGCCTTTGGCATTCAAATCGGCGTAGACCGAGGAGTAATCGATGTCGCCGACTTTATCCTGCGAGATATGGTAATAATCGGCGGTGAAGCTGAGCCCTTTGATCTGCTTCGGCGAGTAGACAAAGCCGACGGTGAACGCCTTGGAGGTTTGCGGCTTGAGGTTCGGGTTGCTCAGTTCGCTGGCACTGCCGTATTGACCGGTCACCATGCGGCCGGTGGCGCCACCTGCGGATGTGCTGCCATTGCCTTCGAGGATGGTGTAGCTCGGAGCATTGCCTTGTGCGGGTCCGAAGAGGTCAAAGATATCAGGGGCAATGAAGCCTTCCGACCAGGTCGAGCGGACGGTGAAGGTCGCGTCAAACGGCATCCAGCGCAGACCAAGGCGCGGGGTGGTGGAGTGACCGCCGGGTTGGATCTTCTCGTAGCGGATCGCGCTGGTGAGATCCAGTTGGTAGAAGCCGGGCAAATTCTGCTTCGGGGAAATGAGCGGGATGGTGGTCTCGCCGAAGACGGCTTTGTTGCTGCGACTGCCGCCCGCGAAGGTGTCAGCGGGATTATATCCGAGGGCGAGCCCGTTGGCGTAAAGGGCATCGACGGAAGACACGAGGTCTTCCTTGCGGTTTTCGCCGCCGAAGGCGATGGCGACATCGCCCGCCGGGACTTCAAACACTTTGCCGCGCACCAAGAGGTCGACGCCGCGCAGAGAGGTCACGGCATTCTTGAACAGGGTGGTGCGGATGGCATTGAGGGTCGCCGGATCGTTGAAGCCGGGCAGCGCGAAATAATTGTAGACGGGAAGGTTGTTGCCCGAGCTGTCCGTCAGGACCGACAAGGGGCGGCCATTGCTTATCACGTAATTGCCATTCTGAATCAGCGGGATCATGAGCTGGTTCATGTTGGCGCCGTTGGCGCCGCCGAGTACGCGCTGGGTCGCGCTGTTGCGGGAATAGAGATAGGTGAGTTCCCACTTCAGGTTTTCGGTGATGTCGCCGCGGAAACCAGTGACCACGCGGAAGGTATTGGCTTCGTTCACACTGCTGCGATTGCCCAGTTCCTCCAGGCGATTGCGGATCGAGGGTGCGCCGCTGGGAGCGCCGATGCCGAGGGTGACGCCGAACAGATTGTACGGATTGTTGGCCGGAATGGTGAGCGTGTTGGCGGAGCCGAGTGTGACCGGGGAGGGAGCGAGGCCGGAACCGCCGGTGGTCGTCTGGGTGAAGAGGAAATCGCCGAAGACTTCGAGGCTTTTGCCCGCGAGTTCGCGTTCGCCGGAGGCGACAAACTGATTGCGCTTGGTCGGGACGATCAGCGGATTGCCATAGAGTGTGGTATTAAGAATGTTGACACTGCCGACCTCGCGATAAAGCGGCGTGCTGCTGATGGGGATGTACACGCCGGCCGCTTCGAGCTGGGCCAGCGTCTGGGGCGCGGCGGTGGGGCTGCTCTTCATGCCGGGGGACGTGATATTGGCCCTGAAGCCAGTGGCTCCGGCGGCGAGGGGGGATCCCGCCAGGATATGGTTGCTGACGCGGCCGGCGAAGGTGCCGCTCATGCTGGCGGGAATGCCGCCAGGGGCGGTGCCAAGGGCGGCAAACTTCGCGGGGGTCATGGTGGTGAGCGCGCGGTCGGTGGTGCGCAGCGTGGTGTTCTCAAAGTGCTGCGCGCCGACGGTCAGCGAACCGCTCTTGGTGGTCACGCCGCCGATCACGTAGGTTTCGCGGGTGACGTAGTCGCCGCTTCCAGTCGAACCATAACGGGTGCCGAGCTCGAAGCCGTTGTAGTTTTTCCGGAGGATGACGTTGACCACGCCGCCGATGGCGTCGGAGCCGTAGAGGGTGGAGGCGCCGTCTTTCACGATCTCGATGCGCTCGATCATGCCGGTCGGGATGGTGTTCAAGTCCACCGAGGGGCTGCCGCCGTTGGTGTTGCTGATGGCGGAGGTGACCACGCGTTTGCCGTTGAGGAGGACGAGTGTGCGGAGGTTGCGGAGGGCAACGTTGGCTTCGCCCGCGCCGCCGTTGTTGACTTCGGTGCCGACGTTGCCGTTGCCCGAGAAGAAAGGCGTCAGTTGCTTGAGCAACCGGAGGGGGTCGGTGGCGCCGGAGAGGCCGATTTCCTGACGTTGCACGGTGACAACCGGGCTGGCCTGCACGGTGCCCGAGAGGGGTAGATAACTGCCAGTGACCTCGAACTTTTCGAGGCGGACGGTCTCATCATCCTTGGCGGCTGCGGCGGTGTTTTGGGCGTAGCTGGTGGACAAAGCTGCCGTGGATGCGCAAAGGCATAGCACAGCAGCGATCTTGCTCAATCGCGAGATGTTCATAGTGCGAGTGTAGTTTTTTGTGTGTGGTAACAAGCTGATGCGACTAAATCGCCATCGGCTTGCTCGCGTAACGTAGGGGGAAGCGCGCGTGCGGCAACACTATATAGGCAGAATTTTAATGGGCTGCTTCTTTCGTCTAATACCGCCAGGCATACCCGCTATAACAGGGTTTTGCCCTGCGGTAGTGTTTGCCACGTGGTCGGAAATTGTTTTCTAGTCGCCACTTAGTTATTAACAACTGCCGGGCCATGCCTCGGCATCTCCCAACTCGACTACTAGAACGCTATGACTCCCCGCTGTGCAAAACGGACGCAGCTACGGCTGCGTTTAATTTCATGTGTCTGCTTCGCCCTCGGCGCTGCGGCAATCAGCGCAGCCCAGACCGCTGCGCCCACCAGGAAAGAGGATGTCGTCAAACTGGAGAAATTCGTCGTCACCGGCTCGGTTTTGCCCACGGCCGCCGGCGAATCGTTTTCGCCCGTCACGGTGTTCTCCTACTCGGAAATGATGCGCATGGGCGCGCCCACGCCGATTGAGGCGGTGCGGCTGTTGCCCGATCTCACTGGCACCATCGCCACCGAACAGCGCACCAACGGCGGCACCGGCGCCGCGGGCGTCAACCTGCGCGGGCTGGGCGGTTCGCTCACGTTGTTCGACGGGATGCGCACCGCGGCCTTCGATAATTTCAATGTGATCCCCGCCATCGCGATCGATCGCATCGAAATCGTGAAAGACGGTGCCGGCTCGGTGTATGGCTCGGATGCGCTCTCGGGCGTTTTCAACACGATCATGGTGTCGCGTTTCGAGGGCGTGCGCACCGACGCGTACTACGGCAACACCACGAAGAACGACGCCGGGGTGCAGCGATACGGACTGCTCGCCGGCCAGACGTTCGGGAAAACGAATCTCGTCTTCGCCACCGAGTATTACCGGCGCAACGCCCTTTATTCCTCCGACCGCGCGCCATCGGCCGATGCCGACCAGCGGTTCCGCGGCGGCGTCAACGGCGGCAGTCCCACGTTTTCCGGCCGCGCGACGGCGCGGGTCGGCAGTGCAACGGCGCCAGTGCAGGATCTCGTGTTGGCGCCGGGCAAGACCGTCGGCCGGAGCGCGGCCGATTTCGTGGCGTTTAATCCGTCGGTGGCGACTTCGGATCAGATGTTGAATTTCCGTCAGTACACGCCGTCGATCCCGGCGGATGAGCGCCACAGCTTTTACGGACGAATCAACCAGCGGCTGTGGGGCGACCGGGTGGAGGCGCACGCGCGGCTGATTTACTCGAATGATCGTTTTTACAGCGGGCTCGCACCGTCGCCCATGCCCACCACCGGGACGGCCGGCACGGCGTTGCGCAACGCCGAACGGCTCAGCCCGCAGATTCCCACCGGACTCTTCCTCGGCAGCGCGACCGACAACGCGTCGTCACCGGGCAGTGTCATCGTCGGCACCGTGCCGTTTCGCACCATCGCGCTCGGACCGCGGCAGCAGGTCTACACGCGGCATTGCTGGGACATTGTCACCGGTCTGCATGGCAAGCTCGGCGGAGACTGGTCCTGGAATCTCGATTTCACGTACGGCGATTTCTACCGCGACCAGTTGCAGCAAGGCGCGCCCGGCCGGACGAAGCTCGTGGCGCACATTCTCGACGGCAGTTACAACCCCTGGGCGCTCGACACCGCCAAGGGCGTCGGTCCCACCGGCATCGCGTTCGACAATCCGGCGGCGCTGTTTGACTCGGCGGCGAAGGGCAACACCCACGTGCGCGGCACGAATCGCGGCGGCGATTTCAACGTGAACGGATCGCTGTGCGCGCTGCCGGCGGGCGAGGTCCGGCTGGGCGCGGGCGTCGATTACTACCGCACCGATTCATCGAGCACACCCGAGCCGATTTTCTTTTCGGGCGATCTGCTCGGGCTCAACGGCTCCAACCCCGACATCTCGCGCGGTTTTGGCGGCGGCGTTTTTTCCGAGCTGGAAGTGCCGCTCTTTAGTCCGGCGATGCGCGTGCAACACATGCACTCGCTCAAGTTGAAACTCGAATGCCGCTACGACCGGCAGCGGGCGGAGGGTTATCAAAACGGCGCGTCCGGCGCCGATATCGGGCAGACGTTCACCGCCCACAACCCGAAGCTTGGCCTGCACTGGCAGCCCACGGCGAATTTGCTGGTGCGCGGCACGTGGAGCACGGGCTTCCGGCTGCCGTCGCTGGGGTCGCTCTTTGCCGCGGTCGGCACCTCGAATCCCAGTTTGATCGATCCGCTCGGCTTTCCGATTCCCAACCAGACGCAGATCACCACGCGGGGGAATCCGAACCTCTCGCCGGAGAAATCCAAGACGTACTCGGTGGGCTGCGTCTATTCGCCCGCGGCGGTCAGTGGCTTGAGTGTCGCCGTCGATTATTATTTCGGCGAGATCAGCGGACTCGTCGGCGAGGGCGCTCAATACATTCTCAATCTCAACGCCGCCGGCCAGGGGCCCGGCTTCGTGCGCGGCAATCCGGCCACGCTCAATCCCGCGGCGCCGTTCGCCAGCATCATCACGCGCGCGCCGGCGACCGGCTCGGTGCAGACCATCGCGTCGACCAATTTCAACATCTCATCGCGCCTCACCACCGGCGTCGATGTCGGCGTGACGTACGCGTGGCCGTGGCGGGCCTGCGGCCGGCTGAGCACGCGGCTCGATTGGAACACGGCGCTGCGGTGGGATCTGACGCCGGTGCCCGGCATGCCGTCGCAGCGTTTCCTCGGGTTGTACATCGACACCTCGCAGAACGCCATTTCGCCCGGCAGCATTCCGCGCCACAAAGGCTATCTCGTCCAGGCGTGGGAGCAGGGCGCGTGGCGCGTGCAATTATGCGGGACCTATGTCGGCAAGCTGCGCGACAATCCCGCGTACACGCAGGGCAACGTGATCCGCTGGATCGAGCCCTACGCCACGCTCGGCGTCGATGTCAGCTACGAGTTTCGCGACGGCGCCGGCTGGCGGCGGGCGTTGCGCGGACTCACCGTGCGCGTCGGTGCCAACAACGTCACCGATGTGGATGCGCCGTTTTCCGCCGGCGCCTTCAACGATGGTTACGATGTGACCACGCACAGCAACCGCGGCCGCTTCGTCTACACGCAGCTCACGAAGAAATTCTAGTGCGCGCCTGAATGGTCGCCGCCGCGCTTGCGCCGGAGCGCAAGAGTGCGGCCCCGGTTGCTGACACGGGGCCGCGGCTTCGGCGCGATGGCGCGGAAGATGGCCTACGTAATTGTCCGATATTCTTTTCTGTAGTCTTGAACTAGGTGGCATGGCACCGTTTTCTCCCGCTGCGGTTTTGCTGCCGCATGGCTCAGTCACGCTTTGCTACCAGTCAGTTTTCCCTTGTTCCCACCATGAATTGTCAACGCTCGCGCGGTCTTTTGCGCACTGTGTCCGGCTTCGCCGTCCTCGGACTGCTTGCCCTCGTGTTACCCTCTGGCGCTGCATTTGCAGCGGCGGACAAGTCCGCCGACCCTGCGGTGGTGCAGCTCGACACGGTGGAGGTCACCGGCTCGCGCATCAAGCGGGGTGAGGTTGACGGCCCGCAGCCACTCGTGGTCTACACGGAGGCCGACATCGAGGCGAATGGCGGCACGACGTTCAGCGATTTCGCGCAGAGCCTCGCGTTCAACTCGGCCGGCATGGCTTCGCTGTTGCACGTCAATAGCGTCACGCCCGGCCTGACCACGCTCAATCCGCGCGGATTGGGCACCTGGCGTTATTTGGCGCTGATCGATGGCCGGCGGGTCGCGTCCTACGCGGTGGCCGATAGCTTCAATCGCTCGGCGTTCGACCTCAACTGCATCCCCCGCGAGGCAGTGGAGAAGGTCGAGTTTCTCAAGGACGGCGGCTCGGCCATTTATGGCTCGGACGCCATCACCGGCGTGATGAACGTGAAGCTCAAGCGCTCCTTCCAGGGGCGGAGCTTGAGCGTCATGGCGGGCAACACACTCGGGCACGACACCTTTTCGCGCGGTGCGACAGTCTCAGTGGGCGCACAAGCTTCGCCACGCACCTCGGTGCTCGCGGTCGCCTCTTGGTTTAAGGACAACGCCAGCCTGCTGCAGGATTACGACCGGTCGCGGACGACCGACTACAGCGGCCTCGGCGCGCTCAAGGGGCTCAATCAAAACAGCACGGCGAACTTTCCGGCCAACGTCACCCTGACGGCCGCGCAGGCGTCGTTGGCCGGTCTTGCCGGCGGCGCGGGCTATTATGTCGTGACCGGCGGCCGGCCCGTGGCCATTCCGACCGCGGCCTCGTTCACGCGTTATGCGTCGGCGACGGCAACACCAAGCGAGAATCGCTACGATTTCGCTTCGGTGGTTTCCGTGACACCGGAGCTCGATTACCGCAACCTCTTCGTGCGGGCGCGGCACGATTTCGGCGAGCGCCTCGGCGTGTTTGGCCAGCTGCTCGCCACCGATAACCGCACCTTGAGCTATTTCTCGCCGTCAGTGGCCAACAGCGGCAGCGTGCTCACCAGCGCCAACACCTATCTCATCGTGCCGCGCGCCAATCCTTACAACCCCTTCGGCTCCGATCTCAACAATTTCAATTACCGCACGAATTTCGGACCGACTCGCATGATGGATGTGCACTCGGAGGCGTTGAGCGCATTGGGCGGCGTGAATGGGAAGCTCGGCCGCGATTGGTCGTGGGAATCGGCGTACGGCTTCAGTCGCAATGGCGTCACGATGAATTTTCACAATTTCGTCAAAGCCGACGATCTGCAGGCGGCGCTTGCCGGCACCACGCGTGCGACGGCTTTGAATCCGTTCGGTCCCTCTGAAAATCCGGCGGTGGCGAGCCGGCTGTTTCTCGTTTCGCCCAACTACGCGCGGACGGCGCTTTGGACCGCGGATTTTTCTGCCACCGGGCGGCTGGGGGAGATGCCGGCGTTGCTTGGCCAGGCGCCTGCGGGCCCGATCAATCTCGCGCTGGGTGGCGAGTGGCGGCGCGAGGAGATTGATCAGCGGCCAGATCCCGTTTCATACATCGGCTGGGGCGGGCGCACTCCTTTCTTCGGTTCTCGGCATGTGGAATCGGCATTCGCCGATCTATCGGTGCCGCTGGTGCGGAGGCAGCTGGAGTTGGAGTTTGCCGGCCGGCACGAGAAATTCAGCGACTTTGGTTCTTCGAGCAGTCCGAAGTTCGGCTTTGTGGCGCAGCCGCTGCGTTGGCTGAAAGTGCGCGGCACGTTCAGCCGCTCGTTCAAGGCCCCTGATCTCGGTCTGCTCAATTCGCAGCGTCTGATCACCTATACGACCACGACTTACGCCGACCCACTGCGGCCGCAGGATCCGCCGGCCGCGTTGCGTATCATTTCTGGCGGCAATCCCTCGTTGCAGCCAGAACGCGGCAAAACTTGGTATGGCGGCGTGGTGTTGCAGCTTGATCCGAAGTCGCGGTATTGGAGCTTCTCGGCCGACTATATGGAAGTTACCATTGATCGCGCGATCGTCACCAACACATCGCCATCGGTCTTCTTCAACTATTACCCCAACCGCGTCATTCGCGACTCGGCTCGGGGCAATCCCGGCCCGATTCTCTATCTCGACGCGTCGCCGGACAACGTGTCGGCCTACGCTTATCGCGGCTTTGATTTCGGTTTGGCTTACAAGCGCCGCGGCGCGCGCTTTGGCGATCTCAATGTCACCCTCAACGCCACCCGCATTATGTACTACGGGTACGATGGCGGTGTCGGTCGGGGCATGTTTAATTTCGTGGGGCGTCACAACCAGCCGCGCTGGACCGGCGAAGGGCGTGCACAGTGGTCCTTTCGTGATTTCGGGGCCGGACTCAGCGCTCAGTTCAAGGGGCCCTATCGCAACGATAATACCGCGTACTCCACCGTTGGCTGGGGCGAGAATCCTGTGACCAAACTCAATGTCTCCCTCTCGTATTCGGGTCTGCCACGCACGAGGATCACGCTTGGCGTGGATAACGTGCTCGACACGCAGCCGCCGCCGAATGGCCGCGAACTGGATGGATTCGATATCAACACCTATGCCGCCTGGGGGCATGGCCGGTTCGTCACGCTGCGCGTGAAAAAGGAATTCTGAGCCGCCTCCGCCGTCAGCGCGGCGGCAGATAGCCGCGCAGGTGTTCGCGCAGCCAGACCAGCGCGTTGGCTTCGTCGGCGAATGCGCCTTCAAGTTGAGCCTCGAACGCGGTGTCGAGGATCGGCTTGAAGTTCGGGCCGGGCGCGAGCCCCTGCGCTTGCAGGTGTCGGCCGAGCAGAATCGGGCGCGGGGCCTGGTCCGCCACGGCGAGTTCGTGGGCGCGGTTGCGCAACACCGCGATCAGCACCAGCGAGTCGCGCGGGCTGAGCGGCGGCCGCCCGCAGGCGTCGGCCGTCATCACTTCGCACAGGTCGTCGATCGTGGCCGGGATCAGCCGGCGCGCGAGGCGGCGGATTTGCGTGTCGGTATAAACGGAGCGGTGCCCTTGGTGGTGCAGGAGGTGATGCACGACGAGCGCCCGCACCGGTTCGATCAAATCGTGCGGCGAGCCGATGCGTTGGAGAAACGTTTCCGCGAGCGGGCCGCCGGCCGCCTCATGGCCGGGGCTGAGCCAGCGCAACACCCCGTGGCGCTCGGCGTACGAGGTGGTGAGCGGTTTGCCGAAATCGTGAGCCAGCACGGCGAAGCTCAGCAGGCGGCGGCGCGCGGGCGCGGCATCGCGCCAGGCCGCCGAGGCGCAGAGCGCGTCGAGGCAGTGTTGCGTGTGCGCGAAAACGTCTCCCTCGGGGTGCCACTCCGGTTCCTGCGGCGTGCCGCGCATTGGCGCGACTTCGGGGAAATGGCGCAGCCAGCCGGTCTCCGCCAGCACGGTGAGGCCGCGGGACGGGCGGATGCTGCTGACGGCCCACTTGTCCCATTCGCCCCACACGCGTTCGACGGCCAGTTCGCCAAATGTGTCGGTGATGCTCCGGCAGAGCTCGGCCGTCTCGGGTGCGAGGGAAAGATCGAAACGCGCGGCGAACTGCATCGCGCGCAACACCCGCAGCGGATCTTCCACGAACGACTCGCTGGTGTGCCGCAGCACCCGGGCGCGCAGATCGCGTTCCCCGTGGTGCGGGTCGATCAACGCGCCGTCGAATGGATCGTAGGCGATGGAGTTGATCGTGAAATCGCGACGGGCGGCGGCCTCGGCATCGCTGAGCGTCGGGTCGGGGTGAACACGGAAACCGCGATGGCCGGCACCGGTCTTCGATTCGCGGCGTGGCAGGCTGAAATCGTACTCGGTGTCGCCGAGGCGGAGCTTGATCACGCCGAAGCTGCGGCCAACGACATCGGTGGACCCGAGCGGTGCGAGTGCGCGGTGCAGCTCGTCGAAGGCGATGGCACCCACCTCGACGTCGAAATCTTTGGCCGTGAGACCCAGCAACCAGTCGCGCACGCAACCGCCGACCAGCCGCGGCCGGCCGCCGGTTTGGCGGATGGCGTCGAGAGCGGCGCGGAGCGGGTCGGGAATTTGCATGATTTAGGGAGGCGTGGACCGGCGCCAGCCGGCGTGGATGAGGCAGGCCCAGCCGGCGAGCAACGCGACGCCTCCGAACGGAGTGACGATGCCCAGTCGGCGCCAGTCGAAGGCGGCCATAAAATAGAGCGAGCCAGAAAATAGAATGATGCCCGTGAGCCAGCAAACTCCGGCGGCCCGCAGTCCGGCCGCGCGCCGCGGATGTAGTTGAGTCGCGCCTGCATCCAAGGCGAGGCTGACGGCCAGCAGCGCCACCGCGTGGACCAGATGGTAGAGCACCGCGGTGTGCCAGGCTTCGAGCAAACCGTGTGCGGTGAGCAGCGGCTTGAGGGCATGCGTGCCCATCGCCCCCAGCGCCACTGCGAGGAGGCCTGAAAAACCGGCAAGGGAGAGCATGGTGGGCATGTTGGGCGGACGTGTAACCATGCCCGGGCGGGAACGCGAATCCGATTATGCGGTCTTGCTGAGGGTGACGAAGCTGTTGAACAATAGCCTTGTTATTTTACGCTTCCGGAGATTTTCGGAAGCCAGCCGGGTTCGCCTGGCGACCTAACAAAATCGAAATACACCAGACCATGAAAAAGATCACCCTACTGACCCTCGCTTTGGCTGCCGGTGCAGCGTTGCACGCGGCGGATGCGGCCAAAAGCTCGTATTCCATCACGCTCGATTTCCCCTACGTCAGCAAATACGTCTTCCGCGGCGTGGAAGTTGGCAAGGAAGCCATCCAGCCTTCCGTGGAGATTTCTTCGGGCGGATCCTATGGCGGCCTGTGGTCCAGCCAGCCGGTGTTGGGGCGCGAAAGCAACGAGTTCGATTTCTACGCCGGTTATAAGCACAAGCTGAACGACGCGTGGGATCTCGATATGGGCGCCACGCTCTATTACTACCCCGAGGCCAAGAAATCCCTGGGCGAGCAGAGCTCGACCTACGAAGTTTTCGCCGGAGTGGTGGGCAATGTCCGCGGCTTCAAGCCCGGCCTCTACATTTACAACGACTTCAAGCTCGATACGCTGACCGTGCAGGGACAAGTCGGCTACAGCGTCGCGCTGCCCGATGTCGGCGCCTCGCTCGATTTCAGCGCGAACTTCGGCAGCGTGTATCCCAACAGCGGGCCGCAGTACACCTACGGCGGCGTCGGGGTGAACCTGCCCTACAAGCTCGGCGAGAAAGCGACGGTTTATGCCGGTCTCAACTACGCCAATAGCGATCTTCAAGGCGCAGCCCGCGATCTCTTTTCCTTCCGGGCCGGCGTCACGGTCGGCTTCTAAGCCAGCACCCGCTTGCGGGTAACGCACAAACACTGTCACCCGCCACCGCCTCGCGCGGAGGCGGGTTTTTCGTTTCCGCGAAATTGTCGATCAAAGCTGTTGACACGCTCCCGCCAAACTCTAGCTCTAGCCGTCTTTTCTCATGAAAACGTTTCTCGCCAAGAAGGAGACGCTGCCGCAGCCCAAGTGGTATCTAATCGATGCCGACGGGGTTGTGCTGGGCCGTCTCGCGGTGAAAGTGGCCAACATCATCCGCGGCCGCAACAAGCCCACTTACACGCCGCACGTCGACACCGGCGACTTCGTGATCATTATCAATGCCGAAAAGGTCGCGGTGACCGGCAAGAAGGAAGCGAAGAACGAGTACATGTCGTTCTCCGGCTTCGTCGGCGGCGAGAAGTATCGCTCGCTCGCGCTCACCCGCGAACAACATCCCGAATTTATCATCGAGCACGCTGTGAAAGGCATGCTTCCGAAGAACGCCCTGGCCCGCAAGATGCTCACCAAAGTGCGTGTCTTCGCTGGCGCGACTCACCCGCACGAGGCGCAAAACCCGATCAAGATCACCGTTTGATTCCGTCCATGAGCACCACCGCCGCCAACGTGTTCCTCGGTACCGGTCGTCGCAAGACCGCCACTGCCCGCGTCCGCCTTACCGAAGGCACGGGCAAAATCGCGATCAATGATCGCGAAGCCGAAGCCTATTTTTCTCACGAGAATTTTGCCAAACTCGCCACCGCCCCGCTGCAGACCGTGAGTCTGCGCGACAAGGTTGACGTCGTGGCCAATGTCGCCGGTGGCGGCGTCAGTGGTCAGGCCGAAGCCGTGGCGCATGGCATTGCCCGCGCCCTGCAAAAGCTGAATCCCGAGTTGCGTGCCGCGCTGAAGAAGGCCGGCCACCTCACCCGCGATCCTCGCGAGAAAGAGCGCAAAAAGGCCGGCCAGCCCGGCGCCCGCAAGCGTTTCCAATTCTCGAAACGCTGATCGTTCCGGCTTCTGCCGCCGATTTTCAGACCGCCGCAGCCTCTTGGCTCCGGCGGTTTTTCGTTTTTGGGACACTGCAGACGCGGGGCCGAAAACAATTCAGGATCGAGTTGGCCCGGCCTTTGCTAAGGCAGGGGTGGGCGCCCATTGCGTCCCGTCAAAATCCAACCACCACCATGAACCTGAAGAAATCCGCACTACTCTCTTGTGTCGCTCTGCTCGTCGGAGCCCTGACCACCGCCGACGCCCAGACGCCGGCCCCGGCCGCCGCACCCGCGGCTTCGCTCACCTTTTCGCCGGCCTTCGTAACGCAATACATGTTTCGCGGCGTACGCCTCGGCGGTCCGTCCTTCCAGCCCACGCTCGAATACGGCAGTGGCAATTTGACCCTTGGCATCTGGGCCAGCCAGCCGTTGAAGGACAAAGTCGACGGCGTGTCCGATCCCGAGATCGATCCCTACGCTTCGTACACCTTTACCATCGACGACAGTCTTTCCTTTGCGGTCGGTGCGACATTGTACACTTATCCGCGCGCCGATATCGGGGCGGGATTCTACCGCAGCTCGTTTGAGCCCAACTTGGCGCTTAATTACACGGTTTCAGGCGTGAAGCTCACGCCCAAGCTCTACTACGATACCATCCTGCGCGGCGCCACGTGGGAGTTGAATGCTGCCTACTCCATTCCGGTGAAGGAACTGGATAGCGAAGTGGCTCTTTCCGCCACCGTCGGCACCTACCAGTGGAAGGATGTCGCGCGCGATGCCTCTCCTGCGGTGAAAAACGTCGGCGATTATTATCTGATCGGAGCCGCGATGCCCTTCGCGCTCGACAAGCAGTCCAAGCTTACGGTTGGCGTCTCTTACACGAAAGGCTCCAGCAACTATTACAAGGCTGGCAGTCTGCCCAAGTACGAGAACACCGCGGCCGTCGGTCGCGTGTTCGGTACGCTGACCTACTCGTATTCGTTCTGATTAGGTTCATGCCCGGCGCGGCGATGGCGCCGCCCGGGCATTTCCTTCTGCTTCGCGTTGCGCGGGCGGAATGCGCGGCGGGATCAAGTCCGCGCAGGCGGACGCCATTGCAGCAGTACGTTGGCCAGGGTGATGAGCCCGCCGCCCACGAGCAGGTGCCACGTCGCGGTTTCGTTGGGATAATCGATCGCGGCCCAGAGCGAAAACCACGCCGGCAGACACAGCGCCAGCAGCGAGCCAAAGATCGGTTCCACGCAATAAATCAGCCCGGCTTCGGTTGCGGAGATGCGCGGTTGCCAGGTGTTCATGAGCGTGAAGGCGCCGAGTGTGCAGAAACTCGTGAGCAGGATCGTGAGTCCGAGCCACGGCAGGGAGCTCCACGGTACGAACAACGCGGATGCGCTGGGCGCGAGCACGCCGGCCAGCGCGCAGAACACCACCGCCTCGGTGGCGAACATGACGAGTGTGATCTTCGCCGGGCGGTTGCCGGCAAAGTCGGCGCGTTCCAGACACAGAATCTGTCCCATGAAGAACACCGAGCTGAGCAGCGTCTCCACTTCGCCACGACCGAAGCTGAGCGTGTGCCAGTCGAACCGCCCGAGGATGGCCACGCCGGCGAGCACCAGGGCGCAGCAGGCCCAGACGAGCGCGCCTGGATTGCGCCGGTGCCGCAGCGCCAGCCACACCGGGATCATGATCGCATAAAACTGGGTGAGAAACGCCGAGGTCGAGGCCGCGGTGAATAGCAGGCCGTCGTTTTGCAACAGCATGCCGGCGGAGGCGAACAGCCCGAGCAACACGCCTTGATGCCACTCGCGTCGCGTCGTGTCGGCCAGCGTCCGCGCCTGCCACAGCAGGAGCACCGCGGTCGCGAGCACGAAGCGCGGCGCGACCGCCATCGCGGCGGTAAACCAGGTGCCGCTGTCGGGCAGGAGTGCGCCGTGCACGAGCGCCAGGGCCTTGATGGTGGGAAAACTCAGTCCCCAAAAAAAGTTGGCGCCCAGCAGCATCAGCACGGCGCGCAGTCGGAGGTTGGGGGTTGCGGCGGGGCTCACAGCAACCCCCGGATTTTGGCGGCGAGGAAAGGCGCGAGAAACAAGATCGCCATGCCGATGGCGAGCCAGCCGCCGCGGCGGAAATCGAAATCGGCGGCGATGCGTTGCCACGAGGCGCGGAAGACGAGCCGGCCGAAGAGAATTTCGAAGAGCAGCATGAGCACAAACCAGAGCGCGCCCACGCCCCACGCCGCGCCAGCGGTGGGAAGGGCGAGCCACGGGGCGGCGATGACAGCGATCGCCAACAACAACGCCGATCCGGTGAACACGCCGATCTGGCGGGCGCGCCGGTCGCCCACGCGCGGGTTGAGAAAACGGACGCGGAGAATGCCGTGGCCGACCTCGGCAACGGCGATCAGCAGCCAGACGATGCAGGCGCGGAGAATCATGATTGCGTGCGTGGGTGGCTAGGGGGTGCCACTGACGAGCGCAATCACCGTTGTGCGCGAGAATAAATAAACTTGCGGGACGCGCGGCAATGCGAAGCGTTCGCCCCCATGATGTTCCAGCGCATCTTGCAGGTTTGGCGTGGCATTAACTGTCGGTCGCTAACGCGTGCCTTAGGGGCGGGTCGCGTGGCGATGGCTTGGGCGACGTTGCTCGTCACCGCAACCTTGGCGCGAGCTCAGCTCACCTCCGATGAGATCGCGGCCTTGGCGAATCCGGCACAGTCAGCCAACTCGTTTGGGATCTCGCCCGACGGCAAGCATCTGGCCTTTGGCGCGCGCGAAAAGAACGAGCTGTGCCTCTATGTGGTCGACCTCGACAACCCCTCTGATCGACGGCGTATCGTGGTCGGCACGGATTTACCGGCCAACAACGAGCACCCCGACAAGAGCGTGCGCCCGGCCGTGATGACGTTCGTAGATTGGAAGAATGATCGACGGATCATCTTTCAGCAGCGCTACGGCAAGTTGCAGGCCATCGACCTCGATGGGAAAAACCGGGTGGAATTGGCGCGGTTCGGTCAAAATCTAGATCTCGGCAACCTGGGCAGAACGGAGTGCTCAATCACTCGTAATGTTGTCAATATGCTGCCGCGTGAGCCCGAGTTTATTTTGGTCGAGGTTGCAGCGGTTGAGGTGTCCTACGGCTCTCACGGTGCCGGTTCCGCAAATTTGCACGATTATTTCCGGGTAGATGTAGCCACCGGGAAAGCCATGCCAATGTCGCATGGGCGCACCTTGCTGGGGTCGCCCATTGACGATGAAATGGGCAATGTTCGCGGCTATCATAAGATTGATCGGATGTCCGATATCGGCGAATACATGATCGGCGAAGACAAGGACACGCCAGAAAAGCCGCTTTCCGAGCTGCTGGGCGTGAAGCTGGCTGAAACCTACGGACTGAAGCACCACGTTGTGAAGGATCTCTTCCGCGCCGCGTCGGTTTATGGCTTTGGGTACTGGCAAAACACACTTTTCTTCACGTCCAGCAAAGGGCGCGATACCTACGCTCTGTATGTCGCGGACCTGAAAAACAAGAAGGTCGAAGGGCCGCTTTGGGAAAGCGACCGGGTGGATCTCTTCGGTTCGTTGGTGTTCGTGCCGCAACTGACCAAGCTTGGTGGCATGCGCTTCGAGGACACACGCGAACGCACCGCGTGGCTGTTGCCCGAGTTTGAAGCGATCCAAAAGGATCTCGACACGCAGTTGCCTCAACGCGTCAACCGCATCGCTGGCTGGGACGATGCGCTCAAACGTTTCGCGGTGTTCTCCTACAGCGATCGGGATCCGGGCTCGATAGCCGTGTACGACGCCGCGACCAAAAAAGTCCAGCGACTGGGCAGCATCCGCCCGCAAATTGATTATCGCCATAGCGCGGGCATGGTCGCGGCCTGGATCAAGGCGCGCGCCGGCCATGACGTGCTTTGTTACATAACCGCTCCGGCCGTGACCTCAGGCCGGACGCCCGCGCCCATGGTGGTATTGCTACATGGCGGCCCTTGGGCGCGCGACTCGTGGGAGTTCGACACCGAAGTGCAGTTCTTGGCTGCGCAAGGCTATCTGGTGTTGCAGGTGAATTTCCGCGGCTCGGAGGGATTCGGCTACGCGCATTTGAGCGCGGCCTGCCGGAATTTTGGTAACGCGGCATTGGAAGACGTGGAAGACGCCATCGACTGGGTGACGAACAACGGTGTGGCGGACCGACGCCGGATATTCGCCATGGGCTCAAGCTACGGCGGCTATCTTGCACTTTATGCGGCCGCCAAGCGTCCGGATCTGTTTCGTGGGTGCATCGCGCGCGCCGCGGTTACGGATCTCGTCGATTTGGTTGCGGGCATAGACCGCAGTTCGATCTCGGACTGGCGCCAGTACGAAGTGCGCAAACAGCTGGTCGGGGATTTGCGCAAGGATAAGGAGCTCCTGCGCAAGACCTCGCCTGTCAACTTGGCCGCGCAGATCGCCGCGCCTGTGCTGTTGATCCACGGCAAGGACGATGGCGTGGTGCCGATCGAGCACAGCGAACGGATGCGGCGGAAGCTCGAGTCGGCCAAGCGCTCTGTGGAGTACATCGAGATCAAAGACGCGATGCACGGCGGCTGGAATCCCGCGCAGCAGCGGCAGATCTGGGACGCCACCGCGGCATTTTTGCGGAAGCACGATTCGGGTGCGGCGGCTGCTTCGGCTGGCACAAAATGAGAAAGCGGACGACAGGCTTTGGTGAAACGCGCAGGGTTGTGTTGGCACCGGCACGTCGGCCGTTGGAGAAAAGCGAAATTTCAAACCTATGAATGAAACCAATTCATTGTCGTGGCGGACGTGCTATGTTCTGCGGGCCCGCCGGGTTTTGCATGGCGCATGGCTGATTGTGTGGTTTGGGGTCTGCTCCATCCCCGCGATGCGTGCGCAGCTCACGCCCGAGGAGATTGCCGCCTTGGCGGAGCCGGCGCAGTCGGCTTGGTCGTTCGGCATTTCGCCTGACGGCAAACATCTGGCCTTCGCCGCGCGCGAGCAGAGCCAGCTTTGCCTGTATGTGGTCGATCTTGATCGCCCTGCCGAGCGCCGGCGTCTGACGGTTGGCTGGGATTTGCCGCCTGATGAATGGAGCAAGCCCCTGCCGGCAAAAATGTTTTATGTGTTATGGAAGGACAATCGGCGCATTCTGTTCCGGCAAAAATACGATGGGTTCCATGCGGTCGATCTGGACGGAAAAAATCAGATCCTGCTGAAGCAGGACATTGGTGCCGTGCGTCACAAAATTCTGGAAGTGGCATCGTTGTTGCCGCACGAGCCTGACTCGATCTTGGGCACGGCCGACGGGGAGTTTTTCCGCGTGAATGTGCGCACTGGCAAATCGATGCACTTGGGGTATTTTGGCGAGCGCGTGCTCGTCGATCAGATGGGCGTGCTCCGCGGGAGCTGCAATGTGAACCGCGAGATAGGCATCGAGGAATATCTCGTTTTCAAGGGATTGAACGGCCGGGATATTTTGTTGCACGAGTTGCTGGGCAAAGAGCTGTCGGCTCAATACGGGTGGCCGCGGGATCTGGTGAACGATGTGTTCCGCGGCGCGAGAGCTTATAGCTTCGGCTTCTGGAAAGAGTGCCTGCTGTTCGTCTCGAACCAGAAGCGCGACACTTACGCTTTGTACATGATCGATCTGTCCAAGAAAGCCGTGGAAGGGCCGTTGTTGGCCAACCCGAAATTCGATGTGAATGGCTCGCTGATCTTCGTACCCCAGCAACGCAATCTGGGTGGCATGCGTTGCGAGGACGTGCAGGAGCGCACGACTTGGTTTTTGCCGGAATTCGTTGCGGCGCAGAAAGCCTTGGATGCGTTGTTGCCACAGCGGGTCAACCGCATCTGCGGTTGGGATGACAGCCTGAGACGCTTTGCGGTGTTTTCATACAGCGACCGCGATCCGGGTTCGATCGCTTTTTACGATGCTCAGGACGGGAAAGTGCAGCGTCTGGGCAGCATCAAGCCGGAGATCAGCTTCCAACGCACGGCACCCACGCTTGCGACCTGGGTGAAATGCAAGGCGGGGCACGAGGTGCTTTGTTATCTCACCATGCCGGCTGATTATCGAAAAGGGGAGCGGCGGCCGCTCGTGGTGTTGCTGCATGACGGGCCGTGGACGCGCGACACCTGGGGTTTCGATGGCGAAGTGCAACGCCTCGCCGCAGAAGGCTACCTTGTCCTCCAAGTGAACTTTCGCGGCTCGGCGGGATTCGGTTACGCGCATGTGAGTGCGGCGAGGCGGCGGTTCGGCGAGGCGGCTGAGGAGGATGTGGCTGAAGCCGTGGATTGGGCCGTACAAAGCGGCGCGGCCGATCCAAGGCGTATCTACGCTTATGGCGGTGGATTTGGCGGTTACCTGGCGGCCTACGCGGCCGCCTGCCGCCCGGACTTATGGCGGGGTTGCATTTCGATTACCGGCATAATGGATCTCGAGGATTTCGTGGCAGGCGGTAATTGGAACCGGCGCACGATGGATTCCTGGATGCGCTACGACATACGCCGGCAACTCATCGGCGATCCAGGCAAGGACAAGGCGGCGTTGCGCGGCGCATCGCCCGTGCATCTGGCGAAGAAAATCACCGCGCCGGTACTGCTAATCCATGGCGAGAAGGACGGCGATACGCGGATCGATCATCACGATCGCATGCGGCGAAAATTAGAGGCGGCCGGACGCGCTCCGGAGTTTCTGGAAATCAAGGAGGCGCAGATTGAGAAACTGACTCCTGCGCAACAGCGGCAGATCTGGGACGCCATCGTGGCATTTTTGCGGAAGCACGATTCGAGTGCGGCAACGACTGCTGCCAAATAACGCGGTGTGGCGCGTGCTAGCGTTTGCTGGCGTCGTTGGTTGCGGCCTCCCCGCCGCCGGACGAGGCCTTCCGCCGGCGCACGGCATCGCGTAGCAGGAACTCGACCTGCCCGTTGACACTGCGCAGCTCGTCCGCCGCCCACGCCTCCAGCTCGGCCCAGAGTTTTGGGTCGATGCGGAGGAGAAAGGCTTTGCGGTCTTCGGCGGCCATGTGGGCGGTTTCGACTAGATGCAGCCGCGCGCCTTTGGCAAGAAAGCGGGCAGCTGTGGTTGAAAAGATGGCTTAGTTATAGAGCGTGCCGGTGTTGATCACCGGTTGGGCCTCGGACTCGCCGCAGAGCACCACGAGGAGGTTGGAAACCATGGCGGCTTTGCGCTCTTCGTCGAGTTGCACGACTTTTTTGGCCGATAATTCGTGCAGCGCCATTTCCACCATGCTGACGGCGCCGTGCACGATCTTCTGACGCGCGGCGATCACCGCCTCGGCTTGCTGGCGACGGAGCATCGCCTGCGCGATCTCCGGCGCGTAAGCGAGGTGGGTGAGGCGAGCCTCCTGGACCTCGACGCCGGCGCGGGCGAGGCGCTCTTGGAGTTCGGTGCGGAGCGCGGCCGACACTTCGTCACTGCCGCCGCGCAGGGTGAGCTCGCCGGGCTCGCCCTCGTCGTAGGCGTAGCCGCTGGCCACGTGGCGCACGGCGGATTCGCTCTGCACCCGCACGTAGGAGTCGTAATTCTCGACATCGAAGACGGCCTGGGCGGTGTCGCGCACGCGCCAGACGACCACGGCGGCGATCTCGACCGGGTTGCCGCGCTTGTCGTTCACCTTGAGTTTGTCGCCGTTGAGATTACGGGCGCGGAGCGAGATCCGGAGTTTGCGATTAAACGGGTTGGTCCAGAAGAACCCGCTGGCGCGCACCGTGCCCCGGTAATTGCCGAAAAGAATGAGGACGGCGGCCTCGTTGGGTTGGAGCGTGAAGAAGCCCAGGGAGAGGAAAAATGCGGTGAGCAAGGTGGCCACCAGGCTGAGGGCAAATCCGGGTCCGCCGTGCAGCCGGATGCCGGCGATGAGCCAGAGCAGGGCGCCGACATAGAGCGTCAGGGTGATGAAAAGAAAGAGCCAGCCGCTCCGCACTGAGACGGGCTGCTCGCGATTGGTGCTTTGCGCAACGGATTCGGTACTCATGGCGATATGGGTTATAAGATTTCATAGTGATATCACTAAGAAATCACAAAGCAAGCTTGAATGCGAGGGCCTAAACTGGGGCACGCCATGGACCGCTCCGTTGCATGGGCACAAAAAAACCGCCGCCAGCTAGAGCTGACGGCGGCTTGGTTAAAACTTACGGACGCGTTTAGGAAACGTGGCCCGAGACGAGCTTGGTCATCTCGAACATGCTGACCTTGTTCTTGCCATTGAACACCGCCTTGAGGGTGGCGTCGGCATTGATCTGCTTCTTGTCCTTCTTGTCCTGGAGACCGTTCTTTTTGATGTAGTCCCAGAGTTTCTTCGTGAGCTCCGTGCGGGGGAGCGGTTTCGAGCCCACCACCGCAGCGAGGGCGGCATCGGGCGTGACTGGCTTCATGAACGCGGCGTTCGGTTTACGAGCTGATTTTTTGGCCATGATACGGGGAGGTTGAGAGTGCTTAGTCTGTAAGCGAGACCGGTTCTAGAGGGAAAGGAGGGCGTTTGCCGAGTGAAAAATTGCCTAGCTGCGAGGGAAAATAAGGAGGTTACGCAAGCTTGACAGCCGGGGCCCCCGGGCTCAGCGCGCGGGACTGTCGACTTGCACGAACTGTTCGTAGAGCTCGGCGTAGCGTCCGCCGGCGGCCAGGAGCGTGGCGTGTGTACCGCGTTCCAGGATACGCCCCTGGTCGAGCACCAGCACCAGATCGGCGCGGCGGATGGTAGAGAGCCGGTGGGCCACGATGAAACTGGTGCGCCCCTGGAGCAGCCGCACGAGCGCCTGCTGCAGCCGCGCCTCGGTCAGCGCGTCGATTGAGCTGGTGGCTTCGTCGAGGAGCACGAGCCGGGGGTCGGCGAGGAGCGCGCGGGCGAAACAGATGAGCTGGCGCTGGCCGACCGAGAGGTTGGCGCCCTTCTCGCCGACCTCGGTATCGAGCCCGCGCGGCAAGGCTTCCAGCAGATCGAGGCAATCGAGCCGCGCGGCGGCGTCGCGCACCTCGGTGTCGCTGGCCTCGGGCCGGGAAAAGCGGATGTTGTCGCGCACCGTGCCGCCGAAGAGGAAATTTTGCTGGGCCACCAGCCCCATCTGCCGGTGGAGCGAGTGGCTCGTGAGCGTGCGGATTTCGCGGCCGTCGATGCGGATCTCGCCCGACGTCGGTAGGTAGAATTTGGCGACGAGGTTGACGATGGAGCTCTTGCCGCTGCCGGTGTGGCCCACCAGCGCGATGGTCTGGCCCGGGGCGGCGGCGAAATCGATCCCGTGCAGCACGGGGCGGGCCGGATCGTAGCCGAAGGTCACACCGCGAAATTCGATCTGCATGCCGCGTGGCGCGTCCGGGGCCGCCGCCGGTGCGGCGCGCGGGTCGGGCAGCGGCGTGGCGGCCGAATCGTCCTCCCAGTCGGGCGGCGTGTCGATCAGGCGGAAAACGCGCTCGGCGCTGGCCATGGCGACGAGCGCCTGGTTGAACTGGTTTCCGATGATTGCGATCGGGGAGAAGAACAGATTGGCGAGGAAGAAAAACTGGATCAGCTCGGCCGTGGTCATGTAGCCGTGAAAGGTGCGCCAGCCGCCAAACATGAGCAGGATGGCCACGAAGAACTGGCTGTTGAGTTCGAGCAGCGGGATGAGGATTGCCGAGGTGCGCGCGAGGGCGACGTTGTAGCGCGAGTGGTCGGCGAGCAGCGAGCGGAAGAGGCCGGAGTTGGTTTGCTGGCGGACGAAGCCCTGTGTGACGCGGATGCCGTTGACCGATTCGGCCAGCGTGGCGGTGACGCGCGAAAAGCTTTCCGTGGCCGCGCGGGTGTAATGGCTGAGTTTGAGCCGGAAATGGCGGTTGATCACCCAGAGTACCGGCGCCATCGCCAGCACCACGAGGAAGAGCGGCCAGTCGCAGAACGCCATGACGATGGCGGCAAACACCATCTGCCCGCCCTGGACGGCGCTCACGAAGAGCACGTCTTGAATGCCGACGCGCAGCGCCTCCACGTCGCTCGTCACGCGGCTAATGATGCGGCCGAGCTTCACGCGGTGGAAGAAGCTCATCGGCATCCGTTGGACGCGGTCGAGGATTTCCTGCCGCATGCCGTGCACGACGGTTTCGCCGATCTCCAGCGCGAAGCGTTGGCGGAAGTGGAACAGCCCGTCGGTGGTGAGCGCGAGCAATCCGTAGCCGGCGACCGCCCATACGAGGAGCGCGGTGTCGTGGTGTGCGATCGGTCCCGAGATGGCCAGGCCCACGATCCAGGTGAGCGCGGGCAACTGCGCGCCGCGGATGATGGTGAAAACCGTAAGCAGGGTGAGTTTCTTCTTCACCGGCTGCGCGTACGTGAAGAGCCGGCGGATCAGGCCCCATTCGAGCGGGCGCATCGTTGTGTCGTCATCGTCGTCATCGCGACGATGCACGAGCATGAAGCCTTTGGGCTTGGCGGGCAGTTCGCTCATGCGCGATCTCCTTTCGGGGCGCGCGCGCCGAGTTGGGCCAGTTCGCTGCCGTCCACCAATTGCAGGCTGGCGACGTGGCGGTACGGGCCCGGCACGCGCATCAATTCCTCGTGGGTGCCGCGCTGCACGATCCGGCCGTCGTCCATTACGATGATGAAGTCGGCACGGCGCAGCGTGCTGAGACGGTGTGCGACGATGAACGTCGTGCGGCCGGCGATGGCGCGGTCGAGGGCGGCGAAAATCTCGTGCTCCGTCTCGCTGTCGATGGCGGCGGTGGGGTCGTCGAGCAGCAGGATGGCAGGTTCGAGCAGGACCGCGCGCGCGATGGCGAGGCGCTGGCGCTGGCCGCCGGAGAGGGTGTTGCCGCTTTCGCCCAACACTGTCGCGTAACCGGCCGGCAGGCCTTGGATGAAATCATGCGCGGCGGCGATGCGCGCGGCCTTCTCGATTTGCGCGGGCGAGGCGTCGGGGTGGCCGAAAGCGATGTTGGCCGCGACGGTGTGCGAGAAGAGGAAACTTTCCTGAAACACGATGCCGATGTTGCGCCGCAGATCGTCGAGATGAATCTGGCGCGCGTCGTGTCCGTCGAGCAGCAGGCGGCCCTGCGTCGGGTCGTAGAACCGCGGGATCAGGCTCATCAAAACGCTTTTGCCCGCGCCGGTGGCGCCGAGGATGGCGACGCACTGGCCGGGTTGCACATCGAGTTCGATGTTGCGCAACACGGGGGCGATGCCGTCGTACGCAAAGCTGACGTTGTCGAAGGTCACGCGACCGGTGAGGCGCGGTAGGCGGCGCGCGCCGGGCGCGGTTTTCACCTCGATGGGCGCGTCGAGAATCTCGAAGACGCGGCGCGCGCCGATGAGGGATTGCTGCACCGAGTTGACGATGTTGGCGACCGTGTTGACCTGTCCGGAGAACTGTTCGAGCAGGCCGGCGAACACGATCAGGCCGGTGCCGAGTGGAAGTTTGCCCTGTGCGACGAGCCAGCCGCCGTAGCCAAGCAGCACCATCATGTTGATGCGTGTGAGCAGGCCGACGGCGGGCGAGTAGAGGCTGACGCGCCAGAAGATGCCGTGCTGTTGGGTGAGCACTTCGCGATTGGCGACCGCGAACCGTTCGCGCAACTCGCCCTCGCGGCCGAAGCCCTTGGCGACGGCGATGCCCTGGATGTTTTCCGCGAGCAGTTGCACGAGTTTTTCGACCAGCGTGCGGTTGTGGGCGTAGCGCGGCTGGATGCGGCGCGCGAACCACATCGACATCAACGCGAGGACGGGCGTGGTGGCGAGACATGCGAGCGTGAGCGCCGGGCTCAGGCTCGCCATGTAGACGACGTAGACCGTGAGCGAGATGAGCATGATCACGCTCGGGATCAGCACCTGGTCGACAAACATCCGCACGGCCTGCACATCGCCGGTCACGCGGGTGATGATCGAGCCGGTGGAGTTGGCATCGTAGAAACGAAAGCTCAGTCGCTGGAGTTTGTCGTAAACTTCGCCGCGCAGATCGCGGACGAGATGTTGCTGCACGAGCAGGTTGACGGCGACGGCGTAGTGGTAATTGAGCAGGGCGCGGCAGACCGCCAGGCCGAGGATGAGTCCGCCGAGCAGGAGCAACACCTGCGACCAGGGCCAGTCGGCGGGCAGCGAGAGATGCAGCTGGTTAGTGACGAGCGGCGTGCCGTCCACCCGGTGTCGGATGTAATCGATGCCGAGCCCGGTGAAACTCAGGCCGATCATGCCCATGGTGAGCAGGACAAGTTGGATGCCGAGCACCTGGAGGCAGCGCAGCCGATAGCGCCAGGCCAGTCCAAACAACCGCCGGATCAGCGTCCAGTTGGAGGGACTGACGGTGGCAACGGGCGGCGTGGATTCCGGACTCGGCATGGTCAGCCGGCTAAGTTGACGCTTCGTCGCCGGAGCGCACGCATGTTTTCCTCGTCCCGACGTGGAGAACGGAGGGCCCGGTTAGTTGGCGTTGACGCCCGGAGGCTGGGGCTGCGGCGTGCCGACGGGCTGCTGTTGCGGCGGCTGCTGTTGCTGTTGCATGCTCTGTTCCCGCAATTGGCGGCGGCGGCGGACCTCGGTGGCGAATGCTTCGAGGCGCTTGGCCTCGTCGGCCGGCGTGGGGTTGAGCACGACCGGGGCAATGGGCGCGCCGGGTTGCGGTTGCCCGCCCATGTGGCCGCTGGCGATGGCCATCGGTGCGCCGGAGGAGCCCACCTTGGGTTTCAACAGTGTGATCTGCAAAATGCGTCCGCGGTTGTCGACGGTGAGGGTGTCGCTCGCGGGATCGTAACTCTTCACGATGAAATCGCGGCCGGTTTCGTTGGTCTTGATCCAGACGCTTTTCTTCGCGGGGGTGGAGGTATCGACGAGACAGAAGACTTCTTCGCCGTTGCGGACCATCATGCCGCGAAATTCCAGCGTGGCGTTTTCGGCGGGACCTGCGGCCGCCGCGCCACCGGCCGGCAGAAAGGGCGAGTCGGAGGTCAGGCCGCCCGGCGTTTGCGCGGAGAGAGCTCCCGCAAGGGCGAGCAGCAAAAGGACGGAAGGGCGGAAAGTGGGCCGCATACAAGGCAATGGAGTATAGCGATGGGGCGCGCTGGTCAAGTGACGGGCGCGGAGAAATCTCCGCGCGCCAAAAAACCGGCGACCGCGCGGACGGTGGCGCCGCGCCATTGCAGCCAGGTATGCGAGTACGGCAGCGTGAGATGGGCGCGCTGGCCGGCGAGTTGCGTGCTGGCGACGGTGACCTTGCCGTCGCTGGGGCCGGCGAGCCAGGCGGAGAACAGCGGATTGAGCGAACGCGTTCCGGCGATCACGCCCAGCTCGATCGCGTCGGGCCATGGATCGAGCGCGAGTGGAAACGAGTCGCTCCCGGTGCCGAGTCGCGGGCCGTTCACGCCAGTGAACCAATGAAATGGAGGAAATCCCCGCAGGTGATCCACCACGGCGCTGCCGTGATTGGGTGGCGCGAGCATGACGACGCGACCGAGCCACGCCGGCGGCCGGCCGTGGCGGCGCATTTCCTCGCGCAACCAGGCGCGCAGCACGATGCCGCCCATCGAATGCGTGACAAAATGCAGCCGCGCCTCGGTGTGGTTCGCCGCCAGGGGCAGATGCGCCGGCAGCCACGCGGTGGCGATTTCCTCCAACGGCAGCGTGCGCGAGGGATAGGTGAGGTTGCAGGTGCGAAAACCCGCGCGTCGCAGCTGGCGAGCGAGCAACGCCATCGCCCAACCGCCCAGACCGAGTCCGTGCAACAGCACCACCGTGGCGGCGGCAGGGGAGGCATGGGTGGGCGCAGACATGGTGCGATTTATTTGCCGGCGGGCGCAGGCGGGCGCAAGGCCCGCAGCGAGTGGACCGCGCGCCACGTGACGGCTCCGAGGACAATGCCGCCGCCGACCAACGCCCACGTCGAGGGACGCTCGCCGCGGGCAAAGAACACCCACACCGGGTTGAGCACCGGCTCGATCACGGGGATGAGCACGGCTTCGAGCGCGGTCACGTGTTTGATGGCGCGAGTATAGAGCCAGTACGAGCAGCCGAGCTGTACCACGCCGAGCACGACCAGCGCGCCGATGCCGGTGAGCGAGGGCGGTGGCGCGGTGAGCATCCACGGCAGGCCGCAGACGCACGCCAGGGTGTTGCCGAGGATGAGCGATTCGAGGGGCGAACTGTCTTTCTGCCGCCGCAAGAGCATCGCGAGCGCCGCAAAAGCCACGCCGCTGAAAATCGCGATGAGGTTGCCCCACACATGGGCGAGGACGAGGCCGTCGGCAAAAAACAACGCCATGCCGCCGAGCACCGCGGCGATGGTCAGCCAGTCGGAGCGCGTCGCACGTTCGCCGAGAAACCACGCGCCGCCCAGCGCGATCCAGATCGGCGCGGTGTATTGGAGCAGAATGGCGTTGGCGGCCGTGGTGAGTTTGGTCGCGGCAACGAAGCTGATTGTGAAAACGGCGTAGGTGATGGCCGGGAGCAGCTGGCTCCACGCGAAGGTGAAACGCAGCTGACCGCGGTTGAGCAGATAGAGAAACAGCGCGGCCACGGCGCCGCGTCCGCCGGCCACGGCCAGCGGCGGCCAGTCGACCGCTTTGATGAGCAGGCCGCCGAAGCTCCAGAGAAAAGCGGTGAGGAGCAATTGCCCCACGGCCCGCGGATGCGCGCGATCGTGCATGGCAAGCGCATGGCGGCCGTCGCGGGCAAAGGCACGCGAAAAAACCGCCGCGCCGTGCTGTGCCGCGCGGTGGAGGCGGGCGCTGTGCCGTTACGCCACCCAGAGATCGAGGAACTTGTCGACCGGCATGGCGGCGAGCGCGTCCGGCTGGTCGAAGAGATCGAGAATCTCCTCGGCGCGTTCCTCCTCGAAACGCATGTGCAGCGCCGCCTCGGCCTTGGCGAAAAGCAGCGGCAGCCCCTCGGCGCGGCGCCGGTAATGACCGACCGGGTACTCGATGGCGATGCGTTCGGTGTGCGTGCGATCGCGGAAAAACACCTGCACGGCGTTGGCCAGCGAACGCTTGTCGGGGTCGCGGTAATCGAGGCTGAAACCGAAGTCTTCGTGCAGGTGCATCCGCTCGCGCAGCGTGGCGAGGCGCGCGTCGGCCGCCACGTGGTCGTGGCATTGCTCCTCGGTCAGGCGGCCGCAGAGCAGACCGACGGCGGTGACGTATTGCAGGCAGTGCGTGCGGTCGGTGTAACCGTCGAGCGGGCCGGTGCGGTCGTGGAAGCGCAGTGCGGCCTCATGCGTTGCGATTTCCACCCGCTCCACGTCGGCGAGGCGCGGCACCACCTGGTGGTGGAGCTTGATGGCGGCCTCCACCGCCGTCTGGGCATGAATCTCAGCGGGTGAGGCGATCTTGAACAGCGCGTGCTCCATCACCGCCGAGCCGAGCGACAGGGGGTGCGGCAGCGGCCGGCCTTGCAGCACCACATCTTGAAAACCCCAGGTGGGCGCGGTGAGTGCGGTGGGGCAGCCGCCTTCGCCGGCGAGCACGCGCAGCGACAACAGCACGGCCCGGCTGGCGGCGTCGCCCGCGGCCCAGGCTTGTCGCGTGGTCTGGTTGGGCGGATGCCGGTAGACGCTGAGCGCGGAGCCGTCGAGCCACGTGTGTGACAACGCGGCCAGCACTTGCTCATGCGTGCCACCCAGCAAACGAGTGACGACGGCGCTGGACGCGATGCGCACGAGCAGCACGGAATCGAGGCCGAAGCGCAGGAACGTGTTGTCCTGGGCGAGCCGGCCGTGGATCTCGTAGACTTGGATCAACGCGCTGAGCAGTTCATGGATGGTGAGGGGCGTGCGGCGGGTCGGCAGCGGGGCGCCGAAAGCGTGCAACTGGTCCGCGTGGCCGGCGCTCCGGCTCATCCAGTCGGCGGCGGCGAGCAGCGCGCCGAGGTTGTCGGAGGGATGGCTGCGCTCGGCGGCGAGGCAGGCGTCGTTGGCGCCGGACCAGCCGATGCAGCAGCCGAGATCGAACGCCGCAGTGACCGGATCGAGTTCGAAGGCGGTGCCCGGCACGCGGGCGCCGAGCGGCATGGTGGTGCCGGGCACGACCGGTCCGAGCAGCCGCGAACACTCTGGTGCCTGCAAGCCGCGCATGGCGCAGCCGAGCGCGTCCAGCAATGCGTGGGTGGCGATGCGGTAGGCTTCGGTGCCGAACGCGGGCGGTTGCACGACGTAGTCGGCGATGGTGGTCAACAAGGGGTCGGGGGCGGGGAGGGCGGGGGGCGGATTCATGGGATAACTGGGTCGAACGGACGGCGGCGGGGGTAGCGCGCCGGAAAACGACGCCAGCATATCCTCGCGATGCGCGGTGTCCAGCCGGCAGGCGGAATGCCTCGCGGGCTCACTGCCAGGCGCGGCGGCGGACTTCGCGGGGCGGAAGGCCCTGGCTGCGCTTGATCAGGCGCGAAAAATGAAACGGGTTTTTGCACCCGCAGCGGATGCTGATCTCGGCCACGGTCAGGCCGGTGTCACGGAGCATGGCGGCGCCGCGTTCGGCCCGCGTGAGCCACAGGTAGCGCGCGGGGCCGAGGCCAAGCTCGCGGCGGAAGAGCTGGTTCAGGCAGCTCTCGGAACATTGCGCGGCGCGACGCGCACGGGCGAGACAGTCCTCCTCGCCAAACTGTTCTTCGATGCACGCCATCGCCCGGCGCAGGCGTTCGTCCTGCCGCGTCTGCCGTGGGCCGAGCTCCACTTGCAGCAAGAACTCCGCGAACAGCGCGAGTCCGAGATGCTCGATCACCCGGCCGGCGACGGGGGTGACCACGCGACAGCCCTGCGCCGCGGCAAACAGCCGGTGCATCAATTCCGAACAGGGCACCAGACGCGGCGCGGCGGCCAGGCGTTGCCGGAGCTCCGCGGGCACGAACCGCGGGCGGATCGAGCACCAGACATGCTCGGTTTCCTGTGCTTCCGAAAAGGTGAAGAGCTCTCGATGCCCGGGAAGAAAGAGCACGGCGTGGTCCACCGGCAACGCCACCGTCTCGTCGTCCACGGTCGCCCGGGCACCGCCGCTTTGGATCACAACAAGCTGGTAATCGCGTTGCCGCCGCGGTCCGCAATAACCGCCCGGGGTATATTTGATCCGACCGAAGTCGACCTGCGGCGTTTGCACGCGCCGGTTGGCCCACGCGATCTCTGCGCCATGATAATTCCGCATGTCACCCCGGTTCGCGCATCCCGCTCCGGCTGTCAACGCCGCTGTCGGCCGGGATATGTTTTACGTCCGCCCGGGCATGGCCGTTCCGGCCGCAATCTGATAAAAGTGAGGGATGACAGGACGTGAACGCCTCGCAGCCTCTCTCGCGCACCGCGCCCCCGACCGAGTCGCCGTCGATTTCGGCGCTTCGTTTGTCACCGGCATTCATGTGTCGGCGGTGACCCGCCTGCGCCGCCATCTGCTGGGCGATACCGGCCATCGGGTGAAGGTCTGCGAGCCGTACCAGATGCTCGGCGAAATCGACGACGAGCTGCGCGCGGCGCTGCCGATCGACGTCATCGGCGCGCTGGGCCGGAAATCCATTTTCGGCACCGAGGAGCGCGACTGGAAACCGTACACGCTGTTCGACGGCACAGAGTGCCTCGTGCCGGGCCAGTTCAACGTCACGCCCGCGCCCGAGGGCGGCTGGCACATTTATCCCGAGGGCGACACCACCGTGCCGCCGAGCGGCTTCATGCCCGCCGGGGGATATTTCTTCGACGCGATCATCCGCCAGCCCCCGGTGGACGACGACCGGCTCGATCCGGCGGACAATCTGGAGGAATTCGGTTTGTTGAACGAAGCCGACCTCGCGTTCTACCGCGACCGGAAACAGTGGTTCGATGCGCGCCGCGACGCCGGGGCGCTGCTCGTGATCCCGGGCGCGGCATTCGGTGACATCGCACTCGTGCCGGCGCCGTTTTTGAAACACCCGAAGGGCATTCGCGACATCGAGGAGTGGTACGTCTCCACCGCCGCGCGGCAGGACTACGTTCTGGAAGTGTTCGAGCGGCAGTGCGTCATCGCGGAGAAAAATCTCCACACGCTGATCGAGCTGTTCGGCGACACCGTGCAGGTGGCGCTGCTCACCGGTACGGATTTCGGCACCCAGCGCGGGCCGTTCATCTCGCGCGAAGCCTACCGCAGGCTTTACCAGCCGTTCCATCGCCGGCTCAACGATCTCATCCACCGGCACTCGTCGTGGAAAACGTTCATCCACTCCTGCGGCGACGTGTACCCGCTGATTCCGGACTTCATCGCGTCGGGCTTCGACATTCTCAACCCGGTGCAGTGCTCCGCCGCCGAGATGGACCCAGTGCGGCTGAAAAAGGAATTCGGGCGCGACATCGTGTTTTGGGGTGGCGGCGTCGACACCCAACGCACGCTGCCGTTCGGCACGCCCGACGAGGTTTACCGCGAGTGCCGGGAACGCATCGACATCTTCGGCCCCGACGGCGGTTTCGTGTTCGACGCCATCCACAACATCCAGGGGCCGACGCCCGTGGAAAACATGCTCGCGATTTTTCGCGCCATCTCCGACAGCGCTCACTGATCGCCCGCGCCTCCCTGCTTTATGGCCTCCTCTCCTTCATCCGCGCCTTCCGCACTGTTCGGCCGCGAGTATCACGTGGCCACAACCGGTCACGACGCGCACGCCGGCACCGCGGCGCAGCCGTTGCGCACGATCTCCGCCGCCGCCGCTCTGGCGCAACCGGGCGACACGATCACGGTGCATGCCGGCGTCTATCGCGAACGCGTCACGCCGCCGCGCGGCGGCACCTCCGACACGCGTCGCATCGTTTATCAGGCGGCCCCGGGCGAGACCGTGACGATCAAAGGCTCGGAGGAGGTTTGCGGCTGGCAACCGTTTCAGGGCGAGGTGTGGAAACTGTCGCTGTCGAATGCGTTTTTCGGCGCGTACAACCCTTATCAGGATCGGATCGCCGGCGATTGGTTCGATGACAAGGGCCGGCCGCACCACACCGGCGAAGTGTATCTCAACGGCAAATCGCTCTACGAAGCCGCGCGTCTCGACGACGTGTTGCGCCCGCAGCCGCACCCGCGCAGCCGCGACCCCGAGGGCTCGCGCTGGACCTGGTATTGCGAAGTCGACGGGACGCACACGCACCTGTTCGCCAACTTTCACGGCAAGGATCCGAACGCTGAGTGCGTCGAGATCAACGTCCGCGACGCGTGCTTTTATCCCGCCGCGCCGGGCTGCGATTACATCACCGTGCGCGGTTTTCGGATGTGCCATGCGGCCACGCAATGGGCCGCGCCCACCGCCGAGCAGATCGGGTTGCTCGGCACCCATTGGAGCAAAGGCTGGGTGATCGAGCACAACGTCATCAGCGACTCCAAATGCTCCGGCATCACGCTCGGCAAAGACCGCGCCACCGGCCACAACGTCTGGAGCGCCGACCCCGCCAAGGACGGCTCGATCCATTACATCGAGGTGATCGAGCGCGCTCTCGCGGCGGGCTGGTCGCGGGAGACGATCGGGTCGCACGTGGTCCGCGCCAACGTCATTTCCGACTGCGAGCAGACCGGAATCTGTGGCAGCCTCGGCGCCGTTTTCAGCGAGATCGCCGACAACCATATTCACCGCATCTGGACGAAGCGGCAGTTCGACGGTTTCGAGATCGCGGGCATCAAACTTCACGCCGCCATCGACGTCCTCATCCGCGGCAACCGCATTCACAATGCCTGTCGCGGCATGTGGCTCGACTGGATGGCGCAGGGCACACGCATCTCGGCCAATCTCTGCTACGACAACACCACGGAAGACCTTTTCATGGAGGTGAACCACGGGCCGTTCCTCGTGGACAACAATCTGCTGCTCTCCGGCATCAGCCTGAACGACATGTCGCAGGGCGGCACCTACGCGCACAACCTGCTCGTCGGCCGGATCGACAGCCAGCCCGAGCCCAATCGCTCCACGCCCTTTCACGCCGCGCATGCGACAAATCTCGCCGGATGCAGCGCGATCCACGGAGGCGACGACCGATTTTATAACAACCTGTTCCTGACCGGCACCGATCCGGGGCAGCCGTTGGCGGAACGCTATCCCAACGCGCAGCGCGAACTGGGCTTCGGCTTGCAGGTGTTCGACCGGCGGCCCTTGCCGTTGCACACCGCCGGCAACGGGTATGGTCCCGGCGTGACGCCGCATGGCCGCGAAACGCAGCCGTTCACGCTCGCCGCCGACCCGGCGCTGCGCCTCGTGGAAGAAGGCGCGGCGGTGTATGTGCAGCTCACACTTGGCCCGGAATTGCGCCAGGCCGCCACCGTGCGTGTCACGACGGCGTTGCTCGGCTGCGCGCGAATCTCCGGCCTGCCCTACGAGAGTCCGGACGGCACGCCGCTGACGGTGGACACGGATTATAGGGGCGAGCCGCGGGATGCGATCCGCCCGACCGCCGGCCCCTTCGAGCTCCCCGGCGAAGGCCCGCGCAAACTCAAGGTCTGGTAACCCGACGCGCGCTATAGCCGCCGAAGCAGACATTATCGCTCGTAGCCGCCGACGTGAGGAGGCGGTCTGACTGAGGCAGCACGCCCATTTCGTGCCTTTCGAGTATTTCGTGGTTCCAGTATCTGAGCCCGGCCTGTGTCCTCGTGGTGGATGATTTAGCCGCAAGAATGCGCAAAAATGTCCGAGACTCCGGCAACCACGCAAGCGCGCCCATAGGCGCGACTCTGGGCCTAGCCATAGCCCTGTGATTTCTTGTGCCTCATTGCGGCGAGCAATTCCGAGCTCGCGCCGTAGATCGAACTATCGGGCGGCATCGCCGAATGCCGCCGGGGCATGTTTGCCGATGGTGGGGCGGGCTTCACGCCCGCCAAACCGGCGGAACATTTCGGCCAGCTCCACTCACGATGCTCAGACAGGCTCTCTCTGCATCCTTCACCGAAATATTTCCCGCCTTGCCCAAGAATGGCCTTCTTGCTCCTTACTACGCCTAGTCCCCCTCGCCAACACGTTCATCGAAATGGGCCTGTAAACTTAGTCGGGAAAAACATGAAGTTACTATTCTATATTACCATTAGCCTATTGATGGCCGGATGCGTTTCGACACCCCGCGACCGGTTTGTCGCATGTGAGCTAGATGCAGCGTATATCCCGGAACCAAAGATCGGGAACTTTGACGTGATGCTTGGTGAATACTCCATCACCAGTTTCGACAGAGTTGTCAGCGATACGCGTTGGGTATTGCGGGGAAAAGAGCTATTGGTGTTGCAGTATTGTTATGAGGTGAAATCTCGCGGTTACTACGAGATATTCCGATCAAGCTTAACGGAGAAGGCACGAGGAGAGATATTAAGCGCAGCCATGGCTTTGTGCGCCAAGTTGGAAAGAGTGCTGATAGTCAGTGACGAGCCCAAATTGACTGGTGAGGGGGGGTGCCTTGTGCATGCCAAAATGGATGATCAGCGTTTTGTGCGCATCGGATCGCCGGTCCCGACTGCCGAGTTCAGAAACCTTGCGCAGATTATCAATCGAGAGGTGCCGGCGATTTTTCACAGCCGATCACTGGTAATGCAATGGAAGTATCGTTTGATGGAATCTCATACTGAGCCGAGCCGGCAGCCCGTTGCATCGCTGTAGCGCTGGAGTGATGTGGACGAGCCGCTGGCTGGCTCCATTTCCAAGCGCCCGCGACCGGCAGCGGCCAATGCCGGTTTCGGGTGCGGTTCTAGGTGTTGCTTCAGCCGTTCAGGCTTCGTTACTACCCGGGCGCATGGTTCTACCTCAATAAGCTCTCTCCAGGTGGGGCGTTGGCGAAAGGAACAGGGTGCGCTGCGGCTTGCGTTTCCGCGATGCCGTGGCCGGTTGGGACGCTTCGGTTTTGACGTGCTTCCGGGTGGTGGCGTGGCCGGTTAGCTTGAGCAATTCGCCCACCATCTCCTGCAACGAGTGGGCTTGGGCATTGAGCTCCTCCGCGGCACTCGCACTTTCTTCGGCGCTCGCGGCATTCGTCTGCGTGATCCGATCCATTTGCGAGACGGCGGTCGAAACCTGTCCGATGCCTTGCTCCTGTTCGCGCGAGGCGGTGGCGATTTCGATCACCAGTTCGTCCACCTGCCGGGAGCGGGTGGCGATCTGCGTCAGGCTCGCGGCGACCTTGTTGTTGATTTCCACGCCTTGGGTCGTCTTCGAGATCGCGGTCTCAATCTTGCTGGCCGTCTCTTTGGCGGCTTGTGCGGCGCGTTGGGACAGGCTGCGCACTTCGTCGGCGACCACTGCGAAGCCGGCGCCCGCCTCGCCAGCACGCGCCGCTTCGACGGCGGCGTTGAGGGCAAGGATGTTGGTCTGAAAGGCGATCTCATCGATGGTCTTGATGATTTTGGCGATGTCGTCGCTCGAAGTTTTGATTTCATCCATCGACATTTTCATCGCGTGCATGTCGCTCACGCCGGTGTCTGCCGCCTGGCGTGCGCCGCCGGCCAAATCCTTGGCGCGTTGGGCGTTTTCGGCGTTGCGGCGGGTCATGCTGGAAATCTCCTCCAGCGAGGCGCTCGTCTCCTCCAGGGAGGCGGCTTGCTCGCTCGCGCCCTGGGCCAGGGTCTGGCTGGCGGCCGTCACTTGTGCGGCGGATGAGGTCGCCTGCTGCGTGCCCATATCCAGCGAATCGGACAGACCGGTCAGCACTTTCACGATGCTGCGAATGCAGAGGAAGGAGAGCGCGATTCCGGCCAGCAAGCCCACGGCCGTGGCGATCAGGATCTTGGCGACGGCGGTGCGCATCTGGGTGGCCGCTTCCGGTCCTTTGGCCTGTGCGTCTAGGATATTGAATTGTTGGAGCGCGTCGCCCGCCTTGGCATAGGCTTGAAACGCGGGCATGACGGTCGCGTCGAAGTAAGTCGCGGCCTGCGCGGGGTCACGTTCCACGAGCTCGAAATATTTGGAGCGGACCTCAAGGAAGGGTTTGCGATGGCTGTTGAAGGCATCGAACAGCTTTCGATTCTCGTCCGCGAAGATCGTGGCCTCGTAGGCCTTCACGTCTGCAGAGTTGGCCGCGCTGTTGATCGCGATCTGATCGCGAATCTGTTTGCGTTGCTCGGACGTGGTGGTGCCCAGCATGCGGGTGAGCAGGGTTTGATTCTGGGCCTGCCGGTCGTTGAGGCGTCCGGAGATGAACACCCCCGGGAGCGCGTCATAGACGATCGAATCGGTGACCCGTTTGAGGCTGTAGAGCCGGTTGACCGCGAAGAGTCCGACGCCCAGAAGGGCGATGCAGAGCAGTGCGGTGGTGAGGAGGACTCGTTTGCCGACGGTGAGATGTGGCATGATAAATGTGGTGCTGAACGCAGTCAGGGGCGTTGGATTGATGTGCGTTGGGCTAAGGGGAGATCATTTGCGGGAGCGGCTGCTCTTGTGGCTGCGAAGACTTTAGGTCGCTGGACATTTTCAGCACGCGTTCCAGCGCCGCCTGTAACTCGAAAACGCCAAATGGTTTTTGCAGGATGCCATGCGCGCCGCGGTAGCGCGCGATCCGCAGGAAAACCTCTGCATCGAGACCTCCTTCGCCAGAGATCGCGACAAAGGGCAGGCCTGGATGGCGCGCCAGCATTTGCTCGATGAACTCCAGTCCGTCCATCTCGGGCATGAACATGTCGGTGATGACCAGGTCCGGGAGTTCCGAGGCAAGCAGCGCCAGCGCTTCCCGCCCGTGCGGCGCCTCTTGAACACTATGATTCTGTTTCTCGAGGATGCGTTTCAGAAGTGCGCGGATTTGACCGTCGTCTTCGACAAGGAGGATCTTTGACATGATGAAGGAAAGGCGTGATGGGCCTGCGGGGATCAGGCGAAGAAGTGTCCGAGGGCCTCAGCGCGCGGGCTGGTGGTTTCTGGGCTGGGTGCGGCTTTGCGGCCGTTCAGCTGGGAGTAACCGGTCTTTTTTGTCCCCAACTTGAAGCGCGGGGAGGTAAATGCGTGGCGTTTGCCGTTCGTCCCGCCGGACCTGACGGCGGACGGTTTCTCCTCGATCTTGGGGGCGGTCGTAACCTCCTCCGCCTCCTCTACGTGGCGCCCGGTCACCAGGGCCATGAGCTTTTGCGACGACTCACGCATGGTCACGGCCTGGGCATTGAGCTCCTCGGCAGCACTGGCGCTTTCCTCGGCGCTGGCGGCGTTGCTTTGCGTGACTTTGTCCATCTCCACGATGGCGGTGTTAACCTGGCTGATTCCCTGGGCCTGCTCTCGTGAGGCGGCAGACATCTCTGCGATGAACTTGCCGACTTTTTGGGCGATTTTGGCATTCTCATCGAGGGCCTCGACGACCTGCTGATTGAGCATGCTCGATTCGTGAATACGCTGGTTGGAGTCTTCGATGAGCCGGGCGGTTTCCTTGGCGGCCTGGGCGCTGCGTTGGGCGAGGCTGCGGACCTCGTCGGCGACCACCGCAAAGCCGGCGCCCGCCTCGCCTGCCCGCGCTGCTTCGACGGCGGCGTTGAGGGCAAGGATGTTGGTCTGAAAGGCGATCTCGTCGATGGTCTTGATGATCTTGGCGGTCTCCTGACTCGCATTCACCGTAGCGGTGATGGTGGTCTTCATCTTTGCGATGCGATCATGGATGACCTGGAAATTGGGTGCCGCCTCATGGGACATGATATGGTCGATATCACTGGAGTTTTGCGCGTTGCGTTGCGTCATGGAGGAGAGCTCTTCCATGGTCGCGCTGGTTTCCTCAATGGAGGCGGCTTGTTCGCTGGCGCCCGATGCGAGGATCTGGCTCGCGGAAGCCACTTGTGCTGCCGAACTCACGATCTGCTCAGAACCGGAGGCCAGCAGATCCGTCGCCAGCTTGATCGGTTTGGACAGAGAACGCGCCAGCAGCACGCCGAGGGCGATGGCTCCCGCCAAACAGGCCAGAGAGCTGCCGAGCATCAGATTTTGCACGAAGTGCATGTCTGACTGCTTGGCGATGGAGTTCTGTTTGGATTCCTCCGCGATCTGGTCATTGATGCGGGAAATTTTTTCCAAGAGCGCCTGGGCGGCTCTGAGGGTCTTGGCGTTCACCACGTGTGTCTGCTCGATCATCTTGTGGTGCAGGGCGGTCAGCTCAATCGCCGGCGCGCTGGCGGCCACTTTGGCCTCATAGTCTTTCACCAGCTGCATGTAGACGAGATGGTCCCGTTGCCAGGCCTGCCAGGCAGGTACGAATTTCTTCCAGGTCTCCGCCTCCTCCTCGCTCTGGGGCAGGGGTTCGTATTCCTTCCAACCGTGGTCCACGCGTGCCCAGGCGGATTCGATGTTTTTGTGAAGCTGGGCGCGATCCGCCGCCGCCAACTCCGTGGTCAGCAACCCGCTTTCGGCCCCGGCGATCGCGGTCTGGGCCTCCTGGATCAAGGCGAGGCCCTGAATGCTGGGCAGGCGCACCGCCCCGATCTCATACAAGGCGGAGCCCAGTTTATTGATTTGGTAATAGCCGAAAATTCCGAGGGCGATGGTTCCCACTGCGCAAAGGCAGAAGGCGCTGACGAGTTTGGTCTGGAGGCTGAGCTGGGAGAGTTTCATGGGAGTATAGATTTTTAAGGGTTGGCCGCGCTTTGGGATTTTGGGGTTGAACGTGGCTTGCGACTGGGATCAGACCGGCAGCGAATGAGGCGTTGAGGGCAGAACCGATTCGTCGGCGACGACCCGGTCGAGATCGAGCAGCGTCTTCACGGCTCCCTTGATGCGGCCCATGCCGAGGATGAAATCCGCACTGACGGCGACGCCGTTGCCGAAAGCAGGCGGCCGATCGATGTCGCCCGGGGCGATGTTCACGACCTCCTCCACGGCATCGACCACCATGCCCATGGATGCCTTGTGCCGGTCCTGCCCGAGCGACACCTGGGTGACAATGATGCAGGTGCGTTCAAGATCCTCAGGCCGGTCGATGCCCAGGCGTACCCGAAGATCCATGACAGGGATAACGCGGCCGCGCAGATTGACCACCCCACGGACAAAGGCGGGCAGCTGCGGCACGGGAGTGATGCGGAGCAGGCGGATGATCTCGCGCACTTGGAGCACGGGGAGTCCATAGCTCTGCTGGCCGACGACGAAGGTCAGGTATTTGCCTGCGAGATCCTGCCCGTTGGAGCCGATGGATTGCGCGGGACTGGTGGAGGTGGGATTCATGGCGTTTTGAGCGAGCAAAGTGTTGTTCGGTAAGTGTTGAGGGTTCTTTTTTCGGGAAATAACCGACCGGTGTCCGGTTTTTCCCTGACAGATGCTTGGGGTGGGCTCAGCTGCCCTGCGTCTGGGGGCCACCGTCGGCCAGCACGGCGTTCATGACCTCGAGCAGTTCGCGGAGGGAAAAGGGCTTTCTTAGAAAATGTTTAACGCCGAATCCCCGGGCGGTGGGGAGGCATAGGCCCAGGCCCAGATTGCCGCCATCGGACATCATGATGATCTTGGGTGGCTGGCGCATCTCGCGCATTGCGGTCAGGGTCTCGATACCATCCTGCTCGGGCATGAGCAGATCGAGAAACACGAGATCGAATTGATCCCGTCGCAGCCATTCAATGGCTTCACGACCGTTTTTAGCCTCTGCCACCACATGTTGCTGACGCTCGACCGTGAGCCGTAGTGCGGATCGCAGACCCACGTCGTCATCCGTGATGAGAATTTTTGCCATGCCCCGATTATAGGCCTCTTGGGGGAAACCGGGGGGCAGGAGAAGCCGGACCTGCGTCAGGAAACCACCTGACGTCAGCCAGGAGAAAATCCACGCGCCGCAGTACGTGGCGCCAGCCGCTAGGCGGACGAAGGCGCTGGCAGGCCCGGCTGGCGGGTGTAACGCACCAGCTCTTCGCGCGTTTTGAGGCCGAGCTTTTTCATGCCTCGGGTGCGGAAGGTCTCCACTGATTTCACACTCAGCTCCAGGTCAGCGGCGATATCCTTGTAGCTTGCGCCTTCGCCGAGTCGCAGCAGCACCGAGTATTCGCGTTCGCTGAGGACAGGGCCGGGTTGCGCCGCCTTGGCGGCCTGGGCGCGCATGGTGGCGATCAACTCGGTGGTGGGTTCGGGGCTGAGATAACATTTTCCCCGCTGGATCGCATGCAGCGCCGGTGCGAAAAACTCTGCGCCGTCCTGCTTGCTGACAAACCCATCTGCCCCGGCGAGCAGCGCCCGTTGCACTTCGCTCGGCTCGTCCCGGCGCGAAGTTTTGCCGGAGAGAATGATCACTTTCGTTCGGGGCCAGCGGGCTTTGATCGTCACCATCGCCGTCATGCCGTCCTCGCCCGGCAGGTCCAAATCCATCACCACCAAGTCAACCGGCGTGGTTGGCAGGCATGCCAGGGCCTCTTCTGCGCTCGCGGCCTCGGCGACCACCTGACATCCGGTCTGGCCTTCGATGAAGACCCGAAGGCCTTGGCGGAGAAATTCGTGGTCGTCCACGAGCAGGATGCGGGTGGTTTTGTTCATGGTGTTATGATCCGGGAGGCCGCAGGTATGGTGTCGTCGACCTCCGCTTTGGGCTGCGTAAACCAAAAAGTGTGTTCGCCCGTTTCTGGCTTGGTGAAATCGATCCGGCTCTGATCGCGCGGATCGGTGAAGATCGCCTTGCGTGCATCTCGGATGTTTGTCACCGGACGCACGCGATGACCGAGCTCCTGCAACATCCCGTGCAACAACTGCAATTTTGCAGGTGTATCATCCACCACAAGAATGCGGGGGGCGGAGGCGGGAGTCATTGAGGGCACCTTGGGATTTCTAACAAGAGGACTACTTGGTCATTTATTCTGGGGTTTCCCTTTAGGGACTCAACTCCTTGGTGAGGCCAGGCTCTGTATTTCTCACTTTTCTGGCGAGTGCCAGGAGGTCTGCGACCTTCGCCGTGTGCGCGGCCTGCATGAAAGAGTCCCGTCGCCAAGTGCGCTTCACGGCGGACTTGCTCAACCGTTTGGCTCTCCTGGAACCAGAGCCCCGCATGATCTCTGCCCTCTCTGCCTGGCGTCTGTCCGTTTCGACGCCGCAAAAAGCCGTGATTCCCGGGGTGCAAGGCTGGTTCGCCCTCAGGTCGACCGGGGCGTGGTGCTCCAGTGTTCGAGCTTCAGGCTCAGCTCTTCGGGGCTGATCGGCTTGCTCAGGTAATCGTCCATGCCGGCGGCGAGGCAGCGTTCGCGGTCGCCGGGCAGCGCATTCGCGGTGAGCGCGATGATCACCGGCTGTTGCGGCGCGGGCAGGCGGCGGCGGATTTCCTCCGCGGTCGTCAGGCCGTCCATGCCCGGCATCTGCACATCCATGAGCACGATGTCGTAAGACTTTTTTTCCAACGCTTCCAACGCCTCCAGTCCGCTGCTGGCCAGATCGGCGGTGCGGCCGAAACGCTTTAATGTGGCGAGCGCGACGCGTTGGTTGACGATGTTGTCCTCGACCAGCAGGAGCCGCAGGCTCGGCGTGAGCAGGGGCGTGGTGACGCTGGTGGGCTGGTCCGCCGGTGTCGCTCTGGCCGGTGGGGCGCAGAGCGCGTGGGTGAGCGCGGACAACAGGTGGCGCGGCTTGAGCGGCTTGGAAAGGGTGGCGGCGCAATCGAGGCTGATCGCCGCGGCTGGTTTGGTGCCCAGCGGAGCGAGCAGGATGATCGGCACCCGCAGCGCCCGGGCGTGTTGGGCGAGGGGCGAGCCGTCGAGCACGGTGGCGTCGATGATGGCGGCGTCGAAGCCGGGGCGCAGGCGCGAGAGACCGAGCGCTTCGGCGGGAGAATCGGCGGTGTGCGGTTCGGCGCCCCAGCCGGCCAGATGCGTGCTGAGCAGGCGACGACCGTTGCCCGCCGGCACGAGCAGCAACAAGCGGCGGCCCTGAAGCGGGCGGACGGGCGCGGGGGCCTCGGGGTCGATCTCCGCCAGACAGTGGATATCGAACAAGAAAGTGGAGCCGACACCGGGTGTGCTCTCGACGGTGATCTGGCCGCGCATCAACTCGACCAGTCGCCGGCAGATCGCCAGTCCGAGGCCGGTGCCGCCGTAGTGGCGCGTGATGGAAGAGTCCACCTGGCTGAACACCTTGAAAAGTCGGTCGCGGCGGTCGGGCGGGATGCCGATGCCGGTGTCGCGGATCGCAAATTCGAGCGCGAGCGGAGTCTCGCGGAGGCCGGTGGTGGGCTCGATGGCGGTGGGGGCGTCTGCGGCATCTGGGGCGGCGTCGGCCGCGGGTGGTTTGACGCGGACGGAGACTTCCACTTCGCCTTGATCGGTAAACTTGACGGCGTTGGCCAGGAGGTTGACCAGAATCTGCCGGAGCCGCGGGGCATCGCCGACGACGGCACCGGGGATGGCGGGGTCGATCCAGCAGTTGAGCTCGAGTTTTTTCTCCGTGGCTTGTGGCGCCACCAATTCGACCGCCGACTCCACGCAATCGCTGAGACAGAAGGGCTGCGCTTCCAGATCCATTTTGCCCGACTCCAGTTTGGAGAGGTCGAGGATGGCGTTGATGATCTGGAGCAGCGACTCGCTGGCGGTGCGGATGGTGTTGGTGTAATCGCGTTGTTCCAAATCGAGCCGGGTGTCGAGCAGCAGGCCGGCCATGCCGATGACGGCGTTGAGCGGCGTGCGGATCTCGTGGCTCATGTTGGCGAGGAACTCGCTCTTGGCCCGGGCGGCGGCGAGCGCCTGGTCCTTGGCCTGCACCATGTCGGCCTCCCAGCGTTTGCGTTCGGAAATATCCTGCGTGGTGCCGAACATGCGCACCGGCACGCCGTCCTTGCATTCGACGCGGCCGATGATGCGCACCCAGATCATCCGGCCCTTCGCGGTGCGGACTTGGATCTCGAGATCGCAACCCTGCTTGTAGCGCAGGCCCGCCTTATAGGCGTTTTCGACGAGTTTGCGGTGTTCGGGGGTGTAGGTCGCGAACGCATGCTCCAACGTGATGGGCGTGCCCGGGTCCATCTCGTGGATGAGGTAGGTCTCGTGCGACCAGGTGAGATGGCGGTCGGCGATGTTGATTTCCCAATTGCCGATGCGGGCGATGTGCTGGGCTTCGCGGAGCTGGGCCTCGCTGGTGCGAAGTTTTTGCGCGGCGCGGTACTTCTCGGTGATGATTTCCGAGTAGATGGTGATGCCGCCGATGTCGCCGTCGAGCTGACGCCAGGGGTGGCACTCCCATTTCAGCCATTCCTCGTGGCCGTCGGGCCGGATGAAGCGATCCTCCTCGTAACTGATGACCGAGCCACCGAGACAGCGCAGGTAGGCGTCGCGCCAGTGCGGCGGCAGGTTGGGGAAAACATCGAGGTGCGAACGGCCGCGCACGTCCTGCTCGGTGAGGTTGTAATCCGTGACCCAGCGCAAACTGGTCGCGAGGTAACGCAGCTCGCGATCGAGCAACGCCACCGCCGCCGGCGTGTACTTGATGAAATCTTCCAGCTGACGCTGCTTGGCGAGAAAGGCCTCTGCGGTGCGCTTGCGCGACGAGATGTTGGTGATGGCGGCGACCATGCCGTCGCAGGGATCGCGCGGGGTGCGAAGTTCGCTGAATGCGATGGTGGCGGGGAACTGGGTGCCATCGCGGCGCAACAACGTCCACTCGCGGGCGTGGCCCTGATAGCGCACCCCCGAACCGTAGAGCAACACGGCCGCCACGGGGGTGACTTCCTGCCGCATTGTGCGCGCGAGATCGAGCATGAGGGCGGAGAGTTCGCCCGGATCGATCAAATCAGAGATGAGCTTTTCGCCCACAATCTTGGCCGCCGGCCAGCCAAACAACCGTTCTGCGGCACGATTGAACAACCGGATGCGCCCATCGGTGCTGCAAGCTACGAGGGCGACGCCCGCGTTTTCTGCCACGGCACGCGTCAACAGCGCAGGCTCAGGCGTGGCACAAGCGAATTGCGCCCCGGCTGCGGCGGCAGTCGCGGTGTGTGAAGGGTCCATCTGTTACCTATTTCGGCTAATCTGGGGCTTTCCTGAAACGCGAGATTGAGGCAATTGTTGTTCCGTACGAGTTAACGCTACCCCGGGCCGGGTCAAAGTCCATAGAGGATAGGGTATTAACCGGCGTGGTGCGGTCATGCCGCCGTACCGTTTGCAGCGGCGCAATTTGCCGGAAAAATGCCGCGGAGGCCGGCACCGCGGTCGCTACGCAGATTTGCTCTGCCTGCGCCGCAACCACCGCTTGCCGTGGGCCGGGCAAACGCTCATGCATGAAGGCGATGACTCCGCCGCGCCCGCCCCTCGCTGTTTTCGGCCGCCTGTGTTTTGGGTTTTGGTTCTTCGGGCTCGCGGTGCTGGCGGGTTGGGCCGCACCGGCGCCCCGGCAGGTCGGGCATCCGCGGCTTTTTTTCAAACGCACCGATCTCGCCGAACTACGTTCGCATCAACGCACCCCCGCCGGCCAGGCCATCGTCGCGCGGCTCGATGCGCTGCTGGCCGACACGCCGACGCCTTTGGGGCAGGGGCAGCACGCGGCGGGCTGGGCGTTGCGGTATGCATTGAACGAAGATGCTGCCGCGGCCATGCGGGCGCTGGAATTGTGCGAAGCCACCATCGACGACCGCAAGGCGTGGACCGATCCCGCTGGCGGCCGCGAGTGGAAACTATGGAGCGAACCGGCGCCGGTGCGCTGGCGCGCATCTGCGACAGTCGGCGTCGCGCTTGCCTACGATCTTTGCGCCGAGACCTGGCCGGCGGAGCGCCGTGCGGTGGTCGCCCGGGCGTTGTCCGAAATCGCGGGCCAATTGCTGCGTGGCGATCCGGCGAGTCCGTTGTCGCCCGCGAGCGGCGACTATGCGCTCGCGAGCTCGGCGGCCGGGTTGGCGGCGTTGGCGGTCGTTGGTGACCGAGGGGCCGCCGCAGACACGGTGGCCTGTGCTCGCGCGGCGCGCAGTGCCGTTGGTCGGCACCTTGCCGAATACGGCGAACGCGGCTGGCCGCGCGCCGGTTTCGAGGCGTTGCGCGTGTCGCTCAGTCAGGGCTTGGGTGCGTTTCTACTCGCGTGGCGGCAGTTGCAGGCGGAGGACCTCGCCGCGCAATCCGCCGCCCGCTGGTTCGCTCCGCTCTACACGATGCAGTTGTTGCCGCCCGCCGCGCCGGGCGCCGGACCGGAGCTGGTGGGCTTTGGCGCGACGCTGTTTTCGCCGGCCGCCGGCCGCCCGTTGACGGCTTGGGAGCGCGACGACGCGCACGGCGGCGACACGGTGGCGCTCTTCGGCCTGACCGATGCCGCCAGCCGCGGTGCGTTGCAATGGCTCTTCGACCGCACCTTCGGCCTCAACGGCGACCGCACGTTCGATGTGCAGAAGCCCGGCGATGCGTTGTTCGCCCTGCGGTATTATCCGTTTGCCGAGACCGCGCTCAATCCGGGCGTGGCGGTGTCGCGGATGTGGCGCGACGACCGCGCCGGAATGTTCTTTTTTCGCAACGCATGGGTGGATGCGGGGGACTGCGTCGCGGCGTTTACCGCCAACGTCTGGCCGTCCCGCGGTTTCGATTCATTTGCCGACGCCGGCAGCTTCCGCCTCTACGCGCTCGGCGGCCAGTGGGCCGTGCAACGCCAGCGCGACCGCGCCGACGTGGAGACCGTTTCCCGCGAACGCGAAAACGTCGTGGTCATCCCCGGCACGCACGGCTGGCTCCCGGGCCGCGTGCTGGAGGCGTTCGCGCATCCCGACGGCTCGGGCGCGGTCGCGCTCGACCTCGATGCGGTGTACACCGTGGCGCCGACCGACGGCCGGCCCGCGCGCCTCGAACCCACGCTCGATCTCGGCATTCGCGCGCAACGAGTTTGGGCGGTGGATTACTCCGGCGAGGGCGGTGCGCCGGTCGTGGCGGCGGTGGTCGACCGCATCGCCGGCGGCCCGGCGCGGCGCTGGTTGCTGCACACGCGCGAGCGCGACGTGAAGTTGCGCCCCGACGGCTTTGAATTGCGCGCGGCCAACGGCGCCTCGTTGCGCGCGACCGTCCTCACCCCGGCCAAGCCGCATATCACCGTGGCGCGCGGCGAATGGACCGACACCGTGGCGGTCGACGGCGATGGGGATTTTTTTGTGATCATGACCGTGCAACGCGGCGCTGCGCCCGAGGTGAAACGCAGCGGTGAAGGCCTGGCCGCCACCGCGCGGCTCGGTCGTCGCGTGGTGCGGTACGACGGCCGGCTGGTGGCGTTCGACTGAGCGGGCGGCGCGTTGGAGCGCGACAGCCCGCCGGGCGAGTTATCCCTTGAGCTCCAGCCCCACGGGGCAGTGGTCGCTGCCCATGACCTCGGGACTGATCCACGCGCGTTTCAACGCGGGTTTCAGCGCGGCGCTGGCGACGAAATAATCGACGCGCCACCCGATGTTACGCGCGCGGCAGTTGGCCATCTGGCTCCACCACGAGTAGTGGCCCGGCCCCGGCTCGAATTCGCGGAACGTGTCGACGAAACCCGCCGCGAGCAAGGTGGAGAAGTTGGTGCGCTCCTCGTCGGTGAAGCCGGCGTTGCGGCGATTGGTCTTGGGGTTGGCGAGATCGATCTCGGCGTGGGCGACGTTGAGGTCGCCGCAGAAGACGACGGGCTTGCCGGTCTTTTCCAGTTTCCGCAGAAACGCGAGAAACGCCGGGTCCCACTCCTGCGTGCGGTAATCGAGCCGCGTGAGGCCGCGCTGCGAGTTGGGCTGGTAGACGTTGACGAGCCAGAAATCGGCGAACTCGGCGGCGATGGTGCGCCCCTCGGTGTCGTGTGCGGCAACGCCGATGCCGAGCGTGACGCTCTTGGGTTTGCGACGGGTGAAGATCACGGTGCCGCTGTAGCCCTTTTTATCGGCGCTGTTCCAGATGGCCTGGTAGCCGGCGGGCCAGGGGACGTGCTGCACATCGCCGGGGTGGGCCTTGGTCTCCTGCAGGCAGATCGCATCGGCGTCGCAGGTGGAGAGGTAATCGAGGAGGCCCTTTTTCAACACGGCGCGGATGCCGTTGACGTTCCAGGAGACGAGTTTCATGGCGGATGCGGGGAAGAAGTCACAAAACCCGCAAAACACAACCGCGGGATGGCGCCGGCGCGGAGGAGGTGTGACGCGGAAAGAGCGTTGCGCCGGTGCGGGGGGCGGGGCTTGCTGGCGGCGTCGCTCTGCGCGTGAAACTTCGTTCCCTGTCGCCCCTTCTTTATCTGGCCGGCGCCGCCTTCTTGCTCACGGCGCTGTTGTACGCGGCTGCGGCGTTTTTCCGGCCCGATGTCGTCACGCCGCCACCCGCTCCGTCGCCGGAGGCGGTCGCGGCGGTGACGCAGGCGCGGCAACGGGCGGAGTCGATCGACAGCGCGCATCCGCCGGTCGTGTGGCGCGAGGTCGATTACCGGGCGGGGCACGATGCGGCGTGGTGGCCGCGCGCGGAAGCGCCGGTGCTGGCCGATCTGGTGCGGGAGGGAAAACTGCCGCCGGTGGCCGAGCGCACCGGGCCGGAGCCGGTCGTACTGGCGGGGCCCGACGGCATCGGGCGCTACGGCGGCACCTGGTCGCGACTGGCCAGTTCGCACAGCGACATCGAGACGATCACGTGGCGGATGTCGTCGAGCATTCTCGTGCGGTGGTCGCCGCAAGGTTACCCCATCGTGCCGCATCTGGCGAAATCGTGGGAGGTCTCGCCCGACAGCCGGGTTTTCACGTTCACGCTGCGGCAGGGGTTGCGGTGGTCGGACGGGCATCCGGTGACGGCGCGGGACTTCGTTTACTGGTACCAGCGCGAGGTGCTGTATTTCAAAATCGCGTCGCGGCTGCTGCGCGCGGGCGCCACGCAGGGGCGGATCGAGCAGGTCGACGAGTTGCGGCTGCGTTTTGTGTTTGATCAACCCAACCCGCTGTTTCTGGAGCGGCTCGCGTCGAGCGTGCTCGGCGACGAGAGCTACGAGAACTACATCACGCCGGCGCATTATCTGGAGCAGTACCATCCGGAGAGCGGCAACCAGAAGCTGATCGCGATGACGATGGCGGCGTGCAAACTCGCCAGTCCGCTCGCGGTCTACAAGCGCGCGAAGCTCTGGAGCAATCCCGAGCATCCGCGGTTGTGGCCGTGGATCTATCGCACGTGGAAGCCCAACGCGCCGCAGGTGTTCGTGCGCAATCCGTACTATTGCGCCGTCGATCCGTCAGGTCAGCAGCTGCCTTATCTCGACCGGCTGGTGTTCGAGATTCGCCCCGCCAGCCTGATCGGGCAGACGGCGGCGATGGGGCACGTGGCGATGCAGGACCGGCACATCCGCTACGAGGATCACGTGCTGCTCATGAGCGAGGCGGCAAAAAACGGCTACGCGGTTTATCACTGGTTCCCGGCGTCGCGTTCGCTGTTCACAATTTTTCCCGTGCTCAACCGCCGGGTCGATCCCGCAGAGCCGGAGACGCGATGGAAGGCGCAACTGCTCAACGACCGCCGTTTCCGTCAGGCGCTCTCGCTGGCCATCAACCGGCGCGACATCATCGATGCCGAGTTCAACGGCCAGGGCGTGCCGTCGCAGATTCAGCCCGGCCCCGGTTCGGGCTACGCGTATCCGCGGCTGGCCCAAAGCTACGTGGACTTCGCGCCCGCCGAGGCCAGCCGACTGCTCGACGCGCTCGGCCTGATCGGGCGCGATCCCGAGGGCTTTCGCACGTTTCCCGACGGCACGCGCATGCTCTGGTTTCTCAACATGACCGACTACACCGGCAACGGGCCGGCACAGTTTGTCGTGGACGATTGGGCGCGCGTGGGCGTGCGCTGCCAGTTGCGGCACCGCGCCCGGCCGCTCTACGACGCGGAGAAAAAAGGCTACCAGCACGATTTCGAGGTGTGGATGGGCGAGAGCGAATTCAACCCGCTGATCGGCACGCGCAATTTCGTGCCGACGTACCTGGAGTCGTTTTACGCGCCGGCCTTCGGACTCTGGTATCAAGGCGGCGGGGCGAACGGCGAAGCGCGCTGGCCGCGGCCCGGCGCCATCGAGCCGCCGGCCGGACATCCGCTGCGGCGCAACATGGCGCTGCTCGACGAGATTTTTGCCACCACCGATCAGGCGCGGCGACGGGCGCTGCTCTTCCGCATCTTCGACACCAACGCCGAGGAAGTCTGGCACATCAGCATCGCCACGCCGCCGCCGCAACTGGTGGTGGTGAAAAACGGTTTCCGCAATGTGCCCGCGAACGCGATCTTCAGCGCCATGTACCTGACGCCGGGCAACACCGGCATCGAAACGTATTTCTGGGACGCCCCGTTGGATTCGCCGGCCGTGGTGGCCGAGACGCGCCGCGCCTTGCAGGAGGTGACGCCCGAGCCCGCCGCCGTGATGCTCGCGGCGGGGCGCGACCACGACAGCCTGCCGCTCGCGGGTTTCGTGCGCGCGTTGCTGATCGGCGCCGGCTTGCTGGCACTCGTGTTGCTCGCGCTCCGGCATCCGTTCATCGGCCGCCGCCTGCTGTTGATGATTCCCACGCTCGCAGTCGTGTCGGTCGTGGTCTTCGTGATCGTGCAACTGCCGCCGGGCGACTTCGTCAACGCACGCATCCTGGAATTGCAGATGAGCGGCTCGCCGGCGTCGGCGCAGCAGATCGAGGATTACCGCGCGAACTTCCACCTCGATGAGCCGATGCCGCAGCGGTACCTGCGGTGGGTGGGGCTGCGGTGGTTTGCCACGTTGGACGCGCGCGACACCGGACTGCTCCAGGGCAACCTCGGTCTCTCGATGGAGCACAACCGCTCGGTCAATCAGGTGATCGGCGACCGGCTGTTGCTGACCGTGCTCGTCACGGTGGCCACGATTCTCGTCACGTGGGCGGTGGCGCTGCCGCTCGGGGTTTACTCGGCGGTGCGGCAATACTCGCCGGGCGATTATGCGCTGACGCTGCTGGGTTTTCTCGGGATGTCGGTGCCGTCGTTTCTGCTCGCGGTGGTGTGCGTGTACCTGGCGAACCGCTGGGGCGGCTGGCGGATCTCGGGGCTGTTTTCGCCGGAGTTTGCCGCGGTGCGCGGCTGGAGCTGGGCCAAGCTGGTTGATCTGGTGCAGCATCTCTGGATTCCGATCGCGGTGCTCGGACTCGGCGGCATGGCCGGCATGATCCGGGTGATGCGGGCCAACCTGCTCGACGAATTGAAAAAGCCCTATGTCATCACGGCGCGGGCCAAGGGCCTGCGGCCGCTGCGTCTGCTCGTAAAATATCCGCTGCGACTCGCGCTCAATCCGTTCGTTTCCAGTCTCGGCGGGCTGTTCCCGCAGCTCGTATCGGGCGGGACCATCGTCGCGCTCGTGCTCAGTCTGCCGATGGTGGGTCCGGTGATGCTGGAGGCATTGCAGACGGAGGACGTTTATCTGGCGGGCTCGATGCTGATGGTGCTGAGCCTGCTCGGCGCCGTGGGCACGCTGGCGAGCGATCTGCTTTTGCTCTGGCTCGACCCGCGCATCCGGTTGAGCCGCGGGCGCGACTGAGCCGGCGGCGGCTTGCGGAAACGCGTTTCGCCACTAAGCTGCGCTCATGATGAAACCCAACGCCGCCTGCTCGCGCCGCGAAGCCTTGCACACTTTGGGAGCCGGCGCCGCGCTGCTCGGGCTCGGCGCGTTGACGCCAGCGTTGACGGCCGCCGAAAAATCCGGCGCCAAGGCGGCACCCGCGACGCCCGCGGCACCCAAGGCGCCGAAGACACCGCCGCCGCAGCCGTTCACGCTGCCGCCGCTGCCCTACGCCTACGATGCGCTCGAACCGCACATTGATGCGCGCACGATGGAGCTGCACCACGCGAAGCATCATCAGGCGTACATCGACAGCGCCAACCGGGCGCTGGCGGAGTTTCCCGAATTGCAGAAGAAGACCGCCGAGGAGCTGTTGAAGACGCTCAACACCTTGCCGGAAAAAGCGCGTGCAGCGGTGCGCAACCAGGTGGGCGGCCACGTCAACCACACGCTCTTCTGGCAGCTTTTGAGCCCGCAGGGCGGCCGCGCGCCGGTCGGCGATCTGGCGCAGGGGATCAATCTGGTTTTCGGTTCCTTCGACGCGTTCAAGGCCCGCTTCACCGACGTGGCGATGAAACGTTTCGGCAGCGGCTGGGCGTGGTTGTCGTTCAAGCCGGGCGGCTCGCTGGAATTGCACTCGACCGCCAATCAGGATTCGCCGTTGAGCGAAGGGTTGGTGCCGTTGCTCGGGCTCGATGTCTGGGAGCATGCCTATTACCTGAAGCATCAGAACCTGCGCCTTAATTACGTGCAGGAATTCTGGCAGATCATCGACTGGCGAAAGGCCGAGGCCAACTACGACGCGGCCCGCGCCTGACATTGGCGGCCCAAAAAAGCGCGGACAAAAGTGTCCGCGCGGTGGGTGAAACAGAGCTGAGTGTTCAGCGCCGTGGCAAGGCGGCGTCGGGCGAGGCCGTCCTCGCCGGATGCTGCGGGCCGGTCACGCCGAAAAATTCCACGTGGGCGTTGATGTCGCGGTAGCCGCGCAGTCGCAGCGAATCCACGGCGCGTTGCACGACTTGTTGCAAGTCCGCAGCAATCGCGGGTTCGAGCTCCTCGGTGGCCTGGGTTTCTTTGCACACGATGTGGTAGCGAGCTTCGTTACCAGATTGGATGGCGTACAAGCTGGTGCCGTTATGGGCGAACGAACGCCGGACCAAGCCCAGTTCCTCGAAGACCGCGAGGCAGCGATACACCGTGACCAGATCGCAGGAGCGTTGATTGAGCTCGCGGTGAATCTGTTCGATACTGGTGGGCTGCCGGCGGGCAAGGAGTGCGGCCAAAATCGCGACGCGTGGCTGCGTGATGCGCAGTCCGGCGGTGCGTAGGCGCGCACAGGCGAGATCGAGCGGGTTCGCTTCCGAGCCGGCTGCTGGTGAAGCGACAGGAGCGGCGAGTGGATGGTTGGTCTGCGTAGAAGCGATCATGTAATCTTTATTAGGTGGGGAAATTGGGCATATTCGATACTGCAAAAGCGAGGCAATTGTAACTAAGGAGTATTGCCGGTGTTTACTGGGGAAAAAACCTGTGACGCAGAGCTGGAGCGCGGGAGTTGCACGGCGTCGGGACGTGTGCTAAGGACGCAACACACTATCGCATGCAAGACCGGGATTTCACGGAAATCGTCAATCAAATCGTCAAAGAAGATCCGCGCTATGACCGGAAGGCCTATGTATTTATCCGGCACGGGCTGGATCACACGGTCAAGGAACTGAAGAAGAAGGACGCTTCCCGGCTGTCCAAATCCCATCACATCTCCGGCCCGGAGCTGCTGGATGGCGTGCGGCAGTACGCGCTGGAGCAGTTCGGCCCTCTGGCGAAGACCGTGCTCAATGCGTGGGGTATCACCCGTTGCGGCGACTTCGGCGAAATCGTTTTCACGCTGATCGACTACCGCGTGTTCAGCAAAACCGACTCCGACCGCCGCGAAGATTTCTCCGAGATCTACACTTTCGACGAGGCTTTCGTGAAACCGTTTCTGCCTCGCAATCCGGCGACTTCGGCCCGCCCGCCGATCGAGCCGAACTGACGCCCGCTCCGCCTCCGGCTTCCGACTCCGCCGGCGGCCCGCCGTCCCTTTGTCCCAGGAAAAATCATGTCCACCCGACCGACCCGCACTGGCGATTTTCAAATGTTGGAAGCCTTCTGGCGCGAGCCGATCGAGCGCACCGTCTTGCCCAATGGACTGACGCTGATCGTCAAACCCGATCAATCCGCCGCGCTCGCCTCGGTGCAAGTGTGGGTCAAGACCGGCAGCATCCACGAGGGCGCGTGCCTCGGCGCGGGCATCTCGCATTTCCTCGAACACATGATTTTCAAGGGCACCGCCCGCCGCGCCGGCCGCGAGATCAGCGCCACGGTGCAGGCGCACGGCGGCTACATCAACGCCTACACCACCTTCGACCGCACCGTGTATTACATCGATCTGCCCGCGGAGCACACGGGGCTCGCGCTCGATGTGCTCGCCGATGCGGTGCTGCACTCCACGCTGCCGGCCGACGAGGTGAAACGCGAGCGCGACGTCATTCTCCGCGAGATTGCCATGACGCGCGACGATCCCGACCAGCGGCTGGGCGAGGGACTTTTCGACACGGCGTTTCGCGCGCATCCCTATCGCTATCCGATCATCGGGCATCGCGATGTGTTCGCCACGCTCACGCGCGACGATCTGCTCGCCTACCATCGAGCCCGCTACGTGCCCAACAACCTGGTCGTCGTGGTGGTCGGCGCGGTCGATCCGACGGCGGTGCGCGCAGAGGTCGAGATACAATTTGGCGCCGTACCGCGGGCCCGGCTGGCGCCGGTTGCGGTGCCGGATGAGCCGTTGCAACTCGCCGCGCGGGCGCAGCACCGTTTCGAGGATGTCGAGCTCACCCGGGCCGGCCTGGCCTGGCAGATTCCCGGGCTGACGCATCCGGACGCGCCGGCGCTCGATCTGCTCGCGACCATTCTCGGCGCGGGCGACAGCTCGGTGCTCTGGCAGGCGATCCGGGAAAAAGCCCGGCTGGTGCATGCCATCGACGCGCATTGCTGGAATCCCGGCAGCGTGGGGCTGTTTTATGTTTCGCTGACGAGCGAGGCCGACAAGCGCGAGGCGGCCGTCTCCGCGATCCACCGCGAGCTGGCGCGTTGTGCCGCGCGCGGCTTCACCGCGGCGCAAATCCGCAAGGCCGTCCGCCAGCTCATCGTCGGCGAGATCAACACCCGCAAAACCATGTCCGGCCAGGCGTCGCGATTGGGCGTCGCTGAAGTGGTGGCGGGTGATCTCGATTTCAGTCGCGGCTATTTCGAGCGATTGCGCGGCGTCACCGCCGCCTCGCTGCAACGCGTGTTGCGCACCTACCTCGTGCCTTCGCGGCTCACAGAGGTTTCGCTGAATCCCAAAAGCGCCGCGCCCACGACTGCCGCGGGTGCGAACAGCACGGTCACCACGGCGGAGTTCACCGAGACGACGCTGCCCAACGGTGTGCGCATATTGCTGCGCCCCGACCGCCATCTGCCCAACTTGCACCTGCGCGTGCTCTGTCAGGGCGGGCCAATGTTTGAGACGCCGGGCAAGCGCGGCGTCACGGCCCTGCTCGCAACCTTGCTCACCAAGGACACCCGCCGGCGCAGCGCCGCTGCGGTGGCGCAATACATCGAGGAGGTCGGCGGCGCGTTTTATCCGTTCTCGGGCAACAACAGTTTCGGGCTGGCCGCCGAGGTGTTGCCGACCGACACCGATCGCGCGCTCCAGGTGTTGAGCGACGCGTTGCTCACGCCGGATTTTCGCGCGACGACCTTTGCCACTGAGCGCGACGCGCAGCTGGCCGAGCTCCAGCAGGACAACGACGATGTCGTGACGCTGGCCAAGAAACTCGTCCGGCAGAAATTTTTTGGCTCACACCCGCTGGCCATCGACGCGCAAGGCGACGAGACGAGTCTGCGGCAGCTCACGGTCGCCGACATCAAGGCGCAGTACCGGCGGCTGGTCGTGGCCTCCAACACCGTGGTGGCGGTCGCGGGCGATTTCGATCCGCGCCAGTTGTTGCCGAAATTGCGGGCCTGGCTGGCCAAGCTACCCAAGACGCCGCTGACGGCGCCGGCAGTGACGTTCACCGGGGCGGCCGCCGTGGGCGATTTTGTGGAAACACAACCGCGCGAGCAGGCGGTGGTGTTGCAGGCGTTTCCCGGGCCGACGCTGGGGGCGGCCGATTTCTACGTGGGCGAGGTCGCCGACGAACTTTTCAGCGGCATGGCTTCGCGGCTCTTCGAGCGCGTGCGCGAGGAGCAGGGGCTCGCCTATTTCGTGCGTTCAGCGCGCGTCACCGGCCTGGACGCGGCGATGTTTTATTTCTTCGCCGGCACGGCATCGGAGCGCGCGGCCCAGGTGCTCGCGGAGATCGACGCCGAGATCGCGCGCGTGGCGGCGGGCGGAGTCGAGCCGGTGGAATTGAGCCGGTGCCAGACGCGCCTCAAGGCGGCGCGGCGGCAGGCGCTGCAATCCAACTCCGCGCGCGCGATGCACGCCGGATTGAACCGGCTCTACGGTCTGCCCAACGACGACGGCACGTACTACGATGAGCGCATCGCCGCCGTCACGCGTGAGCAACTGGCGGAGTTTGCGCAGCGCTATCTGCAACGCTCGCAACGGACGCAATTGGTGGTTCGGCCGTGAGGATGTTGGCGGTGGCCTCGTGCGCGCCGATGGCAATGTTGCGTCCGCGCGCTTTGGCGGTGTAGAGAGCGCGATCCGCGGCCTCCACGAGCACGTCGATCGTGTCGCCATCGGCAGGGAAGGCCGCCACGCCCGCGCTGAGCGTGACGGGCAACACCAGACCGCGCTCCGGCAGGATGCAGGGATTGGCGGCGAACTGGGCACAGAGCCGCTGCGCGGCATCGAGGGCGGTGACGCGGTCGGCTTCCACCTGGACCAGGGCGAATTCCTCGCCGCCGTAGCGGGCCACGCGATCCACTGCGCGTATGTGGGCGGCGAGCCGGTCGGCCACCTGACGCAATACGTGGTCGCCCGCTTGGTGGCCGTGGGTGTCGTTGATCTGTTTGAAGTGGTCGAGGTCGATCAGCGTCAGCGCGAAGGGGCGGCGGAAACGTTGGGCGCGCTGCGCTTCGTCGCGGAGTGTGCGGATGAGTTCGCGGCGGTTAAACAGGCCGGTGAGCTCGTCATGCGTGGCGAGCTGGCGGAGCGCCTCCATGGTCTCGTGCAGCTTGAGGATGTAGCGGATCGCGCGTTCGAGCAGACGCGGCGTGATTTCATCTTTGACGAGGTAGTCCGACGCGCCGGCGTCCATCGCGGCAAAATCAACTTCCTCCGTCGACCAGCCGGTGAGCACGATGACAGGGGTGCGGCATTGCGCGGCCTGGGCTTCACGCAGCAATTCCAGGCCGTCGCGGTTGCCGAGTTGGTAGTCGAGGAGGCAGGTGCAGTATTCGCCGGAGAGCAGGTGGCGCAGGCCGTTTTCGTACTGCGAGGCCCATTCGAGAGTGAAACGTTCGCCGCGAAACTTCGTAAACAATTCCTGCACCAACCGGAATTGGATGGGGTCGTCGTCGATGACGAGAACGCGGCGCCGTTGAGTTTGAGCAGTCACAGGCGGCAAGGGGTGAAACCGGGCGCAATATTATGTGCGCGCTGGCCAAGCTGCAAACCGCCGGGCGTTTTCCCGGCGGTGGGCGATGTGCGGGTGGAGCGGAAACCCCGGCGGGCTCAGAAACCGCGTTTCTGGAGCGAAGCGCCGAGCTCTTGCATGAAGGCTTGGGCGTCGGCTTGGCTGGGCCGATAACCGGGCCGGCTGATTTCGGTGAAGCCGGGGCGGCCGTACTGGTCCACGATCCATTTGCCGGTAACGCCGTCGCTAAAGGTCACGGTGCCGCTGGCGAGCGCGCCGGGCAGGAGGGTCACTTTGTCGACCGTGACGTGCACGCTGCTCAGGCCGGCCGGCGGAGCAGCCTCCTCGGGCAGATCTTCGGGCGGGAGCTCGTCTTCCTCGGCCAGTTCGGCGTCAACGGCCTCCTCGTCGGCTTTTCCGCCGAGCCCGACCTTTTCCTTCATTTTGTCGAGAAACCCTTTCTTTTCGCCCTTCTCGGGCGCAGGGCGGGCCGGTGGCGCCTTGGTGACGTCGGAGGCCGAGGGGGAGGGTTGGGCGTCTTTGAGCTCGAGATTGAGGTCATCCACGATGAAGCGCACATCCATGTAGGTCAGCGTGAGCTGAAACTGCTCGCGGAGCTTTTTCTGGACGTTCGACAGGGAGTCGCCGGAGGTGACCCAGCTCGTGACGGCTTGTTTTTGCTCGGGAGTGAGATTCATGGCGGATAAGCTAACAACCAGGTTGGGCGGCAAATCAACCGCGATTCTCGATGCTGGCGCCGCGCAGGGCGGCGCGCGGCGGTCTTGGGGCAACGTCCGCAGTGGCGGGCGTTACCGGGAAAGCTGCGCCTTGAGGTACTCGATGGCGCCGCGCACGGACGAATCCTGCTCGATCATGTTGTCCACCGATTTGCAGGCGTGGATCACAGTGCCGTGATCGCGGCCACCGTAAGCATCGCCGATTTCTTGCAGAGAATGTTTCGTGAGCTGGCGCGTGAGATACATGGCGATCTGCCGGGGGATGGCGATGTTGGCCGGCCGGCGTTTGCTCGTCATGTCGCTATGGCGGATCTGATAGTGATCGGCGACTCGTTTTTGAATGATCTCGATGGTGAGGAGGTTCTGCGCCTGCTCCATGAGCACGTCTTGCAGGAGCATCTCCGCCGTCGGCAGATCCATCGGCTTGTGCGTGAGGGCGGCGTAACTGGCGACCTTGATCAACGCGCCTTCGAGCCGGCGGATGTTCTTGGCGATGTTCTGGGCGATGAAATTAATCACCAGCGGGGGGACATCGAACTTCAGCGTGGCGGCCTTGGTGCGGAGAATGGCCACACGGGTCTCGTAGTCCGGCGGCTGGATATCGGCCGGCAGGCCCCATTCGAAACGGGAGACGAGGCGGGATTCGAGTTTCTGGATCTCGCTGGCACGCCGGTCACTCGAAAGGACGACTTGTTTGCCCGACTCGAAGAGGTCGTTGAACGTGTGGAAGAACTCCTCCTGAATGCGCTCTTTGCCGGCGAGGAACTGCACATCGTCGAGCAAGAGGACATCGGCGCTGCGGTAACGCTGACGGAAACGCGTCAGGCCGTTCTCTTGCAGGGCTTGGATGAACTCGTTGGTAAATTTCTCGGTCGAGAGGTAAGCGACGCGGGCTTCGGGGTTGTGCCGCAGGACGGCGTGCCCGATGGCGTGCATCAGGTGGGTTTTGCCGAGCCCGGTGTCGCCGTAGATGAAAAGGGGGTTGTAGGCCTGCGCGGGCGACTGGGCCACGGCGAGGGCGGCGGCGTGCGCCATCTGGTTGTTGCTGCCGACGACAAACGTTTCGAACGTGTTGCGCGGGTTGAGCATCCCCGAGGTGGGGCTGCGGTCATCGTGCCGGCTGGTGCGCCGGTTGTTGGTGCGGGCGCGGGGGGCGGCGGGCAGATCGGTCGCCGCATGATTGGCGCCGTTGTTCCGGGAGGGGTGCCCGGCATCGAGCTTGCGCAGGGTGACGTTGACCGAGCGACCGGCCGTAAGGCGCAGTCGTTGAGTAATCAGGTCCAGATAGTTGTCGTGAATCCAGATTGCCGCAAAGTCGTTGGGCACGCCCAGCGTCATGTGGTCTTCCGTGGTGCTGAGGCACACCATGGGTTCAAACCACATCTGAAACACGTCTTCAGGGAAGAGACCCTTGAAGTCGCATTTGACGGTTTCCCAGAGACTGGGAGCCAGGGACAAAGTAGGCATGGGCAGGACGCGGAATCAGAATTTATTCACAAGGCGGAGTGGACGGTCTTGCTCACGGGGCACCTTGCCACAGGAAACAGGCTGCGTCTGCGAGAAAATCGGGGATCAGTCGCCAAACGGGGTTAAAATAATATGAATATGATGTATCTTGCTGGCGGCTAACAAAATTAGCAGAAGCTCGCAGGGAGCGTAAAAACGGGCGGAGGCGCGTGGTGAGAAAGAACAACTGGTGACGGGCGGTAGATTGCGAAGGCGCGGAGTAACAGGAAAGCGAAAAGGCATTTCAAGAGCAACTTTCTGACAAGTTATTCACAACGATTTGCGTCCGGGAAGGCGTGTCAGGAAAACTGTATTTTGCCGGCCCCATACAACCGGCCGGCGAAATGTAGTGGAGGGGCATTACGATGGCGGCACGTGGTTCCCTCGGGAATGGTCGGTTACAAGTGGGTTTGGCGTGGTCGTTACGTGTTTCCACGTATGGATACGAAAGGCTCATCCGGTCGTCGAAATGGGCCGGGGATCAACCCATTTGCCGTGTTCCTTGATCAGGGCGATGAGCCGGGCGTCGGCTTCCTCCTGTGGTAAGTTGAACTGTACGCACTGTTTACCCACGTAGAGATTGATGCGGCCCGGAGCGCCGCCGACATAGCCGAAGTCGGCGTCAGCCATCTCGCCGGGACCGTTCACGATACACCCCATGATGGCGATCTTTACCCCCTTTAAGTGCCCGGTCTGGGCGCGTATCCGCTGGGTGGTGGTCTGGAGATCGAACAGGGTGCGGCCGCAGCTCGGGCAGGCGACGTATTCAGTTTTGGAGATGCGGGCGCCGGCGCCTTGCAGGATGTTGTAGGCCAGCCGGGTGGCGCGGGCGGGGTCGGACTCTGTCTCCACGCTGATGATATCGCCAATGCCGTCGGCGAGCAGGGCACCAGTGAGCAGGCTGGCCTCCAGCAGGCGCGTAAGGCCGTCGGTCAGCGGTCGCACGGCCGTGTGGACGGTATTTCGTATCCATATGGGACAGTACAGCGAGTGCGCGCGCAGTGTCTCTGCCAGCAGGCGATAGGCTCCGACCGGGTGCGCGCCGGCGGAATTTGCGGGCGGCGGCGCCGACAGCGTGAAGACGAACGCGGTGGCTTCGGCGGCACGCAGTGCGGTGGCGAGCGCGGGGATCGCGGCCGGATCGAGGTCGAGGGCGAGCGTGAATTTTCGCTCCTGCGCCAGGCGGGCGAAGGCGGTGAGCTGGGCGCCGTCGTTTGCAGTAAAGCGACGCAGCAGCACAGTGCCGGGCCGCAGTCTGACGGCATGCGGTTGCACGTCCTCGGCGGCGATCTCCGGTGCCAGTTCAAGCACGGTTGCGGCCGGGCCAACATCGGGCAACGCCGCCAGATCGGCGGCGCGGGCCACAGGGAGGAGCACGCCTTCCGCCGGCGTGTCTGCCAGGGCCGGGGTGCGCAGCGCGGCCAGCTGGGCGGCGACATCGCCGGACCCGAGGCGGACAATCACGCGCGGTGGTTGGTTTGCGCCTGCGGAGATGCTGGTGCCGAGCGTCACAGTGGGCGTGGTGCGCCGGGTGTAGCGGAAAGGATCGATGCCGTCGGTTTCCGGTATCCGCGGTGCGGAGTCAGCATGCCACCGGCTCATCGCGAGATCGGCGATGACGCGGGCGACTGGCAGTTCGTGAATGGAATCCTCCGTGAGCGAGACGCGGATGGTATCGCCCAGGCCGTCGAGCAGCAGGGCGCCGATGCCGATGGTGCTCTTGATGCGGCCGTCTTCGCCGTCTCCGGCCTCGGTCACGCCGAGATGGAGCGGGTAGGGGCGGTGGGCGGCGTCCATACGTTCGACCAGCAGACGGTAGGTCTGGATGACGATCTTCGGGTTGCTGGCCTTCATCGACAGCACGAGGTCGTGGAAACCATGGCTTTCGCAGATGCGTACGAATTCGAGCGCGCTCTCGACCATGCCGAGCGGCGAGTCGCCGTAGCGGTTCATGATGCGATCGCTGAGCGAGCCGTGGTTGGTGCCGATACGGAGCGCGCGGCCGAGCGTTTTGCAGCGCAGAACGAGCGGTGTGAATGCCTCGTGGAGGCGTTGCAGTTCCCGGTCGTAATCGGCGTCGCTGTACTCGCGGACGGCGAACTTTTTCTTGTCGGCGTAGTTGCCGGGGTTGACGCGGATTTTTTCCACGTGCTCGACGGCTTCCATCGCGGCCTGCGGCAGAAAATGGATGTCGGCCACCAACGGCACGGCGCCGAATCCGGCGGCAGTGAAGCGGGTGCGGATCTCGCGCAGGCATTGAGCGGCGGCGACGTTGGGTGCAGTGACGCGGACCAGCTCGCTGCCGGCCTCGGCGATGGCGATGGCCTCCTTTACGGTGGCGGCGACGTCTTGCGTGTCGCTGGTCGTCATGGATTGGAGGCGGATCGGATGCGAACCGCCGATGCCGACGGAGCCGACGCGGACTTCGACGGTGCGGCGGCGGAAAGTGCGAAAACGCGATGCGCAGTAAGCCATGGGAGGAAAGAAGTCGGAAAACTAGGCGGCGGTGTGGCCGCGTGCAAGGAGACGGGTTTGCCCCCAAACTTCAACCGCCGGCGGCAACTTGGCCGGGTTTACTTCGCCGGCGCGGTGGCTTCGGCGCGGTCGGCTCGGACATCGCGCACGATCCGGCGCACGTCGAAGAAGCTCACGTAAAGAATCATCGAGAAGAGCAACACCATGAAAACGCTTTGCGCGGTCATCACCCAGTTGAGCGGCAGCGGCCGGCCGCGGAGGCGTGCGATGGTGGCAAAAAGCATGTGCCCGCCGTCGAGGACCGGGATCGGCAGCAGATTGAAAATGGCGAGGTTCACATTGATGATGACAGAGAACCAAAGAGCAAAGGGGAGCCCCTCCTGTGCTAGATCGAAAAAACTACGAATAATTCCAATAGGACCGGTCATATGAGAAAGTCCTAAATCGGAACGAGGATTGATCAGCGCAAATAGTCCGTCGGCCGTTTTGCTCAACGCCGTGGAAATTTGTTTGAGGGGAGTAGGGTGGGTAAAGATCACGCCAGATTTTAGGGCGATACCAATGTCTGCGCTGTCTTTTGAAGACTTCGACTTATCAGAAGTTAGATTCACTCTACGTTCTCCACGTAGGACCGTTAATACAAGATGTGAGGTGTCCCGGGATTGCAGACTTTCGACCAATTGAGAAATTGTGAGCACAGACTTTTGGTTTACTGCGATTATTTGGTCATTGATCTGCAAACCCATGCTTTCGGCTGGTGACGCAGGTGTTACTTTGCCGACAACCAGTTTTGCCACAGTGGCAAATCCAACCTTTCTTAGCTTTTCGCTGCCGCTGAGAATCGGGCGGATAGTTACATCCATAGTTTGGCCATTGCGCTGAATGGTGAAAATCGTCTGCCGTTGGCCGTCAGCATTCCAACCGCTGCCGAGTGATAACTGTTCAACGATTTCACCAAACCACTGCACCGGTATTCCATCGACCTTAAGTATGATGTCGCCAGCTTGGAGCCCTGCAAGTGAAGCTGGGCTAGGAACCATTTTGCCTTCCCCATTTTCCATCTGCGGCAAAACTTCAGCAACCGTCGTAGATGAAAGCGAACTGCTGGTGGGCTGGCCGACAATCCAAACAATGCATGCAAGGACAAACGCGAACACCATGTTCATCGTCGCGCCGGCGGCGAAGACGATGATCTTGCTCGTGTAGCTGATCGGCGGCAGCGACTCGGTGTCGATGTCGCTCTCGCCCTCGATGGCGCGCATGTCGGCGAGTTGCGGCAATGCGACGTAGCCGCCGAGCGGCAGCCAAGAGAGGCAATACTCCACGCCGTCTTTGCCGCGCCACGAGAAGATTTTCGGCCCGAAGCCGATGGAAAACCGCTCCACGCGCACACCACGGCGGCGCGCCGCCCAGAAGTGTCCGAGCTCATGCACGAAGATCGAGCCGCCGAAAAACAGTACGACCAGCGCGATCGATCCGATGTTGGAGAGCAAAGATTGGAACAGGTCGGTGGTCATGCCGAGAAGCGGGAGGAGCGGACAAGGAGCGAGGCGACAGACGGGAAACTAGGCACAGGTTGGGCGTTCAGCAAACAGCGGGCAGAAGTTCCGCGGCCACGCGCCGGGCAGTCGCGTCGATGGCGAGAACTTCATCGAGGGAAGAAGGCTCGCGAGGGGGCAGGGTTTGTAAAGTCTTATCGACAAGTTGGTGAATAGCGAGAAACGGGATGCGCTCCGCCAAAAATGCGGCGACGGCGATCTCGTTGGCAGCGTTGAAGATCGCCGGCGAAGAGCCGCCGGTCGCCATGACCTGGCGGGCGAGCTTCAACATCGGGAAACGCGCTTCCTCCACCGGCCGGAAGTCCAGCGAGAAGAGCCGGTTGAGATCCAGTGGCGCCTCCACGCCTTGCACCCGGCGCGGATAAAGCAGCGCGTGCTGGATGGGGAACGTCATCGACGGCGGGCAGAGCTGGGCGAGCATCGCGCCGTCGGCGAACTCCACCAGGCAATGCACGATGCTTTGCGGATGCAGCACCGCGTGGCATTGCTCCGGGCGCAGCCCGAAGAGGCACTGCGCCTCGATGAGTTCGAGGCCTTTGTTGGCGAGTGTGGCGGAGTCGACGGTGATTTTCGGCCCCATTTCCCAGTTGGGATGCTTGAGCGCGTCGGCGGTCTTCACCTGTGTGAGGCGTTCCAACGGCCAGTCGCGAAACGCTCCGCCGCTGGCGGTGAGTGTGACGCGGGAGAGCGCCGCGTGCGGATGGCCCTCGATGCACTGGAAAACGGCGTTGTGCTCGCTGTCGACGGGGAGGAGGCGGACGCCGTTTTGCCGCGCCGCCGCGAGCACGAACTTGCCGGCGAGCACGAGGATTTCCTTGCTGGCGAGCGCGAGATCCTTGCCGGCGCCGAGCGCGGCCAGGGCGGGATGGAGGCCGGTCGTGCCGACCACGGCGACGAGCACGGTGTCGGCCTCGGGCAATTGCGCGAGTTCGACGAGACCGCTCAACCCGCCGTACAATTGGGCGCCGGCGGGAAACGCCTCCGGTGTGCGCCGCGCGGCGGCGTAGGCGGTGTCCTCGAACACGCCGATGTGCGGCACGCGAAATTCCTGCGCGATGGCGGCGAGTTTCTCCCAGTTGGAACGGGCGGCGATGCCCACGAGCTCCAGCTTGTCGGGATGCGCGGCGATCACGCGCAGCGTGTTTTCGCCGATGGAACCGGTGGCGCCGAGCAGGACGACGCGTTTGCGAGGAGAGGCGGGCGCGACGGGCGGTTGCATCAGGGCCGGTTAGAAGAGTTGAAACAGCGCGTAACCCAGCGGCGCGGTGAGAATGAGGCTGTCGCTCAAATCGAAGACGCCGCCGATCCCGGGAATTGTCTGGCCGGTGTCCTTCGTCTCGGCGCGCCGCTTGATGATGGACTCGATGAGATCCGACACGATAGCGAGTCCGGCGACGGGCAACGCGATGAGCATCGCAACAGCTGGTGTGAATTTCGCCGGCAGATAATCGCGGCAGCCCCAGGCGAGACCCGCGCCGACGAGCGCGGAGATCACGAGACCGCCGGCCACGCCCTCCCAGGATTTTTTTGGACTGATGACGGGCGCCATCTTGTGGCGGCCGATGGCGCAGCCGACGAGCAGCGCGCCGGTGTCGCAAAATTTCGCCACGGCGATCAACCAGAGCGCGAGGATCAGGCCCGTGCTTTCGTGCGGCGTGCGGATCAGCAGCACGCGGACGAGGAAGTGCAACAGGAACGGCACGTAGACGACGCCGAAGAGCGACCACGCGAGCGTTTCCACGCGGTTCTGCGGATCGCGTTCGCCGAGGATGCGGATGGAAAACACGATCACCGCCAGCGCGAGCAACAGCTCGGCGCTGATGCCGTAGGGCACGAGATAGAGCGGCGCGAGCAGGATGGCCGCGCCCAGCACGGTGCCGAAGCGGTCAAACGGATCGAGGCCCATGCGCGAGAGCATGGCGTAGAACTCGCGCAGCGTGAGCACGCCGACGAGCGCCACCATCCACACGGCGCCGACGGTGCCGAGATAGCGGAGGCACACGTACACCAGGGACCACAGAATGAGTGTGCTGAGAATGCGTTGACGCATGGGCGGAGCGGTTCGGTGGGGCGGCGGTTAGGCGCCGGAGGGTTTCATCTGTTCGCTGGTCAGGCCGAAACGGCGTTCGCGGCGGGCGTAGTCCGCCACGGCGACGGCAAGCGCCTCCTTGGTGAAATCCGGCCAGAGGGTGGGCGTGAAGACGTATTCGGCGTAAGCGCTTTGCAGGAGCAGAAAGTTGCTCACGCGCATCTCGCCGGAAGTGCGGATCACCAGATCCGGGTCGGGGATGGCGGCGGTGTAGAGGTAGCGATTGAGCGTTTCCCACGAAGGCGCGGCGGCGGGCTCGGCGCCGGCGGCCACGGCGCGGGAATAGGCGGCGACCGCATCGAGCAGCTCGGTGCGCGCGCCGTAGTTCAAGGCCAGGATTAGCGTGTGCTCGGTGAAATGGGCGGTGGCTTGAATCGCGCGCTCCAGCGGCCGGCGCACGAAATCGGGCAGCTCCTGCGTGCGACCGATGGTGAGCAGGCGGACCTGATTTTTGACCAGCGTGGCGGTTTCGCGGTCGAGGAAATATTCGAGCAGGCTCATCAGGCCGCCCACCTCGTCTTGCGGCCGGCGGTTGTTTTCGACCGAGAAGGCGTAGAGGGTGAGGTAACGGATGCCGAGCTCACGGGCGCCGTCGATGATCTCGCGCACGGTCTCGACGCCGCGGCGGTGCCCTTCGAGACGCGGCAGACCGCGCTGTTTGGCCCAGCGGCCGTTGCCGTCCATGATAATGGCGACATGCTGGGGAACGTTGGGCGAAGAAGCGGAAGCCATGCGGAACCCGGGGAGTTAGGGCAGCGGTGCTAGCTTGGGCAAATTTATTTACTTGGGGAAACTCCGCCTGGGTCGCGCCTTCATGCTCCGAGCAGGCGTTGCACGGTCCAAACGCACGCGATCAAGCCGATGCAGAGCGAAGCCGGCACCACGACCCAGCGGCGGTAATGGGCGTGTTGCCGCCACCAGCCGCCGGCGAGAAACGCGAGGCCGAGCACGGCGAGCTGGCCGAGCTCGACGCCCGCGTTGAAGCCGCACAGCGCCGGCAGAAAATCCGCGCGCGGCAGGCCGGCGGTGAGCAATGCGCTGGCAAACCCAAAGCCATGCACGAGCCCGAAGGCGAAAACCACCGCCACGCGCCACCACCGCAGCTCGCGACCGCGCAGGTTGTCCACCGCCACCAGCACGATCGAGAGGGCGATCAACGGCTCCACGACGGCGGTTGGCACCGACACCACGCCGTACAGCGCCAGCCCCAGGGTGACCGAGTGCGCGAGGGTAAACGCCGTCACCTGCCAGAGCAGCGCCGATAGCCTGCCCGCCAGCAGGAACAACCCGAGCACGAACAACACGTGATCGAGCCCGCGCGGCAAAATGTGTTCGAAGCCGACCGGCAGAAACCGCCCCGCTGTGCGCCAACCGCTCGGCGCGGGTGCGGCGGGTGGCGCGAGCGCAGCGGATGCCGGCGCGTGTTGGGCGGGCGCGGCAAGTGTTATCTCCTGCTCTGTACTGAAATCGCCCTCGGCCACCGGTTCGCTGATGGCTTCTTCGCCCTGTCGTTCGACAATCACGATCACGCGGCCGACCACTTCGGGAAACCGCCAGGCGATGCGGCGGGTGCCGGCGGGCAGCGTGCCGGAAGCTTCGGCGGAGAGGATCACGGGCAGACGCGTTTTGCGGCCGGGATCTTTCGCCTGCAAAACTTCGTCGACCGTGGGAAACGCGAACGTCTCGCCGGCGAGCTCCTGTCCATCGGCGCGCACGCGGAAGTGTCGCGCGAACCGTTCCCGCGCTTCGCCCATGCGTCGGTCGAGCTCGGCGCGCGGGCCGTCGAGCAGGGCGTACATCGCGTCATCGCTGACGCGCTCCGAGGTGTCGTTGAGCGCGAACGCGAGGACGTCGAAGGTGAGCTGCACGCGGTACGTGCCGTCGGCCTTCACTTGGGCCACGGCCGAGGTCAGATAAGCCGGATGCGCTCCTGCCGTGACGCCGCCCAGTGCGAACACCAGGGCGGCGGCAACGAAGAGACGGCGGAGCGCGCGTTTCATTCCAAGGAACGAACCGCCCTTAGTTGGGCAGCTCGGTGGTCAGTAGAATCTGGAGCTGTTCGCTGGACAGCGCCTGATTCCAGATGGCGAAGTTACGAATCTCGCCCTGGAAACGCAGCTTTTTGTCCCAGAGATCGAGCGGCGCGAGGCGCACGACGCTTTCGTCGTCCGACAGATTCACCGAATCTTTGCCGATGAGGCAGCCGTCTTTGTAGAGGCGCAGTTCCTTGCCGTCGTACGCGACGGTGAGCATCTGCCAGCGGCCGACATCGAGCTGGGTCGAGGTTTGCTGCCAGTGGCCGATATCGCTCGGCGGGAAAGATTCCACGCCGCGTTTCATCGACCAGAAATGGAGGCCGTTGGCGAAGAGCGCGAGATAGCGGCCGGTGCCGGCGGTCTTCTGGTCGAGGCGGCCGAAGCCGGCGAGCAGTGTGCGCGTCTCGGGCTTGGCGGTGGGGCGGGCATAGAAGTTCATCGTCCACGGCTGGCCTTTTTTCACCGGGAGGCCGGCGACCTTGACCTCGGCGTTTTGACCGGCGGCGAGCGGAGCGTGGCGGTAAACCGGCTTGAGGGCGGCCACGGCGAGCGTCTGGCTGCCGATGGCGTTGCCCGCGGGTGAGGCATCGCGCACGCCGCTCACGGTGAGATTGAGCGGACCGTCGGCCGCGGGAGCGGACAACGTGAGCAACACGCTCCTGGCGTCGGCGGCGAGCCTGGCGCTCGCGACCTTCAGCGGCTGGTCGAGGCGATAATTGGCGACCGTCTCGGCGGAGGCTTTTTGCACGGGTTCGGAGAATTGCACACGGACCACGGGCAACGGAGCGGACGTTGCTGCGGCGACCACGGTCGGCGCGGTGACGTCGTTAACCGCAACGGTGGCAGCCGCAATCGGGCCGGGCTGGCCGGCGGCGTCGAGCGCACAGGCCTTGACGGTGGTCTTGGCGCTGATCGTCAACGGCGCGGTGTAAACCGGCGACGCGGCGGTGGGCGCGGAGCCGTCGAGGGTGTAGCGGAGGCAGCCTGCGCGCCAGTACAGCGGATGCTCGATGGCGACGGTGACGGTGTCGTTCAACGAACCGCTCGCGATGTTGATCTTGGGCGCGCCGGTCGTGCGATCATCGAAGCGGTCATACAGCGGCTGGGCGGCGGCGAGCGCGTCGTGGTCGTTGTTCGCCACACTGGCGGCAAAGAGGCGCACGCTGGGATTATTGGGCAGGGTGATCGCTTTGGCGCCGGCGGGCAGATCGATGCGATATTTGTAGATGTAGCTGTACTGGTAGTGCTCGTCGTCCTTGGCGGCATGCCGGTGCGAGCAATACCACGCGACGGTGTCGCGTTTGATAAAGCCGGGGACGAGGCCGACGTAGTCGAAGCTCCAGTTGAAGCAGGTCTCGGGCGCCTCGGCATTCCAGAGGCGGTTGTCCCATTGGCCGATGTAGCCGGTCCAGCCTTGCACCGAGAGATCGACCGGGCGGCCATCCACGAGGAAGCGTGCGGCGGTGTCAGTGGTGGCGGCGGCGAGGACATAGAGGCGGTTGAATTTGCCGGCGGGGAGCGCGATGGTCTGGCCGCGGGCGGCGACGGCGTTGTTCTGGCCGTCAGCGGTCGAGCCCATGACGAACTCGATGCCTTCGCTCACGATCTTGGCGGGTAATTGCTCGGCGGGAAACGCGCGGCCCTCGGTATCGAAGCGACCGTCGGTGCGGCGGGCATTGGTGCTGAAGACGTCCTCGTTGAAGGCGAGCGCCACGGGCTGCGAGGCGGGCGCAGTCAGCTTGGCCGGAGCGGTGCCGAGCTTGAGCGCGAAGGCCCGCAGACCGTAACCCGGCAGTGAGAAGACCAGTTCGCCGCGCTCCAGCGTGGCGGCGCCGAGCGGACGTTCCTGGCCGTCGACTTCGCGGGCGGCGCCGAGCGGTGCGGCCATCGAGAGACGCAGGCCGCCGACGACTTCGCCGGTCTGCTCCTTCACGCGGACGATGATTTCGTCGCTGTCCTCGGCCTTCTTGAAGCCGACGATGGTGGCCTGCGTACCGCTGAGTTTGCACAGCGAGAAGGAGCGGCCGAGCGCGCCTTCGTGTTTGGCGCTTTGGAAGACTTGCAGCGGCTGATTGAGGCAATCGGCTTGGGCCGGAACATTGCCCTTGCGCCAGTCGCCCTTGTGGCTGGCGAGTGCGTAAAGGATGTCGTGGCGGCCGAAGTCCTGCGTGGCCTGGTCCTGGTAACGGTAACGCACGCCGGGCGAGTAGAGGAGGGTGAGCCGCATGGTGCGGTCGTCGGGCTTGTCGGAGCCGTATTTGGAGTCGTTGAGCACGGCGACGCCGAAGCTGCCGTCGGTCGCGGTGAGATCGAACCACTGGTGTTGCGGCACTTCGTAGCGCTGGGGGTTATTGTTGCCGCGCTGGATCGTGCCGACCTGCGAGTCGTAGGTCGCGAGCGCATTGGCCGAGGTGAGCGGGAAGGAGGCCTTGAGGCTCGACTCGTAGGTATGCCAGTCGATGCGGTTGGCGATTTCCACGCGTTCGCCGGTGGCACCCGCACTCAGACGCACGGTTTGCACGAACTTTGAACCCTGCGCTTCGCGCTCGATTTCGAGCGCCACCCGTACCGGGCCGGACTCGATCACGCGAATTTTCGCCGGGCCGTCCACAAAAGCGCGGGAAGGCTTCTGGCGGTCTGTCCAGTCCATGTTCCATGCCGGATATTGCATGGGCTTTTCGTATTGGAACGAGAGCCGGGCGGGCGCGGCCAGCAGCTCCTTGTCGAGCGATTTGTCGAAGACCGAGGCGAGATCGCCCTGCGCGTCGACGGTGACGCGATAACGGGCGTTTTCGAGGGTGGAGGCGGTCGCTTTGAGCGTTGCGTCGGTGGCCGCGGCAGTCGCGGGGCGGACATCGTAGGTCGCGAAACCCACGGCGGGCACGCGGGCGACGAACACCACCTTGAGTTTGTTGGCGCTCGTGCGGCCGAGGATCTGCACCGGTGTCGATTTGCCATCGGGTCCGAAGGCGGCGAGTGCGGAGGGCGTTTGGTCGAGGGTGAGTTCGGCTTCGACGACATCTTCGCGGTCGAACGCGAGCGAGTTGAACACCACGAGCGAAGCGCCCTCGGCGCGGGTGTCGAGGGCGGTGGCCACGGCGCCGACGGAGTCTTCGAGGGCGGCGGCAAATTGGTTGGCGGCGAGGATATTGTCGTTCCAGCAGAATTCGTAGCCCTTGGGATGGCTGGTGCCGGGCAGCATGTCGTGCATTTGCGTGCCGAGCACGAGGTCCCAGGCATCGTAAAGTTTCTTCGCGGGATATGCAGCGCCACCGAGCCATTGCGCGGCGACGGCCGCACGCTCGGCGCTGCCGGCGAGGAGCTCGTTTTTGCGGTTCCAACGCTTCATGTAGGCCTGCGAGGTGACGGAGCCGGCGGAGTGTTCGGTGAGGAGCAATTCACCCTGATAACGCGGCAATTTTGCCACTTGGGCAGGCTTGAGGTCCTGGAAAATCCGGTCGGCACGCGCGGAGATCACGCGCACCGGGCCGCCCCCGACGATGCTCTTTTCGATCCAGCGCACGGAGTCTTCCTTCGGCGCGCCGCCGATGTCGCCGGTGCCGTAGTAGTGATAGTCAACGTAGGCGCCGGAGATCTGTCCGGTCGTGTTGATGCGTTTGAGCCACTTGTCGGAACGGCTGAGGTCCTCGGTGACCTTGCCGACATACGCGCCGGGATCGAGTGCGGCGATGACGGAGCTGCCATCGGGGCCGTTCCAGACGCCGACCTTGAACGGCACGCCGACTGGCGAGCCCCAGGTCAGCTTTTGAGTGGAGAAGCCCTTGATCCCGGCGTGGGCCAGCAGGCTGGGCAGAGCGGCGGGAAAGCCGAAACAGTCGGGCAGCATGAACTCGTCGCTGGCGATGCCGAATTCGCGGCGGAAGTATTGGTTGCCATAGAGGAAGTGGCGGATGAACGCCTCGGTCGACGGCACAATGGCGTCGCCTTCGTCAACCGACGAGCCGGCGGGAAACCAACGACCAGCGGCGATCCAGCGCTTCAGCTCCAGGAACTCAGTCGGGTAGTACTCCTGCATCATCTCGTAACGCCGGGAGCCGCTGAAGTTGAAGATGTAGTTGGGGTATTTGGCGAAGAGGGCGAAGTTGTCGCGCAGCGTGTTGGGGATGAATTCGCGGATGACCTGCGGGTAGGTCCAGCGCCATTGCGTGTCGAGGTGCGCGTAACCGACAGCGTAGAGGTTTTTCTCGCGCGCGAGGTCGACCGGCCGGTCCGGTGCGGTCTGAAACGTCTCCGGTTGCGCTTCGGCGGCACTGAGCGCTGATGGCGCGAGCATGGCGCCACATAGCAAGGGGAGCAGCTTCAGCCAGGAGACGGAGTGGCGAAACCGAGAGCGGAGTGAGGTGGGTGATGACATGGCTTTCTGGGTTGGGAAACTCGGAGGGGATGCGCAAGGCAGTGGGAAAGCTCGCCGGGCGGTCGGGGCGGCGGCGCTGCGACGGAGCGGTCTGTCCAGCGGCGGGCGGTCCCTAGCGCACCAAGAGCGTGGCGACGAGAACGCCGGCAAATCCCATCGGCAGACGGCGAGACGGTCGCGTGGGGACTTTTGTGCCACGAGCCCCGGGTGCCGGCACCTTGGAAAACCGTGTCATTTGTTGGATTCTTGTAACCAGTGACCGCGGTTACGCTCCAACGAAAATGCGACCATGCCGGGCGGACTCTCGGCATGGTCGGAAAAAAGAAAAGCGGCTCAGGTCGTAAACGACGCTGAGCCGCGAAAAATGAAAACTATTGGGACTGCTTACTTGGCGACTGGCGCCGGGGGCGGCACGAACTTCGCCATGGCGCTCTCCGCAGCCTTGGTGGCGACCATCTCGGTCATGCGCTGCACTTCGAGCTCGGCATTGCGGCGGGCGATCTTGGCCAGCTCAAGCTGTTTGGAGATCTCCAGAAACTCGCGGGTCGTTTTTTCTTTCTTGGCGCGCAGGTCGGACAACTCGCGCTCCATCCGGGCGATTTCCTTGGTGTACTTGTCGCATTCACCCAAGGCGAGATCGGTCGCGTCTTTGACCTTTTTGTCCTCAGCGGCCTGGGCAGCGACGCGCTCGGCAAGTTTCTTTGCCTCTTCTTTGGCCCGCTCGGCCGCGAGACGGTCAGCATCCTGACGGGCACGCTCCTCCAGCGCTTTCTTTTTGGCCGCTTCTTCAGCGTCGCGCTTTTCGATTTCAACTTTTTTAGCGGCGAGGCGTTTGCCGGCCTCTTCCACGTGCGCGTAATAGAAGAACAGGAAGACACCCAGGCCGACAGCCGGAGCGATGAAGTAGAGCCACTTTTTCATGCGAGAGAGGGGAGAGGAGGTTAATTAGGATTTGGCCTTGGCAGCAGCGGCAGCTTGGCGGTCAAACTCAGCCTTGGCTCGGTTGGCAGATTCGATTTTGTCGAGCACAGCCGTGAGGCCCTTAACATTGGCTTCCGCTTCTTTGACGTAAACTTTGAGGAATTCTGCTTCCGAGACCGCGCGGACCTTCTCGGCTTCAATCTTTGCAATCTCTTCCTTTAGGGCTTCGACATCCTTGGAAAGGCGGAATTTCTGGGTCTCCAGTTTGCCTTGGTCGCGTTGCGCCTTGTTGCGTTGCTCGACGGCGGCGGCGCGGGCTTCTTTCTCGGCCTTGTCCTTGGCTTCTTTTTTGGCCTTTTCTTCCTTGCGGGTCTTATCTGCTTCGACGGCGGCCTTGATGGCGATTTCGCGATCAGCGGCTTCTTTGCGCAGCTTAGCATTATGCGCCTCTTTCTCGGCGGCTTTTTGTGCCAGCTCTTTCTTTTCGTACGCGGTGCTGAAAGAGTAGTAGTAGCCGCCGAACAGGATTACGGCGATAAGTGGGACTAGGACGTAAGCTTTGTTCATGGTAAATCGTTATTTAAGGTGTCGAATCAGGCTTTTTTGGCAGCAGTCTTGGGCTCTTGCTTTTTTTCCTCAGACTTGGGCTGCTGCTGGCCTTCGATTTGTGCCCGGGTAAACTCGCGCTCCTTGATGGATTCTTCGATCACTTGTTTCACGCGCTTAAGACTATTGTCTTTGGCCGACTCGGGATATTCATAAGCCTTGTTGGCGGCGGCAAGGGCTTCGTCCAGTTTGCGGCACTCGTAGGCCCAGTAGGCGATGTAAGAATAAACCGTCCACGGGCGCTCGAGATTGCCTTTGGAGAGCGCGATCATGCCTTCACGGTACGCATCCTCAGGCTTGTCGATTGAGTAATAATATTGCGCGATCTGAAAGTTGAGTTGTCCGGAAGTGGGGAAAAGCTTGGTGGCCTCTTTGAGAACATCGATGGCCTTCAGCTCCTTGTTCATTTGCTGGTAGGACATCGCCAAGTATTCCCAATTCCTCTGCTCGCTGTCGATTTTGCCATTGCGCAGACCGCTTTCCAGCAAGAGGGCGGCTTGTTCGTACTGCTGGATGTTGATGTAGATACCGACGAGGTTGAAGTTGTCCTTGGAGGTATTCATATGCCCGGCGGCCTGGGCACGTTCGATCGTGACAATGGCGCGAACATTATTGGCGTAAGCGACCTTGGGATCCTTGTCGGAAGCCAAGCTCAGGTACATGGCGGCGAGCTGCTGCCAGAAGGTTTTACTGTTGGGATTTTGCTTCACCATCAGTTCAAGAACCTCGGCGGCCTTCACGTACTCTGTCCGTTGGGTCAGGATCGCGAGCAGCAGTTGCTGATGCTGATCCTTTGGACGGGTCGACATCAGGAGACATTTGCGGGTCTCATCCTCGGCCTTTTTGAGCAGCTCCAGATCGAGGTTCTTAGGATCGAGCTGAGCCATGTAGTAGAGGATCGAGGCGTAAAATACGCGCGAATCCGGATTCACCTTGGTGGATTTGCTCAGATAACGCTCGGCGTGGTAAGCAGCCTTGGTGAAATTGTATTTCTGTTGCTCAAGGGTACGATCTTTAGCGGCCGCTTCTTGGAAGTAGATCTGGGCCAAAAGGTATGTTAGCTCAGATTCGATGCCTGCGTCCAAGTAGTTGAACTGCTGTGAGAGTTTCAGTGACTTCTCGAGCGGTTCAATCACAGCTTGCAGGTCACCCTTATTAATCAGGAATTGAACCTTGTAGTTGAGCAGCTGAACCTGGTCGAAGCTGTCTGGCGCAGCCTGTTTAAGCAGGCCGTCGACCATGACAATGGCCTCGTCCCACTTCTTGGCATCTGAGAGCGGTCTGACCTTGCCGAGCTCTTCGCTCAGCTTGTCGGACATGAAGTGCTTGTTCGCTTTGGCTCCGCCCTGGGCCTGCTGGGCCTGTCCCAATGACGGCAGGCTGGCTAGTGAAGCGAGCAACAAGGCCGCGATCGAACCACGGCGAAGGAGAGAGGGAATGTGGGCGAGAAGGGAAGTCACAGTAAATTACTCCTCGGTGATGCTGAAGACGATGGGCACTTGCATGCGGGTATTGACCGATTTACCGCCTTTTTTGCCGGCCTTAAACTTCCATTTGGAAACGGCCTGAATGGCGGCAGCCTCGAACTCGCGTTGGGTGGATTTGACCGCGTAGGCGTCGCGCACTTCGCCTTGGGTGTCGACGATGAAGCCGACGGTCACTTCACCGGTCACACCGGCTCGGCGCATTTCAAATGGGTAAACCGGCTTGGCTTGATAGCGTGCGACGGGGATCTGATCTAGTTCTGCCAGATTGAACACGTTGGTCAGCTTGGTGGCATGCTGCTGAGCGGATCCCTTGGGAATGGTGATCAGCCCGGGATTGGGCTTCACGCCTTCTGGAGGCGGCGGCTGAATCTGCTGAACGAATGAAGTGTCTGTTACGATGGCCGGGACATCGGTCTGCATCGGCGGCGCGAAATCGACCGCATCAGCCTTAACATCGGAAGCTTCTTCAGCGACCTCAGGCTCTTCCGGTTCGATCTTGGGCATCTCCATCAATTCGATTTTCGGAGCCTCCTCAACGACAATGGCAGCCTTTTTGGTAGGCTTGAAAAACATGTCGGCCAACTTTCCTCCGTAGAGAAATCCGACGTGGAAAATGACTGAGGCCAAAATACCGATGATAAAATCGCGGCGCATGGGCGGAGGGTGACGTTGGACGGTTTAGCGACCAGTGGGACGAATGCGGGTCTCAACTGAAACCTGGCCGATGTCTGCTTTGCGGACTTCGTCCAGAACACGGACCGTGGCACCGAATTTCGACTTGTCGTCGTTGGCAATAAGCACGCGGGCCAAGGTGCCCTGCTTTTCCTTGTACTGCTGCAAGCGAGGAGCGACTTCCGAAAGGGTGATCAGTTCCTTGTTCCAATAGTAGGCACCGTCTTCAGACACTTGCAGGGTGACGGTGGTGTCCTCCTGTTTGGTTAACGGAGCATTGGATGCCACCGGTAACTGCACTGGCAACGAGTTGATCTTGTTCAGCGACAGCGTGAACAACACGAAGGTTGCGAGAAGAAAGAAGATGACGTCGATGAGCGGAATGATCTCAATACGAGCCTTCTTCTTGCCGTCGTCGGATTTGGAACTGCCACCACCAGCCATAGGATTAAAAGTAGGAAGACAGACGTTGATGTATGACTAGACGCGATGACTAACTCTTCTTGGATCCAGGTGCCGGTTCGGATCTCACCAATGTCTCGATATACACTTTGGTGATGCCGGCTTTGCGGACTTCGTCGAAAACGTAGACCGCCCGGTTGAAGTAAGCGTTCTGGTCACCGTTGATGAGGACCTTCGGGTTGGGCTCGGTCGCCTTGTATTGACGAAGGCGAACCAAGAACTCCTCGAGTGTAACCGGCTCCTTGTCCCAAGCGATGGTACCTTCCTCGGTAACCGTGAGGGTCACCGAGCCTGCGGGATCGCGCGGTTCACCGGTCTCTGAATCCGGTAACTTGACGGGCAAGCCATTGGACTTGTTGAGCGCCAAGGTGAACAGCACGAACGTCGCGAGGAGAAAAAAGATGACGTCGATCAGAGGGATGATCTCGATACGCGCCTTCTTTACAGCCATGGGAGGGGGGAGTTAATGGTTACAACGCACGAACAGCCGATTTCTTAGCGGCGTTCCGCCGAGCTGTGAGATTCGGACTTCTTCAGGAGGATTTCGAGCGCATTGGACGCATCGGCGACCTCGTGTTTGGCCTCCTCAATGCGGGCGTTCATATAATTGAAGGGCAGCAGGCCGGAGATGGCGATCGCGAGACCGCAGGCCGTGGCGATGAGCGCTTCAGCCACACCACCGGTGATCTTACCGGCAGCAGAGGCGATGTCGCCGCCCGCGCCGAGCGCGCCGAACGTCTCCATCATGCCCGTGACCGTACCGAGGAGGCCGAGCAGCGGAGCCGATGTGATCACGGTGTCGAGAATGGCCATGCCTTGATTGAAACGGGTGAGCTCTTGATTCGAGGCGCGCACAAACGCGTTGTGCAGCGAGAAATCGCGATTGGTGAGGCTGTATACCAAGATGCGGGCGATGAAATCTTTGCTCTTCTTGCCCAGCTCGACGGCGCCCTGGAGATCGTTGGCTTCCACCTTCTGCAGCATCTTCTCGACTGTCTCGGCGTCGCGATTGCCATTTTCACGCACGATGAACAGCACGCGCTCAACGATGACCGTGAGGCCGATGAACGAGATCAGCAGAATCGGCCACATGATGGGGCCGCCTTTGATGAACAGTTCCATCGGGGTAAAGCCCATGAGGAACGCGATCGGGAGGGAGCTAGTAATCATAGTAGGAGGAGCTTTGAGTGTGAGAGTTGATTAGTACGATTGAGTGAAAGCGGGCGCGGGAGAAAGTCGCAGGGATGTCGCGATCAGGAGCAAAAGGGGCCGAAAACGGGGTGATTTTTGGGTTGGACCTGAAAGCTTGTTAGGAAGGTAGAAAATCGGCTGAACTTGTAAAGCTAAATATTCAGAGCTGCGAACAAGTTTGTCGGATGAGTTGTGGGTGAAGCGAGGATTGGTAACGGAACGTAAAGCGAAAAGCGTGCCGAAGTGGGAAGCAAATAGCTGCGGAAGGATGGGCGCAGAAGGGCGAACTTGGCTGGAGGCGAACGGACCTGTCAACCCCGTTTGTCCTGCTACTTACTTTTACGCATCGTTGGTTTGGCTGCCCGACTAGGACTCGAACCTAGACAAACAGAGTCAGAATCTGTTGTGCTACCATTACACTATCGGGCAGGGAAGGGACGTGTATTCCGCGGCACGCAAGGCCCCGGAGAGAATGGAGCCAGCGACGGGAGTCGAACCTGCAACCCCCTGTTTACAAAACAGGTGCTCTGCCATTGAGCTACGCCGGCGAAACTGGAAAAAGCATGGAGGCGACACCGCGTTGGCGGTGAAACATGGGTGACATGCAATCAAAGAACCGGTACCCGGCGACAGCGCGGGGTCGACATTGGTGGCTCCCCGGGGACTCGAACCCCGAACCTACTGATTAAGAGTCAGCTGCTCTACCATTGAGCTAGGAAGCCAAAAATGAAGATGACGAAAACGCGAAATCTCGCTCGGCAAGTCAACACCATTTCCTGCCCCGGTCAGGGGAATTTTCATCAAGCCAGTCGCGTAGCGTGGGAAGCGCGGTTGATCTCGCAGCGAAATTTTGTCCGCCGGCACCTCCCGGAACGGGCGTATCCTGATCAAGGATGCGGCGGGGCGGCGGGCTGGCGCGGTGCCGGTGGGGCCTGACTGGCCGGCGTTGCGGCAAAAAATCCCCTTGCCAACCGGGCGCGCGCCCTCTGTGTTCGCCCGCTCTCTCCATGCAAAAGACGAAAAAATCCGTGGCCAAGCGCTTCAAGCTGTCCGCTAAGGGCAAGCTGGTGCGTCGTACGCCGGGCTTTCGGCATTTGCTCGCCTCGAAGAGCACGAAGCAGAAGCGTCGTGCCTCCCGGGACAAGCTGGTCGCTGAAGGCCATGCCAAGCCGCTCAAACGCTGCCTGCCCTTCGGGCTCTAAGCCGCCGAGCGCGCTATCAACCATAACTTCGTCCGGCGGGTGATTCCTTAAGGCGACCTGCCGACGACTAACCTCATCAAATAAAAACATGCCTCGTGTTACAAACTCACCCGCGTCGCGCAAGCGCCGCAAAAAAGTCCTTCGCTACGCGAAGGGTTACTTCGCCAACAAGTCGAAGCTCTTCCGCTATGCGAAGGAAGCTGTCCAGCATGCCTGGCAGTATGCCTACGCGGCGCGCAAAAAGAAGAAGGCCGACTGGCGCGCCCTCTGGATCGTGCGCCTCAATGTGGCCTGCCGCAATGCCGGCATCAGCTACAGCCGCTTCATGGAAGGTCTGAAGGCCGCCAACATCGGCCTCGACCGCCGGGTCCTGAGCGATCTGGCGATCCGCGACGAAGTGGCGTTTAACGCCCTGGTCAAACAAGCCCAGGACGCGTTGAAGGCCAAGGCCGCCGCTGCGAAGAAGGCCTAACCCAGCGCGAGCCCGGGCGGGCTCGCCTTCCTATCCTTTCGGAGGACGGGCCTCATTTTTGAGGTGCCGTCCTTCTTTTTTTACTGCCCACCATGCGCACGAAATGACACCACTAACGTCTCCCAGCTAACCAGTCCGCCCACTTTCGTGTGCCTTCGTGTGTTTCGTGGGCAAATTCCTCTCCTCCCATGCAAGACCAACTTTCCTCCCTTCTCGCCAAGGCGCAGGCCGAGTTTCCGGCACTGGCCAGCCGCCCCGATTACGAGGCCGCCAAAGCCCGCTACGTCGGCCCCAATGGCGAACTCACCGCGTTGATGAAGCAGATGGGCACCGTGCCCAAGGAGCAGCGCCCCGCGATGGGCAAGCTGATCAACGAGGCCAAGACCCAGCTCCAGGCGCTCCTCGACGCCACCTTGCAGCGCCTCGAACACCTCGAGCTCACCGCGCAGCTCGGACCCGCGATCGACCCGACGCTCCCCGCGCCCGACTGCGGTCCCGGTACCTACCATCCGCTCACGCTCGTGCGTGAGGAGATGTGCCGCATTTTGCGCAAGGTCGGCTTCGTCGTCGCCGACGGCCCGGAGGTGGAGACGGAGTATTACTGCTTCGACGCACTCAACACGCCCGCCGATCACCCGGCTCGCGACGCGCAGGACACGTTTTATTTCCCCGACAACGCCCGGTTCGGCAACGTCTCCAAGAAAACTTCCGAGGAGAAATACCTCCTACGCACGCACACTTCGTCGGTGCAAATCCGCACCATGCTCAAGGGCCCGCCGCCGATCCGCATCGTGTCGCCGGGGCGCGTTTACCGCCGCGACACCACGGACGCCACGCACTCGGCGAATTTCCACCAGCTGGAGTGCCTGTACGTCGACAAGAACGTCACCGTGCGCGACCTGAAGGCGCTGCTCGATTACATCTTCGCTTCGCTGCTGGGCAAAGAGACCAAGACGCGTTTTCGCCCGCACTATTTCGGTTACACCGAACCGAGCTTCGAGGTCGATCTCACCGCCAAGCATCTGCCGAAGGTGAACAAGGAGTGGATCGAAATCGGCGGCTGCGGCATGGTCGATCCGACGGTCTTCGACGCTGTCGGCTACGACTCCAAGGTGTGGAGCGGCTACGCCTTTGGCATGGGCCTCGAACGCCTCGCGATGCTCCTCTACGGCATCGATGACATCCGCTATTTCTACCAAAACGACCTGCGCTTCCTGAAGCAGTTCGCGTGAGTGCGTGACCCTGTTGTGAGCAAACCTGCCACCTCCCGATGAAAATTTCCCTGAATTGGCTCAAAACGTATCTGCAGCTCGACGTTTCCGTCGAAGAAATCACCCGCGCGATCACCTTCCTCGGCCTCGAAGTTGAGGGCGTGATCTCCACCGGCGCGCCGAAGTTGGACAACGTGTTCGTCGGCGAGGTGCTCACCCGCGACAAGCACCCCAACGCCGACAAGCTCTCCGTCTGCACCGTCGACGTCGGCCTCGTGCATGGCGTGAAGACCATCGTTTGCGGCGCGCAGAACTACAAGGTCGGCGACCGCGTGCCGGTTTCGCTGCCCGGCGCGGTGCTGCCCGGCAATTTCGTCATCAAGCAGGCCAAGGTGCGCGGCCAGCTCTCCGACGGCATGATGTGCTCGGCCAAGGAACTCGGCGTTGCCGAAGACGCCTCCGGCCTGCTCATCCTCACCGACCGTCCCGCGCTCGGTCTGCCGATCAACCAGGTGCTCCCGGCGGGTGACACGGTGTTCGACCTCGAAGTGACGCCCAACCGCCCCGACTGCCTCTCGCACCTCGGCGTGGCGCGCGAACTCGCGGCGTGGTTCAAACAGGATCTCGTTTACCCGCAGATCAAGTTCCGTGGCGAAATCGACGAGACGCTCGGCATCGTGCAACGTCCTGATCTGCTCCAATCGGTCCGCGTCGAAGCGCCCGAGGATTGCCCGCTCTACACCGCGCACGTCGTCAGCGGCGTGAAGGTCGGCCCGAGTCCGACATGGATGCAGGAGCGCCTCACGGCCGCCGGTCTGCGCCCGATCAACAATCTCGTCGATGTGACCAACTACGTGATGCTCGAGTACGGGCAACCGTTGCACGCGTTCGACGCGCGCCGGCTCGCCGGACACCAGATCGTGGTGCGCCGCGCCAACGACGGCGAAAAGCTCATCACGCTCGACGGCAAGGAGCGCGTGCTCAGCGGCCGGATGCTGGTGATCGCCGACGCCGAGAAGCCGGTGGTCGTTGCCGGTGTGATGGGCGGCGAAAACTCCGGCGTGGCCGACGACACCACCGACATCGTGCTCGAAGCGGCGATTTTCCGCCGCCAGTCCGTGCGCTGGACGTCGAAACGCCTCGGGCTCTCCTCCGATTCTTCTTACCGGTTCGAGCGTGGCGTCGATCCGCACACCACGCTGGAAGCCGCGTACCGCGCCCTCGATCTGATCGTGGAAACCGCCGGTGGCAAAATCGTCGGCCCGATGTGCAAAGTCGGTGGCGACAAACCGTGGTCGCGCGAAATCGTCGTTACGCCCGACTACGTGCGCGAACGGCTCGGTTTCGATATCGCCGACGCTGAGATGAAGGCGGCGCTGGAATCGCTCGAACTCAACGTGGTCCGCGAGGAAACGCCCGACGAAGGCGGCCTGCGCTGGACGGTGTCGATCCCGAGCTGGCGCGACGATCTCGACCGCCCGATCGATCTCGTGGAGGAAGTTTTGCGACTCTACGGCACCGAGCGCATTCCGCCCGCCGTGGTGCAGTCGCCGGGCCTGTTGGCCGACGACGATCCCATCGTGCGGTTCAACCGCCGCGCGACCGATTATCTCGTGGGCCACGATTTTCACGAGTGCGTCAACTACACGCTGCGGCCCGCCAAGGAGCTTGCCACCTGGACCTCGCAGACCGCCGCGGCCGAGCTCGCGCTCGCCAACCCGTTCGTCGAGGACCAATCGCACCTGCGGCCCACGCTCATCATGGGCCTGTTGGAGTCGCTGAAGCTCAATCGCTCGCGCGGCGTGCCGGCGGCGCGGTTGTTCGAGACAGGCCGCGTGTTCATCGAGCGCAACGGCCAGAATTTCGAATGCGCCGCGGTGGGATTTGTCGTCGCGGAGGAGACCGAGCGGCGCTGGCTCCAGCGCGAGGCGGCGGACTTCTTCGGCGCGAAACACCACATCGAGGCGTTGGCGGCGTCGGCCGGCATCGATCTCGCGCGGCAGCCGTTCGTGCCGCTGACCGGACAGGCGTGGGGCTGGCAGGAAGGCCAGTCTGCCACCGTTGGCGATTTGCAGCACGGCTGGTTCGCGCAACTCGGCTTGCTCAGCCTCGCGCTGGTCAAATCGCTCGGGCTCGAAGGCAAAGTTTACGCCGGCACGTTCGCGATTTTGCCGGAGAAACTCACCGCCGACACCACGCGCCGGCGCTTCGCTCCGTTCGGGCTGTTCCCGGCGGCGTTGCGCGATCTCGCGTTGGTCGTCGAAGCCGGCACGCCCGCCGACGAAGTGCGGAAGGTGCTCGCCAAGACCGCCCGCGCCGCCGTGGGCAACGCCTTTGCGCTGGAGAGCGTGAACGTATTCGACGTTTACCGCGGGCAAGGTTTGCCCGAGGGGAAGAAGAGCCTGGCCTTCGGGCTGGTGTTCCGCTCCGCCGAGCGGACGCTGACCGACGACGAGGTCAACGGCGTCTTCCAGAAAATCCAGGACGAGCTCGTCAAAACCGCCGGCTACGCCATCCGCAAATAGTCCCATGCCTTCGCCCACCGATCTCAACATCGACCACGTGGCGCATCTCGCGCGAATCGCGCTGACGCCGGAGGAGAAAACGCAATTCGCCGCCCAGCTCGGCGACGTGCTCGCCTACATCGAACAGCTCAAGACCGTCGACATCGCCGGCATCGAGCCCACGGCGCACGCGTTTCCGATCTACAACGTGTGGGCCGACGACGTCGCGCGCCCCGGCCTGCCCGTCGAGGCCGCGCTCCGCAACGCTCCGGCGCAGCGCGACAACATGATCGTGGTCCCGAAGGTCGTGGAATAAACCCCGCCACTCCGATGCCCGAATTATTTCACCAACCCGTCGCCGCGCTTGCCGACCAACTGGCGGCGAAGAAACTCTCCGCGGTCGAGCTGATGCAGGCCGTGATCGCGCGCACCGAGGCGGTCGAAAGCCGCGTGAAGGCGTTCAACTCCTTCGACGCCGCCGATGCGCTCGCGCGGGCTCGCGCCTCCGACGAGCGCCGCGCCGCCGGTCAGTCGCGCGGTCCGCTCGACGGCATTCCGGTCGGCTTGAAAGACGTCATCTCCGTCGCCGGGCAGCCGCTCACGGCGTCGAGCAAGATGCTCGCGAACTTCGTTTCGCCGTATGACGCCACCGTGACACGCAAGCTGAAGGAGGCCGGCGCGGTGTGTTGGGGCCGGCTCAACCTCGACGAGTTTGCGATGGGTTCCTCGACGGAAAACTCCGCATTCAAGACCACGAGCAATCCCTGGGATCTCGCCCGTGTGCCCGGCGGTTCCTCGGGCGGCAGCGCGGCAGCGCTCGCGGCCGGCGAAGCGTGCGCCACGCTCGGCTCCGATACCGGCGGCTCGATTCGGCAACCGGCCGCATTCTGCAATGTCGTCGGCATGAAGCCGTCCTACGGTCTCGTGTCGCGTTACGGGCTGATCGCTTACGCGTCGTCGCTCGACCAGATCGGGCCGTTTGGCCGCACGGTCGAAGACGCCGCCATCGTGCTCGGCGCCATCGCGGGCCACGATCCGCTCGATTCGACGTCCTTCAAGACGGAGATTCCCGATTACCGCGCGGAGCTGTCAAAGCGGCGCGGTCCGTGGAAGCTCGGCGTGCCAAAGGAATATTTCGGCGCCGGGCTCGATCCCGAAGTGGGCGCGGCGGTGCAGGCGGCGATCGATTATTACCGGAAACTCGGTTGCGAAATCAAAGAGGTGTCGCTGCCGCACACGCAGTACGCCATCGCCACCTACTACATTATCGCGACGGCCGAGTGCTCCTCGAACCTCGCGCGGTTCGACGGCATCCGTTACGGTCACCGCAGCGCGAAGGCCAACGACGCCATTGACATTTATTTCCACTCGCGCGCCGAGGGCTTTGGTGCGGAGGTGAAGCGCCGCATCATTCTCGGCACCTACGTGCTCTCCAGCGGCTACTACGACGCTTACTACCTGCGGGCGCAAAAAGTCCGCACGCTGATTCGGCAGGATTTTCTCAACGCGTACCGCGAAGTGGACGCGATTCTTACGCCGACATCGCCCGTGCCGGCATTTAAGATCGGAGAGAAGTCCGACCCGCTGGCGATGTACCTGCTCGATATTTACACGATTGGCGTGAACCTCGCGGGCCTGCCGGGCGCGTCGATTCCGTGCGGTTTCACGCGCGGCGGCCTGCCCATCGGCCTGCAAATCATCGGCCGGCCTTTCCAGGAAGCCGACCTGCTCGCCATCGCCCACGCCTACGAACAAGGCCACGCCTGGCACACCCAGCACCCGAAACTGTGAAGCTGCGAAACGCGAATGAAACGAAAGAGGAAAGCTCTCCCTCCGGTTTTCGTGTCGTTCGTTTGTTTCGTGGTTAAAACCTCTCTGTAAGATGAAATACGAAGCCGTCATCGGTCTCGAAGTCCACATCCAGCTCAAGACGCGCTCGAAGATGTTCACGCGCGTGGCGACCGGCTTCGGCCAGCCGGAGAACACGCTGACCGACCCCGTCGTGCTCGCGTTGCCCGGCGTGCTGCCGGTGATGAACAAGGAGGCGCTCGACAAGATCGTCAAAGCCGGCCTCCTCCTCGGCTGCACCATCGCGCCCGTCTGCAAATGGGACCGGAAAAACTATTTCTATCCCGACTCGCCGAAAAACTACCAGATCTCCCAGTACGACCAGCCGATCTGTCTCGGCGGGACGGTCGAGATCGAGCTGCCCGGCCCGTCGCGCAACGTGATGGGCGAGCACAAGCTGATCCCGCTCACCCGCATTCACCTCGAAGAAGACGTCGGCAAGCTCAACCACTTCGCCCGCGAGTCGCTCGTCGATTACAACCGCGCCGGCACGCCGCTCATGGAGATCGTCTCCGACCCGGCGATGCATAGCGCCGAGGAGGCGTTCGCTTACCTCACTTCGCTCCGGCAGACGATGGTGTACGGCGGCATCTCCGATTGCGACATGGAGAAGGGCCAGCTGCGTTGCGACGCCAACATTTCCATCCGTCCCGTCGGCGCCACGTACCTCGGCACCAAGGTGGAGTTGAAAAATCTCAACTCGATTTCCTTCGTGCGCGACGGCATCGCCCACGAAATCGCGCGGCAGATCGCTGTCGTCGAAGCCGGCGGCACGCTCGTGCAGGAGACGCGCGACTACGACGGCCAGACCGGCGCCTCGCAGTCGCTCCGCTCGAAGGAAATGGCGCACGACTACCGCTATTTCCCGGACCCGGACCTCATGCCGGTGAAGGTGGACGAGGAGTGGAAGGCGCGCCTGCTCGCCGAGTGCCCCGAGCGGCCGTTCGACAAGCAGCGCCGGTTTTTTACACAGTACCAAGTCCCTTACACGATCACCTCGGTGCTCGTGCCCGACCGCGCGTTGAGCGATTTCTTCGAGGCGGCGGCGCAACTCGCGCCTGGCAAGGCGCAGGCCGTGGGCAACTGGATCGTCAACGACCTGCTGCGCGAGCTCGGCAATGCCAGGCTCCCGCTCGCCGAGTCGAAAGTGACGCCGGCACACCTTGCCGCGCTCGTGCAATTGATCGAAGCCGGCACGGTCCTCACCAATGCCGCGAAGGAAATTTTCGTCGAGATGTTCGCCTCGGGTGAAAAACCCGACGTCATCGCCGATCGCAAAGGGCTGAAGGCCGCGCCGACCGATACGGGCGAGCTCGAGCAGTGGTGTCGCGACTCCATTGCCGGCAATGCGAAAGCTGTGGCGGAGTTCAAAGCCGGCAAAGACAGCGCGATCAACGCGCTGAAGGGCCCGGTGATGAAAGCCGCCAAGGGCAAAGCCAATCCAAAGCTCGTCGACGAAACGCTGCGGCGCGTGTTGGCGGCGTTGTGAGGTTGTTGGTCGCGCCAAAGGCTGGGCGCGATTTCCCGGCCTTTTGAAGCTAATGCCAAAAACATCGGTATTTTGGCCATTTTCAGCTCCCGGCTTTGTCCGTATGCTATGCAGTCCTGTCGGCAGAAAGAGGTTTTCGCCGGTCCGGGACTCTGGTAACCCAGCGTTTATTTATTTCCCTATTCTCCCATGAAATTCGGTGTCAGCTCCTACAGTTACATTCGCCTCGTCAAATCCGGCCAGATGGGCCAGCTCGAGATTATCGCCAAAACCAAGGCGCTCGGTTTCGACGTGATCGAGTTTTCCACACTCACGTTGCCGCCGGGCGAGACGCCGCTGACCTTTGCGCCGAAAGTGCGCGCCGAATGCGACCGCGTGGGCATCGCCGTTGCCAACTACACCATCGGGGCGGATTTTCTCAATGAGCCGGGCCGCGACTGGCAGGGGGTGGCGGAGCGGTTGAAGGACGAGGTGCGAGTGGCGAAAATTCTTGGCGCGCCAGGCATGCGGCACGATGCCACGCGCGGCTTTCCGCCCGGACACAAAGGTCGTCGGAGTTTCGATGACGCGTTGCCGACGCTGGCCAAGGGCTGCCGTGCGGTGACGGAGTTCGCTGCGGATCTTGGCATCAAGACCATGGTCGAGAACCACGGTTTCTTTTGTCAGGACAGTGAGCGCATTGAAAAGTTGATCAACGCGGTGGATCACCCGAATTTCGGCGCGCTCATCGATATGGGCAATTTCCTCTGTGCCGACGAAGAGCCGGGTCGGGCCGTGGGACGTTTGATGCCGTACGTGTCGCATGTGCACACGAAGGATTTCAACGTGAAGCCGGGCACAGCGCCGGAGCCGGGCGAAGGCTGGTTCCAGACGCGCGGCGGCAATCATCTGAAGGGAACCATCGTCGGACACGGCGAAGTTCCGATTCTCTCGTGCCTGAAAATTATGAAGCAGGCGAACTACGATGGCGTGTTGTCCATCGAGTTCGAGGGACTGGAAGAGCCGGTTCAGGCGTTGGAGATAGGCCTGCAAAATCTGCGGCGGTATGTCCGCCAAGTGTGGGCGTAAACGCCGACTCAGTCCTTGTTTTAATCGCCGACGGCGCTCCCCAAAGGAGCGCCGTTTTTGTTGCACATACCCGTGCGGACGCGCTCTGGCTCGAGCATGCGAGGTTGGAGTAGTTCTGAGGTTTTTGCTAAAAATATCGTGGTTTTGGCCATTTTCTTAAAGGCCGGTGAATGTTATTATCACACCATTCTCCCTCACCCTTTCCCCGCGATGTTAACACCATCTTTGCTCCCACCATTTCTGCTGTGCGTGGCGTTTGCATTCGCCATGGCGGGACCGGTGGCGTGGGTGACGGTCAACTGCGCATCGGTTCTGCATGGCTCATTCGCGAAGGGCTAAATCTGGAAAAACCGGCGCTCATTTCCATCGAAGACAACTCAGTCAATCCTGTCGGTTACCGACCGTAGCTAACATCAACCAAAACCATGAAAAGTTATCGATCAACTGCTCCAACAACGAAGCGGAGTCCCCTCGTGGCGCTCGGCTTTTTGCTTTTTGCCTATCTGAGCTCCTGCCTATCAGCGCAGATCGTCGCGACCGGTGAAATCACCGGCCGTGTTTCCAACAAGGCCACGGGCGATTTGCTCCGCAGCGCCTTTGTTTCGGTCGAGGGCACGAAATACAGCACATCCACGGAAACCGATGGCACATTCACCATCCAGGCTCCGGAAGGAATGCAGAAGGTGACCGTTTCCTACACGGGTCTGGATTCCGTGACCGTGACCGTCAACGTCACCGCCGGCAAACGGGTGGTGCAGGATATCGCCATGAGCTCGGAGGTGTACACGCTCGAGGCTTTCACCGTAAAAGGTGTGCGCGAAGGCAACGCTCTTGCCTTGCAGGTGCAGCGCGATGCACCCAACTCCAAGACAGTGGCCGCCACGGACACCTTTGGCACACCGGCGGCCAATCCGGGTGAGCTCTTGCAGCGCATGCCGAACATCACGGCGGAAATCGTCGGTTCGGAAGTGCGCACGCTGTTCATTCGCGGCATGGGCACGGCCTTTTCCACCATGCAGGTTGACGGCAACCAGATGGCTTCGGCCTTCGGTACCTCGGCCAATCGCGATTATCAAATCGAGCAGATGGGCACGGGTAGCATCGACTCCATCGAGTTGATCAAAGCTCCGCTTCCGGAGCATGACGCCAACGCAGTGGCCGGTTTCGTCAATCTCCAGAGCAAGCGCGCCTACGATGCTTCTGGACGCAAGATCACGTTGAATGCCGGCTTGCTGGGCAAGTTGCGTGAATCAAGTGCCAATCCCATTCAGGGCAAGCCCTCCGGGCTCGATTCTGTCAGCTTGGCTTACTCGGATGTGGTGAGCGTGTTTGGCGGCGAGCGGAACCTCGGCTTCTCGTTTAATGCGGCGCGCCGGCGCTCCTTCACGGTGCAGGACGAAATCGGCAATTCCCAAGTAGGCGCGAATACCGGCTATTTTCATGCGCCCGGTTCCCATGATGGTACGACGGGCATGATCCGGCAGTGGGGCACGGGTGATTTTTACTACCCGGCCATAGCCACCAATGTCGGCTTCAATGTGGATTATAAGTTGGGCAATGGCAGCTACTGGTACGTCCGCACCAACTATAATTCCAATACGCAGAATCAGCGCTTTTATCGCTGGAACATCCAGACGGGTGCGTCAGCGGCGAGTTTCAGCGCGGCTTCGACGCCGATGTTTGTCGATGTGGTGCCCACAGCTGCGGCCAGCTCGAATGCGCAGTCGAACTCCTCCACCTTCGTGAAGAAGTCTTACAACTACAGCATCAATCCGGGCGCGAGTTTTAAGCTCTTCAAGAACACCGCCAAGCTGGATGTCAGCGCGTTCTTCTCGCACGCCGATGTGTGGTACCCGGGCTATGACACGGTTTACGCTGATACCAAGCTCGTGGCTCCGACCGGTCTGGGCTGGAGCTTGGACTTCCGTGGCGACAAGCGGTATCCGATCTTCCGGCAGACAGCGGGCGCTTCGTTGACCAGTCCGGCCACCTACACGCCTTACTTGCGGGAGAAGTGGACATGGTCCTCGCCCGATAACATGCGGAACTTCAAGTTCGATTTCCGCAAAGATCTGGATGCGGCAGTGCCGGTTTACGTCAAAGTCGGCGCCAAACTGCAGATCGATTCGCGCGCGCAGTATCGCGACTACGGTGCGGACAACGTGTGGACCGGTCCGACAGGTATCACACCTTATGTCGAGACCTCCTACTTGCAGGGTGGCGGCCGCTATGGCCCCTGGCCGTTCATCGTGCCCCCTGGTGTTAGTGACAAGGGCAACATTGCTCAATCGGGCTTCTTCTCCGGGAGCGCGACTCAGCCTTGGTCGAATTTTGTGAATTCGAATAATGCCGATGGCAGCTTCCGTGAGCAGATCACCGCGGCCTACGCCGAGGGCAAAATGGAGCTCGGCAAGCTGTCTGTTCTCGGCGGCTTGCGTGTAGAGGAAACCGATGTGCGCGGCACCATGTTGCTGATCGATGGTAGTGCCCAATATAATAGCAATGCCACGCTGACTGCGGCTGAAAATCTGGCTCTGGCGAAAGCCAAGTTCAAGGGCGTGCTGTCCCGGACGGGCAACTATCGCAATGTTTTCCCCGGGGTGCACTTCACCTACACGGCGCAGAAGAATCTGCTGTTCCGCCTCAGCTATAACTCGTCGATCTCGCGGCCGCCGATCGCCAATATCTTGCAGATCATCAACGTCAGTCCGACCTCTTCCACCGTGTCGATGGGCAACCCGGATTTGAAGCCGTACCGTTCAGACAACTTCGAGTTCTCGGTGGAGCGGTATTTCGAGCCGGTGGGCGAAATTCGCATCGGTGCCTTCTACAAGAACATCAAGGACTACATCGCCAGCAATACCAGCACGATCGGTGCCGGGCAGGACAACGGATTCGATGGCCAATACGCAAATTGGACGCTCAGCACTCCTCGGAATATCGGCAGTGCTTGGGTGCGTGGTTTCGATGTCAGCTACCAGCAGCAGTTCAGCAATTGGCTGCCTGGTTTCTGGAAGGGCTTTGGTGTGCAGGGCAACTTCACCACCTTGACCTCCGAGGGCAATTATGGCGGCGCGACCACTCTGAAGACCTTGGCGGGATTGGTCCCGCACAGCGGCAACGCCAGCCTGAATTATCAACGTTATGGCCTGAATGTGCGGTTGCTCGCCAGCTATCGCGGGCCCCACGTCAAAGTTTTGGGGACCAATGGAAACACCTCCTATTGGGCCGCGCGGCGCACGATGTACGACCTCAAAACCCGCTACACGATTTCGCGCAATTACGACATCTTCCTTGATGTCTTTAATCTGAACAACACGCCCACTCAAGAGGCAGTCGTTGGCGGTCAGGTGTTCAGCGCCTTCTATCAAGGTGTGACTTATAACCTCGGCATCACCGGCCGGTTCTAAGTCGGAGAATTTGTTAGGTTCAAGGGGTAGTATGCATAGCGGGGCACCCGCGGCGGTTTAGCCGTCGCGGGTGCTCTTTTTTTTAACGCGAACTCCGGAGTTGGTTCGCTATGGCGAAGTGCCGCTGGGCCTCTGGTTCGCGTCCGGCTTTGCGCAACGCGATGCCGAGATTGTGGTGCACGAGGGCGAGCGAGGCATCGAGTCGTAGCGCTTGTTCGTACCGTGCGATGGCTTCGGGGACGCTTCCGGCAGTCAGAAGCGCGTTGCCGAGATTGGCGAGGATGGCGGTGTTGGCCGGACTGAGCCGCAGGGCCTGCTCGTAACAGGCGATGGCTTCTGCCGCGCGCCCCAGTTGATCGAGTGCATTGCCAAGATTGAAGTGCGCTTCGACGGACTCGGGCCGTTGTTCCAGCGCTTGTCGGTAGTGGGGAATGGCTGCGGCCGGCTGGCCCGTTTCCGCGAGCACGTTCGCGAGGTTTATGTGGGCTTCGGTCAGACGTGGATTGAGGCGCAGGGCTTCCCGATAATGCCCGAGCGCTGCGGCCGGCTGGCGTGTTTTCGCCAAGGCGTTGCCCAGGCTCAGGTGACATTCGGGGAAATTCGCATGCAACTGGAGCGCGCGCTGGAGCGGGGCGATCGCCTCTGCCGCGCGTCCGGCCTGGGTGAGGGTGTTGCCGAGGTTGCCCAACGCTTCCGGAAAATCGGGCCGCAACTTCAGCGCTGCGGAAAACTGCGTCAGCGCCGCGGACCGGTCGCCTTGCTGAAGCAGCGCGAGCCCGAGATTGTTGCGCGCATCGGCGTTGAAGGGGGTTTTGCGAACCGTGTCGCTCCAGAGGGTGATTGGCGTGAGGTAGTCGGCATTGCGACGGATCGTCGCCAGCCCGAGGCTAACTCCGAGCAGCGCGCAGCCAACGAGTCCCATGGTGGCACCGAGGGTGCCTTTCGATGCGAATGTGCGCACGAGCAGCGCGTGTCCGCCCACGACGAGCAACACGGCGAGCGTAGCCAGGGGCAGATACATACGATGCTCGGCGATGAGCTCCGTCGCCACGGGCACTACGCTGGAGCTTGGAGCGAGGATCGCAAAGAAACAGGCCCCGAGAAAACCCGCCGCCGTGCGCCGCCAGATTCCGTACAAGGTGAGCCCCACCCCGATCCCGACAACAACACCGCCGACGATGAGCTCGGTGCCGGAGCAAATCCATTGGCGGCCATAGTAAAAAATCAGAGGGTCCGGCCAGAACGCCAGCTGCACGTAATGTGGAATCGCCCGCAATTGCAGCAGGGCATAATTCCACCACGTGACAGTCGTGCCAAAACCCGCAGTTCCGCCGCGACCTCCGGTGGTCGCGACCAGTCCGGCCAATAACAACCACGTCGCGGCGAGGGCCAGATAGTAACGCCGCCGCTGCTGCCAGGCTGCGCGCCAGCTCCCGGCGACAAAGGTGCGATCGAACAACAGAATCAGCAACGGCGCCGAAACCATGACCTCCTTTGTCGCCATGCCGAGGAGACAGGCGGTGGCAGAAAGCGTGGCCCAGCCTGTGCTGGAACCGTCGGACCGGTTGGCTGCGTCGGCTGTCGCAGAGTCTCTTTCTGTCCAGCGGACGAAACCATAAAACGTGAGTAAGAAAAACAGTCCCAACAAAGATTCCGCGCGCTGGCTGAGATAGGTGACCGAGGCGGTTTGCAACGGATGCAGTGCCCAGAGTAGCGCCACACTGAAAGCCAGCAGGGTGGGGCGGTTGGTAGCAGTGGCTTGGCTCGCTGTCGGCGTAGCCATCACGCGACGCAGGGTTCGTCGCACGATTCCGAAAAGCAGAAGCGACGCGCTTATGTGAATGAGCAGATTCGCGAGATGGTAGCCTCGAACCGCAGTGCCGCCGACAGCGTAGTTGAGCGCAAACGAGAAGTTGACCACAGGGCGTCCGCTCACCGGCAGGCCACCTGCGGGCGGCTGCAGCGCTCCCCACGGCGGCCACAGTTGCCGCAGCGTTAGGTTTTCGGCGATCGCGTCGATGTCGTCGAAAACGAACGGGCCGGAAAAGCTGTTGGCGTACGCGGCGAACGTCGCGAGCGCCAAAACACCGGCGGCGAAGGCCGGCAATATTGCGGCCAGCTGTGCCGCCCACGGGTGCGACTGGCGGTGCGCCGGCGGCTGGGCATCCGACATGGGCATGGCATTGATCAGCGGTGTCAGCTGCGTCGATGACAAGAGGAAACTAAGCCGCAATGTCCGCGGCATCGGGAGCACCTGCACCGCGTTTGTTGAGGGCCAAAAAAGATGGCGGGCCGCCTACCCCTAAGCGGCCCGCCACTGGCTTTCTTTGTTACCCCAAATCTTCCGCTAGGCGGAAAACTTGAACCACAGAGAAAGACGTCTGAGATACAAAGAAGTTCCATTCATCTTTGCGTCAAATCGCGGTCGCAGTTTTTGCGGTCGCGCAGGCAGGCCGGGCGCGTGGTTTTTCCCTCTGATCGAGCGTGAGATCTGCGCGGCTCGCGCTCAGGGTGCCGGCGGAGAGATTTTTTTCGGACGCGGCGGCGCCCAAAGCCGCAGCCAATGCTCGGCGAGATTGCGCATGCTGGTCCGGCGTCCGCCTTCGCGCGCCACCGCGCCGCGGAACGGCTCGGTTACCCGGCTGCGTTCCAAATAATAATGCCACAATTCGCTCTCCAATGTGTGCGCAGTCTGGTGCGTGTCGGGCGAGCCCGCCGCGAGGCCGCGAACTTTATCCTGCCAGAAGTGTCTCTCCTCGGGATGCTGCTGCACATAATCGAACACCATCTGCTCGCTGCGATTGAGGCTCATGGTTTTCAACCTGTGCGGCAGTGGCCCGAAAACAACCGCAAAAGCCTGTCGCAAGGCAGCATTGCTTTTAGTGTCATCCTTGCTCACCATTCATCCCCGAACCAATCCCCTCATGTGGCAAAAATTTAAAGAACAGCTCCCCGCAATCGTGCTCACCGCCGCCTTGGTCATCGCGGCCGCGTTTTGGCTGAACCAAAAAACCGTCCAGGAAATGGACGCCATGAATCAGGCCAAGATGGCCGAACAGCGGCAACAGTTTGAGGCCCAGCTCAAGGCCTCGGCCGAAGACACCCGCCGCCAGATCGACAGCGTCGACAAGCTGCTCAAAGACGCGATTCAGAAGCGCGCCGCCGATGTGTTCATGACCGATGAGGAGATCGCGAAACTCAACGCCGACAAGGTCAACCAACTCGCCGAGGCCATTGCGAAGAAAGTGCAGCCCTACAATCCGCTGCCGAAGACGCCCGAAGAGGCCGAGAAGATTCAAAACGAACAGGTCGACAAAGTTTCCTCGCGCATGGCGCAACGCATCCAGCCCATCCTCGCCGAGATGTCTCGCGACCAGAATCTCACCCGCGAACAGATCGACCGTTATTCCCAGCGGATTTCCGACCAGATCGGCGTCGTGCTCACCGCGGAGATGGCGAAGAACCAGCAGCTCAACAATAACTTGATCTCCACGCAGGTGGTCGCGCGCGAATCGCTCGCGCTCTCCCATGAAGTCACCGCGCTCTATCTGAGCTCGTTCAAGGATCAGGGGCTTCTCACCCGCTTGCTCACGTTGCCCGCCAACGTGGTGCGTGATGTGTCGAAGATGAGCATCGTGAACAGCACGGAGCGCAAAAAGATCGAGGAGGAACTCATCGCCAAGATGAGCGGCCTCGAAAAGAAACTCTCCGAACTCGAAGCGCAGCAGCCGAAGAAATAATTTGTTCCAATAGGGTTTAGTTTTATTCGAAGCCATTCTCAAGGCGAGGCGCTGAACGCGCCTCGCCTTTTTTTTCGGAAACGTGCGGACGGCGGGAATAGGACCGTTTCCCCGTTGCCAGTTTGGGGTTGGCGGCCAATTCTGCCGGCCACTTCCCGCCCATGTGCCTCGCCGTTCCCGGTAAAATTCTCGAAATCCAAGGCGAAGATCCGCTGTTCCGCCGCGGCCGGGTGAGCTTTGGCGGAATCGTGAAGCAGGTCAGTCTCGCGTGCGTGCCGGAGGCGAAAATCGACGACTATGTGCTGGTGCATGTCGGCATGGCGCTGAGCATCGTCGACGAAGCCGAGGCGCAGCAGGTGTTTTCCTATCTGAAGGAAATGGGTGAACTGGAGGAGCTCGCTCCGCCTGGCACCGGGCCGGCCCCATGAAATTCGTTGACGAGTATCGCGATGCCGCAGCGGTGCGCACGCTCGCGGCTGCGGTCGCCCGCACGGTCACGCAACCGTGGACGATCATGGAAATCTGCGGCGGGCAGACGCACAGCATCGTCAAATTCGGTCTCGATGAGCTGTTGCCGCCCACGCTGACGCTTGTCCACGGGCCTGGCTGTCCGGTGTGTGTCACGCCGATCGAGTTGATCGATGCGGCGGTGGCGCTGGCGGCGCGACCGGGGGTGACGTTGTGCTCTTTTGGCGACATGCTGCGCGTGCCTGGGACCACGCTGGATTTGCTGACGGCGCGGGCGCGCGGCGGCGAAGTGCAGATGGTGTACTCGCCACTCGATGCGGTGGATTATGCTGCGCGCCATCGCGACCGCGAGGTGGTGTTTTTTGCGGTGGGCTTCGAGACGACGGCACCCGCCAACGCCCTGGCGGTGTTGCATGCGCGGCGGCTCGGGTTGGCCAACTTTTCGCTGCTCGTCTCGCACGTGCTCGTGCCGCCGGCCATCGCAGCGATCCTCTCGTCGCCGGGCAATCGCGTGCAGGGTTTTCTTGCTGCGGGCCACGTTTGCGCGGTGATGGGCACGGCGGAGTACGGACCGCTCGCGGCCCGGTTCGGCGTGCCGATTGTGGTTACCGGATTTGAGCCGGTCGACATCCTGCAAGGCGTGCTCGATTGTGTACGCTTGCTGGAGGCCGGCCGCGCCGAAGTGGGCAACGCCTACGCCCGCGCCGTGCGGCCCGAGGGGAATGTCCGCGCCCAACAGGCCATGCGCGAAGTCTTCTGCGTGGCTGACCGCAACTGGCGCGGGATTGGTCGCATTCCGCAGAGCGGGTATGCGCTGCGTCCGGAATGGCGCGAGTTCGATGCCGCCGCGCGCTTCTCTATTTCCTGCGATGCGGCGCCCGAAGCGACGGCATGCATCAGCGGCGAGATCATGCGCGGCGCGAAGAAGCCGCACGAGTGTCCGGCCTTCGGCAATCGTTGCACACCGGAGCAGCCGTTGGGCGCGCCGATGGTTTCCAGCGAAGGCGCTTGTGCTGCGTATTACCGGTATCGGTCGCGGCGGGCGGAGTAACGCGTGTCGCGCGGTGGCGCAACCAGGTCGCGGGCAACGGCCTTGGCATTCCAATTTAATAATTCCTTCGGGCGTGCCGATATCAGGTGTCACATCGGTTGCTTTGTGCCATGGCTCCTCAGGTGTGCTGAGGAGTGTCGTGCATTGTGTCCGATGCCCCTACAGCCATGAAAACTATCCCCCATCTGCACAAATTTGGCGCAGCAATGCTGGCGCTTGGTCTTTTGCCTTCTCTGGGTTTTGCCGCAAAAATCGGGGTCGTTCCGAGCGGACCCGAGAGCAATCCGTTTTGGGGTAGTTATTGTCAGGGCGTGCGGCAGGCGGCCGCTCAGTCCAAGGTGGAAGCCATCGTCAAATGTCCGCCGATCGATTTTTCTGCCGCCTACCAGACGAAGCTGATTGCTGCTGTGGCCGAGCAGGGGATTGAGGCGATCATTGTTGCCCCTGTTGTCCTTCAAAACACGGTCGACGCAAATGTGCATAAGGCGCTGGCCGCGGTCGCAGCCAAAGGTGTTAAGATCGTCGTGGTCGGTCTGGCGCCCCTGTCGGGTTTCGAGAACACCGGCGTGGCTATCGACCAGCAAGTGATCGCGACTGCGGGCATCGAAAAACTGGTCGCCACCGTGGGTGAAAACGAGGAGGTCGGTTTCTTCCGCACTTACAGTCCGGACGGACTCAACCCGCGTGAAAAGCTGGCCATCCAATCGCTCCGCGCGCGCTCGCCCAAAATCGTCATTCATTCGGATGTGTTCATGAACGACGAGGACAAGTCCGGCTTGGCGCAGGCCAAACTCCTCTTCACCAAACACCCCAAGATCGCGACGGTGTTCACCTCGATGACGGTCTCGACCGTAGCGATGGTCGACGCGTTGAAAGAAATTGGTCTGGCCGGCAAAGTGAAACACGTGGGTTTCGGCATGCAGCTTACGCCAACAATTACCGCGGCGTTGGAAGCTGGGGCGCTGACGGTTTTCATCTCGCAGGATCCCCACGCGCTGGGCGTGAAGGCCGTCGAGACCGCGGTTGAGCTGTGCAAGGGCGCCAAGCCTCCGGCGATGATCAACGTCGCTTTCGACATCGTCACGAAGGACAATGTCGCGGCCTTGAAGGCCAAGCTCGCCGAGCGGAAATAAGCTCGCGTTCGACGCATCCGGAACGTCGCCGGGCGCTCGCGTACTCGACAGGCGCAACGCGGCCGCCATGCTGCGGCGGCATGCACGAGTTCGGAATCGCCCAGGCTGCCCTGCAGCAGGTCGCGGCCCAAGCGCAACAGGCGGGCGCCACCCGCGTGCATCGCATTGTGCTGCGCATCGGCGCGCTGTCGGGCGTGGATCCCGAGGCGTTGCGCTTTGCGCTCGAAGTGGCCATCCCGGAATCGTCCGCGGCGGGAGCGGAGTTCGAAATCGAAACGGTTCCCGCGCGGGCCCGTTGCCAACAATGCGAACGGGAGTTCGAGCCGAAAACCGGTCTGTTCTTCGAGTGTCCGCATTGCCAGGCTCTCGGCGGCACTCTCACGCAAGGCAAAGAAATGCATCTCGTCCGCCTGGAAATTTCCTAACGCCATGACCGCTCCCGCCCAGCCTGCTCCTTCGCAGCCTACCGCGCCTGCTTCGACGCCCGACGTTGTCGTGGTCGACGTGCGCGATCCCGCCGACACGCTGCCGCCTCCTCCCGGCGATCCCGCGCCGCGCGGTCCGCGCGTGGTCGATCTCCAGGTGCGCATTCTCGACGAGAACGACCGTCGTGCCGCCGTCAACCGCGAGCTGTTTCGCGCCCGCGGGTTGCGCGCACTGAATTTCGTTTCCTCGCCCGGCGCGGGCAAAACCACGCTCCTCCAGCGCACGCTCGGCACGCTCGCACCCGAGTTGGGTTGCGCGGTGCTCGTCGGCGATCTCGAAACCGCCAACGATGCGCAACGTCTCCGGCGGCCCGGCGTGCCCGTGGCGCAAATCACCACCGGCGGCACCTGCCATCTCGATGCGTCGATGATCCAGCGCGGACTCGCCGCCATCCCGCTCGACGGCGTGCGCCTGCTTTTCATCGAGAACGTCGGCAATCTCGTCTGTCCCGCGTCGTTTGATCTCGGCGAAAACCGCCGCATCACGCTCGTCTCCTGCACCGAGGGCGAGGACAAGCCGCTCAAATACCCGCCGATGTTCAGCAGCGCGCACGCCGTTGTGCTCACCAAAATCGATGTCGCCGACGCGATGGGCTTCGACCGCGCGCTGGCGCTGGCCAACATCCGCCGCGCCGCGCCGCAAGCCGAGGTTTTCGAGGTTTCCGCGAAGACCGGCGAAGGTTGCGACGCGTGGTGCGCCTATCTGCGCGCACTCCTCTGAGCGATGCCACTCACGCCGGAAAACGACTGTTTGTTCACGGTCACCGGCACCGTGCAGGGCGTCGGCTTTCGGCCCTTCGTCGCACGACTGGCGGCGCAACTCGGCGTGCGCGGCTGGGTGCGCAACGATACGACCGGCGTCACCCTGCGCGCGAGTGCGTCCGTGGCGACGCTGGCGGAGTTCGAACGCAGATTGCGCGCCGACGCGCCCGCAGTGGCGCGCATCGCAACGCTCGCCGTGCGCGCTGCTACGACAGCGGATTTGCCGCCTTTGCCCGCGACTGGCTTTCTCATTCTCGAAAGCGCCTCGCTCGCTGTGGTGCCCACTGCCGCCGTCACGCCCGATCTGGCGCTGTGCGCAGACTGTCGCCGGGAACTGGCGACGCCCACGGACCGTCGCCACGGTTATCCCTTCATCAACTGCACGCACTGTGGGCCGCGTTACTCGATTTTACGCGAGCTGCCCTATGATCGCCCGCGTACAACCATGGCGGTGTTCGCGATGTGCCCGGTCTGCCAACGAGAGTACGACGATCCGGCGAACCGCCGGTACCACGCGCAACCCAACGCCTGTCCAGACTGCGGCCCGCACGTGGAGCTTTGTGATGCGCATGGCGTGATCCGCGCGACTCACACCGACGCTGTTGCTGCTTCTGCGAGCGCGCTCCGCGCGGGTCAAATCGTGGCGGTGAAAGGCATCGGCGGCTTTCATCTGTTCGTCGATGCGACCAACGACGTCGCGGTGCGCGAATTGCGCTGCCGTAAGCACCGCGAAGAGAAGCCGCTCGCCGTGATGTTCCCGTCGTTCGCCGCCATTGCAGCGGTCGCGGAGTTGTCCGATGAGCAACGTCAACTGCTCGCATCGCCCGCGGCGCCCATCGTGCTCGTGCGCCGACATGACAAGACGCCACTCGCCACTTCGCTCGCGCCCGGCAACCCCTGGCTCGGGGTGTTTCTGCCCTACGCGCCGTTGCACGTGCTGCTCCTCGGCGCATTCGGCGATCCGGTCGTCGCGACCAGCGGCAATCTTTCCGACGAGCCGCTGTGTACGGATAACGCGGAGGCGCGGCAGCGCCTTGGCGCCATCGCGGATCTTTTTCTTCAGCACAACCGTGAGATCGCCCGCCCGGTGGACGATTCGGTGGTGCGCACGAGCGCGATCGGGCCGATTCTCCTCCGCCGTGCCCGTGGTTATGCGCCGACGCCGTTGACGCTGCCGCCCTCAGCGCAGTTGGACGAACCGCTGCTGTGTGTCGGTGCGCACATGAAAAACGCCGTCGCAGTGACTGTGGGCGATCAGCTCGTACTCAGTCCGCATATCGGCGATTTGGGCAACGCTCCGGCCGCCGCCGCCTTCGCGCGTACGGTGGAGTTGTTGAGTCAGCTTTATGGCGGCAAGATCGCCCGCGTCGCTTGCGATGTGCATCCCGACTACGCTTCGACGCAGTACGCCGAAAAACTCGGCGTGCCGGTGGTGCGCGTGCAACACCACCTCGCGCACATTCTGGCCTGCTTGCTTGAACACGGCGGCGGCCCCGAGCGTGTGCTCGGTGTGGCGTGGGATGGCACCGGCTACGGCAGCGATGGCACCATCTGGGGCGGGGAGTTTATTCTCGTGGATCGCGTCGCTCGCACCGCACAGCGTGTCGCACATCTGCGACCGTTTCGATTGCCCGGCGGCGAAGCCGCGGTGCGCGAGCCGCGGCGCATCGCGCTCGGGTTGCTCCATGCCGCCGGCATGGATGTCGATACCGCCGCACTCGGTTTTTCCGGCGCGCAAGCTAGCTTGCTCCGCGATGCTCTGGCGCGTGGCGTCAACGCGCCCGTCACCACCAGCGCCGGCCGGTTGTTCGATGGTGTGGCGGCGCTGCTCGGATTGCGCACACATACGCATTTCGAGGGGCAGGCGGCGATGGATGTGGAGTTTTGCGCCGACGCCGCCAACGGCGCGACCGCGCCTCTCCGCCTTGACGTGCGCTCTGATCCGCAGAGCGGCAAGCTGCTCCTCGATTGGGTGCCGGCGCTCGCCGAGATTTGTGCCACGCGGCACAAATTGCCCGCGCCAGAATTGGCCGCCGGTTTTCACCAAGCTCTGGCGAACGCGATCGGCGAAGTGGCCGCGCGGTGCGGCGTGGAAACGGTGGCGCTGACCGGCGGCTGTTTTCAAAACGCCCGTTTGCTCGAACTTGCCACGCGTCAACTCCGCGCCCGCGCCCACACCGTTTTGCTGCACCGCGAGCTCCCACCCAACGACGGCAGCATCGCCGCCGGCCAAGCGCTTGCCGTCGCTTGGGGCATCGCGGAGGTTTCGCCCTGATATTTGCATTGTGGTATGTCCCGACGTCTGCAGGACCCGGGTCTTCCAGGAAGTCGGTAGGTCGCAGTTGGCTGAAGTTTAGTGTGGATTCCGCGAGGCGCGAACCTAGACGTCGTGCCGCAACCAGCCGGGCTGCGTCGGTACGCTTCGATGATTTTTACCACCTATTGGTTTGTCGTTTTTATCCTCTGCGTTTTGCCGCTGTACTGGCTGGCGAGACCAGCGTGGCTGCGGCTCGCGTTGTTGCTGGTGTCGTGTTCCGTGTTTCACGGCAAGTTTGCCGGCGCTGCGGGCATGGTGCCGATCATTGTGCTCTGTACGACGACCTATCTCGCCGGGCTGTCGCGGCGCCGCTGGTTGATCGACGTCGGCATGGCGTTGCCGGTGCTGGCGCTGGTTTTCTACAAGTACACACATTTCATTTCGCTGAAACTGCTGGCGCATTTGAGTCCCCAGTGGGGTGAGCAGCTCAATCAACTTCTCCTCGCGCATCTGCCCGCGACCCCGCCGCTCGGGGTGAGTTTTTTCGCCTTCGAGTTTGTGCATTATCTTTACGATGTGCGGAAGGGGCAGCCCTCGATTAAAAACCCGGCGCATTTCTGGGCCTTCACGTTTTTCTTTCCTTCGCTGGTGGCCGGTCCGATCAAGCGCTATCAGCCGTTCTTGCAGGCGTTGGCCGAGGGCATGCGGCGGGTCACGTTGGACGATTTGAAGTTCGGCGTGTGGCGCGTGGCCGTGGGGTACGCGAAAAAAGTGGTGATCGCTGATAATCTGACGGCGGGCATTCACTATTGGCATGCACACTATCAGGAGCTGTCGCTGGGCGGGCGCTGGCTTTTTGTGACGGCCATCGCCTTCAGAATTCTGCTCGATTTCAGCGGCTATAGCGACATTGCCATCGGGCTTTCGCGCATGCTGGGCATTCGCCTCGGGGAGAATTTCCGATGGCCGTATCTGGCAGTCAACCTCCAGGATTTTTGGCGGCGCTGGCATATTTCGCTCAGCTCCTGGATTCGCGATTACGTGTACATCCCGCTCGGCGGCAGCCGGCAGGGCGTGTGGCGAAAGGCGCTCAACGGGTTGATCGCTTTCGGTCTCTGCGGGCTGTGGCATGGCCCGGATTGGAATTTCGTCCTCTGGGGACTCTGGCACGGCGTGGGGCTGGTCGTGTGCACCAGTTACCCGACCTTGCTGGGGCCGGTTGGCAGAGCTATGGCCCGACTGTTCAATCGAGTGCCGTTGCTGGCTTGGGCGCTGACCATGCTTTTTGTCGGCCTTGGCTGGATCTGCTTTTTCTATCCCCTCTCTGAGAGTATGCACATGGTGCGGCTGTTATTTGTCGCCAAATGAAAGCCGATAACCAACACGAGCCGAAATCGCGGCGTTATTTGAAAACGATCTGCGCTGTGTGCCTTGGGGCGCTGGCGGGCGTTTGCGCGCACTACATCGCGTATAGACTGTCGCTGCCTTCCACGCCTTTCATCTATGTCGCCTTCTGAACCAGCCGCGCCGCAGTCCAACACGACGGGTTGCGAAATGGCAGCGCCGACGGGCCGGCGGCTGGCATTTGTCGGTGTGCTGATCCTCCTGTTTGCAGGATTGCTTGGGTTGGATTTCAGCCTGCGCGCACCGCGTCCGCTGCCGGATATGCTGACATTGGTGTTCACTCCCTCAACGCATCCGGATGCACGCAGCGAGCCGCTGATTGTCACGGGCGCCGCCGGCAGCGCCGATTTTCTTTATGTGCGCTACGTCGATGCGAACACCCTCGTGTTCGGCTTCGACTGCTGGGGCTTTGGCGGCCCGTTATCTCCGGAGGTAAAGGTCAATCCCGGTCAGCCGATCGTGTTGAAGATCGCGATGCCTGCGCTTGTCAATTTGGCCGGCGCCAGGAAAACGCAGATGCTCTCGATACATGTGGAGGGCGGCATGAGCTGGCAGGCCAAGGTCTCCACGCATGAATGCAGCCGTCGCTCCGTGCAGTGGGGCTGCAATCGCATTGGTGGCACGTCGTGTTCCGATTCGCTCACAGGAATGCTGCGGAAACCAGATGGCGCGGTGCTGCAAGGCGCAGGGGCGGATCGTTATTACACTTGGGGAGAAAGGTGCTCCCATTGGCGACAACAGGCCGGTTGGATGCCCGCAGCCTATCTTGTTGTCGCGATTTGTGGAGCGTGGCTGGGCGTTTATGTTGGGGCTTTGGGCGCAGGCGCTAATCGGCTGAGACGTCGCGTTGGCGGGGTGTTTTGGAGCAGCGAGGCGCAACCCGGCGCCGCGGCAGTGGCGGAAAAATAGGGCGAGGCCCGGGAAGCCTTTGCGTGGCTGCATTGGATTCCGGCCAAGCCGTTTTTGATCGGCTTCGTGGCGGGATTTGCGCTGTGCGTCGGCGCCGGTTATTACTCCGGGACAAAGCCTTTGTTTAGCGCGCATGTGCGGTTTTTCCACCCGCTCCAGCCGCAGACGCTGTTTTACCTCACGGCGCAGGAGCTGGTCGCGTATGTCGAGGCCACGGTGCCGCGCGACAAGATCCTCGTGCTGGTCGGCGGCTCTTCCTATTTCCGCGGCACGGGGCAAAATCCCGACGAGCTTTGGTCGCACGAATTGCAGCGGTTGCTCGGCGACCGCTATGCCGTGGTAAATTATGCCATTGATCAGGCGGGCATCTCGGCATTCGCGGGCGTCGTTCACCAGATACTTTCCCCGCGTTACCCGAGGATCGTGTACGTCAGCAGCGGCACTCCTTTTTACAACGACCCTTTGGATGGCGGCGAAACTTACCGGCACCTCTACTGGGACGCCTATTACAAAGGCATGCTCAAGCACGATCCGGTCTGGCAGGAGCGCGTGCAACGCGAGATCGCGCGCGAGCTGCGAACCGACGCGGGCAAGGAACTGCATCTCGGGAAGCGGCTCGATGCCGTCACCTATGCCTGCGATTTGTGGCAATGGATCGGCTACCACTGGCTCTTCACCGTTTGGAGCGATTATTATCCGGCGCATCCGTTCAGGCCGCGCGGAAAATACGTCGAGTTCGACGATCCCAGCATCGCGGAGGCGCAGCGCCGGAATCGCGACGATACGGAGGCGCGGAAGCGTCATGAAGCGAACAATCTCTGGTTCGCACGTGTGGGCTATGTGGAAAAATCCGACGGACAATGGGAGCTTGAGCCGCAAACCAAGGTGCAGATTACAGAGCGCTATGACCGGTTTCTGCTGCCGGCGGTGCGCTCGCGCACCTTGATCGTTTTGCTCTATGGCAATCCCTTTTTCCAGCAATCGCTGACGGCGGCCGATCACGCGCGAGTTCGGTCCACCGTCCAGCTCACGCAGGACATTGCCGAGGGGCTCGGCTATCAGGCGGTGCAGGCGGGGGCGGATTTCCCGCCCGAAGATTTTGTCGATGCCGGGCACTTCATGGCCTCGGGCGGCCGCAAGATCGCGCGCATCGTGGCGGAGAAAATCCAGAGCATGAAACTGTGACGCCGCCTTCGCGCGCGAGGAGGGGTCACTCCGCCAGATAGAGCGGATTGGGCAGTTTGAAAGTGCGCTCGGCGTGGCCGCCGGTCAGGTCGCTCGCCTGGTCGCCGAGATTGGCGATGATGGTGTATCCTTCGTCGGTCAATGTGCGGCGGGCGGCGGTTTTGTACTCGGCATTGGTGCGGCGCTGACCACCCGCCGGGAGCATGATCAGGCGCGTGTAGTCGCCCAAACCGGCGCGGCGCAGGTTGGCCTCGGTCGCGGCGCGATCACGCGGCTCTTCGCGGCCGGTGACGAGAAACACGGCGAGTCCGAGTTTGCGGGCGGCGAGAAAGACTTCGCGTACCGGGGCGAGGGCTGGCGCCTCACCGCGCGCCACCCATGCCGCCCACTCGCGGGGCACGTAACCGAAACCTTGCGCGGCGATGTGCGGGTAGTTCGAGAGCAGTGTCTCATCGATGTCGAAGACCACCGCCAGCCGTTCGGCGGGGGCGCGGCGGGCGGCGCGTTGTTCGATCCAGGCGCGCGCTTCGACGGCGACTGCCGCGAGGTCGCGTGCGTAGTCACCAGAATCGTGGTAACGCACGACTGCGGCTTTGGCGGTGTCGAGGTTGAGCGGCTCGCGTGCGGCAGGCGGGGTGGCGCAGCCGGACAGGAGACTGAGGGCGAGTAGTGCTGCGAGGTTTGCCAGGGCGCGGCTTCGCTCGTAGCGCGAGGCTTTTGCCCGCGCTGGTCTAGCCTGCATCGCGGTGGTGTGCGGGCTGAAGCTCCGCACTACGTCGTGGCACGTTGGCGAGATAGCATTCAATCGTCCACGCGCTTGACCAGTTTCACCGGCCATTTGGTGACGGTGAGGCCTTTGGCGGAGCGATTGCTCACGGCGATGGCGGCGAGATCGAACTCGAAATCGCGCACGCGGGCCCGACTGCGGCCGTCGAGGGAGATTAACAGCTTCTTCGCGCAGGCTTTTTCGTTGGCGTTCACCTCGAAGTACACCACGCGCGAGCCTTCGCTGGGCACGAGCTGGTAGAGCTTGTCGCGGGTGACGCCGCCGATCTGGAATTTTTTGGCGAAGGCCTTTCCGCTGGCCTTGTCCTGATAGACCATCGTGTAACACACCTTGTCGCCGTCCTTCGGCAGCACGGCGCAATGGATGATGTCGCGGCCCATGAAAACTTTTTCGCCCACGCGCGCGACCTTCATCGAACCGTCGGCCATGAAACAGAGGACGTCGTCGAGAATGGTGCACTCCTGCACGAACTCGTGGTTGCGCCAGTTGAGGCCGATGAAGCCCTCCTCGCGATTGACGTAGAGGCGCTGGTTGGCGGAGACGACTTCGGCGGCGCTGATCTGCTCGATCTCGTCGTAGGTGGTGCGGCGCTTGCAGTTCTTGCCGTATTTTTCCTGCAGCGTCTCAAACCACTTGATCGCGTACTCGGTGAGGTGCCGCAGGTCGTGCTTCACCGTTTTGATCTCAGCCTCGATCTTGCCGAGCTGTTCGTCGGCCTGGAAGCGGTTGTAGGCGGAGATGCGTTTGATGCGGATTTCGGTGAGGCGAACGATGTCGTCGTGCGTCACCTCGCGGCGGAGGTTCTTGATGAACGGCGCCAACCCTTCGCGGATTTCCGCGAGCACGCTTTCCCACGTCTTCGATTTCTCGATGCGGCGGTAAATGCGCTCCTCGATGAAAATGCGCTCGAGCGAGTCCCAGTGCCATTGCTGCTCGAGTTCTTCGAGGCGGATCTCCAGCTCGCGCTTGAGGAGCTGCACGGTTTTGTCCACCGAGCGGCGGAGGATGTCGGAGACGCCGAGGAAGACGGGCTTGTCCTGGTCGATCACGCAGGCGGTGGGCGAGATCGCCACCTGGCAATCGGTGAACACGTAGAGTTGTTGGATCACCTGCTCGGGGTCGCTGCCCTGCGGCAGGTGCACGAGGATCTCAACATGCTCGGCGGTGTTGTCGTCGATGTGCTTGACCTTGATCTTGCCCTTCGCGTTGGCGGCGAGGATCGACTCGATGACGGAGGTGGTGTCGGTGCCGAAGGGGATTTCAGTGATCGCGAGCAGGTACTTGCTGCGCGCCTCGATTTTGGCGCGGACCTTCACCTTGCCGCCGCGCTCGCCGTCGTGGTACTCGGCGAAATCGGCGATGCCGCCAGTGGGGAAATCCGGCACGATGCGGAAACGTTTTCCCTGAAGATGATTGATCGCCGCGCGGCAGAGATCGTTGAAATTGTGCGGCAGGATTTTCGTGGTGAGGCCGACCGCGATGCCCTCGGCGCCGTCGAGCAGCACGAGCGGAAATTTGGCCGGGAGCGTGACGGGCTCTTTGTTGCGGCCGTCGTAGCTGAGCTGCCAGGTGGTGGTTTTGGGGTTGAACGCGACCTCGCGCGCAAACGCCGTGAGGCGCGCCTCGATGTAACGCGGGGCGGCGGCGCCGTCGCCGGTGAGCGGGTTGCCAAAGTTGCCCTGCGGCTCGACGAGCATGTGGCGCTGGCCCATGCCGACGAGCGCGGCGCCGATGGAGGCGTCGCCGTGCGGGTGATACCGCATCGCGGAGCCGACGACGTTGGCCACCTTGTGGAACCGGCCGTCGTCCATTTCCCAAAGGGTGTGGAGAATGCGGCGCTGGACGGGCTTCAGGCCGTCGTCGATGTGCGGCACGGCGCGGTCGAGGATGACGTAGCTCGCGTAATCGAGAAACCAGTCGCGGTAATGCTGGGCGATGGGCGCATCGTTGGCGCGTTCGCTGTCCGCTCCGGGCCGCCACTTTTCCGCGGGCGCGGCGGGAGTTGCTGTCGCTGGATCGCTCGGCGCGGCCGGAGTCGCCGGCGGCGTGGCGGCGGGCGGAGTGCCGGTGGAGGCGTCGGGGACGGACGCGGCTGCGCCTTCGAGCGGGAGTTCGGACTGCGTGGTGTCTTTCTTGCGTTTGGCCATCGGAGGAAAACGGCTTCAACAAGAGCGGCGACGCGCCGTCCCGCAAGCAACTTGTCGCGGAGCGCGTGGAGGATTGCGCTTGCACGGTGGCGCGGTTCATTGAGCGCATGAAAGTTCGGTGCGGTCTATTGGGTGCGGTTGGGAAAATCGCGGCGCTGATGTTGTTGGCGCTGACAGTGGCGGCGTCGGGCGCGGCGCAGGAAGCCGGCTGGCGTTGTGGCGTGGCCAAGACCCGCATCACGCCGCGCGAACTGCTCTGGATGGGCGGCTTTGCGAGTCGCACGCGACCGGCCGAGGGCACGTTGGACGATTTGTGGGTAAAGGCGCTCGCGCTCGAAGCGCCTGATGGCGGGGTGGGCGTGTTGATCACCACCGATCTGCTGGGCACGCCGAAATGGCTCTACGAAAATCTGTGCGCCCGGCTTCAGGCCAAACACGGCCTCGGCCGCGCGCAGCTTTTGATCGCTGCATCGCACACGCACTCCGGGCCGGCGTTGCGCGACACGTTGCCCGACGTCTATCCGCTCGACGCGCGCCAACGCGAACAGATCGCGGAATATTCGCGCGACGTCGAGGAGGCCATTGTGGCGACGGTGGACGCGGCGTTGGCGCAGTGGCGACCAGCCCGGCTGTTTGCGGGCGAAACGCGTTTGCCTCTCGCCGTCAACCGCCGCGCCAATCGCGAACGTGATATCGCACGCGGCGCCAAGCCGCAGGGGCCTTCGGATCACGCGGTGCCGGTGTTGGCGGTGCGAGCGCCCGACGATCGGGTGCTCGCGGTGGTGTTCGGCTACGCGGCGCATACCTCCATGCTGCTGAGCAATGTGTGGTCGGCAGACTACGTCGGTTTTGCGCGGCGCAAGATCGAGGCGGAGCACGCCGGCGCCGAGGCGTTTTTCTTCGAGGGCTGCAGCAGCGATCAGAGCGCTGCTCCGCGCGGCACGCTGGCGTTATGTAAAGCCGCCGGCGAGCGCATGGGCGCGGCGGTGTTGGCGGTGATGGCGCAACCGATGCGTCCACTGGCGCCGAAGTTTCAGCGCGCGCATACGTTTATCCCCCTCGCGTTCGGGCAACAGCCGACGAAGGCCGACCTGCGGCGGTGGGGCGCGCCGCGGAGTTACGAGGCGCGTTGGGCGGAGCGGCTGGAGAAAGAGCTGAAGGACGGCAAAGTCTGGCCCACGGGTTACCCCGAATATCCGGTGGAAGTCTGGAAACTTGGCGGCGAGCAGCTCTGGATCGCGCTCGGCGGTGAGGTATGCGTGGACTACGCGCTGATGTTCAAGGCCAAGTATGGCGCCAACACGTGGATTGCAGGGTATTCCAACGACGTCATGGCGTACATCCCGTCGCGTCGAATCTGGGAGGAAGGTGGCTATCAAGCTGGTGCGTTTGATGTTTACGGTTTGCCGGCGTTGCGTTGGACCCCCGACATCGAAACGCTCATCACAGGGGCGGTGGCGCGGCTGGAAGCGCAGGTGCGTTGAGCGTTTTTGCGCGTCAATCATGACGGTGCGGAGGCACCCTGTTATGGGGCGCGAGGTTGGGCAGAGGCGGGCAGAGAATCTCTGCTTGCTTCAACGAATGATTCCACTAGTCATCGCCCCCTAAGCCTTTTCTTCCATGGACACTATTTCCTCTCGTGAAAACAACAACATCCTGCCGGTGGCAGGTGTTATTATTGGCGTGATCGGCCTTTTGCTCTCGATCATCGCATTTGTGAAGGTCAAGAGCGCCAATGATCAGATCGCTGCTCTCACGGAGAAAGTTACTGCGGTTGAATCGCAGGCCGCGGCTGCCGCGTCCGCGGCGGAGAAGGCCAACGCCGATCGCGCCAAACTGCAGAACTCGACGCAGGATGCGGTCACCCAACTGGGTCAGATGATCACCGAGGTCCGCGATCGCGTGACCAAGATCGAGGAAGCCGCCAAGGCCAAGGCTGTCGCCGCGCCCGTCAAGGGTGCCAAGGGCGAGCCCGCCGTTGCCGGTCCCGGCGAGTATGTGGTGAAGAAGGGCGACATCGGCACCAGCATCGCCAAGGCCAACGGGGTCTCGGTGGAAGCGCTGAAAGCCGTCAATCCCGGCGTGAATTTCAACAAGCTCTCCGTCGGTCAGAAGCTGAAGCTGCCGAAGAAATAAGCGCGCAGCAGAAACCAAAAGAATTTTCCCGTGCCTCCTCGCCTTTGGGTCAGGAGGCACTTTTTTTGCCCTCACCCATGAATTTGCCGCCCGCTGCTACCGAACCGTCGCGTTGGACCCGTCTCGCCGAGCGCGTGGTCGCCACGACGCGCGTGCTGGAATTGCGCAGCGTGCGTTGCCGGCATCCGCAGCGCGGTACGGAGCGCGACTTTGTCGTGGTGCACACTCCTGATTGGGTGAACGTCGTGGCGCTCACCACCGACCGGCAGCTCGTGATCGTGCGGCAGTTTCGCTTCGGGCTCGACGGATTTTCGCTCGAAGTGCCTGGCGGCGTGATCGAGGCCGGCGAAGATCCGGTGGCGGCCGGCGTGCGCGAGCTGGCGGAGGAAACCGGCTTTGCCGGCGGCACGGCGCGGCTGCTGGGCTCGGTGCACCCCAACCCCGCGATTCAGGACAACCGTTGCCATATCGTACTGGTGGAGGGAGTCGCGCGCACCCAGGCGCTCGCGTGGGATGCCGACGAGGAGATCGCGATCAGCACCGCGCCCGTCGATGATGTGCTGGCGTGGACGCGCGACGGTCGTATCGGACACAGCCTGACGCTGTGCGCGTTGCTGTTGTTTGAGCCGCGCTGGGCGGAGTTGCGGAGCCGGCCGGCGGTTTGACATCGGGGTGGGCGCGGCTTTGCTGCGGGCGTCGTCATGGTCGCTTCCTCTTTTGCCAATCATCCCGATGCGCTTGGGCGCGTCGAGAACGGCTCTGTGCCCGTGGCGCTAGAGCGGGAAATCCGCCGGATATACGCGCGCAGCCCGCTGTACGGGCAACGTTACCGGTTGCACGAGGAACCGTTGCCGTGGACGCGTTACCGCGAGATTCCGATTCTGTCCAAGCGGGAGATCGTCGAGCGCGGGCATCAGGCGTTTTTTGCCGACTACCGGGAGATCGAACGCGGGTTGCAGGAAAAGCGTTTCGAGTACGAGGCGACCTCCGGCACCACGCAGGGACCGATGACGGTGATCATGGAAGAAGGGTGGTGGACGGCGCAGACTGAGCGGGCCTACCGCGCGTCTAAGGTGCTGCGGGAGTTTGTCGGCCGGCCGTATCGCAAGTGCGTGTTGGCGCCAGTCGGCTGTTCGAGCAATCTCTGCCCATACGAGGATCATCCGTTTCCGCACCGATACTACGACGGCACAGTTTACCTCAATCTCTCCAGCGATCCGTTCATGTTTCCCGAGAGCGAGTGGGATCGCATCGTGCTGGAGTTGCAGGCAGTGCGACCCGAGGTGCTGGAAGGCGAGCCGGTGTATCTCTCGCTCCTGGCGCGGGCGGCGGCGAAGCGCGGCGTGCGGGTGCCGAGTCTGCGCGCGGTGATTCTCACCTACGGCAAGGCCAGTTTGCAGCACAGCCGGCGTATCGCCGAGGTGTTCCCGGCGGCGCAAGTCGACCTCTACGGCTCCACGGAGGCCGGGTACATTTTCGTCGGCGAGGCGTTTCAGGACAACTTGCAGGCGATCGATGCCAACGCGTTCATCGAGCTGGTGCCGTGGCGCGAAGGGTTGGCGGACGTTTTTCAAATTTACGTCACGACACGCGACCGTGAGGCGATGCCGTTGCTGCGCTACCACACGGGCGACATCGTGCAGCGTCGGTCGACGGGCTTCCGCATCCTCGGGCGCGAACGCGATCTGTATTTCCGGGCCGATGGCTCGATCGTGGCCACGGGCGATATCGACGCCGTGCTGCCGGAGGCGTTCGCCTGCTGGCACTATTCGTTGATCCAGACGGGCGCGACGCGGTGGGATTTTCATTATGTGGCCGACACCACGGGCGATCACCGGGCGGTGGAGAACGCGCTGGCGGCATTGCTGGGCGACGGCGCGCGGGTAAACGCGTTTCGGCGTCGCACCATCGCGCCGGCGGCGAGCGGGAAGTTTGCCTTGCTCAAGCCTCTGGCCGGCTAAGCGGCGCGGCGGGCGCCGGGTTTGCGGCGCGATAACAGTTTTCTCCCGGGGTTTTGGGAAAAATTAGGGAGCCTTATATGCGCATCCGCTCGTTGCCGGAAACCGCCCGCGCCCTTTACATCGGCTGGCCAGCCCCGTTATCCAAGGCACCCCGCGGCGAAGTACTCGCTGTTGGGATTTTCAGCCGAACTCACTCAATCACACGCCGCGATGAGCCTTCTAGGAAATCTCTTCTGTTCGTCCATCGGACGAAAGTTCCTCATGGCCGTGTCCGGGATCATTCTCGTGATCTTCGTGACCGGGCATCTGGTGGGCAACCTGCAGATCTTTGCCCATCCTGATAAGATTAATGGGTACGCCCATTTTCTTCAGTCGCTCGGGCCCGCCCTTTGGGTGGTCCGGCTGACCTTGCTGGCGTGCGTGGTGGTCCACGTGTGGGCCGCGGTCACGCTGGCGGTGGAGAACAACCAGGCGCGCGGCCCCGAGAAGTACGGCGTCAACCGCTGGCTCGCGGCGGCGTTTGCCTCCCGCTATATGAAGCACACGGGCATCGTGGTGGGCGCGTTCATCATTTACCACATCGCGCAATTCACCGTTGGGTACGGCGGCACGCCGTTTAAGACCAGCCTGGACGAGTACCACATGACCCAGGCTTTCAATTTGTTCGGGGTTCCCATCGTCGCGCAGGGCGCGGCGGTGCACGACGTGTACAGCATGGTTTACCTCGGCTTCAGCAGCGCTTGCGTCTCGATCTTCTACGTCGTCGCGATCGGGCTGCTCTCGCTGCATCTCTGGCACGGCGCCGATGCGATGTTCCAGACACTCGGCGTGCGGAATCATAAGTGGGCTTGCTGCCTGCGCCGCGCCGTGGGGATCTTCAGCCTCGTTTACTTCCTTGGTAGCATCGTCATTCCCGGCGCGATCCTGACCGGTCTCGCCAAACCCGCCGCCGGCACCGCTGCCGCCGCCGGTTGTGGCGCCTGTTGCGCCCCGGCGAAACCCGCCGCCACCCCGAACGCTCACCGCTAATTCTTTCCCGCCATGGCCAAACTCGAATCCAAGGTTCCCTCCGGCCCGCTCGCCGACAAATGGCGCAAGTACAAGGCGGAGTCGCTCAAGCTCGTCAACCCCGCCAACAAGCGCAAATACGAGGTCATCGTCGTCGGCGCCGGTCTTGCCGGTTCCTCGGCGGCGGCCACGCTCGCCGAGCTCGGCTACAAGGTGAAGTGCTTCGTCATTCACGATTCACCGCGCCGCGCCCACTCGATCGCCGCCCAGGGCGGCATCAACGCCGCCAAGAATTACCAGAACGACGGCGATAGCGTTTACCGGCTTTTCTACGACACCATCAAGGGCGGCGATTACCGCGCCCGCGAGGCCAACGTCCACCGGCTCGCCGAAGTCTCGGTCAACATCATCGACCAGTGCGTGGCGCAGGGCGTGCCGTTCGCCCGCGAGTACGGCGGTCTCCTCGCCAACCGCTCCTTCGGCGGCGCGCAGGTGTCGCGTACGTTTTACGCTCGGGGCCAGACCGGCCAGCAGCTCCTCCTCGGTGCGTACTCCGCGTTGATGAAGATGGCCGGCCAGGACGCCGTGCAGGTTTTCTCCAACGAAGAGATGAGCGATCTCGTGATCGTCGATGGCCAGGCCAAGGGCATCATCACCCGCAACCTCAACACCGGCGAGATTCGCCGCTGGGCCGCCGATGCCGTCATCCTCGCCACCGGCGGTTACGGCAACGTTTTCAATCTCTCCACCTACGCCCGCCAGTCCAACGCCACGGCGATCTGGCGCGCCTACAAGCGCGGCGCCTGCTTCGGCAATCCGTGCTACACGCAGATTCACCCGACGTGCATCCCGGTCTCCGGCGATTACCAGTCGAAGCTCACGCTCATGTCGGAATCGCTCCGCAACGACGGACGCATCTGGGTGCCGAAGAAGAAGGAAGACTGCAAAAAGGATCCCGCTTCGATTCCGGAGGAAGATCGCGACTACTATCTGGAGCGCATCTACCCGTCGTTCGGCAACCTCGCGCCGCGTGACGTTTCCTCCCGCGCCGCCATGCGCATGTGCGACGAAGGTCGCGGCATCGGCGAGACCGGCCTCGGCGTTTACCTCGATTTCTCCGATGCCATCAAGCGTCTCACCGAGGACGGCGTGCGCGAGCGCTACGGCAACCTCTTCGACATCTACCACGAGATCACCAACGAGAACGCCTACAAGACGCCGATGCGCATCTTCCCGGCGGTGCACTACACCATGGGCGGCCTCTGGGTGGACTACAACCTGATGTCCAACATCCCCGGCCTGTTCGTGCTCGGCGAAGCCAACTTCTCCGATCACGGCGCCAACCGCCTCGGCGCTTCCGCGCTGATGCAGGGCTTGGCCGACGGTTACTTTGTCATCCCGTACACCATCGGCGATTACCTCGCCACGCAGAAGCCCGGCTCCCGGCCCTCGGCCGACCGCGCCGAGTTCAAGCAGGCTGAGGACAACGTGCGCGGCGTCATCAAACGCCTGCTTTCGTCCACCGGCAAAGAGCCCGTCTCGCATTTCCACAAGCGCCTCGGTCAGATCATGTGGAAAAATTGCGGCATGGCCCGCACCAAGGAAGGCCTCGAGCAGGCGCTCAAGGAAATCCCGGCGTTGCGCGAGGAATACTGGAAGAACGTCCGCGTGCCCGGCTCGGCCGACACACTCAACCAATCGCTCGAACGCGCGTTCCGCGTCGCCGACTTCTTCGAGCTCGGCGAGCTCATGTGCCTCGACGCGCTCACCCGCGAAGAGAGCTGCGGCGGCCACTTCCGCGAGGAGTACCAATATCCGGACGGCGAGTGCAAACGCGACGACGAGAAGTTTGGCCACGTGGCCGCCTGGGAATTCCAGGGCGACGGCAAGGCCCCGCTGCGCAACGTCGAGCCGCTCAATTACGAGACCGTGAAGATGAGCGTGCGGTCGTACAAATAAGCCGCGCGCATTGACCGACGGTCCAACCAGAGAAGCGAAAATTTAAATCGAAATTCCGATGGTCGCTGAAACCAACTCCACCAAGAACATTTCTGTCACCCTCCGCGTCTGGCGTCAGGCCGGGCCCACCCAGCCGGGCAAGTTCGTCGATTATCCGGCGAAGAACATGAACCCCAACATGTCCTTGCTGGAGATGCTCGACGTGGTGAACGACGAGCTCACCAAACAGGGCCAGGAACCCATCGCGTTTGCGCACGACTGTCGCGAAGGCATCTGCGGCACCTGCTCGCTCGTGATCAACGGCAAGCCGCACGGCCCGCACCGCGGCGTCGCGAGCTGCCAGACGTACACGCGCAGCTTCAAGGACGGCGAAACGATCACCATCGAGCCGTTCCGCGCGCATCCGTTCCCCGTCATCAAGGATCTCATCACCGACCGCTCGGCGTTCGACAAGATTCAGCAGGCGGGCGGCTTCGTCAGCGTGCGCACCGGCTCGCCCTGCGACGCCAACGCGCTGCCGATTCCGAAGGACAGCGCCGATCTCGCGATGGACGCGGCGTCCTGCATCGGCTGCGGCGCATGCGTGGCGGCCTGTAAGAACGCCTCCGCGATGCTCTTCGTCGCCGCCAAGGTCTCGCAATTCGCGCTGTTGCCGCAAGGCCAGCCCGAGCGCGAGCGCCGTGTGCTTTCGATGGTGAAGACGATGGACGACCTCGGCTTTGGCAACTGCACGAACCAGTACGAGTGCAGCGCCGCATGCCCGAAGACGATTTCGCACGATTTCATCGCCCGGATGAACCGCGAATATCTCCGCGCCAGCGTGCTCGAAGCCTTCCGTCCGAAGAGCACCAGCACCGCCGGCGGCGCCTGAGTTGGACAATGGCTGAACCTGTCTTGGCGCGTCGTTAGCGGCGCGCCTAACTTTACCCCGAAACATGTTGTTGGCCTCACCATGCTCCACGCGGTGGCGCAAGTGGGCGTGCTGGTTGGCAGCGCTGATTGTTCTCTGGGGCTGGCCGACAAGCTCTTTGCGCGCTGGCGAGGCGATCGACCCTGCCTCATTGATCGCGCCAGAACTTCCCGCATGGGTAGCCACGCCTTTGCCGCTGCCGCAGATTCCGGCAATCACCGGCGCGGCTACGTTCCCCTCGCGCCTGATGGTATTGGAACAGCAGATTCATGTGCCGATGCAGGCACAATTTTCCCATGTGGCGATGCGCATCGAGACGGAGGCCGGTTTGCAGTCGGCCGGGCAAATTAATCTCAGCTATGCTCCCAGCTACCAACAACTGCGCTGGCATTACTTGCGGATCTGGCGCGCGGGGCAGATGCGCGAGGCCTTGACGGCTGGCGGGCTGCAAGTGCTCCGCCAGGAAGAGGACGCGGAGCGCTTTACCTATCATGGTCGGGTGACTGTGTTGGCCATTCTGCGCGATTTGCGGGTGGGCGATATCGTCGAGTATGCGTTTACGCGCACCGGCGAGAATCCTGTGTTTGCCGGACGGTTCAGCCGGATGTTATCTGGCGCCAGCAGCGCGCCGGTGGACCGGTTGTACTATCGCGTGCTTACGACACCGCAGACCGCGCTCCAGGTCGTTGCTCAGGGCGGTTTCTCCGCGGAGCACCGCAGTGTCATGCAAGGCGGGTTGTGCGAGCAGACCTGGCAGGCTGCCGACCTTAAAGCCGTGCAGCCGCTGACAGACGCGCCGGGGTGGGAAATCCAGTATCCCTTTCTCCAGCTCACAGAATTTGCGGACTGGCCGGAAGTCGCCGATTGGGGGCGGCGTTTGTTCGCCCTCTCGCACGCCGTGGACCCGGCCGTGCGGGCGCGGGTGGCCGAATTGACGGCGGGGATGGTCACGCAGGAGGAAAAAGCAAATGCCCTCCTGCGGTTTGTGCAGGATGAAATACGCTATCTGGCGATTCATTTGGGCGAGAGTACGCACCGGCCTTCGCCTCCAGCCGAGGTGCTGGAACGAAGATATGGCGACTGCAAAGACAAGTCGCTTTTGCTGGTCGCGATGTTGCGTGAGATCGGTTTGGTCGCGCATGTGGCGCTGGTGCATAGCGATTTCCGCCGGCATGTGCGGGGGTTGCAGCCTTCGCCACTGGCATTTGATCACGCCATCGTGCAGGTGCAGATGCCGTTGGCTCATCGTACGGGCGCCTTGCGGCCGACCCAGCGTCAGGGGTTGTTGGAACAGGTGCGTGCGGTGAAGACGGTGGTAGATTCGTCGCCGCCTGCGCGGGATTTGAAGTTTAGCTCCAACGAGCTCTGGATCGATCCAACCATTGGTTTGCAGGGCGGCGCTTTTCGCGAGCGGGCACTGCCTGATTACGGTTATGCATTGGTGTTGGCACCAAGCGCCGACCGACTGACAAGCCTGACGGTGTCGGACAAGGCGGACGCGGCGGTGCGTGTGCACGAGGACTATACCGTAACGGCTTTTGACCACCCGGCGCGGCTGGTCGTGACCACGACTTATCACGGAAGCACGGCCGATGGATACCGTTATTATCGTCGATTCAGTAATCCGGAGCACGGTATTAAGCAGCTCACCGGGCTTTTGACGCGCTATTACCCCAAGATCAAGGCGTGTGGGGTTACTGAATGGACCGACGATCGGGAAAAGAATGTCTTAACCGCACGCTCAACGTTCGAGGTTCCGGAATTTTGGCAGACTGACGCCAAGGGGCACTCCCGGGTGGCGGAAGTTCTGCCTTGGGCCATGTCCGAACGCCTGCCACGACCTGAAACCACCGAACGGGCGTTTGCCTTCGGTTTGGCGCATCCATTTTCGATCCACCACAGCATCACACTCGATCTTCCCAAAGACTGGCCGGTGAAACCGCAGGAAGTAACGGTGCGCGACGATACCTTTGCGTTTGCGTACAGCACACGAGCGGAACCGCGCCGGGTGCTACTCTCCTACCACTGGCGGACGCTGGCTGATTTTGTGCCGGCGGCACGAATGAGCGATTGGGTCAAGAAGATGGCCGAGGTGCGTTCGTACCTGGGGTATAGCCTGAGCCAAAACATCCGGTTGGCGAAAGAAGTGCAACGTGAGGGTATAGTTTGGCCCATGGCGATTGCGACCATTGCTGGTTTGATCGCCGGCATCGGGCTGAGTTTCTGGCTCTACCGTTATCGTCCCGCCTCGTTAGCGGAACCGCCGCCTCTTGGCCGGGAAGATCTGGCGGGAATTGGCGGGTGGCTGATTCTAGTCGCATTCGGTGTCACTGTGCGCCCCTTGGTATTGGCCAGCGAACTTTGGCAGACCGCACAGCTTATCGGCAATTGGCCAGGGTGGGTGACAATGACGGATGCAGAGAGCGTCAGCTATGTGCCAGGCTTTTGCTGGCTTGTTTTGGCCGAAGGTTTTTTCGGGGGCTTGTACTGCACGTGGGCGGCAGGGATGGTGCTGCAATTTTATCGGCGCAAAGCTTCTTTCCCCATCACCTTTGTGGCAATGATGACAAGTTTTGCGTTATGGGGTATTGCGCACGTAATTTGGATGCACTCCCTGAACATGGCTGAGACTGGAGAGACCGGCAAAACTTACGCTGAAGCCACGAAGCTTGTCGTTGGCGTTTTGATTTGGGTGCCGTACATGCAGCTCTCGCAACGGGTACGGCGCACTTTCCGGCAATAATCATTGCGCGGCCACCCCACCGCAAAGTGACCATGTCGCGAAGGGGGAGCAGCGGCTTTTTATTTTGCGCCGGCCAGGGCGCGCAGGTCGATCGAGCCTTGATTCTTCGAGGTAATCTCATCGCGATCTTCGCCGTGCAACACAGTTAGTTTGGTATCAATGCGATACGCGGTCGTTTGCTGGGTGGCGGTGTCGAGTAGCTTCTGGATTGCCTCGGGCTTCTCGAATTTCACGGTCACTTTTTGGGTGACGGATTTCATCGGCGGCATGCCGATCGGCTCTTCGCTGACAATTTTGGCCGCGAGCTCGTTGTTGAGATAAATCTTGTGCGCGGTGCCGGCCACCGCGAGCGGGATGTTGTTCTCGTTAGTGTAGCGGAACGTCAGCACCGCCTTGGTGCCGCGTGCGGCGTCAGGCACGGGAGTTGCTTCAATAATTTCTACAGCTATGCGGCTCAACTGTTTAACTTCGTTGGAGCAGCCGCAAAGGCCGCAAAGAAACAGGGCGATGACCAAAAAGCGGGTGAGCAGGGCTTTCATGCGGGCGTCACACCAACTGGCGAACCGTCTCGTGGCAAGCGCTTGTGCGCCTGGCTGAGTTTAAAACATGCCGACGGCCTGTGCGCTTTCGATCGCCACCCAGACGAGTGTGATTACAGCTCCGAGCACCAATGCTTTGCGCAGCAGCTTCCGGACGGTGAGCAGGGCGTCGTGCCAGCGTGTGTCGAGGGTCTTGCGGTTGCAGTCGGCAAGGAAGCTCGCGAAACGCTCGGAGCGCAACCGGGAGGCCGGGGGCGTCTCATAGCCAAGCCGGCCAAGCGGGATGGCCGGGCGGTGGCAGAGGTTTCGCAATGAGAGAAGCACAGTACTTATATCGAAATTAGAGGTGGTTTTCTCAAGGGGAAATCCGCTAGTTTTCGTGTTTTGACGATTTTTCTACACGCATGCATCACTTCCACTACACCGCCGATTCTCTCCAATGCGAAACTGTCGACTTGAGCGCTGTGGCGCAGCTCTACGGCACACCGACTTACGTCTACAGCGCGGCGACGATGGCGGACAACTATCAGCGGCTGGTGCGCAGTCTGGCGGGTTTGGACGTGCAGGTGTGCTATGCGGCCAAGGCCAATAGCTCGCTCGCGGTGTTGCGGCATTTTGCCAATCTCGGCGCGGGGTTTGATTTGGTGAGCGGTGGTGAAATTCGGCGTGCACTCGCAGCGGGCGCGGGGGTCAAAACCAGCGTGTTTGCCGGCGTGGGCAAAACCGAGTCTGAGATCAAGCTGGCCTTGGAAAACGAGATTTTCGCGTTCCATGTCGAGAGCGAGCCGGAGCTCGCGCGGATCAATCATGTGGCCGGCAAGCTCGGCGTGAAGGCGCCCATCGCCATTCGCGTCAATCCCGACGTCGATGCGCACACGCACGCCAAGATCACCACGGGCAAGAGCGAGAACAAATTTGGCATTCCGCTAAAGCACGCCAGCGCCGCCTACGAGGCATGTTCGCGTTTCAAAAACGTGCGGATTCGCGGCGTGCAGATGCACATCGGCTCGCAGCTCACAACGGTGGGGCCGTTCGTCGAGGCGGTGGAAAAAGTGGCTCCGTTTGTCGCCGAATTGCAGGCGGCGCACGGCATCGAGTATTTCTCGCTCGGTGGTGGCATCGGCATCGTTTACCGCGACGCGTTGGCGAGCGGTGCGCAGGCTTGGTGGGATGCACAACCGGCTGGACAGTGTCCGATCACGCCGGAGGCGTATGGCGCGGCGCTCAAGTCATTGCTCGCGCCGCTCGGTTTGAAAATCCTGCTCGAGCCCGGACGTTTCCTCGTGGGCAACGCCGGCGCGCTGCTGGCGCGCGTCGAATATCTCAAGCGTGGCGCGAACAAAAACTTTCTCGTGCTCGATGCGGCATTCAACGACCTCGTGCGGCCGGCGATGTATGAGAGTTATCACGAGATCGTGCCGTTGCGTCGCGACACCACGCGGCGCGCGTTGGTGGCCGACATCGTGGGACCGATTTGCGAAAGCGGCGATTGTTTCGCCAAGGATCGCCAGGTGCAGGAAGTCGGCGAGGGCGAGTACATGGCGTTTCTCAGCGCTGGCGCGTACGGGTTTGCCATGGCGAGCCGGTACAATGCCCGCACGCTGGCCGCCGAGGTGATGGTGCGTGGCGGCACGTTCGAGTTGGTCAATGCCCGGGAGAGTTTCGAGCAGATGATCGTCAACGAAAAGGTGCCGACATTTCTCAAGTAACCCGACCTGCCGGGCCGTCCGGCGCGTCGTCGCGCGGGAGCGTGGCTGGCGTTAGCCATTCGCATCCATGAGCCGGGAAATGTGCTACCGCTGCCACTGGCCGAAGGCCTTGTGCTGGTGCGCTTCGCTCCAGCCGATGGCCACGCGCACGCGTTTCGTGTTTTTGATGCATCCGAAAGAGTATCGGTACGAGAAGGCCGGTACGGGGCGGCTCACGCATCTGTGTCTCGCCGGGAGCGAGCTGCAGCAGGGCATCGCGTTTGACGATCATCCGGCGGTGCAGGGAATCTTACGCGATCCGGGCAACTATCCGGTGCTGCTGTATCCGGGCCAGGAAGCGCGCAACCTTTCCCGCGGCGAGCTCAGGGCGGATGCATTGCAAGGCCGGCGTTTGGTCGTGCTGTTGCTCGATGGCACATGGTCTGGCGCGCGCAAAATGCTTCGGCTCAGTCCGAGTCTGCAACGGCTGCCGCGGGTCATGATCACACCGACCGCGCCGAGCCGGTTTGTGATCAAGCAACAGCCGCAGGAGGGTTGTCTTTCGACCTTGGAAGCGACGCATGAGGTGTTGCTGGCGCTGGCGCGAAGCGGACTGGACGAGTATCCGTTGCCCGAGCAATTGCCCGGTGTCCTGCAGCGCATGCAGGATTTTCAGATTCGGTGTGCGTGTGATCCGACCAAGGAAGGTTACCGGCGGCATCCTTACGGGACGCCCGAGGAACGAGCAGAGGCTCGCGGGTGGAGTCGCGTGCGGCGGCGATATTTTCGGGTTCCCGGAAAAGAAGAGGCGGACGAAACCAAGGGGCGGGCGCGGGTCGATTGATCGCGGCGGAGAGGTGAGGTAAGGAGGTGTGCCACCGGTCGCGTGGTGGTTTTTCTCGCGGTTCTCGATTGGAGGCAACGTTCTCCCCGCGCTTCGGGCGCGACACTTGCCAGACTGCGACAGGCTCGTTTCCCTCGTGACCGATTATGCAACTGCACTTTCCTCCCGGCGAATTCACCGGCTACATCTTCGATCTGGATGGCACACTCATCGACTCGATGCCGGTGCACTACCGCGCTTGGGATGAGGCAATGCGGCGTTCGGGACTGAAGGAGCCGCTGTGCGAGGATTTCTTTTATTCGATGGGCGGCGTGCCGACTCGGAAAGTGGCTCAACTGATCGGCGAGCGCTATGGTTTGGCGATCGAGCCCGACAAGGTTTTCGAACTGAAGGAGGCGTTGTTTGTCGAAATGCTGCCGGCAGTCGCGTTGATCAATCCAGTGGTGGAGTTTGCCCGGCGTGTGGCGTTGACTCGGCCGGTGGGAGTGGCGTCCGGCGGGCCGCGCGATATCGTGCGCCGCTCATTGCAGATTTCAGGCTTGGCGGAGCTATTCCCCGTGGTGGTGACGGCCGACGATGTGGTGCATGGCAAGCCGGCGCCGGACATGTTTTTGCTGGCGGCAAAACTGATGGGCGTGAACCCGACTCGGTGTTTGGTGTTTGAGGACGCAGAGCCGGGCGTGCAAGCGGCGTTGGCGGCAGGGATGGGGGTGGTCCGCGTGCCGAGTCGTGTTCGCAAAGTGGCGTAGTGAGGCGTAGCGCTCAGCGGCTGACCGTGCGGGGAGTGCGTTTTTCGAGCACGGTTTCCAGTTGGGAGAGCAATGATTCGCGTTCGGGCAAAAAGAGCCAGCGGTCGCTGCTAAGTTTAAAATGAGCTACGCGGAGTAGATCAGCAGAGGGTTTTCTCATCGCCAGGAGGCGTGGCAGCAATGGCGCGGCCTCGGCGAGATTGTCTCTGGCGATTTCGCCGGACAGCAGACGGGTCAACGCAGCTTGATGGAGTGGATCGAGCGCGATGGCGTGCTGTAGCACGGTGTGTGCGGCCGGCTCAGCATCCATGGCGAGCAGGCTTTCGGCCAAATGGAGCAACTGCTCAGCGCGGAGATCGGGCAGGGTGAGCAGTCGGTGCAGGCATTGCTGGCCGGTAGGTTTATCGCCGATGCCGAACGAAACGAGCGCTCGCAGACTGAGTAGCGTTGGGCCGAAGGTTTCATCCCACGCGCGATTTTTCCCGGTGATCTCCTCTAATGAGGCGAGTGCGCGGGCGGGAGTGCCAGCGTGAATTTGTGCTTCGACGACCAACAATGCCGCTGCTTCCCAAGGTAATCCGCGAGAACAGCAGTGTTCGCGAATTTGCTCGGTAATTTCGACCGCGCCTTGTCGGGCTGCGGCGCTACTCAAGGCCAGCAGTGCTGTCGCATCAGCCGGAAAATCAGACAGAAATTCAGCAACGATGCGTTTTGTTTGTGAGCGGTCGTCAGCTTTCAGACTGAGTTGCAACAGGTCGATGCGCGAGCGGTGGTCTTGAGGAGCCGCAATGCAGAACGACAATGCTTGCAAGCGCATTTCCGAGTAGAGGCCTCGTGCGTTGAGTAGCTGGATTAGCGCGGTGTAAATTTCGCCGTCACAGGGGAACGTTTCCGCCAATTGGCGCAGCTGCAAGAGCGCCAACTCTGGGTATCCGCGTTCGTTGGTGATTTGAGCCTCTAGCAGACGACCTTCCTTATGCGTGGTGACTTGGTGCCGCTGCAGATATTGCGTGGCCTCTTCGTAGCGTCCGCGGAAATAGCAGGCTGAGGCAGCGGCAAAAGCGGCGAATTGCCGGGTGGGTGGAGGAGTGTCGGGATTGCTGAGTATGAGTTTGGCCAAGTCCACGCATTCGTCGTCTCGTTGCAACGAAAGCAGGAGAGCCAGCAATGCACGGACAAATTCTGGATTGGTGGCGTGAAAGCTTAGCCCTCCACTCAGGACCTCTCGGGCTAGATCAGTCCTCCGTGCCGCTAGCCAGCCATCAGCGAGTAGCAATCGGCCGCGTAAATTCCCCGGTGATCGGGCGAGCCCGGCGCGGAGTAAATGCATTCCTTCCAGCCACCGTTGTTGCCGGAAATCTGTTTCTGCCTTGGCGATGAAATGGTCCCCGAGGCTTATTCGGTAGTTGGGCCAGCGATTTGGTAGTAAAATGTCAGCATAGGCTACGGCGATTTTCCGATGCAGTCGCATCCAAGCAAAAAATGCCGTAGCCAGTCCGAAATAGGCGCAGGCCAGGGTCAGTAAGCTGATGCCGAATAGTTTTCGTCGGCGCCGAAACCAAGACGACCTTTGTGGCGTCTCTGACTGAGCCTTTCTACCTGTCCAGATTTCCATGGGGTAACTGCAGGTTTGATCTTTGCCAGAAACTGATGCCTCACAAGGAGCAGCTCAAGTTTGCAAGTGCAACGAGCGAGGAATTTAGTTCTTGCAACGGATAGTGAGTTGCATCTACTCCACTCGACACCACGCGTTAGTATTTCCCTATCAAGCCTACTTTTACTCGATAGCTTTGTTCGCAATAATTTCCTGACCACAAGTAACAGCCGTAACTTCATTCGATTCCAGCATCATGAAAACAACCATTCGATCTCTTGCCGTTTTAGCCGCTTTGGGCACCGCTGCCTACGCTGCGCCGTTTCTCGCTATGGGTGACAGTGCGGAGCTTTTTCTGACCGGTACGCTCGGTTTGCGTGCAGATGACAATGTTACGCTCAGTGCTGACAAAAACAATGACATGGTCTTTGAATTTGTCCCTGGCTTTGAGGTGGTATACGGCCAAAATTCTTTGACCAAGGGACGCGCCTTCTACAAGGAGACGATCACCCGTTACACTGACCAAGATAAACTGAATACGACTCTGTCGTCTGTGGGTTTCGATGGGAAATATGACGATCAGAAGCTGAAAGTTAATTTTGCGGCCTCTTTTGCACAGCTTGCCCAGAACTCGGTTGATGTTAGGCCGACCGATGGGACGCTCACTCGTCGTGATGTTACCAACTTGAGTGGAGTTTCTGAAGTTTCCGTGACCGACAAGTCGAGTGTGGCTGCTGGAGTTACTTACGATAAGGTAGACTACAAGCGTAAAGCGTTTACGAGCACGGAAACATTCACTGTACCAGTGAACTACTACTTTGAGGTTAGTCCTAAATTGGACATGAGTGTTGGTATTCAATACCGTGACAATTCCTTGAAGAATGCAGTGGATAGTAAGGACTATTTCTACAGTGTTGGTGCGCGCGGTGAATTCACTCCGAAACTTACCGGTAAGCTGGCGGTTGGTGTTACTCAGCGCAAATATGATGGCAGTGGTAATGAGTCGTCGGTTGGTATTGACTCGAGTTTTGCCTATGCGGCTTCTGAGAAGACCAGTGTTCAATTTGGTGTGACCAATGATTTCGGCTACAGTGGCCAAGGTCAGTCTCAACGTAACCTAACCTTCAGCGGTGGAGTTCAATCTCGCATGGCTGAAGATTGGACCGTGGGTGGCAATCTTGCTTATCGGGTCATGAATTATTTGGGCAAAAATAGTCGCACGGACGATTATGTTGATGGCACATTGAGTGCGACCTACGTTTTTAATTCATTCGTCAATTTCACCGGCAGCTACACCTACCGCGAAAACAGCTCCGACCTGAAATTTGCTTCCTTTGACAATAACGTATTCGCTATTGCCGCGAATGTTCGTTACTAAAAGTACTTAAGAAGATTGTTTTTACTTGGCGGAAGAAGATCCTGTGGTCTTCTTCCGTCTTTTTTTGCACTATGCGTTTTTCAGAACTACACGCCATTTTTGTCCGTTGGACCATCTCTATCGCCCTTCCTTGTTGTTTGCTCGCAGCAGAAGATCTAAACAAACCAAAAGCCACTGAAGCGGCGAAAGCCAAACAGGGTTCCAATGCGTCAGGCTCTGGCGCTTCAATGCAAGATGCCACCAGAAGGGCTGAGGATTATCTCCTGCAAGCTGGTGATCTTCTGCAAGTGCAGGTCTTTCAGGAGGAGAATTTGATGCGTGAGGTGAGAATCTCCCAAGAGTACACCATCAACCTTCCCTTGATCAAAACCGTGAATTTGAAAGGGAAAACATTGCGTCAAGCGGAGGAGCTTGTTCGCAGTCTTTACGACCGGGATTTTTTAGTAAATCCGCAAATCTCCATAAATGTTAAGGAGTACGCAAAACGTGTTGTGAATGTAATAGGTTCGGTAGGAACCGCGGGGGCAGTGGAGATTCCAGCAGAGAAGGGTTTGGACTTACTTGGGGCGATTGCTCGAGCGGGTGGTTGGAATCGACTCTCAGATCGGAAGCGCGTTCAGCTCAAGCGAACTTTATCAGACGGCAAGGTGGAAACCTTTACCATCAATGCCAACGATATCGTGGAAGGGCTCAGCAAGGAGAGTTGGCCACTGCAAGAGGGTGATGTAATATTTGTGCCCGAGCGAATTTTGTAAGACTAGAAGGCATTTTCATGGATCCTGAAAACAAGCAAGCACCTGCAACGTCTGCGCAAGGCAGCGGGTATGGTTATAACTATGGTGGTTCCTATGCAGGTTACTCTGCCGCCGGGTATGGATATGGCGCTGGTGGAGAACACGAGTCTTCCACGCAACGCACACTGCAAGATTACCTGCTGATTCTACGGGAGCGGGTGTGGTATATCGTGGTAGTTTTTTTAGTGGTTTTTTCTTCTTCGTTGGTTTTTACGCTCAGTCTGCCGAAGATTTATCAATCAGTCGCATCAGTGCAGATTTTCAGGCGTGCCCCTGTGGTCATGCAAATGCAGAACGTGATGGAGAATGAAGTGCGTTCTGCTGAAGATTTAAATACACAGGTAAAGGTGCTCGAAAGTGGCACGATTATTCAGAAAGTCGCTGAGCGTATTACAGGGGAAGACTTACGCCGGTTTACAGCACCCTTGCTAAAAGAGAGTAGTGAGGAGGTGCCATCTATCACCAAATTATTACAGGAAAGGCGCAAGATAGTGCCTCAGCGCTTAAGTTTGGTAATCTCGGTGCAGTTTGAGCATCAGGACCCACAGGTTGCAGCCAAAGTAGCCAATCTATTTGTTGATGAATATATCGCCTACAATGCAAGGATGAGTATCGACCAATCTTTAAAGGCGGTTGAAGAGCTTAAGGTCAGTGCAGAAGAGCAACGTCGCAAGGTGGATGAGTTGGCGGCTAAACTGCAGGCCTATCGCGAAAAAAATAACATGGTGGCGTTGGATTCCAAAAAGGACATTGTTAACGAGACGCTTAAGCAGCTAAATCTGAATGCAACGCAAGCGACTAATGCTCGGGAAATCGCAGAGATACGCTCTAAACAGATCAAGGAGCGAGTTCAGTCAGGCGGTGATCTCTCTGAATTGCCGTTCATAGCGAATCAGGAGTTAATTAAAGATCTATCGCAGAAGCTGGCAGCTAAGAAGATCGAAGTTGCACAGTTGCGGAATCGATATCGCGAGAAGCATCCTACCTTGAGCGATGCGCTTAGCTCTTTGGCACAGATTGAAAATGAATTTAAACGAGCCATTGATGCGGCTTCTGCATCAATAGAGTCAGAGTACCAAACGGCTATTCGTAACGAACAGGCGGCCAAAGCGGCCCTAGATGCGCAGAAGACCGCATCGCTAGAGCTAGATCGTTATGGCATGGCATATACTGAGTTAGAACGTGAGTTCCGTGTGAACGAACAACTCCTGCAAAGTATTTTGGGGCGGCGTTTAGAGACCACGATGTCCAGCAATATAGATTCGCAAAATGCCCGTGTCATTGATCGAGCTGTGGCGTCTAAAAGACCAATCTCACCCAATATACCATTGAATCTTGGATTGGGCTTTTTGGGCGGTATCGGACTGGGTCTAGCATTCGCATTTTTCGTCGCTTACGTCGATGATCGCGTAAAGAGCTCGTTTGATATTGAAGGGGTTGTGGGACTGCCATTAATCGGCATTATTCCTGAAATCAAGCGCATGGAGCAGCCGGACAAGGCGCAAATTGTAGCCAACAACGCAGACCGCCAGGTTTCTGAGGCATTTTTGACATTGCATTCGAGCCTGCGATTGAAGGACGAAAGCAAGAATGCTAAAGTCATTCTGACTACGAGCACCATTCCTGGTGAAGGTAAGTCGTTTATGACAACGAATCTTGCGCTAACGTTTGCTGCGCATGGCGAGAAGGTTGTGGTAATTGATTGCGACCTTAGAAAGCCCAACGTTCACAAGTCTTTCCGGATAGAGAATCTCAAGGGTGTTATTGATATCGTGCTGGGGAAGGGGACGATTGACGATGTGGTAGTGAAGAATCTACTCCCAAATTTGGATGTTATTCCCGCTGGTGGGCGTGCGAAGAACCCAACACAGATTCTTAATAGCAAGAACTTCGAGTTGATGCTGTCGGACCTCAAGAAGCGGTATGATCGCGTCTTTGTCGATACGCCGCCGTTGGCTGCAGTGAGCGATGCGATGATTGTGTTGCCGCTATGCGACGGTTCTATCTTCACCATATTCTTCAACAAAGTGCGTCGCAAGGCTGCACAGTTCGCGGCCAAGAAACTATTGGAGGCAAATGTGCCGGTCTTTGGGGCGGTACTGAATGGTTTGAATCTAGCAGTGTCAGGCTATTACTATTCTCAGTACTACGATAAGTCTTATAAAGATTACTATGTAGTGATGGCGAAGAAAGACGACCAGCAGGAGCGCTGATCTGAAAGGATCGGCGGCTCCCGGGATGCCGCGCTTCAGCTCCAGTGCTTTGCTGGTATGGGACTGGCTTGGTCTGGCCTGGTGCATCGTTGCCAGCCGCATATTTGTAAGGCCAAGCCGCCTAGAAAAATCGGATTATATATCAGGTAACGACGCCATAGGCGGCGAGGCTCTTGCGCCAAGCGAAATGCCCATTCGAGGCCGGCGCGCTGCATCCACGCGGGTGCCATCGGCACCCGGCCGGCGAGCAGAGGAAAAGCAGCGCCGACCGCCACCAGTGGACGCGCGAGCTCCTCGCGCATCTCGTAGACCCACATTTCCTGTCGGGGGCAGCCGAGCCCGCAAAATATGATGTCAGGTGCAGCCGCGCGGATCGTTGCGATATCTTCCGCCCATTCGGCAGCGGTTGCCGGACGGAATCGCGACGGACGAACCCCAGCAATGCGCAGATTGGAGTGGGTGGCGGACAGCGCCGTTTGCAGTGCGGCGAGTGTGTCGGCGTCGCTGCCGTACAGGTACACACTGAGCCCCTCAGTTGCCGCGCGGGCGCAAACTTGTCGCATCAGCTCCGGCCCATAGACGCGATCCGGCAGTCGCACGCCGTGCAGCCATCGCAACGCCCAGCGTACCGGCTGGCCATCGGGGGTGAGCAGATCGAGCCGATTGAGCCGGTAGCGGTGCGTAGCATCGAGCGCGCCGGTCATCACGCCATGTACTGCGAGTGCTGCGACGGTAAAGGGTCGCTGAGCTCGCGCTGCGGCGACGATAGCGTCGGTTGCGCTGCGGTAATCTGTAGGCGTGATTAGCACGCCGAGAATGGAGCAACGGGGGGACGGACGCATGGGCCGCAGCGTGTGGAACGTGTTATCGGATCGCAATCCGGGACATGCTCGTTCGCGCGGTGCTACACGACATTCGGCTTTCCGTGCAGACGGGATGTAGCTACAACTTGCGCTCCATGAACCTAAAACTCCTGTTGGTGGGTGGACTTGTCGTGGCGCTTGGGCTCGTCGCGTGTCAGAAACAAGCATCAGAAACTTCAGGCGTAGTGCCGCCTGGTAAAACGCCGGCAGCCGTGGTTGCGCCCGAGAAACCTGTCACCGTTACGCTGGTCCCAGAGGCAGAGCGCAGCCGGAATTTCCTAGCTGTGCAGCGGCACCTTGAACTCGGCGGCACGCTGTACGGTTTTATCGATGTCGATGGCGATGTGCTGAAGCTCGCAGGAGGTGTGCGGCACATCGCCGACCGGATCGCCGAAACGCAACCGGCGTTGGGCAACTATCTGAAGCAGGACTATGCGCAGTTGTTCGAGGATCTCGGGTTGGACGATATCAAGGCAGTGGGCTTGAGTTCGGTGCCGTCGGCGGAGGGCTTTCGCAACCGGGCGTTTTTCTACACACCGGCCGGGCGGCACGGGTTGCTTGCGGGACTGGGCGGAGTACCGGCGCCGTTCGCCTACACGAAGCTCGCCCCAGTCGATGCTGATCTTTACGGCGAGGGCGAGGTCGACATCCCGGCGATGTACGCCGCCATTAAGACCGTGGTGCGGCGCGTGGGTGGTGAAGCCACCGCGAATCAATTGGAGGAAAAACTCAAGACGGCGGGCGTGGAGGCGGGGCTGTCGGTGTTAAACGTAGTCCAGAGCTTCAAGGGCCGGTCGGCCACGATTCTGCGGCTCGATCCGGAGCGCACTATGAAGTTTCCTGGCAAGCCGGCCTTCGTCGTGCCGGCGTTTTCGCTGTTAATCCGCATCGATGGTGTGGGCGCAGCAGTGCAGGGCGCGTTGGCCAAATTGCCGATGTTGGCGGCGACGCAGGAGGGCGCGTTGCAACTTTTCGCCTTGAAGGAAAAATCACCGATCGAGGGTTTGCAACCGGTGCTCGCGGTGGAGGGCTCGACATTGTACGTGGCAACGACGCGGGAGTTCCTGCTCGAATGCCGCAATCGCACGGCGGGGCTCGACCAGAATCCAGAGCTGCAAAGGGCGCTCGCGGCGCTTGGGCGGGAAGGCAATGCGCTCGGCTATGTCAGTCCGCGGCTGTTTGCGCGGCTGCGGCAGATTCCAACGCTGAATCCGGAGATGAAAGCCGAGGTGAAAAACGTCGTCGATCTGGTCGTGGCCCAGATGCCGGCGATGGAGCGGCCGGTGGTGACCGTGCGCATCAATCAGCCCGATGGCATTCTAATCCGCTCGACTTCTTTCCGTTCGCTCAAGCAGGAGGTCGCGCTGGTGGCATTCTATAATCCGGTGACGATTGGCGCGATGGCCGCCATGGCAATCCCGGCGTTTCAGAAGGTGCGCACGACGTCGCAGGACAAGGCGATTCTCAACAATCTGCGGATGCTCTCCGCCGCGACGGATCAATACTGCCTCGAACACGGCGTCGACTCCGCGACCTACGAACAACTCGTGGGGCCTGATAAGTACATCAAAGCCATCCAGCCAGTTGCCGGAGAAAACTACCGTAGCCTGAAATTCAAATCGGGACAGTTGCTGCGCGTGCGTCGGAGCGACGGTCGTTGGATCGAGTACAAACCGTAGGCTACTGCCGGTGGCACGCGTGCAACGCCGGGAAACTCATTTCCCGGCGAACTTCGCGCTCAGCTCGGCGAGGGTGACTTCGGCGAGGGATTTGACGCGCAGATGCGCGCGGTCGAGATCGTGGAGGGCGGTGGACTCATTGGGCACCGCCACCACCCACAAGCCGGCGCGTCGCGCGGCAATCGAGCCCGCCGCGGAGTCCTCGAAGGCGATGGCTTCATGCGGGCGGGCGCCGAGCCGGTTGACGGCGAGCCGATAGATATCGGGTTCGGGCTTGGGCGACGCCACATCTTCGCGACAGGCGAGAAATGCGAAGCGCTCGCGTAGTCCGATGCGCCCGAGGTGTCGTTCGCAGTGCGCATGGCTGGAGTTCGATGCGAGCGCATAGCGCAGCCCGGCGGCGTCAGCGGCGTCGAGCAGTGCCACCACACCCGGCAGGATGGGTTGGAGCACGATGCGGCGTTCGTAGCTTTCGCGCATCTGGCGGTGGAGCTCGACGCGGTCGGCGGTTTTGCCGAAAGCGGCCCATTCGTCGAAGACGATATCCACATGACCGATGCAGCGGAGAAAATTAGAGCGGTCGAAGGGCCGGCCATGCGCCGCATGCACGTCGCCATACGCCTCGATGAGAGGCGTCTCGGTGTCGAGGATGAGACCGTCAAAGTCGAAGACGAGTGCGCGGATCATGGAAAACCGGAGATGGCCGCAGAGCAGCGGCGCATTGGCAAAACGAATCGGCGGACGACCATTTTTAGCCTGCCGCAACGCCCGGTGTTCGTGCGGCATGGCGACTGCCGTAAACTCCAGCCAGGGCGACGAGCGCGAGCACGAAGAGCAACATGAACCCCGCGGTTGGCCCCCACCAGTCGGTGATTACCATCGCGCCGACGAGCAGCGTGCGCACGAGGCGGTCAAACACCTGATAGAAAACACTCACGCGGCCCATCATGGCATTGGGCACGACGTGCAACATGAGCGAGCTGCGCGCCACGCGGCAACCGGCGTTGCCAAATCCGATCAGAACGCCGGCCGCCAGGTAAATCCACGGGTGCGGCACGAGGATGATCACCGCCATGCCGGCGATAAAAATCAGCATTGTGCCCGGAATGGTGCGGGCGGCATCAGTGCGCTCAAGCAAGCGAGGGAGCAGCGCGCCGGCGGTGATGGCGCCGAGCGCGAACGCGACTTCGCCCAGACCAAACACCAGCGAGCCTGCTTGCAATGTGTGCGCGACGTAGACGGGGAAAAGATAGTTGCTCACCATTACCACGATGAAGGGTACGAGCGCGCCTGTGAGAAAGACGGTCAGCCCCGGGCGATTGCGCAACCAATGCCAGCCTTCGGCTACACCGTGCCAAAGACCGGGTCTGGTGGCGGCCGGCGAGACATCCTTTAGGTGTGTGGCTTGGTAGGGCAGCGTTGATTGAAGAAAAAAACTGAGCGCGTACGTTGCGGCATCGAGAAGCAGGATGACCCAGAGCGGCACCCGCTCCACCAGCAATGCTCCCCCGCAGGCGGCGAGCATCATCGCGGTTTGTCCTTGGATCTCGAGCAGACCGATGAGCGACTGGTACTGGGTGCGGTCGAAAATTTGTTGGATAAAGGCGAACTTCGCCGGGTAGTGCAGCGTGTAGTAGCACATGCCGAAGAAATAGATCGTCATGAGCTGCCACGTGGCGAAACCACCGAGCGCCAGTCCGAGCACGGCCATCGCAGTGGTGGCGGCAAAGCCCCACACTTCGCTGGCGAGCAACGCGGTCTTGCGCGAATGCCGGTCGAGCCACGCGCCGTAGCCGGGCATAAAGGCAAACAACGTCAGCGTGGTGCCGAGCGTGGTCCAGCGGTACGCCTCGCTGCCGCCCGGCTGATGCACGAGCAGCCACGGCACGGCGAAGATGGTGATCCCCGAGCCGATCGATCCGAGCGTGTTGGCCACGAGCAGGCGACGGACGCGGGAATCGCGGAGGAGTTCCTTCATGGGCGAAAGATTCACGGCCCAAGCTGGAAAAATGGGAAGCGGGAAACCGAGGCGGTGTTGCAACTACTCCGTCGTGCCGTACCGCGGGGCAACAAAAAGCCCGGGCGACGAGCCCGGGCTTGGTCCGACCGCAACGCGCGATCGAGCTTCAGGGCTTTTCGAGCGGCGCGCCCGATTTCTTCCAGCCGGAAATACCAGGGGCGTAGTGTTTGACGTTCGTGTAACCGAGCTTTGCCGCCGCGCTGGCGGCGCGGGCATAGGCGCCACAGGCGGGACTGCCGCAGTAGGCCACGACTAGCGCGCTCTTGTCGGCGGGAAGGAGTGCGGCGAGATTTTCGGCCTGTGCGGTGTAATCGATGGCGCCGGGAATGTGCCCCGCCTTGAAGGAATCAGAGCCATTCACATCGAGGATCACAGCGGATTTGTTGGCGACGGCAGCTAGCAATTCATCGTGGGATATGCCGGCAAACTTTGACGAGCCGGCCATGGCCACGACAGCGAGTAACAGCGAACTAAGGGTGGTGAGCAGTTTTTTCATAGCGCGACACCGTAGCGTGGTCGCAGCCATTCGCAACCGGGGTCCGGGCAAAAAGCGCCAGCACCAGCCGTTTGGGTGGAAAAACCTCGCGCGCGGCGGCGAATTGCGCACCAAGAAGGGCCGGCATGGCCAACAACAGTCCAGACTCCAGCGCGTATGTGCGCGGCATCCGCTTTGTCGGTCGCACTGCCGGCGCGGTGAAAACTCTGGGCGGATTTCGCAAGGGATTGCACACGGTGCCGGACGCCGTCACGCCCGCCACGAATGCATTTCTCGCCCGGCTCAGTACCGGCGAGTTGGAGACGGAGGCCGAGGCGTTCTTTCAGCGGGCGCGGGTGGCCGGCGGTTACAAGCGCCGGGAACTGAGTCTGGCGGTCGTTGCGCCGCTCGCCACGTTGGCCACGAAAGATTTCACACTGGAGTTGGCCTACGCCCTGGTGGCCGACGATCCGGCGTGCTACGAGCGGTTGCTGACGTTGAGTGGTGTGAGTGAGCGCGACTTTTTGCGCGGGCCGGTGTGCGGAGAAATTTTCGGCGACAGTTTTGAGGAGCTGGTTTTTCAGCTGACCAAAGGCGCGCAAGTGGAGGCGGTGATCGATGCGGTGGAGGCGCTCGCGCGCAGTCCGCTGGAGATCAGTTATCCTTCGGATTGCAGCCACTGTCTGCTCACGGTGGCGGGTGTCGATGCGGCGGTGCGATTCGATGGGGCGACGCTGGCGATGGTGTTTCCGCGGAAGGGCGCGCCGGCGGAGTTGCTCGATGGATTTCTGGCGGTGCGCGAAGCCTTCGCGCTCACGCGGTCGGAATTTTTGTCCGGGCTGCTCGCGTGAATGCGCGGCGCGCGCCGGAAGGTTAAATCGCGGCGGGGGGCGTCGCTTTGGCGAATTCTTCGACGACTTTCTGAAAACGCGGCTGGCGAAGGAATGCTTGGAAGCTTGGCTCGCCGGCGGGGTTGGCGAGCTTCTCGCCGGGCGCCAGCTGACCGCGGTGCAGCAATGCGAGACGCAGATGTTTCAGCGTGTCGTCCAGCTCGCCGGCTTTGCCGTGAATGCAGGCGAGGCCGTAGTGAAAGACCGGATGGTTGGGGACTGCAGTGAGGCCGTGTTGATAGGTGGCACTGGCAGCCGCGCGGTCGTTGTTGTTGAGCTGGGCGCGCGCGAGCAGATCGATCAGTACCACGGTTTGTGCGCGAGGCAGGGTGGATTTGAGCTTTTCGCGATCAAGGGCGCGTTGCAGCCAGCCGATGGCCTGGGGGAATTGCTGGCGCCGGAAGAGCAGTGTGCCGATGGTGATGACATCGGGTGTCGAGGGCTGGAACTCGCGGTTGATGGTCAGCGACGCAAAAAATTTCTCGAAGCGCGCAGTGTCCGGTTCGTTGAACGCAGCTTGGGCCATGTGCGCGTCGATCCACGTCTCGTCGTAGACGAAGAACACATGGACGTGGCGCTCCTCGACCGCGCCGTGGAGGGTCCGCAGCGCGAGGGTGTACTCCAGGTAGGCGCGGTCGTCTTTCTCGAAGGTCTTGAGATGGCTGAGCCGCGCGCCGGACTGGCGCAGGCGGGCGAGCACGCCGTCGCGCAGTTGAATCGCGGTGAGGGCATCGCGCGCGGGGTTGAGGGCGGCGGAGAGGGTGAGGCCGCGGGCGGGCAGGGTGGCGGTCAGGTCGCGCGAACGCAGATCGGGCGAGAGGGCGTTTTCGGTGATGGTAAAGTCAGCCAAGTCGCAATCGAGCGACCAGGACTTGTCGGGCCGGTAAAAGTGAAACGGTTCCGCGGTTTGCGGCGCGGGTGCGGAGCGCAGCAGGCCGGCGCAAAAAAAGACGGCGAGCAGCAGTGGGAGGAAGCGTTTCATGTGAAGTGGTCGGGAGTGCGACAAGCAAACGGCGGGTCAGAGCCATTTCTTTTTCTTCATGACCCAGAGCATGGCAATCGTGCCGCCGAGGGTGAGAAAAGCAGCGAGGGGATAACCGAAGACTGAGGGCAGTTCGGGCATGTGTTCGTAATTCATGCCGTACCACGCGCCGACGAGCAGCACCGGAATGGTGAGCGCGGTGATGGCGGTGAGCAGCCGGATGCCTTCGTTGGCCTCGTGGCTGGTTTTGTTGAGATAGACGCGGAACGAGAGGATCACTTGATCGGCCCACGCGCCGGCCTGGGTCTCAATGCGCAGGAGGTCGTCGACCAGGTCGCGGAGGTAGGGCACCATGAGCGAGCGGATGAGCTTGGTTTTCCCCTGGGCGAGTTCGGCGACGATCTCGCGCTGTGGGCGCACAATCTGGCGGAGCGAGGACAGCTCTTTGCGCAACGCGAGAATGCGCGGGAAGAGCTGGTCGGCCGGGAGGGTGCGGAGCAAATCGGCTTCGAGGGCGTCGAGTTCGTGCTGCAACTCGTCGAGCGCCGGTTTGTAGGCTTCAACCATGAGATCGAGGATGCCGTGGGCGAACCGGTCGGGGCCGCGCACAGGCGTGCCGGGCGACTTCAGGTAGCGTTCGAGCGCCGCCTGCACGGGTTTGAGCGGCTGGCGGTGGAAAGTGACGATGAAGGTTTTCCCGAGAAAGAGATCGAGCTCGGTGGTGGTGAAGTGCGCGGTCTTGGTGTAATCGACCGCGTGCATCACGAGATAGAGGTAGGTGTCGAAGTCCTCCAGTTTGGGGAAGGGCGAGTCGGCGACGCAGTCCTCAATGGCGAGCGGGTGGAACTGGAAGGTGGTTTCGAGCACGAGCTTGATCTCCTCCTCGGTCGGGGCGGAGAGATCGACCCACAGCATCACGCCGGGCTCGGTGCGCAATGTCGCCAGTGATTCGGGCGGCGGGTTGTGCGCGACGAACCTGGATTCGCGATAGACGAGGGTGGTGATGGGCATCGGCGATAACGCAGGCTCAGAGCCATTTCTTCTGTTTGCACCAGCGCCAGGTGAAGAGCGTGAGCACGATCATCATGGCGAGGCAGGCGAAGTAGCCGTATTTCCAATGCAGCTCCGGCATGTGGACGAAGTTCATGCCGTACCAACTGCCAATGACGGTGGCGGGCAACGAAATGGCGGTGAGGGCGGTGAGGACTTTGATGCCGTCGTTGGCCTGAAAGGAGGATTTGCTCAGGTAGAGATCGAAGGAGATCAGGAGCTGATCGGCGTACACCGCGGCGGTTTCGTCGATGCGGGTGAGGTTGTCGCGCAGATCGCGGAAGTAGGGCAGCATGACGGCGCGGATCATGGCGTAGTCGCCCCGGGCGAGGCGGCTGGCGAGCTCGCGTTGCGGGCGCACGATCTGGCGCAGATGGGCGACTTCGGAGCGCACTTCCATGAGTTGCGCGGTGAGTTGGACTTCGGAAGGTGTGAGCACGGCCTCTTCGATCTGTTCGATCTCGGTGCGCAACTCGTCGATCACCGGTTGGTAATGATCCACCAGCGCATCGAGGAGCATGTGCGCGAGGCGGTCGGGTCCGCGGGCGATGACGCCGGTGGTTTTAAGCCCGCGCTCGATCACGCCGCGCACCGACTTGAGCGGCTGGCGATGGAAACTGACGAGGAAGTCCTTGCCCAAAAACAGATCGAGCTCGGTGGTGTTGAATTTCTCGGAGCGCGTGAAATCCACGGCATGCGTTACGAGGAAGAGATAGTCTTCGTAGTCTTCGACCTTCGGCAGCGAGCTGGGTGACACGCAGTCCTCAATGGCGAGCGGGTGAAACTGGAAAACGCCTTCGAGAATGGCCTTCGTTTCCTCGGCGGTGGGGTTGTCCAGGTCGACCCAGAGCACGAGGCCCTTGTCGGCGCGCACGAGACGCAGCGCCTCGAGTTCGAGGTCGCGACCGACCAGCCGGCCATCGCTGAAAATGAAAGAGTGAATCATGCGCCAGCGGGGATGCTGCGGAGGCACCAAGCGGAGGCAAGCCCGCCGGCAGCGCGCGCGCCCGCTGTAAACGCCGAAGCCTCTCATTGCTGAGAGGCTTCGGGAAAATGGAGCGGGCGAGGCGACTCGAACGCCCGACGTCCACCTTGGCAAGGTGGTGCTCTACCAACTGAGCTACGCCCGCAAAACGGATGGGTAGGAGTAGGACATAGTTGTCCTGCGTCAACAGCTATTTTTGGGTTTGTGCGATTCGGGCTTCCACGGCGAAAACCGCCTCCTGTCGCGCCGCGCGCGGCACCGGCACGAGCCGGGCCCGGGTCAGTGCGGCGGCGGATTCGTCACTCAACAACAGACGCAGGCAGGGAAACAGCGCCGGCGTGGCCACGCGGCGAAATACCAACCAAACCGGCAGGCGCAGTGGATAGGTGCCGGCATGCACGCTCTCGGGCATAGGGAGCACACCCGCCTCGTCCGCGGTCCGCTGCAACGCGAGCGGGCGCAGTTCCAGCTTTCCAGTGTCGAGACCCGGCAGCAGCACTATCGCCGGCGTCCCCGGCAATGTGGCCTGCAGCTCCGGCGCCGAGCGATGCCACCGCACGGTGGCGTGGAGGGCATGTCCGCTCAGCAACAACCCGCGCACGAGTTCGGCGGTATGGTCGCTGTCGCCCAGCCAGAGGTGTCCGGCCCAGGGTGTTTTTTCGGTGCGGTCGCCAAACACGACGGCCAGTTGCTCGATGCTGAGCGATTGCAGCGCCAGCTCGGGACGCGCGGCGGCTGTGATCACGTGGTAGGCCAGCGGCAGGCGCTCGAATTCATCGGGCACCGTTTCTGCCTCTGTGGCGAAGCTCACGACACCGAGATCTGCGCGCCCGGCCAGCACGTCCTTCCAACCGGAGCGACTGCCGTCCAGATGAAGCCGCAGTTCCGCGCGGTGGCGCACGGCGCATTCGCGGATGGCTTGCGCCCACGCTTCGCCCAGCAGATCCGATCCGGCGATGCGGATTTCGCCGCCCCACGCGCTCACGGTGCAGAGGCATGCCACGAGCCAGCTCCATGCCGTGCGCCGTTTCATCGTTTCGAATCGGGCTCGGTCAGGTCCATCCGGTCGTCGCCGGTGGAACCGGACGGGCGGGCGCTGTCGGCGCTCCGGCGGCGGCGCTTTTTGCCGCTGTCGCTATAATACGCGTAATTGTGTGTGTAGTAACCGTAGTCTTCGCCGCCGCCGAGCGGCACTTGGTTGAGCACCACGCCGAGCAGTCGCGCGTTGAGGCCGCCGATGATCTGCTGCGCGCGCAGCACCATGCTCTGCGGATTGCGGCGGTGCTGGATGAGCAAGACCACGCCGTCGACCGCGCTGGCGAGCACCGTGGTGTCGCTCACGCCGATGACCGGCGGAGAATCGAAGATGATTTTGTCGTACCGGCCGCGCAGCTCGGCGATCAGATCCTTCATGCGGTGGAGGTGCAGCAGGCCGAGCGTGAAATCGCCGGTCGCGCCGCTTGGGATGAAATCGAGGCCGGGGGCGATGGCGCGCTGCGTCACCTTGTCCAACGTCTGCCGGCCGAGCAGCAGATCGGCGAAGCCGGGCTCCTTCGGACGGGCGGCGAGCCGGTGCTGCGCGGGGCGGCGCAGGTCGGAATCGATCAGCACGATGCGTTCGCCCACCGCGCCCATGAGCCGGGCGAGATGGTGCAGCGTGGTCGACTTGCCCTCGCCGGGGCCGGCGGAGCAGATCATGAACGCGTAGGGCTGGCCGGGCGGGAGCGCGAGGTTGAGGTTGGTGTGCAGCACGCGGTACGGCTCGGCGTCGGCCGGGTTGTCCAACAGTTCGTGGAGCGGTTCGCGGTTAAACGGCACCACACCGAGCACGGGCAGTTTCAGGCGCGTCTCGACGTCGCTCACCGTGCGGAAACTCGTGTCGAAATATTCCAACAACACCACGACGCCGATGCCGAGGAGCGAGCCGAAGAACAGCGCGGCGAGAAAGTTGATGCTCCAGTTCGGCTTGCTCGGGCGCACGGCGGGCTCGGCGAGATTGAGGATCTCGATGGTTTTCTTCGGCACCTGAAAATCGATCTCCCGCTGACGCAGCGTGAGCTTCAGCGTCGTCATCAGGCGCGTCTCGTCTTCGAGCTTTTGCGCGGCTTCCTCGAAGGGGCGCAGGCGGTCGCGCGCGGAGAGGATCTGATCGACTTTGGCGCGGGCGAGCTGGCCTTCGAGCTCGGCGACGCGCGCCTCGGCTTCCTTGTAGGCGATTTCCAGCGCGCTTTCATAGCCGCGCAACTGCGCGTCGAGTTGCTCGCGGATTTTGGCGCGGCTGTCGACCGCCGCGATCAACTCGGGATGCGCCTCGCCCAACCGGCCCTTGAGGCGGGTGACGTTCTGGTCGGCCACGAGGTAGGCTTGGAGGAGATTCTGGATGTTCTGATCCTGGATCAGCTCGGAATTGACGAGGGCCATGCGATCCGCGACCGGGATGCTCTTGAACCGCTCCCACCGGGTCTTGCGGCCGATGGAGTCGACGCGGAGCGCGATGAGCGAATTCTGCATCTGGCGGAGCGTCTCGATCTCCATGTCGGAGTAGCGGGCGTTGAGATCGACGCCGGAGATGTTGAGGTCCTTGCGCAGTTTCTCGACGGCGTCGCGCTGGGCCGAGACCACGCGCTCCTGCGATTCCAGCTCGCGGCGGAGCTGGGCCAGCCCTTCGCGCTGTTCGGAGGTGGCGAGCGAGACGCGGTCCTCGGAGTAGAAACGCGCGATCTCGTTGGCGATGTCGGCGGCGAGCCGGCTGTCCTGCGCGGAGACGTTGATCTCGATGATCGATGAACTGCGTTGCGATTCGACGCGCAACATGCGGTCGACGAGGTAGCGGTAGGAGTACGCCTGCGGCAGCGCGGCGGTGGCCCCGAGCATCGCGGCGAGGCGCTCGTTGAGATTCAGATTCTTGATGACGGGGTAGAGGATTTTCTCCGATTGCAGGATGCGGAACTGGTCCTGGAGGAAGTACGGATCGAAGTACGCGCTGCTCTGCGTCTGGAAGAGCTTCACCTCGCCCTCGGGCTTTTCGACGCGGATCTTGGTCGTGGCCTGATAGGTCTTCGGCAGAAATGCGGTGACCCCGAGGGTGGTCAGTACGACCAACGCGAGGATGAGGAGCAGGAGCACCTTGCGCAGCCGCAAAATCTGGAGGAAGTCGGCGAGGGAGGTGTTGTCCTTGCTGGCGGGATGGGCAGCCATGAATCGGCTGGAAGCGAACGGGCGGGCGCGGGTTGCCGCAAGGAATTTCCTGTGGCAACGCCGGCATCCGCGCTATCGCCAACCGCCGCAAAAACCGCAAATACTTCCCCGGCTCCTTCGCCCGGACGTGCACAGTGCAACGCTCCGGGCGGCGGGGCGGTAAAGATCCCCATGAAACATCGCCACGCTTTGCTGTGCGCCAGCCTGCTGCTGGCCGCTTGTGCCAAACCCGAAGCGCCTGCACCGGCGCCGGCGGCGCGTCCGGCTTCCGCCCCCGCCGCGTCCGCGACCCCGGACGCACCCGCACCCACGACTCCGCCCGCGGACAAGTCTGCCGACATCGCGCCGGACGCCGTGAAACTCGACAACCTTTCCCAGCCGCTCATCGTGCGGGAAAAATCGCCGGCTCCGACGGGCGCCAGCACCGGCTCCACTCCGAAAAAATAAACTCCCATGCGTTTCATCGGTGGCTTGATCGTATTTTGTCTCGCGGCCCTGGCGTACCACTGGTGCGCCGGCGAAATCGCCATTCAACTCTGGGGGCGCGACGCCCGCGCCACGATTTACAGCGTCAAGCGGCAGTCCACACGCGGCGGCTACACCGCGCACTACGAATTCGTGACGGAGGACATGAGCAAGGGCTTCGGTTCCTGTCCTTCGCATCGCGGGGCCGAGGGGCGCGGCGTGACCGTGCGGTACCTGCGCCACGATCCCGCGTGGAACACCGCGCCGATCTGGTGGTACGCCGGCTTCTGGATGTTTTTCACCGGCGTGCTGGCCTGGCCGCTGGCGCTGTGGAGCTCGCGCATTTTCCTGTACTCGCGTCCGCACCGCTTCGGCGAGACCGAGGAAGACGAGGACGAAGATGAAGAGGAAGAAGAGGAGGATAAGGAAAGCGAAACAGAGTCGGCGAAGACGGAGGACGAGGAGGAAGCCAAACCAGAAAAACCCGCGGCCGAAGTCTTGCCGGTGCCTTTCCGCAACACCTGGAAGGCGGCCATGCTTTTCTCGCTCGCGCTGGCCGGCGCCGGCATCGCGCTGAATCTGGCGTGGTTTTTCGCGCGCGAGCAGTCGCACGTTGCCGCCGCAGCGCAACCGCTGTCCGCGATGGACACGCCCGCCGGCCCGGCCGCGCCCCGCGGCGCCTCGGCAGGCAACACTGTCAATGGCAGCGCGCTGGGGTTTGACGGCGATGCGTTCTACACCGGGCTGTGGCGCAACTACAACGATGCCGCCGCTCCCGCGCCCGGACTCTACCGGTTCGCGCTCGATGGCGCCGGCCGCACGCCCGTGGGCGCTCCGGGCGAGACGGAGAACATTTATCGCGGCGTGCAGGTGCTCGGCGACTGGGTCTACTACCTCGCGATGGACGGCATCCACCGTATCCGCAAAGACGGCTCCAAACACCGGCGCATTTCCGACAGCCGCGCGGCGTCGCTCACGGTCATGGGCGAGTGGATTTATTTTCAACACAGCGTGCTCGATGGGGCGATCTACCGGCTGCGGCTCGACGGCGGCAGCGAGAAGGCGTTGGGCCGCGAAGCGGTCGGTGCGATGTGTGTCGCCGACGATGGCTGGATTTATTACGCGAACAAGACCGACCGCGGGCGCCTCTGGCGGATGCGTTACGATGGCTCGGCCCGGGCGCAGCTGGCGGACCGGCGCGCGAATCTGCTGCTGGTTGTGGGCGACGCGATTTGGTTCTCCGATCCGGATCGCAACGCGGCCCTGTGCCGGCTCGCGCGCAACGGCACGGGTGGCGAGACGGTGCTCGCCGATCCGGTGCTGGCGCTCAACTGGGCGGACGGCTGGCTCTATGTGGTGCGAGGCAGTGGCGAGCTGGTGCGGTGCCGGCCCGATGGCACGGCGCTGCAAGTGCTCGCACCCGACGCCGTCGGCGTGCTGGTGCATGGCAGCCAGCTCTACGTGCAGCGCGACATCGAAGGCAAAACGTACCTCCGCATGAACTGCGACGGCACCGCCGCCGCGCCGCTGCGCTTCTGACCCGCGCCCCGCGGAGCTCGTCGTTCCTCAGCCGCCCGGCGCGCTCAGCCGCGCGGCCGGACGTTCCACAGAAATAGCAGCAGGAAGATCGCCACGAAGGTGCAGACGATGACGGCGCACAGCCCGGCGTTCCATCCGTAGTGTTGCACGGTCCAGCCGAGCCCCTTGCCCTGGATCACCCGCCCCACGTAACCGAAGAGGCCGACAAATCCGGTCGCCGTGCCCACCGCTTTTTTCGAGGTCAGATCGAGCGCGATCACGCCGGAAAACATCACCGGCGTGTACACGAAAAATCCCACAAGGCCGAAGAGCACCATGTCCAGCCAGAGCATTCCCTTGGGCGTGTAGATCAGTGCGAGAAAGGCCGCCAGCAGGGGGATCATCGACAACGCCGCCACCCGGCCGCGCCGTCCGCCGAGCAGGTCGGAGCCCCAGCCCAGCGCCAGCATCCCGGCGGCGCCGGCAAACTCGATCACGAGCGTGCTGAACCCGCCCGCGCCGAGCGTCGCGCCTTTGACCTCCTTCAGATAAGTCGGCCCCCAGTCCACCAGGCTGTACCGCGCGATGTAGATGAACACGTTCGCCAGCGCCAGCACCCAGAGCAGCCGGTTTTTCAGGATGTGTTGGACGAAGATTTCGCGGTTCGTGAGCTCGCGCTCCTGCCCGGCATGGCCCTCCGGCGGGTAATCGTTTTTGTATTCCTCAACCGGCGGCAGGCCGCGGGACTGCGGCGTCTCCAGCATCCGCCAGAGCAGATACACGGCGCAGACCGAGGCGATGACGCCCGGCACCAGAAATGCCGAGGGCCAGGAGTAGTGCTCGGCGCATTTGGCGGCGAGATAGCCGGCGATGCCGCCGCCGATGTTGTGCGAAGTGTTCCAGATGCCGAGATACAGGCCGCGCTCCTTGACGCTGTACCAGTGGGAGAGCCCGCGCAGACACGGCGCGTAACCCATGCCCTGCACGAAGCCGTTGAGCGTCCAGAGCGCCAGGTGGAGGCGAAAATCGGTCGCGCCGCCGAAGCCGAAATTCAGCGCCGCCGTCAGCGCCATCGCCGCGAACAGATATTTCCGGCAGTCGCTGCGGTCGGCGAGGTAGCCCATGACGAACTTGCCCACGCCATAGGCGATGGCGGAGTAGGCGATGATATCGCCGATCATGAGCTTGTCGTAATGCAGCGCCTCGCCGATCTCCTTGGACACCGGCGCGAAATTATTGCGCACGACGTAAAACGCGGCGTAGGCGATGTACGTGGCCTCCATGACGCGCCAACGGTACAGCGGATAAAGCCGGCGAATATCCTCGGCCGAGCGGCGCGGCTGCGCCAGCGGCGGCTTAAACCAGTTTAAAAAAGCGCTAAACATGATGGGGGATGGGGCGGGTGCGAAAGCGACGGAGCTGGCGGTTCAGGAGTCAAGTGGGAGGTGCCACAGTGGCCTTTTTGAATCGGGAAAAGATAGGATTGCCACCTGTTCCTCTCGGTTCATTTCGCGTCACGTCGCAGTCATTCGACACTCTATCTGATAGCCATCCCAAGGGCCCTACGGATTGCCTCTCTTTCGAGTAATTCAGGATAATAACGATCAAAAAGCTGAGCGATTACCTTGGCACCAAACTCGAAATTACTGTGAGCAATCTCACGATTGTTCTGAACAACTCGCAAAGTGCGGGTCAGAAAACAAAGATCGATGGAAATAACTCGTTTTTGATACCAGAATTTCACGCGAAACTCATAGTCAGGTATACAATCGCATTCCTCCTCCCAATTGAACGTTGAGTCATAAGTCAGCATCACACGCAAAATCGACGTATCGTCTGGTGAAAACGACACGCTTTTTTCTTCAGAGAAATCGATTGGTTCCACCGCATATCTTTTCAGTTTCTTCAGCCTCATCACCTCGATGCTTTGGGGCGCAAGTGCGACAGAATAATTCTCCACGTTCCCGAAGAGATCAATGAGACCATCGATACTTACATAACTCAAATACTGTGGTTCTGGTGAAAAGAAGATCCGGGACTGTAATGGCGGAACTGTAACGGCTTTAAACTGTATCTTGGGAATGATCTCTAATGGCCATTTTTGAGGTAATGCTGGGGTTGGTACAATCTGGGAAAGCGTGTCGGTTGGTGTTGTGGCATGTGCCAGAATTGCTGTGAAAAGAACTATGCTTAGTGCGGTAAATAGCTTTAATAAATAACGATATGCGAACCATGCTGGCAGAAATTTGGAAGGGGCGCTGTAGCTAACGAATTCGATGATTAACAGTCTGCTCATCTTTTGGGGCTCCGCTGAGCAAGCTTCCACTAGAGTATTTTGGGAAGATAGAAATCGTCCGGCACTCAGAACGCATACGCGGCGCTGAGGCCGGCGCGGTTGCGGAGCATCTCGCGGCCGGCGTCGTCGGAGCGCACGCGGTCGTAATCGTAGCTCGCGGAAAGCGTCCAGTTCTTCGTCGGCAGGTAGCTGAGCGCGGCGCCGAAGCGGACCGTGGTCTCGTCGGCGTTGCGCTGGCCGCGGCGTCCTTGCAGGAGCGACGGTTCGTAGTTGAGCGAGCCCGAGGCCACGATCAGCGGCGTGAGGGCGTGCTGCACGTTCACGAAGAAACGGTTCACCTTGGTGTCGGTGTAGACGGCGATGTTGGAGTTTTCCTCCACGGCGTAGCTGTAACCGGCGGCGAGGTAGGATTGCTGGGCGTAGTCGTACTTCAGCGTGAGCTCCGCGGTGGGCGCGGTCTGGCTGCGTTCGCCGTCGCGGTGCCGGAACTCGACGCCGAGCCGGGCGCTGGCGGTGAGTTTCTCGGCCGCTTTGTAGTCGAGGCCGCCGAGGAAATAGTCGGAGGTTTTGTCCTTGTTGCCGCCGGCGACGCGGTAGGCGACCTCCTGGCGGCGGTACTCGCCCACGGCCTTGGCTTCGGGGAGAACGTCGTAGCTGCCGGCGAGGCCGTAGAGGTTTTCCGTGCGGTCGAGGCTGCGGCCGAGCGTGGCGTTGTCGAAGCGGTACAGCGTGGTGCGCGCCTTGACGGAGGCGGCGATTTTTTCCGTGACGTTGGTCGCGAAGCGCGCGTCGGCCTGGTTGCGTTTGAACGACTGGTCGGTGTTGAGCGGGATGCCGGCGAGCAGCGATTCGGGGTTCTTGGTCGCCTGGAAAAAGTCGATGAGGTCGATGGTCGTCGTCTGCGAGAAGGCGTGCGCCACACGGCCGAGCACTTCGTGGCTGAACAGATCCTTCGTGCCGGGGCGGTCAGTGAAGTGGTCGACCGTGGGCTGGTAGGAGGCGGTGACGAACGTCTGGTCGGTGACGGAGGAGTTGAACGCCACTTTGGGCGACGCGCTGTAAACGTAGCTGCTGATCTCGTCGGAAGGGCCGCCGAAAATGTTGGAGTCGTGCACGGCGCTGGCGCGCAGGGAGACGGTCCAGGCCTTGCCTTGTTCCTGTTCGGGAATGGGGGCGTAAACCGCCCGTGCCGCCACCGGCAAAAGCAGCCCGCAAATCAAAAGAATATGCGCAATTCTCATAGGAAAAGGTGCGAGGGGGGCAGACCGCAGGACGCTAGAATCAAAGCCGAAGGCGACGCAATTACTTACTTTGCCCGGGCGGGTGGCAACGTGGGGTCGAGCAACACGTAGAGGTTGTCCGCCAGCTTCTGCGGCGCGCGCAGCGGAAATTGCGGCGGCAGGCGTCCGGTGAAAAGTCCGGCGTAGATCTGGCCCCACTCGCCGAAGCGCGACGGCTCGGTTTGCAACGCGCCGGGCAAAACCGGCCGGCCGGACAGCTCCGAGAAAAACGGCCGGTCGAGCGTGCTCGGCGTCAACAGCAGCTCGGCGATGGGTTGCTCCAGCGTGATGGCGTAGAAGTCGCGCAGGCGCGGCGGCTGGGCCCAGGCGCGCATCTGGCCGTACCACGCGGCGCCGGCGGGCACGTCGGCCATCACGCCGTAGCGGCCGACCGGGGCGCGGCGCTCCAGCTCCTGACGCAGGCCGATGAAGAGCGTGGGGAAGTACGGCGGATACTGGAAATGCAGGCGGCGCGGCTCCAGCACGTCGTGTAACAAGGGCAACGCTTGCGCCGCGAGCAGCACCGCGGCGGCGAGGCGCGGCCACGCGGCGACCGGCGGGCTGCTGTCGACCAGCACGTAGAAGAAACCCGCGCCGAAGATCATCACGAGCGGCGCGAGGTACACGGCGGGCAGGCGCTCGCTTTCGCCGGAGTTGCAGCCGGCCTGCGCGGCGAGGAGCGCGAGAAACGCGGCGACAAGCACCCAGCGCAGGCGGTTGGCGGTGCGCGAGCGAAACACGTACAGCCAGCCCGCCACGAAGAACGCGGCGAGGAACATCCCACCGCCCGACCACAGCCGCGTCTTCAGGTTTTCCTGGAGACTCGAAAGGATTTTGTTGCCGAGTTTGTTGAGGCTGAGCGTCGGCGCCTGGGCGGAAAAGGTGGCGCGCCACGCCGCGGGCTCGGCGGTGGGATCGCCGGCCTTGAGCGCGAGGTTGTGGGCCGCAAGCGCGACCGGGTGGCCGGTCCACTGGAGATTGCGCACGAGCCACGGCGCGGCGACGACGAGCGCGCTGCCGGCCAACAAAGCGAGCGCCACGAGCCGCGCCCGGCCCGCGAAACGCCAGCCAGCATAGACGCCGGCCACGAGCAGCAACACGCCCGCCGAGTACTCGGCGAGAAATAGCAGGCCGCAGAGTGCGCCGAGTGCGGCGAGCCAGCCGGTGGCGGCGCGACCCTCCTCGGCGGCGGTCTCGATGCGGTGCCAGACTTGAAACGCCGCCAGCGCCAGCACCATCAGCAGCGGCGTGCCGTTGACCGCCACGGTTTGCTGCCAGATGGCGACGGACACCAGCACGGCGAGCGCGGCGAGTCCGCCCACGCGCGGCGCGAAGAGGCGCCGGCCTAGATCGTACGTTTGCCAGAGGGCGAGCCAGAGGAGCGCGAGGTTGAGGCCGAGCAGGAGGTAATCGGCGCCGAAGCCCTCCGGCGGCACCGGGGCCTTGGCGAAAAGCTCGGCGCGAGTCGAGGCCGGCAGGAGTCGCAGTGCGCCGGCGATCGCGAGTGCGTAGAGTGGCGCCTGGTGCAGCTCCGGGTAGGGGCGTTGCGGGTCGAAACGCACGCCGCGCGCCTGGAGCACGGCGACGGTTTGCGGGTAGTTGACGGGCGTGGCGAACCCGGCGCCACGCGCGAGCTGCTGGCCGACGCCAGCCTGGAGGAGCGTGGTCTCGGAGGTCGGGCCGTGAAACTGTTTCCACGCGACGAGCAGCGAGAGGAGCAGTACGCCGATGAGTAGCGCGATGCGCCGCAACCAGCGCGCGCCCGCGCCTTCTTCGAGCCAGTGGATGAGTTCCTGGGAAGATCTCATGGCGGTGACGCAGCGAACTCGGTTTGCGGCGGGGTTCGGCGACCCCGCCCTACAGTCCAGCGGTGGCTACGGGAGGTGCTGACGCGCGGGGCGGCGGGGGCGCTCATCGGTCCAACACGTCGAGGTCGGGCCACTGGGCGAGCTTGCGGTGGAGCGTGCGGCGGCTGACGCCCATGAGCTCGGCGGCCTTGGTGCGGTTGCCGCGCGCCTTCAAGAGCGCTTCGTGCAGCAGGCGCTTTTCGTTGGCCTCGACGGAGAGGGAAACGTCGGCGGCCGGCGCGCCGGCGGGATCGCCCGGGCTTGCGGCGGCGGGCGGCGGGGCGGACGGCGCGCCGCGGAACTTGGGATCGAGATCGTACTCGGAAATCTTGCCGCCGCGATGGAGCACCACGGCATTTTCGGCGAAGTTGCGCAGCTCGCGAATATTGCCGGGCCAGGCGTAGCTTTGCAGCGTGCGCAGCGCGCCGGGCTCGACGACCAGCGGCGGCACGCCGTTCTCGGCAGAAAACTCCTTGATGAAATGTGCGAGCAGCAGCGGCAGGTCCTCGGGGCGCTCGCGCAACGGCGGCAGCGTGAGGCGCACGACGTTGAGGCGGAAAAACAGGTCCTCGCGGAATTTGCCGGCACGCACCATCTGTTCGAGGCTGCGGTTGGTGGCGGCGACGAGGCGCACGTCGAGGTCGAGCGGTTTGTTGCCGCCGACGCGCTCGATGGCCTTCGTTTCGAGGAAGCGCAGCAGCTTCACCTGCGTGGAGGAGGAAATCTCGCCGATTTCGTCGAGGAAGAGCGTGCCGCCGTCGGCCGACTCGAAGCGGCCGATGCGTTTCTCCATCGCGCCGGTGAAGGCGCCGCGTTCGTGGCCGAAGATTTCGCTTTCGAGGAGGTTTTCGGAGAGCGCCGCGCAGTGCACCGCGATAAACGGCGCGCGGGCGCGCGGGCTGGCCTGGTGGATCGCCTGGGCGATGAGTTCCTTGCCGGTGCCGGATTCGCCCTCGACGAGGATGGTCGCGCGCGAGGGCGCCACCAGCCGCACCTGGTCGATCACGGCCTGAAGTTTCGGCGAGTGCCCGATGAGGCGGTCGAAGTTGAACTTCTCGTCGAGGCGCTCGTGGAGTTGTTTCACCTCGACTTCGAGGGTCTTGCTCTTGAGTGCGCGCTGGATGAGCAGTTCGAGCCGCTCGATGTTGACGGGCTTGGTGAGGAAATCGACGGCGCCGCGCCGCATCGCTTCCACGGCGGACTCGATGTTGCCGTAGGCGGTCATCATGATGACGGCGGGCCGGCTGGGGAGGGCGAGGGCCTTGTCGATGACCTTGAGGCCGGATTTGCCGGGCATGCGCAGGTCGGTGACGATCACCTCGTAGTCCTGCGCTTCGAGGAGGTTGAACGCTTCGTCGGCGCTGGCGGCGACCGACACGTCATAGCTGTCGGCGAGAGCCTGCTGGAGGCCTTCGCGCGTGTGCTTCTCGTCGTCGACGATCAAAACACTCGGGACCATGGGGCTGCATTCACGCGGGGGAGGGCGGGGCGGTCAAGCGTGCGCATCAACGCCGGCGGGGTGGTGCGACCGGGTAAACACGGAGCAGGGTTTGAATAAAGCGCCGCGCCCGATGCAAATAAGCGTTTTTACCCGCAGAAAACACTTCGACAAAGTGCGAAGGGAACGGTTACTTCTGCTCACCTTCGCGAGCTAACTGCCAGCTGGTTTACGAATCCTAGCCTACCCATCTTCGGCGTGTCCACTACTGCACCCCACATCTCCGACGGTCCTTTGCGCGAAGCGGAAGATTTGTTTCACGACCTGATCGAGGCGTTGCCCGATGCGGTGTCGCTGGTGGATCGCGAAGGGCGCATCGCTTACGCGTCGCGTACCGGACTGAAGCTCTACGGCGTACCCTCGGTGGCGTTGGCGATCGGACAGGTGGCGCTGGACTTCGTCGCTCCGGAAGAACGTGAGCGTGCGGCGCAACACCTGACGGAGGTGTGGGCCGGGCGACCGGCGCGGAGCGCGCAGTACACGTTGTTGCGGGCGGACGGCTCGCGTTTCATCGGCGAGATCAATCTCGCCCGGTGCAACGAGGCGGCCGGGCGGCCGTCGCTGGTCATTGCGGTGACGCGCGACGTCACGGAGCGCACGCAGCGGGAGGCGGCGTTGATGGAGAGCGAGCGGCATTTCCGCACAGTGCTGCTGAACGCCCAGGCGATCATCTTCATCATCGATAGGGAAGGCGTGTTCCGGTTATCGGAGGGGCAGGCGCTGGCGGCGTTGGGTTTTCGCCCGGGGCAGGTGGTGGGGCAGTCCGCATTCGAGCTCTACCGGGATTTTCCCTCGGTCGTGGAGAGCATCCGCCGGGCGTTGGCGGGCGAACTGGTTCGCGTGATCAACGATCTCAACGGCGCGATCTTCGACACGGTGTACACGCCGTATCGCGATCTTGACGGACGTGTGACGGGGGTGGTGGGCATTTCTATCGACATCACAGAGCGCAGGCGGGCAGAGATTGCGTTGCAACAGAAGTCAGAGGAGATTGATCGGTACTTTACGAGTGCACTCGATCTTTTGTGCATCGCCGATACGGGCGGGTTCTTCCGCCGCTTGAATCCACAGTGGGAGGCGACGCTGGGTTACACTGCGGCGGATTTGCAGGGCCGGAGCTTTCTGGATCTGATCCATCCCGACGATCTGGAGTCGACGCTCAAGGCCGTCTCCCAGCTCGCGGCGCAGAAGGATGTATTCAACTTCATCAACCGCTATCGGCACAAGGACGGTTCATATCGGTGGATTGAGTGGCGGTCGTTCGCCTCCGGCGAGTTGATCTATGCCACGGCGCGCGACATCACGGACCGGCGCCGGACGGAGGAGGCGTTGCGTGAGAGCGAGCAAAGATTCCATGCGTTGTTCGATCACATGACGGAAGGCGTGGCGTTGCACGAGATGGTCTACGATGCGTCGGGACAGGCGGTCGATTACCGCATCCTCGAAGTCAATCCCGCCTACGAAAAGCACACCGGCATCTCGGCGCGGCAAGTGCGGGGGCAACTGGCGAGTGTGGGTTATGGCACGAGTCAGCCGCCTTATCTGGCCGAGTGGGCGGCGGTCGTTGCATCGGGCCAGCCCCACCACCAAGAGACCTATTTTCCTCCGCTCAAACGGCATTTCCGCATCTCCGCCATCTCGCCCAAGCCGGGATTCTTCGCCACGGTGTTCGAGGACATCACCGAGCGCAAACTCCGCGAGGAGGAGTTGCGGCGCAAGAATGAGGAGCTGGAGCGTTTCACCTACACGGTGTCGCACGACCTGAAGAGCCCGCTTATCACGATCAAGGGTTTTGCCGGCTCGTTGCTCCACGATGTGGCGGCCGGCCGCCACGAGCGCCTCGCGCCCGATCTGCAACGCATCGCCGACGCCACCGACCGGATGGCGGGCTTGTTAAGCGATTTGTTGGAGCTGTCGCGCATCGGCCGCAGTGCGCATCCTCCGGGCGAAGTGCATTTCGCGCAGCTGGCCCGCGACACCCTCGAGTTGCTTGCCGGGCCAATTCACAAACGGCAGGTGACGGTGACCGTGCAGCCCGACTTCCCGGTGGTGTACGGTGACCGGCGGCGGCTGCAGACGGTGGTGCAGAATCTGGTGGAGAACGCCGTCAAATTCATGGGCGACCAGCCGCAGCCGCGCATCGAGATCGGCTGGCGTGCGGCCGGCAGCGAGACGGTGTTTTTCGTGCGCGACAACGGCATGGGCATCGATCCGCGCTACCACCAGACTGTCTTCGGCCTGTTCAACAAATTGGAGGCGAAGACCGAGGGCACCGGCATCGGTCTGGCGATTGTGCAGCGCATCATTGAAGTGCACGGCGGGCGCATCTGGCTCGAATCGGAGGGCGCGGGCAGGGGATCCACGGTGTGCTTCACGCTGCCTTTGCCGGCCAAAAAGGAACCCACCCCATGAATGGAGAACCCTTGCGCATCCTGTTGGTTGAGGACAACGCCGACCACGCGGAGCTCGTCAAACGCAACCTCGCCGACTCTCAGGTGGCCAACCGTCTGTTTCATGTGGAGGATGGCGAGGCGGCGCTCGATTTTCTATACCAGCGCGGCGCGTTTGCGGACCCGGCGCAATTTCCCCGGCCGCACCTCATGTTGCTCGATCTGCGACTGCCACGTGTCGACGGTCTGGAAGTGCTCAAGGAAGTAAAGAGCTCGCCCGCGTTGCTCAGTTTGCCGGTGGTGGTGCTCACCACCTCGGAAGCTGAACGCGATGTGGCCCGGGCCTACGCGTATCATGCAAACAGTTACCTGACCAAGCCGGTGGATTTCGGTCAATTCGCGGCGTTGCTCAAAGATCTTGGCTTTTACTGGCTGGCGTGGAACCGCCGCCCGTGGTGAAGCGCAACCCTACCGTGCCACCGATGAAACGCCTCCTTCTGGTTGAAGACGAAGCCGACCACGCCGAATTGCTGGCACGGGCGTTGGCCACGAATGCGGACGAATTTACACTGACCACCGTCGGCTCGCTGGCGGCGGCCCAGGCCGCGCTGACGCGCGAGCTGCCGGATTTGGCCTTGGTGGATTTTCACCTGCCGGACGGAGACGGCAGTACACTCGTCGCCGCTGCCCAAGGAAGGTTCCCCGTGATCTTGCTCACCGCGTATGGCAGCGAGCGCGGCGCGGTGGAGGCGATCAAGGCTGGCGCGCTGGATTATGTCATCAAGTCGCCCGAGTCATTTGCCGAGCTGGCGCATGTGGTGCGGCGGGCGCTGCGGGAGTGGCAGCATGTGGTGCAACGCCAGTGCGCGGAGGTGGCGTTGCGCGAGAGCGAGGAGCGTTATCGGACCCTCATCGAAAATGCCCTGGAGGCGATTTTCGTCCTGCAGGACGACGCCATTGTGTTCGCCAATCGCGCCGCGGCCCGCCTCACCCACCTCAGCGGACAGGAGCTGACCGGTCGTACGATCGAGGATTTTCTCCGGCCCGAAGATTGTGCCCGGGCCCGGTCGATGTTGCGCCGGGTGGCCGGGGGCGAGGAGGAGGCCGTGGAAGAAGAGTTTAATATTATCCGCCAAGACGGACGGGAGATGCTGCTTGCGACCAATGGCGTGCGCATTCTCTGGGCCGGTCGGCCGGCAATCCTCGCTTTCGCCAACGACGTGAGCGCACGACACCGCGCCGAGGTCGAGCGGCTGGAGATGGAGCGGCGGCTCCTGCACTCGCAAAAACTCGAAAGCCTCGGTGTGCTCGCGGGCGGCATCGCGCACGATTTCAACAACCTGCTCACCGCCATCTACGGCAACATCGAACTCGCGCTCCTCGATCTGGCGGAGGAGGACCCGGTGCGCGAGAGCCTCCACGAAGCGGCGCGCGCGACACGCAAGGCCACCGAGCTTACGCGCCAGATGCTGGCTTACTCCGGCCGCGGCCGGTTTCTCATTAAAATTCTGAACCTGACCGAACTGGTGCAGGAGATGGCGCAGCTGCTCAGGGTCTCCATCGCGAAAACGGCGACGTTGCACCTCGAGCTCGCCCCGGCATTGCCTTGTACCCAGGTCGATTCTGCGCAGGTGCAGCAGGTGATCATGAATCTGATCACCAATGCCTCCGAAGCCATCGGGGATCGTGTAGGTTCGATCACCCTGCGCACTGGAGTGAAGGAATTCACCGCCGGAGAGTTCGACCGCAGCCGGTTGGCAGAGAAGCCGGAGCCGGGCCGGTACGTTTATCTCGATGTGATCGATACCGGGTGCGGCATGGATGAGACGGTGCAGCAACGATTGTTCGATCCGTTTTTCACCACAAAATTCACCGGACGCGGGCTGGGGATGGCGGCGGTGCTCGGCATCATGCGCGGGCACAAGGGAGCCATCATCGTTGACAGCAAGCCCGGGCAGGGAAGTTCGATCCGGGTGCTGTTCCCGGCGCTGGCGGACAACACGTCGGCCGCTGCAGAATCCGCGGTGGTGCCCGTCGAGGCGCCGTTGCCCCGCCTCACTGGAACCGTGCTGGTGGTGGACGACGAAGAGTCGGTGCGTCAGGTGGCGCTGAATTTTTTGACGCGGATGGGACTGCGGGTGCTGTGTGCGGCGGATGGGCAGGCGGCCGTGACGCTGTTCCGGCAACACGCAACGGAGATCGATCTGGTGTTGCTTGATCTTTCGATGCCGAAGATGGGCGGACCCGAAGCCTTCACTGAGCTGCAAAAAATTCGCCCGGAAGTGCGCGTGGTGATCGCCAGCGGTTACGATGAAGGCGAAACCGGCCGGCGGTTGGCGGGGCAGGGTGCTGTTGGCATCATCGCAAAACCGTTTCAGCTCCAGCTCTTCCACGCCGAAATCCGGCGCCACTTCGTCACGCCGTAAGCCCGGCGAAACGCCGGGGCTCGGGGGACGCTGGGCAACGGGGTATTTCTCAGGTCGCGGCGGGCTTCTCGGCGGGCAGGACCACCGGTTTGTAGTGCTCGAAGACGAACCAGAACCAGATTCCGTTCACCACTTTCAGCCCGGCCACGAAGCCGAAGACGGTCAGCGGGTTCACCACGTCGAGCAGCTGGCCGCCATAACGCGATGCCAGTGCCGCGGCCACTGCCGTGACTGCCGCGCGGATACCGCTGAACGCGCCCATGATCTGCGCCGGGATGATGGAGAAGGTCCCCAGCGGCACCGCGCTGCCCTCGACGTTGTTGCCGATCGCCACCAGCGCGTACACCGGGAGTGCGAACATCCAGTTGTGTGTGACGAACAGGAGCCCAAAACCCAGGCCGACCATCGTATCGCCGATGAACACCACCAGACCGCTGCCCATGCGGTCGCGCAGCAGGGCGACGAGCAGGCTGCCCAGGATCAACCCGGCTTGCGCCATCATCGCCAGATAGGAGCCGAAGGTGTCCGGCGTCGGCATGTGTTTTACGACAAACGGAATGATGAACGCCGCCATCGCCGACGTCGCTCCGCGCAGGATTTGCGGGTACACCAGCGCGCGACATTCCTTGATGCGGAAGACGACTTTCAGCGCGGCGAACGGGTTAACCGACTGGCTCGCGCCCGGCACCGACAGGTCGGGCAGCTCCTGGTGTTTCAAATACGCGATGGCGCGCGCGACCCACAGGCCGACGCCGACCGTCATGCACAGGATTAGCGCGATGTTGGGGGCGTATTGCGCATGCGCCCAACGCGCGATCTGTGTCACCACTATCACGTTCATCAAGCCGGCGATCACGCCCATGATGCCCCAGGCCCGGCCGCGCGTCTGCTCACGGATACAGCGGACGAAAATCGACATGTCCAACATCCACGACATCGACTGGATGAGGTTGAAGATCACGTTCAGCGCGATCACGCCGTACAGGATGGCCGGATGCGGCTGCTGCGTCGGATAGAGCAACAGCAGCGCGATGATGCCGAGCGGCTGGACGGTCATCATGATGCCCGAAATGGCGATGGCCCGCAGACGGCGCTGGATTTTGTCGACCAGCCCGGTCCACAAGAACATCCCGAGGGAGTTCGCCAGGAACGGGTACATCGCAATGGTCCCGAGCTGCTGGTTGGTAAAACCGCACTTGGCCAAATAGGTATTCAGCAGCTCGGTGAGGCAGAGCGAATTGGCGCCAAACAGCCCCACGTAGGCGATGCTGTGCCAGAAGAAATTCCGCTGCTCCAGCGGATCGCGCGTGATTTTGCCCAGCAAGGCATCGAGTATCCAGGCAAAGCTAAATCGTTTGTGCGCAATAATTGGTTGCGTTTCCATGCAGCGGTCTCGGGTCAAGGGATGAGTATGTCAGGTAACCAAACGGAGCAGACGGCCGGCACGAAAGACCGCTTCCGCACCCGTGTAAATGCTGGAGTTCAGCCGCCGGAAAAAAGATCGCTGCCGGTTGGTTCCGAATAGCCTATCCGCCGCCTCTACGGTCAGCGTTGCAGCATGCGCACACGGCGGTCTTTGCGGGGAAATTGGAGGGTTACGATTGTGCCCACGCCTTCCTTGCTTTCGAGCCCCACCTGGCCGCCGTGCTCGCGCATGATGCGTTGCACAATCATCAGGCCGAGGCCGGTGCCGCCGGGCTTGGTCGTGTAGTACGGCTGGAACAGCCGCACCAGATCCTCCTGCTTGATGCCGCTGCCGGTGTCGCCAAAGAGCAGGTACACGTTGTCGTCGTCGGCGCGCGATTTGATGCGCAGACGGCCGCCGGGCTGCATCGCCTCCATCGCGTTTTTGACCAGGTTGAAAAACACCTGCTTGAGCTGGTTCCGGTCGGCCATGACCGCGGGCAGGTCGGCGGAGGTCTCGGCCTCGACCGTGATGCCGCGGTCGGCGAGCTCGCGCTGCTGGAAGCGCAACACCTCGTCGAGCACCTCGCCGAGGTTGAGCTCCGCGAGGTCGGGCGGCTGCGGGCGGACGGCTTCGAGAAAATTGGCAATGATGCCGTCGAGCCGTTTGACCTCCTCCTGGCAGATGGCGACCGATTCGCCGAGCGACTCCAGCTCCTTCGCGGCTTTCAGTTTCTTGAGTTTGCGGGCGATGAGCTGGAGGTGGATGGTGAGCGCGTTGAGCGGATTGCCCAGCTCGTGCGCCACGCCTGCGGCCAGCAGCAGAATCGACGACGTGCGCTCGTTTTCGATCAGCTCCGCGGTGGAGGCTTTTTCGCGCGTGACGTCGTTGAGGATGACGGCGAACCGCTGCGCCGCGCTCCGGCCCTCGCTGCGAAACGGCACCATGTAGAGGCGCACGGTGCGCGGCTCGGGGTAGGTGAGGGCGAACTCCCGCGCCACCACGGGCAACGCGGCGCGCGCGCCCTCTTCGTCGGCGCCGAGCGCGACCTCCAGCGAGGGCCGCAGACCGGGCACGAGCCGCCAGAGCGTTTCGCCGGCGAGCGAGCCTTCGCCCAGCCCGATGATGCGGTGCGCGGCGGCGTTGGCGTACTCGATCGTGCCGTCGTCGTTGATCACGAGGACGCCCTCCTGCAGGGCGTTGAAGATGTCTTCGAACAACCCGCGTTCGCGCGCGAGCCGCTGCACGAGGTTGGCGAGGTTGACCGAGTCGAGCGTATCGAGACGTCCGAGCACGCGGTCGAGGGAGGGGTGGCGTTTGGGAGCCATGGGACGGGGAGCTAAGCGCTAAAGTTGTGACAAGGCTGTGGCTGGAGTGGGCTGCGCGCAGCAGGAAGGGTATATGCGCAGACTTTTATCTCTGATGGCTTACAGGCTCCCTTCATTCTTTTTTAGTTTCGCGTAGAGGCTTTAGGCGATCTCGGGCCGTGATGCAAAAAGTCTTCTCGTAATATTCGGGGCGCAGATTGCTGCCGCGCATTGTGGAATACACTTCAATGCCAGACCCGACTTCTTGGTCAAAGAGATGGAATGAGTCAGTCGACTTAACGAAGACACATTTTGCCTCTTTGGCATACAGGGAAGCTTCTTCGTCGGCCATGCGGTGAGCTTCCACAAACGAGGGCGCTTTCCAGAGTGTAATACGCTCTTCGTAGAGAAAGTCTTCGTCCTCGGCTTTTCTGGTCGGATGATGAAATAGGCACTTAACTGCGTACCAGGGTTCGCTCGTATTCATTCGCTTTCTTTCTTGGTGCTACGTTTCGCCCAAAAAGTCCATCTGCGCGGGGTCGATGCGGCCCTGAAGCAGTTTGCGCAGGAACATCTCGCGGTGTTGCGGGCAGCGCCCGAGTCGGAGCACGGCCTCGCGGTGCTCCTCGGTGCCGTAGCCTTTGTGTTGCGCGAAACCGTAGCCGGGGTGTTGCGCGTCGAGGTCGTTCATCAGCCGGTCGCGCGTCACCTTCGCGATGATCGAGGCCATCGCGATGCACAGCGAGCGCCCGTCGCCGCGCACGATGCCGGTGTGCGGGTAGGGGAAATGTTTCAATGGCAGTCCGTCGATCAGGATACGGCAGTTCACCGAGGGCTGGAACTGCGCGCGCTCCTCGGCGGAGGCGAACAAGTCCGGCTCGGTCTGCTTCTCGAACGCGCCCGGCGGATAGATCGCCTCCAACGCGCGCCGCATGGCGAGTTTGGTGGCGCCGAGAATATTGAGCGCCTCGATCTCCGCGACCGAGGCCACGCCGGGATGTGCGTGGATTTCGCCCTGCCCGGCGAGCGTCTCGAACTCGAACCACAGCTCCTCGCGCTCGGCGGGCGTGAGCTGTTTGGAGTCGTTGACGCGCCCGGCGCGGGTCGTGGCCCAGCGGCCTTCGAGAAACTGCGGCGTGACCAACACCGCCGCCGCCACGACCGGACCCGCCAGCGCGCCGCGCCCGGCCTCATCGACGCCGATCAGGCTGTCGAAGCCGTAGATTTGCTTCAGATCGAAGCCCCGGAGCTGGCGGCGAACGGCCATCGTTTAGGGCTCCTCGCCCCAGCCGAAGCGGGCCTTGGGCTCGGGGAGCGGCAACTCATCGAGCTTGCCGGCGGCGGAGACGACCTCGTACGCGGTGCGGAAATGCAGCTTGGCGAAATTGCCCAGCGCGCGCGCGCCGAATTTCGCGATGATGGCGTTGGCCTGCTCTTTCACCAGCGGCCCGGCGCCTTTCTGGAGTTTGTCGCCAAACTGTTTGGACAACGCGTGCATCTGCCGCACGAACTCGGCGCGCGCGACGACCGAGGCCGCCGCGACGACCGGGTCCTCTTCCGCCTTGGTGCGCATCGCCAGCTCGAAGTTCTTCACACCCTTCTTGGCCAGCTCGCGCTGGGTGAGCGGCTGTTCGGTGAACTGGTCGAGCAGGCCGCGCGGCACCCAGTGCTCGGTGAGCGCCTGCGCGCAGGCCGTGGCGTGCTGCCAGGCGAGGAGGCGGTTGAGATTGGCGCCGGGTCTGGCCATCAGCTCGTTGTACTTCGGCATGCCGCAGAAGCAGGTTTTCACCGTCGCGCCCATGGTGCCGCGGATGAGTTCGTCGAGTTTGATGATCTGCGACTCGGCGATTTTTTTGGAGTCGCGCACGCCGGCTTTGATGAACGCCTCGATGGCCGGTTTGTCGGCGATGACGGTGGCGGCGATCACGGGCCCGAAGAAGTCGCCCTTGCCGCTCTCGTCGAGTCCGGCGTGCGGCTCGTACCAGTCGGGATGCAACACCTCGTCGTAACCGAGCTTGGGCGCGCCGGTGATCTCGGGTTCGAGGGTCATGGTGACGAACTCCTCGGTGCCCTTGCCGGCGACGACGAGTTTGCCGCTGGTGTAGGCGGACACGTTGCAATCAGGTCGCTTGTAAGCGAAGCGCGTGTACTGCACCTCGAACGGCTGCCAGCCGCGCGCGGCGAGTAGCGCGCCGAGGCGCTGCATCTGGGCGTCGTCGAGCTTGATGGTGTACATCGTGAGCTTCTTCGGCGCGTCGGCGTCTGGGTCCGGCTTTTTCGGCATGAGAGGCATAAGGCCGCAAAAAGGCGCAAAAAGCGCAAAGGAGAAAATCAGCCGCGTGCGCTCGGCGGTTATGGTAGCGGATGGCTGCGCAGTCTTATTGCACCTGATACCACGGAATCCCGAATACGCCCTCGTAAACGAGGATGTGCGCTACGCTGTGCTCAGGATGTTTTTCGTAAAATGCGCGGCTCACCCTTACTTCGTATGCCATGGGTAGATCGAGCCACGGACTTATCGTGAGGTGGTACGACGTGGATTTGCCTCTGCTGATGTGGCGAGATTGCACGACTGTGCGGTAAACCGCCGGCTTTGTACGGTCATAGAAACTATTCACATGCGCCACGAAACCGGCGCTATAGACGAGGCATAAGCAGCTGGCTCCCAACATCAGGCCAACCCGGTTTCTCACATCAGACGCGCAGAGAAGGGTTGCCCCCAACAAGGCTGTGCCGACTACGGCAAACGGTACCCAAAACTGCTCCCAATCGAGAAAATGGCCGGCGGAGAGCCCTCGTGTTAATAGGGCTAAAGAGGGCAGGAACAGCGCTAGCAATGTGTGCGGATAAGGACTGCAATGGTTACTGGCAAAGCGGATGAGCCCCCTTGATTTCAGCAAGAGTAGCAAATTCAGAACTGGCATCGCCATGGCTACGGCCATCGCAACACTGTAAGGTTGAGGGTAGCCCAAAACCCAGATAGCCACGGCGAACGCCGACACATTCAGAATTCGCGAGTAGCGTTGCGCTGCATGCAGTGCCGCACGCCGTTGCGCCTCGGAGCTACCCAAGCGTTCGTCGGATAGAATCGTCTGCATCTCGCTCTGAAAACGCTCAGCGTCCAGATCGCAAAACTGCCCCGTTACCCACTCAAGCAGCTCTGACTCGCGCTCGAGGACCAGCGCAAAACTAAGCGGTTTGTGGATCTTTACCCTAGGGACAAAAACCAGATGCCGTTCATGTCGCCCGCGCCGGATCTGAAACCCTTGGATGTGTTCGAGGCGCAGCTCCTGCACGCGGCCGAAAACACCGTGATAGCGCACGCACTCGGGCCAGATTTCCAGACGGCTGTTGCGATTCGTCTGCCAGGCGAATGCGAGCACCGCCCCCAAGCCAATCCACAATCCCGCCAACAGTCCGCCCATGCCCCACAGTTCCACGGTTGTCAGAACCAGCCATACCGGGCCGAGCACGCATCCGGCGATCACCGGCAACATCACACAATGAAGCATAATGCGGTGGGCTTTCGATAGACGAAAGATCACAGGTGTTTCGGTCGCAGGATGGGATTGCATCGACTCGGCTGGTTATGGGGCGTGCAAACTGCTGGAAAGCCTGTCGCAGCGGTTGGGGTGACACACAAGAAACTTTTGACGCTTGCGGAAAATCAAGCGGCTCGGGCAGCTTTTCTTCGCCCATTTTCCTTGCGCCTGCGGCATCTCTGCGCGGCCAATTCTCGCGTGCCGAAAACGTCTGCTCACAGTTTGCCAGCCGCTGCCGTCGAGTTTCAGCGGGCGTTGCTGGCGTGGTATCGGGCGCAGCGGCGGGAGTTGCCGTGGCGCGAGGCGCCGTCGCTCTACAAGACCGTCGTGAGCGAGTTCATGCTCCAGCAGACGCAGGTGAAAACGGTGCTGCCGTACTTCGCCCGCTGGATGGAGGCGTTGCCGGATTTCGCGGCGCTCGCCGCCGCGCCCGAGGCCCGGGTGCTCAAGCTTTGGGAGGGGCTCGGCTATTATTCCCGCGCCCGTAATTTGCGCCGCGTGGCACAAATCGTCGCCGCTTTGCCCGAACCGCCGCGCACGCCCGAGGCGTGGCGCGAGTTGCCCGGCATCGGCCCATACACGGCGGCGGCGATCACGAGCATCGCGTTCGGCGCACCGGCGGCGGTGGTCGATGGCAACGTCGTGCGCATCCTCGCGCGGCTGACGGCGGACGCCACGGAGTTTCGCGACAGCGCCACGGCCGCCAAAGCGTTCGCACCGCTCGCCGATGCCTTGCTCAACCGCGCCGCTCCCGGCGACCACAACCAGGCGATGATGGAGCTCGGCGCCACAGTGTGCGTGCGGCAAAGCCCGCTCTGCCTCACGTGTCCGGTCGCGGTGTGGTGCGCGGCACGGCGCACGGGGTCGCCCGAGGATTTCCCCCGGCTCGCGGCGAAGGTCATCGAGCAACGGGCCGTGATCCGCGTCTGGTGCGTGCGCGCGGGGCGGCTTCTCTTGCATCGCGCGGCGGACGGCGCGCGGCGGCTGGCGCAGTTGCACGAGTTGCCCACGGCGGCGCACCTCGGACTGAGCGAGGCGGCGGCGGCGCGGGGCGAGTTGTTGCTGAAAAAGAAACGCGGGATCACGCGCTACCAGATTACCGAGTCGATCCACGCGGCCCCGCCGCCGCGCGGCGCACTCGCCGCCGGACTCGTCTGGGTGCCGCTGGCAGAGATCGACACGTTGACCCTCTCCGGCCCGCACCGACGATGGGTGGCGGCGATTCTGCACCAGCGGGTGTAGAATCAGCTGCAGGTGTTGCGCGACAAGTTGGCGGTATCGTTCGATCCGGCTGCTTCATCGCGTGGCCTGACAATAGTCCAATCTATCGGCTTACCGTCCTTGGGTTGGCGATCGCTCTGGTCCTCGGCATACAAACGAGCCACTTCCTGGTTATCTTGCACGGCGGGTGCGTTTGCTGATGCACCCGGCTCCTCGGCAAAACACTGTCCGTAGAGCAGGACCGCCACGGCGATGAATGTGCTGATATGTTTTTTCATGGGGTAAAGAGTGGGGTTCCGGCCTAGTTCGGCGTTTTGTTTCGCATGATTTAAGAAAACTCCATGGCACGGAGTCCCAAGTATTCCGTGGTGGGGAAGCCTTTCCTCTCCGCCTCCCAAAACGCGTCGTGTTTCAGTACGGGTGGAAAGACAGTATGGGAGACGAGGTCCTCGCGGCTGAAGAATGCGGCCTCACAAATATACTCACGCGTGGCCTCGTGGGCCTCGGCGTTGGGTGCGCCGGAAAGGTACCTGCACCAGAACCACAGCTTACACTCTCTTTGGACGGGACTGAAAAACTCCTCCACGAACGCGAGTTTTACCGGGTGCACCGTCACCCCAGCTTCCTCCTTTGCTTCGCGAACAGCGGCGGCTGCCGCATCTTCGCCGTCGCCAACGCCGCCGCCCGGTGCCACGAGGAAATCGTAAGCGCCCTCTTTGCGATGCCGGACGAGGAGCACCTTGCCGTCTTTCACGACGATTGCGCCGGCTGAGATTCGCTGAGCTTTCATGTGGAATGCTTTCTGGCCTGTTATCGCAATTGCAGGGCAAGGCTTTGGACCTAGCTACAGCGGTGTGCCTTACAAGGCTTTTCCCAACAACCAGAACTGCGTCGCCCGATGTGTCGTTGGCCAACCAGGGCGAGTGCCGGCGGATCGCGGCTGTTCTATACCATTTGCTTCTCCTGTCTCGCCGGGGGCGCTGCGTCCGGCTGACCTCGCGCACACGCCGGAAACCGTCCGCCCTCACCTTGGCTCTGTGCCGGCGCAGATCCAGTCTTGTCGCCCGCGCAGTTATCGCCCAAATCCGTTCCCCTCATGGCTCAAAACTCCGCTCCCTCCGCCCGAGAGACCCTCAAGACGCTGCCCGGCGACGACGTCCGCCAGGTCATGTGGCGTTTCCAGGACCGCTACGATATCCAGATGCTCGTGCAATCCACCCGGGGCGTGGCCCGCGGCGTGGTGGCCCGGCTTGTCGCCGAGGGCGCGCGCAACAGCCATGACTGGACCGAACAGAAAAACCAGTTGCTCAAGGCGTACGACGACGCCGGCATCACCACCTGTTTCATGGACCCGCACCAGGGCGGCTTCATCGAGGGGCCGAAGAACCTTGTGCTCGCCCTCGTCGCGCTGGAGCTCGCCTGGGTCGACGCCGGCGCCGCCACCGGTTCGCTCGCCGGCAACCTCGCGCTCTCGCCCATCCACGAGCGCGGCACGAAGGAGCAGCGCGATTACTACATGAGCCGTTGCGTGCCCACGCCGGGCGGCGATCCGGCCAAGGTCTGGCGCGGCGCGTTTTCGCTCACGGAACCGTTGCCCTACGTCGGCGTCGAGACCGGCCTGCTGTGTGGCAAGGTCCGCGTCTCCGATTGGAAAGACGGGCAGGAGCCGATGCTCCACGTCGACAAGCGCGCCCGTTTCATCACCAACATGGGCTTCGCCAACTTCTCGACCGTCGCGGTCGAGAGCGCCGATCCGCGCATCAAGTCGAGCTGCATGGTTATCGTCGAGAATACCGATCCGGGCGTCTTCGATCGCGGCGCGCCCACGCACAAGATGGTGCACCAGCTCTCCTCCACGCACGATCCTGTGTTCAACATGACCGTGCCCGCCAGCCGCATCATCGGCGGCTACACGGTGAAGGACGGCGTAATCATCCCCAATTACTCGCACGGCGAGATCATCGAGGCCGTTTTCCGCCGCACGCGTGTGACCGTCGGCATCATGACCGCCGCGAAACTGCTCTCCGCCGTGGAGCCGGTCATCCGTTATCAGCGCACGCGTTTCCGCGGAGCGGCCAGCGTCAACCCCGGCACGCCGCGTTTCGACCTCGGCCTCCAGCAGAAGGAAGACTGCCTCCAGCGGCTCGTCGATGTCTGGGCCACGGGCGAGGCGGCCTCGTCGCTCGGCATGGCCACCGCGCGTCTCTTCGACCAGCTCGACCCGCTGGAGAAGGTGAAGGACGCCAAGTTTGCCGAGCAGGGCATCACCTCCGGCATGGCGCAGATGAAGGCGTTCCGCGCGCTGTCCAAGCAGGCGCTCGAATTCATCGCGCTCGACGCCCAGCCCGCCGCCACGCGCGACGCGGCGCGTTACGAGGCGCTCAAGGCCGATCCGCTCGTGCAATATCTCGTGCTCGACGCGCAGGCCAACGTCCTCTGCCCGGCGACCAAGCTGTGGAACACCGGTCACGGCGCGACGGTCATGCGCGAGGCCGTCGCCCTCATGGGCGGTTACGGCATCACCGAGGATTGCCCCGGATTCCTCGGCCACAAGTGGATGGACGCCCAACTGGAGGCCACCTACGAGGGGCCCGAGGCCGTGCAGCGTCGCCAGATTTCGATGACGATGGCGAGCGAGGTCTTCCTCGCCTGCTTCCGCGTGTGGATCGACGAACTGCGCGCCATCGCCGTCCGCAAACCCGAGCTGGGCGCGTGCACCCTCGCCAACGGCATGGAGCTCTGGCTCTGGAGCCTCGGCCACTTGCAGACCGCCAAGGACGCCACCGGCGCGAAACTATTTTCCAGCAACCGCCACGGCGTGGTCTTCCCGCTCTGCGACGCGTTGTGCTGGCTGCTCGCCTCGCGCCACCAGATCCTCGACGTGCTTGAGCTGGAGGAGAAGGGCAAGGACAGCGCAACGGTGGCCGAAGGCCTGGCGGGTTACGTCAACTTCTTTAGCGACCTGGCCGCAGTGCAGGCGGCGAGCGCCGCCGGCGAAGCCGCGCGGATCTGCGCGGAACTCGTTTACGGCTTCAATGCGGTCGAGAGCTGCTGCGGCGACACCGGTTGTTGTGGTGGCGCGGGCGCGCCGGCGCTGGAGGCGTTTGCCAAGCTCCGCCTGAAGGTCGACGCCTGTCTCGCGGGCAGCCGCCTCGCCAAGGATCGCGCCGCCGAAGCGCTCGTGCAGGTGATGATCCCCGAGGCGCTGGATTACCCGGTGTGAGTTGCCGGTGTGGGGCGCGAGCGCAGTGGCCATGACGACTGACTGCCGCGCCCCATGATTCCGACCTACACGCTGTTGGCGCTGGCGGTGGTTTCGCTCTGGTTCGGGGGCGGGGCGTCGACGCACGGGTGGCGCCGCCATCTCTGGCTGGGGGTGGGCGCGGCCTCGTTGGGGGCGGCGCTCCTCGCGGGCATCGTTGCGCCGGTCGGCTTGATCGGCATCGCAGGTTTCGCGGCGGCGACGTATGCGTTTTCGCGCCCGACGGCGGGTCGAACACAAATCGCGGTCGCCGCGGTTGGCATCCTGATTCTGGCGACAGGGCTGATGCTCCATCGCGTGCCGGGCTTCCGCAATCCGTGTGTGATAGCGGCTGTGCGGTTCAGTCCGGACGCGATTCCGTTCACCCTCTATCTCAACTACGACAAAACGCTGGTCGGGCTGTGTCTGCTCGGCTGGTGCCATGCGCGGATCGCGCATTGGCGCGAGTGGCGGACCATGCTCGCCATCGCTGCGCCGCGCGCGGTGGGTTTGATCGTCGTGTTGCTGGCACTCTCGCTGGCGGCAGGCTATGTGCGCTTCGCCCCGAAATTCCCGGCGGAGAGCTGGCTGTGGCTCGGCGTGAACCTCCTTTTCACCTGCGTGGCCGAGGAGGCGCTGTTTCGGGGGTTCGTGCAGGCGCAGTTGCAACGCTTCTGGAAAGCGACATCGCGCGGCGCGATGTATGCGCTCGTGCTGGCGGCGGTGGTCTTTGGCCTCGCGCATGCCGCGGGCGGAGCGCGCTACGTGTTGCTCGCGACGGTCGCCGGGCTCGGCTACGGCTGGATCTACCAGCGCACGCAGCGGATCGAGGCGAGCATCCTCGCGCATTTCGCCCTCAACACGGTCCACTTCTTCCTCTTCACCTACCCGGCCCTGGCGCAGGTTGCCTGAGGCTTGTTTGGCTGGAGGGCGTGACTGTCCGCGCGCGCGGGGGATATCGGCGTTGACCGATCATCGGCGCCGGTTAGCCTCATCTCATGACGCCCCAACACGCTACGAGCGTGGTTATGCCCGCCATGCGCCGCGGCGGGGGCTGGGTGTTGATTGTCGCATGGTGCACGGTGGTGTTGGCGGCGCTGGGCTGGCAGTTGCATGAGATCGACCACCAGCGGGTCGCGCTGGCGCGGCTGGAGGCCGTGTCCAGTCACAACAAAGATCTGGTTTACCGTCGGTGGGCTTCATCGCTCGGCGGCGTCTATGTTCGGCCGACCGAGAAATCGCCACCCAACCCCCACCTCAACGTGCCCGATCGCGATATCGTCACCGCGAACGGGAAGGAGCTTACGCTGGTTAATCCCGCGTACATGACCCGGCAGGTGCATCAGATGGATCATGGCGATTATGGCGTGCGCGGGCATATCACCAGCCTGAATCCGATGCGGCCGGAGAATAAACCGGATGAGTGGGAAACCGAGGCTTTGCGTGCTTTCGATAAAGGTGTGCCCGAGGTCAGCGCCATCGTGCGGCTCGATGGCCAGGATCATCTGCGTTACATGCGGCCGATGCGGGTCGAACCGTCGTGCCTGAAGTGTCACGGCGCCCAAGGTTACAGCGAGGGGGAGATTCGGGGAGGCATCAGCGTCTCCGTGCCCATGACCAAGTATGACCAGATGGCGCGGAGCGCGGTCTTGAATTACGGTGTGGTGTATTTGTTTCTCGGCGGTCTGGGGGCGGCGATCATCTGGTGGGTGCAACGCAAAGTCTGGCGGCAGTTCTCCGCCCGGCTGCGCGCGGCGCATTTGCTCCGCGTGAGTGAAACCAAGTACCGGCATTTGGTGAGCAGCGCGCCCGTGCCGATCCTCGTGTATCAGGACGGAAAGTTGACGGTGGTTAACGACGCCACGCTGGCTTTGCTCGGGGCGCGCAAGGCCGAGGAGCTGCTCGGTCAACCGCTCCTTGAGCGAGTGCATCCCGACAGCCGCGAGATGTTGCAGGAGCGCGAACGCGCGGTGCTCGCCGCGGGAGCGCCGAGCCCCATCTGGTCGGCGCAATTGTTGCGGCTCGATGGCACGGTGCTCGATGCGGAGCTGGCGCTCTCGACCTTTGTCCATCTCGGCGAGCCGGCGTTGCAACTGGTGGTGCGCGATGTCACCGAGCAGCGCCGGGCCACGGCGGCGCTGGAGGAGAGCCGCCAGCTGTATGAGGAACTGGTGTCGAGCGTGCCGCTCGGCGTTTACCGGCTGAGCTTGGGGCCGGAGCAGGCGCTGCGGTTTGAATACGTCAGCGACCGAGTGAGCGAAATCACGGGAGTGTCACGGGTCGCCGCCCTGGCGGATGCGCAAGCGATCTTTGCGATCATCCACCCGGAGGATCGGGAGGTCTTCGCGCAACTGCACACCGACAAGATCGCGCGACAATTGCCTTTCCGCTGGGAGGGTCGGGCCAGCATCCGCGGCACCACGCGCTGGCTGCACATCGAAGCGCAACCGGCGTTGCATCCGGGGCGGCCGCCGTGCTGGACGGGCGTGATCTACGATTGCACGTCCCGGGTGGAGATGGAGCAACAGTTGCGGCAGGCCCAAAAGATGGAGGCGGTGGGGCAGCTGACCGGCGGCATCGCGCACGATTTTAATAATATTCTGGCCGCAATTTTGATCCATCTCGATCTCCTGCTGGAGGACGAAAACGTGAGTCCCGAGGCGAAAACCATCCTCGCCGAACTGGTGCTGGAGGCGCGCCGGGCGGCGAACATCACCCGCCAGTTGTTGATGTTCAGCCGGCGTTCCGTGCTCGAAATGAAAGAGGTCAATCTCCACGAGCTGGTGACGCAATCACTCCGGATGCTGCAGCGGTTGCTCGGAGAAAACATCCAGTTGGAGTTCGACGGGAATCCCGGTTTGCCGCCGGTGGAGGCCGATGAGGGCATGATCGATCAAGTGCTCCTCAACCTATCCATCAACGCCCGCGATGCCATGCCCCGCGGCGGCAAATTAACCATCAGGCTTGCTCCCGAGGAAATTTCCCCGGCGCGGGCGGCGGCCGATCCGGCATTGCGGGCTGGGAGCTTCATCACGCTTGCGGTTTCCGATACGGGCAGCGGCATGGCGCCCGAGACGGTGGCGCGTATTTTCGATCCGTTCTTCACCACGAAGCCGGTCGGCAAAGGCACCGGTCTCGGCCTGGCCACGGTGCATGGCATCGTGGCGCAGCACAACGGCTGGATCACCGTGGATAGTGCACTCGGTCGCGGCACCACGTTCACGATTCGTTTTCCCGTGGCCAGTGCGCCCAACGCGGCGACGGCGGCCGCGCAACCCGAGGCACAGTTGCGGGGGCGCGAGACCATTTTGTTGGTGGAGGACGAGGTGAACATCCGCCGCGCGCTCGTGCTCGGACTCGAACGTTGGGGTTATCGCGTGCTCGAGGCCGGCAGCGGTCCCGCTGCGCTGCAATTGTACGGCCAGCCCTCGACGGCGGTCGATTTGCTCATCTCCGACATGATCATGCCGGGTGGCATGACGGGCTTGGAACTGGCGCAGGAGCTGCGCCGGATTCACCCCGGATTGAAGGTGCTTATCTCCAGCGGCTACTCGTTGGATCTGGTCTCGAGCAACCGTCTGGCCGAGGACGGCATCACGCTGCTGGCGAAACCCTATCAGCTCGAAAGTCTCGCCCGAAGCATCCGCCGTTGTCTTGCAGGGCGTTGAACTGGGGCGATGCGGGTGTCACTCCGCGCGCTCGGCGGCGAGTCCGCGGGCGAGCAGGCGGGCGATCCGGTCCGCATCGTACACGCAGCCGCCCCAGCTGCCGCCGCTCGCGTTTTGCAGTGCCGCCCAGAGGCGCGTGTCGGCGGGCACAGCCAGGCCGTCGGCGAGCTGCGGGTGCGGCGATCGCGCGGCGAGCTCTTCGGGCGTGAGCGAAACCACGTCCATCGTTCCCTCCAGTGCCCGCGTGTCGATGTGGATGCAGACGATGTCGCCATCGCGCAGCCGCCCGAGCGGTCCGCCCGCGCGCGCCTCGGGGCTGATGTGTCCGATGCACGCACCGGTGGAGACGCCGGAGAAGCGCCCGTCGGTCAACAGCGGCACACGCTGGCCGAAGGACAAATACTTGAGCGCAGACGTCACTTGGTAAGTCTCGGGCATGCCCAACGCCGGCCCGAGACCAGCGAGCACGACAACTTCTCCCGGGCGCACGGCATCAGCCGCGGTGGACTTGATTGCCGCGATGGCCGCCGCTTCGGTGGTGAAGACGCGCGCCGGGCCTTCATGCCGGTAAATGCCATCGGCATCGAGCAACTCGCGCGCGATGGCGGTGCTCTTCACGAGCGCGCCCTCCGGCGCGAGATTGCCGCGCAAAAATGTCACCGTGCTGGTGAGTCCGGCCGCCCGGGCTGCCGCGGGCCGGAGGATGACGCGGTCCGGATCGATGCCGTCGAGTTCGCGCAGCTTTGCGCGCAGGCGGGCGCGGCGCGGCGAGTTTTCCCACCACGCGAGATTCTCGCCGAGCGTCTGGCCGCTGACCGTGAGCGCATCGAGACGCAGCAGGCCCAGCTCGCGCAACGCGAGCATCACCTCGGGCACGCCCCCCGCGAGGAAGACTTGCACGGTCGCATAGTGCGTCGGGCCGTTGGGCAACACATCCACGAGGCGCGGCACCTGGCGGTTGAGACGCGCCCAATCCACGACGGTCGGGCGCCGCAACCCGGCGGCGTGGGCGATGGCGGGCAGATGCAGAATGAGATTGGTCGAGCCGCCGAATGCCGCGTGGAGCACCATCGCGTTGTGCAGCGCCGCCTCGGTGAGAATGTCGGCGGTGGTGAGGCTGCGTTGCTCCAGTGCCAGCGCCGCCCGGGCCGAGCGCCGCGCGAGATCGCGCCAGATCGGCGCCCCCGAGGGACTGAGTGCGGCGTGCGGCAACGCCAGTCCGAGCGCCTCGGCCACCACCTGACAGGTCGCCGCCGTACCCAAAAACTGGCAACCGCCGCCCGGCGAACCGCAGGCCCGGCAGCCCATCTCCACGGCGTAATCGAAGGAAATTTCTCCGTGAGCGAAACGCGCCCCGAGCGTCTGCACTCTGGCGGTGTCCTCGGCCTCCTCGGCCAGCAGCGTGACGCCGCCCGGCACGAGCACCGCGGGCAGGTTGCCCGTGCCGGCCAGCGCCATGAGCATCGCCGGAAGCCCCTTGTCGCAGGTGGCGATGCCGAGCACCGCGCGACACGTTGGCAGCGAGCGGATCAGCCGGCGCAACACGAGGGCGGCATCGTTGCGATACGGCAAACTGTCGAGCATGCCGCTCGTGCCGTTGGTGCGTCCGTCGCACGGATCGCTGCAATAGCCGGCGAACGGAATCGCGCCGTGGGCGGACAGGGTGCGCGCGGTTTCTTCCATGAGCAGGCCGACTTCCCAGTGTCCGGTGTGGTAGCCGAGCGCGACGGGCGTGCCGTCCGGCGCGCGCAGGCCGCCCTGCGTGCTGAGGATCAGCACCTCTTTGCCGAGCAGTTTGTGCGGGTCCCAACCCATGCCGGCGTTCTGCGTCAGCCCAAAAATATGACCGCTGGGCGCGGCGCGCAGCATTGCGGCATCGAGAGGCAGACGGCCCGCCGGCCCCGGTGCGGTGGTGCGCAACGTGTAGATTTCCGGATCGTCGGAATCGAGAAACGCGGGTGCGGACATGGTCAGGCGAGGGCGTCGCGACTGAGGGAGCCGTTCACGAGCCGCCACAACCCGAGCGGATTTTCATCGCGCAGCGCCGGTGGCAGGAGCGCCGCTGGAAAACCTTGGTAGCAGACCGGGCGCGCAAACCGGAGCAGCGCCGCCGTGCCGACCGACGTGAAGCGCGCGTCGGTGGTCGCGGGATAAGGCCCTCCATGGTGCATCGCCGGGCAGACCTCGACGCCGGTGGGATACGCGTTGAGCACAAGCCGTCCGGCCTTCTGTGCCAGCAGTTCCAGCAACGGTTGCGCTGCGGCGAGCTCGCCGGCGTCGCCGTGCACCGTGGCCGTGAGTTGCCCTGCGAGTGTGTGGGCGCAGGCCGAAAATTCATCGAACGAATCGGCGAGCACCACGACGGTGAACGGCCCGAAAGCTTCCGTGGCGAGCGCCGGCGTGCGTAGAAAATTTTTCGCCGTCGCCACGGCGATGCTGGGGCAGCCCAGCGTTGGCGGCATCGCTGCCGGCGTGGAGGCCGCAGCCAGTTCGGTCACGCCCGGCAACGCGGAGACACTCGCGCGGTTTTCCAAAAACGCGGCGTGGATGCCGGCGGAGAGCATGGGAGCGCAGGGCGCGGCGCGCACCGCGGCGGCGAGCGCGGCGAGAAACGCCTCCGTCTCCGGACTGCGGCAGGCGAACACGAGGCCCGGCTTCGTGCAGAACTGGCCAACGCCGAGCGTGAACGACACGACGAGTCCTTGCGCGATGGCCGGGCCGCGCTCGCGCAGTGCGCCGGGCATCAGGAACACGGGGTTCAAACTGCTCATCTCTGCGAACACCGGAATCGGGTGCGGCCGGGCCGCTGCGGCGGCGCACAAGGCCCGGCCCGCAGCGTGCGAGCCGGTGAAGCCGACCGCGGTGGTCGCCGGGTGCCGGACGAGTGCGAGCCCGATGGTCGCCCCGCCGCCGTGGATCAAAGAGAAAATTCCCGCCGGCAGACCGCACGCGGCGATGGCCCGATTAATGGCGCCACCGACGAGCTCCGCGGTGCCCGGGTGCGAGCGGTGAGCTTTTACGACGACCGTGCAGCCGGCGGCGAGTGCCGACGCGGTGTCGCCCCCGGCGACGGAAAACGCCAGGGGAAAATTGCTGGAGCCGAAGACCACAACCGGTCCGAGCGGTTGCAACATGCGCCGCACATCCGGCCGCGGCAGTGGCTGGCGGTCGGGCAGCGCGGGATCGATGCGCGCGTCGACCCATGAGCCTTCGCGCACGACCTGGGCGAACAGACGCAGCTGACCGCAGGTGCGGGCGCGTTCGCCTCGCAGGCGGGCGAGCGGCAGGGCGGTTTCCTCGTGGCAGCGTTGGAGCAGCGGTTCGCCCAGCGCCTCGATCTCCGCCGCGATGGTTTCGAGCAGGCGCGCGCGAATCTCGGGAGCGACGATACGGAATTGCGCGAAGGCGACCGCGGCGGCGTTCACCGCCTCGTCGGCCTCGGCGGGCAGGGCCTCGTGAAAATCGGGTGCGAGCGTTTCGCCCGTGGCGGGATTGCTGGCACGAAAAGTTGCTCCGCCGAGAGCGCCGCGATGTCCCGCGAGGAGGCTGTAGCCGTGGAGGTGCATGGACGGTTCAGGCGACGGGGTTGCAGAGCGTGCCGATGGGCGGAATCGTGATGCGAATCTCGTCGCCGCTTTGCAGCGTGAAGCTATCGGGCGGTACGATGCCGGTGCCGGTCATGAGCAGGCAGCCGCGGGGGAAGGTGTTGTCGCGAAACAAATATTCCGCGAGTTCGGCGAACGGGCGCTTGATCTGGCCGAGTGTCGTCTGGCCGGCGAATGCGGTCCGGCCCGCGCGATGAATTTCGAGGAGAATCTCCGTGCCGGGTGGCGGCGGCGTGTCGGTGACAAGCAGACACGGCCCGAGCGCGGCCGAGCGGTCATAGACCTTGGCCTGCGGGAGGTAGAGGGGATTTTCGCCCTCGATGTCGCGCGAGCTCATGTCGTTTCCGACGGTGTAGCCGAAGATGCGTCCGCGGGCGTTGAGTGCGAGGGTCAGTTCGGGTTCGGGCACGTTCCAACGCGAATCGCGCCGCAGGCGCACCGGGGCACCGGGCGCGGCCACGCGATGCGCGGTGGATTTGAAAAACAGCTCGGGGCGCGCGGCGTGATAGACTTTGTCGTAGAAAGTGCCGCCGCCGGCGTTCTGCGATTCCGCCATGCGCGCGGTGCAGCTGCGCAGATAGGTGACGCCGGCGGCCCAGACTTCCTGCGAGCGTAGGGGCGCCTCGGGCACGGGCCCTGTGGCGAGTGTCCGGGCCGCGGACAAAGCCGTGCGCAGCCAGGCGCCGGGATCATCGGCGCTAAAGAGCCCGTCGAGATCAAGCGCCGGTGCGAGTGCGAGAAATTGTCCGCCGGTTTCAACGACGAGTCCGGTGGTGGTGGCGTATACTTTCATGGCAGATCATCAGGGCGCGGCGGGCGGCGCGAGTTCGTGACGCAGGGCGTCGGGCGCGAGCGTGAGGCGGTGCTCCGCCGACTGGCCGCCGGTTTGGACTACAACCCGGTAATCGCCGTAAAAACCGCGTCCGGTGAAAACGCCGTCGGCATCGGTGCGCCCTTCCATCCGGGTGCGCCATTGGTTGAGCACGAGGTCGCGATAGGCGCGGGCGCTCGGCTTCTCCGACCAGTCGGCGCGAAACATCGCGGCGGACGGGCGCCAGTGCGCTTTTTCCCAAAAGCCCCAGTGTTGGACGCCGACGACGTTGGGATGGCTGTACGCGAGAATCAGGAAATCGCGCGTGAAATCGGCCTGCAGCGGCTCGTCGTCGGTCCAGACATCGAACTCGGTGAAGCGAATCGACAGCCCGAGCGCGGCGTAGCGGTCGAGCGTGGCGAGAAGATTGACGGGATCGCTGGGCTGCGTGCCGAAATGCGCTTGCAAGCCGAGCCCATGGAGCGGCGCGCGTTGCTGGAGCAGGAAGCGCGCGGTCGCCTCGAAATCGTCCACATGCGTTGGGTCCGTCGTCTGGTCGTGGTTGCTGTAATCGTTGAAATATAGCGGCGTGCCGGGGAGCTCCTCCTGCGCGGTGGCAAACCAGGTCGTCATGATCGCCGGACCGAAGAGGTCCATGTAGTCGTGGTGGGCGAAGGTTTCGTTAACGACGTCCCACTCTTGCAGGAGGCCGCGGGTGGCGCGGGAAAGATCGCGGATGTGCTGGAGCACGAGCGCCGGGACTTCGCGCTCGCGCGGCGTACCGCGGAGGTCTTGCACGAATCGCGGCGAGAGCTTCCAGCTGGGCCAGACGAAGACATGGCCGCGGACATGGAAGTTGCGCTCTCGCAGCCAGTGCAGTCCGGCCAGGGTCGGTTCGCGGGCGTACTCCGGGCCGCGCTCGCCGAGCCAGCAATACCACTTGAGCCCCATCTCATCGGTGGCGGCGTTGAACAGCTCGCACAACTTCTCGCGGTAGCGCGCGTGGTCGGGCTCGGCCGACGCGAGCAGATGGAGCCGCACCGCCGTGCCCCAGTGAAAGGCGGAGCGCGTCTGCTCAACGCGGACCGTGGCCCCCGACAGCGGCCGGCCGGCGCTATCGACGAAGCGCAACCGGAAATCGCCCTGACGCAGGCGCGCGATGCGGGCGAGAGCGTCGCGCCGCCAGGCGGCATCGGGTTCGCGTCCCGCATATGTGAAACGCGTCCGCGGCAGTGCGTCCGGTATTTGCGCCTGCCGATAATTCAGCAACTCGATGCCGCCGATCTCCAGCGTCTGCCGGCGCACACCGGCATCGAAGCCGAGGGTGAGTCCGGAGTCAGGGCTGTCCTTCTCGGCGGTGAAGGGCAGGAGCAATTCCTGCCAGGCTGGGCCGACGGAAAACTCGGTGCGCAGTTCGCTGCCGCCGGCGGTGCGACGGACGGCGACGAGCAGGCGTCCGTGCCCGGTCTCGTCGGTCGTGGCGATGGTCCGGGCAAAGAAGCGCAGCATCACGACATCGCCCGCTTGGACGTCGTGCCGGCTGGGGCAGCGCAGCTCGTTGGCTGGCCGGGGCGGTTGAACGACTTCCAGGCGCAAGGCGCGTTGGAAGCCCGGGCCGGCGGCCTCGATCACGCGCGCCGTCACCTGGGGCGTTGCGGCGTCCGGTACGCTCTGAAACTGGAATGCGGGCAACGGATCCGCCGGCAGGAGCGAGTCGCCCGGCGGCAGCGGCGTTTGTGCCCAAAGTCCGGCGACACTCAGCCCCGCGCAGAGCGTGCATCGCCGGATCAGAGTCGCGAGACGCATGACGCGAAGACTAGGCGCCGGTTTCGGGCGTCGCGCGCAGGCTCGGGTCCTGCTGCGCGCGGACGTAGTTGCCGACCGTGGTGACGGTGTCGGTCCAGATTTCAGGCTGGCGCGCGAGATAATCGCAGAGGCGGCGCAGCGTGTCGGGTGTGACGGTGAGGCGGTTGGTGGTACCGACGGTGTGGCCGACCAGCGTGAGCCAGCCGCCGGCATCGCAGCAGGCGTCGATGCGCGCCTGAATCCACGAGAAGCTTTGGTTGTCCATGCCCATGCCCCAGACCTGCGCGAGGTCGCAGCACGCTGGACGGCAGTGCGACACGTTGCCGTAAACGCGGCCCACGGTGAAGAGGTCGGCGATCAGCGGCACATAACTGCGGACCGCGCGACCGCGGCCGACAAAGGTCAGGCCGCAGCAGTAGGCGAAACTCGTCGGCGTCTGACCGAGCAGGCGGTGAAGCGTTGCGTTGGCCTGCCGGATCTCGGCTTCCATCTGCTCGTACGTGTAGCCCTCGACCATGGACGCGGCGGACTGCCAGGAGTAATTGCCGCTGCAGGGATGGCGGACGGTGTGGTTTCCGATTTCGTGACCGGCGGCGAGCGCGGCCTGCCAGTCGGACAAACGGCGCTCCACCTGATCGGGCAGCACGTAGAAGGTCGCGCGCAGACCGAACTCCGCGAGGATGGGCAGGGCAAAATCGAGTTGGGAGGCATCGGAGTCGTCCCAACAAAGACAGACCGCGCCGCGACGGCCGGCGGGCCAGGAAAAGGGTGGATACGTGGTCATCGAGAAATATGGCCGGGGTCAGGCGCCCGGGAGGGAGAAGAAGCGCGCGGCGTTGCGCCAGCCGATGGCGTGGCGTGCGCTCGCAGGGATGAGCGCGCTTTCGAGTTTGGCGATGTTGGCCTGCGTGACGAAAAAAGGCGTTTGCGAGCCGAACATCAGGCGGGTTTGCGCGCCCTGGGCCACGAGGGATTCGATCGAGTAGAGCCACTCGACGAACGGAATGTCGGCGACAAAGCGGCCGCCGAGTCGTTGCAGCGTGCGCAGCTCCGCCAGCGTGAGACCGGAGAGCAGCGGTTGCAGGCGCGGGTGCGCGCGGAGGAAATCGTGCAGCGCGCTTTCGCCCGCCGATTGGATCTTCAGCGCAAAGTAATCGAGCCGCAGATCCACGAAGCGCACGTTGACGATCAGCCGCACGCGGCGCTCTTGCAGCGCGGCACACAGGGCGCTGACGCGGAGCGAATCGAGTTGGAAATCATGATAGCCGGGCGCGATCCGGACGGCGCGCAGAGCGGGCGCGAGCCGGCAGCACTCATCGAGATGCTCCGACCAGACGGCCAGGGCGGGATTCAGGATGGGCACGGGCACGAGCGCGGGCCGACGGCGCGTTTCCGCGAAGAGCGTGCGGTTGGCGGGCATCGGATCGGGGGCGAACACCGCGCCGAGGTGGGAAACAAGCGCGCGGGCGATGCCGTGGCTGCGCAGATGCCGGCCCAGTTCCGCGGCGGAGCGGGCGGGCAGGTGACCGAAGGGCCAGGCGCCGATGTAAGCTGAGGTATCGATCAGCATGGCGGGGAAAGGCGAAGCAGACGTTGGGCGTTGTCGTGGAGGATCAGCCGTCGCTCCGCGGCGGTGAGCCGCGAACCGAGGACGCGGCCGAGCGTCACGGCCGGTTCGCGGATCGGCAGGTCGGAGCCGTACACCACGCGCTCGGCGCCGAGCTGGGCGACGGCGTATTCGAGAATCTCCGCCTCGGGAAAGGCTGCCGAAGTGTCGATGACGAGGTTGTCGACACCCTTGGCTTCGAGCACGCCGCGGTAGCCGCAGGCGGTGAGATGCGCCATGATGACCTGCACGCCGGGAAAGCGTCGGGCGAGCGCGACGGTGTCCTCCGGATCGCTCTGCTGGCGGCGCTCCGGTCCCGGGCGCGTGCGCCAGGTGTGTTGCAGCACGGGCAGGCTGAGGCGCGCGGCGAGGCGCATCACCGGCGTCATGCTCGGGTGGAGGGCGTTGTTGGCGAGTTCGAGCTTGAGCCCGCGAAAATCGTAGCCGGCGACACAGCGCTCGACCTCGCGCTCGACGGCGCGGGCGCCGAGCAGCGGGTTGAGATAACAGAAGCCGAGGAAAAAGTCGGGGTGCATGCGCACGACGCGGGCCGTCTCGTCGTTGATGCGCGCGATTTGCCCGGCATCGGGCGTGCGGCCGTGCACGAGGACATCGCCCAGCACCACCATGCGCACAACGCCGCGCGCGCGGCTTTCGGCGACCAGGCGGTCGACGTCGGCCCGGCGGCGCCCGGCGCGGAGGAAAATCGGATGGGTGTGCAGGTCGATGACGCGCACGGCGGTTCAGCCAAACAGTTCCTGGTGCACGGCGCGGACCGACGTGGCGATCCAGTCGGCGTCCGCTTCCGTGTAGAGCACGCCGATGGGCAGCGCGAGGCAGCGCGGGGCCAGCGCTTCGGTGCGAGGAAAATCTTCCGGACGGTAACCGGGCGCGGGCCACGGTTGGTCGGCGCGGAAAGGCGAGGCGGCGGGCGTGTGCGCGAGCCCGCTGCGCACCTGCGGATAGGCGTATTGCGGTGCGGTGCCGGTCACGGGCCCGACGTTGACCTGACGCGCGCGCAGCCGCTCCTTGAGCGCGGGCACTTGGGCGGGGTCGGTGGCGAGGAGATAGATTTCGTAGCCGAAATCGCCCTCTGGGTCGGGGATGCGGCGCACAGGCAGACCGGGCAGCCCGGCGATTTGCGCGAGAATGCGCGACTGCAGGCGATGGCAGTGGGCGCGCATGGCCTCGACCTTGCGCAACTGGGCGAGGGCGACCGCGCCGGTGAGTTCGCCCATGCGGTACTGGCCGCCGGCAAACGCCGGTTCGGTGGCCGGCACGAGGGTGGCGTGATACGCGCGGTAGTTGCCCAGATCGTGCAGGCGGACGGCGCGTTCGTAGTAACGGGAAACGCGGGTGACGACCATGCCACCCTCGCCGGCGGTGGCCACTTTGTTGTGCTGAAAACTGAAGGTTGCGAGATCGCCCCACGCGCCGACCGGCCGGCCGCGATAACGCACGCCGAGCGATTGCGCGCAGTCCTCGATCACAACGATGCCGCGCGGCTGGGCGGCGGCGACGATGCGGTCCATCTCGGCCGCCACGCCTTGAAAGTGAATGACCAGCACGGCGCGGGTGCGCGGCGTGGCCAGCCGGTCGATCTCCGCCGGGTCGAGGTTGAGCGAGTCGTCGATCTCGGCGAGCACCGGCCGCGCGCCGACGCGCACGATGGCCGTGAGGCACGAGATCCAGCTCCACGCGGGCACGATGACTTCGTCGCCGGGGCCGACGCCCGCCGCGGCGAGGGCGACTTCCAGCGCGGCGGTGCCGCTGGTCACGGCGAGGGCGTGCTCCACGCCGAGGAAGGCGCGGAACTCCTGCTCCAGACGCGCCACCATCGGCGGCGGTTGCGCGGGATTCGAGCCGTAGTAGCGAAACAGATCGCGGCGGCGCAGGACATCGAGCACCAGCGCTTCTTCCTCGGCGCCGATGAGGTCAACACCGAGGCCGTATTTGGGCCGTGGGCGGGACGAAAAATCTTCCGGACGAGTGTCGGTCGGTGAATTCATGGAGAGAAAACGGAGCGGCCGGCTAGGAGGAAGCGCCGCCGGCGGGCGGGCGCGTGCCGCGGGAAACGCGGCGCAGCACGAGGCCGAGGATCAAGAGGAGGGAGCCGGCCAGGGCGTTGATGCCGGGCGAGGGGGTCGAGACGGAGGGCAGGCCCCAGCAGAGGAACATCACGGCGGCGAGGCCGATGCTGATGTTGCCGATCACGCGGTACATTGGCAGCGCGCCGTAGCCAGCTGCGCCGGCGGGCGCCACGACGGGCGTGCGCATGTCGGCATCGAGACGGAGAATCTCGGCGTTGCGCGGATCGTCGGTCCGGAACCAGAGGGCGGAGAGGAAGAAAGTGAGCGTGCTCGCGAGCAGGCCGCCGAAGACGTTGCGCTCGTACCCGCTGTTTTGCGGCCACACCCCGAGGCCGGCCAGCACGAGGCAGGCGAGCAGGCCCGCACAACTGGCGGCGATGCCGGACCACCACGGCGTGCGCCGGAACATCATGCCGAGCAGCACCGGCGTGTAGAGCGGGATGTCGGTGAGCGAGGAGGCGACGAGGACGAAGTTGAAAATGCCCTTGCCCCAGTTGGCGATATAGAGCGCGACGCCCATGCCGAGGATGCCGAGGACCACCATCGTGACCTGCGCGACGCGCATCTGGTGGAGGTCGGCGCATTCGCTATGGCCCAGTTTGCGGCGAACCGGCACGTAGATGTCGCGTGCCACGGAGGCGGAGAGCCAGTTGAAGCTGTCGTTCGCCTTGCCGAGCGCGGTCGAGACGATCGCCGCGACCACGAAGCCGATCATGCCGTGCGGCAGCAGCAGCAGGGCGAGGCTGACGAACGCGACTTCCTCGGGCTGGTGCACGTTGGGCCAGAGCGCCGCGATGTCGGGAAAGATCAGCCGCGCGGTCATCACCGGCAGAATCCAGAGCAACGGTCCGAACAACGAGAGCCACGCGCAGAGCATCGCCATGCGGCCGGAGTCGCGTTCGCCGGGCACGCTGTTGTAACGCTGCGCCTGGTGCCAGCCGGCATTGTAGAGCACGAAGTTGAACACGATGTACGCGGCGATGAACCAGAGTCCGCGGCCGCCGGTGTGCGGCAGCAGATAGTCGGTGGGCAGCTCGCGCACCATGCGCTCGAGCCCGGCGAAAATATTGCCGTGACCGAGGTAGTGCAGGGAGATCGGCAGCAGCAGCAGCGACATGATCAACACGATCAGGCTCTGGATCGAATCCGAGAGCACCGCGGCCCAGAGTCCGCCCATCGCGGTGTAGAGGATCATCACCGCGCCGATGATGACGATGCAGAGTTGCAGCCCGCTCAACGACAGGCCGGCCAGCGCGAACACCTCGCGATCGAGCCCGAGGGCGCTGGAGACGAACAGGCTGATGGTGTAGAGCCCCGAGCCGATGCCCACGATGCCCAGCGGGATGAACATGACCGAGTAGAAATAGGTGGTGGAGCCGGAAAACCGCCGGGTGAGAAACTCCAGCGGCGCGGCGATGCGCGTGCGCCGCCATGCCGCGGCAAAATAGAAATAGCCGCCGAGGTACGCCCAGAACGCGCAGGTGAACAACAGCACCGCGGATGCGCCCGAGCGGTAGATCTCGCCCGCGGCGGCGATGAACATGAAGGCGCTGAAGCCGGTAACCCACGCCGAGATTCCGGCCATGAACCAGGGCACATCCTCGCCGGCCCGGAAAAAGTCGCGGGTGCCACGATTCTTTTTTGCGGAGTAGAAGCCGACCCAGATGACGACGCCGAAGTAGAGCGCGATCAGGCCGTAGTCCAGGGCGTTGACCGTGTTCAGACGGTGCATGAGACGATCCTCGCAGAAGGTTGAGGGGCGGCGCCGGGGCGACACGCCCGTGAGCGGCAGGGTCCGAAGAACATGACCGCAGTCTAGCGGTTTCGCCGCTGCTTCATACCTCCAGCAGCGTCGAAAACATATCCCTAACCATCCTGCGGCAGCCCTCCGGCTGCCGAGCGAAATATCACGCCTGGGGCCGGGCTTGCTGGCGGATGCCGGCGGGGGAGACGCCGTGCAGTTTTTTCACCCAGCGGGAAAAATGAAACGGCGTCTGAAATCCGCAGCGCCACGCGACCTCGCCCACGGAGAGCTCGGTCTCGCGCAACAGCTGGACGCCGCGGCGCGCGCGCATTTCCCAGACATAGTGCATGGGCGTCGTGCCCATGTGCTGCTTGAACATACGCAGCAGATGCGTCGGCGAGACGCCGGCTTCGCGCGAGAGCGAGGCGATATCGACCGGACTGGCGCCGGTGCGCCCGATCCATTCCAGCGCGCGTCGCAATGGGTTGGGCTCGGCGGGCGGCGGCGCGCCGCTGCATTCGGCGTCGAAGAGGTACTCCTGAATGGTCGCCATCGCGAGCGACTCGATCAGCCCCTGCGCCTGCTCGCCGGCGAGGCGGGGCAATGACAGGCCGATATCGACCAGGCTGGAGCAGCGCTGGGTGATGGCGATCTGGTCGGCCGTGGCGCGCAACGCGTCGGCCAGCGGCGCGGAGACCAGGTGCGGGTTGAGCGTGGCGCAGCGCACGTGATGCGTTTTGGGCGCCGCCTCGAAATGGATGGCCTGGCGCATGGCCGGCCGGAAGAGACACATCTGGCCGCTGGCCAGGTGAAATTTCTTGGTGCCCAGCTCCACGCGGGCGTCGCCCTCGACCAGCAGGATCAATTCATAGTAACGCTGGATGCGCGGGCCGATGCGCGAACCGCCGCGATGGATGGCCTCGCCGAAATAGGCCAGTTGCGTCCAGCTTGAGCAGAGGAAACGCGGGGCGGCGGCGTCGTTGGTCGCGGGGGCGTGATGGCGCATGGAGGATGACGAGGGCATGACAATCATTCCGCGAGAGAGAGCAATCGCAACGTTGGCGCAGGGTCAGGCCGACGCGGCCCAAGGAATACGCACGAAGAGCGGCGCATCGAAGGGAATGCGGCCGCCGTGACTCAGCCGCCAGTGGCCGGAGGTTCCCGGTGCGAGGCTCAGCAGAGGCGATTCCTGCCAGTGGCCGTCGGCGCTCAGGAGCAACGGCGTCAACGGCTGGCGCGTGTCGGCCAGCGTGAACTGGGTGTCCTGCCATGGGTCGAGGCTCAGGTTGAAAAGCCCGAGCAGCGTTTCGCTCGGCAGATCTTTGCGGAAAGCCAGCGGATACACGCCGTCCCCGGAGACCAGCAGCGGCGCAGCGTCGCGGGAGAGCCAGCGCACCGCGGTCTGTAATTGGGCGGCGCGGAAGGGGTGGTTGAAGGCGACGCCGTAGGAGGTCGCCCAGTCGAGCGCGTGCACATAGACGCGCCCGCCGAGCCGATTTTCGTACGCGGTGGCGCCGGGGTGGATACGGCGGCCCTCGGGGTCGACGAAGTGGCTGACGACGCGTGCGGACGGAGCGGGCGCGAGCACGCCGAGCGACGGGCGGCTCATCAGGTTGGGCAGGGTGAGCGTCAGCAGGCGTTTGTCGGCGCCGCCGAAATCCGGGTGATGCAGCTCCTCGGCCACGAGCGGGCGCGAGGGCAGATCGTCGACCATTTGCGCCGGGGCGATGGATTCCACGCCGATGAGTTCGCCGAATCCGCGCTCGCAGAGCGTGCGCGCGGCGGTGGCATCGAGCAGCAGGCCGCGATCGCGACCGAGTAACGCGAGCAGTTGCACATCGGAGAAGCCGCGCAATTGCTGGCCCATCGCCACCGCCACGCGCTCGGGCGAGTAGGTGGTGGGTATGCCGTGCGTCTCGAGCAAGGTCATCGCGGGCTCGCCGTCGGCGGCGAGTTCGCCGTAGCCCGCGCCGGGGCGGAGCTGGCGGTGATGACTGGCGCTTTCGTCGAACACCAGCTGCACGCCGCGGTAAGCGCCGGGACGGCTCGCGTGGGCCGCGAGCGCGTTGAGCAACGGTTTTTTCTCCGCGAGCAGGCGGCCGAAGGCGGGCTCGTTTTCCATCGGCGTGCCGGCGTGGTCAAACAAGTTGAGCGTCACGCCCTGGCTGCCGTACGCGAAAGAGATCGCCATCTGGAGAAACGTGAAGGCGGTGCTTTTGGAGTAGCGCGTGAACGGGATGTTTTCCACCTCGGTCTGCTCCACGGTGTCCGGCGGCAGGCAGTGCCGGGTGATTTTGATCGAGTCGTGCGAGTAATAGAAACCGCGCAGCGATTCCTCCCAGTAGTTGGCGAGCGGCGGGCGGCTGTAGAGCGTGGCGCCGTCGGCGAGGGCGCGGGCAAACGGCGCCCAGCGGCGGCCTTCGAGGCAGTGCTGGCGCGGACCGCTCGACATCAGCCCGAGGCTCGTGGTGGGCGAGACGCGGTGCACGATCTGCGCGAGAAAAGCCACCGTCTCGTTCATGATCTCGGACTGTAGATCGAGGAAAAGCTGGCGCCACGGATGCGGCGTGCCGGGTTGGAGGAGCGCGGCGACCAGCTCGGGGCGCGTCACGGGCCGGCCCACGCGGACGCCGAATCGCGCGAGGTGTTCGGAGCAGAAGCAGCCGAATTTGATGGGCTCGTGATTAAAGGTGCGGATGTCGTCCTCCACCCAGAGCACGCGGGGCTGGGTTTGCGCGTACAGCGTCCAGAGCTCCGTGGTGTGTTCCCGCCAGGCGGTGGAGAGCGGGCAGGCGCAGCAGGTGCACTCCGTGCCATCGTGCCCGACCATCGGGCGCAAGTGCGGCACGTGCGCGCGCCCGTCCCGACCGCGATCGCAATGGCCGACGGTGATCCACGGATTGAGCGAGTAGGCGACGCCGATCTCAGCGAGGGCGTCGCGGAGCGCGAGCAGCTTGGGCTGGTAGGCGCGCGCCCAGTCGAGCGGCACCTGCCCGTGGGAAAATTCCTCGGTGTCGACCTTCACGACCAGTTCATCGACGCCATAGCGCGGCAGGCAGGCGGTGAGCTCGCGGAGATTTTCGGCGAACGACCAGACCGGGAGGGTGCGACGGAGCGCATACCAAGCAGCAGAAGAAGTGGGTGCGGGGGAGGCCATGCGTTGAGGAGGTAGGGGAAGATTGTCCAGATCCGGCGGCGTTTTCCTACCTCCACAAACGCCGAAATCATGTCCGAAAACGCGTTGTTGGCGGTTTTCGGGCGGGCATGCACGCAGGGTGGAAAGAGACATGTTTTCGACGATTGTGGAGGTATGGCGAAACCGCGAAATGTGCAAAATAGCGCACGCCCCGATCCATCCCTATGAAAAATTCTCGCGCTGCTGTTCTTTGTTTCCTGAGTACGCTTTGCAGTTGCTCCCTGGTGCTCAGTGCCTCCGCTCAAAACTCCACCGCCAAGCCAGCCGTGGCGGCGATGGACCCCGAAATCGTACTGTCGCCATTCGAGCTTGTGGTCGAAAAGGACCTGGGCTTCGTGGCTGCCAGTTCGCTGGCCGGCGGCAAGCTCGCCGGCGATCTCGCCACCACCCCGGTGCCGTACTCCGTGCTCACCCGCGAATTCATCGATGCGCTCAACATCACCGATGTCGTGCAGGCGATGGAGTGGACGGTGAACGCCGGCAATAATCCCGACAACGGCACCAACGATTCCTTCGGCACTGCGTACAGCTACAACATCCGCGGCGTGGGCGCCAACCGGCCCAACCGGAATTTTTTCCCGTTCAACGTCAATTACGACAGCTACAATCTGGAGCGCTTCGACTTTGCTCGCGGGCCCAATGCGATCCTCTTCGGCAACGGCTCGATCGGCGGCACGGTCAACATCGTGACCAAGCAGCCCTCGTTTAGCCGCCCGAAACAGGAGCTCACGACCACGCTCGGTTCCTGGAACAACAAGCGCGCGGTGCTCGACGTGAACCGCCCGGTCAACGCCAAGTTCGCCCTGCGCCTCAACGCAGTGTGGGAAGACCGCGAGGCGTGGCGCGACGGCGACTGGGGTCGCAAAAAGGGCGTCTTCCTCTCGACCCTCACCAAGGTCACGCCGGCGACGCAGGTGCGGCTGGAGGCCGAGTACGGCGAGATGGTGCGGCGCAATTCCTACAACTTTGTCCCGGATAATTTCTCGGGTTGGGACGGCAAATCCACGTACTCGACGCTCTTCGCCGCCGCGCCCACCGACGCCGGCGCCCGCGGTATCGCGCGCTATGGCACCACCTACGTCATCAGTCCTGCCTCAGGGACCAACGACATCATCTCCTATGCCGGCGCGATGAGGACGCAGGCTGCAGGGCAGTCCACGAGCATACCGATTCTTGGCATCCTTCCGAAGGTCGCGCTCACCACCTCATCGGTTTCGGTGCTGCATGCGTTGAATCTGCCGCCGCCCGAGCAGCTCTACGCCACGGCGATCGCCAACTCCAAATTCCGTCTGCCCTCGGAGCGCTTCTCGATCACTCCCGGCGGCCCGAGCCTGAAGCAGCGGTTCAAAGACTTCACGGCCTTCGTCAACCACCGCATCGGAAAGAGTCTGTTCCTCGAACTCGCGGCGGATCGCAACTACGAGGAGCGTCCGGCCGATTTGTCCGGCCAACGCGGCATCAACGCCACGTGGATCGACATCAATTCCAAGCTGCCGACCGGCGCGCCCAATCCGTATTTCCTCGAACCGTATAACGAGGGACCGCGCTACAAATCGCTGCGTAGCACCGAGGCCACCTCCATCCGCGCGGCACTGGGTTATGTCGGCAAACTTCCGTGGGGCGCGGGCGACATCAAGTTCAACCTCCTCGGCGGCCAGGTCACCGAGGACGTCGTGGCGGCCGGTTGGATCTACTCGCTGCGCAACACCGCGGATTCGCGCACGTGGTGGAACACCAACCTCCCGGTGGTCCGCTTCTATTGGAACCAGCCCGACCGCCAATATCACGAGCTGGGCACGGTCACCTTGCAGGAGCCGTTTGCGGGCAGAGTCTCGACGGTCGCGCCCGGTTGGGTGCTCGACAACACGCGCCCGGAGCTGGAATCCATCACCAAGAACCGGCCGACGTTCGGCCAGGCCGCCGTCAACCTCGCGCTCTTTAAGGGCCGTCTCAACCTGCTGGGCGCGGCGCGTTACGATTCCTACGACACCAAGGTGCAGTATGGGCGTTTCGCGATGGATTATCCCGACGGCTGGGACTCGCTCACCACCATGTACAAGCCGGCCCCGCCTGCCGACTACATGACCATGAAGTACGTGCCGAAAACCGCCGCAGGCGTCGCCACCGGTCCGGCCATTATTGCCGACGTGCGTCCGCGCGACGGCACCAGCAAGGCCCTGCCGCAGTATGCCAACGACCGCTTTCGCGACGACTACTCGCCGTTGCCGATCAAGGGCAAGATGTGGACTTACTCGAGCGGCGGTGTCTTCCAGGTGCTCCCCTGGCTCAGCGTCTACGGCAATTACGCCCAGACGTACAATCCGCCCACGAGCGTGCCGCGCATCGATTCCACGCTGATCGCCGCCACCGTCTCCAACGGCTACGATTTCGGTTTGCGCATGCAGCTCCTCAACCGCCGCCTCACCGTCAACATCGGCCGTTATCTCACCAGCGAGGACAATTCCAGCACGGTGAATCCCATCAGCACCGTCTCTGTGCTCAACCGCATCATCGGGGCCAACGTGTTTGGCGATACCAGCGGCGACGGCGTCAACATCCGCGGCGTGCAGATCCTCTCCACCACCTACACGGACAAGCGTAAACGCATGAGCGACGGCTACGAGTTTGAGGCTGTCGCCAATCTCACCCGTTCCTGGCGCCTGATGACCAACGCCTCGATCGCGCACGCCTACCAGAGCGATGCATTCCCCGAGACCCGCGCGTATCTCGCGGCCAACGATGCTGTTTTCCGGCAGATCATGGAAGATGCTCAGATCAACATCGACGCGAACAACGTCGCCACCGTGCGCACCGTGGATCCGAAGACCGGTCTGACGCTCGACCCGGCGTTGCGCCCCGCGGATTCGCTGCAAGCCGCCACCGCCTGGAACGATCTGCAAACGCAGAAGGCCGGCCTCGTGACGGGCAAGCAGAAGATCAGCGGCGTCACCGAAGTCACCGCCAACCTCTTCTCGGATTACACCCTGCGCGAAGGAAAGCTGAAGGGACTGCGCCTCGGCTTCGGCGTGCAACACCGCGGCCGGCGCATGATCGGCAATCGCGCCGCCGAGACGATCGTCAATCCCGCCAATCCCAACGCCGCCATCGACGATCCCTCCGTGGACGCGTACAGCTACGTTTACGCGAAGCCCTACACGATGGCGACCGCCACGCTCGGCTATACCTTCAAGTTGCGGCAAAAACGCACGCTCTCCTGCAATCTGCGCATCGAGAATTTGTTCAATTACCGCCAGGTGCTCTACTACAACACCGCGCTGCGGCCGCTCAACGGCGACCTCAACACCCCGGCGCGCGTGCAGGTCGGCAACAACTTCAGCTACGTGCTGCCGACCAATTACACCTTGTCGACCACGTTGTCCTTCTAAGACTCGGGCGCGTCGGGGCCAACCGCTCCGACGCGCCATGACACTCATGCGATACCTCTGGCTCGACGCGCGCCGCGCGGCAGGTTGGCTCGCGGTAGTCGCGCTGGCGTTGGGGCTGCCCGCCACCGCGACGGCAAAATCCCGCGGCACCTACTTCACCGAAAAAGATGTGGCGGCGATCCGGGCGCGCGCGGCGCTCCCGGAATTCGCGGCAGAAGTGCGCGCGCTGCGGGCCGCGGCGGCCTTGCTCGCTGAGCGGTCGGACCAGGAGATCTGGGAGCTCGTGCCCGCGCCCGATCTGCCCCGCGCGCTCAACGTTCGCTTCGGCTTCGACTGCCCGGCTCACGGCAAGGAAGTTTTCAAGGTCGGCGGCCAGTATCCCTGGATCATGTCCGCCGAACGGCCTTATCAGGTGGAGTGTCCGGTGGGGCACGAGCGATATCCATCCAACGATTTCGCCGCCTATCTGCGCGCGGGCCGCAAAGAACGACTCGATACGCGGCAGCCGTATGTCGACGACGGCCAGGGCTGGCTCGATGCCGAGGGACACCGCTATTTTTTCGCCGCCTACTATAATTTCTGGTGGGTGTGGCGGCGCACGATCATCGAAGGCGTGGACGCGTGCGGCAAAATCTACCTTGCCACGGGCGAGCCGCTTTACGCGCACAAGGCCGCGGTCTGTCTCGCCCGCCTCTCGCAGATTTACCCGCGGCTCGATTTCTCGGCGCAAGGCGTGTCGGATGGGAAATTCCCCGCGAAATGGCAGGGGCGGATCAATGATCGCATCTGGGAAAACCAGGCCGTGGTCGTCTTCGCCCGCACTTACGACGCCATTTTCTGCACGCTCGCCGACGACCGGGCGCTCAGGGAGTTCACCATCGCGCATGGCGTGGCCGACGTCGCCGTGGCCATCGAGCGCGACATCTTGCAGGTGCAGGTGGCCGACATTTTCGCGCAGCGGATTCGCGGCAACAAATTCGAGCTCGGCGCGCTTTCCACGGCGGCGCTCGTGCTCCAAAACGACGATCCGGCGCGCGGCGCCACCACGGCGCAGATGGTCGACTGGCTGCTGCGCGGCGGCGGCGAGCTGGAGTACATTTTCTACAACGGTTTCGACCGCGACGGCATGGGGGGCGAGAGTTCGCCCGCCTATTCTGCGATTTGGAACGACCGGTTCATCGAGGCCGCGGAAAATCTCGCCCGGCTCGGTTGCGATGTCGCGCGCGAATCCAAGTGGCTCCAGCTGGCCAAGGGGCCGAGCGAAATGCGCGTGCTCGGCGGCATGGGCCTGCGCATCGGCGACACCGGCGGCGGCATCGCCGGCTCCCGCCTGACGCCCAACCCGCGCCTGCTCAAATTTGGCGTCAACCAGTTCCGCGATCCGGACTGCGCGCGGTGGCTGCTCGATATTCCCGCGCCCGCGCCGGCCGCCGCCAGCAAAGTCACGCGCGTGATGCCGACGACCGACGACCGGCTCTGCGCCCGCGATGTGCCCGCGCTGGAAACGCTGCGCCCGCTGGCGGCGCTGGCGACGTTTCCGCGCGCACCGTTCTCTCGCGCGTTGGGCGGCTTCGGCCTGGCCATTCTCGAACTCGACGACGGCGCGCACCAGCACGCCGCCACGTTGTACTTTGGCGGGCCGTCGAGCTGGCATCAGCATTACGACCGGTTGAATCTCGGCTACTTTGTCGACGACCGCGAGGTGTTGTCAGAGCTGGGTTATCCTTCGCATTGGGGGCCCGTGGCCGACTATTGGGTCAAGAACACGCCGAGCCATTACGGCGTGCTGGTGGACGAGCAGGCGCAGACGCAACGGCTGGCCGGATACCTCACGCACTTTGCCGATCTGCCGGGCTTGAAACTCGCCGCTGCCGACGGGCGCGCGGCGTGGACGGCTCTGCCCCCGGCTGCTGAAGGCGCGCCGGAGCAACGCCCGCCGCCTCCGCCGGTCAGCGCTTACCGGCGCACGCTGGCGCTGCTCGACACCGGCGAACGCAGTACGTTGCTCATCGACGCGTTTCTCGTCCGCGGCGGCGCAGTGCACGACTACAGTTTCCACGGACTGCCGTTTGCCCGGCTGGATTGTGGGTTAAAACTGCTCCGCGAACAGGGACGCGGCACGCTGGCCGGTCCGGAGATTGCGTACGGGGCCGATCCCGGTGCGCCGCGGAAATTTTCGGGCTACCAGTTCCTGCAACAGCCGCGCTGGTACGAGCCGGCGGAAGTCTCGACGCTGCGCTGGACCGGCGACGGTGGTTGGAATCAGACGACCTGGTTCCCGCGTTTCGCCATCGACGAGGTGATCGTGGCGGACGGTGTACCGCCGCTCGGCCCGCGGTTTCCTGCATCGTTGCCGTACATCTTCCTGCGCCATCGCGGCGAGAATCTGACGAGCCTCTTCGTCGCGGTGACAGAAGTTTTTCGGGACAAAGCCACGGTGCGCGCCGTGCGGCGGGTGGAGGCTTCGTCGCCAGCGGCGGGCGGCGTCGAGATCGAACTCGCGTCGGGCCGCATCTGGCGCGTTTACCTCAATGAGGCAGAGGCAGCGGTGACGTTTGCCGATGGCTGCGAAACCAGCGTGGCTTTCGCGGCCGTGCGTGTCGATGGCGGCAAGCCGGTGGCGACGCACGCGGTTGGCGCGGGCTTTTGCGCCGCACCGGCGTCGGGCAAAATCGCGCAGGCGGCCGCTCGCCTCACGGTGCGCGAGGCCGACTATCGCGCGGGCAAAGTGCGGGTGGACGGGCCGGTGCCGACGCTCGGTCCGAACGGCCTGTGCGTGAGTGCGCAATCGGGTCCCAACCTTCAGGCGTACACGATTCGCAGCGAGCGCGACGGCTGGCTCGGGTTCGGCGAGGTCGGCTTGATCGCCGGGCGGTATCGCGGGGCGTGGGATGCGTCGCGGCAACGGCTGGTGGCGCACGAGCGGGTCGACGGCGAATACAATCAATTTAACGGCAAAGGCTATGCCGGCCTGGGCGTGCTGGCGGAAGATTTCTCGTACGTCGGCACCATCGTGGAGTGCGACCGGGCGGCGCGGACTTTCACGCTCGCGCCGACGAACGATGCTGCGGTGAAGAAACTCGCCGATCTCGACGGCGATGGCCGCAGCCTTTTTTATCTGACCGACATCCCGCCGGGCGCAGTGCTGCACGTCACGCCCGCGCAGATCGTCGGCGGGCCGCGGTGACGGCGCGCTGCCGGGTGCGGCGCTCAGGCACCGAGCGACTCGCGGCGCAGGTCGAGCGTCAGCGTGAAGCGCGACGACACGTAATTGACCTCGGCGTATTCGATCGGACGACCGTTGGCTTCGCAGACGGCGTGGCAGCGCAGCAGGATGGGGGAGCCGGGTTTGACGCCCAGCCGCTTGGCCAGCACAGCCGAGGCGGCGACCGCGGTGAAATCTTCGCGGGCTTTTTCCGCCACGATGCCCGAGGCGCTCTCGATCACATCGTAGAGCGGTTTCGAGTAGTCTTCCGCGCCGGTCAATTGCAGGCGCGGATGCAGCCAGGAGCTGGAAAACAAGACTGGCACGCCGCCCCAGCCGCGCACGCGGTCGAGCCGCAGCACCGGGGTGCGCGGCTCCAGCTGTAGTGCCTGAGCGACGACAGCGGTGGCCGGATGGGCGCGACACTCGCTGCTGTACGTCTCCACCGGAATGCCCTTCTCGGCCATTTCGCGCGAGAAGCTGCGCCAGGCGCTGATGCCCGAGCGCGGCTTGGGCCGGGCCACCCGGGTGCCCACGCCGGCTTTGCGCTCCAGCAAGCCCTGCTGCACCAGCCGGGAGAGGGCGGCGCGGGCGGTGCCACGACTGACGCCGAGCCGGTTTGCCAGCGTGAGCTCGTCGGGAAAGAGGGCGCCGTTTTGAAACTGTTCCAGCGACGCCGCGCTTTTAAGGCGCTCCTCCACCCGACGATAGAGCGGCACGCCCTGATCGTTCTGCGTAAGCGTGGAAAGAATTTCGTCGAGCGTCTTGGTCTGCATATTTAAATGTCTAAACATTTAGCTTGAACGCGAAGTTTTTTTCAAGAATTTCCGCGATGTGCAAATGCGTATTTCCCCTTCCTCGCAGTTTTTCACCCGTCCGCTTTCCCCCGGCAACGTCAGGTGCCGGTCTAGCGTTTCGCTTTTCGCATCGGTCAGTCTTTTCGCCACGCTCGGCCTGACGCCGGCGCTGGCCGCGGGCTTCACCCGCTTGGAACCGTTGCCGGCCCCGCGGGTGGTCGCCGCGACTGAGGCGGCGGCCCGGTCGAACATCGCCAGGTTCACCGATGGCAATTTGAGCACGGAGTATCTTTCCGCCCGCAAGGGGGCGCAGACGTTTGTCGATTTCGAGTTTCCCGCGCCGACACGGCTGGCGGCATTCCGGCATCAGGACCGCGCCGAGCTGGCCACGCTGCTCGCCTCCGAACTGGTCTTTCTCGATGCCGCCGGGAAGGAAGTCGGCCGCCAGGCGGTGACGCATAGCGGCGAGAGCCGCGGCGTGGCGTTCGCGACAATCTCGCCCGCCATCGTGGCCAGTCGTGTGCGCTGGCAGGTCATCAAACCGCGCGATCCCCGGGAGCCCGAGGTCGGCGGCGCCGAGATGTGTTTCTATACTGAGGGCAAAAGCGAGGCCGCGCCGGTGGGTGATGCGTTTGTCGTGCACGCTCCCGCGGTGGCCCAACGCACGCCGGACGGACTGCGCCAGCCGGTCAAGTTGCACATCGATCACCCTTATCTCGAACCCGTCGAAGCGGCGGTGCGGATGGGTGGGGAGACGTTGCGAACGGTACAATTGAAAGCAGGCGGTCAGACGGTGGACTTGCTGCTCCCGCTCGCGGCCAAGGAACGTCAGATCGAACTCGTGCCCGCGGGAGTGACCATGCCGGCTCCGACGGCCGCGCTGCCGGCTTTCCGCGAGATCACGCTCTATGTGCTGCCGCACTCGCACGTGGATATCGGTTACACCGAGTTACAGACCGATATCGAAGAGAAACAAATCAACAACCTGCTCGCCGGCATGGAAGCCGCGCGGCGCACGGCGGATTATCCCGAGGGCGCGCGGTTCGTCTGGAACGAAGAAGTCCTCTGGCCGAGCGAGCTGTTCCTGCGCCGGGTCAATCCCGAGCAGCGCGAGCGTTACTTTGCCGCGGTGCGCAGCGGACAGGTGGCGTTGAACGGCATGTACGCCAATATACTCACCGGGCTTTGCCGCCCCGAGGAGCTCACACGAATGTTCAGCTACGCCACGCAGCTTCGCGCGCAGACCGGCGTGCCGCTCGATGCAGCGATGATCAGCGACGTCCCCGGCTACACGTGGGGCACGGTCAGCGCGATGGCGCAGGCCGGCATCAAATATTTTTCCGTCGCGCCCAACTACTTTGACCGCATCGGCGACATCCTTGTGCAATGGGAGAACAAGCCGTTCTGGTGGGTCGGCCCGTCCGGCAAGGAGCGCGTCCTGGTCTGGGTGCCTTCCCGCGGCTACGCGCTGTCGCACAACATCGTCAAGTTTTCGCAATACTGGCTCTCCGGGTACATGGAGGAGCTGGTGCGCACCAAGTATCCCTACGATATTTCCTATGTGCGCTGGGCCGGCCACGGCGACAACGCCACGCCCGATCCCGCGATCTGCGAATTCGTGAAAGATTGGAACGCCGCCAACGCCTGGCCGCGCATCATCATCAGCTCCACGCACGATGCTTTCAGCGCCATGGAAAAGAAATATGGCGACAAGCTGCCGGAGTTCCGGGGCGACTGGAGTCCGTATTGGGAAGATGGCGCGGCTTCGTCCGCGGTGGAGACGGCGGCGAACCGCGCCAGCTCCGACCGGCTCGCGCAGGCCGAGGCGCTGTGGGCGATGCTCGATCCGAAATCATACCCCGCGGCGGATTTCGCCACTGCGATGAGCGATGTGCTGCTCTATAGCGAACACACCTGGGGCGCGTCGTACAGCGTGACGATGCCCAACCGTCCCGGCGCGCCCGAGCAGTGGGCGATCAAGCAGAGCTACGCCGTGAGCGCCGACCGCCGCTCGCGCGAGCTGCTTTCCCGCGCGCAGGCGTTGACGAAGATCGGCGACGCGATCACGGGCTCGGTGGATGTTTTCAACGTCAACTCGTGGCCGCGCACCGATATTGTTGTAATTCCGAAGGACATGGCGGCGCCGGGCAGCTTTGTCACCGACGAGCAGGGCAAACCGGTGCCCTCGCAACGGCTGGCAAATGGCGAGCTGGGCATTTTGGCCCGCGACGTGCCGGCATATGGTTCGCGGCGCTTCACCATCGCCTCGGGCAGGCCGCATGTGGAAGACAAAGTCACGATCAATGGCGCCGTGCTCGACAATGGGCTGATCCGCGTGGCACTGGATCCGAAAACTGGCGACATCATCGAACTGCGCGCCGCGGGCATCGCCCAAAACTTTGCCCCGACCGCCCCCGGCGAGGCGTTGAACGAATATCTCTATTTCACCGGAGCCGATGCCACCAAGGCCAGGCGCAACGGGCCGGTGACCTTGCGTGTGCGCGAGAAGGGTCCGCTGGTGGCCTCGCTTGTGGTCGAATCCGAGGCACCGGGCTGCTTTACCCTCGTGCGTGAAATCAAGCTCGTCGCGGGCGCGAAGCATGTAGAAGTACTCAACCTCGTGGACAAGCAGCGGATCCCCGGCAAGGACTACCGCGCGACGGATTCCAAGGAGAGTTTGAATTTCGGCTTCCCGTTCAATGTGCCGAATGGCCAGGTCCGCCTCGACGTGCCCTTCGGTGTTTTCCGGCCCGATGCCGAGCAGATTCCGGGTTCGTGCAAAAACTGGCTCACGCTCAACCGCTGGGCCGACGTCTCGAACGCCGAGTGCGGCGTGACATGGGTCGCGCTCGATTCGCCGCTCGTGCAATTGGGCGGGCTCACCGCCAACCTGCTCAATTCGCAGACAAATCCCGCCATCTGGCTCAAGCAGATCGGCGCGACGCAGAAGCTCTACGCCTGGGCGATGAACAATCACTGGGGCACCAATTATCGTGCCTATCAGGAAGGGCCGTGCCTGTTCCGTTTCTGGATGCAGCCGCACACGCAGTACGATCCGGCGGCCGCCTCCCGTCTGGCAATTAGCGCGAGCCAGCCCTTGCTGCCGGCGCGCGCCACCAAACAGCCGGTCGTCTTTGCGCCGCGCATCAGCGTGGAATCGCCCGATGTGATCGTCACCGGCATGAAGCCGAGCGACGATGGGCGCGCGGTGATTGTGCGTTTGTTCGGCGCCTCCGGGCGCGACGTGCAGACACAGGTGCGTTGGTCCGCCTCCGGCACCGGCCGGTTGTGGCTGAGCGACACCAGTGAGGCCCGTGGACGCGCGGTTGAAGGCTCCATCACGGTGCCTGCCTGGGCCATGGTGACCTTGCGCGCCGAGCTACCCTAACGATTTGTTGCCCTACCGACCTTTCCCGGGCGGTAGCACGCCAAAAATTTTCTGTATACCCAGAAATTCAACAGACCCCCCAACCATACAAACCCTGCAATCGTGATCTCTATGCATCCCTTGACTACTTTGTTATCTCCAGCGTCTCTGCGCCGCTTTGGCCTCTTGGCGCTGGCCGCCATTGCCCTGATCGGTGGCAATGCTCCAGCCATGGCAGCCAGTGCGCCCGCCGCGCATGGCTCGATTAATGGTACCCTGAGCAATACCTCCACGCGTGACCTATTGATCGGAGCGAAAGTCGAATTGCCGCAGCTGGGCATGAGTGCGCTCACCGATGAGACCGGTCGCTATGTCTTCACCGGCGTGCCCGCGGGCACCTATGAGCTGATCGCCTCCTATATCGGACTCGATACGGCCAAGGGCTCCGTGACGGTGACCGCCGGGCAATGGGCCAGGCGGGATTTCGATCTGTCGACCACGGTTTATACTTTGGAGACATTCGTGGTTCGCGGCGAACGTGAGGGCATGGCCGCGGCCATCACGGCGCAGCGCAATGCCGACAACGTGAAGAACGTCGTCTCCATGGATTTCTACGGCTCGCTGCCCAACATGAACGCCTCGGAACTCGCCTTGCGGCTTCCCGGTGTCGCGGGCATCCCCGGCGAGGAAGTGATTGAAGGGCTCACCATCCGCGGCGCCGGCGCGGGTTTCAACACCATCACCGTCGACGGCGGCTTGCTGGCGAGTTTCGGCGCGTCGTCCGGCCAGACCCGGATGCAAACTTTCACCGGCTCGATGTTCGATTCGCTGGAGCTCATCAAGGGCCACACGCCCGACAAGGAAGCGGCCTCATTGGGCGGCACGGTCAACTTGAAGAGCCGTTCGCCGCTTTCGATGAAAGTCAAACGGCGCATCGGCTATAATCTCAACATGCGCATCGCCCCGCCGTTCTTCCCGCAGATTCCCATGCGCGAAGACCACCGCAACCACCCGTTGCTCGATGCGAACTACAGCGAAGTGTTCAGCGTGTTTGGCGGTGATCGCAACCTGGGCATCTCGATGAACTTTTTCTACAGCGAAAACGTCTTCGGCTATTATCAGACGGTCCGCGACCATCAGTACATCGCGGGCGGGCCCGCCTACATCTGGGACTTCCGCATGCGCGACAATTACAACAACCGCAAGCAGGCCAGCGTGAACGCCAAGGTCGAGTACCGGCTTTCGCCCCAGACCAAGTTTTCCTTCAACACCATCTACAACGATCACACCGAGCCGCTGCGGCTGCAAAACACGATTCGCGCCTACTCCGCCAATTCCACGGGCACCACCGGCACTGCCGGCGTCCTTCCCGGATACACCGACACGTTCGAGCAGGTGCGCGCGTCCACATCGACCAACATCGACATCTCCGGCACCAATCTGAACCGCCTGTTGCGCAACCGGCAGTTCGATTTCGGCGGCGAGCACAATTTCAATAATTTCGAGATCGATTACCACGCGATCTACGGCACGACCCAGTACCACAACGGCGGCAACGAGGCTAATTTGAACATGCGCCTCAACAACATCGGCTGGACGCTCGATAGCTCCCGTTCCGACGTGTTCCCTCGCTTCACGCAAACGCAAGGTTTGGACATGTCCAACCCGGCGAACTATCGCCCGTCCTCCAACGGTCTCACGACCAGCCAGGGCGAAAAGGATGACAACGTCCTGAAGGAACTGCGCGCCTATGTGCGCTACAAAGTGCCGGTGGTCTACCCGCTCTTTCTCAAGACGGGCGTCCTGTGGCGCGACAATATCATGAAGCAGAATTTCACCAACCGGCGCCGCTGGAGCTACATTGGCGGCGTGCCGCTGCCGGCCGATCCCATGGCCCTGTATTCCGACCGTTACGATACCGGCATACGGTTTCCGCGGTGGAAGACCGCTTCCTTTTTTGCCAACGGCCGGCCCGTCAATCCCGAGCTTTGGAACGCTGACCGGTATTACACCGAACAACAGAAGATCGGCGGCTTGAAATCGGTCACCCAGACCATCTCCGCCACCTATCTCATGGCGCAGGGCAAGTTCGGCCAGCTCGGTTACCTCACCGGCGTGCGGTGGGAAAGGACGGAGCTGGATGGCCGCGGCAACGTGCAGTCCAACCCCGCGCAGCGCAGCACCGCCGCCGAGCAGGCGGCCGACCCCTATGCCGCCGCGATGAAGGACTGGAACAACCCGCGCCACGTCACCGGCAAATACACCAACGCCTTCCCCAGCGCCCACGTGTTCTACGATATCACGCCCAACCTCAAAGCGCGCCTGAGTCGCTCCGAAAGCTTCGCCCGGCCCGCGCCGAACAATACGTTCCCCTCCGAATCGGTCGACAACACGAATCAACGGCTGACGGTGAACAATCCCAACCTGCGTCCGCAGATCGCCGCCACATGGGATGCCTCGCTCGATTATTATTTCGGCAAGATCGGCAATCTCTCCACCGGCTTCTTCCACAAGACCATCACCGATTACTTCGGCCCGGCCGTCTTAATGGGCACGGTGGGGTCGGGCGTGGACAACGGCTACAATGGCCAGTACGCCGGCTACAGCATCTACAAGTCCATTAATCTCGGCACTGCCTACGTGCAGGGCTGGGAATTCAACTACCAGCATCAGCTCACCAGTCTGCCTGGCCTGCTCAAAACGTTGAGCCTTTCCGCCAACTATACACTGCTGCGCACGCACGGCGATTTTGGCACCACGGAAGTCCGCTCCACAGGCTCGGTCCCTGGATTCGTCCCGCGCACCGGCAATTTGAGCCTGTCCTGGCGCTATCGCGATTTCAGCACGCGCTTCCTCTACAATTATACCGGCACCTACCTGACGAGCTATGTCGCCGGCTCTGGTCCCGGACGTAATTACTACTTCGACAAGCGCCAGATCGTGAACACGTCCTTCACATACCGCGTGCGGCCCACGCTCTCGGTGAATCTGAATATCGACAACATATTTGGCGAACCGCAGCGCTACTTCCGCTACACCGCCGCCCGCATGGGCACCTATACCATCAACAGCACCACCTTGACGGTGGGTGTCAGCGGCCAGTTCTAAGCGCCTTTGTCTGGGTTAGCTGGCTGATCATCTGAGTGCACTGCGGTTCGGGTTTCCCGGACCGCAGTTGCCGTTTATCGGGGCGGGGATGGTCGGGGGTGGTGGCCGCTGCGCGCCCGGTATCGGCGGTTAATTGGTCTCCCGGGGAGACCACTGGGGGCGGCTTGAAGGCGGTGGGGGCACACGGCTCGATGTTGCAGATCTGTCTCCCAAGTTTTACTCACATGCGCTCTGCCCATCGCCTCCTCATGAAAATCTCCTCTCTATGGCTGTGCCTTCTGGTCGTCGGACTTGCCCCGGAGGTGCGACTGGCGGCGGCCACCGAAAGCTCAGTGCCGGCCACTGCGTATGCGTTGCCCACCGTCGACCTTTCCACCGACACGGGGCGGCAGGTCGTGATCGCGCAGGGCACCGACAAGATTTACCAAGGGCATCCCACCACCGTGCTGCTGCCCGACGGGAAGACGATCTACTGCGTGTGGACCTACGGGCATGGCGGCCAATGCGGGCCGTTGAAGCGCAGCGACGACGGCGGCCGCACGTGGAGCGAATTGCTGCCCGTGCCCGATAGCTGGCGCACCACGCGCAATTGCCCGGCCATTTACCGGCTGACCGATCCGGCCGGCGTCACGCGCTTGGTGGTTTATGCCGGCGAGGGAGCAGATGGTAACATCCACCGTGCGCAATCGACCGACGACGGGAAGACTTGGTCCGAGATGACGAGCATCGGTTTGCCCGGGGTGATGCCGTTTTGCACCATCGCACCGGTGCGCGGCGGTCAGGCGCTGCTGGGCATGAGCAACATCCGGCGGCCCGGCGAGAAAACCGAAAAGCGCTCCAACGTCGTGGTGCAGAGCCTCTCCACCGATGGCGGCCTGACGTGGTCGCCGTGGGAGATCGTGGTCGATCTGCCTGGTTTGAAACCGTGCGAGCCGGGCTTGGTCCGCTCGCCCGATGGCAAACAGCTGCTCTGCCTCATCCGCGAAAATGAAAAACGCGTCGCCTTCTACATGACGAGCGAGGACGAAGGGCGCAGCTGGACAAAACCCGCGCCGTTGCCGGCGAGTTTGCATGGCGACCGGCATGTGGCGAAGTTCCTGCCCGATGGGCGGCTCGTGATTTGTTTCCGTGACACCGGCAACGGCAGTCCGACCCGCAACCATTTTGTCGCCTGGATCGGAACCTACGCGGACATTGTCGCCGGGAAAACCGGCCAGTACCGCGTCAAGTTACTGCACAGCCACAAGGGCGGCGATTGCGGCTATCCCGGTGTCGAGGTGCTGCCTGACGGCACGATTGTCGCCACAACGTACATCAAATATCGCCCCGGCCCGGAGAAAAATTCCGTCGTGAGCGTGCGTTTCCATCCGAAGGAGACCGACGCGTTGGCGCGCGCCGCTGAGGCGAAACCCTGACCTTCGGGCAGCAACACTCCGACAAATGGCCGGCGCGTCACTGGTGCGCGTCAGCCGATTCGCGCGCGAAGGCGGCCTTCGCCTGGGCGAGCCCGCTTTCGTAGGCGGAGATCAATTTATCCCAACGAAGATTGGTCGCCGCGTCGATTTGCTGGCGCGCGGGATCGGCTTCATACCAGGCAATCGTGCGGCGAATGCCGATGGCAAAGGGCGTTCGCGCCGCGAAGCCCGGGACGAAGCGCTTGATCTTCGTGTTGTCGAACACCACCGAGACCGCCTTGTCGCCCAACAGCGTGCCCTCTACCGTGGGCACACAGTCGATGATGAAATCTGAGGGCATGTGCACGAGATTCGGGTTCTTCACCCCGGCGGCCTCCGCCGCCTGTCGGAAAATCTGGTTCCACGTGAGCACTTCGTCGGATGTGATGTGAAACGCGTGCCCGAGCGTGGTCGGATTGCCGAACAGGCCGATCAAACCCTGCGCGAAATCGGTGTTGTGCGTGATGGTCCACAACGAGGAGCCGTCGCCGGGAACGATCACGGGCGCGCCGCGGCGCATGCGATCGATCGCGGTCCAGCTCTGGTTCCAGGCATTCAACACCAGCGGTATCTGGTCATCGCCATAGGTGAGGGACGGCCGCACGATCACGCCGGGAAACCCCGTTGCCTGATGCGCCGCTTCGAGCTCCTGCTCGCAGGCGATTTTCAGCCGCGAATATTCCCAGTGCGGATTGGCGCGCGGCGTGGATTCGGTGATCAGGTAGTGCGCGAGCGGCTTTTGATAAACGCTGGCCGAGCTGATGAAGATGTACTGGCGCGTGCTTTCGCGGAACAGGTCGAGATCGCGGCGAATGTCGGCCGGGGTAAACGCGATCCATTGCACCACCACATCCCAGGTGTGGCCGCGCAACGCCGCGCGCACGCCGTCGAGGTCGGTCATGTCGGCGACGAGCGTTTTGGCTCCCTCGATGGGGCGGTGCTTGCCGCGGTTCAGCAGCCAGAGTTCGTGGCCGGCGGCGAGTGTTTGCTGGGTGGCGGCGCGACTGATCACGCCCGAGCCGCCGATAAAGAGGATTTTCATGGGAAAAAGGTTTAAGGCCGGCGCGTGTCGCTCAGCGACCAGGCGCCCACGGGGATGCTGCGGAGTTTGCCCACGGTCTCCAATACCGCGCGCTGACAGCGTTGCGGCGGTAGACCGGCGAGGATGCTCTCCAGATCGTCGACGACGAGCTGCCCGATGAGTGTTTGAATCTCCGGCACGCTGCCGGCGCGATGCGCTTGGAGCAGCGTGTTGGGCGTTTTGCGGCCGGGCTCGTCGGCCGGGATGGGCTCCACCGGCCAGACGTCGATGCCGGCGCGAATATGGCCGCTCTGGGCGGCGGCGAGCAGTTCCGGGAAATTCACGATGGCGGCGCGGCTCGCGAGTATGACCACGCTGCCTTTTTGCATGCGCGCGAAGTGCGGCTGTCCGATCAAGCCGGTGTTCTGGCTCGTGTTGGCGGCGAGGAGGAACACCACGCGGGCGCGGCTGAAACAGTCGTCGAGGGAAGCCGGTTCCACCTCCAGATCGCGCAGGACCGCGGGATGAATCCACGGGTCGTGCACGAGGATTTCGCGTGAGAACGGCCGCAAGAGCGGCAGCAGCGCCCGCCCGAGATTGCCGAATCCGACCAGGGCAAGCGTCTTGCCGTGCAGGAGAAACGAGTCGTGGTTGTCGCCCTTGAATTCCTTGCCCACGCGCACGGCGGCGTCCGCCTCGTGCATGCGCCGGGCGAGCGAGATGGCCATGCCGAGCGCCATCTCCGCCACGGGCCGCGCATACACCGGCGCGGTGGAAAGCACCGGAATCCCGCGCCGATGGCATTCGGCGTAGTCGATGTTCGGGAGAAAATTGCTTTCGACGTTGAACACCGCCCGCAGATGCGGTGCCCGGTCGAGACGCGCTTTGTCCAACGGCGATTGCCCGATGAGCGCGACGGCTTGCGGCAGATACCGGTCGATCGCTTCGGCCGGCGCGGCGGAACCGTCATGCCAGATCACGCGCCCCAGACGTTCGAGCCGGCGCTTGGTCGGCTCGTCAAAAATGCGGTCGATCCGGCGGGGATGCGGATCGAGCAGGATGACACCTTCTGCTGGTGAAATGTTGGACATCGGTGGAGCGGCGCCACCGGAACGCTGAGTGCGCGGCGGCGCGGTTGGTATCATGCAACCGGCGAGGCGTGGCTAGCCAAATTCCCGGGATTGCCATTCGGGAACAGGGACCTTGGTTCCCTCGGGAGACCGGCGGGTGCGGGTTGAAATCACGGAGTGCCAGCCAGAGGCTGGGGCCGTTGTCGCCGAGCGGCGCGATGCACTTTCGTTCCTAAATTTATGAGCTTTCTCGATCAACTCCTCACAGTCGCCGATGCCAAACACCGCGTGCTTGCGCGCGGCTGGAACACCTGGGACACGCGCAGCGTTTTGCACCACGTGTTGCTGCCGGAGGGGCTTTGTCTCCGCCTGGGTCTGGCGGCGCCCGACAAACTGGTCTGGCTGAACGATGCTTTTGTCGGGCACAAAGAAATGGGCCGCACGCCGGGGACGAAGCTGACCAGCATGGACAAGAAGCTGCCGCTGGGAAACACCATCGAGGTGCGTCCCGGGCCGCGCTCGTACGATGGCGCCTACACGCAGCTCGAAGTGAATTTGCGCGGCGCCCGGTTTCGCATCGAAACCGCGGCCGAAGGTGAAAACTGGGTGGCACTCGTCACGCCGTTGCAAAACGACCCGTGGACGCGCGTGCTGACGGTGCAGGCGGGATTTTTGTGGAATCGACCGGGCTTTGCTCAGCGTTGCGACGAACATAAACTCACGGCCCACGTCGGCAGCCGTGAGATCGCGATTTACGCGGAAGGTGTGCCGGTGGTTGATCCCAACCTGCCGGTGCCCTCGCCCTATCTGGCAATCAAGCTGGATGGCCCCGTGGCGGTGAGTGCGGGCGTGCGCGTCGACTTGGCGCAGGTGCAACGCCAGATCGCCGCGGCGCGCGACCGGGTCGCACAATTTCACGGTGCGTATGGCGAGCACGCCGATGCGCATGCGGCGATGCAGGGTTCGCTGGCGTGGAACCAAATCTACGAGCCGAAATTCGACCGGGTGCTTTGTCCGGTGGCGCGCGATTGGAACTGCATTCGCGGCGGCTATGCGGTGTTTTGCTGGGACAGTTTCTTTACCGCGTGGATGCTTTCGTTGGACGAGCCGACGCTCGCATACGCTGTGTTGCTGGAGACGTTCCGCGAGATGATCGACGAGGAGTTCGTGTCGAATGTCGTGCAGGGCACCGGCCGGGCGGCGCGCGACCGTTCGCAGCCGCCGGTGGCCGGCGTTTGCGTGCTGGGCATGTACCGGCTGGCGCCGGACCGCGAGGCGGTAGAGGCGGCCTGGCCCGCCTTGCTGGCATGGAATCGCTGGTGGGATCGTGCGCGGCGCAACGCCGCCGGCTCGCTCTCGCTCGGCTCCAATCCCTTCGCGCCCCGCGTGGGCGATCCGGCGGAGTTCGTGCAGCCGAATTCCGCGGCGGGCGCGGCGTTGGAGGCATTGGACAATTCGCCGATGTACGACCAGGCCCCGTTTGATCCGAAGACGCATCTGATGCAGATCGAGGACGTGGGGCTGAACTCGCTTTACGTGGCTGATTGCTCTGCGCTGGCGGAGCTGGCCGCGTTGCTGGGGCGGACGGAGGAAGCGCGGGAATTGCAGGAGCGCGCCGCGCACTACGCGGGCAAACTCCGGGAGCTTTGGGTCGATGCTCAGGGCATTTATCTCAACCGGCGTCTCGACAACGGGGCGTGGAGTCAGCGCCATTCGCCGACGTCGTTTTATCCGTTGCTGGCGGGTGTCGCCACGGCGGAGCAGGCCGCGCGGCTGGTGCGCGAGCATTTGTTGAATCCGCAGGAATATGCCGGCGAGTGGATGATCCCCGGCGCGCCGCGCAACGACCCGGCGTTTGCGGAGCAGCTCTACATGCGCGGACGCATCTGGCCGCCATTGAACTTCCTGACCTATCTCGGTCTGAACCGGTACGGCGAAAGCGCGGCGCAGAAGCTGGTCGTTGAAAAATCGCTCGCGATGCTGCTGAAAAACTGGCGCGAGCACGGTCTCGTGCCGGAGAATTTCTCCGCGCTGGACGGCTCGGGCGGTATCGGCGCGCACACGCATCCGATGCTCACGTGGGGCGGTTTGCCGGCGCTCATGGCGTTGATCGAGGCCGGCCGGGTGCCGATGCCGCTCGGTCGTGCGACAGGGTAGTCGCGCGCCGGTCTGGGTGCGGGCAAATTACGGAGCTTTCCAGGAACCAGTGTCCGTTTTGGTGGAGTGGCTTGTCCCCAAGACGCTCGACGCGCGTTGGGGACAACGCGCGCCACCTTTGTCACTCCTTACGACTAGATTCAGTGGGTTTGAGCGCGGTTGCGCCTGTGACCCACTCCACGTTGAAGCGGGCGACAAACACGCGTTCGCCCATGAAGTCGGAGCCGTCGCGTCCGTAGATGCAGTAGACGTTGCCGGCGGAATCGCGCGCGAGGTCGGAGTAGGTGGCCTGACCGCGATACAGCATCCGTTCGTGCGGCCAGGTTTTGCCGCCGTCGAGGCTCGCCTTGATGGTCATGTCGCGGCGGCGTTGGGCGGATTTTTCGGTGCCGCTGGGAAACGAGTAGAGGTGGCAGTCGTCGTTGAAACGCAGCAGACCGCTGTCGCACACGGTGCCGCGGATATCGGCCTGCGTGATCCACGCGCTCCAGGTCTTGCCGCCATCGGTGCTCTCCGAGCGCGCGCGGAGCTGGTTGTCGCCGGTGGCTTGCCGGGCGAGCAGGTAGAGCGTGCCATCGGCGCGCTCGGCGAGCCGCGCTTCGTTGGTGCCGCGCGTGGCTTCGGGTGACGGACCGCCTGAGATCTGCCAGCCATTCGGCCCCAGAACAATGACGTCGTTGCCGTAGCCGCGTTTGGCGGCGGGCTGCGCCACCTTGCCGCGATGGTGAAACGCGACCAGCACGCGGCCCTTGCCCGGCTCGTGTTGCTTGACGATGCCGTGACCGATGGTGGCGTGTTGCGTCCAGCCATGCGGGTTGTCGTTCCAGAGATGCGTGATTTCGGTGCGCTCGCTCCACGTGGCGCCGTGATCGGTGCTGGTGCGATAGAAGACGCGACCGATATCGCTGCTGACGCTCCACGAGTAGAAAAGATAGGTGGTGGCGCCGTCGGTCACGAAGGTCGGGTTGCTCCAACTGTTGTCGTCGGACCGGCCCTCGACGATGGCGTCGGCGCTCCAAGTGGCGCCGTGATCGGTGCTGCGTTTGACGAGCAGATCTTTTTCGCCGGCATCCGCGCCGCCCACGCGCCCTTCGCAGGCGATGAGAATCGTGTCGTTGGCAGTGACGCCGATCCCGAAAACGAAGTGCGAGACGTAATTGTTTTCGCGTTTGTCCCACACTTGCGTTTCGGAAAATTCCGGCGCGGCGGCGGCGGGCGTGCTCCAGAGCGCGCTCCACGCAATGAGGAGACAGAAAAGGGCGGGGGATGATTTCATCGACGGAGAAGTATTAAAATTTGCGATTGCATTGTCGCGAGAGAAACGGCGCCCGAAAGCGTTACGTGCCGGCTCCCTCAAGAGACCGGTTTGCGCGTGGAAATGGCGCGTCATTGGTTCCCCCGGGGAACCGGCAGGGAAGGCTTTCCTCCTCCGCGGGGCGCGTGCTCAGTGGCAGGCGCGGGTATGGAATCAACCGTCTCCGCGCTCCTGTGCGTATGTCGAACACCTCACCCGAAAATCCCGCCAACGGCACGCCTCCGCCGGTCAAGTCCGAGGCAGCGGCCGGCTCGGCCGATGCCCTGGGGCGTGGCAACCGCAAGAGCGCCTGGCATTTCGCTCCGTGCTTCGGCACCTGGCAGGGGTTGATCAATCCGGTGCTGGTTACGGTACCGACCATACTGCTGAAATCGCTCGGCTATTCGAACGCGTTGGTTGGCTTCGCCACGCTGGCCACGCTGCCCATGGCGTTCAAATTCCTGCTGGGACCGATGGTGGATGCGCACCATACGCGGCGTTGGTGGTGCGTGAACGGGGGCGGCTGGCTGATGGGCTGTCTGGTGATCCTCGCGGGCTCGCTGATGTTGCCGCAATTTTCGCTCGGTCTCTATCTGACGGCGCTCTTCCTGCTCGCGATCGTGAAGTCGATTCATCAGGTCGCGCTCAACGGCTTCTTCACGCTCGCGTTGACCAAGCAGGAGCAGGCGCTCTTCTCCGGGCTCGACCCGGTGTGGGGGCGGGCGGCGACGATTCTGAGCGGATCGGTGCTGCTGGCCGTGGCGGGCGGCGTGGCCGCGCGTTATGGCGCGCCGCGGCTGACGTGGGGACTGTATTTTGCCGCGCTGCTGTTGGTGTTCACGCCGCTATATTTCTACACGCGCCGGATGTTTCCCCGGCCGGCGGCCGACCGGGTGTCAACTCCGGCCACGCGCGCAGCCAGCCTGCCATTCGGGGCGGTGTTGCGCAGCTATTTCGCGCTACCGGCGCTACTGCCGGGCGCGGCCTATCTGTTCTTCATGCGCTCGGGACAGACGATGTTGGACAAGATGGGCGTGGCCTTCCTCATGGATGCGCGCACGGCTGGCGGCTACGGGCTGAGCATCGCGGAGGTCAGCATTTTCACCGGCATCATGACCGTTTGCGGCATCGCCGGCGGAGCGCTCGCGGGCGTGCTGCTGCGCAAGTTTGGCCTGCGGCGGGTCATCTGGCCCTTCTCGCTCGCGGCGGTGCTGCCGGCGGCCGTGTATGTCTTCCTGGCGCTGACCAGTAATTCGCCGCGCGCGCATTGGGCCTGCGATCTGAGCTGGTTTGGCGCGGGCGTCTGGCAATTGGATTTCGTGCTGCTGGCGTTGCTCGGCCTGGAGAGCTTCGGATTCGGGCTCGGGTTTACGGTGATGAATTTCTACATGTTCCGCATGGCGGCGGGATCGAGTTATCCGGCGTCGCACGTGGCGTTGAGCGCTTCCGTCATTTATCTCAGCTATCTGCTCTTCGGCATGATCAGCGGAATTTGTCAGGAGTGGCTCGGCTATCCGGGGCTGTTCATGCTCAGCATCGGAGTATCGCTGCCCGCGCTGGCGACCATCCCGTTCCTCAATTACGCGCTCGACGAACGGAAGGAGTGAGTCGCGGGCGCACCCGGCGGTTCGCGTCTGTGGCGCTGGAGCAAGTCCGACGTGGAAACAAAAAGCCCCGCACGGAGCTGCGGGGCTGATGCGGCGAGGCTTTCGTGTTGAAAGCAATAACGCCCGGCGGCGCTTCAGTTCTCTTTCTGGAACATAACGGCGTCGGCCACGGTGTGGCCGGCATCGCTGGCCGTCACCTTCACTGAATTGCCAGTGCCCGCGGTGAGCGCGAACGTGCCGAGATGGTCCCAGGTGCCGCCTTCGATTTGCTGGTTGAGCGTGGCGGTCGCGGTGGAGCTGTCGCCGTTGTATTTGATCATGATCGGCGCCGCATCGGACCGGTTGGAGTGCGCAGTCCAGCGGATGTAAGCATCGAAATTGCCCGCGACAGTGATCGTGGGCGTCCACGTGGCGGTGGCCGAGCCGGCGGTGGAAGTGAGATAATTGGCGCCGTAATATCCGGTGTCGCCGGTGGCGGTGCTCCATGTGCCGGTGGTGGTGAAACCGGTCGCGCCGTTGTCGACGACGACTGTGGGCTGGGGGCCGCCACCGACCACCCATTCGAGGTTGAATTTGGCCACGGTCACACGCGCCGCGGGATTGGCGGGATCGAGGTCGATGTTGTTCCCGTCGCGGCCGAAAATGCAGTAGATGTTGCCCAGCGAATCGCGGGCCAGGTCGGAGTAGGTGGCGGGGCCGGTGTAGATCGTCTTGGTCGCGCCCCAGGTGATGCCGCCGTCGCTGCTGGCCATGAGCGCCATGTTCAGCCGTGCTGGTCGCTCCCGGAGACCGGACGCTGTGTGTGAAACTCGATCTTTGGTATCCTTGGGAGACCGGTGCGTGTGACTTGAGCGCGCCGCGGGATGTGCCGAGGTTGGGCACGTTGCCCCTTCCGGTCCTGTTGGCGCGGCGTCATGCGGATGACCCGGTGGGAGAGAGAACACCCAAAACTTACCTGAACTATGAAAACATCGAGAATACTTGCACATCGCTTTGGCCTGTTTGCTGCGGCCAGCGGCCTGCTCTTCGCTTCGGCGCAAAGCCAGACGGCCCCGAAAGCCCCGGCATCCAGTCCCGCCCCCGTCATCGAGGAATCGATCGAGCTAACCCCCTTCATCGTGCGCGCGACGTCGGACAAGAGCTACGGCGCGCTTAATTCCACTTCGATAACGAGTTTCAATACCGAGCTGGAGAAGCTCCCTATCTCTGCGGACATTTTCACCAGCGCGTTCATGGAAGACACGAACAGCACGACGTTGGAAAATATGCTGCGCAATTATTCTGCCGGCGCCGGCACGGGCTCGGCGGCGGGCGATGTCGGCGGCATTCCGGTGAACCAGCCGCTCGACCGCGGCGGCGGCGACAGCGTGTCGGCCGGCGTGCAGTTGCGCGGCCTGGGCGCCGCGGTGGTGAAGCAGGACAGCTTCATGCTGCCTTCGCCCGCGGGCACCGGTTTGAACAGCAATTTCGGCATCGACCGCATCGAAGTCATCAACGGCCCGCAGGCGTTGCTTTACGGCAATGGCGGCGGCGGCGGTGTGGTGAACATGATCTCGAAGCAGGCGCGGCTGGGTCGCCGGCCGGCCGGCTTTTTGAAGCTTCAGGTCGACCAATACGGGCACACGCTGGGGCAGATCGATTACAGCATGGGCACCGAAAAAATCGCAGTCGCACTCTCGCTGTTGCGGCAGGAACTCGGCGACAACCGCGATTTCATGGGCGGCCCGCTGACCGGGCTATATGGCCAGATCGCGGTGCGCCCCTGGCGCAACACCATCGTGCGGTTCACCGGCCGGTACACGCACTTCAGCCGCTTCATCCCGCAGACGCTGACGTTGAATGCCGGCAGCACGACGACCGACGCCCGGCACAACCAACGCATTCGCTATCTGATCGCGACCAACCAACTTGACGTGAGTGCGATCGGGGCGAGCGGCGCGGGTTCGATCGGCAACGGCCACATGAATTGGGACAATGTCGATTCCTGGGGCGGCAATTTGCGGGAAGAAATCACCACGGCGCGGCTCGCGCATGTGGTCTTCGAGACCAACTGGCGGCCGTGGCTCTCGACCCAGCTTTCCCTCGGTTATCAGGACAAGGACAGCATCGTCGGCTATGGCAGCGGCGCCACCTTTTACTCGCCCAACGCGTCCTCCAATCCGTTGCCCGGGCAGTGGTCGATGGGCGCGGGCGGCTCGAGCGGGTCGGCCTGGTCCAACCAGCCCTCCAGCTCGAAATCGATCCGGTTCTCCATATTGCTTACCAACGATCTGTTCGGCGGACGCGCGCGCAGCCAGACGATCTTCGGCGCGGAACAAACCCGCGGCGATTACGCCAACGAGAACTACGCCTACTACGAGGCGGACGGTAATTACAACTTGGTGCTCAATTCTTCCGGCCAGCGCATCCGCATGCAGACGCCGAACCCCTACTGGTCCGTGCATAATGGTCCGGTGAAATATGCCGTCTCGCGCGTGGGCACGGAGCGGATCACCTACGCCGGCAAAAACTATGTCGGCCAGATCATGAACCTGACCGACCCCGCGCTGGTCTCGCCGCAAAATCCGCAGGGCGTCACCGCCGGCGACCTCTACATTCACAGCCGCGCGATCAGCAAGGGCGCGTTTGCCGTCAACAACACGCAATGGATGGACGGCAAGCTGGCCACGCTCGCGGGCGTGCGCTGGGTGTCGGCCGACAACCGCCAGTTCGCCTCCACCGCGATTCCGGCGATCACCGCCACGGGCGAAAATCTGAGCTTCTCCGTGGGTGCCAACTATGGACTCAAATCCTGGCTGCGGCCGTACTTCGCGGTGTCCGACACCTACAATCTGCCCGGCGTTCTGCTCACGGTCCCGGCTGATCCCTATGGCAACGCTGCGCCCATCTCGCATTCGCTCGGTGAGGAAATCGGCATCAAGCTCGGGCGCGATAATGGCAAAATCTCCGGCTCGATCGCGCTGTACGCCGTGCAGTCGACCGGCGAGCCGTACGCGATTCCCTCGCAGTTGCGCGACAGCATCAACCCCGCGGGTCTCAACGGACGTCATTTGGGTGCGACCGGTTCGGTCATCGCCGTCGATCGCAAATCGCAGGGCTTGCAAGCCGCCATCACGGCATTGCCCACGCCCAACTGGCGCATGCGCCTGTCGGCAGCTTTCGTGCAGGGCACCATCGGCAACAACACCAGCTACGGTGCGCTGTACAACGATCAGTTCTACACCAATGCGGCCGGTCAGGTGACCTACGCCAACGGCACGGTCGTGTATGTGCGCCCCACCGCGCTGACCACTCCGGGCACCGCGGCCAGCGCCGGCTATATCCCGCTCACGGTTGCGAAGCTGAGCACGCCGGGCGATCCGTACTACGCCAACCCTGATCCGACGACCGGCCTCCTCGGCTCCTCGACGGGGCGCTCGGTGCTCAATTACACGGCGAGCCCCAATGGCCCGATCCGCACCGGCGTCACCGGCCTGCCGATCTCGCAAATCCAAGTCACCGGCGTGCGTCCGGCCGACAACATCGTGACCTCACGGGCGGGTGACAAGACGACCGGCTATCCGGAAATGAGCTTCAGTTTCACCAACGTCTACACGGTATCCACGGGACTCCTGCGCGGCTTGAAAGTGGGCGGCACGGTCAATCTCGCCTGGCGGCGCGCGGATTATTACTACTACCCGACCGGCTACAGCCCGACGGCGAGTCGCGAAATGTTCTACCGGCCGACACAAGCGCTGTTCAACGCGATCCTCGGCTACGAGCGGAGACTCAAGCGCGTCACCTGGTCGACGCAGCTCAACATCGATAATATCCTCAACCACTACAGCGTGCTCATTCGGCCGAACAACATCAGCGGCTACGCCGGCATCAGCGACGCGCTGTTCACCAACCAGCCGCGCGAAATCACCTGGACCAACACCATCAAGTTCTGAGGCGGCTGGGCGCGCGATTCGTTCGCGCGCTCCGTGTCGCCATGGCGCTCGCCGGGCTCGCGCTCGGCGGGCGCGCTGCTGAGCCCGCGGCGCCGACCGAGCTGGAGACGCCGGCGGCGGTCAAGCCCCTGATTCTCCCGCTGTGGCCGGACGGCAGTCCCAATAATCCGGCTACAGGACCGCGGCCGGTGGTCGAACTCTACCGTCCGTTTGTTCCTGCGGCCGCGTTGCCGGCTGTCATCGTCATCTGCCCCGGTGGCGGCTATGGCGGATTGAGCCCCTACGAGCGGCTTTTCGCCGAATACTTCCGCAGCCTGGGCTACACGGCGGCGGTGGTGAACTACCGCGTGGCGCCGCATCGGCATCCCGCGCCCTACGCCGATGCTGTGCGGGCGATCCGGTTGCTGCGACAACGCGCGGCGGAGTTGAAGATTCCCGCGCGCAATCTGGCGCTCATGGGTGGCAGCGCGGGCGGCCATCTCGCGGCGCTCGTGGCGACGCGTCCCGATTTCTATCGCGATCCGGCGGACGATCTCGCCGCCACGGTCTCGGCGCGACCGGACCGGTTGATCCTGGCCTATCCGGTCATTTCGGCGCTGCCGCCGTATGCGCACGGGCGTTCGTTCAACCGCTTGCTCGGACCCGAGGCCTCGCGCGAAGCCCGGCAGGAAATATCACCTGAGTTGCACGTCACGGCGGACATGCCGCCGACATTTCTTTTCCACGCGGCCGATGATTCCGAAGTGAGCGTCGAGAACAGCCTGCTTTTTGCCCGCGCCTGCTGGGCGATCAAAGTCCCCGCGGAGCTGCATGTCTTTCCGCGGGGCGGTCACGGCCGGCTGTTTGCCTACGCGGCCGAGGTGAGCCCGCGCTGGCGCGATCTGTTGCGCACCTGGCTCGCGGGTTGGAAGCTGGAGTGACGCATTCAGCTTTGCATCGGGCGCAGCGTTGATGGTGCCTGCGCCCGGCTCTTGCTCTCCCGCCGCACTTGATCACGCATGCTGCGACGCCGACGAGGGCGTCGCAGCTGGATTTCCGAGGATGCAGCGGGAGAGAGAATGCCTTGTGCTCGGCTCAGAACGTGTAGCGGAACGTCACGCGGTAAGAGCGGGGCAATGCGCGAAACACGGCGGTGTCGCCCACCGTTGTGATGGGATCGTCGGTGTTGAGCAGATTCAGGAAGTTTAGCTGCACATTCCAGCGCTGCCGTCCGTAGCCGATGAACCCGTCGAAGACGTCGGCGTTGTCCAGGTAGAACGTGTCGGTGGCATCGCCCGCCTGCTTGCCGGTGTGCCGCCAGCTGGCGCCGACGAAACAGCCCCGCAATGCGTCCTGGCGAAAACGATATTTCGCCAGCATCGACCAGGCGGCGTCGATTGGCACGCCGCGGAAGCTTTGGCCGAGCTCATTCGTCGAGGTGAGCTTGCTGTAGGCGAGCGAGAGATTCAGCCCTTCCACCGGTTCGTAGGCGACGTCCATCTCGAAGCCTTTGGTCTTTTGCGTGCCGGCGGGGACTTGGACGAGACCGCCGCCGAGCTCCGGCGGGTTGGGCACGGAGATGAGCACGTTCGTCAGCTGCATGTCGAAAACCGAGGCGGTCGTGACGAGCCGCGCACCGAAGAGCTCGAGTTTCACGCCTGCCTCCTTGATCTCGCCCTGGCGGTTGGGGTATTTCGTGCCGCGGGCGTTGAGGGTGTTTACGGGGATGTAGGTTTGTCCGATCTGGCTGAACACGCTCACGCCCGGCCAGGGTTTGCCCACGAGACCGTAGCGGAAAGTCCATTCCTGATTATCGACTGTGCTGGTGGTGGTCGGGCTCTTGATGAACTTCCGCTGTGCGATGCTTTGCGCGCTGTCGAAACTGAAACTGGTGGTCTGGACGTTGTCGTAGCGGGCGCCGACCACGCCGATCACGCGCTCGCCGAACACGCTGATGTTGTCCTGAAAGCCGGAGGCGAAGCCGTTCGATTCCGAGTGCCCGTTGAAGGCGTTGAATTGCGTGGGCACGGTGGCCTTCACGTTCGTCAGGCTGAAGCGCGAAAAGTCCGGGCGCACCATGGAGAAGGAATTGGCGACGGCCGTGGTGTTGGCCGGATTCGGCACCGCCCAGAAGAAAAAGGCGCGCTCGGCCACGGCTTTGTCCAGCTGCGCGTTGATCACCATTTTGTGCTTCATTGGTCCGGTTTGGAAATCGCCGACGAGATCGAGGAAGCTGCCGCTGTTCTTTTTATAACCGGAAAATTCGCGCGCCGTCATCGTGGCGCGCCAGTCGGCCACGCGGGGATCGTCAGCGGCGATGAATCGCGAGTCGCCGTTGACGAGCGTGCCGGTGGCGCTGGTGTATTTCACGATCGTTCCGCTGGCATCGGTTGGAACCGGCCGGGTGAGCGCATAGGAGGGTGATTTGTCGCCTTTGCCCAGGCTGTAGCGGCCGACGAGGCGGAGCGTCCAATTGCCGCCGAATGGACCGGCCCAGGTTTGTTCATAGCCGCCCTCGTAACTGTAGATGTTGCCAATGGAGACATCGTCCTCCGGCTCCAGATTCGCGTTGATCGCGATGGGGAATTTCGGGTTGCGGAGCACAGGCGCCGCCGTCGGGTTCGCGGGATTTAGAAACCCGGTCGGGTATTGCGGGCCGCTTTCCCGGTCCAACTCAAAGTGGAGGTATTGCGCCCGCGCCCAGATCCGGCCCCCCCGGTCGGCGCCGATGCGATGCGTGAGGGCGAGCAGCAGGTTGGTGAAGTCGTTGGGGGCGTCCTTTTCGTCAAAGTAGCGCTTGCCCGTGCGCGACGACAACACGAGCCGGTACGCAGTGTTTTTGCCGATCGGTCCGGTCGAATCGACCATGGCGCGCACGAATTCGTCGTAGGACTGAGCCTGCAATTCCACTTTGGTCTGCGGTGCGAACTTCGGCCATTTGCTGATTTTGTTCACCACGCCGCCCATGCTGGTCGTGCCGTACAAGGTGCCCGCCGGCCCCTTGATGATCTCCAGGCGCTCGTAGGCCGAGGCATCGTCGAACGGATAATCCGCGCCCTCGACGCTCTCGGGCAAACCGTCGCGCACGCGGATGCCGGACATGCTGAATCCGCGCAGCGAAAAGCCTTCCTGTCCCGGTGAACCGTCGGCGCCCTGTTGTACGCCCGACACGAAGGGCAGCACCTCCATCGCATCGACCGCGCCGCGATCCAGGAAGAACTGCTCGTTGATACTGACGACCGACACCGGAATATCGGTGACCGGAAGGGCGATGCGCGAAGCGCCAAGCGACGTGGTGACGCCGTACCCGCGATCGCGTTTGCCGCTGATCTGGAAGGGCGACAAAACCACAGTTTCCTCGCTTGCGGACGCTGGTTGCGCCGGGGTGGTTTGGTCAGAGCCGGGCTTGGCTGTCTGGGCCGCGGCGGCGGCGACGCAGAGATAAAAGGCAAGCAATCGACCGCGGCCGACTGTGCGAAAAGATGGGACCGACATTATAGGCATGGTGAATGGAGGTTAGGGTTGCTGGGTATCAGTCTTTAGGATTCGTCCGGCCGGGTGCATGCCAATGGCATCGCATTGGTCCCCGGGGGGAACCAACGCGTTTTCGCCTGCGTGGCTTTAAGCCGCGGCCGGAATGGTGCGTCGTCGTGGGTAGGTCCGAACCTGCGATCTCAGGCAGCGTGTCTGACCGTATCGCGGTTACAAAGGCGGTGTGCTGGTCACGCGGCCGGACTCAGCGGCGCTGGGTCGGGCGAGCGAGTCGCCTTTGACGAAATCCGGCATGATGCGCACGGCGTGGCCGGGTGCGACGTCGCGTTCCAGCACGCGTTGGATCGTCTGATGCAGGGCTGCGGCAAACTTCGCCGGTGCGATGGCGTAGCGCGTGGGCATGGGGTGCAGATGCGAGAGGAACGGCTCTTCGTCGCGCGAGATCAGCGACACATCGCGCGGCACCCGCAGGCCCTCGAACGCGAGGTAGCTGAGCACCGTCAGGTAGGAAAACGAGTTCGAGAGCAGATAGCCGGTCGGGGGCGCGGCGAGCGCCTGCAGGCGTCGCAATTCATGAATCACCGCCGCGGCGCTCTTGTCGGGGCGGCAGATCAGCGGGCTCGCGGCCCGGGCGTCACCGGCGAGTCCTTCCTTGAAGCCGCGTTCGCTGTCGTCATCGCCGCCGTGGCCGGCTTTTTCGAGGAAGAGCGCCAGGCGGCAATGCCCGTGCCGCAGGAACGCCGTGGCGGCGTGGCGGCACAGCGCGCGGTGATCGATGTCGACGCTGGGCAGATCGATGCCGGTGTGGGTCGAGCCCGCCACCACGGCGGGGATGTTGTTCACTGCGAACCATTGTTGGAGCGCGCGGTGCGAGCGGGCCAGAATCCAGCAGCGTGCCTCGTGTTCCGCCACCAGCCGGCGGAGCGACAAACCGGCCCGGGCGCCAAAATATTTTTCCCCTGACACCACCTCCAGTTGCAGGCCGGATTCGTGCAGGAGCGACATCAGGCGGTTGACCCACAGTACGGTGAACGGACGGGCGCCTTCGAGCGGCGTGGGGAGCAGCAGCGCGACTTTCCGGGGCGGCTCCGGCCGCGGGGTGGCGCGCGTGCGAACACTGGCGCGGCTGCGCTCGGTCCGGATCAGGCCTTCATGGCGCAGGATGGCGAGCGCGCGCCGCACGGTTTTGCGGCTGACGTTGAGGCGCTCGGCCAGGGTGCGTTCGCCGGGAAGGACGCTGGGCCACACTCCGGTGGTCATGCCCTCGCGCAATGCGGCGGCCACTTGTGCGCTGATCGATCGGTAGGTCGTGGGCATCGGGGAAAGGGAACTGGGTGGAAATTGCAATTAACACGCGCAGACGGAAAGCGCGGGTCAGTGGTCTCCTGGGGAGACCATGCCAACGACATTGTCTGACGCAAGCGCCGGGCATTCGCTTGTCGCCATCAACACAACCCATGCACTTACCTTCGTTTTCCCATAGCGAGCCGGCGGTTGCCACCGGTGCAATTGTCTGGCGCGGTCGCCGGTCCGTCCTTTGTCGGAAGGAGGTCGCATGAGTGCGCCGCTGCTTCCCAACCGGGCCCTGGCCAAAATCCGTGCGGGCGAAATCGTCCGTGTCTACGTCACGGGCAACTTCTCCAGCCCGCGCCATGTGGACTTCGTCGGCCGCTCCGGGCTCTTCGATGCGATCTGGTTTGATCTGGAACACTACGACATCGCGACGCGCGACCTCGCGGCGATGCAGCTCGTGGCCCAGGCCCATCCGATCACGACGATCGCGCGGCTGAAGGTGTCCGACTATCAGGTCGCGATGCGCACGCTGGAAACCGGCGTGGGCGGCCTGATGTGTTCCATGGTGGCCGATGCCGCTGAGGCGCGCCAGATTGTCGAGTGGACCAAGTTCAAAAATCCCCAGCCGGTCGCGGGCGAGGCGGTCGGCCAGCGCGGTTGGAACGGGGGCAACATTGACAGCGGTTACGGGGCGTACCCCGCCATCGAGTACATGCGCCACCAGAACACGCAGACGATGATCCTGTGTCAGATCGAGCACGCGAGCGCGGTCGCTGAAGCCGCGGCCATCGCCGCCGTGCCGGGTGTGGACGGACTATTTTTCGGACCGGGCGATTACTCGGTCAGCATCGGTTTGCCGGGCCAGTTCGAGCACCCCGCGGTGGTGGAGGCGATGCGCAAGGTGGCCGATGCCGCGCGCGCGGCCGGCAAGTTCTGGGGCACGGTGGCAGTCGGGCCGGCGCAATTCGGCCGGGCGGTGCAGCTCGGAGCGCAGTTCCTCTGCCCGGGCGGCGATGTCAAGGTGATGACCCTGGGTCTGCGCGAGCTGGCGAAGACGATGGTGGTGCCTGCGGCGGTGCCCGCTGTCGCGCCTGTACCGGTGTCGAATTATTCCTGAGCAAGCCATATCATGGAAACGCTGCGTGCAGATGTGGTCGTGGTCGGTGGCGGAGTCGGCGGTTGCGCCGCGGCACTGACGTTGCTCGAAAATGGCCACTCGGTGGTGATGACCGAGGAGTTCGCCTGGATTGGCGGCCAGTTCACGTCGCAGGCCGTGCCGCCGGACGAGCATGGCTGGATCGAGCGCTTTGGCTGCACGGCGAGTTACCGGCGTTATCGCGAGGCGGTGCGCGCGTACTACCGGCGGCATTATCCGCTGCGCCCCGAGATGCGCGACGATCCGCGGCTCAATCCCGGCAATGGCTGGGTGTCGCCGCTGTGTCACGAGCCGCGCGTGGCGTTGGCGGTTTTCGAGAGTTTGCTCGCGCCTCATTTGTCATCCGGACGCCTGCGGCTGCTGCTGCGTCATGAGCCTCGCGCCGTCGAACGCGAGGGCGTGGCCCGGCTGTCGGCGGTCGTGGTGGAAGATCTGGGCACGGGTGCGCAACGGCGTCTGTGCGGCCGCTTTTTCCTCGATGCGACGGAGAACGGCGACCTGCTGCCATTGGGCGAAATAGCCCATGTGACCGGCAGCGAATCGCGCGCCGATACCGGTGAGCCGAGTGCGTCCGAGGTGGCGCGTCCGGACAACGTGCAGGCGTTGTCGGTGTGCTTCGTACTCGATGAAACCCCCGGTCGCGAAGCGCCCGCGGCGCCGCCGGCCAACTACGATTTCTGGTGTCGCTACGTGCCGAAGCTCACGCCGCCGTGGCCGGGCCCGCTGCTCGGTTGGGACGGGCTGAACCCGCGCACGATGGAGCGCATGCGCTACCGTTTCGAGCCGCACCGCGAGAAGCCGGGACTGTTTTCCGGCTTGTGGGCGTTTCGACGGATCGTCGACCGCGCGCAATTTCAGGACGGTTTTTTCCCGAGCGATCTGTGCCTCGTGAACTGGCCCATGATCGACTACATGGAAGGCAATATCCTCACCTGTGGTCGCGAGGAGAAGCAGCGGCATCTCGCCGCGGCGCGGGATCTGAGCCGGTCGATGGTGTACTGGTTGCAAACCGCGGCACCGCGTCCGGATGGCGGCACCGGCTGGCCCGGCTTGCGGCTCCGCGGCGATATCACCGGCACGACTGACGGCCTCGCGATGGCGCCGTACATCCGCGAGTCGCGCCGCATTCGCGCGGTGAAGACGATTCGCGAGCAGGACGTGTCGGCGAAATATCGTCCCGGCGACTGTCTGGCGGAGCGCTACGAAGATTCTGTTGGCATCGGCTATTACCGGATTGATCTGCATCCCACGACGGGTGGCGACAACTACATCGATGTGCCGTCGCTGCCGTTCCGCATCCCGCTCGGCGCGCTCGTGCCGGTGGCGGTGGAGAACCTCCTGCCGGCCGCGAAAAATATCGGCACGACGCATCTCACCAACGGCTGCTACCGGTTGCATCCGGTCGAGTGGAACATCGGCGAAGCCGCCGCCACGCTGGCCGCGTACTGTCTGGGCGAGAGCGTCACGCCGCAAACTGTCGCCGCGCAACCGGACCGCGTGCAAGCGGTGCAGACGCGTTTGACCGCGCGCGGAGTGGAGATGGCGTGGCCGGAAAACCTCGTGCTCGACGACGGCGATCCCCACGCGCATGCCCGCCCATCGCGTTAAACACCCGCTGGTCCGGCGGTCATGGGCCGGCCTGTTCGCATTCTTTGTGATAAACTCGTCTCCTGTTTTTGCCGCTGCGCATGGCGCACTCACCTGGGAGCGCCAGGCCGATCTGCCCGACCCGGTGGGGTTGAAAGGCATGTACGCCGGCGTCAGCCAGGGGTGGGTGATTCTCGCCGGCGGCTCGAATTTTCCGGTGCCGCGCCAGCAGGGCGGCGTCAAAACTTACGCGCGCGAAATTCTCGTGCGGCGTGCCGAGGCGCCGGCGGATGCGCCGTGGAAGCGCGTTGCGCCCGGGCTGCCCGAGGGGCTGGCCGAAGGCGCGTCTGTGACGACGGAGCATGGCGTGGTGATCGTCGGCGGTTGCGATGCGCGCGGTCCGGTGAACACGGTGGCGTTGCTGCGCTGGGACGAGTCGGCCGGCAATGTGCAACGGCTGCCGCTCCCCGCGCTCCCGCGCGCGCTCACGAGCGTGGCGGCGGCGTATTGCCGGGGCCTGCTCTATGTGGCGGGTGGCGACAATGGCGCGGGCGGCACAAAGGATTTTTTCGCTCTGAATCTGGCCGCGGCATTGGCGGGTGGAGCGGCGGGCGCATGGCGCGATCTGACGACTTGGTCCGGACCGGCGCGCTTCGGCGCGGCGCTAGCGGCGCTGGGACCGGTGGGACGGGAGCGGCTCTTTTTGTTTGGAGGGAAAATTGGATCGTCGTCGCCCGCCGGTCAGGCTAATTATCTGGCTGATGGCCATGTCTTCGACCCAGAGACGGCGCAGTGGAGCACAGTGGCGGCGATGCCGCGGCAGGCTCTGCTCGCGGCCGTGTTGCCACTCACTGCATCGACTCTGGCGGTTTGCGGCGGGTCCGATGGACACGACCTCGCGCGCATGGCGGAGCTCGGCGAACGTTATCGGTTGCCCGACGGAATCATGATCTACCACGCCGACACCGATCGTTGGGAACACGCCGGCCAGATGCCGCTCGGTGTCGCAGGCGCGGCGACGGTGACGCTTGCCGACCGCTGGTTGGTGATCGGCGGCGAGCCCACGCCCGGATTGCGCACGGCGCAGGTGCAGGCAGCGCGGCTGGTGGCCGCAAAAGCGGAATCATCGCCATGAGGGAATTTCGCTTCACCCAAAGGTTTCCCGCGTTGGGCTTGGTTCCTGGGGTGGGGCGGGCTTTATGCCCGCCATCCGGGGAAGCTTTTGGCGGGCATAAAGCCCGCCCCACCGCCTACCCCACCGCTTTCCGCATCTCATGCCGCAGAGCTTCAGCGGAACGGACTGCACCATGACCTGGCAAGGCACCCGCCATTTTCTTCGCACGCACCGGCGCTGGTCGGTGGTGGCGCTGCTGTTTTTCGTGGCGGTGGTCAACAATCTCGACCGGCAGGCGCTGTCGGTGCTGGCGCCGACGTTGCGCGAGAAGCTGGGCTTCGGCGCGGTGGAGTATTCCTACATCGTGACGGCGTTTCTCGCGGCGTACACGCTGGGCTACGCGTTTTGCGGTTCGATACTGGATCGGGTGGGGGTGCGCATCGGGCTGGCGGTGGCGCTCGCATTCTGGTCACTGGCCGGCATGGCGCACGCGCTGGCGGCGGGATGGGTGGCGTTGGCGGTGTGCCGTTTTTTGCTGGGCCTCGGCGAGAGCTTCAACAGTCCGGCCGGGGTGAAGGCTATCGCCGAATGGATTCCGCCGCGCGAACGCGGGCTGAGCATGGCAGTGTTTTCCAACGGCAACATTTTCGGAGCGATCATCGCGCCGCCGCTGGTGTCGTTTCTCGCGCTGCGTTTCGGGTGGCGCTGGGGTTTCATCGTCACCGGCCTCGTGGGGTTCGTGCTGCTGGCGGTGTGGTGGCGGCGTTATCGGTCGCCGGAAAACGATCCGCACCTCACCTCGGAAGAGCGCGCCTATATCGACCAGCATAGCGCTCCGACCGGGGCCGCGGTGGCCAAGCCCTCCATGTGGTTTCTCTTGGGACAACCGGTGTGTCTCGGTTTCTTCGCGGCGCGATTCCTGACGGACCCGATGGTCTATTTCTTCTCGTTCTGGCTGCCGGATTATCTGACACACGCCCGCGGATTTTCGCTGGCGATGATCGGGTTGGTCGGCTGGCTGCCGTTTCTGGCGTCGGATATCGGAGGACCGGGCGGCGGCGCGTTGTCGGACTGGCTGGTGCGCCGCGGTTGGGCGCCGCTGCGGGCGCGGCGGACGATGCTATTGACGGCCGCTTGCCTGATGCCGCTGGCCAACGTAGCGGTGCGCGTCGAGGCGGCGTGGTTGGCCGTGGCGTTGATCGCCCTGCTGCTCGCGGCGCAAAGCTGCTGGATGGCGAATCAGTTGACCCTCATTTCCGAGAGCGTGCCGCGCGCGAGTGTGGGCACTTTGCTGGCGCTGTCGGCGCTCGGCGGCAGCCTGGGCGGCATGTTGTCCACGCTGGCGACCGGGCGGGCCGTGGCGGCGTATGGCTACGTGCCCGTGTTCACCGCCATGAGCGGCGTGCACTTGCTCGCCTTCGGGTGCCTGTTGCTCGGGCAAAGATTCCAGACGCGACGGGCGGCCGTGTCGGGCTAGGCGGGTGCGGCGTTCAGTTCGCGGCCGCGTAGCTGCACTGGCGGGCCTCGTCGACGAACGCGTGGAGCAACTCAGGCGACGCCTCGAAGAAGTGATCGGAGGGGCTGAGGATGTAGCCGCCGTTTTTGCCGGCCTCGGCGAAGCAACGCCGGACTTCGGCGCGCGTCTGCTCCGGCGTGCAACCGACGAAAAAGTGGAACTGGTCGAAGCCGCCGATCATGCAGACCTGGTCGCCGATCCGGCGCTTGGCCTCCGCCAGATTCACATCGGCGCCCATGCCCACGGGGGTGAACGTTTCCATCGCGTCGGGCTTCATCGCCGCGATCATTTCCAGAATCGGCATCATGCCGCCGCAGGTGTGGTAGGCGATGCGTTGGCCCGCCGCGTGCGCGGCCTCGATCAGCACGCTGTCGTAGGGCGCGACGAACTCCTCAAAGATTTTCGGTGAAATCACCGTCGAGGATGCGGCACCGCCGCCCAGCTCCAGCACGTCGTACCGAGCGCCTTTGAGCGAATCGATGTAGACCTTCTTGCGTCGCTGGAGCACGCCGAGGAACTCGTGCACCCATTGCGGATCGTCGTAGGTCATGAGGACCAGCTCCTCGATGTTCATCAGGCAGGAAAGATCCTGCCAGCACCCCGGCTGACCATAGACGTCGAAACAGCAAATGTGACCGCGCGTCAGGCCGCGGTCGCCGAATTCATCGGCCACTTTGTTCACCGCCGCCACGTCGCACTTCGGTGCGGTCATGTACTCGGCGATGATGTCGAGATCGCGTTTGTCCTTGATCAGATACTCGGAGACCCAGCCGGTCTGGTCGTTGGACTGCACCACCATGCTCAGCCGGCCCTTGGGCGTGACAAAATGGTATCGCGTCGTGGGGTGCGGCTGGCCCGGGATGTCCTCGGGATAGATGCGCCACTGGTCGGTCGACACGCGTACGCTTTCCAGAAAACCGATGGCGCGTTGCTCCGGGTCGGCGTACTCACCCTTGGTCGTGTCGGGCCGGTGCGCGGCGGTCCAGACGATGCCGTCAAAACCGAAGCGATCGAAAAACTCCTGGGTCGAGATTCCTCCCAGCGTCTGGTTGAGGAAATACGGCATCACGTGATGTGTGGTCACAGGCAGCCGGTCGGGGATGCCGCGTTGCAGCGCGGTGAGCATGCGTTGTTTCGAGGTCATGGCAGAAAGGATGACGTTGCCCAAACTATCCCGAGGGGCGACGCGGGGCACGAGGCGGGATTACTGGTTTGTTCGCCGAACCTGTCCGGCACGGGCGTGCGGCCTATGCCCGAGCGGCGACGGACTGGCCGGCTTTGAATTCGGGCATGATGTGCACCACGCGCTTGGTGATGGCGCCACCGGCCAGCAGTTGCAGCACGGGTGTGAGGAGGGCTTTGGCAAAATGCCGCGGGTGGATCCGGTAGTGCGTCGGCAGGGGGAGGAGATAGGAGTAGTAGGGCTCGCCGTCGCGTGAGATCACCGACACGTCCTCCGGCACGCGGTAACCCATTTGCGAGAGTCCGCTGACCACGGTGAGATAATGGAAGACGCCGGTCACGAGCAGCGCCGTCGGCGCGGGTTTGCGCTGCATCAGACGCTTCACCGCCGCCATGATGCCCGGCACCGTGGCATCGTGATAGGCGATCAACACTTCATTGTCCTCGTGTGACGAGCGACGGATACCCTCGGTGAAACCGGCCTCGCTCTCCAGATCGCCGGCGCGGCGGGATTTTTGGATCAACAACGCCACCCGGCGGTGTCCGCGTGTCAGCAGCACGCCCGCGGCATGCCGGCAGCTGGCCCGGTGATCGAGATCGCAAAACGGCAGGTCGATGCCGGCGTAGATCGTGCCCGCCACCACGCAGGGTATCCGCTGCTGCGCGAACCACCGCTGCACGGGTTCGGCTGACAGCAGCAGAATCCAACACCGGTGCGCATGTTGCGCCATCAGCCGCGTCAGCGCCGGCCCCGGATCGCGTTGGGCGAACTTCCGCCCGTGAAACAGGTGGAGCCGGCAACCGCGCTCCGCGAGCATCGCCCGCAACAAATCGATCCACAGAATGTGATTTGGCACCAGCTCGTCCAGCATGCCCGGGATCAACAGACCGACGTCCTGCGAAGCCAGCGCCGCCTCTTCGCGTGCACTGCTTCGAGCGACGATCCGGTTGCCCACGCCCTGCTCGGAGCGGATGACCCCGGTTTGGCGCAACTGTTGCAACGCCGCCCGCAGCGTGTGCCGGCTGATTTGCAGCATGTCGCACAAACTGCGCTCTCCGGGGAGCAAATCCGCCCAGGTGCCCTTGGCGATTTCCTCCTGCAAAACCGCCGCCGCCTGCTTTTCCAGCGACTGACGCTGGGGAATTTTGAGCATGAGCTTCACTGTAGGAAACTCCTGCGGGAGTAAATCATTTCCCGGCACTGGAGGTGTCGCTTTTGCCATGGAAAATGCGGTTTCGCTCCCCGTCGTGGCCTAGGCTTCAGGGGGCGCTTGCAACCCGAGTTTCCCGTCGTCCAGCGCGCCCGCGCGCCGGTGCCGGTGCCGGTTGCCACCTCGGCTGGCGCAGCGCCTGTTCTGTTTTCATAATTCTGTGCGCAAAAAAGGCCGTGCCACGCTCAGCGGTGCACGGCCAGATATTTGCAACGACTCAGGCGCCGGGCCGGCAGGCGGTGCCGAAATAATCGATCTCCATCAGCTTGCGGCGGAGTTCGGCCGACTGGGTGGGCGTGATCGTGCTCACCGGCAAACGCATCGGACCGCAATCCACACCGTGCCAGGCCATCATCGACTTGGTCGCCGACTGGTGGGTGACGCCGACGCTCGCGCAGATCGAGATCATCTTGATCGCCTTGTCCTGCAGCGTGCGGGCTTCCTGGGTCTTGCCGGCCTTCAAGTGCTCCATGATTTTCACGTAGAGCGGCGCCGCATAATTGTAGGTGCTGCCCACCGCGCCGAGCGCGCCGCGTCCGCAGCCTTCCATCAACAGTTCGTCGCGACCGAAGAGCAGATCGTAGCGGCCGCCTTCGAATTTCACGCACTCCTCAAAGTCTTCCAAATCCTCGTAGGTGTACTTCACGCCCGCGAGCGACGGGATGCGGCCCGCGGCCTTGGCAAGGAACGGCGCCACTTTGAAATTCACCCCGGTCATCGAGGGGATGTTGTAGTAATAGAAAGGAATCTCGGGCGCGGCGCCGGCGATGGCGGCGCACCAGTTGACCAGCTCGTCGTTGTCGCGCGGCTTGAAGAAGCACGGGGCAAAGGCGCCGACGGCCGCCGCGCCGATCTTGGCGGCGTGGCGGGTGAGCTCCTGCGCCTCGCTGATGCAATTGTTACCGACGTGCACGATCACGCTCAGTTTGTCGTCCGCGACCTTCATCCACGCTTCGGCGACATCTTTGCGCTCCTGCATGGTCAGCGAGAGGCCTTCGCCGGTCGTCCCGCAGACGAAGGCGGCGGTCACGCCGTTGTCGCGCAACAGCCGGGCATAGGCCGGAATGACGTCGAGGTTGATCGACTTGTCAGATTTGAAGGGCGTGAAAGGTGCGGCCACGAGACCGCGGAATCGAGATTTCATAGGGAAAATTAATTTATGGGTTTGAGATCCTGGGCATCAAAACGGGTGAAGACGATTTGCTCGGACGGACGTTTTTCGCTGCGTTCGTAGAGGCACGCCGCCGTGCTCTCGCTCAGTGCGACGAGGCTCGAATAAGCGGCGGCTCCGGTGTGCAGCACCAGCGAACGCGACCACGTCGTGCCGTTATCGACGCTGGCCCGCACAGTGAGGTTGCGGCGTTTTTTCGCGTCGGCGGGATTGGAGAACAGAAGCCACCCGGGCTGGTTCGCGTCGGTTTTCGCCCAGCGCAAGATGCTCGCCTGGCAAATCGGTTCGACCAGCGCGGGGACGTTGACGGCTTCCGACCACGTCGCGCCGCCATCGGTGCTGCGGCTCTGTGCGCGCTGGCCCAGGCCGCGGTAGGAACGCATGTCCATCAACAGCGTGCCCCGACCGTCGAAGAGCTCGACGACCTGGCATTCGTTCATGCCGGGCTTGATCGCGCCGCCCAGCTGCCACGTGGCGCCGTGGTCGTCGGAATAGATGGCGTGCGAGGCCCGTTCCGATTTGCCCGTGGTGGAGTCGGGATAGTTGTGGTCCGAGGGGATCACCAGGCGGCCGGCATGCGGTCCGCTTTGGATCTGAATGCCGATGCCCGGGCCGGTGGCGTACCAGGACCATTCGGGTTTCTTGGTGGTGGCCGTGATGTTCGCCGGCTTGCTCCAGGTCGCGCCGTTGTCCTCGGAGTGCAGCACCCAGACGGTCCGCCCGCCATTGCTGGAACCGTGAATGATCGCGTCTTCCTTGTCGGTGCCGAGATTGTGCGTACTGAGCAGCCAGACCGCGCCGGTTTTGCCATCGACGACCACGCAGGGATTGCCGCAGGTGTTGGCGCCGTCGTCCCACAGTATTTGGAGCGCGCCCCAGGTTTTTCCCGCGTCTCGCGAACGCTTCATCACAAGATCGATGTCGCCGGTGTCGGAGCGGCTGTTTTTGCGCCCTTCGGCGAAGGCCAGCAGGTCGCCATTGGGCGCTCGCACGATCGCGGGAATGCGAAAGGTGTGGTAGCCCTCTGTCTCGGAACGAAACACCACGACTTCCGTCAACTCGGCCCGGGCCACCGCCGTGCCCGCCAGCAGCAGCGCTAACATCAGCAGCCGGCGGAGGGCGCCGGAGCGACGGATTAACGGAAAACCGGGGGACATGCCCGCACCGTATGGCCTTCGCCCGGCGGGCGACAAATTCGTTTAACTGGTTCCATGAGCAGGCCAGTTATGGCGCGCTTCGCATCGCGCGCTAAAATGCCCGAACCAGTTTAAGGATAAGGATCAGAGCGGGTAGCGCCTAGACACGCACGGATTGCAATACCCGCAGCATCGCTTCGTGGAGGAGGCGGTTGCTGGCCACGTAGCGACCGCGGTCCAGCTGTTGCGGATTTGATCCGCCCTCGTAATCGGTGACGGTGCCACCGGCTTCGCGCACGAGAAGAATGCCCGCCATGGTGTCGTAGGGCTTCAGGTCTTTCTCCCAATAGCCGTCGAGACGCGCGGCGGCCACGTAGGCGAGATCGAGCGCGGCGGATCCGAGACGCCGCTCGCCGCGGATGTGTTTTAAGAAAGCCGCCCACTCGCGGAGATTGTTGTCGGGATTCGTGTGCTTGTCGTAGGGAAATCCTGTGCAGACGATCGCGTCGTTCAACTCCGCGGTCGCAGACACGCGCAACGGCTGGCCGTTGAGATGGGCGCCACCACCGCGCACGGCGGAAAACAGTTCGCGGCGCGTCGGGTCATAAATCACGGCCAGGAGCGGCTGACGGTCGGGCGTGGCCAGCGCGATGCTCGTGCAAAAATGCGGCAGTTTGCCGGCGAAATTCACGGTGCCGTCGATGGGATCGACGAACCAGTGAAATGGCGCCGAGGCCGCCGGTGCGCCCTGTCCGCCGCCTTCCTCGCCGACGATGTGGTGTTCGGGGAATTGCGCGAGCAGCGCGCGCACGATGAACGCCTCCGCCTCGGTATCGGCGGCCGTCACGACGTCGGAACGCGTGGATTTGCGCGCGGCGATCGGGATGGGCGCGGCAAAGTGGCGCAGGATGATCTCCCCCGCGCCACGGGCGAGGGTGGAGGCGGTTGCGAGCATGTCGATGGGTTGCACCGCGGCACACTCACCGCGATTTGACGCCCGGCCAATCTGAAACGTGGGCGAGGAGGCCGTGAATAATAACTGCGATCACCAGCGCTCGAAACGAAACGCTGCCATGTCAGTGAAACTCACACACCGACCCACACCCTCAGGAAGGAATACGGGCGGCTGTTGACGGAGGGTTACGGGTTTTATGCCGCGTCGAAGGTGTTTCGGCACGGGTCCGTGGCTATAGCGGCGGCATTTTATGCCGACAAAACGAGGCGCATCGTGCCATCGCTACTGGGCCGGAAAGCTTTGAACCAAGAGCCGCTGGATGTACCGCAACTCTCGCCGCAAGGGCGAACGGTGGCGGCGTAGTCTAACCTGAGACACACTCGTAGCGCTCCTTGTCGTCGATCATTAGCACGCCGGAACTGACCAGCAACTGGAGGAGCGCGTAAAGGTGGTCAAAGGTGATGCCGGGACGCCAGGGCTCATCGACCAACGATTCCAATCCCTCTTCGCCGAAGGTGAACCTTAGCCGGGAGCTTTCTCCATCGAAGCGATTGGTCGCCACCGCGAGATGCTGGCTAAAAATCAGGCTTTCGAAAAAGTAGCGGAGAAAATCACTGATGGGCGCGTGTTGAAACTTGGCGACCGTTTCAGACCAATAGCGCAGCGAAATTCGCATCGCTCCGCCCCGTAGAATCAAATCCTTGTAACGAGAGTCGGATCTCAACCAAGCGTCGCAGTTGCTCAGCAGGAACAGCGCTCGCATCGACTCGCGAAACGCCTCGTCGAAACTTTCTCCGAGCAGATCAACGATGCAGGAGGCAACAGATTGTAAGTCATGACGCTCGGGATCGTCGTCGATGGCGACGAAGAACTCCTGCTCTGTCGATATGAGGCGAGCGCTGCTCCGAACCAAAGCTAACAGCGGCGAAGAATCTTGGATCTTAGGCGGCTTAGTGAGCAGTTTAGTGGCAGCCCGCACGACATCCTCGATACTCGCGCAATCATCGCCCTGCATTTTTTCCTCCATCCACCCCATCGCGACTTCCAGAGCGATGCGCTGTAATTGGCGCGACTGAAGTATGAACCAATAGTCTGTTACCTCTCTTGGTCCAGGCGGTAGATCAATCGACCCGCCCTTCCGGGTCCGGCGATAAGCCAGTCCGTCCCGAATTTCCTCAAGACTAAGTGGGCTGCGATTGGACTGCAGCACTTGCGTGATCGCGTAGATGAAGGCGCTGCGACGACCCATCGGCGAGCGGATGTCGTCGATCTGCTGAAAATCAAACAGCACAGCTTGCATCGCTATTTGCTCCGGTCGGCTGGTTCTGTCGGATCGCCAGAAAGGGAAAAGTGCTTCGGCTTCGGCCAACGTTCCCGTGTCAGTCGATAAGTCTGACAGTTTATCGTAGGCTGTACTTTTCCTCAGTTGTTGGTCGAGTGCAGCCGCCAGCGCTTCCCCGGTCTCTGTGACGTGATAGACGCCTGGAGCGCTCTTCTCCAAGAGTCCCAGCTCCGTCAGCGAAGGGCCGTATCGAACGGCAGCTTGGATGCTTGTGTTATCCGCCGACCGCTTCCAGTCGGCAAATTGCAAGCTTACTTTCCCCCGTCCATTGTTTGGCGGCCTTGATCTTGTCCCGGCGACACCACCGACTTGGTTTTGCAGGTGGCCCCAAAGAAAATACGATTCAACCTTCTCGCGGAAAACACGAATCTCCTCGGTTGAGGTGTTCCTTTTCTTTCGGCGTTCGGTTTCTTCGAAGATCTTCCAATAGATCCAGCACATCACGCTGTAAGACCGAACGTTTGAAGTAACGTTGTTTTGGCCCGGTATGCATGCGACCATGAGGTCGAGGTTGACCTGTCTGAGGTTGAGATAATCGACGCCACCGCGTTCCTCTGTGAGAGTATCTATGAGGCGTGGACCAACTGGTAGTAGAGAGGTATCGAGGTTCATCGCTTCAGGTTGTGGCGTAGAGATATTTGCCGCAGTTGCTGCACTGCGAGAACCGGACGCTGCTCAATTCTGCAATGGATTCTGCGCTCATGCGCAAGTGACAAGCTGGGCAAGTGGTCGAATTGGCTAGCGCACGCTGTGCGCTAGGCCGCCGCCCGCGCTCTGCCTCTTTGAGAAATTCTTTGCCGAATCGGCATGAAGCAAGCGAGAGCCCAGGTGGCAACGGCGTCCGTCCGCGCACTGCAGATTCCACCAGTTTGAGCTGCTGCTCAATCGTCGGGCTAGCGAGTAAGTTCGAGAGTCCGAAACTGACGCCGTGTTTGGGCGGCAATTCTCCGAGAAGAATCGTCAGGATCGGCGGCCAGTGCTGCTCGCTGACATTTACCGAGCGAAGTAAATCCTCGGTCAGCTCGGCTTGAAAATACGCACACAGGCGTTCGTGGATCATCGCGATTCCACGCCGACGTTCGGCACTCTCGACTGAAGTTCGCGCAATCAAAGTTAGCGTCAGGTAGAGACCGACGGCGGCCACATACTCCGCCAACCCCGTTGGGCCGTGCGAAGCATGTTGCGTCTCCGTGACGGCAAAGAACCACTGCCGTAAGAAGTTGATCGCCTCTACTCGTTCTGGGAGCCGCTTGACCCGAGGTGGCAGTGCGATTTCGAGCCACATCACGAAAGCGGATCCCCGCTCGTTCCCTGGCGAAGCTGCATCAATGATTTCGATTAGTCGTCTTTCGAACACGCTCAGGGCGTCCAACATCCGCTGTTGCTTTCTTTTCTGCGCGGTATTGGAGGCTTCTTCGTTGTTGTTCGGATTTTCGAGTTCAGCACTTTCGTCGCTCGACGATCCACCCGCTGCTGCGGGAGCGGATTCATTTCGAAGGAGACTTCGACGAAGCAGGCGCATGAGCTTGACCAGAATTTCGCCATCTTCAGATGATCCCGGCACGCTGTAGTGCGGTTGGACCAAACGGCGCGACCCAGGGGTCAGTTCGGCAAGATCGACGATTCTGTTTTGGTTCGGGTCTTCGTTTCCACCCTCGGGCGCTCCATCGGTCGATGATTTCGACGGCAACACCGAGCTCGGAGACTCCGAGAAAACAGCCAGCAAGTCGTGGATCTTGCTCGTAAGATTCGTGAAGAGCTCGATGTCGTCTTCCATCCCGCTAGTGCCTGCGACGATGCGCGAAAGCGAAGACGCCGAAATGAATCCTTTTCGACCCACTTCCAAGAGAGTTTCATTTTGCACCCAACCGCGTGCGAAGAGTCCCGTCGAGACCTGCAGTAGCTGCAGTTGCAGGCTGGTGAACGAAGCTTCCTGGCCGGAAAAAGGGACGACGGTGTGAAAATTTCCGTCGACGTCTGCGTCAACTTTGACGGTTAATTGAGTTCCATCAGGCCATTCCAGAGTTCCTTCCCATCTACCCTCGACGGTGCCCTTCATGAGAATCGTCCCGCGAATCTCTTTGGGCATTTGGAGTGTGCTGTGGATGATGGCGACGCCTTTTCCCGCGTTGGCAAAGAAGGCGCACGGCACATGCTTCTTCGGAGTTGCGCACCTGGTCCACGCTAGCGGTGAAGCGGCATCGCCTGCTTCGCGCCGCAGCAAGCCAATCTCAATGTTGTCGGCAGAGATGAGTGATTTCCGGGTCGCATTGACGCTGCCTGTCAGCACGAGCCGATGGCCGTCTTCAAAGACGAGTTCGAACCATTTTGCGTGGAGGCGACGGTCGGGCGCGGGAGCGATGACGGTTGCTGCGAGGATGGTCACTTTGGTTTGCCGATGTTTGGAAAACGGAAACGAGGATAACTCCTCTCGGCCTTCTGGTAATCCGACCACCAGCCTTTGCGCGCCAAGACGCTCCGCGAAAGTAAGGATGCCGTCCCCGTCGGGATCGAAGAAAGGCGAGAGCACGCGGAGTTCAGCAACCACTCCGTGTCGCTTGGCCTCCGCCACCAGTTGATCAGCCGCTGGCTGGATGGTGGAATGAACTAAGCGTGGAAACGCGCCGTCATCTTGGACGCTACCGCCCTTTTGTTCACACCACGCTACCCAACGACTCAGCCAATCGTTCTCGCCGAATCGGATCTTCGGTCGTTGGCCAAGTGATTCAAAAAGGAGCCGGAGCTGGGGATAGAGGCTGGGTTGGATTTCAAGGCTTACGATTTCCAGCACCTCTAGATTTCTCCCGAAACCGCCGTGCGTCAGATTCCCACTGCCAATCAGCAGGAAGTTCCCCGAGGGTCCCGAGAGTAGCGTGATCTTGGGATGGAAAATCCCGCCTTCTTGGGCGGCGGGAATTAGGCGGTATTCAATCCCAACCCGTGACGACTTCCGTTCACTCAAACTAGCGCTGTAGCCCTCAACATCAGCAACAACATCAATTGAGCGGCATCCGTGGCGAATCAAACCCTCCTTCAACAGGCTGCTTTCGAAGAATGAGAGACTAAGAGCATATGTGCCGAACAAAGCGCTCTCCCACTTCGCTTGCGTGATCAGATCCAGTGCTGTGCGCGGTTGAACGGGCGCGGTGCTCATGGGGACGCAGTGCCACCTCCGACTTCAGTTTTGATGTCACCAAAGATCTTTTGCGCGATAGCTCGCGTCGTCGATTGAGCGTTCCAGAAGTGCATCTCGTTTTGCCAGCGAGGCCAGTAGCCCAACTGGTTTCTGATTTCAAAAATGACTTCGGCCTCGACTGCCTCTCTGTCTTCGTGGCGTGGGAATAAGTCCGGCAAAATCCAGATGAGAAGAACGATGGCGTGTCCGAGGGCCTTCCACTTGTAGCCGTAATACCCGGTTTCTCCTGCGGCTTGGAATGCGCCCCGTAGTCGATTCGCCATCGGTTGGCCAGTCATGCCGACATAGAGCACGGTTTGGCCGTCCACCAACGCGTAGATTTTGCTCAGCTTGTCGGTCGAAGCAGGTGCTTCAAAATGGTTCTTCCCCGTAGGCGACGTAATTTCATAACGCGAACCGAGCGGCAGAATTTGGTAACGCAGCGGAGGGTTGATCATTGTCGCAGGGGTAGAATTCATTGGCACGAACCGAAGCGCACCTCAAGGCGATGCGGTCGGACGCCGCTGGGGTGCGCTGGCCTAGACCAGTGGTTGTGCCGGGCAGATGGGTTTCCGGACTCAGTGGTGCTGGGGCTTCACCGTGGCCCTCTCGCCGCTGAGCCCCGTTTCAGGGAAGCTCAATTGTGATTCAATTTGCATGGGCAAATCTTAGTGACCCATGTCCAAAAAATCTCGGTCCCACTGCTGACGTCTGTTGTTACCTGCCGAAAGCGTCGGGACTGCTAAAGGGGTACAGAAAGGGGACAGTGACTTTTCGTGGTGGGCCCACTGGGATTCGAACCCAGAACCAAAGGATTATGAGTCCTCTGCTCTGACCGTTGAGCTATAGGCCCGTGAACCGGTGGACAACGCGGCATCGCGCCGATGGAGGCGCAGTGTGGCGGTGTGGACGACCGGACCAAGGCCGCATCGTTTCCCCAATTTTTCCGACGAAAGCGACCTTTTTGTTCAGGTGATGATAGATCGGTCGGTGGCCTCACAGGTACTCTTTAAGAACCACCTCTGCGCGCTCGTTTCGAGCCTGTGGTCCGGCATGCTGACTTCACGCTTCGGTCACAACCCTTTCATTCTCCATGAAGTCTCCCCTCCACGGCCTGGTCGCCGCACCTTTCACTCCCTTTAAATCTGACGGCGCGGTGGCGCTCGATGTCGTGCCGCGACTGGCAACGTTGCTGGCGCGCAACGACGTCAAGGGCGCTTTCATCTGCGGCACCACCGGCGAGGGTGCGAGTCTGACCACCACCGAGCGTTTGCAGCTGGCCTCGGCGTGGCGGCAGGCCGCCCCGGCCGGGCTCAAGCTCATCGTCCATGTCGGCCATTCGAGCATTCAGGAGAGCCGCAGCTTCGCCCGGCATGCGCAGGAGATTGGCGCGGACGCCATCGCCACGATTGCGCCGAGTTTCTTCAAGCCGCCGGGGGTGGTCGAGCTGGTCGCGTGGTGTCGCGAAGTCGCGGCCGCTGCGCCCACGCTGCCGTTCTTTTATTACCACATGCCGTCGATGACCGGGCTGAACATCACGGCCACCGACTTCCTGCGCGAAGCGGACGGCAAGATCCCGACGTTGGTGGGCGTGAAATTCACCTACGAGGATCTGGCCGATTACCAGTCGGCGCGGGCGTTTGCCGACGGGCGTTACGCGATCCTTTTCGGGCGCGATGAAATCCTGCTCGATGGGTTGAAGCTGGGTGCGCCCGGCGCGGTGGGCAGCACTTACAACTATGCGGCGCCGGTTTACCAGAAGGTCATGCAGGCCTTCGCGGCGGGCGATCTGGCGACGGCGGCGAAGGAGCAGGCCAAGGCGCGCGCCTTCATCGATGTGATGAACGCCCGCGGCGGTCTGCCGATCGGCAAGATGATCATGAAACTCATCGGCGTCGATTGCGGGCCGGTGCGGCTGCCCTTGCGTCAGCCGCCGGAGGCCATGGAACAGGAGTTGCGCGCGGCACTGACGTCCGTGGGCTTCTTCGATTTTGCGAGCAAACCTTAACCGACGCGGATGCGGCGCTCCCGCAGCCATGAAACCCATCTCTTCCACCCTCGCGGCCTGTGCGGCCCTTTGTCTCATGACCACCTCTCTGATCGCCGGGCAGAATCTCGCCTGGCAGTCTCTCCCGGCGTTGCCGGACCGCGAAGGTTTCGCGGGTAGTTTTGCCGGCGTGAGCTGCGATGTGTTGCTCGTCGCCGGCGGCGCCAACTTCCCCGACAAGCGTCCGTGGGAAGGCGGCACCAAGGTCTGGTACGACCGCGTGTTTGCGCTCGCGCCCGGCGCGACGGCGTGGGGCGACGCGGGTCGGCTCCCGTGCCCCAACGGCTACGGCGTGTCGCTCAACGTGGCCGAGGGCTGGGTGCTGATCGGCGGCGGCGATGCGAAGCGAAATTTTGCCGAGGTGTGGCTGGCCAAGTGGAACGGCAAGGCGGTTGAGTTCGCCGCGTGGCCGGCGCTGCCCAAGCCGTTGGCGCAATGCGCCGGCGCGCTGGTCGGCCGCACGATTTATATCGCGGGCGGCCTGGAGCGGCCCGACGCCACGCAGGCGCAAAACGTCTGCTACGCGCTCGACTTGGACAAGCTGGACGCCGGCTGGCAGACGCTGCCGACCTGCCCGGGACCGGAGCGGTTTCTCGCCACGGCGGCGGCGCTCGACGGCGCATTTTATCTCTGTGGCGGCGCACGCCTGGTGGCGGATGCCGCCGGCAAGACGCAGCGCGAATGGCTGCGCGACGCGTGGCGTTATCAACCCTGCTCGGGTTGGAAACGGCTCGCGGATTTGCCGCATCCGGTCGTGGCGGCGCCGACGCCCGCGACAGCGGTGGCGGGACGCGTGCTGGTGCTGGGTGGCGACGATGGCGCGCAAGTCAGCGTGGCGCCGACGGCGCACCGTGGATTTCCGCGCGAAGTGCTGGCCTATGATCCGGCTTCGAATACGTGGAGCCCGGCTGGCGAAGTGCCGTTTTCTCTCGTGACCACCACGGCCACCACGTGGCAGGATCGTCTCGTTGTCCCTGGTGGCGAGGCCCGGCCGGGCGTGCGTTCGCCGGCGGTGTGGGCTGCTTCCCTAAAATAAACTCCCCTTTTTCATGACTAGTCCGACCAAATTGCCTTTGTTCTCCCGCGCTTGGATGACGGTGGCGCTGCTCTGGGTGGTGGCGTTGCTCAATTACCTCGACCGGCTGATGATCACCACCATGCGTGATCCGCTCAAAGCGGACATCACGATGACCGATGCGCAATTCGGTCTGCTCACCGCGGTTTTCCTCTGGATCTACGGCATCTTCAGTCCGTTTGGCGGCTATCTCGCCGACCGGTTCAGCCGGCGCGGAGTGATCATCGCGAGTCTCTTCATCTGGTCGGCGGTGACGTGGGCCACCGGTTATATGCACAGCTTTGAAGGGCTGTTGATCGCCCGGGCGGTGATGGGGCTGAGCGAAGCCTGCTACATCCCGGCGGCGCTCGCGTTGATCGCCGATTATCATCGGGGGCCGACGCGGTCGCTGGCCACGGGGCTGCACATGAGCGGCATCTATGCGGGGGCGGCGTTGGGCGGCGTGGGCGGCTTCATCGCCGAACACTATGGCTGGCGCGCTGGCTTCCAGTGGTTCGGCCTGTTCGGCGTGGTTTACGCGATCATCACGATTTTTGTACTGCGCGATGCGCCGGCGGCGGCGGTGCCAGCGACCTCCGTCAAAAGCGAGACCGAGAAAATCAGCGCGATGGCGGCGCTGCAGGCGCTGTTCCGTCAGCCGGCATTTCTCGTGCTCCTGCTGGTCAGCGCGTTGGTCGGCATCGCCAACTGGGGCATTTACGGCTGGCTGCCGACTTACCTGCGCGATCACTACAAACTCGGTTTGGGCGCGGCGGGTATGACTGCGACGGGTTACATCCAGATCGCCTCGTTTGCCGGCGTGCTGATCGGCGGCATCTGGGCCGACCGGTGGAGCCGCACGCAGCCGCGGGCGCGGGCGCTGGTGCCGGCGCTGGGCTATTGCGTGGTGGCGCCGTGTCTCTTCCTCGGCATCAACGCCGAACTCCTGCCGCTGGCGATCGCCGGGCTGGTGGTGTACGGATTGGGCCGCGGATTTTTCGACGCCAACCTGATGCCGATGTTGCGCTCGGTCTGCGACGAGCGGTACAGCGCCACCGGCTACGGTCTGCTGAATTTTGTCGGCGTCTCGATGGGCGGCCTGCTGATCTACGTCGGCGGCTGGCTGAAGGACGCGCAAGTCGATCTCGCCCGCGTCTTCCAATTTTCGGCGGGCGGCCTGCTGCTCGTGGGTCTGTTGCTCTTCGCGTTAAAGGCTCGCTCGGCCGGCCAACCGCCGGCGGCGCGTTAAACCTGACTGCATCATGCGTCCATTATCCTCTTCCGAAATCCGCGGCAACTGGGCCACGCTGCTTCTGCCGCTCAACGCCGACGATTCCATCGACTACGGTTTGCTCGGCGCTGAGCTCGACCACTTCATCGCCGCACGGGTCAACGGCGTCTATTCCAACGGCTCGGCGGGCGAGTTCTACACGCAGACCGAGGACGAGTTTGACCGCGTGAACCAGCTGCTCGCGGAAAAATGCGAGCGGGCCGGCATGCCGTTTCAGGTCGGCGCCGCGCACATGAGTCCGCAGCTTTCGCGCGAGCGGCTCCGCCGCGCCAAGGCGCTGCGGCCGTCGGCGTTTCAGGTCGTGTTGCCCGACTGGTTCGTGCCCTCCTGGCCGGAGATCATCGCTTTTCTCGAAACGATGGCGGCCGAGGCCGCGCCGATTCCGCTGATCGTCTACAATCCGCCGCACGCCAAACGCCGGTTGAATCCCGAGGAGTGGCTGCGGCTGGCCGATGCGGTGCCGGGAATCGCGGGCGTGAAAGTGCCCGGCGGCGACGACGCGTGGTACGCGGCGATGCAGCCGGTGTTCGCCCGGTGGTCGGTTTTCATTCCGGGGCACATGCTGGCGAGCGGGATCGCTCGCGGGGCGCACGGCGCTTACTCGAATGTCGCCTGTCTCCATCCGGCGCGCGCGCAACAGTGGTATGAACTCTGTGTGCGCCAGCCCGAAGTCGGCATGGAATGGGAGCGTCGGATTCTGCCGTTCTGGCAGGCCAACGTGGCGCCGCTCATCACCGTGCACGGTCTGGCCAACATGGCCGCCGACAAAGCCGCGGCCGTCGCCGGCGGTTGGTTGCCCGGCATGAACCAGCGACTGCGCTGGCCGTACCGCGGCGCATCCGATGCGATGGTGGCGCAGCTCGCCGCCGCCGCGCGGGCGGCCCTGCCGGAGTGGTTCGCGACGACCTGACGTCGCGTCAGCGCAGCTTCGGCGCCACGATCTGGCGCCACAGGGCGTAGCCGGCTTCGTTCAGGTGCAGCATGTCTTTCATGAAGAGCTCCGGCCGCGGCTCGCCCTTTTCGTTGAGCATCGGCTTGTAAACATCGGCAAACGCGAGCAGCGGATTCTTCGCGCACTCGGCGGCGATGAGCTCGTTGGCGCGAACGATTTTTTCGCGCAGGGTCCAGCGCGCCGGGCTGGGCTTGATGGCGATGTAAAGAATGCGCGTGTGCGGCAGCGCCGCCTGGATCTTGGCGACAAACTCCCGGAAATTGGCGTGCACGGCCTCGGGTGTTTTGCCGGTCTTGAGGTCGTTGTCGCCAGCGTAGAGGACGACGAGGCGCGGCGCGTAGGGGATTACGATGCGGTCCGCATACGCCACGCTGTCGGCCAGCTCTGAGCCACCAAAGCCGCGCTGGATCACCCGCTCGTCGGGAAAGTCGCGCGTGAGCGTGGTCCATTTTACGATGGACGAGCTGCCCACGAACACCACGCCGTGGCGCGGCGGCGGCTGGGTGGCATCATTGGCGGTGAGCTTCTCGATCGCGGGCAGCCATTTTTCCGGCGCGGCGAATGCGAGCGGGGCAAGAAGCAGGGCGACGACGAAGAGGAGCCGGGTGCGCATGCGGCGCATCCTTGCCGGCGGACGGAGCGAGGCAATGGCGTTCCGTCCGCCGCGCAGCCGGCCTTTTACGGCGCGACGATACTGAAGCGGGCGAAGGTGATTTTCTCGTAGGGCTTTTTCTCGCCGCGTTCGTAGAGGCAGCCGGCCTCGGTCGGCGAGAGCGCGACCAGACACGAATAGGCGGACGGCCCCGGGTGCAGCACAGCGACATCGCGCCACGTGCGGTTATCGTCGGCGCTGGCGCGGACGGTGAGGTTGACGCGCTTGACGGAGGCGGGGTTGGAGAAGAGCAGCAGTTTCGCGGCTTCGTGGCGCAGGATGCTCGCCTGGCAGACCGGTTCGATGCGGGTGGCGGAATCGGTCGGCGCGGTCCAGGTGGCGCCGCCGTCGGTGCTGGTGGACTCGGCGCGGCGGTTGCGGCCGGAGTTGCAACGCATGTCCATCAGCAGCGTGCCGCGATCGTCGAAGAGCTCGACCACCTGGCATTCGTTGACGCGCGGATGGATGATGCCGCCGAGTTTCCAGGTGGCGCCGTGATCATCGGAGTAAATGGCGTGCGAGCCGGAGATGCGTTTGTTGGGGTCGTCGGGATTGTCGTAATTGTGATCGCAGGGAATGACGAGGCGGCCGGCGTGCGGACCTTTTTGGATTTGGATGCCGACGCCCGGGCCGGTGGCGTACCACGTCCATGACGGATCTTTGGTGGCGGAGGTGATTTCGACGGGCTTGGTCCAGGTGACGCCGTGGTCGGCGGAGCTGGCGACCCACACGGTGCGCGTGCCCTTGCTGGTGCGCGCGGCGATTTGTTTTTCGTGGTCGATGCCGAGATTGTGCGTGAGCAACAGCCAGAGCGTGCCGGTGGATTCGTCGAGCACGGGGCAGGGGTTGCCGCAGGTGTTCTCGGCGTCATCCCAGATGGTCTGCTGCGCGCTCCAGGTTTTGCCGCCATCGGCGGAGCGCTTGAGGAGGAGGTCGATGTTGCCGCTGTCGCCGCCGGCGGACTTGCGGCCCTCGCAGAAGGCAAGCAGGTCGCCGTTCTTGGCGCGGATGACGGCGGGAATGCGGTAGGTGTGATAACCGTCCTGGCCGGAGACAAAGACATCGGTCTGCTCGACGGGGGCGGCGCGGAGCAAGCCGGGCAGGCACGCCAGGCCGAGGAGAGTCAGGCCGAGCACGCGACGAAGGATAGAGGCGGATGTTTTCATGGTTTGGAAGAGGGTTGGGCAAGGGGGACCGGGGGCAGCAGCGCGGCGAGTTGCCCCATGAGCGAGGCGTGCTCGGGGCGGGCGGCGAGGTTGGTCGTCTCGTATAGCCGGTCGCCATCGTAGGCGTAGAGTTCGCGCGCGACCACTTCGGCGGCGCCGAAGCGGCGCCATTCCACGTAGCGATGCGTGGCGGTGCGCACGGTGTAGCCCATGAGATCGGGTTTGCCGCGGTACACCCACGGGCGGGGAAACTGGCTGAACGCGGCGGGCCGGCTCGGCGCGGTCGGCGCGTCGAGCCACGGACGGAGGCTGCGGCCTTCCAGAACGGCGGGCGTGGGCAGTCCGCACAAATCCGTCAGCGTGGGGTAAAGATCGAGCAGCTCCGTCAACGCAGTGGTGGTGGCGCCCGCGTGGGGTTCGGCGGGGCGTGCGATGATCAAGGGCACGCGGGTGTCGTTTTCGTAGTTGGTCGTTTTGGCCCAGAGGCCGAATTCGCCGAGGTGAAAACCGTTGTCCGACCAGAGCACGACGATGGTGTTGCGGGCGAGTCCGGTGCGTTCGAGTTCGGCGAGCACGCGGCCGATTTGGGCGTCGGTGAAACTGGTGGCGGCGTAATAACCGCGCCGCAGGCGGGCGATCTGCTCGGCGGTGAACGCGCCCTGCCGGGGCATGTCGGAGTAGCCGCGCAACTCGGTCGATTTGTGCAGCGCGGCCGGCGGCGCATCGGTCGGAGCGGCAGCCGGCTCGGGCGGGGGTAGCGGGGCATGCTCGTAGAGATCCCAGTAGCGCTTGGGCGCGGTGAAGGGCAGGTGGGGTTTCATGAAACCCACCGCGAGAAAGAAAGGCTGCGGACGCTCGGCGGCGGCGAGTCGCCCGAGGGCGGCCACGGCGCCGGCGGCCACGCGGCCATCGGGATAGTTGTCGTCGGGCGCGTCGACAAACTCGGTGGCGGCCGCCTTCTGGGTGGCACCGGGGCGGCGGTTTTCCTCCAGCTGGTAGTCGTCGCGCTTGGCGACGTACTCGAACTGCTCCGGCACGCTCCACGAGGGCGGATCGGCCATGGGCGGTTCGCCGTGAAAGATTTTGCCGAAGGACTGCGCGAAATATCCCTGTTGCTTGAAATACGCCGGCAGCGTGACGGCTTCCGGCAGAGTGGAGCGAAAGTGCGTGGTCAGATTCCAGACGCGGAGGGTGTCGGGCCGGCGGCCGGTGAGCAGCGACTGGCGCGAGGGGTTGCAGACAGCCTGCTGGCAGTAGGTGCGGGAGAAACGGATACCGCGCGCGGCGAGCCGGTCGATGTTGGGCGTGAGGGCGACGGGATCGCCGAAGCACCCGAGGTTCATGCGCAGGTCGTCGATGGCGATGAACAGGACGTTGGGCGGTGGCGCTCCCACAGCGCTGACGACCAGGAGCAATGCGGCCAGCAGGGCCGTCCGCGGGCGGGTAGTAAAGCGGGAGCGCATGGCGAAGAGGGTGCGATTATGCTCAGGACTCTCTGGCGGGCGCGATGGCGAAAAACGGGGCGCGAGGGGAGAAAAAACCGGCGGCTCGCAAAGTGCCGCCGGTTGCAGATCGGGAGGGTGGGCGTTGGCTAATCGGCGGCGCCGTTGCGGATCCACTCGAGGTTGACCTTGTGGAAGTCAATCGAGCGCACGGTGCCATTGTTGGTCTCGACGAGGATGCCGACGCCGAGGGGGTAGGAGGCATGGGTCGTCTTGGTCATCGAGCTGTAGCCTCCCTTGCCCTGGGCGATCGCTTGCGAGACGGTCAGCCAGTCGTAGAGCCAGCGGCTGAATTTCCAGGTCGCGCCGTCGTCGTAACTCATGCGCACGGTCATCTTCGAGCGACCTTCCTGCATGGGATCGTCAACCGTGCTGGCGGAATTGAGGAAGATGACGCGATCCGGCTCGGCCCAATTGTAACGGAGGATGGAGGCCTGGCATTTGGGATCGAGGAGCGCGTTGTCGGAGGTGAAGGCGGGGAAGCCGCCCTCGATCGTGCCGCGGGAGACCTGGCGGCGCTTGGCGCCGGCTTCCCAGACGGAGGCGGTGGGCCGGTCGTTGCGGAGCAGATCGCCGCCGAGGCATTCGACGACGGAGCTTTCGCCGGTGCCGCCGGGGATGGTCTGGTAGGTCCAGGACTGGCCGTGATTGTCGCTGTAGATGTTGCGCCGGGTGGCGGGCACGACGAGGCGGCCGACATGGGCCTGCGTCATGCGGATGCCCGTGCCGGGCCCGATGGCGTCCCACGCGTAAGTGGGGGGCGTGACCGAGGCGCTGATGTTGACCCGGGCGGACCAGTTGGCGCCGTGATCGTCGCTGTAGCAAACATAGGTGGGCCGGTCGCCGACGCCAATGTCGTCCATGCTGCGGGCGGTCTCGTTGTTCCAGTTAAAGAACAACCAGACGCGGCCGTTGGCGCGGGAGGCGATCGAGAGGAGGTCAGGGCCCGGCGGATCGTAGACCAGGGTGGGGTTGGTCCAGCTGCCCAGACCGGCGCCGACGATCTCGGTGGCGGCGGACCAGGTCGCGCCGTCGTTGGTGGAGCGTTTGCACACGAGGTTGATGTTGCCCCAGTCGCTCGCGCTTTCGACGCGGTCTTCGGCGACGGCGATGAGGGTGCCGTTGCTCGTGGCGATGAGCGCGGGGATGCGGTAGTAGTGGGATCCGGTGCCGCCGGCGAAGACGGTCGTGTGGTTATGGAGCTGCGCGGCGGGGAGCGGCGCGAGGAGGAGCGTCGCGGCTCCGGCCGCACCAAGCAAAGTGCGGGAGAGGCGGGACGTGCGGAGGAACTGAAGCAGGCAGGGGAGCATGGATACTTTGGGATGGGCGTGAGGCCCGAGTTAACGATGCAGGGAAACGCGCGCCCGGGCTTTGGGAAAAGACCGGGCGCGCGGAAAGAAGCAGGAAGTGACGATTAGAACTGGCCCTTGATACCGACGGTGATCGCGGAGCCGAGCTCCTGACGGCGCACATTGCGGGCGTAGTCCGGAGTGTTGGGCGCGTAGCGCTGGGTCAGTGTCGTCATGCCGTCGAAGAGGTCGGTCATGGTGAAGTACACGCCGAGCCGCTTCGAGAAGCTGTACTGCGCGTTGATGCCCCAGCGGGTGCGGGCGGACGAGTAGTTGTAGGTGTTGGCCGGAATGCCGTTGGCGGCGCTGACTGCGACGGCTGTGCCGAGGGTGTCGCCCTGATGCGTGTAGGTGAGCTTGAGGGCGAGACGCGAACGCACGAAGTTGATGCCGCCCGCGATAGTCTTGGGCGCGAAGCCCGTGAAGTCGGCGGAGCGGTCGCCTTGCACTTTGAGCTTGGTGTAGTTGAAGAACACCTGGAAGCCGCGGGCCCAGTGGGGGAGGAACTTCAGCGACTGGCTGTAGTTGAACTCATAGCCGGTGATCTTGGCGTCGCCGACGTTGCTGCGCGTGGAGAAATCGTAGTTCAGGTAGGCCGGATTGTCTGACAGGCCGTACAGCGCCAGCAGCTCCGGGGTCACGGTCTGTGTGACCACGCCGAAGAAGTTGGAAATGTTCTTCTGGAACATGCCGATCGAGCCGGCGCCGCCCTTGAGGTTGTACGTTTCCAGTGCGATGTCGTAGCCGTCCGCGGTCCAAGGTTTCAGGCCGGTGTTATTGACGGTGATGATGGGCCGCGCGCCGGGCGCCACGGTGTTGGCCGGATCGGCGATGGTGGCGCCGGGGGTGATGTTGCCGAGGTCGGGGCGTCCGATGGTGCGCGCGTAGCCGGCGCGGATCAGGATGTTTTCGGTAATGTTAACCGTGCCGTTGATGCTCGGGTAATAGTCGCCGTAAGTGCGCTTGGCGTGGGCGCCGCGCTCGCGGTATTGGAGCCGGGCCACGCCCAGCGCATCGAGGCCGGGGATGGCCACGGGCTTGCCGCCGGAGAGGATCAGGTTCCCCTGTGCGTCCTTCTGGTACTTGGCGAAAGGATCGTTCAATGGACCCCAGCCTTCATCGGCGGTGCGCTCGTAGCGGACGCCGCCGACGAGCCAGACGCGACCCTGGAGGAGCTTGGTGTCGGCGCGCACGTAGCCAGAGCTGATCGTCTCGATGAATTTGCGCGAATTATTGACGATGTTGGTGTACGCGCCGGCTTCGTTGAGGGTGAACCAAGTGGGCTGTTGCAGGTACAGATCGTAGAGTTTCTTGAGGCTGACCCAGCCCATCGATTTGCCGAAGATGTCCGGCCCGGTGGCGTTGTAATCCTTGTCGAACACATCGTAGTAACCTGCGAGACGATCGGCGTCGGTGGTGGCGGAACCCTTGGGATTGAAGGCCCAGTTGCGGGTGTAGGTCTTTTGATCCTTGGTCTGCTGGTCGCAATAGGTGCCGACCTTGATCGTGATCGGCACGATGCCATCGAAGTCGCGGGCGAGATCGAGGCGGCCGTTGTAGCGCTTGGTCACGACGTTGAATTGGGAGGAATCGACGCTGCCGATGATGTAGTTGGCGCCATTGTAGACATCGACCGGGGCGCCGGTGCGGGTCGTGGCGGAGTAGCGCACAGGAATCAGAGCGTCGTTTTCGCCGGCGCCCTCGCCGCGGAGGATGAGGTTCTTGATGCTGATGGTGGAGGAATCGAAGTGACCGTCGTCGATGTCGTCCAAGATCGAGCGGTTGCGGGAATAAGCGCCGTAGGCATCGAAGCGCCATTTGTCGCCGCGGTGTTTGTAACGCAGGGTGAGGTGCGAGGTGTCGGTGGCGGTTTCGCGATTGGTGCCGGATTGTTGCGACACGGTGCCCACGCCGGTGGTGGCGCCTTGCGTGTAGGTCCGGTCGCCCTTGGCGCCCGTGCCGTAGTTGGCCACGAAATCGTTTCGCATGATGAAATTCGAGACGAGGCGTTCCTGAAAGCTGACGCTGATGGTGTCGCGCGGGGAGACTTTCCAGTCGGCGCCCACCTGGCCCGACCAGGTGCTGAGCAGGCTGCGCAGGCTGTAGAAGGTGCTCGAGCGCTGGAAGAGATCGACCAGGTTCCAGTCGGACTGGGTGTCGCTGATGTCGCCGCGCTCCATCTGCTTCAGACGCCAGGACCGCGCGACGCCGAAGCTCAGCGCGAGTTTCCGGTTAACAGGATAGAGATAGCTGAGGTTGAACGACGGTTGCTGGAAGGCCGGGCTCAGCTCGGACACGGGGCCTTTGGGGCCGCCCTTGAGGGTCAGCGGCGGCGTGCTGAAACCCATCATATAAAGTTGGTACGCGAAGACGGGTTTCTTGGAGTCGAAACCGCTTTTGCTGATGACGTTGATCGAGCCGCCCAGACCGCTGGCGGGCATGTCGGGAGTGGGGACTTTGGTGACTTCCACGCGGGAGATGTTGGCGGTGGAAACGTCGAGAATGGATTGCGAGCGGCTGTTGTTGCGCGAGGCGATCTCGACGCCGTCCATCTGCATGCCGGTGTTGTTGGAGGGGAAACCGCGCAGGGTGATGCTGCTCGCGGTCAGACCTGAATCATTCACGGCCACGCCGGGCAGGAAGCGCATGAATTCGCCGACGTTCTCGTCGCCGATGTCGCCATACTCGTCGAACGACACGACGTTTTTGATGCTGGCGGCGTTGCGGCGTTCGTTGAGCGCGACGGCTTGCACGCTCATTTCCCGGTCGGCCACGACGTTGAAAGTTTGCAACACGATGGTCTCGCCCTCACCGGCGGTGCCGCCGCCGGCTTTCAGTTCGAAGTCACGTTGGACGGCTGCACCCGCCACGACCGACACGGTGGCGGTCTGACGGTCGAAACCGACGTAAGACACACTCACGCGTACGGGACCGGCATTCAGGCCGGTGAGGCGGTAGCCACCGAAATCGTCGGTGATGGTCTCCGCGCGAGTTTCCTCGACGATAACTCTGGCGTTACGCAGGGAGGCACCGGTGGCGGCGTTGAAGACGCGGCCCTCGATGACACCGCTAGCCGCGGTTTGCGCTGACGTTCGAGTCAGCGCGACCAGCGTGACGAACGCGGCGAGAAAGAGCCGCAGGGAGAAGCGGCGGAGAAACAGATATGGCATAGAGTTCATAGTGGGTGAAAGACGAGGGAGGGGAGGGGGAACGCGCAGGAAGGGAGTACGTTTAATTAAAGTAACCGGAGCCCGGTCGCAGGGAATCCCGGAACGCTGGTTCTTCTCTGGTACCAGTGAAGCGCCGCCGTCGCTGCGCGGCGCTTCGCGCGGAATGATTTCGCGCGCGGAACCGGAATGCGCTGCGCCCGCTGGCGTCGGGCTGGAACCACTATTAAGTCACGCATAATAGCCTGACAGAGGTTTCGCTGGGGCCTGGCGAAACAACGCGATCACGGGGCAATGGAGCAACGACGGCTGAAGGCGGCGAAACTGTTCGCGCAGGGAAAGGGGGCGAGTGAGGTGGCGCGGTTGCGCAAGGTCCGGCGGCAGTCCGCTCACGACTGGCAGCGCCGTGGCGCGGCTGGCCCGAAGCGTAAACTAACTGCCGACCAGCAAGCGCAGATTGCTGCTGCGGTGGTCGCCGGTCCGCAGG
>JACRHS010000019.1 GCA_016217595.1 Opitutia bacterium | reverse complement strand
TCATGCTGGCGGCGGGATTGCTGGCGCGGAAGGCGGTGGAGCAAGGTCTCTCGGTGAACCCGGCCGTGAAATCCTCGCTCGCGCCTGGCAGCCGGGTGGTCACGGAATACCTGGCCAAGACGGGCCTCCAACCGTACCTCGACCGCCTCGGATTCCAGACGGTCGGCTATGGATGCACGACCTGCATCGGGAACTCCGGCCCGTTGGCTCCGGCCATCGAGGAGGCCGTGTTGAAGAACGATCTCGTCGCCGCCTCCGTTCTCTCGGGAAACCGGAACTTCGAGGCGCGCGTGCATCAGAACATCAAGGCGAACTTCCTCATGTCGCCGCCGCTCGTCGTCGCGTTCGCGCTCGCAGGCCGCGTGGATCTCGATCTGAGCTGCGAGCCGCTCGGCAAGGACAAGGATGGCGAACCCGTCTATCTCGCCGACCTCTGGCCCACGCTCCAGGAAGTGCGCGATGCCATGCAGTCGTCCCTCAAGCCGGAGATTTTCCAGAAGCTTTACAAGAATTTCGCGTCGCAGAATCCGAAGTGGAACGAGATCCCGTCCACCGTCGGCAACGTCTATGAGTGGGACCGCCAGAGCACCTACATCCAGGAGCCGCCGTTCTTCACGAACTTCACGATGCAGCCCGGCAGCATCAAGCCCATCACCGGCGCGCGTGCGCTCGGCATTTTCGGCGACAGCGTGACGACCGACCACATCTCGCCCGCCGGCGCGATCAAGAAGAGTTCGCCCGCCGGAAAATTTCTCGGCGAGAACGGCGTCGAGTTCGTGGACTTCAACAGCTACGGCTCGCGTCGCGGCAACGACCGCATCATGACGCGCGGCACCTTCGCCAATGTCCGCATCAAGAACCTGATGCTTGGCGGCGAGGAAGGCGGCAACACGATCTATCAGCCCACCGGCGAGAAGATGGCCATCTATGACGCGGCGGTGAAGCACATCGCCAGCGGCACGCCGCTCATCATCCTGGCCGGACAGGAATACGGCACCGGCTCCAGCCGCGACTGGGCTGCGAAAGGCACGAACCTGCTCGGCGTGAAAGTCGTCGTGGCGCAGAGCTTCGAGCGTATCCATCGCAGCAACCTCGTCGGCATGGGCGTGCTGCCGCTGCAATTCAAGGACGGCACGACAGCGCAGACCCTGAAGCTCGACGGCAGCGAGACCTACGACATCGTGGGCCTCGACGCGAACCTCAAGCCTCAGCAAGACCTCACACTCAAGATTACGCGCAAAGACGGCACCGTGGAGAACATCGCCGTCGTCTGCCGCATTGATACGCCCATCGAGATCGACTATTACCAACACGGAGGCATTCTGCCGTATGTGTTGCGGCAACTGGTGGCGAAGGCGTAGGCAGTGGAGCGCCGAACTCCGATTCGGCGTGGGGCAAAAGAATGTAATGCCGGTTCGGAGACCGGCGCTCCTTTCGCCGGGAGACGCGCCTTCCCCGGAGCGCCGATTTCCAAATCGGCCTTATGCCGCTTTGCCACCTC
>JACRHS010000018.1 GCA_016217595.1 Opitutia bacterium | reverse complement strand
TCCTTGCGCCGCCCTCATCCCAACCGAGTTATTCCCAAATCTCGCTCACGCCCACCGCCGCCCTGTTGGGCTCAGGGCGGTGGGCTCCGCGAGATTCATGAATAACTCGGTCCTCTGTCCACCAAATCGAGGCAATCACAGTTGGACTCGTTCGCGTGACAAACGCAGCGCGCCGCTACAGAGAAGGATTGCGGTCCTCGGTGATCTCGCCGAGCGCGACGCCGGGGACTCCGCCAACGCCGTTAATCACCACGGTGTAGACGCCCGGCGGCAGAATCAGCCGCAACGCCGCGTCCTTCGCATCGTAAAACGGCGGGGCCGATGTCGTGAATCCGAGCGCCTGATTGTCGTTGGACGCCACCAAAAGCCCGCGCGAATCGTAGATCGTCAACGCGGGATCCGCCACCGCCCCGGCCACGCCAAAGCGCGTGAGCGACGGACCGCGCGCCCCAATTACCACGCCCACCGGCTCGGGCCCCTGCACCACGAAGCCGGTGATGAGCGCCTGATCACCGGCGCCCGCGAGTCCGCGGGTTGACGCGTTGGCCAGCCGCGAGGAGGGCGTTTCATCGCTCGACAACACCTGCCCGCGAATCTCGCCACCAGCATACACGTTGCTGTGGAAATTCAGATACGTCCCGCCGGTCAGCAGCCGAATCGGATCACCGCCATAGGTCTGGTCGCTGAATGTTTTCGAGATGACGCCGCCCGCCACGTTGTAAACGGAAGCCGCGCCGATGCCGTGCACCACTGGGCCGCTGACGCCCGGCGCGCCCTCGTGGAAATGCGAATTGCTAAACGTGTTCGTGAACGCGTACACGCAAATGCTGAAGGTGATCTTGCTCGTACCCGGGTTGTAGCTGATGAGCGCCGCGCCAAACGCCCGCGAATTGATGGTCGTGGCGGGCAAGGCCGCCTGCTCCTGCGCGACATCAATGAGCGCGGTGAGGCGCTTGGGCTGCGCGATAAGCTGGCCGCGCACTTCTCCGCCCGGATACGCCGCGGTGTGGAAATTCAAATACGCGCCATTTTGCAGCAGCTTGAGCCGGTCGCCGCCATGCGTAAGCCCGCGGAACGTCGCCGTGAGCGTGCTCCCGGAGCGCGTGTAGGCCGCCTCCGCCCCGAGCCCCGTCACGACTCCGCCCGCCACGCCCGGCAGGCCCTCGTGAATGTGGGAGTTGGTGAGGGTATTGGCGAATCCGTTGAGCGTGATGGAGAGGTTAAATGTGTTCGTCGCGAGGTCGTAGAATAAGACCGCCGTGCCCGTGGCGGGCGATGAGTTGACGGGCGTTTCCTGGGCGGCGTTGATGACAGCGCGAAACTCTATGATTTGAGCTGAGGAGGTAGATAACAGCGCAGCCAGCCCGACGAGGCAGAGCTGCAAACGGAGGAAGTTTTTCATGGCGGAGGGAGGTGACGTTGAGAACGCAGGCCCGATCCGGTGCAGCGGACGACACGAGAATCGCACTGGGATCGTCGAACCATCCAGCCACGCTGAAGATAAGGCCCAACAACATGCTCCGCGCCTCCCGCCGCGCTAATTTTATATCGTAACAGCTCTGTTACAAACGGCACCGAGCAACAGCGCAGTTGTGCACAGACCCTATTCCGCACATGCAAAATCGCTCTCCATCAATTAATCCCAAGATCTTCCACAAATTTGTCGTCATCAGAAAATCCGCGCAACGCTTGCTGGGTAAACAAGACCGCCCGGACAACTTCTCTCACCTGAGCCTGCGACCAACCGTGGCCCGGTAGTCGTAGCATCTCATGCTTTCCAATGACGGCGTCACTGACCATATCCCGAACCCTGCCAAACGTGAACTGCAGTGCAAAAGGCACACGCTTCAACGGCCCCAATCCGGCGCGTTCGGATACTGCGCCCAAAATCTCACGACGTCGTGGTCGGGGCACAAAATCTGCCACCTTTGCGTCCGGCCGCACCTCTTGCCGCGAAATGCCTTCCTCCGCGAAAGCCTTCCGTAATCGGAAAAACGCCCGCAACGAAAGGCACCCTTGATCCTCCGGCTGATCTGATCGGATTTTTGCGTAGACACTCTCAGTGACCAGTCTGGTCGTGAACATGGTCGCCGCTTCAGCATCCGAAATGGTGATGCCAAATGATTCTTCCCACGCGAGAATCAGCTCAACGGAGTCGAGACCCATATTGTTCTTTCGTCGTCGTGCCAGCGACCATCCGGAACTTATTCCGGATGGGGAGTCGGATGAGTGTCCAGCTCTGCACCGACGAGACGATTCGGGGCGGATATTGTGTCAGATGCGGTTGATCGGCGGGGGCGCGGAGGCGGGGTCGTTGAACCAATTGAAGTAGTTCGTCGTCCCGGTCCGGCCGTTGCCAATGAGCAGCTGCACCTGGGCGTCGCTCAGATCAAAATCCGTGGCACTCACGCCCCCCGCATCGATGGCGACCGTGCGGTGCCAGTCATTGGTGTGCAGGTGCATCTTGTTCGCCATGTCGTTCATGAACCCGACCAGCGCCCGCAAATAATCCACGAAGTTGTCGATCTTCTGCGGCGGCAGGCCCCAGGATTCCTTCTCGGCCTTGATCTCGTCCTGCGTGTCCACGCGGAACCCGAGCGTCTGCTTGTTGAAAATGTGGTTCGCGTCATAGGCCGTCGGATAGTCGACGAGCGGCGGCTCCCATGGGCTGCCGGGCGCGACGTACTTGCGATCGTCGAACAGATCGAGCGGGTAGTTCCACGTCACACCGCCATCGACGAGCACCTGCTTCGCCTGCATCACTGAGGCGAAGAACAGCGGTATGCTCATGGAAATGCGCGCCGCCTGCCAGATCGGCGTGTCTGGCGTGGTGTCCGCCGAGTACACCGTCGGCATTTGCAGGGAGAGATTCGTCCCAATGATATAGAGATCGCGGCAGGCGCTGCCGGCCGTCTGGGCCTTGGCCGCCAGTTGCGCGAAGGTGAGCTCAGAGTTGCCGCAGAGCACATGGATCTGCTTGCGCATCCAGTCGGCGAACGCGTCGCCCTTGTACCAGCCGTATTCATGGATGAGCCGGTCGATGTCGCCAACGATGGTGAACGAATCGTCCATGAATGCGCGGAAATGCGTGCTGCCGACGATGGCCGCCACGTCCTGGCTGCGGGCGCCGAGGGCGACGAGCACCGCCGTGATCGCGCCGGCCGACGTGCCGGCCACGCGCCGGATGTCTGGCATCACGTTTTGCTGTTCCAGAATTTCCAACGCGCCGGCGTAGGCGATGCCTTTGACGCCGCCGCCTTCAAATACGAGGTTGACGAATTGCGACATGGTTTATGGGGACAGAGGAAAGAGGGCGATGCGCGCGAGCGCGTCGCGCGATACCGGGATAGACTGTGACGGGAGGGTTTTCGAGCGGTGGTGAGCCGGTCTGGCAGAGCCCGGAGTGGCTGCGTTCCGAGCGCGATGGCGTTTAGACATAGCGTTTGAAGGACGGCCGGCAATCGGATTCTCGCCGTACACGCGAGAGGAAACCTGTGTTAAGCTCCGTGTTCTTGCGCCCGCTCCGCTGGCTGCTACCGGTGCAAGATCAAGTAGTCAGTCATCGCGGTTCACTTACTCCAGCCAGCCCGCAGGAATCGCGATGCCAAGGAGACTTCAAAGTCTCACCAGTCGTTCGTTCCCGCATTTTACGCGCGGGCACTAACAGTGCCCCCATGCCGCCCGCTGCGGCGAGCCCGCCACTCTGCTGCTTCCACGCTTCACTTCTTCACGCCGCCAAGACCCATCCCTTCCCAGCCAGTCAGGTCGCTCTTCCCTGCGCCCCCGCTTTCGCTTCCGGGCCAGTCACCGTCCACCGCCCAGAGGCGGCGAACGTTGGCGCCGGCTTTCCCCGCCCATACCCCGCCCCTTTTCGCCCCTATGAACACCGACTCAGGTCTTCCGACCCGACCCTCTGCGTCCCAACCAGCCACGCCCGCCCGGCCTGGCCGCAAACCCTGGCGCTGGTTCGTGCTGGCTGGCGTGCTCGCGATCATCGCCTGGTATTATTTCCTCGGCCGGGTCCACGAAAAACCCGCGCCCGCCGCGCCTCGCGTGGCCATCCCTCCGCCCGCGCCCGTCCCGGCGCCCGTACCGCCCGCTCCGACGCCCGTGGCCGCAAAACCGCACCAGGGATTGCGCCCGCCGCAGCCCATGCGGCTCAAAGAAAACGTCCTCGTGCAGCAACCTTGGAACAGCGGCCCCGCGTCGTTCAGCCTCGCCAAACCGCCGCCCGGCCAGGATGGCGCGATCAGCGGCCCGCGCTCCGTGGCCTTCCTCAACGGCATCGCCTACGTGCTGGATAACGTCGGCCACCGGCTCCTCGGCTACGACAAGGACGGCCGGCAAGTCGCGGCCATCGCGCTGCCCAATCAGTTCGGCAACGACCTGATCGTCGAGGCCAACGGCGCCGGCCTGCTCGTCGTGGATTATCGCAACAACACCGTCTACCGCGTCGTCGACAACCAGCTCAGCATCGTCCCCCACGCCAAGGTCGCCGGCACTTTTCCGCTCGGCACCAAATTCGCCTACGACGCCACCACCGGACGGGTCACCGCGGAAGACATCGACGGGCTGGCCGATATCCGCGACGGGAAATTGGTCCTCGGCAACGGACTCCACCTCTCCGTCGAGGTGGCGCTCGAAAAACCAGTAGCCTGCGTGGAGGAGGCGACAATCGACGGCCAGGGCAACCTGTGGGTGCTCTATACGCTGGAAGGCGATTTTCGCACCCGCCGGCTTGCGCGCATCGACCCCGTGAGCGGCACGATCGGGGTGGCCCAGATCGATGTCTGGTTCGCCTTCGATGCCAACCGGCGCATGACGGCGACCAAGAACGGAGTCGTCATCCTCGCCGGCGACCCGAAGGAGGCGCGCCTGCTGACCTTCGACTACGCCGGGATGAAACCCTGAAAATACCCCTTTTCGCAGCGCCGTGTAACCGGCGCCGCGATGACACAGAACCAAACCCATAGCCTAGATAACACACCCACCCATGAGTCAGAAACTGCTAGCTATCCTGGGCGCCAGCGCGCTCCTCGCCCTCGGCAACAGTGCCGCCGGGGCTTACGATCCCAACTATACCAAGGCCCAATGCGACGCCTACACGTTCCACGGTCTCGGGGAACGCTATGTCTTCGGCGGCAGTATCGGTTGGATCGACAACGACGTGTGGGACGCCTCCTCCACGGAAGGCACCGACTGCTCGGATTTCGTGGCGCGCTGCCTGGCGTTGCCCCAATACACCGCCGAGCACACGAACACCGGCCATCCCTACGGCACCGTCCACCTCTATCCCGGCATCGCCAACACTGTGCGGATCGATCAAGCCAGCCTCTCCACGTGGGATTTCTGGGTTTATCGCTACGCGGACGACAGCGGCGGCCACACCGGCTTCTGCATGACCAGCACGCCCAGCAACGTCTACACCCGCGAAGCCCACGGCTCGGATTACGGCGTGGAGATGGTCGTGCGCAGCAAGGCCTCGCTCACCGACATGACCGCGCGTTACTACAAGCGCGCGAGCTGGGGCGCCTCCACGGGCGGCGTCCACTATCCGGTCCACGCCAATAACGTCACCGCCAACGGCACGTACGTCGGCGATCCCAACGTACACGTGAAGTTCACCCGCGACGGCAAGATCAGCTCCACCCAATATTGGACGGGACAAGGCCGCGATGGCACCGACTGGATCAAATACGACCTGGGCTCCGTCAAATCGCTCGCCTTCGTCAAACTGGCCTGGATCCAAGGCAATGCTCGAATCGAGACCTACTCCATCGACGTCTCCCGCGATAACACCACCTGGACCAATGTGCTCAACCGCGTCCAAAGCAGCGGCACCACGCTCCAGCTCGAGACGGTGGACTTCCCGGATGTCGCGGCCCGTTACGTGCGCATCACCGGTTACGGCAATAATCTGAACGACTGGAACAGCCTGGCCGAAGCGCAAATGTGGGTCGATGCCGCCGCCAAGGCCTCCATCCCGGCCGCGCAAGTCACCGCCTCCGCCGGCACCGATCCAGCCAGCCCGGCCTCCTACGCGGTGGACGGCAAGCTCCTCCCGGTCAATCCCGGCGATCCGCTGCAATACTGGGCCGCGCTGGGCAACGACGGCAGCCAGTGGATCAAGTTCGACCTGGGTTCGACCAAGACCGTCGCTTTCGTGAAACTCGCCTGGCACCAGGGCGACCTGCGCAAAGAGACCTTCTCGCTGGCCGTCTCCACCGACAACGTCACCTGGACCACCGTGCTCGATCACGTGCAAAGCTGCGGCAACTCCCTCGAATTCGAAACTTGGGAATTCGCCAACGTCAGCGCGCGTTATGTCCGCGTCACCGGCTACGGCAACACGGTGAATGCGTGGAACAGCCTGAACGAAGCGCAGGTGTGGACCACCACCCCGTAAACGCGCCCGATCAACGCGACTGAATTCGTGCCCGGAGCCCGCCACGGCTCCGGGCTTTTTTTGCCCGCCGCCGGCCCACGCCGCTCCCCGCATGGCGGCCAATCTCCTCCAACGCCCGCTCGGGCAGGACGAACTCGCCGCAGTCTCCTCACAAAAAACGGGCGCGAGCCATACAGCCCGCGCCCGGCGTCATGTCTTCAGATTTCTATGACAACATTGTCACGGCATGACCCACGCCTCGAACTCTGTCATGCTGTTGAACGTGTTCACCGTGTTGCCGTAGCCGACTACGCGCACGTACCGAGCGCTGACATCGGCAAAGTCCCACGTCTCAAAGCCGAGAGTCGTGCCACTGCTCTGCACATGATCGAGCACCGTCGTCCATGGCCCGCCGCTGGCGCTCGCCACTTGCACGGAGAATGTTTCCCGGCGCGCATCGCCCGCGGCCCAGGCGATCTTCACGTAACCCAGCGTCTTCGCCGCGCCCATGTCGAACTGGATCCACTGGCCCGAGCCGTCCGCCGCCCAATAATAGCTACTGCTGATGATTCCGTCTGCCGCATAGACAGGTAAGCCGGCAGCGGTATTGGCACTAGCCGTCACTTGTGAAGCCGCAAAGGTTTGCTTGATCCCGGTGGTGATAGGATCAGCCCGGGCGACAAACTCCGTCATGCTGTTGAAGGTGTTCACCGTGTTGCCATAGCCGACCACGCGAATGTAGCGCGCGTTGACGTCGGCGAAGTCCCACGATTCCAGCCCCAAGGTGGTGCCGCTGCTCTGCACATGATCGAGCATCGTGGTCCACGGCCCGCTGCTGCTGGTCGCGACTTGCACGGAGAATGTCTCCCGGCGCGCGTTGCCCGCAGCCCAGGCGATCCGCACATAACGCAGCAATTTGGTGACGCCCATGTCGAACTGGATCCATTGGCCCAAGCCGTCCGCCGCCCAATAATACGTGCTGCTGATGACGCCGTCGCCGGCGTATTTGGGCAACCCCGTCGCGGTGTTCGCGCTGGCGGTGATCTGCGAGGCGGAGAACGGCGCGACATTATTGCTGTTCGCCGTCCAGGCCAGATGCAGATGGTCGCTATGTCCGGCATCGCCCGGCCCCAGCACTTCGGTCGCGCCCATCGCCCGGTTGCGCGTCATGAAGGTCTGGTAGTACGCATTACTGGAGGACACATGGACGCCGTTGATGATATTCACGTCATAGGCGACGCCGCTATAGTGCCGAGAACCCACGCTATGGCTGGCGCCGCAGGTCTCGGAGACCGAGAAATTATAGCCGTAGTACCGGGCCATTTGGTTCAGACCTGCGAGCATGCGCGGATCGAGCCAGACGGTGCCGCCCGGCGCGTTCTGGTAGCTGCTCAACGAAGCCTGCAGTCCGACCGCGGTGTCGTTGATGGTGTTTTTCGCGAAGGCATTGTCGGTCACGCCGGACACGTGCACCGTGGCCAGGGTGATCCGGCTGTCGCCTTTGATTTCCTCGGCGAGGCGGATGCGATCCGCCGCGGTCTGCGCCAAGGCCGGGAGTATGCTGGTGAGAAATGCCAGGCCGCAAACAAAGCGCCGGGCATGATGGGGGATGTGTTTGTGCATGTTATGTGGTTTTACCTGTTCTTTCGCTTTTTTGACCACGCGGGCGCACTCTTAAGGAGTAAGCCCGCGCTGCTGACTGCGCTGGTTTTTCAACGCATCAAGTTCGTTGGGAAGCGTGCCGGCCTTCAGCAGCGCCACGTAATCCTGGATGTCGGCCGCCACGATCGGATTGCCCGCCGGCAACCGCTCCAGCCACGGCACGGCTTGCGCATGGCCCAGCCGCACCATTTCGGTGACGATGTTGCGGCGCATATCGACTCTGCCCTCCTCTTCGAAAGCCGTCTTGAGCAAACCCAGGGCATAGTCGCGCGCGGACTCGTTTTTGCGCCCGACACCCAGCGCTACCAGCAGGCGATCCTCGGCGGTGGGCTTGTCCTGCAAAAAAGAGTCAATGCTGGCTGTGACCGGCGCCGTCAGCTGCGGACTATGCGCCAGCAATATCATCAGTGCATCGGCGCGAATCTCCCGGGGTGCGGGAGCTTGGATGATATCGATCAAGCCCTGGATGATCTGCTCGCGAAAATCCGGCTGCCCCGCCAGCCAGACCGCCATCGTGCCCAAACCGGCATGCCGTACCTGCATGTCGCTGTCGGTGCGGCTCAGCCATTGCACCAACGCGAGCGCCTCGGAATTGCTCTCGGGGAAATTGCCCAACGCCGTCACCGCCCAAAGCCGCAACTGCGCGTCGCGACTGTCCTGCGCCAGGTCCATCGCGGCGGCCGACAGCAAATGCCGGGCCTCGGGCAGCCCCCAGCGCACGCTGCCCGCTGCCAGCGGATGAATCTGCCGTGCCAATGCCTGCTCGCGTTTGAAGCGGGCGAGCATGTCCGCCTTTTCATTCGGATGCTCGCGCAGATAGCGGGAAAACGTCTCCAACGCCGCTTGCAACAAATCCGGCTCACCGCTGGCCAGCGCCTCGCGCAAAGCATCCCAAAGAAAGCCGGCCTCCCGCCCGTTTTGCACCGCGACCGGAGTGACGGTCGCAGCCGCGACTGCCGGCTCAGGTGGACGCGCCGACTGCGATCGCGACGGCGGCGGTGACAATGTCGCGCCGCGCTCCGGTGGCCTGGCCGGCCAGCACCACCACGCGATGACGCCGGCGACCGCCAGTGCCAAAACACACCAACTCCGCTTTCGTCCTGCGACGAAGTGCAGCATAACGCCTCCGTTTTTGATTGAGTGCGACCGAGTATGCGGTCTCAGCGCCCCTTGCGCGAACGCACCAAGTGGTTACCTAAGTCGTTGGCTGGGTAATTTTTATTCATGGAATAAGCAGAAGCCATAAGCAGGTTGCATCTAATTTTTCTTCAAGGGGTTAGATGCCGTCTTGAAACATTGAATAAATTTTCACCGTGTCAACAGCACAGATGACAAATTCGCGCGCGCGGTCAGCTCAAACGATTTTGTGCGCCCTCACCGCGTGGCCTGCGACCTGGCACGCACGCACTCTTGCGCTGCGCGCCAACTCTCTTCTACTTCGCGCCAGCATGAATCCGCCCACCGCCTCCGGCACCCAGCTCTCCTTCCTCAGCGACACCACGCCCAATCGCCCGGCCCTCGCCAATCCCCGCATGGCGGCCAATCTCCTCCAGCGCCTTCTCGGGCAGGACGAACTCGCCGCCACCGCCGATCCCACGCTGGTGTCGTTTTTCCAGGCGATTTTCCCGCCCGCAGTCGCCGCCGCCGAGCGCAAGCACGGTCTGCCCGTGAGCAAGACCACGCTCCGCCCCTTCCTCGACGATCCGCTCGCCGCCATCGCATTCCTGCCCCCGATGCGCCCCGACGAAGTCGAACGCACCGACATGTTGCTCGGGTTCGTACAATCCCGGCTCGAAGCTGAGAAGGACCGCACCCGCATCGCCGCCGCCGTCGAACGATTGCTGGGGGCGCGCGTGCCGGAGATGCTGATCACGCCCGATGGCATTCCCTCGCCGCTTTACGCCAGCGACCGCTCCGAGGCTTCCGAGGTGTTCGCACCGTTGATCGCCACCGTGCCGCCACAGGCCGCGGAATGCTTGGTGGAGTCGTTCGTGCTGCTGCGCGCCGCGCACCACAGCGATGTGCAGGCCGGCATCGCCAAACTTTTCTGGCGGCAGAGCACCGGCCCGGCCGAGCCCTACATCGCCGGCTGCCCCGACGGCCGCGCCCGCGCCTTCTTTGCCGACATGTGGAAGAAGTCCGAGGAGAGCCAGCGTCAGATCTACGCCGCCGTCGACCTCGCCAACCTCTACGCCGTCTTCGGCGCCAAGCCCTGAAGGCACCTGCGCCGCCGAGGCCAAGCGAGGCCATCGCACCGGAACATCGTGCGCGAACGCAGCGCGCGCGTGCGATAGTTAGTCGCGCTCGTTGCGAAGGGTCGAGATGGCGGTTTTCACCTCGGCTTCTTGCAGCTCCTTCAGCGTCGCTCCGCTTGCATCCTTCCAGTCCACACGCCCGTTCGAGGAGCGCCCCAACACCACGGCGGATGCGATCGAAGGAGAGCTGAACGTGTAATTCTGCGTAAAGCGCAGCCCGTGGCCATCCGCTACGAGCACGCCGTTTTTCAGCAATTCCGCGCGAACTTCGCAGACATTCGGGCAATGGATCTTCAGCGAAGGCACCGCCTCCTGGCTGGCGATGGAACCGGCGCGCACCACGAAACCCTGCGGTGTATCGAATCCCTGCGCGGAGACGCCACGCCCCTGACAGGTGAGCAATATGCCGCCGCCTGACGCCGCGCCCGCCGGGCTTTGCTCGAACGCGTGGATGCCCAGCACCGGGAGCATGCCGAGGATGTTTTGCAGGAACACGTCCATGTCCGCGCGATCCGCCTCGGAAAGCGTGGGCTCGGCGGGCTTGTTGCCATTGTCCAACGGCAGGCGCTTGGCCTGCAGCGCACGCTCGACCAATTGCGCCTCGAGATATTGCACGTGCGCTTTATTGAGCTGTCCGGGACCAGCCACAAAGAAGACGGCCCGGGTCCAAAAATCTTTCTTCGCGTAATGCCCCTCCAGCCGCGGCCCGACCGGGTCGCCCTCGCCCACGTAGAGCATTTCGCCGTCTCCATCGGTGCGCGGTCCGAGGAGCAGGTAGACGCCGGTCTGCTTGAACTCGTCGCGCCCTCGCACCTTGGGATAAAGCGCCCGCGGAAAAACCACGGCCCGGCCAATCCAGTTGGAACGTTCGACCAGGCGCAAGCCGTCGGGATCGCCGTCGGCCACGAATATACGGAGCGAAAAAGGCTGAGGAGTGATCATAGGGAGAGAGGGTGCAATTGGCGGCAGGCTTAGGTCGCATTCAACGGTTGCCGGGATGAAAACCGATCTTGCGCTTGGGCGGTTCGGCGGGCGGCGCAAGCAGTGGCAACAGTTTGCTGTAGACATCGCGCAGGGCGGAATCGTGGACGAGGAGCGTCCGGTCAATTTCTGCCAATCGCTTCAGGATGGCGGCGTTGGTGGCGAGTTCCTCGCGCATCCGCACGAAGGCGCGGATGACGAATAGGCTCATCTGTCGCGCGCGAGCCGACCGCAGAAGATTGGCGGCCATCAATGCGCCGTGCTCGGTGAACGCCCACGGCCGATAGGTGGCGCCGCGATATTTGCCGGAACTGGTCGCAATTTGCGACCAGTTGGGTTCATGCCGCTCTCCATCAACATTTATCGTTTTTTCGTCGACCATCTGCGCTCGCAACGCTGCGAACTCCGCCGCCGTGAGCTGAAACGCAAAATCCGCCGGGAAGCGGTCGCGATTGCGTTTGAACGCCTCGTTAAAGCGTTTCGTCGACACGCCATAAAGCGCGGCGAGATCGGAATCGAGGATCACGCGTTGCTGGCGGACGATGTGGATATGCGGACGGATATTGTCGTCGGGGGCGGACATGATGTTGGCGGGGTGATGCGCCATTTGGCTGCCGGGTGGCACATCGCAGAGTGCGCGTGTTTATGGCCAGCCTGCCGTGAGTTGCAACAGGATTGCAGGCAAACGCCGACGCCTTCGACGGCCTCGCTGTTTTCTGCCGAGTGGTGGGGCGGGCTTTATCCCCGCCCCACCGCCAGCCAATTGCCGGTCTCAGTCGCGCAGCGCCTCCGACGTTCTCTGCGCACTCTGCTTTCTCCTGTTAAATTCCGATGTTCCGGTTGATCGAGCGGTGCGCTTCACCCGTTACTCAGAGCAGCCGCAGCAGCGTGGAGAAATCGTCGTCGCCCATGCCGCGGGCTTCGGCGGATTGCAGGCGCGCGCGCACCGTCGCCAGCACCGGATAGTCCGCGCCCGCCGTCATCGCCACGGCGAGGCGCATGTCCTTCGACATGTGTTTCACCGAAAATTGCGGCGAAAAATCGCCGGTGCGCAGCTTCGGTTCCTTGAGCTTGGTGACGCCGGAATAGCTCACGTTTTTCGCCAGCGCCGCGAAGAAGGTGTCGTCGCCGATGCCCGCGCGCCGGGCGATGGTCAGGCTCTCGGCCAGTGTCTCCATCTGGGCGGCGATGTTCAAATTCATGGCCAGCTTCAGCGCCGAGGCCTGCTCGCGCGTGCCGATGCGAAAACGCGTTTCCGAGATAAGCGCCAGCAACGGCTCGACCGCATCGAGATCGACGGTTTCGCCGCCGAGGTAAAATACCGTCTTGCCCTCTTCCGCCGCGGGCTTGCTGCCGGTGAACGGCGCTTCGACGTAACGCGCCCCGCGCCCGCCGACGAGCGTCGCGAAACGCGCGCTGCTCGCCGGATCGATGGTGCTCGATTGCACCACGATTTTTCCCGGGCCGAGTTGCGGCAGAATGCGGGTGAGCACGCCTTCGACTGCGGGTGGATCGGCCACGACGATTTGCACCACGTCAGCCGCCGACGCCACCGCTTCGGGAGTGTCGCGCCAGGCGCTGGCGGTCGGTTGCGGCGTGCGGTTCCACACGCCTGTCAACACGCCGGCCGCCGCGTAACGTCGCGCCCACGCCTGTCCGATGATGCCGAGTCCGAGAATGCCGATGGTTTTGCTCATGGATGAAAATTGACCACGAAACCCACGAAAGGCACGAAAATGAAAATCGCACTTGGTCATAGGCGGGGTTCGGCGAACCCGCCCGACTTTCGTGTCTTTCGCGTCTTTCGTGGTGGCAACCTTCAGCCCAAAATTTCCAGCATCCGCGCGAAGAGCCGATTCACGCGCTGCTGGTTGGCGCGGACGAGTTCCTTGAATTTCGCGAAGTCGACCTCCGTGCCTTCGAGCCCGTTGGCAAAATTGTCGATCAGCGCGAGGCTGTTGTAATTCAACCCGAGCTCCGTGCACAGGTCGGCCTCGTGCGCGGCGGTCATGCCGATGACGTCGCCCCACTCTTTCACGATGCGAATCTCCGCCTTGGTCTCGAACCGTGGCCCGCGCATCTGCACGTAGACTTTGCCGGTGTGGATGGTGAACTCCGGCGCGAGTTTTTCCACCAGCAGCGGGATGAGGTTGTTGGCGATGCCGGGCGCGCCGCCCTTGAGCTCGCGGTCGAAAAATGTCGCCGGGCCCTGTTGCAGGCCCACGTAGTCGCTACACGAGACGAACGTCCCCGGCGGCAACGCGGCCTTGAGCGAACCCACCGAGTTGAGCGACACGATGTCGCGAAAGCCGAGATCGACGAGTGCGCGGATGTTGGCGCGGTAATTGATGCTATGCGGCGGCAGCGGGAACGCGTAACCGTGCCGGTTGATCAATGCCTGCTCCCCGCGCGCCTTGTACGTCACCGGGCCGTAAGCCGTCTCGATGGTGCGCACTTCCCATGTCGCAAAAAGGTCGGAGTTCACAATGCTCGTACCGCTGATGAATGCGACTTTCATGCCACGACTCACATGCCGCGCCCGCGGAAGGGCAACGCGAAAACTAGCCGCCGCGTTCGTAACCGCCTTGTTCGGCGCTCTCGCCGGCTGTCACTCGCCCGGCCCGGGTCACGTCTACGCCTGGACGCCCGCCGCGCCCCAGTCGGTGCTCGATCTCGCCACCGATGCGAGCGCCCCCAGCACCGCCCTGCCCGGCCGGGTTGCTCCTGGCGAATACGTCGTCGGCATCGCCTACGATTTCAACACCGACTTCCTCATTCTTCGCGTGGAGCCGTATCGCCGCATCCGCATCTGCAAACGCGGCGAAAACCGCTACGTGCGCGAGTGGATGCTGCCGGCGGAGCTGGCGCTGCCCGCCGATCTCGCCGTGCGGCCCAGGGACCGGCATCTGTTTGCCGCCCATCTGCTGCAGCCCGAACTTTGGGAGTTTTCGTTGGAGGGAAACTTCCTCCGCGTCCTCGCGCTCACACCGCAACCGCCCGCACCGCTGCGCGGGCTCGCGTTCGATCACACGCGCGACCGGTTCGTCGCCCTGCTTACCACAACCCCGGCGCAACTGATCGAAATCGCCCCCGACGGCACGTGGACCACGTTGGCGCCGCTCGCCGCCGAGGTCGTCGCGGTCACGCTCGGTTGCAACGGCGAAACCGGCGAATACTACGCGCTGCTCGCGGGCGGCGGCATCGGCGTGTTTGACCGCCGCGGCGCGCTGCTCCGCCGGCTGGCTGGCGCCGACGCCACGACCGCGCTCGACGCCGGACCGCGCTCGTTGGTGCGTGTGTTTTGAGTTGGCGCAGACGGCCGGCTCCGGCATTTCGCAGATATCTTTTCCGCCATGCCTCTCATCGACAAACCCCTCCCGGAACTTCTCCAATATCAGGGACGCAACCCGCGTCCGGCCGATTTCGACGCTTACTGGGCCGCCGCGCTGCGCGAGCTCGACGCCACCGATCCGCAACCGGAATTGCGCCCCAATCCCGTTCTGGCCACCCGCCACGCCGAGTGCTTCGACCTGTGGTTCACCGGCGTGGGCGGCGCGCGCATCTACGCCAAATATCTGCGTCCGAAAAATGCCGGACGCGACGGTACGAAGCACCCCGCGGTGCTCATGTTTCACGGTTACACCGGCAGCAGCGGCGACTGGTCGACCAAGTTGCCGTTTGTGAGCGAAGGGCTTTGTGTGGCGGCGATGGATTGCCGCGGCCAGGGCGGACGCTCCGAGGATCGCGGCGGCGTGCTGGGCAACACCCATCACGGCCAGATCATCCGCGGACTCGACGACCCCGATGCGCGCAAACTGCTTTACCGGCAAATCTTCCTCGATACCGCGCAGCTCGCCCGCGTGGTGATGCGTCTGCCCGAGGTCGATGCGACGCGCGTCGGCGCCCGCGGCGACTCGCAAGGCGGCGGGCTCACGCTCGCCTGCGCCGCGCTCGAGCCCCGCATCAAGCGCGCCGCCGCGTTGTTCCCCTTCCTCTGCGATTACCGCCGCGTCTGGGAGATGGATCTCGCCAAGGACGCCTACGAGGAATTGCGCGGCTACTTCCGACGTTTCGATCCGCGGCACGAGCGCGAAGACGAGGTGTTCACCAAGCTCGGCTACATCGATTGCCAGCACCTCGCGCCGCGCATCCGCGCCGAAGTGCTGATGTACACGGGACTCATGGACCCGATCTGCCCGCCCAGCTCGCAATTCGCCGCCTACAACAAAATCACCGCCAAGAAGGACCTCGTGATCTACCCCGATTTCCAGCACGAGCCCCTGCCCGGCGAATCCGACCGCACGCTCAACTTCATGCTCGGGCTGTAGCCGCGCCGACAAACCCCTTGCCAGCCGGATAGCCCCGTGGTGCGCTGGCCGCCGCCGGAGGCACGCACTCCGGCGCCCGTGTTTTTCTTCCCCAATAACCGATGTCCTCACCATCCACTCCCGCGCCCGGTCCTGCTGTTCCTCCCCCAACGTCCGCGCCGTCCGACCGCGAGTCCGATTGGTTGCAAAACACGTATCGCCCCAACGAGGCCAATCTCACCGTGCGCGCCGTCATCGTCGGCATGGTCATCGGCGCGGCCATGTGCCTCTCCAACCTCTACGTGTTTTTCAAAACCGGCTGGAGCATGGGCGTGACCCTCACCGCGTGCATCCTCGCGATGGGTACGTTCCAGGCGTTGCAGTCGCTCCGGCTCGTGCGGCGGCCGCTCGGCGCACTCGAAAACAACGCCCTCACCACCGTGGCCTCGGGCGCGGGTTACATGACCGGCGGCGGCAACATGGCGGCGTTTGGCGCGCTGCTCATGGTCACCTCGGTGCGGCCGCCGTTCATCCCGATGATCGTCTGGTTCGCCGTCATCGCCGCGCTCGGCGTCTTCGCCGCCATTCCGATCAAGCGGCAGTTGATCAACCAGGAAGGACTCGCCTTCCCCACCGGCACCGCCACCGCAGAAACCATTCGCTCGATCCACGACGCCTCCGCAGGCGGCAAAAGCAAAGCCACCTGGCTCGCGCTCGCCGGCATCTTCGGCGCCGTGGTCGCGTGGCTGCGCGATGCCTGGCACATCATTCCCACGACCATCGGTCTGCCGGTGACGCTCGCGGGCCGGGCGCTGGCCGAATGGACGCTCGCGTTCAAAGCCGAGGTCGTGCTGATCGGCGGCGGCGCGTTGATGAGCTTCCGCACCGGCTGGTCGCTGCTCCTCGGCGGCCTGCTCACCTACGCCGTGCTCGCACCCACGCTGCTGGCCCAGGGGATCATCAGCACCGTAAGTTACAAGGCGATCGTGGCCTGGACGCTCTGGCCGGGTGCGGCAATCCTCGTCGCCTCCGGGCTCACCTCGTTTCTCTTCGACTATCGCAGCGTCGGGCGCTCGATCACCGGCCTGGCGCGGGTGTTCAAAAAAGGCGCGGCCAACGACACCGGCATCGCCGCGGTGGAGTGTCCCGACTGGTGGTTTCCCGCGGGCTTCGTGGTGCTCTCGCCCCTGGTCGTGGTGTTGATGGCGTGGCTCTTTCAGGTGCCGTTCTGGGCCGGGCTCATCGCCGTGCCGCTCGCCGTGCTGATGGGTTTCGTCGCCGCACGCGTCACGGGCGAAACCGACGTGACGCCCACCAAGGCGCTCGGCCCGGTCACGCAGCTCCTCTTCGGCGTGATCACGCCGGGCAATCTCTCCGGCAATATCATGTCGGCCAACGTCACCGGCGGCATCGGCCTGCACGCCGCCGACCTGTTGACCACGCTCAAGACCGGCTGGCTCCTCGGCGCAAAACCGCGGCATCAATTCTACGCGCAACTCTTCGGCGTGCTGGCGGGCGCGGCGGTGGTCGTGCCGGCGTTCAATCTCATCCTGCCCGACCCGAGCGTGCTCGGTGGCGAGACCTGGCCCGCGCCGGCGTGCGTGGTCTGGGCCGGCGTGTCCAAGGCGTTTTCCGGCGGCGTCTCCGCGCTCCATCCGACTGCGCGCACCGCCATCTTCGTCGGACTGGCCCTCGGCGTGGCGCTCGCGCTCTTCGAGAAATTCGCGCCGAAAAAACTGCGCCCGCTCGTGCCGTCGCCCTCCGGACTCGGCATCGCGATGGTGATCCCGGGCAGCAACTGCATCGCGATGTTTCTCGGCGCAGCCATCGCCGAACTGCTCCGCCGCAAGCGGCCCGCGTTCGCCGAAAAAACCGTGGTCCCCGTGGCCTCCGGCCTCATCGCCGGCGAGAGTCTCATGGGCATCGTGATCGCGTTGCTCATCGTCTTCGGCGTGCTCGCGAAGTGACGCGGCCGACCGGGGCGCGCCACCGTGCAACCTGCACGGACGCGCCAACCGGCTCGGGCAGTTTGCACGACACCATCGCCCCCGTTGCGGGGTGGCGGAAATTTTAGCCCTTGCCCGGGCGTGGGTTAAAATTTCCCACCCCGGCTTGGCATGAGGCTGGCAACAGAACGGGCAAATCCCGCCACCTCATGACCACCACCCTCCAAGTCGCCGCGTCCGCTCTCACCCCCCAGCAACAGAAATCCGCCAGCGCCGCCGAGCATGACCGGGAGCTGGTGCGTCGCTTCAATGCGGGCGACGAGTCCGCCTTCACCGAGATCATCCTGCGCCACCGCGGAAAAATCCACGCGCTCGCTCTCGGCATTCTACACAACCAGGGCGACGCCGAGGAAATCACGCAAGACACCTTCATCCGCGCCTACCGCGGGCTCGCGCGGTTTCGCGGCGACTCATCGCTCGCCACGTGGCTCTACCGCATCGCGGTGAATCTCGCGCGCAACCGCTACTGGTATTTTTTTCGCCGCCGCCGGCACACCACCTTCTCGCTCGATTGCCCGCTGAGCGATGATACCCGCGCCACGTTCGCGGATGTTGTCGCGGTCGAGAGTCACGATCCCGCGCGCAGCGCCGTGACCGACGAATTCTCGCAACTCATCGCGAGCTGTCTGGAGCAACTGGACGAACGCCATCGCGAAATCCTCACGCTGCGCAATTTTCTGCATCTCTCCTACGAGGAGATCGCCACTTCGCTGGGCATCAATGTCGGCACGGTGAAAAGCCGCATCGCGCGCGCCCGCGAACGCCTGCGCGCGCAGCTCGCCGCCAACTGCCCGGAGTTCGCGCCCGATGCCGCCGGCACCGACTACTTGCTGCCCACCCGCAGCGCCTGGAACCCGGCGTGTGCGAGCGCGTGACCGCACCGCCCGCCAGTCATGGCCACACCTGCACGGAACATTTTTCCACCCACAAGCACCCAACACCTACACCACCCAGCACCATGAGAACCCACCGCCTTTTCCATCGTTTTTCCTCCTGGCTGCGCGGCCACCGTCCGCTGCGCTGGTTCGACCAGCTGCATCTCGACTACGCCAACTGGAAGCCGGAGTAAGCGCCGCCTGCCCCACCGAAACATCCTTCTATGTAATGCGGCGCTTCAGCCCGCACCCAATCGCGTAGCAGCACATTCGGCGCGGTCTGAAGACCCGCGCTACGCCAAGCAAAGAAGCCATTTCACCATCGCCCGGCTTGCGGCGGTGCGTGGAACGCATTCGCTGGCGGCATGCCCAACGCCGTGCTCGCCCTTTCTGTCTCCGAGGCGCGCCGTTTCATGCGAAGCGCGGTCGGGCTCGATGCGCCGACCGCCGACATCGGCGACGCGCTCGAACACTTGGGGTACGTGCAGATCGATCCGATCAATGTCTGCGGTCGCATGCACGACCTCATCCTGCGCAACCGTGTAGCGGACTACCGCGAGGGCGCGCTGCACGCGTTTCTCCACGGGCCGAAGCGCCCTGGCTTCGAACATTTTCTGCCCGAGGCCGGCATCCTCGTCGCCTTCCCGCGCGCCGCCTGGCCGTACCTGCTATCGCACATGCGCCGGCGTCAGGCGCAGACCCGCGGCTATCTCAGCCAGCTCAGCGCCACCGAGGAGAAACTCGCCCAGCGCATCCTCGCCGAAATCGCCGCGCGCGGTCCGTTGCTCTCCGACGATATCGACGACGATGCCCGCGCCCAGACCGCCTGGGGCCTGCGCGGTCGCGCCGTGAAGGGCGTGTTGGAAAAACTCTTCGCCCACGGCCGCGTCCTCCTCTCCTCCCGGCGTAATTTCCGCCGCGTCTACGATCTGCCGGAGCGCGTGCTGCCCGCCGCCACGCTGGCTTCCCCGGAACCTTCGCCGGAGGAATGCGCGCGCTGGCTCGTGCTCACCCGCCTGCGCCAGCGTCGTCTGGCGTGGTTGAAAAAAGCCGAGGTTCCGTTCGTCGCCGATCTCGTGCAACCCGTGCGGGTGGGCGATGGCCCGGTGCTGCACCTGCTCCGCGAAGATTTGCCGCTGTTGGAGCGCGTCCGCGGCGAACCCGACACGCCGGCGCCCTCTTCGCCACTGCTGCTCGCGCCGCTCGATCCGTTGATCTACGACCGCCGCGTCACCCGCAGTCTTTGGAAATTCGATTACACTTGGGAAGTGTACACGCCCGCAGCCAAACGCGTCCGAGGCTACTATGCCCTGCCGGTGCTCGCCGGCTGCGAGCTGGCGGGGCATGTCGACCCGAAGGCTGACCGCGCGCGCGGCCGGCTGGTGGTCGTTTCACGGAAAGTGCGACGCGGCGTAAAAGCGGCGGACGCCGTCAGTTCGCTCGCGCGTTTTCTCGGTCTGCGCTGAAGCGCCGAGTCCGTGTCGCAGGAGCCAAGCACAGTCTCGTCACCCTGTTCCTCGCCGCGCTTTAGCGCAATGCCACCGGCGGGCCGAGAATCTCGCGAAGGGCGATGGCGCGACGGGCCTGCTCCGGATCGCGCAGCGCGGCGAGCCAGGAGCCCGCGGGCGCTTTGCTGTCTGCGGTACCTGCACGTGATACCGCCGTATCCGCGATGAAATTGGTTGAAGTCGCGAGCGCGGCCACATGTTCCTCTGTCGCGCGCCGCTCGACTTCGAGCGCTTGCATTTTTACTTCCAGTGCCCGCTGGCGGGCGAGCGCCTCTTCATCGACTGGCGAAGGTGCCGGCGGTGGCGGCTCTGGTTGCGGAGCGAGACGCTTCTGAATCTCTTTGAGCATCTCGGCCACCGGATCTTGAAAGACGGGCGGCGGCGCCTCCTCACGACGCGCAGGAGCCGGAATGGGCGCGTCGGCGGGCGTTTCACGCGGCAGAGGCGGTGGCGCGGCCTGTCCGCGACGCTCGGCGATCTTGCGCCGGATCTCCTCCTGCACTTGGCGGGCGCGCTCAGCGTCGTCGGTTTCCTCGAACGTGGCGGAGCGTGGTGGCGTTTGCGGCAACGGATTGCCATCTTCGTCAGTCGGTGGCAATCCCTGCTGCGCGCGCTGCCGCTGTGCAAGCCAGTACGCGATCACACCGGCAACAGCGATGATGACCTGAATATTCTCGAGGGCCCACTTCATGACATTTGGTGGCTATGCGTATAAGCTATAGGCTAATAGCTGTTGGCCGGAGACGGAGTTTGAGATGGTTTCTGGCCTCTGGGCTTTAAGCTTACCGCCTAAAGCCCGCCGCCATGCGCCGCCTTATTTCTTTCCTTCCGGGTGCGCGATGCTGGAGCGCATCGACGTGTCGGACTGAATGTTTTCCATTTTGTAGTAATCCATCACGCCCAAGCGGCCGCTGCGAAACGCCTCCGCCATAGCGAGCGGCACCTGTGCCTGCGCCTCGACAACCTTGGCCTGCGCCTCCTGGGTTTTGGCCTTCATTTCCTGCTCGAGCGCCACGGCCGCAGCGCGCCGGATTTCCGCCTGCGCCTGTGCCATGTTCTTGTTGGCGTCGGCCTGCGCCACCTGGAGCTTGGCGCCGACGTTTTCGCCCACGTCGACGTCGGCGATGTCGATGGAGAGAATCTCGAATGCGGTGCCGGCATCGAGACCGCGCGCGAGCACGGTCTTGGAAATGCTGTCAGGATTTTCGAGCACGCTCTTATAGCTTTCGGCCGCGCCGATTGTGGTGACAATGCCTTCGCCCACGCGGGCGATGATGGTGTTTTCCTTCGCGCCGCCGACAAAGCGATCGAGGTTGGTGCGCACGGTCACGCGCGCCTTCACTTTCACCTGAATGCCGTCCTTCGCCACACCATCAATGGTGGCGCGCCCCTGCTCGGGGTTCGGGCAGTCGATCACCTTCGGGTCAACTGAGGTGCGCACGGCCTCGATCACGCTCTTGCCCGAGCCCTTGGTCGCAAGGTCGATGGCGCAAGCGCGATCCCAGTTGAGTTCGATGCCGGCCTTCTTCGCCGCGATGATCGCCTGCACGGTCGGGACGACATTGCCGCCCGCCTGAAAGTGCGACGCGATCAGGTCCGCGCTGACCGGGATGCCCGCGCGCACCGCCGTGATGCGGGCGTCGACGATCAACCCATAGGGGATGCCCGCGAATTTCAGCGCCACCAGTTTCGACATGGGCACGGCGGCGCCGTTGAACAACGCCTTCACGTACGCGCCCACGAGGCTGAATACGATCGCGCCGAGGACCAGCACGAGCAGCAAACCACCGATGACAAGAGCCCAGAGTAATGGATTCATAGGATTTAAAAAGATAGCTGGAGGATTAAACTTTTCTGACGATCACCCGAAAATTGTCGAGGCCGACGACGCGCAACTGCGCGCCGACCTCTGCATGCCCGCTCTGGCTGTAGGCCTCATAACGCCGCCCGGCAATTTGCACGTAGCCGGTGGGCGCGAGCACGGTTTGCGCGACGGCCGTCTGACCGACGACCTCCTCGTTGCGGGCGAGCGGCGGCTGGCTGGTGCCATCGAGCGTCGTCGCCATGGAAAAGTGTTTCGCGAGCCAGGATTTCGGCAGCCAGACCAGCTCCGCATAAACCGTCACGCCGAGCAACGCGACCGCGCCCGTCAGCGCCAGCGCCCCGCCCGTCCCGCCGAAATGCGCGAACGCCACGCCCACGCCGCCCAGCAGGAAAAGCCCGCCGACAATGCCCAGAATCGCGCCCGGCACCACGATCTCCAGCGCGAGCAACAACACCCCGATCAAAAAAAGTACGACGATGGTGGTCATGCGACGGCCTCCACGATCAGTCCGAAATCCGACACCCCCACCACCACGATGGTCGCGCCCGCCGGCACGGTGCCGACCGCCACGCGCGCCTCGTAGCGCCGTCCGGCGATTTCCACCTGGCCGCTGGGAAACAGCCCCGTCGCCGCCACGCCGCGCGCTCCCACCAAGGAGGCCAGCTCCGCCGCCGCCTCGGGCGCGCCGCCGGCCACTTGCGCCGCCGCAGTCGCGGTCTCCGCCACGGTGAGTCGCGAGAAAAACCAACCCTTGGGCAACAGCCGCGCCACCAACAGCCCCAGCCCCACCGCCGTCACCAGACCGAGCCCGAGACTGATCAGCGGTTGCACGAACAGTTCGCCCGAAAACGTCAGCGGCTCGTTGGGCCAGACGTCGGCCATCGCATAAACCAGCGCGCCCATCATGAGTGCGAGACCGGTCAGGGCCACCACGACCACGCCCGGGAAAAAGAAAAGTTCCACCATCACGAGCAACCCGCCGAGCGCGAACACCAGCACCGGCTCGTGTCCCGAGAGACCCGCCACGTAGCTGCTGAGAAACACCAGCGCGAGCAGCGCGATGCCGGCGATGCCGAAGAAGCCGAAGCCGGGCGTCTTGAACTCGATGAAGAGCGCGAGCAGGCCCAGCCCGAGCAGGATCGGCGAGATGGCGTTGAGCCACACGGCCACCTGCTCCGACCACGTGACCTCCAGTTTCTTCACCACGTAACCGCCTTCGCCATATTTCTTGGCCAAAAGTTCGTCCACGGTCTTGGCAATGCCGGCGCCGAGCAATGCTTGCGGCGGCGTGCCGTAGGTCGCCATCGCCTCGGTCGCGGTCAACGAGAGGAGCTTGCCCTTGCCCTTGATCAACTTCTTGCCGATGCGAAATTCCTCGTCGGCGTCGATCATCGCCGAGACGACCTGACCGCGGTAACCCTTGCCCTCCGAGACCGCGCGCACCCGGGCCGTCAGGTAGCTGATCAGCTTTTGCTTCATCGTGGCGTCGATCTCCTGTCCGCCCGATTGCACCGGTGCGGCGGCGCCGATGATCCCGCCGGGCGCGAACCAGATCTCCTCGGTCGTCGCCGAGATGAACGCCCCCGCCGACATCGCCTCCGTGTTCACGTACGTGATCGTTTTCCCGGGAAACTTGGCCAGCGCCTCCATGATCTCGAATGTGGTGTCGAGCGCGCCGCCCGGCGTCTTCATATCGAGCACCACGGCGTCGGCCTTGCGGTCGATGGCCTCCTTCAAGCCGCGCCGCAGAATGTACAGCACCGGGCTGCCGATCTGATCGCGCATCGGAATGACGACGACGTTGACGATTTTTTTCGGGCTGGCCACGGGCACGGGCGCCAGCGACGCGTTCTCCGCGCGCAACGCCACTGTGCTCAACGCGAGCGTCAGACCCCACCACAATAACTGGAAGATTCGGCCGGGCATGTCGGTCTGCAACATGCAAGAGCGGCCGCGGCGATGCAAGCGTGGCGCGGTTGGAAATCAACACGGTCTTTCCAAACCCGGCTTGCCTGTCCCCGCGCCCCGTGCTTTTTCGCTGCCATGGAGAAGATCTCTTACCTCGGACAGACGCTCACCCGCTGGACGGTCGGCCAATCGACTTTCCTCGCTTACCCGGAGAAAGGCGCGCGGCTGATGAACTGGCACGTGACGCTCGGCGACGGCTCGGTGCGCGACGTCATCTACTGGCCCGAGCTCAAGAGCCTCGACGAGATTGCGAAGGTCAAAGGCGGCAACCCCATCCTGTTTCCCTTCTGCGGACGCACCTTCGACCAGGGCACGATTCATCAATGGCGCGCCCCCGACGGCGTGCGCCGCCCGCTCCCGATCCACGGCATCGCCCGACAGGGCGAGTTCAAGGTCACGCGGCTCGACGCCCGCGGATTTGCTGCGCAACTCGTGCCCGACGCCGAGGCCCGCGCCAGTTATCCCTACGATTATGAGTTCGAGGTGACGTACCGATTCGAGCCGCTCGGCCTGAAATGCGAGTTCACGCTGCGCAACCTCGACACCCAGCCCATCCCGTGGTGCGCCGGCCATCATTTCTATTTCACCGTGCCGTGGAGCGAAGGCGCGACGCGCGATCAATACCTCATCCGCATCCCCGCCGCCCGCAGCCTGCGCCAGGACATGACCGGCACCGGTCAGCTCATTCCCGGGCCGAAATTCCAATTGGAGGAATCGCTCGGCAACGCGGAGCTGATCGACACATTGCACGCCGGCCTCAAGAGCAACGCGGTGGTGTTCGGCGAAAAAGGCCGCCCGGGCGATGTCACGGTCAAGTTAGGCACGGCCAAAGTGCCGCCGGCCGAAGCGATCTTTGTGACGTGGACATTCGAACCCACCTCCCCGTTTTACTGTGTGGAGCCGTGGATGGGCGTGCCCAACGCCATCGAGAACAAATCCGCGCAATGGGTCGCCCCCGGCCAGACTCAAAACTTCGTCGTCGAAGTGAGTTTGTAGGAAAACGCGAGAGCTCACCACGGATTACACTGATAGCACGGATGGGAAGTGCGGTTTCGGAGCCGTCTATAGCATCCGTGCCAGTCATGAAGCCTGTGGTGTCAATCGCTCCTATCTCATGGATATTCTCGGCCTAATTCTCGGCATGGCATTCATCGGATTGGCTCTTTGGGCGATGATCAGCACATTGATTCATATCCAGCGAGATGTCGGTATCGTATCGCCGACTGGTCTTCCGTGGACTGTTCTCGTAATCGTCAGCAATCTCGCTGGTGTCATTCTCTACCGGTGGTTTCGTGAACCAATCGAAGAACGAGCGAAGAAATTGTTCCGTCACGGACTCCAGTGATCTGCCGTCACTCCATAACTCTATAAAAAGCTCACCTTAGAGCTGCGCTGGCGCATTCCCCGCTCACCGAAACTCGAAATCCGCCACGAGCACGTGGTGGTCGGAGGCGGGGGTCGGGTGGACTTGATAGGCCACGCAGCGCAAGTGTTCGTTATAAAACAGGTGGTCGAGCACGTACGGACGCCGGCGCCAGGTCACCGCACTTTGTTGCACGGTCGCGTAGCCGATCTGGCTGAATTGCGCTACGAGCGACTCGTGCCGGCTCACGTTAAAATCACCGCCGATCACCGTGGGCAGCTTCGACTGGCGCAACATCTCCGCGATGATCGCCCGCTGGACGCCGTGATCCTGGCTCGATGACTTGAGCATGAAAAACGCCAGCGGATGCGTGTTGAAAAGCTGAAGCGCGCGGCCCGCCACCTGCGTCTGCACCCCGATGAGCAGCCGGTCGGTCGGCGTTTTTTCGACGCCAAAAAAGTCGAACGGGATCGGTGGCGACGGCAGATCGCGGCGCGTGGGCGCGGTCAGCGGCGTGCGGGAGAGCACCGCCAGCCCGATGCCGAAGGGCAGCTCGCGCGGATCGGGTTTGGGGAAGGCGAAAAATCCGTCGTAGGCCGGCAGCTCGCGGCGCAGGCGCGCGTAGTTGGGCGGCGTTTCCGGCTGCACCCCGCCGGGCTGCGCCTGCTCCACTTCCTGCAACAGCACGATGTCGCCTTCGTGTCGCCGGATCTCGGCAATCGTGCCGTCGAGATCGACCGGCGCGCCATCCGGATCGGCATCGTCCCACCGCTGGCCAAACTGCATGTTGAACTGGACGACGCGGAATCGGGACATGGCGAGGCGGCGGCTAGTTTTTCTCCTCGCTACCGGCGCGGACCGTGCCGGCGGGCGCGTTGGCGGTGGGCACGAACTCGTTCACTTTTTCGAGCTTCGCGTCCTTCTGGTAATCTTTCGCCCGCTGGTCGCTGGCGGTGCGGGCGTCGTTGATCGCAGCCTGAAATTTGGTGCCCTGCTTCGAGCGCACGGGCGAATCCTGCGGGCGCAACACCGTCGCGCCGTCGGTCAGACTGCTGGGCGACTGCGTGCGGAAGGGAAACGTGAGCGCGCGGGTCGAGGGCGCCTGCACAGTCTGCGGTTTCGCCGTGGTGGCGACCGGCGCGCGGCGGTCGGCCTGGGGCGCGGTGGGTTTGGCGACAGTCGCCGTGGCCGGCGCCTTCTTCTCGGTGCGCTTCTGGGCGGCGGGAGTTTTAACTTCCGGGCTCTGCTTGGTGTCGGACGGCGAGAAATCGTCGTTGCGTTTCGCCGCATCCACCGGAGCCGTCGTTTGGGCGCCAAGCAGGCCGGTCAGGAGCAGGCCCAAAAGGACGGTGGAGCGGAGTGATTTCATAACCGGCGGGCTAGATTCGTTGCCCCGCAAATGAATTGCGGCAATCCAAATGTCCGAGCCCGCGCGCGGTCCATGCGGCCATGTTGCCCGCGATCTCCACCGTGCGACTGGCCCCGCCGCGTTTATTCGGGCTCGGCGGTGCCTTCAACGACCCACGCTTTGGCCTCGGGCACCTGTTGGAAAAACGCATGCAGGGCCGCGCTCAGGTGTTCGGCGTAGCGGTAATGCGCGCCCATGCCGGTGCGCAGCTCGGCCTCGTAGATGAACTTGTCGGCGTGCGTGCTGTGCTCGAACGGCGTCTGCGCCCCGAGCAGCAACGAGTACACGTAGGCCGGCGAGCCGCGGCGCAACAACTCTCGCGTGAGCTCCGCCTGCTCGGCCAGCAACGGCGCATGCGCCGCCCGGTCGATCTCCGGCGGCAGGTAAAAGCCAGCCTGAATCAACGGCGTGTAACGATGGCCGGTGCGGTGCCGGTTGAGGTCGCGCAGCTCGGCCAGCGCAAGATTGTTCCAGGCAAACGTCACGCGCATCCGCCGCGCCGCGGTGCCGCATTGACCGTAGCGGTTGGTGCGATGGCGCAACGCCTCGGGCAGCGACTGCGTCTCGGGCAGCCACGGCGGCGTGGCGCGGTCGACATTGACCCATGTCTCGTCGGCCAGCGCCGCAGTCGAGAGGCGTTCCAATCCGAGCCGCAACGATGTCGCGAGCTCCTGCCGCGCCTGCTCCGCGCACGACGCCTCCGCCACGCTGTGACGCATGAGCCGCGGGGCCTGCTTCATCAGCACTTCGCGCAACAACCGGGCCGCCGTGCGCGCCTCGGGGTTGGGCAACGAATCGAGTTGCCGGACCAGTTGCGCCCACATCCGCGCCGTCTGCACAAGGGCGAGGTTGGTGCGCGTGGCCAGCGGCACGAAATACCGCGCGCGATCCAGCGCGAAATTCTTGCGCAACCGCACCACGACCGGCGGCCGGGCGTCCTTCGGCAGGCGAATGCGGCCCGGCTCGGCCTGGGCCAGCGCATCGAGCCGCGCGTACTCGCCGTGGTAGGCGGCGTAGGCGCGCGCCATCACCTCGACCCACCGCGACGCGAGATCGTCGGGAATGCCCAGTTCTCCGGGCAACGGCAGCGCGGCGGCGTCCATCGCGATGTAACGCGTGCTCGACTCCTGCCCGTCGGCCATCTGGGCGAGCTCGAAAATTTTATACGCCAGCCACATCGACACCCCGTCGATGGCGATGGCCAGCCCGCCGGTGAGCCCGCCGATGGACGCGTGCCCGTAGTCGACGAACTTCAGGATGCGGTCGATGGACTCGTCGGGTTGCGCGAGGTCGACCTTGGTGAGGATGGCGGCGAGGCCGTCGTTGCTGCGCGAATAGCGGGCGAGCACCGACGCCAGCAATTCCGGCGTGACCTTCGGCAGATCGGCCGCGGACGGCGGGGGGACAACGGCTAGGCCAGTGATCTTCATGATGCGAGAGTGGCAGCGAAAGCAATGAGCCCCCGCCGCAATGGCAACCGATAATCGCGGCCCTCGCCGCCAAGGGTGGCTAGAAAAACGCCGGAGCCGTCTAGCTTTCGTCGATTTCACCCTCACCACCCAAGCCAAGACGCATCGCACCCGCTAAGAAAACCGCCGCTGCGCCGTCTTGCTTGCATACGCGTGTCACGCCTGCGTGGATGGCCCGGCCAGCCGCGCTTCGTGCGCAACGCGATGATCGCCAGCTCCTCGCCACTCACTTTTCCCATGCGTCTTCTCTGCCTCGCTCTGCTCTCTCTCGGCCTCGCCCTGTCGCCCCTCCCGGCCGCCGAGACCACAGTCTCTGCCCCCGCTCCGACTGCCGGCGTTGCCCCTGCGCAAGATTATGCCGTGCTTTTCGCCGCCGCCCAACGCCACGCCGCGGAAAAATCCTGGGCCCTGGCCCGCGACGCCTACGCCGCCGCGCTCCCGCTCGCACCCGACGCCGAAGCTCAACGCTGGTGCCAGCTCCGCCTCGCCGACGCCACCTGGCGAGCGGAAGACCGGTCTGCGCTTCAACACAAACTAAAAGCCGCGTTCGCCCCGCTGCTCGTCCCCTACGAGCAAGGTCGCACCCGAGACGATTTCTGGGTTGCCGTGCTCGAAAGCCGAGCCGAGCTGCATCGAAACCTGCGCTTTGGCGGAGACCGCTGGAACGATCTGCTAGCCATCGCCGACTATTACGCCGAGCAACCGCCCGCGCCTAAACCCCTCAAGTGTTATCTCGGTTTTCTGGCATCGCTGACCGAATTCATCGACGACATCTCCACCGCTTCATTGGCAAAACTCACCAAACATTTGGAGAACGCGACCCACATAGCTCCTGAAGCGGACGATCGAGCATGGTTTGCCCTGCGGGCAGCCGCTCTCTGGCGGGAGTCAAAATCATCCTTCGCCATACCGTCAGATGACGCGCGCCGCTACAATCCCGGCTCGTCCGACGAAGCAAAATCAGTTCTGGCTGAATGCGCCGAGCGCTGGATGCGGGCCTTGGCCACCGCACAAGGCACCCGGTGGGAAGTACTGGGTCGTGCGCAGGAATTTCTCTGGCGTCATGGACACTCTTGGGCTCCTGACCGCGTCGCAGACACTCGCCCCGATTACTTCAGGTTACTCGCCGATTTGGGAGGATGGCGTTATCTGCTTCGCAATAAGCCCGCGGACACGCTTACCCAGCAAACTCTAACCTGGCTGGATTTACTCGAAAACGAATGGACCACCCCTCGCCTCCTCCTGGAGATGCCCAAGTTTGTGCCTCCGGGTGAACCGGCGCGTTTCAGTTACGGCACCATGGGGTGTCGGGAAATGCGCTTCTCAGTTTATCGGCATACACTGGAAAGCTGGGCCAAACAGCTGCCGGAGCCGCGGAGTTTTCGCGATGAGCCTGATGCAATAAAAGCCACTGATATCCCTCCTCCGGACGGCGCTGCAAAAATCCATACTTGGACCCAAACGATCTCAGGATCAGAGCCGTACATCTGGCATAGCGAAGTAGTCGCGATCGACGCCACACTGCCTGCCGGTGCTTACACCTTGCGCATCGTGGGCGAAGGTCCAGCCGCCCCTCTCTGCGTGCAACGCACCTTTCTCGTCACCAGCATTGAAGCTGCACTGGTGAATGCCCGTAACGGCCACAAGACCCTTTTTCTTTTTAGTCGGGAAAGCGGTGCCCCCATCACAAACACGGCCGTACAAGGCATACTTCGTCGCGTGAAGACCTCCCAGACTTGGCAAGCTATCAGCGATGCTCAAGGCCGGGTCAATTTACCCTCAGCTCCGTCCGACGATCAAAGCTACCGAGAAAGCCTTTTTATTCTCGTCGGCGACGAACCTGTCTTTCGCCAGGACTACCGGCACACCAACGACCGCGATAATTCGCTATTGGCCGATGTTTTCATCGACCGCACGCTCTATCGCCCCGGCGAAACCGTGATGTGGAAGCTCATCGTGCGCGAACGCGGCGACGGGCGCTGGATTGTGCCAAACACCAAACTGCGCATGAGCGTAAAGCTCGACGACGAGATGATGCTGGCTGACACAGAGCTTTCCCTGAATGCGTTTGGCACTGCTCATGGCGAGTTGCTGATTCCGCCCAATGCCCGCCCTGGTCGAGCCGACCTCACGCTATCCAATACCGACCACCGCAAATTCAGAACGACCCTGTTTCAGGTGGACAACCTCGTGCCACCGGCAATCAGAGCTACAGTCACACTATCCAGTCCGCCAGATTCTGTGCGACCCGGCGGCGAAATCTCGCTTCGCGCTTCGGCACACTACCTTTCTGGCGGTCCCGCAGCTGGCGTTCCCGTCAGTTTCCAATGCAGGCTGCGAGCGGATATGGAGGAGGATGAAAAGCAAGAAAATGTCCGTCAGTTTGAGCGATGGAAGAAAGAGTTGGAGGACAAGCCCCTGCTCCGCAGAACGGATAATCAAGGCGCTGCCGAAGTCAGACTCACATTACCAAACCATCTGCCGGAAGGCACCACCCTCTTGGTCGAGACCAATACCACTCCTGAAGGTGCCATTAGTGTTCGCGCCAAAACTGGGCTCAAAATCAACCGTTGTGGCGCCTGGCTGGACGTGAGCGATTGGCCGCATGCATTCCTCGCAGAACCCGGCAAAGAAACCGTCTTTACCGCCCGCGTGCGAGATGGAGAAATGAAGCCGCGCACGTTTGCAGGCACTGTCCGGCTGGTTGAGCGTATTTGGCAAGAGGTCTGGCTCTCACCCGAGAGGAAAATTGTGAGCGGTCCGGAATTGAGCGCCGCCCGTCGTCAACAATCTCGTAACGCGTCTGCCGACCTGCCTTCACCATGGAAGCGCCTGCACGCGGAATACGTGGATCAGACTGTCGCTGAGTTCTCCCTCAAAACTGGCGCGGATGGTCTGCTCACAGTTCCGTTTGTGCCACCACACGCAGGTATTTTTCAGTGCCAACTTTGGCGCGGATCGCAACGTGTGCCCCCGCTGTTTAGCAACCACCTGTCTGATCCGCTCAGTATTGTAGCCGCTGCTCAGCACACCACACTCCTCGGATTCCCACCCACAACGTGCCATCTGATTGCTCCACGCAGCTGGAAACCGGGCGAACCGCTGCGCCTCTTCGCCGTACTGCCTGAAGGGCAGCATCAGGGTGTTTTAGCTCTGGCGGGCGAAAAATCCACCAGCTCCCAGCGTGTCGATCTTCGCGCACGCTCGGGTCTGATCGATATCGCCACGCCGCCTCACTTTTCCCACCAGGGTTCGGCCGATCTCAGCCCGCTGCAACATATCTACCGCAACTACAGTGCTGAGGCAAAATTCTCCGTCGTCTATGACAATGAACCGATCTCAATCTCCATTCAGCCGGAACACGACACGTTACGACCGGGAACCGAGACAAATATCACCCTGCGCACTGCAAACAACCGTCAGCAGTCAGTTCAGGCGGAATTAGCAATATCGGTCTCAGATGAAGCTATCCACCAGCTACTCGCCAGCCGCCCAATCACATATAAATTCCCTCCCAAACCAGACGCCATTCAACCTGTTTTTCTGCGTACTGACGAAACCGTCTACACCAACATTGAAGCCCCATCCATCGGCCAAGAACTTAAACTCGGCCCCATTACCGATCCGCGTCCATGCGCCGGAACAACCATACCACGTTATCTTGGTAGCGGGTTAACCAATGTATTCGGACTCAGAGATTCGTTTGGCCAAGATACTAAACGATCCCCCATCACCCTCCGCACCCATTTTGCCTCGACGGCGTTTTGGGCGCCGGAGGTGAAGACGGATGCCAAGGGTGAGGCGCGCGTCACTTTCAAATATCCCGACAACCTCACCCAGTGGCGGGTCGAAGCCTACGCGGTCGGGGCCGACGGCAATTCCTTCGGGCGCGTCCATGCGTTCACCCGCACCTCGCTGCCGTTTCAGGCGCGGTTGCAGGCGCCGCGCTTCCTCATTGCCGGCGACACCGCGTGGCCGTCAGCCCTCCTCGTCAACCGCACCGACGCCGCGCTCACCGCCACCGCCGAGTTGAAAACCGCCGGGGCCGCCCAGCTTTCGTCAAATCAGGCTCCGGCCTCGGACATGGGCGAGACGCCCATGCCACGTGGCACGGGCGTCTCGCCCGTGGGTTCGGCCTCCTCCGGGCAACCCAGCCAGCCCGACCCATCCGTTTCGTCGCCCCGTCCGCAAACCCTCGCCGTCGCCGCGCAAAACGAGGCCCGTGCCTTGTGGTGCGTCCGCGCGGCGCAGCCCGGTGCCGCTGAATTCACCCTCACCGCCCGCGCCGGCACGGAGAGCGACGGCATGGCGCTCACGTTGCCCGTCCACGAAGACGGCATCCAGCAACAGACCGCGGCCAGCGGCCGCCTCGCCCGCGCCGCCGCGCGACACACGCTCACCCTCGCGTTGCCCGCGAAGCTCGCCCGCGACCGCACGACCGCCACCGTGCAACTCTCGCCCGGCCACCTCGCCACTGTCCTCGACGCGTTGCCCTACCTCGTCGATTACCCGTACGGCTGCGTGGAGCAGACGATGAGCCGCTTCCTGCCCGCCGTCGTCGCGCGCCAGACGCTGGTCCAACTCGGCTGCTCCGCCGAGGCGGTGGAACGCCGCATCCTGGGACGTGAAACATCCGTCGACGCCGCGCGCCGCGCCCGCACCGCCGGACTCGGCCGGCTCGACGACGTGATCGCGCTGAGCCTGTCCCGACTCGCCGAGGCATCTTCTTACCGCGGCTTTGGCTGGTGGCCGGGCGCGGACAACACCGACCCGTGGATGACCGCCTACGTGGCGTGGGGGCTCACGCTCGCGCAAGAGAGCGGCGTCGCCGCGCCAAAGGAGTTGGTCAGCCAAACCCAGCGCGCGCTCTTCGATCTGTTCGACCATTCGCGCCCCGACGATGACCGCCTCGCGTGGGCGCTGGCCGCCTCCGTGCGCATCCGCGACGCAAAGGCCGATGCGGCCAAAGCGCAGCAGGCCGCCTTCGCCCAAGTCTATGCCGCGCGCGAACGCCTGTCGCCGGCAGGTCGGGCTTGTCTGGCGTTGGCGGCGCGCGTCCTCGGCACCGCCGAGCAACGCGCCGTGCTCCTGCGCAATCTCGAAAATGGCGCGCAACGCGTCCGCGCCGACGATCTCGGCAACACCGTGCATTGGGGCGCGACCGGCAGTTACTGGCGCGCGATGGACGGCGCGGTGGAATCGACCGCGCTCACGTTGCTCGCACTGCTCGAACTCGCACCCGAGCACCCGCTGGCCGAGCCCGCCGCCGCCTGGCTCGCGCTCAACCGCCGCAGTGCGCACTGGGCGAGCACACGCGACACCGCGTTCGCCGCACTGGCGCTCACCCGTTACGCCGCGCTTCGCGGCGAGACTCAGCCCGACGCCGAAGTGGAAGTGTCCATCAACGGTCGCACCGCGGGCCGGGTGCGGTTGACCAAAGATTCTCTGCTCGCGGCGTCGCCGGTGCTGACGCTCGATCCCGCCGCGCTGCAACCCGGCGCGAATCGCATCGAGCTGCGCCGCGTGGCGGGCGACACGCCCGTGTATGCCGTGGCGCTGAGCTCGGCGTGGGCCGAGAGCGCGACCGTGCAACCGGCGGGTCACCTCGCCGCCGTCGCCCGCGATTTCGTGCGGCAAAAGGCGCAGCCCACGCTCGCCGGCACGTTGCGCATCGTGCCCGAGCCGTTGGCGGCGGACGGCGCGGCGAACGCCGGCGAACAAGTCACCGCCAAGGTGACGCTCACCGTGCCCAACGAACTGGAATACGTGATGGTCGCCGTGCCGAAGCCCGCCGGTTGCGAGCCGCTCAACCCGCTCAGCGGTTGGGACGCGCGGCTGCTCCGCGTCGAACCCGCCGCGGCGGCGTCCAAAGCGTCGGAGCAACAAGAAGCCGACGAAGACCGCGGCCGGGCGATTTACCGCGAAGAACGCGACGACCGCAGCGTGTTCTTCCTCGACCGCGTACCGGCGGGCACCTGGGAGATTCGCTTCGGGATGCGCGCCACGACGCCGGGCGAGTTCCGCGCGTTGCCGGTCGAGGCCGAGGCGATGTACGTGCCCGAAGTCCGCGCCAACTCCGACGCCCGCCGCCTGCGCATCGCCCCGCGCCAGGCGGAATAACGCCAGCCGGCGTGCAATCACCTTGCGGTCGGCACCGCACGGTTACTAGGTCATCGTTGTCATGGCGATTGGACGGATAGCGCGATGGTTCGGACTGGGCGTGCTCGCAGGCGCGCTCGGCTTGCCGTTGCACGCCATCACTTGGGAGTTCACCCAGCGCGATCTCGCCGCCGCGCCCGGGCAGGCCGATGTCCGCACAGCCTTCCCTTTTCGCAACTCGTCCGACCGCCCGGTGCGGGTGACCGCCGTCGCCGCCGACTGCAGTTGCGTGCTCGCCCATGCCAACCGCAAAACCTACGCCCCGGGCGAACGCGGCGAAATTTCCGTCAACTACGAGGTGGGCGCGCGCACCGGTCCGCAACGCGCCGTCGTCACCGTGTCCACGGATGAGCCCGGCGTCGCCCCGCAGCCCTTGACGTTGCAGCTGACGCTTCCCCCGCGCGCCGCCACGCCGGCGGCCAAGTCCGCGCCCTTGCCCGCGATCCTGCAATCGGCGGCGGGACTCGCCTGGGCCAGCCTGAGCGTCGACTGCACCGCCGAGCTGGATCAACGCGAGGTCACGGCGGTTTACCGTTTCCGCAACGCCAGCGCGCGCCCCGTCACCATCCTCAATGTCGAGCCCGGGTGCAGTTGCACGCAGACGACGTTGGCCAAAAAGTCCTACGCGCCCGGCGAGGAGGGCGAAATCGGCATCGTGTTCACCGTGGGCGACCGCACCGGCTTGCAGGAAAAGATCATCACCGTGGCCACCGACGCGCCCGACGCCGCGCCTGCGCAGCTAATGTTGCGCGTGGCGATCCGCGAGTACCTGCAACTCATGCCGCGCGTGGCGACCTGGCGGCTGGATGAGGAACCCGTCGAGCGCACCCTCGTCTGCCGGGCGACGACCGCGGCCCCGCTGTTGGTGCACTCCGCGCGCGCGGCCCATCCGGGATTCGCCGTGCGTATCGAAACAGTGGAGCCGGACCGCCTGTACCGGGTGCACGTCAAACCTTCTACTACCCATGAACCCATCAGCACGCTGGTCGAAATCTCCGTCGAGATCGCCGGCGTGGGGCGGCGCACTTTCAGTGCGTATGCCTACATCCACCGACGATGATCTCAATTGGTTCACATGTCCCGTCCCCTGCAAATTCTCCTCGGCCTCCTGTTGGCGGCCGGGCTCACCGCCGCTGCTGGCCACGGCCAGACCACCAGTCGCCTGATTAACTTTTCCATCCGCTCCACGGCCGGCACCGGCGCGCAGACGCTCATCGTCGGCTTCGTGGCGAAAGGCAGCGGCAAGAACGTGCTCGTGCGCGGCATCGGCCCCACGTTGACCGGTTTTGGCGTCAGCGGCGCGCTCGTCGATCCGCAGCTCGGGCTCTACACGAGCGCCAGCGCGCTCCTGCGCACCAACGACAATTGGGGCGCCGCCGGCAATGCCACACAGGTGGCGGCCATCGCGGACCGGCTCGGAGCGTTCGCGCTGGCGACGGACAGCCGCGACGCCGCGTTGCTCCAGACGCTCGACGACGGCGCGTTCACCGCCCAAATCTCCGGCTCCGATGCCGCCACCGGCATCGCGCTCGCCGAGATTTACGATGCCGACTCCGCGCCCGCTCCGGCGGCGCGGCTGGTCAACGTCTCGGCGCGCACCCAGGTCGGAATCGGCGAGAGCATTCTCATCGCCGGTTTTGTGATCGGCGGCGAAGGACCCCGGACGATCCTGCTGCGCGGCGTCGGTCCGGCGCTGAGTTCCTTCGGCGTCGGCGGCGCGCTCGCCAACCCGCAGCTCAAGCTCTACGCGGACGAGACGTTGCTCGCGCAAAACGACAATTGGGACGACGACCCGAGTGCCAGCCAGATCGCCGAGACCGCGACCGTGGCCGGCGCCTTCGCGTTGCCGGCGAGCAGCCGCGATGCCGTGCTCCTCGCCACGCTTCCGCCCGGCCGCTACTCGGCGCACGTCTCCGGCGTCAACGCGACCACGGGTGTCGCGCTGGTCGAAGCCTACGAAATCGGCCAGGCCACTGCGCCCACGCTCAGCCTGCCGGCCGGCGCATATGCCGGCCCCGTCACCGTCGCGCTCACTGCGGCCAACCGCGGCGCGACGATCCGCTACACGCTCGACGGCTCCACGCCCTCGGTCACCCAAGGCACGCTCTACACCGGGCCGATCGCCCTCGGCAGCACCGCCACGCTCGCCGCCGTCGCCACCCTCGATGGCCTGAGTGACAGCGCCGTGACCCGTGCGACTTATACGCTCGGCGCACTCGCGCCGGATTTCGCGTTGGCCCTCAAATCCAGTCCGCAACCCGCGCCCGCCGGCACGAGCCTCGCGTTCAACGTCACCGTCACGGCCAGCGGCGGTTTCGCCGGCGCGGTGACCTTGCGCGCATCGGGTCTGCCCACGGGCACCGTGGCAACGTTTACGCCCGCGACCGTCACCGGCTCCGGCAAATCGACGCTAACGGTCACCACCACCGGCAGCGTGCCGGTGAGCACCTACATGTTGACCGTCACGGGCAGCAGCGGCGCGACGACCCGCACCGCCGCGAGCAGCCTCACGCTGTCGCCCGCCGTCGCGTTCCGCCACCCGGGCATCACCGTCAACCTCGCGCAACTCGACCTCATCAAGAGCCGCGTCGCCGCCGGAGTGGAGCCGCAGAAGACCGCCTTCGCCACCGCCAGCGCCAGCAAATATGGCGCGCTCGTTTATACGCCGACGCCCTGGAAAACCGTCGAGTGCGGCGCCTACTCGAATCCCAATAACGGCTGTTCCGACGAGAACATCGACGCCGCCGCGGCCTACACGCAGGCGTTGCTCTGGTACATCACCGGCAACGACACCTACGCGAAAAATTCGATCAAGATCATGAACGCGTGGGCCAGCACCCTGACCGGCGGCCACACCCACGCCAACGCGCCACTCCAGGCCGGCTGGACGGGCGCCCAGTGGCCGCGCGCGGCGGAGATCATTCGTTACACCTATCCCGGTTGGTCGGCCGACGAGATCGCGCGCTTCGAGACCATGCTGCGCACGCAGTACCTGCCCTCGGTGATCAACGGCTCGTGCCAGGTCGGCAACTGGGAGCTCTCGATCGCGGAGGCGTTGCTCAACATCGCGATTTTTCTCAACGACCGGCCACTTTTCGACAAAGCCATCGGCTACTGGCGCGGCCGCGTGCCGGCGTATTTCTATCTCACCAGCGACGGCGCCACGCCCCGTCCGCCCGGACATTGCAGCGCGCAGAGCTGGTACGGCGCCTCGACCTATGTGGACGGACTCTGCCAGGAGACTTGTCGCGATCTCGGCCATACGCAGTACGGCATCGCCTCCTCGCACGCGATGGCCGAGGCCGCGCTCCAGCAGGGCATCGACCTCTACGCCGAGGAAGCGACGCGCCTGATCAGCGCGCTGGAATTTCACGCGCAGTACCTCAACGGCGCGGCGATCCCCAACTGGCTGTGCGGCGGCAAGCTCACCGACGTCACCACCTACGACACGTGGGAAATCGCCTACAACCATTTCCACGAACGGCTCGGCCTGAGTCTGCCGCAGACACAAATCCTCATCGGCAAGAACCGGCCGACGGGCGTCGACCATCACATGCTCTGGGAAACGCTGACGCACGGTGGCATCGGCAACGTGGGTTTGCCCTGAGCGACGCCGCGAGAGCGCATGAAATATGCGACGTAGCGCGAGGCTTCAGCCCGCGCCTGTCTGTCTGCGGCGTGACTCCGTGCGGGCTGAAGCACCGCACTACGCGACGCTGGCAGCGTTTCAGCCGCGCCGGCCGAAGAGCTCCCACATCAGCACGGCGCCGGCGACGGAGACGTTGAGCGACTCCACCGCATTGGTGCCGGGAATCGTGACCAGGCGCGTGCACGCCGCCGCCACCTCGGGCGCGAGTCCGTGTTCTTCGTTGCCCATCACCAGCGCGCGGGGCGGCGGCTGGCGGTGCGGAGATTTGGTTTTGCGGCCCAGCGCCTGGGCGCCGCGCGTCGCCGCGCCCAGCGTCTCGTAACCGCCGGCGGCCAGCGTACGCAAAAATTCGGGGAGATCGCCCACGATCCACACCGTCAACGCCTCCAGCCCGCCCTCGGCCACGCGATAGGCGGCATCGTTGGGGCGCGCCGCGGTGGGGTCGTCGACCAGCACGCAGTGTTTCACGCCGAAAAATGCCGCGGTGCGCGCGAGCGCGCCGAGATTGTGGGCGTTGCCGATGCGGTCGAGCAGCAGCACGGGGGCGTGCTGCGTCGCCCACGCCTGCACGTCGCGGGCGGTGGGCGTGCGCAACGCCGGTTCGGCGACCACCGCGACGATGCCGCCGTGGTGCACACTGCCGGCGACCTTCTCCAACTCGGCGGTCTCCACGCAGCGGTAGATTTTGCGATTTGCCGCGAGCGCCTTGCACATGACGCCGATCCGCCGCCCGGTGGCGTAGTCGAAAAAGAGGCGCTGAATCGAGGCGGGATCGCGTTGCCAACGCGCGCGCACCGCCGCCAGACCGCAGAGTTTAAGCTCGGACGTTCTCATGACTTGGTCTCCCCCGTCACCGTAAATTCCTCGCGGTCGTGGTAGAGGTGGCGGATGCGCACGCGGTCGGCCTGCGCGACGAACGGCGAACCGGGCGCGCGCAATTCCGCCAGCAGCGCCACGGGATCGACGCGGCCGAATTTCAGGTTGATCACGAAGCGCCGGCACCAGCGCCGCGCCAGCCATGGCTCGACCAGACTGCGCAACACATGATGCGGCTCCTCCACCAGATCGCAGAAGAGCCAGTCGTACGTCGTGCCCGCGGCGGGTTGAAAACGAAACGCGTCCTCGCGCCGGTGTTCGATCAGCGGATGGCCGAGCGCGCCGCCCTTGAGCGGGCCGTTGTCGATGGCGACGACGCGCGCGCCGCGTTTCGCCGCGCTATAGCTCCAGCCGCCGGGCGCGGCGCCGAGATCGACCACCGTCTCGCCCGCGGCCGGCTCGCAGCCGAGCACGCCGTACGCCTCCTCGACTTTCAGATAACTGCGCGACGGCGCCGCATCGTCGTCGGCCATGCGACGCTGGCCGTTGGGCCGGGCTTCGCGCGCGACGAAGGCGCGGCCGAAATCGACGAACCACACGAAAAGTCCGCGCACCGGCGCCGCGCCACGCGGCAGGTCAGGCGTGGCGAGCTTGGCCACGCGCGAGAGCCGTTTGCGCAGCGTTTCGTGAAACGCCTTCTCCACCGCGCTGAGCCGCCGGCCGAGGCCGACCAGCTCCGCCGGTCCCGCAAACACGCAGGGCCAGGCCGCCTCGATGCGTTCGCCGCGCAGGCTCTGGAGCAGGTAGTCGACCAGCTGTTGCGCGAGCGCGTTGACCGATTCGCCGCGGATTTCCACCGGCGCGTGCAGCCAGAGCTGGGGAAACGCCAGCTCGACCGCGGGAGCGCCGCTTTCGGCCGCGAGCGCCCAGCCCGGGCCGTGTTCGCGCGCAGGCACGCCCGCCTGCGCCAGTTCGCGGGTCAGGAGCGTTTCGTAACCGGACTGACAGGTGAAAAACATCGGCGTTTAGGCACGGCCCGCCGTCAGGCCGCGTGCGGTACGGCGCGGTGCAACGACGAAAAGATAGGCGTGAAACAGGCTCATGCGGGCCGGAGCCAAGCCCCGGGCGCGGCCGGCTTCAATGTCAGAGTGCGGCGACTTGGCGCGGGCGTCCGGGCGGTTTTTCCCGCTTCTCCTTCGGGGGCAAACACGCATACTGCCGACATGCGCGCCGATTTTATTGAAGTGGAAATCGCCGACCTGCCCCCGTTGCCGCCCGGCGAAGCAGCCTTGCTCGACATGCATAGCGTGCTCAACGCCCTCAACGTCCTCCAGGGCGAGCTCGCCATCATCGGTCTGAGTCTGGCGCAAAACGCCGATCTGTTGCGCGAGAGTCTGACAGTGTGCCGCACCCTCGCCAACGGGTTGAGCAATCGCGAAAAGGCCCTGCGCGATGCGGCCGAGCTGCCCAGCCACCGCGCCCGCGTGATGGCGGAGATCTTGCACACGCTCGCCGCGCATCCCGGCCGGCAGGACGATCCCGAGATCATCGAATCGCTCGCCAACCTCGAATCGGTTTTCGCCATCCTGACCATCCGCGCGCACGAGGTGCTGTCCCGCGCCCGGCATCCGGAGAACTGGGAAACGCTGCGCATCGACAACATCCGCCACAGTATGTTCGAGGCCTTTGCCGCCATCGAAAAAAACAGCAAGGGCCGCTATCACATCATCTACAATCTCGCCCGCCAGGAACCCACCGACTACTACGTGCGGCTCGATTTCGATTCGATCGACGGTGACACGGTGTGCATGCCGCCCGTGTTGCAAGAGGTCATGCGCGACTTGATCGCCAACGCCCGCAAGTACACCGCTCCCGGCGGCATCATCGCTGCGGGACTGTATGCCGGCGCGTACGAGATCCGCCTCGCGGTGTGCGACACCGGTCGCGGCATTCCGGAGAAAGATCTGCGCGAGGTGGTGAAGTTCGGACGACGCGGCTCCAACGTGGGCGACGTGCGCACCATGGGCGGAGGCTTCGGGCTGACCAAGGCCTACTACGTGACCAAACAATTTCACGGGCGCATGTGGATCGCCTCCCGGGTCGACGTCGGCACGCGCATCTCCCTGGCCATACCACGGCTCGCGACGCCACAGCCGACGAAGGAACCGAGTCGCTGACCGATTGCCCGCGCCCCAAACCGTCACGCCACGGACAGAGCTGCCTGACGGAAGAAGCCCAACTCGAAACGCGTGGCGGGCTTGGGCGCGGTGTGCGCGCAATTGCTGCGCCGGCAACCTTGTTGCGGCACCCAATGCCGGCAGGCGGCACACACCGGATGCGGCGACAACGGCGACAGCGCCTGTGCACGAGAACCGGATTTGGGTGGCTTCACGTCGGCTGCATCGGCACGGGTATGCGCCGGCTTGAGCCTTTTGCGCGGAGAATTGTGGCGCATTTGCCCCGCTGATTCCGTCGCGAGCTTCCGGCTCGACGACCCGGGTCGATTTCGCACAGTGGCGCTCGCCGCATGTCCCCCTTTCTCCGCCCGCTCCGCTTTCGACCGTTGCTCGCCACGATGGTGCTTCTCCTCGGTCTGGCGGGTTGCAGTTCCAGCCGGCACAAGCCCCGCCCGGGCGCCACTGCGCCGGTGGGCCAGATCACGCTCCCCAGCTCACTTAACCCTACGGCGACCGCTCCGGCCGTGACGCTGGCGCCCGCCAACTCCGCGGTGCCGCTGCTGCCGTTTCCCGTGCTGCTCGGCATCGATGTGTTGGAGCAACAGGGCTTCGAGCCGGTGAAGGGCAAACGCCTCGGCCTGCTCACGCAACCGGCAGGCGTCAACCGCCGGGGCGAGAGCACCATCGATGTGCTCCGTCGCGCGCCCGGGGTTAAACTCGTCGCGCTCTACGGTCCGGAACACGGCATCTACGGCGACGAGCCCGCCGAGGTGGTGATCCCCGACCGCCTCGACAAACGCACCGGCCTGCCGGTCTATTCCGTTTACGGCAAATATCGCAAGCCCACCAAGGCGATGCTCAAGGGCATCGATGCCATGGTCATCGATCTGCAAGACATCGGCGTGCGCAGCTACACTTATGTGAGCGCGATGCGTTACACGATGGAGGCCTGCTTCGAGCAGAACATCGAAGTGATCATCCTCGACCGGCCCAATCCGCTCGGCGGCTTGAAGGTCGACGGCCCGCCGCTCGACAAGCAGTGGACCAGCTACGTGGGCGCGTTTCGCGTGCCCTACGTCCACGGACTCACCATCGGCGAGCTGGCAAAAATGGCCAGGGAGGCGCCGGGCGTGCTCGAAGTGACCGAGGCCGTGCGGTTGCGTGGCAAGCTCACCGTCATCCCGATGCGGGGCTGGCGCCGCTCCATGCGTTGGCCCGACACCGGGTTGCGCTGGATCGCCACTTCCCCCTACGTGCAGGACTACGCCTCCGTGATGGGTTACGCCATGACCGGGCTCGGCACGTATCTCGGCGACTTCCGCACCGGCGTGGGCGACAAGCATGCCTTTCGCGGCATCTCGCATCGCTCCATCCCGAGCGACGTGATCGAGCGTGAGTTGAAGGCCCTGACGCTGCCCGGCCTGCGATTTCAACGCGTGAGCATTCCGGGCAAAAACGGCCAGCCGGCCACCGGCATCTACGTCGAGATCGTCGACTGGGACGAATGGCGGCCGACCGAACTCAGTTTTTATCTGATGAAGCTCGGCTGCAAACTGGAGAAGACCAACCCCTACAGCCGCGCCAACATCGGCCGGCAACAAGGCTTCCTCCGCCACATGGGCTCGACCGAGTTCATGGAGGCGCTCAAACGCGACGGCGCGCGCGTCGATGTTGACCGTTTCTTTCGCGATTGGGTCGAGAAGGCCAAAGTCTACCAGCAGCAAAGCCGGAAATATTGGCTATATTGAGGACGTGCCGCCCATGCCTCGCCCGCCACGCATATCGCAGGAACAGTTGGCCCGCGAACTCGGCGTCTCGCAGGCGCTGGTGTCGCTCGTGCTGAACGGCCGCCGGCAGGGGATCAATCCCGAGTCGTATGAACGCATCTGGGCGCACGCCCTCCAACGCGGTTACCGGCCCAAAGGCATGCGCCTCGCCGCCGCCCCCGGCACCGCCGTGCGGCAGGTCGGCGTCATCCTCCGCGCACCGAAACGCCTGCACACCCAGAGCCGCTATTTCAGCAGCGTGCAACACGGCCTGCACGCCGCCCTCGCCGCGCACGGCCTGACCACGACGTTTTTCGGCTCCGAGGACGAACTCGACGGCGCCCGCCTTCACCAGCTGCTCGCGCCGGGCCATCCGTTTCAAGGCGTGGTGTTGCTCGGCGAAGTGGCGCGACCGTTTCTCGATGCGTTGCGCGCGCTGGAACGCCGCATCGTCGCGGTGTCCGCCCGCTACACCGGGCTCTGTCACTCCGTGTTCGGCAACGAAGCCACCGCGCTCGAGCAACTCGTGCGACACCTCCACGCGCAAGGGCATCGCCGTTTCGGCTGGCTCGGCGGCAACTCGGGTCTCGGCCGCCACGAAATGCGCTTCAACGCCTGCACCGCCGCCCTGCGCGGACTGGGCCTGCAACTCGATCCCCGGGCCATGGTCAGCTTGCGCGAGGCCGATCGTTCCGAAGGCGCGGAGGCCGCGCGCCAACTGCTCCCGTTGCTCTGTCAGCCCGACGCCCCCACCGCGTTGATCTGTTTCAATTGCCTCATGGCCGAGGGCGCCGTGCGGGCGTTGCGCCACGATGCGTATCGCATTCCCCAGGACCTGAGCATCGTCGGCGCCGACAAGCCGCGCGCGCCCTCGGACGACGATGCGCTGGCGGTGACCGGTGCCGGTTGCGATCCGGTGCAACTCGGCGAAGCCGCCGGCCGCCTCCTGCTGGCGAGCACGGGCGCGGCCGACGAAGCGTTCACCGAACTGCTTCTCCCCTCGGAACTCGTGCTGGGCGAGACCTCCGGACCGGCGGCCTGAGCGCGTCGCGGACGCTTCCAGGCTTTGCTTTCGCGTCTCGTCGGTCATGCTGCACCGCCTCCGCTTATGCCCGCGCCCGCTGTTCTTCTCGCCGCCCTCACGCCCACCGAAACGCAGGATTTTCTGCCTGAGCCGCTGCTGTCCGAGGTGCGCGCGCTGACTCCGGATTTTCGCTCGCTCTCCACTGTCGGACTCAGCGCGACCGATTTTCAACATGCCCTCGCCGCTGCCAATCCCGAGGTACTCGTCGCCGCCTGGAACACGCCCGCGCTGCCCCCCGAACTCCCGCCGCGCCTGCGGTACGTGTGCTACCTGTGCGGCTCCGTGAAACACCTCGTGACGCGCGCCCACTTGGAAAGCGGACTGTTGCTCACCAACTGGGGCGACGCCATCAGCCGCACCGTGGCCGAGGCCGCCCTGTTGCACGTCCTCTCCTGCCTGCGCCGGACCACGCACTGGACGCTCGCCATGCATCAGGAAGGCGCGTGGAAAACCGACGATCGCGAGTCCACCTCGCTATTCGAGCGCCGCATCGGCCTGCACGGTTTCGGCCGCGTCGCGCGCGAGCTCGTGAAACTGCTCCGGCCGTTCAACCCGACGCTCTCGGTGTTTTCACCCGACGTCACTCCCGCTGTCGCCGCCGAGTGGGGCGTGAGCCCCGTCACGTCGTTGGAAACGCTGTTCGCGGAAAACGACATCATCGTCGAAGTCGCGCCGCTGCTGCCGGCCACGCGCGGCATCGTGCAGGAGCGTCACCTGCGGCTGATCCGGCCGGGCGGCGCTTTCGTCAATGTCGGCCGCGGCGCCGTGGTCGATGAAGCCGGCCTCATCCGCGTCGCGCAGGAAGGCCGCGTGCAATTCGGCCTCGACGTTTTTGCCACCGAGCCATTGCCCGCCGCGCATCCGTTGCGCGGTCTGCGCAACGTCTCGCTCACGCCGCACGTCGCCGGCCCCACCGCCGAGCGCCGGCGCGATGCCGGCACCTACGCCATGCGCAACCTTCGCGCCTACGTCGCCGGCCAGCCGCTCCAGGGCATCGTCACGACCCACGTGTACGACACCGCCACGTGAGGGCGCGGCGCGGTCAGACGATCGCGCCCGCCGGGAGTCGCGTGGTTTGTTAAAAAAATACGCCGGAGATTTGCAGGGATTTTTGCCGCGTCGGTGTTATGCTGCTCGCCTACTCCGCGTCCCACTCCCTGCCATGTCACCCTCTCCCGATCCGCTCGATCCCCTGCTGGAACGCTGGCGGCAGGCCGTCCCGCCCCCCGCCGAGCCCCTCGGCCCCGAAGTCTGGCGCCGCATCGCCGCGGCTGAAACGCCCCCACCGCGCACAGGACTCGCCGCCGCCCTGCACGCGGCCTTCGCCCGGCCATCGTTCGCCTTTGCGTTCGTCGCCGCCTGCACGCTCCTCGGACTGTTTCTGGCCGAAGTGCGGCTCTCGCGGCATCAGTCCGAGCGCAACGTGCGTCTGGTCCAAAGCTACCTCCAATTGATCGATCCGTTGCTCGCCCCGGCGACGCCGGGCACAACAGCCCAACCCGCGCCTTCGCCATGAATCGCACGCTGCTCGTCCTTTGTCTCGGGCTGGTCTGCGGTCTCGCCGCCCACGCGGGTTGGTATGCGCTGCATCGGCCGGCACCGGTCCACGATCTCGCCGGTCAGCTGGCGTGGATGCGCTCCAACTTGCAGCTCAGCGAAGCGCAGTTCGCCCGCATTCGTTCGCTCCACGAACAGTCCAGCCCGCGCCTCGTCGCGCTCGCGATGCAGGTGACGCGCCTGCGGGCCGAGTTCGCCGCGTTCGAGCACGAGCGCAAATCCACCGGCGAGGTCGATTTCCTGGAGTTTGCCCGCTTCGTCGAGCAGCGCCGCACCGTCGATCGCGAATGCGCCGAATCCACCCGTCGCCTGATCCTGGCCGCCGCCGACGTCATGACGCCGGAGCAGCGCCAGCGTTATCTCGCATTGCTCGGCCCGGCGCTAAAGTCGTCCGGCACCTCAGCACTCAACTAAACCGGACACCCCCGCCCCGCGTGAACCCCGACCCCGCTAACGACCGCGTGCACTGGCAGGCGTTGCAAAGCGGCGACGACACCGCGCTCAACCGCCTGATCGCCCGGTGGGAGCGCCCGTTGCTGGCCTTTGCGTGGCGGTATGTGCAGGACTCCGCCGACGCCCGCGACCTCGTGGCCGAGACGTTCGTGCGGCTCTATCAGCAACGCCAGCGACTGCGTCCCGACACCAATCTCTCCGCATGGCTTTTCACCACGCTCACCAACCTCTGCCACAACCAGCATCGCTGGCGGCAGCGGCATCCCACGGTGAGTCTCGACAACGCCGGGCTGGACCAGGCGAACACCAGCGCGATGCCGGACGAGACGCCGACACCCGACGAAGCCCTGCTGCACAACGAAACCATGGCCGCACTCGGCGCCGCCATCGCCGAGCTGCCGCACGATTTGAAAACCACGCTGCTGTTGCACCACTACGAAGGGCTCTCCTACCGCGAGGTGGGCGCCGTCCTCGGTTGCTCGGAGCGCGGTGTGGAAACGCGGCTCTACCGCGCCAAACAACGGCTCCGGCTCAAGCTGACCGATGTGCTCCGGACTACGGTGACGACTTAACCTAACGCTCTTCTCCGCCACTACGGCCTGCACCGTTTTCTGCCGGCGGTGGGGCGGGATTCATGTCCGCTGCTCACGACCGTCACCGCTTCACTTCATTGAAATTGAACACCTGTTTCGCCCGCACCAGCACCGGCTTTCCCTTGCGGGTGGGCGGCTCGAATTTCCACTGCATGAGCGCGCTCATCGCCAGATTGGCGAGCGCAGGATGGGCCGACTGCAAAACCGCGGGCAGACGCAGCGCGCCCGTCTCGTCGATGTAGAATTCCACGGTCACCTCTCCCTTGATGCCCTGCTTGGCGAGGTCGTCGCTATAATACGGTTTCACCGCCTGCAGCGGCGTGGGAATACGGTCGATCTCCTTCATCGAACACGGCCGGTAGGCGATCGCATCCCGGAAAACCGTGTTGGAGTACTTCTCGATGTAAGAGTTGTTGTCGTAGGAAATCACCACCCCGCTCATCTCGAAGTTGATCGAAATCTCCGTGCGGACAGACACCGGCTCGCCGTTGATCAACGCTGGCTCAAAGCGCCACTGCTTGATCGCCTCCACCGCGGCTTGGGCAAACTTCGGGTGGGAATATTCCACCACCAGATGATCGGTCAACCGGCCGGTCTGATCCACCGAGATCGCGACGCGCGCATCGCCGTGCAAGTACCCCAGCTCATGCACACCCAACGGAAAAACCGGCTGCACCGTCTGGATGATCTTAACCGATTGCCGCGTGAATTGCGGCATCGCCAACTCCGCCTGAGCATTCACGCAGGCGAGTCCGAGGAAGAGGATGGAAAGCAGGCCGTTCTTCATGGGGAATGTGGGTTTGCCGGGCATAACACCGGCCGGCCGCGCAACCCTTCAGAATATTCCGCCGCGCTCACCACCACCGATGCGTCTCGGCGGCATGCAGCGCCTGGTCGAGATCCGGCAGATACGAGTGCCAGAGCTTTTCCCATTCGAGACACACCGCGCCGGTGAATTCCGTGCGCAACAACCGGCCCAGCCGCGCCGCAGGAAATTCACCCGCGCCCGGCAGCACATAGGTGAAAGGATGGCCGGGGCTCGGCGTGCTGATGCTGTCCTTCACGTGCACATGCACCACGCTCTTGCGCAGCGCCCGCCAGGTGTCCACCGGGTCCTCGCCGCTCTTCTTCCAGGTTTGGTGCGCGTCCCACAACAACCGCACACCCGGCACCGCCTCGAGGAAACGCAGCAGCGTCGCCTTGCTGACGAGCGTGTCGTGCGTCTCGACCATGAGATCAACCTTCCACCCGCGTTCGCGGCGGAGCGTTTGCCACCAGCGCAACGTGCCCGCGGCGTGCGCGAGTTCGTTGTCGTCGGCGGTCTTGCCGCCATCGAGCACGCGCAGCCACTTCGCGCCGGCGGCCTCGGCCCACGGCACGTAGGCCAGCAGCTTGTCGCGATCGGCAGGCGTGCCGTTGAGCAGCCGCAATGTGGTGTCGAAGGCGACCACCCGGCTCGGCGCCGTCTCCAAACGTGACGTTAATTCGGCCGGGGTCCCAAAGCGCTGGAGAAAGAAGTTCGGCAGATCGACCGTGTTTTCGAGCGCACGGAGCTCCACCGCTTCGAGCTGATGCCGGGCGGCCAACGCCAGAAGATCCTCCAGCGTGCTGTCGGGCCACCCCAGACTGGAAATCGCGCGGGTGTAAGACATGGGGAACAAAACCGCGTCAGCGTATAGCCGACCACCCGCCGGCGTGGCAACCCTTTCCCCGCGTTGGCATCTCGTCCCCCCCGTCGCCCGCCACGGCCACCTCGCAGCCGCCCGTCATCGCTTGTTACGTATTACGTAACAAACCCGTCTCCGCCACAGCGCGCCACCCGACGATGGATGTTACGTATTACGTAACATCTCGTCTGGCTTTAGCGGTGTAATTTCTGCCGGGCAGGCGACCAACAGCTCGTGCGGCCGCCCACGGTCTCGCGGCACAACGGCCGGCGGGTTTTCGGGCAGCGCCCGCCGTCGGTCCAGCGATGGAGAAAAAGCCAGGACGCAGGAATGTGGGCGTTGAGCGAGGTCGGCAGATAGTCGCCGCGGCCGGCAATCGTCGCGAGCGCGAGCCGGCAGACGCGCCGGCATTCGCGCCACAACACACGCACCTCGGCAGCGCGCAGCGAACCGGCGGGCTGGCGCGGATGAATCGCCGCGCGCCAGAGAATCTCGTCGGCCATCCAGTTGCCGATGCCGGGGAATCGCTCCTGCATGAGCAGCACGGCCTTGATCGGCGCGCGCGCCCGGCGGCGCAGAAATGCCGCTACCGCCTCCACGGTGAACGCCGGCGAGAGCAGCGACGGAGCGATGCGCGCCCACCACGCCGGCGCCTCCGGACCGCAATGCAACTCCACTCCGCCAAACATCCGTGGATCGGTGAACACCAGCGCATGACCTGCCGTATGGAGCACCATATGATCGTGCTTCTGTGGCACGTAACCGGCGGGCTCGACGCGCAACTCGCCGCTCATGCCCAGGTGCACGCCCAGCCAGAGGTCGTCGCTAAAACGAAAGCACATCTGCTTCGCCGCCGCCTCCGACCCGAGCAGCGTCCGACCCGGCAACGCCTTCCGCACCGCGAGCGCGGCGCGCTGATTAACAAACACGCGTGCCCGCTCGTGTATGGACACGTCGGTGACGGTCTGGCCGACCGCGGCCTGGTGCCAGCGTTTGCGGAAAAATTCGACCTCGGCGAGTTCGGGCATGTCCGCACCGAAGCTCAGCCGAGCGTTTTGGCAAACGCGGCGAAGTTTTCGAACACCGGGATGTGATGCTCCGCGACCTCGGGCAGCTTGAGCGGATCGACTTTGCCCGTGCGCACCGCGATAGGCTGGATGCCGCCGCCCAGCGCCGCGCCCAGATCGGAAGCGGCGTCGCCCACCATGAAACAGCGCCCGGGCGCGAGCGCGTACTTCGCCACCATCTCGTGAATGAAACGCGGCGAGGGCTTGCGATACAGCGAGGGTTGTCCCGGCGCTTCCGGCGCGATGCAAATCTCGTCGAAAATCGGACGCGGCAGGCCGAGCAATTCCTCCATGCGGGCGTTCACCCGATGCGTGGCCTCGATCGTGTGGTAGCCGCGGCCGATGCCGGATTGGTTGGTGAAAAGAAAGAGCCGGTACCCGAGCTCCCGCGCGCGTTGCAGCCCCTCGGCCACACCGGGAAACAACTCCACGCCGGCCGGGTCGGCCAGATACACCTTGTCGATGATCAGCGTGCCGTCGCGGTCGATAAAAAGCGCCCGGTCGGTTTTGGCGTTTTCGGGTCTCACGGCGTGTGGCTCACGTAGGCGAGCAGCTCTTCCGGGGTGACGGTGGCGGTGCCGACTTTGCCGACGACGACTCCCGCGGCGGCGTTGGCAAAATGCGCCGCGGTCTCGAGATCGGCGCCCGCCGACAAAGCGAGCCCCAGACCGGCGATCGAGGTGTCGCCCGCGCCGGAGACGTCGAACACTTCGCGCGCCGCGGTGGGAATCTGTTTCAAGATGCGCCCCTCGCGACTGAGCAACAGGCCGTCCTCGCTGAGCGTAATAACGAGATGTTTCACGCCATGGCGCTCGTGGATGATCCGGCAAATCTCCTCCGCGGGAAACGGCGCCCCGCTCGTCCACGGCACGCCCGCGAGCTGCGACGCCTCCTTGCGATTGGGCGTGATGAGGTCGATGTCGGTGAAATGCAGCGCGCGCTTCGGCTTCGGGTCGAGCGCCACGAGTTTGCCGCGCTGGTGCGCTTCGCTGGTGACCGCGGCGATGAGTTCGTTGGTCACTATGCCCTTCGCATAGTCGGAGATGACAACTGCGTCACACTCGGCGATGGGCTTGCGGAGCAGCCGCACGGCGTCGGCCGCGCTCATCTGATAGTTGGCCGCCGCCGCCTCGCGATCGAGACGGCAGAGCTGCTGGCGTTGGATGATGACGCGCGTCTTGATGATCGTGTGCGCCTGGCCGACCGTGCCGATGGCTTTCACGCCATGTTCCTTGAGCAAGCCGCGCAGCCGCACGCCGGCCTCGTCCTCGCCGATGAATCCGGCCAGTGCGGTGTGCGCGCCGAGCGTGGCGCAGTTGAGCGCAACGTTGCCGGCGCCGCCGGGCACGTAGGTGTCGCGCTTGATCTCGACCACAGGCACCGGGGCTTCGGGCGAGATGCGGGTGGCGTCGCCCCACATATAGTGGTCGAGCATGACATCGCCGATCACGAGGATGCGGCGGTCGGCGATTTTTTTCAGCAACGCGCGAGTCTTGGCTGGTGTGATGGACATGGCGGTTAGCGAAGTTCCCACTCGTATGGATAATCGGACAAAAGTTTCGCGCTGCGCGCGGTGACGTGGACGACGTCCTCGATGCGACAGCCGCCAAGGCCCGGGTAATACAGGCCCGGCTCCACCGTCACCACCGAGCCCCGCGGCAACGTGTAATCCACCGCGCCGCTGATGCGCGGCAGCTCGTGCACAGCAAGCCCGAGCCCGTGGCCGGTGCCGTGGAAAAATCCCACCGAGCCCTGCGGCGTGTGCTTGGTTTCGTAACCGCGACGGGTGAACTCCGCCACCACGCCGCGATGCACGTCGCGTCCGTTAACCCCGGCGTGGATCGCCCCGAGCGCGCCGAGTTGCGCCGCGCGGACCGCGTCCACGAGCGCGCGCTGGGCGTCGCTCGCCCGACCGCGCAGGAACGTGCGGGTCATGTCGCCGTGATAACCGGTGGCCTGCACGCGCGGGAACACGTCGACGATGATGAGCTCATTTGCACGCAGCGGGCCGGAGCCGCCACAATGCGGATCGCACGCCTGGTCGCCACCCGCGGCGATCGTGTGCAACGAGACCGCGCCGGCTTCGAGGCAGGCGATCTCGATGGCGAGCCTGAGGCGTTCGCTCGTGAGCGGCGCGCCGCGAAAAAAGAGACGACCGTTTTTCACCCGGCTGGCGCGCAACATCCGCTCGGCGGCGGCGAGCCCGAGCGCGCTGCAACGATTTCCCTCGCGCAACGCAGCGAGTTCGGCGGCGGTTTTGATCTCGCGCTCCGGCAGCAACGGACCGTCGGCAATAGTGAGCTTAAGGCCGAGCCGGGTGAGCCTCGTCGCCATGCCGGCGGGAAAATCCTCGGCGATGGTGAACTTGCGCTGCTTAAGCTCAGCGGCCGCAACCGCGATGGCCTCGGCATCGCCCACCGCACACCGCGGCCAGCGGGCCCGGGCGCGCGTCAGATAGGTTTCCAGCGGCAACACCACATCGAAAGCCGACTCCTTTTTCGCGCGGCCAAACTCCAGCGCCTTCACCAGCGCGTATTTCCGCCCGCGGACCGCAAACGCCGGGAACGGATCGGGCACGGCCAGACGACCGAAATAAAGCAGATCGGCGTTGCGTTCGGAATCGGCGTAAAATAGCGGCGGCGGCAGGGCCATGCGAGAGTGGTTGTGTTGAACGAAAAAGCGATTAGCCACAACCGACGTGAAAAATGCAAACTTGGTTTCGCGGTGGATGCGGGCAGCCGCGCTGATGGTGGCCATCATGCTGACGGCGGGTGGCTGCGGCAAAGAGCAGCCTGCGCCGCCGCCAGCGCCGAAGACCGTCCAAGATTGGTTCACGATCAAGGTCGGCGACCGCACCGTGCGGATGCAGCTCGCCGTGACCTCGCCCGAGCAGCAACGCGGCCTGATGGAGCGCCGCGATCTCGGCCCCGATGACGGCATGCTTTTCCCCTACAAAAAGCCTCAGCAAATGCATTTTTGGATGCGAAATACGCCCACGCCGCTCGACATCGGTTTCTTCGATGCCGACGGCGTGCTGCGGGAAATTCATCCGCTTTATCCGCGCGACGAAAAGACGGTGAGCTCGACGAGCGACCAGCTGAAATTCGCGTTGGAGATGAATCAGGGTTGGTTTCGCCAACACGGCATGCTCCCCGGCGCCAAACTGGATCTCAAGGCGGTGGCCGAGGCCATGCGCGCCCGCGGTTTCGACCTGCGCGAGTGGAGATTGGAGTAAGTTTCGCGCCGCCGCTTGATCCGTATCAAGACTGGCGGCCGCGGTGCTTGACCGCCGTGCCACCGCAGGCCGAACCTGCCGACGATCTCCTGCATCGCTCCGACCCAAACTTCAGCCATGTCGCGCCCCGCCCCCAAACTTCGCACGCTCGACGTCCGCCCGCTGCTGGCGCGGGGCGAAGAACCGTTTGCCACGATCACCGCCACGGTCGACGCACTCGCTCCCGGTGAAGGTTTCGCCGTCATCGCGCCGTTTTTGCCCGCCCCGCTGATCGAAGCGATGCGCCATGCCGGTTTCTCCGCCCGACCCGAACGCCAACACGACGGCGCGTGGAAAGTATTTTTTAGTCGCGACTGACGCCCCGGCACGTCTTTGAGTGTGCGCGTGACTCCCTCCGTAGCCCAGCTCCGCGCGACTGCCATCGCAGCGTCTTTTCGCTCGTGCCAGTTGTTCATCGGTCTGCCGGCGTCCGATCTGGAAGCCATTGCCGAGTTTTCCGTGCTCAAGCCGCTGGCCAAGGGCGCGTACCTGTTTCGCGAACGCGACCCCGCCGAGGGTTTCTACGTGGTGCAGCGCGGCGCCGTAAACGTCCACCGCGTGAGTCAGGCCGGCAAGGAGCAGGTGATCCACGTGTTTCGCCCGGGCGAATCGTTCGCCGAAGTCACGCTCGCGACTGACACCGGCTATCCGGCCGATGCGCGGGCGCTGGAAACATCGAGCGTAATTCTCGTGCCGAAGGCGCCGTTTCTGGCGTTGCTGGGCCGGCGGCCCGATCTGGCGCTGCGCATGCTCGCGTCGATGAGCCAGCACCTGCGCGTCCTCGTGGGTCTGGTGGAGGACATGGCGCTGAAAGACGTCGAAACACGGCTGCTCAACTGGCTCGGAAAACGCTGCCCGGCCGATGCCCGCAGCCCGCGCGACGTGCCGCTCGGCATGACCAAGCGCACGCTCGCCGCCGAACTCGGCACGAGCAGCGAGACGCTCTCGCGCACGTTGGCCCGGCTGCGCGACGAACGCCTGCTCGCCGTCAAAGGCAACACCCTGCGTGTCCTCGACGCCGCCGGCCTGCACGCCCGCTTCCGCCGCCTGCTCGGCGAGCAGTGAGCGCCACGCCGCGAGCTACGCGGCGCGCCCTTTGGGCTTGGCACGATTAGGCATCCACGCCACCAAAGAGGCGAAATTAACTCACCATGAGAAATATACGAATCTGGCTTGGGATCATCGTTGGCGCAGCTGGCCTGGCCATAACAACGGCTCGATCGGCGGAGACAGAGAAGGAAACCGTGTTCTCTGCGATGCCGTTCGACGCGGCACTCAAGCAAGCTGCCACCGACAGCAAAATCGTGCTGATCGATTTTTTCACCACGTGGTGCGGTCCCTGCAAGATGCTCGACCAGACAACTTGGAAGGATGCGAAGGTAATCGAACTGCTCGGCGCCAAAACCGTACCGTTGAAGATCGACGCCGAGCGCGAAGCCAAACTGGCCAAGCGCTACAAGATCGATGTCTACCCCACGATTCTTCTGGTCAAGTCCGATGGCAGCGAGATCGACCGGCTGGTGGGATACCGCAAGCCGGAGAAATTCATCGAAGAGTTCACCGCGGCCCTGGCCGGGAAAAATGCGATCGCCCGCGCACAGGAGGCAGCACAGAAAAGTGAAGATCCCATTCACGGACGCTATGAACTCGGACGGGCGTTCGCTAGCGCCGGGAAACCTGAAGAAGCGTTACGGGAATTTCTCTGGTGCTTCGATGAAGGCATGAAAAAATCCCCCAAACACATGGGAGTGCGTGGGAGTTTTCTGTTGAGCGATATCGAACGTCTCGGGAGGAGCCACCCTCCGGCGCTGGCCGCATTGCGGGAGCGACGGGATCAGGCCCGCCAAAAATTGGACGAAGGGTCGGCGGATCGCAGCGCCGCGGCTGATTTTGGCAGTCTCAACCGCGTGTTAAATGAAGATCGCCTCACGTTGGAATTTTACGACCGGTTGCCAACGGACGACCCGCGCCGTGCGCCATTGCGGCGAAATGTGTTCGAGCTGCTCTTGGAAGCTCGACGATATAGCGACGCAATACAGGCGCAGCCATACGAGCAATTTGTCGAACAACAGGAGAGGATGCGCACTGGAATGGCACAAGCCGCGGCCATGCATAAACTGACGCCGGAAATGCTGAAACAGCAGGATTTATTCATCGTACGCACTTGGGCCAAGGAACTCGAGGCATTGGCCGGCGCCGGGCAGCTCGATCAGGCTCGCGCCTTGATGGCAAAAATACTCGAGATAGATTCCTCGCCGGATACCGAAGCGCTGATGCGCAAACATCTCACGCGAGCCGAGCACGCCGAGTTGTTTTCCGCACCAACACCAGCACCGGCGAAGTAAGCTTGCCGCCGTTTACTCGGCGAACAGTGAGCGCCACGCCGCGAGCTACGCGGCGCGGCGTTGCGTGAGGCGGATCAATACGCCGTTGGGGTCGCGCACCGCAAAGGTGCGGCCGCACGGCGGGTGTTCCTCCGGCGAACCGATGAGATCGTCGCCCGCTGCGCGCAATTGCGCGTAAACGGCGTCGGCATCCGGCACCTCCAGGCTGAACCACAAGCCGCGCCCGTCGATGGCCGGGATCAGCTCCGGATGCTGCCCGTCCTGCTCATAGAGGAGCAGGCCAAGTTGCGGGCCGGAGGGATGCACCAAGTGCACATAGCCCTCCCACTCTGTCAGGGTGCGGAAACCGAGCCGTTCAGTATAAAAAGCCCAGCTCTCGTACAGTTTTGCTGTAACGAGATTGGGCCGAAAGACCGGTGCGTCGGCGACTGCCGGCACCCGGCCGAGACGGGCAAAGGCGCTGGTCATGGTTGCAAAAATGCTGGGCGGTTTGTGCCAAGGTCGTCCGGCTATGCGCTCAGGCGTGCGGCGCGGGCGAGTTGCGCCGATGGATCGCCACGCTGTTGCCATCGGGATCGCTCACCACGGCCAGGCGACAGGCCGGGCTCGCGGTGGGCTCGACGACAAACGGCACTTTTGCTGCGCGCAACGTCGCCACCGCCGCATCGAAATCCGCCACTTCGAGCGCAGCCGACGGCCCCTGATTGGACGGCTTCCACTCGGGCGCCATGTTGGTGATGGCGAGCGTGGCGGGACCGATGTCGTACTCGATCCAGTGCCGGTTCTCGTGGGCGAAGGTCGCGGAGGTTTTCAACCCGAGCACGCCCTCGTAGAAGGCGCGGGCGCGGACGATGTCGGTGACGGGATAACCCGTGAAGGCAATTTCAGTGACGTTGATCATAGTGGTGGTGGTTGTCGGCCCCACTCTACCACCACTTTGTGACAACGGTGTGTCAGGAGCCTTTTTTCGAGTACCGCCGGACGATTTTTTCCGCCTCGGCCGCCACCAGCCGGCGCAACTCCGCCGGAGCCAGCGCCTCGGCATCGTCGCCGAAGGACAGGAGCCAACGCGCGAGCCACGCGAAAGAATAGGTCCGCATCGTCACCGTGACGCCCTCCCGTGCCGGTTGCTCGGAGAGAAATGCGCCGTAGCTTTCGCGCCGCGCCCGGGGCAAGGCCGCCGGAGCGAAACGCAGCTCCACCTGGAGCGATTGTCCGGCGGACACCGTGGCGGCGAGATGCTGTTGCAGCGAAAAATCAGGGCGCGCGGCAAACTTTTCGGGTAACGTCTCCAGCCCGCGCACGCGATCCAATCGGAAGTGCCGGTAATCGCGCCGCAGCCGGCACCACGCGATGAGGTACCACGCGCCGCCGTAGCACGCCAAACCGAGCGGTTCGATGTCGCGCCGGCTATCCACGGCATCGCCCGTGCGGTAGTCGATGCGCAACACCCGCCGGGCGATGGTCGCCTGCTGGATCGGCAACAGCGTGCGGCGATCGGGCGCAGCGGCGGGCCGGGTGTCGCCGTCGATGGCCGTGGTCTGGGCGAGGCGGTCGAGTTCGTCCTGGCGTTCGCGCGGGTGCACGGCGCGAATTTTCGCCAGCGCCATCGCCATGGGCGCGGCGACTGAGCGGTCGGTGAAACGCCGCACCAACGCCTCGCCGTTGGCCAGTGCCACCGCTTCATCCGCGGTGAACATCACCGGCGGCAGGTGGTAACCCTTCACGAGACTGTAACCGACGCCCGCCTCGCCCGCCACGGGCACACCGGCCTCGCCGAGCGCCGCGATGTCGCGATAAACGGTGCGCACGCTGATTTCAAAGTGCTCCGCCAATTCCTCCGCACGCACCACGCGGCGCCCCTGCAACTGCATCACCATGGCGACAAGACGATCGGTGCGGGTCATGCTAAAATTAACCGTTAACGCTCAGGACGAAGCCGGCGGCGTCAATTGCGACTCCAGCTCGTCCATCGTTCGCAAAAACGCGCGCTCCAGATCGATTTGGTAGAGATCGGCCAGGACCAACACGCTCCACAAGCAGTCGCTCAGCTCGTGGGCGAGCCGCGCATCGACGTCACCTTGAACCGTGCGTCGCCCTTCCTTGGCCATGACCAATTTGGTCAAATCGCCGAGGTCGCAAACCAAGCCCTGCGCGATCTCGGCCCGGGTCCAGGCGCGACCGGTCTGGCTGATTTCCTGGGCGGTGAAACGGGCGCGGATTTCCTGCGCTCGTTGGGTCAGCTCCGTGATATCCATAGGTGAAAAACCAACATTCTTCTGGAACCGGTGCGCGCGCGGACAACCTGTACAGACAGCCACAAGGTGGCCGCCCGCTCGGACGCAAGCGAATGCCCACCGCCGGCGTCACTCAGAAGTTCGCCGTGACTTCGGCCTGATGGCCAGGTTCGAGGGTGAGCTCGCCGAGGCTGGCGCACTCGACGGAATCGTTCTTGTAGAGCTTCGCCCGGATGGCGCCGAGGGCGTCGGCCGTCTCCCAACGCCATTTCCCGATGGAAACGAATTGGAGCGGCACGCCTTTCTCGCGACTCAGCCCCGGGCCTTCGCCGCGGATAAAGAGCCGGTTGCCGATGCCAACATAAGCGGTGACGAGCAGGCGCGTGGCGCCGTCGGCCGAGACCGAGGAATTGATCTGCGACTCCTCCGGCGCCAGTTGGGAAAACTCGCTCGGAGCAGACGCGACCGGCTCCTCCACCGGCAACGGCAATGGCAACACCGGCTGCGCTTCGTCGGCCGCTTTCTTGGCGGCGCGTTTGCGCAGTGGCGCAACGGGCTCGGCCGGAGCTTCCGCGACGACGGGCGGCGTGGCGGGTTCAGCGCTGGGCGCTGGCGTCGGTTCCGCAGCCGCGGCTTCTGCAACAGGCGTTGCTGGCACAGGCGCGGGCGTCGGCGGCGCTTCTTCTGCTGCGGCGGCGGGTGCAGCGGCGGGCTCGGAGACAGGTGCGATGGGCGACGGCGCAACCTCGGGCACAGTGGGTACCGGTGCCGGCGTCGGAGCCAGAAGTTCGGCTGCTACAGGCTCGGAAGCTGCGGGCTTGGCCTCAACGTTCGCCGGTTCAGCCACCGGCGCTGCCGTTGGCTCGACCACCGGAGCGACTGTCTCGGCGGCCGGAGTTTCGCGACGCGGTTTGCGGGTGCGCTTGGGCGCGGGCTCGATGGCGGGCGGCGCTGCGACCGCGGGGGTTTCCGTCGCCGTTGGCTCGATCGCTGTCGCAGCCTGAACCGGCGCAGACTCGGGAGTGGGCACGGGCTCAACGCTGGCCGGGGCCGCAGGCACTGCGGCGGGCGCTTCGGCCACGGGTGTCGGCGCCGGCGCGGCGGCGGGTTGTTGCGCGGCGTGGGCCAGCGCGGTTTCCAATTTGGCGATGGTCGCTTCGAGCGCGGCGCGTTTCCCTTCCAACAACGTGGCGGCGGCGGTGGCGCGCGCGGTCAACAGCCCGGCGCTCTCGGTGAGCTTGGCGTCGATCTGGGCGAGTGCGGCGGCCAGTTTGTCGTCGACCGCCTTGGCGCCGTCGGTCTGTGCCGTGGCGGTGACGCGCGCGAGCTCGGCGGCGGTTTTGGCCACGGCGGCATCGGTGGCCTGAATGAGTTTGGACGCGCCCGCTTCGCCGGCGCCGGCGAGTTTGCCGAGGGCGTCGCTGGTGGCGGAAAGATGTTTGGCGGTGGCGGCTTCGAGCTTGGCCCACTCGGCGGCGGCCTTGGCGATCTTGTCGGCGGTGGCTTCGAGGCGTTCGCTGTCGGAGCTGCGCAACGTGGCGAGCTCGCGTTCCAACTCCTCGCGCTCCTCGTCGTTGACGTTGGCGATCTTTTGTTGGAACTCCGCAATTTTCTCCTGGAGCTTGTGCGGCAGCTGCTCCGCCTGCTTCACCTGTTTGTGCGTCAGGTCGAGCAATTCGTGAAGGCCGCTCGCGGCGATGCTGATCTGCTCGGTGGCGGTGGCGACGCGCGTCGAGAGCGACTCCAGGGCGCGCTGGCGTTCGTCGAGCGCCTCATCCTGTTTGCGCGCGTAATCGGCGAGGAACGGGATGGCGGCGAGGATGGCGCCGGTGACGATGCAAGCCGTGACGGCGAGCAACGGCCAGCCGGCGAGCGGCGCGGCGCTTTGGCGGGCGATGAACCACGCGACGGCGAGCAACACGGCGTCGCTGGTGAGGAAAATCCACTTGGGAAGTTTGGGCGTGTCGGAAGGCAGGAGGCTCATGGGTGTATCACGCGCGGGCGGCGACGTGATTTCTGCGGGTGCCAACCGGTTTTCTCAAGGCGAAAGGAAGACTCTCCGCGCGCGAAGCGAACAGCGGTGGGGCGGGGTTTATCCCCGCCGGCTTGGCGGGCGTAAAGCCCGCCCCACCATCGGCAGACAACCGCCGCGCTAGCTTTGCCACCAGCGTTGCAGCTGTTCGCGCAGGCGGGCGCGGGCGCGATAGAGCCGGGTCTCGATGGCCTTGACCGTCACGCCGAGCGCCTCGGCGGCTTCGGCCTGGGAAAGGCGTTCGTATTCGCAAAGCACCAGCGCCTCGCGCAGCTCGACGGGCAACGCCGCCACCGCGGCGCGCACGGCTTCGGCCCGCTCGCGTTGTTCCAAAGGCTTCGCGCCGGTTTGGCCGGCCGCGTGTTCATCGGCGGTTTCGTGGCCGAGCTCGGTCCAGGCATCGAGCGAGACCGCCGGGCGGCGGCGCCACCAACGCAGGCGGTTGCGTGCGAGGTTGGCGGCGATGGCGTATAGCCACGGCGAGAAGCGGGCCCCGGCGCGAAAGCGCGCGCGCTGTTGATAGACACGCACGAACGTCTCCTGCGCCAGCTCCTCGGCCTCGGCGGTGTTTTGCACCACGCGGGCGAGGTAGCGCTTGATCGGGCGTTCCCAACGCGCCATGAGCGCAGCCAGCGCCGCCTCGTCGCCGGACCGCAAACGGGTCATCAGCGCCTCATCCGGCTCCGCGTTGTCGGGCGCGGTGTTCACCGGTCGAGACGCACGTTGGGCGCGCCGTGATGATCGTAGTTGGCGACCCGTGGCAACAACAGCCGCAGATAACGCTCCCCCTCGGCCGGCGGCATCAGTTTCGCCACCGCGCGCAGATGCCCGGCGATGGCGGTGCGGCAGACCAGCTCGCGTTCCGCCACCCGGGTGCGGGCGGCAATGAGCGCGGCGGTCGGGGCCTGCCCGCTGGCCTGAAGCTGGGCGAGTTCGGCCCGCGCATCGCCGATGGCGGCGCAATGCTCGGCACACACTTCGCTGTAATCGGCGTGCAGTTTCGCGATGGCGGCGACTTGCGCCTCGTCGAGGTGAAACTCGGTGCGCAGCCACGCCATGGCGTCGCGCTGCTGCGCCGCCGTGTGCAAGGTGTCATCGCACCGCCAGTGGAAAAACACCGCGCACGCCGCCGCACCGACCGCGAGCACGAGGGCGACCGTGAGGAAGAAATTTTTCATCGGAGCCATGGGCAACAGCGCAGCGGGGACACGCTCCGTCTAATGATGCTGATGCGCAGACGGCGCCGGGTTGCTGGTGGCGGTGGCATTGGCGGCGTAGCGGGCGTCGATGCCTTGCAGGTAGGCGACCGTCAGCGCCTCGCGATCGCGCGCGGCCTGGCGTTGCGCCTGCCATTGCCCCAGCCAGCCGCCGGTGACGACCGCCACGGCCAGCGCGGCGGTGCTGGCGAACGCGTGCTGGCGGAGGTACGCGGCCCAGCGTTGCTCGCGCACCGTGCGCAAGCGCGCCCACACGGCGGTGCGGAACTGCGGATCGGAGGGCGGAGCGACCTGCCAGGAGGCAAGCACGCGGGCGAGCGGATCGGACGGAGCATTCATGACGTTCTATTCCACTATAACCCCGATGCAGAAAAATCCCTCACAAAAATTTCGAGGGATTTTCCGGCGGCCGGGTTATCACGTGCTGAACCCTTCACTCATCACTATGAAATCACTCGTCAAACTAGCCTTCCTCACCGCCGCCCTCGGGCTGTTCTCCGTCCTCGCCAGCGCCGCCGCCGGTTCGCCTGCCGACAAGAGCGCCAAACCCGCCGCCTACCCGCTCGCGACGTGCGTCGTCTCGGGCGAAAAGCTCGGCGAAATGGGCGCGCCCATTGATTACACGTACAAACAAGCCGGCCAGCCCGACCGCCTCGTGCGTTTCTGTTGCAAGAGCTGCATCAAGAAATTCGAGAAAGATCCGGCCAAGTACCTGAAGAAACTCGACGAAGCCGCGGCCAAGGCTCCCGCCGCCAAAGCCGACCCGCACGCCGGGCACAACCACTAATCCGTCCGCCCGCAACCTCGCCCGCGCACTGCTTCACCCGCCGCCGCCAGCGCTGCACACACGCACACACCGGCAGCACTGGCGATCGGCGGCCGAGTTCATCGTCTACATTCCATTCGCGCCTGCTCATCATGCGAACGCTTTATCCATCGTCCGTCGCGGCGTTGACCGGCCTGGTCGCACTGCTCACCGGCTGCGCCACACGCCCGTCGCCAGCGGAGCTGGCCGTCCGACGGCAGGCGTCCGAATTGCAACACACCTACCGGCCGGACAACCGCCGGCCGGCCCTGCCAGAGCTGCGCGCCGACTCGCCGCTGGATGATTTCATGCGCTTTGCCGCGCTCAACCACCCGCAAATCGAGGCGGCGTTCTACGACTGGGTCGCGGCGGTCGAGCGCACCACGGCCGAGCGGGCGCTGCCCGATCCGCGCCTGACGTTGTCGGCCGATTTCGGCCGCATGCTCGAAACGTTGATGCCGGGCCTGATGGCCGAATTTCCCGGACAGGGCAAAGTGGCGGCGCGCGTCGCCGTGGCCTCAGCCGAGGCGCAGGCGAAGTTCCACACCTTCGAAACGGAGCTGCAACGCGTCGCCCTGACCACCAAGCGAACTTATCAGGAGCTGTTTTTCCTCGGCGAAAAAATCCGCGTGAACCGGAGCCTGCTCGCGTTGCTCGGCGAGCTGGAAACGAATGCGCGCCGGCAAAGCGAAGCCGGCAAGGCGCCGCTCGCCGAAGTGCTCCGCGGACAGGCGGAGGTGGCGCGCCTCGCCGCCGAAATTGCCACGATGGAGGACGAGCGCACGCGGTTGCGCACCCAGTTCAAAGCCGCGCTCGGCCTGCGCGCCGACGCGCCCAATCCGCCCATCCCCAACCGGCGCGAAACCACCGAACTCGCTTACGAGGCCGACCAATGGCTGGCCCTGGCATTCATCCACAATCCGCGGCTCAAGGTCATGGCCGCCGAAATACGCATGGCCGAGGCCTCGTTGCGCGCGGCGACACTGGCCAGGCGCCCGGATTTCAGCGCCGGCCTCGAAGCCGATGTGAAGGCCGCGCCGTGGATGTGGCGTCCGTCGCTCGGCGTGACGCTGCCGATCTGGCGCAAACAAATCACCGCGCAGATCGCCGCCGGCCAGGCCGGCCAGCGCGCCGCCTCCGCCCGTCTCGACACCGAACAGGTCGCGCTGGCGGTGGAAGTCGCGGAAAACGTGTTCCGCCTGCGCGAGGCCGACCGCCAGCTGCGACTGGTGAACGATACGTTGCGCCCCAACGCCGAGCGCCAGCTCGCGCTCGTCCGCGCCGGCTACCTCGGCAGTCAGACGAGCTTCGCCGACGTGCTCATGGCGCAACGGATGCTCCTCGAACTGGAGCTGCAACTCCTCGCCGCCCAAACCCAGCGCGAACTGGCGCTGACCGAGCTCACCCTGTGCTGCCTCGGGCAAAACGCGGAACTCACCGCCAGGACAACGACGACCGGCGCCAATCCGCCCTGATGGTTTCCACCTTGTTTAACTTTGAACTTTTTCGTCATGCGCACTCCTAAAAGAATTTTCCTCCTCATAACCGCGGCGGTGTTGGCGCTCGTGTTCGCCGGCTGTGCGAAGACCGGGGGCGATCACGCCTCCGGGCAGAAATACCACTGCCCGATGCACCCGACTTACGTGAGCGACCGCCTCGGCGATTGCCCGATCTGCAACATGAAGCTCGTGCCGATCAAGGACGCCGCGCCGGCCGCGAAAACGCCGGCGCAGAGTTCCGTCTACACCTGCTCGATGTGCCCGCAGGTGCGCAGCGACAAGCCCGGCCTGTGCCCCGAGTGCAACATGAAGCTCACGCCCGCGCCGGCGGCCGGTCCCGACGTGCCGGGCCGCACCGCGATCATGCTCTCGTCGGAGAAACAGCAATTGATCGGCCTGACCACCGAGACAGTCACGAAACGCGTGCTCACGCAGATGGTGCGCGCCACCGCCACGCTGGAGCACGACGAAACCCGGTACGCGCGCATCGCGCCGCGTTTCGGCGGCTGGATCCGCGAGCTGCGCGTCAACGCCACCGGTCAGGAAGTGGCCGCGGGCGCGATACTCTTCACCGTTTACAGCCCGGAGCTCCTGGCCGCGCAAAACGAGTACCTGCTCGCCCATCGGCAGCTCGCCTCGTTCGCCGGGCCGGCCGATGATCCGCAGCGCGACGCGACAAAACAACTGGCGGAGACCGCCCGGCGGCGGCTCGCGCTCTGGCAGGTTGCCGACGAGGAAATCGCCGCGCTCGAACGCGCCGGCCGCGCCTTCGACGAGTTGCCCATGCGCTCGCCGGTGGCGGGTCACATCGTCGCGAAGACCGCGGTCGCGGGCAAAGCGTTCATGGCTGGCGAGACGTTGTACGAGATTGCTGCGCTCGATCCCTTGTGGGTGCGCGCCGCAGTGCCGGAGTCGGATTCCGCGCGCATCGCTGTCGGCCAGAAAGCGCGGGTCGTCTTCCCCGCCCTTGCCGGACAGGTGCGCGAAAGCACGGTCGCATTCATCTATCCGCATATCGAGGCCCAGTCGCGGCGCGCCGAGCTGCGCCTGGTGCTCGCCAATCCCGAGCACACGCTGCGCCCCTCGATGTGGGCCCAGGTCGAGATCGAAGTCGCGCTCGGCGAGAAGCTCACCGTCCCCGCCGCCGCAGTGATCGACACCGGCACGCGCTTCGTCGCCTTCGTGCCGCGCGCCGACGGACATTTCGAGCCGCGCGAGGTGCGGATCGGCGCCAAGACGGACGACCACTACGAAGTCCTCGGCGGCCTGGCCGATGGAGAAAAGGTCGTGGCGCGCGCCTTGTTCCTCGTCGATTCGGAGAGCCAGCTCAAAGCGGCCATCGCCGGCATGAGTGCGCCGGGCGGCCACAACCACTGAGCCGAGGCCCGCCATGGATAACACCACACCTCATTTCCCGCCGCACCGCGATGCGCTCATCGAGCGCATCATCGAGTGGAGCGCGCGCAACAAGTTCACCGTTTTCCTGCTCGTGGGGGCGTTGCTCCTCGGCGGCATCTACAGCCTGCGCCACACGCCGCTCGATGCGCTGCCCGACCTGTCCGACACGCAGGTGATCGTGTTCACCGCGTGGGAGGGCCGCAGCCCGAATCTGGTCGAGGACCAGGTCACCTATCCGATCGTGACCAAGCTCCTCGGCGCGCCGCAGGTGCGCGTGGTGCGCGGGTACTAGTTCTTCGGGTACTCGTTCGTCTACGTCGTCTTCAAGGACGGCACCGACATCTACTGGGCGCGTTCGCGCGTGCTGGAGTACATGCAGTCGCTCGCGGGGTCGTTGCCGGCGGGCGTCGCCCCGACGCTCGGGCCCGATGCCACCGGCGTCGGCTGGGGCTTTCAATATGCGCTCGTCGACAAATCGGGGAAACGCGATCTGGCCGAGCTGCGGTCGTTCCAGGACTGGCATCTGCGTTACTGGTTACAGAGCGTGGAGGGCGTGGCGGAGGTCGCCACCTTCGGCGGTTTTCAGAAGCAGTACCAGATCGAGATCGATCCTGAAAAACTCGCCGCTTACAACGTGTCGCTCGACCGCATCATCGCGGCGGTCCGCAGTGCCAACAACGACGTCGGCGGGCGCGAATTGGAGCGTTTCGGCACGAGTTATCTGGTGCGCGGGCATGGCTACATCACCTCGCTCGACGACCTGCGGCTCGTCGTCGTGGGCGCAGATGCGAAGGGCAACCCGGTCCTGTTGCGCGATGTCGCGGCCAACATCCAGCTCGGCCCGGAGATGCGGCGCGGCGCCGGCGATCTCAACGGCGAGGGCGAGGCGGTCGGCGGCATCGTCGTGGTGCGCTTCGGGCAAAACGTTTTGCAGGTGATCGAGCGCGTCAAGGCCCGGCTCGCAGAGGTGCAGAGCTCGCTGCCGCCGGGCGTGGAGATCGTCACCACCTACGACCGCGCCGATCTGATCAACCGTTCCATTTCCACGCTCACGCGCACGATCGTCGAGGAGTCGATCATCGTGGCGCTGGTGGTGATCGTGTTTCTCCTGGATTTCGGCGGTGCGGCGCGCGCCATCATCACGCTGCCCATCGCGGTGGCGCTCGCGTTCATCCCGATGTACCTGATGGGACTCACGGCCAACATCATGTCGCTCGCGGGCATCGCCATCTCCATCGGCGTGCTGACCGACGAGGCGGTGGCGATGGTGGAAAACGTGCACAAGAAACTGGAGCATGCGCCCGCCGGCCTCACGCGCCGCCAGCGCCAGGAGATCATCATCGGCGCGTGCAAGCAGCTCGGCAAACCGCTGTTTTTCGCGCTGCTCGTGATCACGGTGAGCTTCCTGCCGGTCTTCACCCTTGAAGCGCAGGAGGGCCGGCTCTTCAAGCCGCTCGCCTACACCAAAACGTTCACCATGGCGTGGGCCGCCTTTCTCTCCATCACGCTTGGGCCCGCGCTCATCGTGTTGATGACCGGCGCCAAGGTCATCCCGGAACACAAGCACCCGATCAGCCGCTTCGTGCACCGGCTCTATTATCCGTGGGTCAGCGCGCTCATGCGCCGCCGCCGGCTCTCCATCGCCATCGCCGTGGTCGCGGTGGTGTCGTCGGTCCCGATTTACCAGAAACTCGGCTCGGAATTCATGCCTCCGCTCAACGAGGGCACGATCCTCTACATGCCGACGACGCTGCCCACCGTCTCCATCACCGAGGCGACGCGGCTGATGCAAATTCAGGACCGGCTCATCAAGCAGTTCCCCGAGGTGGCGACCGTGCACGGCAAGGCGGGGCGCGCCGAGACCGCCACCGATCCCGCGCCGCTGGAGATGTTCGAGACCGTCGTGCAATTGAAGCTCGAGCGCGAATGGCGGACCGTGCCGCAGACGCGCTGGTACTCCTCGTGGGCGCCGGAGTGGGGCAAACGCGCCCTCCGCCACATCTGGCCCGAGGTGCGCCCGCTATCGTGGGACGAACTCGTGCAGGAGATGGACAATGCCCTGCAACTCCCGGGCCTCGTCAACGCGTGGACGATGCCGATCAAGGCGCGCATCGACATGCTCTCGACCGGCGTGCGCACGCCCATCGGCATCAAAATCTACGGCGCCAATCTCGATACGATCTCGAAGCTCGGCGAGCGCCTCGAAACCACACTCCGCGCCATCCCGGGCACGCGCAGCGTATTTTCGGAGCGCACCACCGGCGGCCTCTATCTCGACATCGTGCCGCGTCGCGCCGAGATCGCGCGTTACGGGCTCAACGTCGAAGACGTGCTCATGATGGTGGAGACGGCGATCGGCGGCATGGCCATCGACCGCACCATCGAGGGCCGCGAGCGTTACAGCATCAACCTGCGTTATGGCCGCGAACGGCGCGACGACGTGGAGAAACTTCAACGCATGCTCGTGCCGCTGGCCGCCATGCGGGACACCGAGGGCGAAGGCGCCTCCACGATGGGCGGGGCGAACGTCGCCACCGCGCGCCTGGCCCAGGTCCCGCTCGGGCAGCTCGTCGAATTCAAGACCACCGCCGGCCCGCCGATGATCAAAAACGAAAACGGCGCGCTCACCGGCTGGGTGTACGTGGACATGACCGGTCGCGACCTCGGCGGCTATGTGGCCGAGGCCAAGCAGGCGGTGCGCGAACAGATCGAGCAGGCCGGACACTTGCCCGCCGGCTACCGTTTCGAGTGGACCGGCCAGTACGAGCACATGCTGCGCGTGCAAGACCGCCTGCAACTGGTCGTGCCCCTCACGCTCGTCCTGATTTTCGTGCTGCTCTACCTGAACTTTAAGAGCATTCCCGAGACGTGCATCATCCTGCTTTCGATCCCGTTCGCGATGACCGGGAGCATCTGGTTCCTCTGGATGATGGGCTACAACCTCAGCATCGCCGTCTGGGTGGGCATCATCGCCCTCGCCGGTCTGGCGGCGCAGACCGGCACCGTCATGGTCATCTATCTCGATGAGGCGTTTCACGCCTACCAACGGGCGGGGCGCATGAAGACCCAGCACGATCTCTTCGAGGCGATCACCTATGGCGCCGTGCAACGCGTGCGCCCGAAACTCATGGCGGTGGCAACCACCCTCCTGGCCTTGCTCCCCGCGTTGTGGGCGAGCGGCGCGGGCGCGGAGGCGATCCAGCGCATCGCCGCGCCGATGATCGGCGGCCTCGTGACCTCGACGATTCTCACGCTGGAAATCGTGCCCGCGATTTATTCGCTCTGGCGCGGCCGGCAGGTCGAGTGGGTCAAGGGCCCGCAGCCGCCGAAAAAGAGTTGGGACGAGTTGAGCGAAACCTTCATCGCCCTCGAAAAAGAGCAGCACGAGGCGGAGCTGGCGCGATTGTCCTGATGCACACGCCGATGCTTGCACCGGCATCGGCGGAGCGTACCGTCCGGCTCCATGTTGCGGAACGTCTTTCTTTTTCTGCTAAGTCTGAGCGCGCTCGTGCCGGCGTTTGGGCAGTTCGGCTCTTCCTCGTCCGCGCCCAAGCTCGTCTCGCAGGATGAGCTCAGCCGCCAGATCTCGCAGGGGAAACATTACAACTTCGACGTCTCCTCCGGCGGCTATCTGGTCGACGGCAAGGGCACGATCATCCGCAACAGCGAGCTCAAGGATTACCTCACCAAACATCAGTACGCGAAGGATGCGTTCTACGTGTTGTGGCTGGGACCCGAAAGCCCGAAGCCCGACCGCCTCACCAACACGCTGGAGGCCCTGCGCCAGTCCGGCGTGACCAAGGTCGCCGCGCGCCGCAAAAAATCCGGCGACGATCCCCGTCCAGCGCTTTCCCAGCCCGAAGATCTCGCCCCGCTCGCGCCCCCTCCCGCCCCGCCGCCCAAGCCCAAAACGCCCGCGGCCTCCGCCGCACCCTCGACCTCGCTCGTGAAGCGCGCCGGCGATCCGCTCCCGGCGATGAACGGACGCTCCCCCGCGCTGCGCCCGCAGGAATTGCCCGCGGGCATCCGTTACAAAATTGCCAGCGACGCCGCGGTCACCGCCGCCGCCGAATCGATCACGCGCTTGCTGCTCGCACCGGGCACGCCGCCCAAGGGCGAATCGTTTTTCTCCACCGCGGTCGTCGTGCAGTCGGGCGCGTGGAAACGTTACCGCAAGAGCAGCCATCTCGGCCAGCGCGAGTCCACCCGCATGCCCGGCGTCGTCACCATCAGCGGCAAGGATTACAAGCAGGAGAGCTGCCTGCTGCGCGACCTGGAGGAGATCGCCTACCTGGAGGAACGCCTGCGCGAGCAAATCGCCAAGAACGGCGGCGGCACCGTGCGCGCCCTCACCACCCAGGAGATGAGCCAATGGGGCATCTTCGCCGGCACCGACATCGACGAGCCCACGCTCGCGATTCCGACCAAGAACGGAAAACACCTCTACGTGGTCGGCTTCGGTCCGCAGGGCGCCATCGTGCTCGACGACTTGAGCGAGCTGCCGTAACCGCGCCGCCGCGCCGGCGGACGCGAACGCGTTGGATCAAACGGCACCCGCCGCGGCCGGCATCGCCACCATCGCGGTTTTCAGTCGCGCCGCGAAATCGTCGATCTGCGCCTCGGCCTCGAAGCCGACCAGCATCGCGTCGACCGCGCCGAGCCCCAGCACATACTTGAGCGACTCGTCGATCTTGGCGGGCTCCTTGGTGAATTTGCCCTCGCCGATCAGCTTCATGCCCAGCACGCCCTTGCCGGCGCGGTGCAGGTCCTGCAACACCGGGGCCACGCGCGCCGGGTCCTTGTCGTCCATGTTGGCGCCGTAGGCATTGATGCGCGCATGCACGACCTGTACCCACGGCAGCCCGACGCACGCCTTGAGCGCGTCCAGCGAGTGGATCGAAACGCCGTGGGCGCGAATCACGCCTTGTTGGCGCAACTCCTCCAGCTCGTCGGCCTGCCGCCGAAATTGGTCGAACCACCCCGGCGCCGTCATGCAGTGGATCTGCACCAGATCGACGTAATCGGTGCCGAGTTCGCGGCGGAAACGCTCCAGCGCTTTCTTCGGCGTCAGCGCATCGTTGTCGGGCAACGCCTCGGGCCGGCTCATCCAAAGCTTGGAGCAAATCACGTACGCATCGCGCGGCTTGCCGCGAAACGCCTCCCGGATCAGCCCGTGCGTGCCATAGCTGTCGGCGCAATCGTAGAAGCGAACCCCGGCGTCCCACGCGTAATGCAACAAGCGCACCGCCTTCTCGGTGCCCATGCGCGTGAGGTTCGACTGCCGTCGGCTGCCGCGCACGCCGGTGCCCATGCCGATGCGCGACACCATGAGCCCGGACTTTCCGAGCGGCACGCGCGTAAACGGGTCCGGAGCCATCGGTGCGGCGGCCGTCGCGGTTAACCCGCCCCACATAACCGTGCCCGCCCCGGCCAGCGAGGTGGCGATAAACCGACGACGATTCATTTTCATAAAAAGCCCTTCGTTGCGCGCCAAAGTGTCGCCGGTAACGTTGCGCGCCTCGTTCGAAACGCGAGCGGCAAAACGCGAAATCCGCCGCCGATTTTCCTTACGCGCTACGTCGCGCCGCGGGCTTTTCCGGACGCTCCAACGCCTGCAATGCCTGCTGGTAGTTGGCGAGGAGTTCCTCGGGCGCGCTGGCCGAGGCGCGCAGATCGTGCAGCAGCCCGTCGCTCAAACCGTAGATCCAGCCGTGCACGGAGAGTTGCTGCCCGCGCGCCCAGGCGTCCTGCACGATGGTGGTCAGGCCCACGTTGACGACCTGCTCGATCACGTTGAGCTCGCACAGCCGGTCGTAGCGCCCCGGGCCGGTGGCGGGGAGCGCGGCCAGCAACGGCTCGTGCTTGGTGCGCACATCCTGCACATGACGCAGCCAGTTGTCGGCGAGGCCAACGCGCTCGCCACGCAACGCCGTCCGGATGCCGCTGCAACCGTAGTGACCGCACACGATGATGTGCCGCACCCGGAGCAGATCGACGGCGAACTGGAGCACCGACAGGCAGTTCAGATCGGTGTGCACGACGACGTTCGCCACGTTGCGATGCACGAAGAGTTCGCCCGGCAGCAACCCGACAATCTCGTTGGCCGGCACGCGGCTGTCGGCGCAACCGATCCACAGGTAGGCGGGATTCTGCTGTCGCGCCAGTTTGCGGAAAAACTCGGGATCTTGCGCATGCCGCTGGCGGGACCACGCGCGGTTGTTGGCGAACAACAGCGCGGGCGTCGCCGCGCGATGGCGCGCCAGTTTGCGACCGACGGGATTGGATGCGTTGGGCATGTCCGCCGAAAGAAGCACGCCTGGCGCGCAACGCAAACACCCAGCGGCTTTTCCCGGCGGCCGGCACCGGGGCGCCGCCCCGCCGAATCGCCTCGCGCCTTGACAAAGCGGCGCGCCCGGCTCTTCTTCCCGCACTCTTCATGAACCTCTCCGGCACGACCTCCTTCGCCTCCCGCCCGGCTCTCGCCCTCGCGGTCGTCGTCGCCGTTGTACTCGTCGTCGTTACGCCGACCGGCGGGCCGCGAGGTTTCTAAACGAAGAAACTCTTTCGCCCCTCCGGTCTGACACCGGAGGGGCTTTTTTTTTGGCTTCTTCGGTTTCCGGCCACGGAGCGGGCAACGTCCACCCGAACCCAACCATCATGAAAATCACCGGAGCCAATCTCCTGCGCACCCTGCTCGAACGCCAGGGCATCCACACCCTCGCGGGCCTGCCCGGCGGCGCGATCCTGCCGTTCTATGACGCGCTGCACGGCAGCGCCGTCCGCCACATCCTCGCCCGCCACGAACAAGGCGCGGGCTTCATCGCCCAGGGCATGGCGCGCGTCACCGGCCGCGCCGCCGCGTGCGTCGCCACCTCCGGCCCGGGCGCGACCAACCTCCTCACCGCCCTCGCCGACGCCCGCCTCGACTCCGTGCCGCTCGTCGCCATCACCGGCCAGGTGCCGCTCGCGCTCATCGGCACCGACGCGTTCCAGGAAGTGGATACCTACGGCCTCACGCTCCCGATCACGAAGCACAACTTCCTCGTGCGCCACATCGACGAGCTGCTCGAGGTCGTGCCGCTCGCGTTTCAACTCGCCGAGTCCGGCCGTCCCGGCCCCGTGGCCATCGACGTGCCGAAGGATGTGCAAAACGCCACCACCGACGTGCCCGACGACGCCTGGCCCGAGCCCGGTCGCGCGCTGCCGCCGCCGCTCTGCGCCGACGCGCCCATCGACGCTCTCGCGCAACAACTCGCCGCCGCGCAGCGCCCCGTGCTCTATCTCGGCGGCGGCGTCATCACCGCCGGCGCGTCCGACCTCGCGTGCGCGCTCGCCCAGCGCCTCACCGCCCCCACCGTGTGCACGCTCATGGCGCTCGGCGCCATGCCGCCGGAGCACCCGTTGTACATGGGCATGCTCGGCATGCACGCCGCGCAAGGCACCAACTTCCTCCTCGACGAAGCCGACCTCGTGCTCGCCATCGGCGCGCGCTTCGACGACCGCGCCACCGGCAAGGTCGCCGAGTTTTGCCCGCGCGCCGCCATCGCGCACATCGACATCGACCACGCCGAGATCGGCAAAATCAAGACGCCCTTCCTCGGCCTCGTGGGCGACGCCGCCGACATTCTCCGCCGGCTGCTCGACCGCCTGCCCGCGCAAGCCCGCCCCGCCTGGCGCGCGCGCGCCGCCGAGCTCCGCGCCGCGTTTCCGCTGCGCCCGCCGCCGCCCGCCGAGGACCCGCTGCACCCGATCAACCTCTGCCGCTTCCTCGGCGCCACGCTGCCGCCCGACACCATCGTGACGACCGACGTGGGCCAGCATCAGATGTGGGTGGCGCAAGCCTACCCGTTCCGCCAGCCGCGCACACTCCTCACCTCCGGCGGCCTCGGCACGATGGGCTTCGGCCTGCCCGCCGCCATCGGCGCGGCGCTCGCCGCCCCCGGCCGCCGCGTGATCTGCGTGAGCGGCGACGGCTCGATCCTCATGAATATCCAGGAACTGGCGACGCTGGCCGAGCTCGACCTGCCCGTGGCCTTGCTCGTCTGCAACAACGCCCACCTCGGCCTCGTGCGCCAGCAGCAGGAGTTGTTCTACCGCGAACGCTACTCGGCGTCGCACCTCGGCGCCGGCCCCGAGTTCGCCGCCCTCGCCCGCGCCTTCGGCGTGCGCGGCCACCGGCTCGACCCGACCCGCGACCCGCTGGCCGAACTCGCCGCCGCGCTCGCCCAGCCCGGCCCCTGCGTGATCGACATCCCGATCCAAGCCACCGCCAACGTTTACCCGATGGTGCCGCCCGGCGCCGCCAACCGCCACATGATCGCCGCTCCCGAACTCCAACCCGCCCTCGCCCATGCCTGATCCCACCGCCACCACACCGCCACGCGCTCCCTCCACCCGCGAGGAATGTTACGTATTACGTAACATTCCCGCTGCCGCTGCCACAGCGATGTCCGAGCCGATTTGTAACGTATTACGTTACAAACCCACCACCGTGCTCGAACTGCGGGTGCGCAATCACCCGGGCACTATGTCGCACATCACGGGACTTTTCGCCCGGCGGGCGTTCAACCTCGAAGCCATCGTCTGCGTGCCGCGCGCCGGCGGCGCGGAGAGTCGGATGCTGCTGCTCGTCGCCGAGGAGCCGCGCCTGGAGCAGGTCGAGAAGCAGCTCGCGAAACTCTATGACGTCCTCGCCGTGCGCCACCGCGACGACCTCGGCCCGGAATTTTTTGCCGGCCTGACCCTCGCGACCGCCGGGTAGCGGACCGGGCTTTGCACGACGCGACGCAGGCTGCACGCGTTAATCGACATAGGCAGCACCGCCCCCTGCTGGCACGCGTCATGCAAAGTTCTGGGAAAATTCCTTCGCCATGTCCGACCTTCCCAATCTCGTCACCCACCGCCAACTCGCTGTGATCGAAAAAATCATTCAGGATGAGACGTGGCTGGAGGGCGAACGCCGGGGCGCGCCGGTGTCGCCCAAGGATCCGGTCGTGCTGGAAAACGTCTGCGGCGTGGTGTTGCGCATCGGCCAGGAACTGCGCGACCGCCTCACCGCCGATTTTATCGCGGCGAGGCAATGCGCTACCCAACAAGACGAGCGCGATACCCGCGCCGCTTAATCGCGCGGCCCGGGATGCTTCGCCAACAACGGCACGGTCGCGAGTTCGAGCGCGTCGAGATACCGCAACGCCTCTTCGCGCGTGGCGCCGCACATTTCCGCCATCGGCCGCAGGCTCGCGCACACCGCCGGCCGCTCGGGTTTGCCGAACAACGCGCACCGGTAATCCGGCAGCAATTGCACGCACGGAATCCCCGCCGGCTTGCCGTGGGGCATGCCCGGGATCGGCGACGAAATCGAGGGCGCGATGCAACAGGCAGCGCACAGGGGTCGGCAGGGCATCTCGGTTTCCGCCATGCGCGCGACCACGGAGACGCCACCCCGACAGCGCAAGGCGTTTATTCGGCGCTCCGCGAACGCCGATCCGGTGCCAGCGCGCAAAACCCCGGTTTCGGTCGCGTTCTTTTTACCGCTACTTATTCGCCAGTTAAGTCTTATGCACTTAAGTCACAAACGACTTCAGCGGCTTTGACGACGCGCCGATTTTATTCCAAGTTCGCCGTCCCATGAAGTCGGTCAAGGTCCCTGCGCTCGAGCTTTTCCTGCACGAGATGATTCCACTCGCGAAAGCGATGGGCGTCTCCGTGGAGATGAGCGATGAGCAAAAGCTGGTGCTGACCGCCCCGCACGCGCAGAACAAAAATTCCCTTAACACCGCTTTCGGCGGCAGTTTGGTGTCGCTGGCCACGCTGGCCGGCTACGGAGTCGTGTGGGAACTCATGCGCGACGCCGATGCGAGCCGCGCCGAGTGGCGCATCGTGATCAAAGAGAGCCGCGCCGCTTACCGGCGTCCGGTGATCGGCGACCTGCGTGCCATCTGCGAGCGCCCGGCCAAGGCCGCCATCGAAGAGTTCAAAGGCGCGTTGCAACGCTATGGCCAGGCCAAGCTGAAGCTGCACACCCGCATCATTGAGGGCGGCAACACCGCCGTGGATGTGCAGGCCGCCTACGTAGTTGTGTCGCGGTAACCGCGCACCGGGCGATCCTCTTCGTTGCGACCCGTTTCCGCGGGCATTTCGCCGGAGTATCCAGTGGGTGCGGAATTTGCTGTTGCGGGCCGGAGCGGTGCTCCCGATAGTCGCCGACGATCATGGCGTTGAGCGCGCGTTCTGCGCGTTCCGCCTGCTCGTCCAACCTACGGCTGCTGTTCCCGCACTCCTCGCGGTGAGCGCCCGCCGCTAAACCACAGAAAACATAACCATGTCAGATCAAGCATCGTCCGGCGCTCCGAGTGCGACTCCCAGCGAGTCGACACCCGCGCCGGCCCCGTCCGCTCCCGTGACCGCCGCCGCAACGCCGGCCGCCACGCCCGCGCCGACGGATTCGACCCAGAGCTTCGGCACCTTCGGTTCTACCCGCGGTTCCGGACTCGCCCGGGGCAAACGCCCCGCCACCACCGCGGCCGCTACGTCCGCTCCTGCCAGCAACTATCAACCCACCGCGATCGAGATCGTTGTGACTCAACGCGAGTACAAGAACCCGTTCGCTCCCGAAACGCCCGAGCCCACACCGGCTCCCGCGCCCGCCGCTCCGGTCGCTCCCGTCGTGGAAGCCAAAGCCGAGCCCGCTCCCGCGGCGCCTGCTGCTCCGGTTACTCCGGCAGCTCCGGCCGCGCCGGTTGCTCCGACCAAGCCCGCCGCAGTCGCTCCCAGCGCTCCGACGCCGACAGCCGCGCCTGCGACTCCGGAAGAAAAAGCGACGCTGAACATCCTCCCGCCGGCGGAAAGCAAACGCCCGGCCCAGAGTTGGGAAAGCGGTTCCTTCCGTCCCGAACGCCGCGATTTCCGCAGCGAAGGTCGGGGTGATAATCGCGGTGAAGGTCGCGGCGAAGGCCGCCCGCGCCGCGATGAACGCGGATCTTTCCGCCCCGAGCGCCGCGACGAGCCCCGGCTCGAACCGCGCGCCCCAGCCAGCGAGCCGAAGTTGGAACAACGCGCGCCGCTCCCGCCGCGCGCTCCCGAAGCCAAGCCCGAGGAAACGAAAAAATCCGGCGGTCTCTTCGGTTGGGTCAAAGGACTTTTCGGCGGCAAACCCGCCACTCCCGAAACGCCGGCCAGCACCGGCGGCAGCGGCGAACAACGTCGCGATGACCGCCAGGGCGGCGGTCGCCATCACCGCGGCCATCGCGGCGGCGGTCGCGGTTACCAAGGCGGCGGCCCCCGGCCGGCCGGTGACGGTCCGCGCGAAGGCGGCCCCGAAGGTGGCGGCGATTTCCGCGGCGGCGACAACGCCCCGGGCTTCGATGGTCCGCGGCGCCGGCGTCGGCGCGGCGGTCGCGGCCGGCATCACGGTGGCGGCGGCGGCGATTTCCGCGGCGGCGAGCCGCGGCGCGACGATCGCCCCGGTGGCGGTCCCGGCCCGCAAGGCAGTTAATCCTTGCCAAGCCCGCGCTCCCCGCGCGCATTTTCGAGGCGTCCGTTTCACCACGGACGCCTTTTTCTTTTCCGCTCGCCACCCGCTTCCCTTTTTCGCGCCTCGCGCCTCCACCCATGGCTGATCTCATCGTTCACGGCGGCTCGCCGCTCAGCGGCACCATCGTGCCCTCGGGCAACAAAAATTCCGTGCTGCCCATCCTCTGCGCCACGCTGCTCACCGACGAACCGGTGACGCTCCGCAATGTGCCCGAGATCACCGATCTGGTGAAATTGGTGGAGTTCTTCCGCCAGCAGGGCTCACAGATCGAGTGGGACCGCAACGGCGGCGTCATGCGCCTCGATCACTCCGCCTTCCGCCGCACGCTGACCAACGACGAGCTGCCGCAGGATATGCGCTCCACCGTGCTGCTCTACCCGGCGCTGCTGTTCCGGCTCGGCCGGATCGCCATCGCGGCCAACACCAAGGGCTGCTCGCTCGGCGTGCGCGAAATCGACCCGCACCTCGAAATTCTCCAGGCGCTCGGCGCCGAGGTCTCGCGCGGACAACCGCTCGCCATCGCCCTGCCGCAGGGTTTTCGCGGCGCGCGCCACTGGCTTGACTACATGTCGGTGACCGTCACGGAGAATTTCGCCATGGCCGCCGCGGTGGCGCAGGGCTCCTCTGTGCTCATCAACGCCGCCAGCGAGCCGCACGTGCAGGATCTCTGCACCGTGCTCGCCGGCATGGGCGCGAAGATCCGCGGCATCGGCACCAGCCAGCTGGAAATCGAAGGCGTGACGCGGCTGCACGGCGGCGAGTTTACCATCGGCACGGATTACCATGAGGTCGTCACCTTCCTCGCGCTCGGCGCCATTACCGGCGGCGAGGTGCGCGTGGAGCGCTCGGTGCCGCAGCACTTCGACCTGATCGCGCGCGCGTTCGCCAAGCTCGGCGTCACCGTCACGCACGAGGGCACGACCGCCGTGGTGCGCCGCCACCAGCCGCGCATCGTCGCGGCGCCGTTCACTCCCAATCTGCTGCCGAAGATCGAAGCCGCGCCCTGGCCGTATTTCTCGGTCGATCTCCTGCCGCTGCTCGTGGCGCTCGCCGCGCGGTGCGAGGGCACGATTCATTTCTGGAACAAGGTTTACGAAAACGGCTTCGCCTGGACGCCCGAGCTGGCGAAGTTCGGCGCGCACATCGTGGTGAGCGATCCGCACCGCATCGTCGTCTTCGGCAACCGCCCGCTGCATCCCGCGGTGGTCGACTCGCCCTACGTGATCCGCGCCGCCGTGGCGCTGACGATGGTGGCGGCCAGCATCCCGGGCCGCAGCGTGGTGCGCAACGCCGAGATCATCCGCCGCGCCCACCCGCGCTTCGTCGAAAACCTCCGCGCCCTCGGCGCCGAGCTGGAGTGGAGCTGAGGAGAGTTTCGATTCTCGAATGCGGATTTTCGATTTCAGCCTTCGCGTTTCTATCCAACCGCCCTTAGTCCAACGCCCGATCTTTCCTCCACTGCCGTGACCCAATCGAAAATCGAAAACCAGAAATCGAAAACTCCGCCGGCCGCGTCGGCGGCCACCGGGCTCGGTTTCATCTCCAGCGCGCTCGCGCAACCGGTCTCGCCCGCCGAGGCGGCATTGCGCCCGCTCGCGTTTTCCGATTTCGCCGGCCAGGCCAAGACCGTCGAGCGCCTGCAAGTCATGGTCGGCGCCGCCAAGCGCCGGGGTGATGCGCTCAATCACATTCTGCTCTCCGGCCCGCCCGGCCTCGGCAAGACCACGCTCGCGTTCATCCTCGGCGCGGAGCTCGGCAAAAACGTGCGCGTGACGTCCGGCCCCGTGGTGGAAAAAGCCGGCGATCTCGCCGGATTGCTCACCAATCTCGAAGAGGGCGACATCCTGTTCATCGACGAAATCCACCGCATCCCGAAAACCGTGGAGGAGTATCTCTACTCGGCGATGGAGGACTTCCGGCTCGACATCATGATCGATCAGGGGCCCAACGCCCGGAGCGTGCGCCTCTCGCTGCCGCGCTTCACGCTCATCGGCGCCACCACGCGCGCCGGCCTGCTCACCGCGCCGCTGCGTTCGCGGTTCACCTTGCAAACCCGGCTCGATTACTACGACGCCGACACGCTCGTCGGCATCGTGCAGCGCAGCTGCAAGCTCCTCCAGATCGAGGTCGACGCCGCCGGCGCGCGAGAGATCGCCACCCGTTCCCGCGGCACGCCGCGCATCGCCAACAATCTGATCCATTTCGTCCGCGACTTCGCCCAGGAGCGCGCGCAAGGCCGCATCACGCGTCCCGTCGCCGCCGCCGCGCTCGAACTGCTCGAGATCGACGCCCGCGGGCTCGATGAAATGGACAAACGCATGCTCCGCATCATGGCCGAGAATTACCGCGGCGGGCCGGTCGGCATGAGCACGATCGCCGTCGCCGTCGGCGAGGAGGCCGAGACGCTGGAAGAAGTCCACGAGCCGTTCCTGATTCAGGAAGGCTACCTGCAACGCACGCCGCAGGGCCGCCAGCTCACCGGCAAAGGTTACGAGGCCATCGGGCTGAAGGCGCTCAGCGGCGAGCAGGCGACACTGCTGTGAGTTTTAGCGGCGGCGTTCGATCAACAGGCTGAGCAACGCGTAGGGTTGAAACGCGAGGGTCGTCATCGCTCGTCCGCCGTTGACCGGCTTTTCGCGCAGATCGACCAAACTCGCCCGCCAACCGGGCGCGAGCTGCACGCGCGCCCGACCGCGCCGGCCGAGCGTTTCGTTCAAACGCAGCACCCAGCGGTCGCGCCCGGCGGGTTTGGCCCAGACGGGTTGCAACGTTTCGCCGCCGTCGAGTCCGAGGAATCCCGCCGAACGCGCTGCGCCGCGATACGCCACCGGCGCGGCGAAGAGCAGATCGGCCAAAGCGGCCGGCTGTTCGTCGCGCGGCGCATTCGCGTCGTGGAGACCGAAGGCCAGCGCGATCTGGTGCCGGCCGATGTCGGAGAACGGCGACGCTGCATGCGTGCGCCGCAACTCGGCCGGGTGCGAGTTGCGCTCGCCCTCCATTTTTTCGCACGTGATGAGCGCGCTGCGCACGAGACTCAGCCCCAGCGTGCCCTCCCGGGCGCTGAAACCGAATTTGGACTCGGTCACGACAAATAATCCTTCGCCCTCGGTCTCATCGCCCACCGCGGCCCAGCGGCTCGCGGGCACCTCCCACTTGGCTTCGTCGACGGGATCGCCCGGTTTCTGGCTGCGCAGCACGCTGCCGAACGGCGCGGCGAAACGCGCGTGATTGCCAGTGTATTTCGTCGGGAAAAGAATCTTCAGCAGCGCCTCGGTCTTTCGCCAATCGAGGTCGATATCCAGCCGCACCTGCGCCGCGCCGGCTTCCAGCGTGTAGCGCAACGTGATCTCGCCCGCCGCGCCGAGCGAACGGGTAAACGCCAGCGTGGCGCTGGCCGGTCCGGCTTGTTCGACGCGCCCGACCGCGGTCGTGCGCACCGGTTCGCCAAGCGCGAGCGCCTGCCGGTCGATGTCCCACGCTTCGAACGCATGCGGCCGGTCCGGATAAATCACGAGCTCGCCCAGCGGCGCCGCGAGCGCCACATCGCGTCCATCGACCCGCAGCTGCCGCACGCGGCCCTGCTTGTCGAAGTCCGCCACGACGCGGCCGTTGGCCAGCCGGCGAGCCGTAGCCCGCACCGGCGGGAGCGGCGCGCATTGCGTTAATTGCGCCACGGGAGCGCCGGCGAGCGGCGGCAATTCCACCGAGGTCACCTCGCCCGCCGCGTTGGCGCCCAGCAAATGCCGGCGCGGACGCGGCAGCGGATTGAACAACGCTTCCGCTCCGCGCTCCGCACCCAATTCCTGCTCGGCGGCGGACAACGCCTCGCGCGTGATTCCGGCCAGCTCCACCCGGGCCTCGTCGTAGACCTCGTGCACGGAGCTCCCCGGGATGTAGTCGTGAAACTGGGCAAAGACGACGCGCCGCCACGGCTCTTCGTTGAGCGGTTGCCCGGTGGTGGCGCACCGCACCGCCTCATGCACCTGCAACGCCCGCTCGGCGCGACGCATCCCTGCCTTGATGTCGCCGTGGGTCGTGTAGGTGCCGCGGTGGTATTCGAGATAGAGCTCGCCCTCGTACACGGGCAATTGGGCCCGCAGGTTTTGCAACCGGTCGAAAAAGGGCTCGATATTTCCCCACTCAGCGCGGGGTAAACCGGCCAGATTGGCCAACCTCCGGGCGGACTCGCACATCTCTTCTGTCGGCCCGCCGCCGCCATCGCCAAAGCCGACGGGCGCGAGAAACTCGCGGTGCACATCGCTCTGGCGGTGCGTGCGCTCCGCCCTGCGCAAGGTGGCCGCGCGCAACTCCTGGTTGTAACCGCCCTCCGAAATGTGCGCCGTCACCTCCGCGCCACCGAGGCCACGCCAGATGAAACTCGAATACGGGAAACGATTCAGTGCGTTCCAGGAAAGCTTCGTGGTGTAGAAATAATCCACGCCGCATTGCTGCATGATCTGCGGCACACAGGGCGAATAGCCAAACACGTCCGGCAACCACAGCACGCGCGCCGGACTGCCGCGCAGCGCCGCAAAACGCTTCTGGCCGATCAGGAAACTGCGCGCCAGCGCCTCGCCGCAGGCCAGCACCGTGTCCGACTCGACCTCCGTCGCGCCGGTGACATCCCACCGCCGCTGGCGGATGCGCTGCCGCACCGCCCGCATGATCTCGGGGGAACGCCGCTCCACGGCGGCATAGCTCGCCGGCTGGCTGTACCCGAAACGGTATTCCGGATACCGTTCCATCAGTCGGTTGGCCGTGGCAAACGTGTGCACCGCCTTGAACTCACCCACGCGTTCGGGCCACAGCCACACCAGATCGATGTGCGCATGCCCCGTAGCCACAGCGCGCATGGCGTTCGGCGCGGCCGGCAAATCGCGATACGCCGTCGCCAACCGGCGTCGGGCGCCCTTCAAATCATCGCGATCCAGGGCATCCACGATATGATCCAGATGGCGCAACAGCTGCCGCAACAGCGGGCTGGCATCCGTGATCACCGGGCGCGAACCGAAGCCATAGAATTTGTTTACCTCGGCCGCGCCAAACTGCGCGACCAGCTCCTCGCGCATGAGATCGTTGAGCACGAGCAGATCGTGATAAACGCTCCAAGCAAGTTCGTCGCGCGAGACCAGCCGCGCACCCGTGAGTTTTGAGCCTGCGGTATCAAGACCGGTCGCCGCCGGATGCCAGATGCCCGTCTGGCAAACGATGCTCTCAATCCACAACTGGCCGCCGCGCGGCACCGGCGCCTGCCGGTGCGCGACATCGAAGCCGTAGTACGGCATTCCCTCATGATAGAGCGTCGCCTCGGCCTGATCCTGCCATTCGAGATAAAGATCGTCGCGCCGGGCAAATTTCTCGGGCACGCGCAGACGAAACCATCGTTGGTCCCAAAGTTTTCCCCAATGCGTCGGGGTTTGCACCGGTTGCAAGGGCTGCCGGCAGGCTTCCGCCCAATTGAGCTGACGCGGTGACGCAGCGGTCGCCTCGATTTCCAGCGCGACGACCTCGCGCCAGATTTGTTTACGGAGCCGATCCAGCGCGACCTGGGCGCGCGCCGGGACAAGTTGGAGGAAGGGATTGGCGGGAAGCATGGGAAAAGGGAGGCGGAGATTAGCAGATTGCGGCGCGGGTTTCTTCCGCCTAACGAATCTCCTATTACGTTTAAATGATCAATCACCTCACCTTTGACACCCTTCCCGCTGGAGAAGGAGGCACCTATGCAGTCTGGCGATATGATAATTCTCGCCAGCCGGCCTCGCTGCATGATCACGACTTCCACGAGTTATTCTGGATCGAGGCCGGCGAAGGTTGCCACTGGATCAACGGCGAATGCCGGCCGCTCACGACCGGTTTGCTCGTGCTGATCCGCGCCGAGGATGTGCACAGTTTCAGCGCCGCGCGGGCCGGCACGGCGGTGCGCTTCGTCAACGTGGCTTTCCGGCGCACACTCTGGGATGCGCTGTGGCGCGGCGGTCTGCGGCGGGCGCCCGGTTTGTGGGCGGAGCGCGACCATCGCGCCCGCGAATACCGGCTCGATCCCGGCCAGCTCGAACGTTTGCGCGGGCTCGCACACGATCTGGCGGCCGGCGCGCGCGACGCGTTTTCGTTCTCCGCCTTTATCGCCGGGGTGGCGTCGCTCCTGCGCAACGCCGCCGCCCAACAGCCGCCGCCGGGTTTGCCGGGCTGGCTGGCCGAGGCGTGCACCCGCGTGCGCGCGCCGCACCAGCTTTCCGGCGGCATTCGCGCCTTCGCCCGCCTCGCCGGTTGCACGCCCGAGCACCTCGCGCGCAGCGTGCGGCGTCACCTCAGCCAGACGCCGACCGACCTGCTCAACGCCGCGCGGCTCAGCCACGCCGCCCAGCAGTTGTGCACGACCGACCGGCCGATCATCGACGTCGCCGGCGATTGTGGCTTCGGCAACCTGGGGCATTTCTACAAGCTCTTCCGGCAGCGTTATGGCACCAGTCCACAGCGTTACCGGCGCCACGCCCGGCCGCCGGTGACAACGTTGCAACGGGGTTGAGCGCCCGAAATAAGTCTTGATCGCCGGAATCTCCGTTCGCGACTCTAGCCGGATGTCCGACCATCCGCTCCCCTCCATGCAATTCGCCGTCATCGGCTGCGGCTTGATCGGACGCAAACGCGCCGCCGCCCTCACCGGCCGCGCCGCGTTGCGCTACGCCTGCGATCTGGAGATCGGCCGCGCCGCCGATGTGGCGAAACTCACCGCGGGCTGCCAGGCGATCAGCGACTATCAGGTGGCGCTGGCCGATCCCGCGATCGAGGCGGTCATTGTGTCGACGCTCAACGCCTCGCTCGCCCCCATCGCGCTCGCCGCGGTGCGCGCCGGCAAACACGTGCTCGTGGAAAAACCCGGCGCGCTCAACGCGAGCCAGCTCCGCACCGTGCAGGCCGCCGCCGCCGAGACCGGCGCGCGCGTCCGCCTCGGTTACAATCACCGTTTTCATCCCGCGCTGCAGATGGCCCGCGTGCTTGTGGACCAGGGCACGCTCGGACCGTTGATGATGTTGCGCGCCCGCTACGGCCACGGCGGCCGCAAGGGTTACGACCGCGAATGGCGCGCCAATCCCGAACTCTCCGGCGGCGGCGAACTCATCGACCAGGGCGTGCATCTGATCGACCTCGCGAGCTGGTTTCTGGGCGATTTCGCCACGGTGGACGGCCATGCCACGACGTATTTCTGGGACATGGAGGTCGATGATAACGCGTTCCTCTCGCTGCGTGCCGTCGGCGGTCAGACCGCGTGGCTGCACGTGAGCTGCACCGAGTGGAAAAACCTCTTCTCCCTCGAACTATACGGCCGCAACGCGAAGATCGCCATCGAAGGCCTCGGTGGCAGCTACGGCGTGGAGCGCTGCACCTGTTACCAGATGCTCCCGGAAATGGGCCCGCCGGAGACGACCACCTGGGAATATCCGCGCGGCGACGACTCGTGGGCGATGGAAACGAAGGCGTTCATCGACGACATCCGCCTCGGCCGCGATCCCGCGCCCGGCCTGCGCGAAGGCATCCGCACCCTCGAAATCGTCGAGGCGGTTTACCAGAAGAGCGGTTTCCCGGTGAGCACCGCCGAAATCTGAGCCTGTCAGCACCGCCGGCGTTTCAATTTCCTATCCGCAGTTTTTTCATTTTCGCACCATGATCATCACCCGTTCTCCTCTGCGCGTCTCCCTCGGGGGCGGCGGCACCGACCTGCCTTCCTATTACCGCGAGTACGGCGGTTTCCTCGTGGCGGCGGCGATCGACAAGTACATTTACATCACCCAGCACCGCACGTTTCAGGAGGAGATCATCATCAAGTACTCGAAACTGGAGCGCGCGCAGACCGTCGACCAGATCGAGCATCCCATCGTGCGCGAGGCGCTCAAACTCGTCGGCGTGACCGACCGCCATCTCGAACTCACCTCGATGGCCGACATCCCCGGCGGCACCGGCCTCGGCTCCTCGGGCAGCTTCACCACCGCGCTCCTGAAGGCGTTGCACACCTCGAAGAAAAATCTCGTTTCCCCGGTCGAACTCGCCGAGCAGGCGTGCGACATCGAGATCAACAAACTCGGCGAACCCATCGGCAAACAGGACCAGTTCATCGCGGCGATCGGCGGCATCACGGCCTTCACCTTCCACAAAGACGGCCGCGTGGAATACCGCCCCGTGCGCCTCTCCGAGGAGACCCACTACAATCTGGAGGACAACCTGCTCCTGTTCTTCACCGGCTACAGCCGCAGCGCGTCATCGATTCTCAAGGACCAGAACGACCGCTCGAAAAAGAACGACCAGGCGATGCTGGACAACATGCATTTCACGAAAGACCTCGGCTTCCAGTCGCTCGCGGCGCTGGAGACAGGCAACCTGGAGGAGTTCGCGCGCCTGATGGACGTGCACTGGCAACGCAAGAAGGCGCGCTCCGTCGGCATGAGCAACGACCGCATCAACGAGTGGTACGACCACGCGATGCGGCACGGCGCGCTCGGCGGCAAACTCATCGGCGCCGGCGGCGGCGGTTTCCTCATGTTCTACGCGGGCGACAAGGCGAAACTCCGCCACGCCATGCGCGACCTCGGCCTGCAGGAAGTGCGTTTCCGCTTCGACTTCGAAGGCACCAAAGTCGTGGCGCAAAACTAGGCAAAACATCGCCATGGTTTCGGCTGAAACGTCCTCCCCGTCTTCCGTTCTGCCGGTGGCGATCCTCGCCGGCGGTCTGGCCACGCGACTGCGCCCGATCACCGAGAAGGTGCCCAAGCTCCTCGTCGAGGTTGCGGGCGAACCGTTTTTCACCCACCAGATCCGCCTCCTCAAAGCCGCCGGGCTCACCCGCCTCGTGCTTTGCGTCGGCTACCTCGGCGAGAAAATCGTCGAGCTCTACGGCGACGGTTCGGCGCACGGCGTGCACATCGATTATTCGTTCGACGGCCCGAAACTCCTCGGCACCGGCGGCGCGTTGATCCAGGCGCTGCCCAAGCTCGGCGACACCTTTTACGTGCTGTACGGCGACAGTTACCTGCCGGTCGATTACCGCGCGGTCGGCGATTTTTTCCAACGTTCCGGCCAGCTCGGGTTGATGACCGTGTACGAAAACCGCGAGCTCTACGACGCCAGCAACGTCTGGTTCGAGGGCGGCCGCATCAAACTCTACGAAAAGAAAAACAAGGTGCCGCAGATGCACCACATCGACTACGGCCTCGGCGTTTTTCGCGCCGCCGCGTTCGCCGGTTATCCGCGCGACGCCGTCGTCGACTTGGCGGAAGTCCAGAAAGCCCTGGTCGCCCGCGGCGAACTCGCCGGCTACGAGATGCACCAGCGCTTCTACGAGATCGGCTCGCCCGCTGGCCTCACCGAGCTCGACACCCTGCTCCGCGCTCAAGCGCCGCGTTAAGCGCGCCGGCTTTCGTTTACGGCGCGCATAGGGATCACGCACCTTTCCGCTTTCTTCTTTCCCCAGTTTCGCCTTTGTCTTCCCCCCATGTCCTATTCCGCTCAACACCTCAAAGAAACGGCTGAGATCATCGCCAAGATCAATCCGGCCGATTGCGAGAAATGCGTCGCCGAACTGCGCGCCGTGCGCGAACGCGGCGGCCGCCTCTTCATTCTCGGCGTCGGTGGCAGCGCCGCCAACGCCAGCCATGCCGTGAACGATTTCCGCAAAATCGGCGGCCTCGAGTGCTACGCGCCGACCGACAACGTTTCCGAGCTCACTGCCCGCACCAACGACGAGGGCTGGGCCACAGTGTTCGTCGAGTGGCTGCGCACCAGCCGCCTTAACGCCAAGGACGCGTTGCTCATCCTCTCCGTCGGCGGCGGCAATCTCGAGAAAAACGTCTCGCCCAATCTCGTCACTGCGCTCCAGCTCGCCAAACAGGTCGGCGCACGCGTGGTCGGCCTCGTCGGCAAAGACGGCGGCTACACGGCGAAAGTGGCCGACGCCTGCGTCATTGTGCCCGTGGTGAATCCCAACAACATCACGCCGCACAGCGAAGCCTTCCAGGCCGTGCTCTGGCACCTCTTCGTCTCGCACCCCGATCTGAAGGTGGCGCAGACGAAATGGGAAAGCGTTCGCTGAGGAAACGCGCAACGACGGGCGGCCGCTCTTACCGCCTGCCGCTTCTTTCGCGTTTTCCCGCATCAACCGGCTTCCTCTTCGTCTCATGCCTTCCGTTCTCCGCCCGGCCGTGTTTCTCGACCGCGACGGCACGCTCAACCGTCCGGTCGTGCGCGAGGGGAAACCTTACCCGCCCGACACCGTGGCGGAATTTGAACTTTTCGCTGACGTACCCGCCGCCTGCCGCGCGCTCCGTGCGGCGGGCTTTGCGCTCGTCGTCGCCACCAACCAGCCCGACGTCGGCCGCGGCACGCAGTCGCAAGCCGTGGTCGAGGCCATGCACGCGCGCCTCCTGGAACTCGTGCCCGAGATCGAGCGCATCGAAGTGTGCTACGATCCCGGCCGCGGCGTACCTTCGCTCCGGCGCAAGCCCGAGCCGGGCATGTTGCGCGACGCCGCCGCGGCGCTCGGGCTCGATCTCGCCCGCTCGTGGATGATCGGCGACCGTTGGCGCGACATCGATTGCGGGCAACGCGCCGGTGTGCGCACCGTGTTCATCGACCTCGGTTACGTCGAGGAGCTGCGCGCGCGGCCTGATTTTATTGCGCATAATTTCGCCGAGGCCGCGGACTTTGTTATGCGCCACGCAACGTCGCGCTAGAAAAACCCTTGCCCACGCCCGCGCTCCTACGCTCACTCCCTTCATGCGTTCGCTCCAAGATCTGAAGGTACAAATCTACGCCGACGGCGCCGACAAGGCCGGGATTCTCGATCTCTACGCCAAGCCCTACATCAAGGGCCTGACGACCAACCCGACCTTGATGAAAAAGGCCGGCATCAAGGATTACGAGGCATTCGCCCGCGACATCCTCCAAACCGTCACCGCCAAGCCGATCTCGCTCGAAGTGTTCTCCGACGAGTTCCCCGAGATGAAGCGCCAGGGGCTCAAAATCGCCGGCTGGGGCAAAAACGTTTTCGTCAAGATTCCGATCACCAACTCGCGCGGCGAGTCGTCCCTGCCGCTCATCCGCGAGCTGGCGGCCCAAGGCGTGCAGCTCAACATCACCGCGTTGCTGACGCTGGTACAGGTGCGCGATGTCGCCGCCGCGCTCAACCCCGCCGTCCCGTCAGTCGTCTCGGTGTTCGCCGGACGCATCGCCGACACCGGCGTCGATCCGATGCCGATCATGCGCGCCAGCCGGGCGCTGCTCGCCGAGCAGCCGAAGGCGGAACTGCTCTGGGCCAGCGTGCGCGAAGTGCTCAACATCATCCAGGCCGAGGAATCCGGCTGCCAGATCGTGACCGTGCCGCACGACATCCTCGGCAAGGCCGCCAAGATGCTCAGCCAGGATCTCACCGCGCTCTCGCTCGACACGGTGAAGATGTTCGCCAACGACGCCGCCGCCGCGGGCTTCAAGCTCTGAGCCTGCCCCCATGGGTGAACCGGACTCCGCCTTTCGCAGCTGGGTCGACACCCCGACGAGTTCTCCGCTAACCGCCACGCGCATTGTCGTGCGCGGTTGGTGCTATCACCGCCAGGGCGGTCGTGTAACCGCGCTGCGGGCACGGCTCGGCCGGCGCATCGTGCCCGGCTTTTACGGCTGCGCTCGGCCCGACGTACTGCAGGCTTTCGGCGAAGCCGGCGGCGAGACGTCCGGTTTCGAGATCGCGCTCGTGCTGCCCGCGCGTCCCTGCACCTGCGTGCTCGAAGCCACGCTCGGCGACGGCGCGTGGCACGCCGTGCGCACGCTGGAGCTCACGCCGCCGGCCCATCAGCGTTGGCGCGAGCGTCTGCGCTGGCTGCGCTTCTGGACCGACGCGTGGCGCGGCCGGCCCGCCGGCTGGGCCCGGCTCTCGGCTGACGAACAGCAATTTCTCCTCGCGTGGGTGCGCCACCGCGGCTGGCTCAACATCGGCGAGTTCAACCAATACCCGCCGCGCGCCGTCACGCCGGAGCAGTTTCCCGGCACGCGCCTGACCGCGGAAGCGTTGCCCAAGCTCACCGTCGTCACGCCCTCGTTCAACCAGGCGGCGTTTCTGGAGGCGACGATGCGCAGCGTGCTCGACCAGCCCGGCGTGCGCATCGATTACATCGTGCAGGACGGTGGCTCGACCGACGGCAGCGCCGCGCTGCTCCAACGCTACGCGCACCGTCTGAAACACGCCGAAAGCGCCCGCGACGCCGGTCAGGCCGACGCGCTGTTCCGCGGTTTCGCGCACACCGAGTGCGGCCCCGACGACGTGATGGCGTACCTCAACTCCGACGATGTGCTCATGCCCGGCGCGGCGCGTTTCGTGGCAGAGTTTTTCGCCCGCCATCCGGAAATCGACGCCGTGTACGGGCACCGCGTGCTGATCGACGACGACGACCGGGAAATCGGCCGCTGGTACACCCCGCGCCGCGCCTGCGACAACCTTTTGCTCCAGGATCTGATTCCGCAGGAAACGCTCTTCTGGCGGCGTCGCGTGTGGGACCGCGTGGGGGGCATCGACACCTCGTTTCACTTCGCGCTCGATTGGGACCTGTTGCTGCGCTTCGCCGCCACCGGCGCGAAGATCGCGCGCCTGCCGTGGTTTCTCGCGTCGTTCCGCGTCCACGCGCAGCAGAAAACGCAGGCCTGGATGCAAGGCGTCGGCGTGGCGGAGATGGACCGCCTGCGCACGCGCAGCCTGGGCCGGCCGCCTCTCGCAGACGAAGTGCAGGCCAGCATGCACCGCGCGCAATTCGACAGCGCACTGGTCTGCGCGCTGCACCAAAAAGGCTGGCGAGCGTGAAGAGCATCGACTTCGCCGCACGGTTGCGTTTCCAAATTCAGCCGGCCACCGTCCGCGCCTGATCGCATGAACCGTCCGTCCGCACCCGCCACTCCGCCATCGACCGCGCCTGCCGCGGACACCGCGACCCCGATCGCCCGCCGGCGACACTGGGAGGTCGAGCGCGCCCGGTTGACCAAGGAGCGGGAACTGGCGCGCGTTCGCGAAAAAGCCCGCGAGCTGGAACAAGCGGCGCAACACGCCGCCGCGCTGGAGCGCGACATCGCGGCGTTGCGCGAGCAGTTGCGCCAACGCGATGAAAAGATCGCGCGCATGCAGCGCAGTTTTTCCTGGCAGGCCACATCGCCATTTCGCGCCCTACGGCGCATCGTGCTGGACCGCCCGCACAAGGCCGCGGACATGCCCCAGCCCGACACCGCAACACCGCCGCCCCGCATTCTCTGGACAGTGGATTTGCCGGCGTGCTGGGAGGCGGCGCCCGCCGCCAGCGTGCTTTCCGGATGGTGTTTATTGGAAACCGGCAAACCAGTCCGCGCCGTGCGCGCGACCATCGACGACCGGCCGCACGCCGCCAACTACGGACTCCCGCGCGCCGATGTCGCCGCCGCCCACGGCTGGACCAACGCCGAGCCGCTGGCCTGCGGTTTCCAAATCGATTACCGGCTGGAGCCCGACTGCGATCATCGCGTGGTACTGGAAGCGCAAACGGCGGATGACCACTGGGTGCTCTTTCACGAGGGCACGTTGCACACGAGCAGCCAGCCGCGCGCCGTGCGCGACTACGGCGCCTGGGTGGAAGCGTTTGGCCGTGTCACGCCGGAAAAGGCCGCCGCGCTGCGCGCTCGTCTGGCCGCGTTGCCGGCGGGAAAGCGCCCGCTGATTTCGGTCGTGATGCCCGTCTATAACGCTCCCGAACGCTGGCTGGCACGGGCCATCGAGTCGGTGCGCGAGCAAATTTACGAAAACTGGGAGCTGTGCATTGCCGACGATGCCTCGACCGCGCCGCATGTTCGCACCGTGCTGGAGCGCGCCGCCGCGGCCGACCCGCGCATCCGCGTGATTTTCCGCCCGGAAAACGGCCACATTTCCCGCGCCTCCAACAGCGCGCTGGAGCTGGTCCGCGGCGAGTTTGTCGCCCTGCTCGATCACGACGACGAGATCGCGCCCGATGCGCTCGCCGAGGTCGCACTGGACCTCGCGGCCCATCCCGCCACCGACCTCCTCTACACCGACGAGGACAAGATCGACGAAAACGGCCGCCGCTACTGGCCTTATTTCAAGCCCGACTATCTGCCCGACCTGCTCACCGGGCAAAACTGCATTTCGCACCTTTCGGTTTACCGCACCGCATTACTGCGCACGGCCGGCGGTTTCCGCGCCGGCTACGAAGGCAGCCAGGACTGGGATCTCGCGCTGCGGGCGATCGACTGCACGCAACCCGACCGCGTGCGCCATCTGCCCAAGGTCCTCTACCACTGGCGAGCGATCAGCGGCTCCACGGCGCGCGAGGTCAGCGAAAAGAACTACTCGCTCGACGCCGCACGCCGCGCGCTGCTCGACCATTTCGACCGCCGCGGCCTCGCCGTGGAGGTCCAGCCGGTCCCTGGCAACCATTGGCGCGTGGCCCACCCGCTGCCCCAACCGCCGCCGCTCGTCTCGATCATCGTGCCGACGCACAACGCCGCCGGCTTGCTGCGCACCTGCATCACCTCGCTGCTCGCCGCGACCGAGTACGCCCCGTTCGAGCTGCTGATCGTGAACAACCGCTCCGTTGCGCCGGATGCGCTCGCGCTGCTGGCCGAGCTGGCCCGCGAGCCCGGCGTGCGCGTGCTCGATTACGACGCGCCGTTCAACTTTTCCGCGATCAATAATTTTGCCGCGCGTCAGGCCCGGGGCGACGTGCTTTGCCTGCTCAACAACGACATTGAAATCGTCGATCCGCACTGGCTCGGCGAGTTGGTCAGTCAGGCGGTCCGCCCGGAAATCGGCGCGGTCGGCGCGATGCTTTATTATCCGAACAACACCGTGCAGCACGCCGGTGTCATCCTCGGCCTCGGCGGCGTCGCCAACCACGCCTTTCTGAATCATCCCTTCGGCACCGAGGGCTACATGAACCGCGCGCGGCTCGCCCAGAATTACAGCGCCGTCACCGCCGCGTGTCTGGCGATCCGCCGCTCGGTCTTCGAGCAGGTGGGCGGGTTCAACGAGACCGATCTGGCGATCGCGTTTAACGACATTGATTTTTGCCTCCGCGTGCGCGCCGCCGGCTACCGCAATCTCTGGACGCCGTTCGCCGAGCTCTACCACCACGAATCCGCCAGCCGCGGCAAAGAAGACACGCCGGAAAAGCAGGCGCGTTTCGCGCGCGAAACCGAGTACATGCGCCGCACGTGGGGGCCGCTCCTCGACCGCGATCCCGCCTACAACCCCAACCTCTCGCTCAGCATCGAAGGCTGGGATCTTGCCTGGCCGCCGCGGGAGTGACAGCTTCGCCCGACCTCGCTCCGCAACTTCCGCCACCCGGTGAACATCCTCTTCGCCAACTACGGTGACTTCACCGCCAACAGCCTGAATCACATCGGGCTGTTCGCCGCCGCGCTGCAGGCGCGCGGACATGCGTGCGTCGTGGCGGTGCCGCAGGGCGCGGAGACGATCTCGGCCATCGCGCGACCGCAATTCACCCCCGCCACGTTTGCCGAGGTGCTGGCCCGGCCGGCATTTTTTCCCGACGGCCGTGTCGCCGACATCGTCCACGCGTGGACGCCGCGCGAGAACGTCCGCCAGTTTGTCCTCGCCTACCAACGCGCCGCGCACGCCCGGCTCATCGTGCATTTGGAGGACAACGAGGAACACTTGCTCGCGGCCCAGCTCGATTGCCCGACCGAACAATTGCGCCAGCCGCGCGGGCTCGAACTCGCCGACGATGCGCCCGCCGCGCTCTCGCACCCGCTCCGCCACCGGCTCCTTCTGCAAGCGGCCGACGGCATCACCGCGATCATCGACACGCTGCGGAGCTTCGCGCCCGCCGACGTTCCCTTCGCCGTGCTGCCACCGGGTGTCGACTTCACCTGTTACCAGCCGCAGGAGCCCGATCCGGCGCTGCGCCGCGAGCTCGGGCTGGAGGACGGCGAACGCGTCCTGGTGTTCACCGGCAGCAACACGTTCGCCAACGAACACGAAATACGGGAGCTTTACCTTGCCGTCGGCCTGCTCAACCAGCGCGGCGTGCGCACGCGCCTGATCCGCACCGGGCTGTACTCGACGCAATTTCGCGAACCGCTGCCGGTGGACCTCCGGGCGCATGTGCTCGATCTGGGTTTCGTCGAGAAAGCCCGGCTGCCGCGTCTCATCGCGCTCGCCGATGCGCTCGTGCAGCCCGGCCATCCCGGACCGTTCAACGATTTCCGTCTGCCGTCGAAAATCCCCGAGCTGCTCAGCATGGGCCGCGCCGTGGTGTTGCCCGCCACCAACGTCGGCCGCGAGCTGCGCGACGGCGAAGACGCGCTCCTGTTGCACACCGGCACGCCGGAGGAAATGGCCGACGCCTGTGAGCGACTCTTCGAAGATCCCGCGCTCGCCCGCCGGCTCGGTGCCAACGCCCTCGCCTTTGCCCGCCGGCACTACGATCTCGGCCGCAACACCGAGGCGCTCGCCGAATTTTACCGGCAAGTGTGCGCCCGCCCGGCGCGCTCCGGCGCCACGGCCGAACTCGGCGCCGACGAGAGCGAGCTCGCCCTGACGTTGCGTACCGCCGCCGCCGCGTTGCCCGACCGCGCCATCGCCGCGCGCCTCGTCGAGCTGGTGCCGTTCGTGACGCATCTGGAGCTGCAAAAGCCCGCACTCGCCGCCATCGCCCGACTGACCCGCGAAGTGGAGGAATGGAAACGCCGCCACGAGCTCACCAACCAGCACGCTCACAATCTCCGCCAGGCCGCCGAAGATCTTGCGCAAGCGATCGAGACCCGCCGCCAGCTCACCGACCAGCACATCGCCAATCTCGACGGCATCATCGCCTCGCAGCGCCAGCAGTTGCAGGCGCTGGAGACGCGCGCCGGTGAGCTAGAGCGCCACCTCGCCGCCGCCCACGCCACGATTGCCGCGCGCGACGCCACGATTGCCCAACGCGATGCCAAACTGGCCGCCATTCACCGCAGCGGCTCCTGGCGTTACACCGCCCCGTTTCGCTGGCTCCGCCGCAAGCTGTTTGATCGTTAAATTTTCAGCCGTTCGCGCAGCGCCAGCCCCGGCCGCTCGATCCAGCGGTACGTCTGGCTCGAAATCGCCAGCGCCGCCACCCACATGGCGGCGAAGACCGTCAAGCCCACGCCCGCCGAGCGCGCGACTGGAATTCCTTGCACAAAAACGCGTTCGTTTGCTGAATTCGCCCGCACCTATGAATTCACAAAATGCCGGCTACAAGGAAACATGGAACGCACTCGCCGCCACCGCTGAATCGGCCTACGCACATGTAGCCGGCTATTCTGACGAGCAGCGTCTCAAAGCCTCCGCTGAGACCACTGTCGCGGGACTCCGCCAAACGATTGGCGTTCACCCCACGGATACTTTCCTTGAGATCGGTTGTGGCGTTGGACGAGTAGGCCGTGAGCTTGCGCCGCTCGTGGCCCACTGGATCGGCTGCGATGTTTCCGAAAACATGCTGCAGCACGCCCAGCATCGCTTGCAGGGAGTGGCGAACGTATCGCTGACCCCGATCAGCGGGTATGATTTGCGTCCGATCCCTGATCGATCGGTCGATGCGGTCTATTGCACCGTCGTTTTCATGCACCTGCAGGAGTGGGACCGCTACGCCTATGTCTGCGAAGCTTTTCGCATTCTCAAACCCGGCGGACGTTTCTTCTGCGACAATGCCAACCTCGCAAGCGATGAAGGCTGGAACCTTTTTCTCGCAAGCGCAGCCTTCCCGCCTAGCAACCGCCCGCAGCACCTCAGCCGCTGTTCGACTGTGCCAGAAATAGACTGTTTCTTGCGCCGCGCTGGGTTCCAGGAGGTCCAGACAAAGACCACGGGAGTTTGGGTTTTTGGCTGGGGCGTCAAACCCACCCAAACGTAAGCGCGTCTACCCCGTCCCGATCAGCTCATGCGGCGTCCCATGAGCCAAGGACCCATCACTATTTGCTGGGCGTTACGAATAACCGCGGAATTTCAGCGGTTTCATCGATTGTTAATCATTTTGCATTTCGGGCTTGCCAGAATCGATGAACCTCACAGCGTGCACTCTGCTTTTGTTATAGTTCAGGTGTCGGAAAGGACACCACTAATAACAGACTACACCAGACTCAAATTTCGCAGCGCATAAGCCGTGGCAGTATTACCGGTATTAAACCGGGATTTTGTAGTTTTCCGATTGGTTTACGCAGGCGTTTGGTGTTTACAGGCGTTTTGCCGCCTGAACGAAGCGAGACGAATGCTGTGCGCCATTGCCCCAGCCGTTTGAGCGCATGTCCTGTTCTAGGAAGAATTATAGTTCTCACGGGAACCAATCCCGCATGCCCCGGTCATTCTTTGTCTATAGGCAATAGACCCACGTTGGTCCGCCAGCAAACCTATTGCTACAGCAAGCAAGTCGCGCCTGCATCGGCGATTCCTCCTGGCCTATGCTTAGTTAGCAGCCTTCCTCAGTCTTCACCTCAATTTCATTACAACATCAAGACTGGGACCGAGAGCGGGCACTGATACGTAAATAGTACTGTTACTGCACCAGTATTCATCGCGGGTAAGAGCTCCCTACATTCTTCCTATCATTGTGACATACCATAAACCATCTGCCTTATCTGCAGTTCTGCCAGCGTTTGTACTGGTAGACTGCCATTGCACCGGGCCTCCGTGGTTGTTCGCTGGCTTTGTCGCGCATTGTTTCCGCGCACATCGTAGACACGCACATGCTGTGTTCTCTTGATGTTCATTAAGCGCGTTTATCTCTTTTCGCTGTTATATCCATTCACTAAACTTACTTATTAACATGCATCCATTTCGTTCCTTTTCTCTAGCATTACTTATATTACTTTCTACCCATTCTGCCTTCGCGGCCCGCTACGAAGTCTCCGGCTACACCAGACAGGCCATCCAAACAGCTATTAATTCCGCTTGCTCCGCGGGCGGCGCGCAAGAAGTTTTCTTGCCTGCCGGCATCTATGTGCTCGATGGAGAACTAACCTTGGGCACTGGCACCAGTCGTCAAATTACTATTACTGGTGAAGGTACAAACATTACGAGTCTTAGCTGCACTGCCAGCAATTCCAATGGTTTCAATTTTAACTTCGCCAGTAGTAGCGAAACTGTCACATTCCTTCATCTGACAATTCTTGCGAATACGTCATGCGCAAATGCCATCAAGGTAACATTTCCGACGGCACCCGCTGATGGCAGTACCGTGGTTAATTTCAAAGCTGAAAACGTCCATATTCGCAATCAAGATACTAGTATATTCTCGACAGGCATTTGCTTGGAATATGCCAACTATGCCACTCTGCTTGATTGCCATATAGCTACTAATCGGGGTGGTAGCGGCAGCGGGCTTCTTTTCTCCAAGTATTGCCCTAACTCCACCATCAAATACTGTAATTTTTTCGGCCATCACGACGGCATTTTATTTGCGCAGCCGTCATCTGCGGCAGTGGCTCATAAAAATATTCTTATTTACGACTCCATGTTTATAGATGTCTATAATGGCATTACCTACTCTCATTCTGATGCAGTAGTCATACTTACTCTTCCTTGTATCAATAATCTCATTTTCAAAAACAACCATATTGATGCCCGCGGAAGTTGGGGCTCTGCCATACTGCTTAACGGCGGCCTGACCAACTCACAGATCAAAGGAAACTACATTATAGTAAGCGAAGGCGCTGTTTGTAGTTGCGTCATACGCGGCACCTCTAATAACATAGAAAACAATCTCATGAACGGCATGGACTTCAATGGTCAAATTGTACTATACAAAGGATCCTCTGGTAATTACGTTATCTCTAATACGTTTAGAGCCTGCCCATCAAGCCTATTCCTACAAGAACTTACAACAAACAACCTTATTGGCGGCAACCACTCCTACGCGCCCACAACGACAGACTCATCTAGCGGCAGAACTGACGAGGGCACCAATAATACTTACATCGAAAATTACTAAACCTCACCACATACCATACGTAATTTATATATGAAAATATACACCTTAATCATTTGCCTAAGTGCACTCGCTTTGCGCCTTGGTGCCACAACATACACACCAAGCGCTTTTACAGGCCAGGCAATACAAGACGCCATTACTAACGCTTGTGCTGATACTTACGGAGGCTCTGTGCATTTGCCTGCCGGCACATACAATATCACCGCACCCCTTACACTCACAAGTTCTAAAAATATACGTATTTATGGTGACGGAGCTGCCAACACAATTCTCAGGTGCACTGCCGCCAACATCAATGTGCTTAATTTTTCTTTTACAACACAGGCTCACACAGCGCATTTAAGAGATTTCACGATCCGTGCCGATCAAAACTGCGATACGGCCATCAAGATCACATATCCCAGCACTCCTACGATTTATGGAGCAAATGGATTAGATTTGGAACCAGGAAACATCCGCCATATAAGCCCTGGTTCACAGATCAAAAATGTGACAATCACTAAATCTTCTACATATCGCTTTTCTAAAGGTATTTATCTAACTGCCTCATGGAATACACGCATATTAAACTGCTCCATTCTTGGCAATGATGGAGGGCTTTCAAACCCCACCTCTGCTAATGCAGTAGGGGCCGCCATTACATTTGCCTTTCGCAGCTGCAACAGCGTAGTTGATGGAGGAACCATTGCAAATTGGGAAACGGGCATTGACGTATTATACCCTCCCGCACCTTTCACTCCGGTTAAAGTTAAGGCAAATCCGGAGGATCCCTTCGATGTTTATCCCCATGAAGGAATATGGGCCACAGGTATTAACATTTCCAAAGTCAAATATGGTTTTCGATATATTATGCCCAACGGCTACCCAACTATCAATCGCCATATAGGTGGGTGCATTATTTCTGAGTGCAACATTACGACCTACTCAGACTCCTCGAATATAGGTATCTGGGCAGAACCCACATATGTCAGCATTATTCGAGGCAATTACATAAATTCCTCCGGCTACGGGATAATCTATTCTGGAGAGGCTAATTCTATTACAGCCAACAATTTAACAACCGGCTGCATAGTAGGCAAGTACCCACCCGTCTACACCAATGATAGCACTATGTTTGAACGATCCACTGGAAATACTATAAATAATAATAATTTTACCACCCCAAATTCTTATGTTATATGGTTGTTTTCCAATGTCAATTGGAACAAAGTTGTATACAATCAAAATAGCAATATTTTAAATCAGGGCGTCAATAATCACATCAGCCACAATCCCTAATCCTACACCCCGCATCTCACAATTTGCAATTGCACACTACTAATCTATATATTAGCTACAGCAGCACATAATTATAGATCAAGCCATTCCTGCAACTGCATCTTTTATATTCTCGCAATACCTAGGTGTTTACAGCAGAGAACACCTAGGCTTATACTTAAGCCTAGGCATATCATTGCCGCACAGCAAATTATATTTGTATTTTAACGAATCCTCAACGACGCCAAGCTTGGCATATATTTACTCTTAGCATTCTTAACTGTGATTATTTAGCCCTATAGCATTGCACGCCTGTGCCAAGTGTTTATACTTCTCGCAGGCCAGATCTTTTTCACTTCTTTAATGCGCATTGTTTTCTCTCTGTGATTGCGTCTTCATGTGGGATAGCTACGTGCCTAGGTGATCCACATGCTCCCTGCCGCCCTCGACCTTCCCACCGACCGACAACTCTGCGACCCGCTCAGCCTGCGGGTGCAGGGCTGGGTGTTTGCCGCGGACCGGCAGCGGGACATCACCCGCGTGGAAGTTCGCGCGGAAAACCGCGTCGTCGGACAAACCGCCCTGCTTTATCCGCGCGCCGATGTGTCCGCCGTGCTCGGCCTCGCCGCCGACACGTGCACGGGGTTCGCAGTGCTGGCCGACGCCGGCGATTTCATCGGCCGCCCGTCGCTCCGACTGGAAATCGTCGTCGTCTTTGCTGATGGTCGCAGCGAATCCGCGTTAAGCCGCGAAATCGTCCTGTCCACCCGCGACTACCGGCAGGGCGACTGGGGCAAACTGCTCCAGCGCGATTTCGGTTTTCTCGTGCGCCGCGAACACATGTACAACAGCGGCCCGTCGCAGGCCGTAGGCAGCGCCGGCACACTCGAATTGCTCCAGCGCTATCTGCCACCCGCGCCGGCGCGCATCGTCGATGTCGGTTGCGGGCTGGGTTACTACGGCCGGCACCTGCGCGCCGCCGGTTACGACTGGATGGGGGCAGAAATGAAAGCCACCGACTGCGCCGAACTCGCCCGCCAAGGTTTGCCGCACCGGCAGGTGGACGGGCAACGGCTGCCGTTTGCCGACGGCGAATTCGACGCCGCGATCTGCATCGAAGTCTTGGAGCACACGGAGCATCCCGCGCAGTTCATCGCCGATGTCCGCCGTGTGATTCGCCGCCGGCTGCTTATCTCGGTGCCCAACCTGGAGGTCGTCCCCTACTGGCGCGCGCATCTCGCCGTGCCGTGGCATCTGCTGGAAAGCGACCACCGGAATTTCTTTTCGCGCGCAAGCCTGCGCGAGCTGTTGCAGCCGCATTTCCGCGAAATCGAAGTCCTCGGCTACGGCGAGGCTCCGCTGCGCACCGCCGAAGGCGCGGCGCTCGACTATCACCTCTTCGCCATCGCCTCGCTCTAGCCGCCATGCACCGGAATACCGCACTCGATCTGGGTCACGGAGCGCACAGAGAAAAAGCCGGAGGGCGCCGAGCGACGGGTGAAACTCTGACCCAATTCCGCGATACCACCACGCGACAGATACGCGAAACGACATGGACTTTTGTTTTGGTGAAGCGCTCTTCTGACATGGGCGTCTCGCCCGTGGGTACGGCCTGCCGGTCGGCAAAACCCAAGACCCGGCGCGAATCGCAGGACTGGAAAGTGTCGCATGCCTCCGTGACCTCATCAGCCGACTCGGTGCTCTCAGTGTCCAACTGTGTTTCCTAGCCATGCTCGCGTTGCTTCGCCGTTTCGTTTCTCCCTCTTGGTTGGTCGCGCTGGCGATCCTGTCCGCCGCTGGCTGCATGCTCGGCGCGAAGCTCTGGCTCATCCGCGACCTCGGCAGCGACGTGCCGTTCATGGATCAATGGGACGCGCAAGCGCGGCTGCTCTATATCCCCTACGCTGAACATCGCCTCGCCCCGCAGAATTTCTACTGGCCACATAACGAACACCGCGTGTTGTTCACACGGCTGCTCAATTTCGCGCTCACTTACGGCAACCGCCAATGGGACCCGCTGCTCGAGATGTGCGTCAACGCCCTGATCCACGTCGGGCTGGCCGCCGCGCTGCTGGCCTTTGCGCGCCGCCACGCGCGCGGCGCTGTCTGGGGCGTTGTGGCGCTCGTGACCGTGGCGATGCTGGCCCTGCCCTTCGCGTGGGAAAACACCCTCGCGGGCTTTCAGTCTCAGTTCTACCTGATCGAGTGGGCCGCGCTGGGAATGCTATGGCTCTGCCTGCCCGCCCAGCCGTTGAGTGCACGCTGGTGGGCCGGGACGCTCGTCGGAGCGCTCAGCCTCGGCGCGATGTCGTCGGGCTTCATGGCCGCCGCCGCCGCGCTCGCCGTGCTGGTGGCGCGCGCATGGTGCGAACGCCGTTGGACGTGGCGCGACACCGTCGCGGCCATGCTCTGGCTGGCGATCTGCGTGGCCGGCATGAAGCTCATCAACCCGGTGCCGGGGCATCTCCCACTGCGCGCCGGAACGGCGGGTGAGTGGCTGCTGAGCTTGTGCACCGCGATGGCATGGCCGGCCTCCGACTGGCCGTGGTGCGCGTTGCTCGTGCAATTGCCCGCCATCGCCTGCGCCTTCTCATGCTGGCGTAACCGCCGACTTGCGCCGGCCGACGCCGTGCTCCTCGGACTCGCACTCTGGAGCTGGCTGCAAATCGCCGCGCTGGCCTTCGCCCGCGGCGCCAACTGCGGCGTGCTCTCGCCACGCTATTGCGATCTCTATGCCATCGGCGTCGCCGTCAACGCCATCGCACTGGCGCGGATGTGGCGCGGGCGGGCGGCGCTGGCCTGGAGTCTCGTCGCCGCTGGCTGGCTGGTCGCGTTGACGCTCGGCCTGCGCACACAGACCGACAACGCCTACCGTTTTTACCTCGATGGTTTCTCTGCGGTGAAAGCCGGTGAGCGCCGTCACATGCGCGATTTTGTGCGCACAGGCGATCCTGCGGTGATCCGCAATGCACCCGGCAACGAGTGGCCGCACTCGACACTGGAAGTGATGACCGAGGTGCTTTCGCATCCAGGTATGCGCGCGCTACTGCCGGTGAGCATTCGTCCGGAGCTCGCGTTGCGACCGGCGGCCGGCTCGGTCGGCTTCGCGCGCACCGCACCCGTGAAATTGGAAGGCCAGCCCGACCACGCGGTATGGTCCGCGACCAGCGGTCCGGCGAAATTTGTGAGCGAACCGCTGCCGGCGAATTGCCTGCCGGTGTTGCGCTTCGTGTTTGCCGGCAGCGCAGACCTGCCCCCCGACTCACTCCGCCTCGAAACAGCGGACGGATGCCGCGTGACGCCGCAAGTTCAACGCATCGCCGGCCACCGCTGGCAAACCGCCCATCTGGCGCTGCCGACGGGCAGCGAGGTGCGAGTCGTGGTGGAATTGCCCGCCGGCCGTCACTGGTTCGCGTTCGCCGAACCGGTCGAGATGGGCCGCGGTTCGTGGTACGCGCACCACCTCCGCAAATATTCCGTCGGAATTTTCGGCCTGAGCGCCGGCCTGCTGGCACTGGCGCTGGCAGCATTGGCCGGACGCGAGCCGCCCGCCGAGGGCTGGCACCGTTTGACTCAAAGCCTGCGCGCCCTAAGCCAGCGCTGCGCCACGTGGAGCGTGACGATAATCGCATGGGGCAAGGCCAAAGCCACGCTCAAGCCTCGCACACTAGGTGCAGCTATCGCCCGATCCGCGCCGTTTTTATCTGTACTCACCACCCGACCGATGCGGCGGTGCCTCTTCGCCGGCACCATTGCAACGGCCATCGCCGTTGTCCTTAGCGCCAAGCTGGTCCTAATCCAATCCTACGGCAGCGATGTTCCCTATATGGACCAGTGGGACGCAGAGGCTTGGAAGCTTTTCATACCATATACGGAAGGGCGTTGGGGAGCTGGCGCATTCTTCCAGCCCCACAACGAGCACCGTATTTTGTTCACCCGGCTGATCAATTTCGGTCTCACTGCGGCCAACCGGCAATGGGATCCCCTGCTCGAAATGAGCTTCAACGCCCTGCTACACACCAGCGTGGCAGCCATGATTCTCCTTTACGCGCGCAAAGTGGCCCGAGGCCTCGCCTATGCCTTCGTATTGGCGGTCGTTGTCGCCCTTTTCGCCTTGCCGCTGGCGTGGGAAAATACGCTCGCCGGTTTCCAATCCCAATTCTACCTGCTCCAAGGATGCGGTTTTGCCGCGATCTGGCTCATGCTGAGTCATCGACCGTTGACCAGATTCTGGTGGGGAGGCTTTCTCTTCGCGCTTGTCGGGCTCGGCACGATGTCGAGCGGTTTCTTATGTGCCCCACCCTGCATGGCCGTGCTCGCTTACCACAGCTGGCGCAACCGACGATGGACGTGGCGGGAGTCGGTCGCGATCGCCCTATTGGCCGGATATTCGTTGATCGGAGCGCAGCTCATCCACCACGTGCCCTATCACGATCAATTTCGGGCCAGCTCGGTGGGCCAATACATGCAGTCACTCCAACAAGCACTTAGTTGGCCAGCGACCTCGGGCCTCCTCGCCACAGCGATTTTACAGGCGCCTTGGATGCTTTACTTCGTCAACCATTGTCGAAAGCGAACCCTCAATCCAGTGGATGCTGTTTTAGTAGGTTTGGGGTTATGGTGCTGGCTGCAGCTCACGGCCCTGGCCTATGGGCGCGGCGGCGGTCTGATGGGGTCGCTCCGATATGCCGATCTATTTGCCACGACCGTCGTCGTCAATGCACTGGCCGCTGCTCGCCTCTGGCGCCAACGCATGCCCGCAGCAGCTTGGCTCGCCACCCTCTGGTTGGCGGTTCTGGGCTCGGCGGTCTATGTCAATTACACGGCGGTTGCGGCCGAGCTGCGATTGCGACCGGAAGCCAAACGCAACGAACGTGAGCTCATACGCGCGTTCGTACGTTCTGGTGATCCGGCCACGCTAAGCGCCGCCCCCATCGCCTCCCTGCCCCATACCCATCCCCAATCCTTAATCTGGTATTTATCGCATCCGGGAATCCGCTCGCTCCTGCCCGTAAGCATTCGTCCAAACTTAGGACTCGTGGCAGCGGCCGGCACGCAAGGCTTTGCCTGTACAGAGCCCGCTCCTCTTCCCGGCCAGCCCGACCGCGTTGCCTGGAACGCGACGCATGGCCCGGCGAAATTCATCAGCGAGCCGCTGCCGGCCAATAGCTTGCCTGTGCTGCGTTTTACCTTCTCTGGAGCCCCCGAGTTACCGCCCAACGTGCTCTGGTTGGAAGCGGCCGATGGGAGGCGCACGCCGCTCCAAGTTCAACAGATAGTCGGTCATCGCTGGCAAACCGCCCATCTATTGCAGCCGGCAGGCAGTACGGTGCGGGTAGTTGTTGAATTACCGGCCGGCGTAGGTGGATTCGCATTCGCCAATCCAACCGAAATGGGCCGCGGCTCTTGGTATGCCTATAATCTGCGCAAGCACGCCAGCTGGGTCCTCCGCGTCAGTGCCGTGCTTTTGCTCGCAGCACTGAGCGCACTTACTTGGCGTCAACCACCAGCCGTCAGCCGACTGCGTGCATAACCGCGATTCCCTTCTCGCGCACTATGCACGCACCGAGAGGTGAAAGAAAAACTGAATTTGGAAACCAGACATTTCGCTATGACTTCATGACTGGACTGCAAGATCTCTGTGTCCCACGACAGAATTCAGCCTGATTCGACAATCTGCCAAGCATCTCGGCTAGCGTTTGCGTCGCACGGCCAGCCAGATCGCCGGACTGAACGGATGTATTTCATCCTGCATTGCGACAACTTCGCCGCCAAAGTACTCAACTGCGCACATGAGATCATCGCGTGTAAGCCACAGTGCGTGTGTTTCCCCTCCGCCACAAAATCCGTTCCAGGCCAACGCCTCAGCATATGCGAAAACCCGCGCATCGCATCGGAATCCGGCTTCCGCAATCGGAGCCTTAACGCCAAATTTATGGGCATACTCCGGATGCTTTTCCACCCACGTCGAATCGTACACGACGGTCCAGATGAAAAAACGATCACAATGCTCGATAAACAGGCGCAAGAACCGTAGAGGTTCGATCAAGTGATACAGCACCCCGCAGGCAAGACCGAAGTCGAACCGCTCCTGCGTCTGCTCGAGATAACGCACCGCATCGCCCAACAAAAATCGCGCGCGCTTTAACCCGACGAGCTCTTTCGCGATCAGACAGCGCAGATACGCCGCGCCATTGGCCTCGACCGCCAGCACCTCGCTCGCGCCGGCCTTTTCGAACATGTAGGTGTGCGCCGCCTCCAGCGGGCCGATTTCGAGGACGCGTTGACCCGCCACGCCGCCCAGCTTCTCGAACGCCCATTGCACGCGGAAATCGCCATGCAACGGCGTCGCTCCAGCCTGCACCTCGCCCGCCTCGGGCGGCAGCCGCGAAGACCAGCTGCCGGCGAACAGATCGACCGCGTTCTGCGCACTCGGAGCGATGCCGAAGAAATTCTTCATGTTGCGTGTCGAGTTGGCTGTCTGCCCGTCTCCAAGCAACCCTAAAGCTGTCAACGCAACTCTCCGACAAGCTCTTGCCTTGGCTGCGCCCACCACCTGTCCTGCCTGTCTTGTCGATTTCGTTTACATCGATTTTCCACCGTCGCCCACATCAACGCTGGCTGTGGTTGATCCTTGGTCTCGCACTGGCCTTGGGCGCGTTGAGCAGGTGGCTGGACCGTCCGGCCACATTGCCGACTGTGTCAATTGAGCATTCCGACGCCTATCAAGCGCAGGATGCAGAAGTCCTGTCTGAAGTCGGCGTGCGCGTCCGCGTATGGAAAGCACAGGCTGCGGCACCGACCGTTGTGCGAACCACATTCAATGCTCTGCCAAGGCATGCGGCTCTTGCCTTCGCCGTTGCCGGACCGCTTGCACAACCCATCCGCGTCACCGTGCAAGCACCCGGAAAACAGATCCCAGAACATATCGAGCTACTTGCACCGAACTCGAACTGGCAGGTCGTATCGCTTCCGACCCTGGAGAAAAAAAACGGGCAAATCATCGTCACCATTACCCTCAGCGAGGCGACAGAGAAGGCGCGCATCACCGAACTCTTCTTCACGGATATCACTCACCGCGCCACCGCTCGCATCATTGGTCGCTTGTCCACTGCTGGCCTGAGCTTTCTTTGGATCGCTCTCCTGGCAACTGCCGCAGCCTGCCTGTTGGAAAAACATAATGGCGATCTCGCATCATCGCATTTAGTTTTCAAAAGCATCTGCCTCCTAGCGCTCGGTGGTTATCTGGCATTTTGGGCCTATTTCGCGCACCCACGGATAGGCGACACGTTTGCCGTCGCTCTGGTCATCGGATCGTTCTGTTGGTTGCAAACTAAAGCAGGCGGCCAACGCGCTTCCATGCTCTGGAGCGACGCACAATGGTGGCGGCCCTGGCTCGTGATCGGCGGAGTCGGCCTGCTGTATCTGGGATTGCTGCACCTGCGCGCGTGCGACGCGAATTGGTCCTGGCTGGCTGCCAATCGTTACCGGTCATGGCTGCCGATAGATAATGAAATCCCCCAGTATTTCGCCCGCCGCCTGCTCGACGGACAAAGCCCGCGGCAATTGTGCGGGGACTGGCTCAGCAGCGACCGCCCTCCCCTGCAAGCCGGCTGGATCCTCCTTCTCGGCCCCTGTCTGCGCCCCACGGACACAGCGCTGTTCGACTCCATGAGCCAAGCGATGGGTTTTTGGCTGCAACTATTGTGGGTGCCTGCGGTGGCTGCCTGGTTGCAGCTGCTCGGACTGGGACTGCGCCGCACCATGGGACTGATCGGTTTGCTGGCAGCCAACGCGTTTTTCCTGATCAACACGCTCTATGTGTGGCCGAAATTGGCTGCCGCTGGATTCGTGTTAGGCGGTTGGGTGCTGTGGCGCTCCGCATCCAATCCTCGCCCGGCCGACTGGATATGGGTCGGCATCACTGCTGCACTGGGATTCCTGAGCCATGGCGGAGTCGCCTTCTCTCTGCTGCCACTTGCGCCGCTTCTCCTTTGGAGCGGAGGCGAACGACGATGGCGCGGGCTCTTCTATTTCGGCGTAGCCGCCCTGATCGTATGCCTGCCGTGGTTTCTCTACCAACGTTACTATGAGCCTCCCGGCAACCGGCTGCTCAAATGGCACCTCGCGGGCGTCATAACGCCAGATCAACGCGGCACACTTGCAACGTTACGCGATGTCTACTTCCACACCCCGCCAGCAGAGCTGCTCAAGGCGCGACAAGCCAATGCGAATTACTTGTGCGCAGGCGATTGGTCCGAGTTGTTCAACTTCCGCCCACAAAATCCCGGGAACCGTTTAAACGAAGATTTTTTCTTCCTCTTTCGCTCGCTGGGATGGTGGAGCTTGGGCTGGGCGGCGCTGCCCTTCGTCTGGTGGCGCATGGGGCGAAACCCCGACAAGCGCAGCGCTGCCTCTCTCTGCCACGCCCTGCTTTGGAGCGGTGCATCCATCGCCATATGGGTGCTCTTACTCTGGGAGCCCAATAGCGCGATTATCCATCAAGGTTCTTACGTGCCACTGCTTTTATTTTTCAGCCTCACCGTTTGGGCCATGAGCCGGCTCCACGGGTTAGCACTGGCAGGTGTTGCGCTCGCCGCCTGCGCCTATTTTGCCGCTTTATACGTTGCCGCAACTCCGGAAATGTTGCCGTCCAAACCGGTGGGGATGGCGCTTGCCGCAGCCGTGGCAGGACTCTTGGCTACGCTCTGTGCAGCGGGCTGGCCGCTCCCTGTTCGCCGCACTTAGGCAACTTTCGATTTCATCATGGCCAAAACCCTTCTTGTCACCGGCTCCTCGGGGCTCATCGGTTCCGAGGTCTGCGTCCATTTCGCGCGCGAACTCGGCTACACCGTCCACGGCGTGGACAACAACCAGCGCGCCGTCTTCTTCGGCCCGCAAGGCGACACCCGCTGGAACCAGCAGCGCCTGCAAACCGAGCTCCCGGGTTTTGTGCACCACGAATGCGACATCCGTGACCGCGCCGGCGTTCTCGCCCTCGTGCAGGAGGTGCGGCCGCACGCCATCGTCCATACCGCCGCGCAACCCAGCCACGACCGCGCCGCCGCCATTCCGTTCGACGATTTCGACACCAACGCCGTCGGCACGCTCAATCTCCTCGAAGCCGCCCGCCGCGCCTGCCCCGAGGCGCCGTTTGTGCACATGTCGACCAACAAGGTCTACGGCGACGCCCCCAACCAGATCGCACTCGCCGAGCTGGCGACGCGCTGGGATTACGCCGATCCCGCTTACGCGCACGGCATCGCGGAGACGTTCACCATCGACCAGTCGAAGCATTCCCTTTTCGGCGCCTCGAAGGTCGCCGCCGATGTGATGGTGCAGGAGTACGGCCGCTATTTCGGACTGCCCACCTGCTGCCTGCGCGGCGGTTGCCTCACCGGCCCCAACCACAGCGGCGTCGAGCTGCACGGCTTCCTCAGCTACCTCGTAAAATGCAACCTCGAAGGCCGCGAGTACCGGGTGTTCGGTTACAAGGGCAAGCAGGTGCGCGACAACATCCACTCGCTCGACGTCGCGCGCTTCATGGCGGCGTTCGTCAGCGCCCCGCGCGCAGGCGAGGTCTACAATCTCGGCGGCGGCAAGGCCAACTCCTGCTCGATTCTGGAGGCGTTTCAGATCGCCGAGCGTCTGACCGGCCAGCCACAAAAGTACACCTACGTCGAACAGAACCGCGCCGGCGACCACATCTGTTACTACTCCGACCTGCGCAAGATGCGCGCGCATTATCCGCAGTGGGACATCTCGGTGAGCCTGGAGGAAACGATCCGGCAGATTGTCGCCGCCTGGCGCACACGTCCCGCCGGCGCGTGACCGCGGACGAACCGCGATAAATTGACGAACCTTTTGCCGCTCCCTACGGTCCCATCCGTCACATGAAATATCGTCCGACATGGCTCGTCCTGCCCGTGCTTTGCGCGAGCCTGCCGCTGGGAGCGGCCGAAGGGACCTTGACCAACGAATCGCCTTTTCTGTCCGCCGGCACTTCCGCCGCAGCCGTGATCGAAAACGCGCCCCTGCAACTGGCGGGCATCACCATCATCGAACCCAAGACCTATGTCTGTCTGGTCGATGCGACGAAAAATCGCGGACGCTGGCTCGCCGTCGGCACCAAGATCGACGAGCTTGAAGTGATCAGTTGCGACACCGTCCGGGAAGAAGCGGTCGTGCGCGTCGGCGCAGAGACCAAGACGTTGCCTCTGCGCAAGCCGGCATCATCCAAAGGCGGCATCGCGAGCAAAGTGCCCGAGCCCGCGCCCTCCATTCCCAATGTCGGCCCCGCCGGCGGCGCGTTGCCGCCCGTCGCGCCGCTGCTCACACGCGAAGCCCAGGAGCGGGAAGCGCGCATGTTGGTGAGCGATTTGCTCGAGATCGGCATGCGTCAGCGCAAGGCCTACGAAGAAGCCCAACGCAAAGCCGCAGCCGAGGCTGCGGCCAAGGGCGGCGCGGCGAAACCGTAGCGCCGCCGTTTTACGCGAACACGCGGGCAAGCCCGCACCGGCTCACGGCCGGAGCGAGTCTTTGCCGTCGGTCAGCCACTCCAAGTTGAACCGGGCGACAGTCAGGTAACGCGTGTTGTACTTGTTGTCGGACATGAAGCCGTGCTCGTAGAAGCAGAGAATCGTGCCGTCGGAGAGCATCGTCAGATCGGAATAGGCGCTGCGTCCGGGCTCCAGGACTTTGGCCACCGGCCAGGTTTTACCGCCGTCATAGCTGAGTTTGATCGTGAGGTTTTCCCGGGTGCGCCCGCCCCACTTCACCATCGACTTGGTCTTCAACCGGCTGTCGGGATTGGCAAACAGGATACGGCTCTTGTCCGGCGCGCCGGAGAGCCGCAACGCGCTGGCGAAGCAGACCGGTGTATAGAGCGCCTCGTTCAACTCCGGCTTGGTCCAACCGGTGGCGCCGTCGCGACTGTAAGCGATGGCTTTGCGGAATGCGGGATCCTCATTGCGGATGAAGAGAAGCACACCGCCGTCGTCCGCCTCCACCGCCACGGTCTCGTTCATGTTTTTCAACGTATCGGGCACGATGTCGCCGCACTGCCAGGTCGCGCCATGGTCGTCGCTGTAAATTGTCGAGGTCACGGAAGGACGATGCGCCCGGCCTTTGCCTGAAGGATTGAGCTCACCCGGCGAGAGCCAGACCGGCACGATCAAGCGGCCGTTTTTGAGCTGGATGCCGTGCCCGGGGCCCGGCGCAAACACATGCCACGGATATTTCTTCTGGAAGCCCGCCAGCTGCGCCGTGATCTCCACCGGCGGCGAAAAGGTCCGGCCGCTGTCGTCGCTCCAGAGATGAAAGCAGCGGCTGTAGTCCACTTGATAAAGGAAGTGCACGCGCTTCTTGCCGGCATCCCAGATGGCGACCGGGTTGTCGGTCACGGCCTTGCCGTTGTCGGCCACGATGCGCGCCGGCTCCCACGTTTTGCCGCCGTCCGGACTGCGCCGCAGCAACAGCCGGATGGTGGCCCAATCTGACACCGCACTGCGCGCCGAGGTGAAGGCCAGCACCGTGTCGTCCGGCAGCGCCAGGATGCACGGGATGCGGATCGAGCGGTACGGGTTCTCGGGCGTCACCTCGAAGAGATTTTCCTTTTCCACCATGGCATTCTCCGGACTGGGTTCGGCCGCAGACGCCAGTGGTAGCGTCCAGGGAAACAGGGCAAGAAGCAGGGCGGTACGGAGCGGTAGACAGATTTTCATGAAAAGAATCGGGGCGAAATATTAAGGTGGGAGCGAACGCGCCCCGCGACCAATGCCGGGCGCCAACGAGAGTGCGCCAAACAGTCTGCGCGCCCGGCGGCGGCGGACAATTCTGGTTATGTGGTATAACTCTTGAACCACCTCCGCGCCGCCTGATCGCCTAATCGCTGGGGTGGCGGGCGCTTCGGCATGTGCCTCTCTGTTTTCCTGTTCCCACAGTTGCGCCGACAGCCGCAAGTGGTTCCTCTCTGGAACCATCAATCCGGGTTTCCGCCGCCAGCGGTAGGCGCTATCTTGCGGGGCACAACGAGGCGTTCTTTCGGAACGTCCGCTGCATCGTTGCTTGGTTCACCTCACTGCCCAAACCGTCATGCCCATCGCCCAAAGCCCACGCTTTCACGGTCGGTTGCGCGCGCTCATGCCGGCCGTAATGCTCTGCCTGTGCGGACTGTTATCCGGCGCCGAAGCGCAGGTCTCTCCCCAGCCAGCACCCGCATTGACCGGCAAAGCCTGGCGCGCTCCGGCGCTCAACCGGCCGCGTCGCATCATTTTCAACAACGACGGCAACGACCCCATCACCAAAATCCGCCGGCCCTCGGTGGAAGACATGCTGGCCGCCCGCACCGCCCCGCTGGCCGGCACGCACGTGGACACAATCAGCTACTGCACGTTTTCCGCCGGCTTCGGCAACTTCTCCCACTTCACGAAGGTCGGCCAGCTGCACCTGGCGAAGGAAGATATTTTCGCTCACAACCAGATGCCTGCGCTCGTGGAGGCCGGCATCGACCCGTTGCGCGTCATGGTCGATTTCGCCCACGCGCATCGCATGGAGTGTTTCTGGTCGATGCGCATGAACGACACGCACGACGGCGGTAAAACCGGCCAGGGCCCGGTGCTGTTCAAAAACAACAAACTCAAACGCGAGCACCCTGAGTACCTGCTCGGCAAACCGGACCAGCCGCTCAAACACGGCTCCTGGTCGGCGGTGAACTATGCCCGCGCGGAGATTCGCGAGCTGGCCTTCCGCTACGTCGAGGAGGTTTGCCAAAATTACGATGTCGACGGCGTCGAACTCGATTTCTTCCGCCACCCGGTGTTCTTCCCCTCCACCGGCCGGGGCGAGCCCGCGACCGCCGCGGAATGCGCGCAGATGACCGATCTGATGCGGCGCATCCGCACCATGGCGGAAAACGTGGGTCACGCGCGCGGCCGGCCGATCCTGATCGCGATGCGCGTGCCCGACTCAGCCGAGTATGCGCGCGCCATCGGCTTGGATCTCGCGCAGTGGCTCGCCGACGACCTGCTCGATCTACTCGTCGTCAGCAGTTATCTCCAACTCAACGACTGGGAGTACAGCGTGGCGCTCGCCCGCAAGCACGGCGTGAAAATTTATCCTTCGCTCGACGAGTCGCGCCTGAAGGACAAAGCCGCAGTCGCACCGCGCATGACCGACCTCGCCTATCGCGGACGCGCCGCCAACATCTGGGCGGCTGGCGCCGACGGCGTCTACCTCTTCAACCTGTTCGATCCGCACCGCAAACTGTGGCGCGAGCTGGGCGATCCCGCCGCGCTCGGCCGGCTCGACAAAGACTATTTCGCATCCATTCGAGGCGTGGGCATCTCGGCGGGCGGCAACCTGCCGCACCAATCTTTTCAAACCGTCGAGACGCTTAACCCCACAGCGCCGCGTCCGCTTCCGCCGGGCAAGGTCGTCACCGCGCGCCTGCATGTCGGCGAAAAGTTGAACGCCACCGATCCGGTGTCGCTCCGCCTGCGTCTGCAATTCGATCGGCGCATCGAGGCCACCGCGCTGACCGTCGCGCTCAACGGCACGCCGCTCGCCGCCGGTCAGGCTAATAACGACTGGCTCGAATTCTCACTGGAGGCCGCCGCCGTGCGCCCGGGCCAAAACGAAGTCACCGTGCAACTCGCCGCGAGCGAAACCCGGACCTTGCGCTGGCTGGATCTGATGCTCGCCGTCCGCCACCCCGTCTCGCGTTGAGCTGCGCCCACGCCCTTCACCCACTCCCCTTTTCTATGATTCACCGCCATGCTCTGACTGCTCTGCTCTGTCTGGCCGGCCTCTCCCTGCTGGCCCCCTCGTCGGCCCCGGCGGCCCCGGAAATCCGCGCGCCGTTCACACCGCTCATCATGCCGAAACCCGGCGGCGCGTGCTCGACCATCTTGAAACTGGCCGACGGCGCCTTGCTCAGCACGCAGGGCAACTCGACCGTCGTCTCCCGCGATGGCGGAAAAACCTGGGGCGAGCGCCGCGCGATCCGCGCCGATCTCCCCGTCGATGCGCCCAACACCCCCGGCGTGCCCGGCGGACAGATCATGTTGCTCAACACCCGCGACAACGTCCTGGTCGCGGTCTGGCGCGACAAACGCATCGACGATTGGGACAAAGTCACCGGCGAGCTCGGCCCCAAATCCAGCGCCGATGTCTGGACCATCCGCAGTCTCGACGGCGGCAAGACGTGGACCGGTCAGCAGAAAATTTTCACCGGTGTCTGCGGACATCCGCCGATCAACTTCCTGCAAGTGCGCAACGGCAACCTGGTGGTGCTGGTGCAATATTACGCGTCGCTGCCGCTGCGTTGCGTCATCCGTCCCTACGTTTCCGCCGACAACGGCCAGACCTGGCGCGGAGGCAACATCATCGATCTCGGTGGCCACGGCCACCACGACGGCGCGTTCGAGCCCACCATGGTCGAGCTGCGCGACGGCCGCGTCTGGATGCTGATCCGCACCAATTGGGACCGCCTCTGGGAATCGTTTTCCGAAGACGGCGGCCTGCACTGGCGCACGCTCCGCCCGAGCGCCATCGAGTCGTCGAGCTCACCGCCGTACCTGACGCGGTTGTCCAACGGCCAGCTCATCCTTTTCTGGAACCGCCTTTATCCTGAGGGCGCCACCAGCTACAAACGCCGCGGCATGCCGTACTCCGAAGTCGAGGGCAGCTGGCACCGCGAGGAGCTCTCTGTCGCGCTTTCGGCCGACGAGGGTGCAACTTGGAGCAAGCCGCGCATCGTCGCGCGCGAGGCGGACAAATGGCTCTCGTATTCCTACGTCTTCGAGCCGGAGCCCGGGCGCATCTGGCTGTTCAGCGGCCAGGGCAAATTCGCCGCGCAGGCGCAAATCGCCGATCTGCTCGCCGCTCAATGAATCGCATCGTCCTCACTCTGCTGGGGTGTGTGGGCATGGTTGCCGCCGTGGCGGCGCCGCCCGCACCGCATTGGGTGCAGGACAGCTTCGAGGATTTCGCCGCCGGGCAGTTTGCTGACAGCGGCGTCGGCCTCTACGTGACGCGGCAGGGCTCGATCAAGGCGGTCAACCGTTTCGATCTCAACGGCGACGGGTTTCTCGACCTCGTGTTCAACTCATCGCACGACGAGCGCCGCGCGATCCAGCCGTCGTGCGTCGAAGTCGCCGCCGGCCAGCGGCAGCCGCGCGCGTTGTCGCTGCCGACTTACGGCACCTCCGCCGCGGTCATCGCCGATCTCAATCGCGACGGTCTGCCCGAGGCGATCCTGCTGCCCAACGACAACGGCACCACCAAGCGCCGCCTGCTCTCGGTTTTCTGGGCCGACCGCGACGGCTGGTCTGGCGCGCGCCGCACCAATCTCTGGACGATGGACGCCCGAGCCCTCGCCGTCGGCGATCTCAACGGCGACGGCTGGCCCGACCTCGCCGTGCTCAACGGCACCCGCTGGGCGCCGGAGGACGGACCCGAGGCGGTCGTGCGCATTTATTGGGGGAGCGCCGACGGCTTCCGCCACGAAGCGCGGCGGGATATTGTCGTCGCCCGCGCCGTCGATCTTCAGGTGGCCGATCTCGACGGCGACAGCCGCAGCGAACTGCTCGTGTTGCAAAACAACCCCGGGCGAATCCAGATCTACTGGCAGGAATCCGCCGGGCTGGGCGAACCCGTGGCGCTCGATCTCGGCACCGCGGCCGCCGGTCGTCTCGCAGTGGCCGATAGCAATGCCGACGGATGGCCCGATCTCTTCGTCAGCGGTGGCGTGCGCGAAGTCGTTTCCACCGATCCCACCACGGGCAAATCCGAGTATCGTTTTGCCGGCGTCGTGCTCATTCCGGCGACGGGTGCGCCGCGCCACTTCGCTCCGCCCCGACAACTCCCGGCGCCGCGTTCCTCCGCCATGCGCGTGGCCGATCTCGACGGCGATGGCCGGCCCGAAATTATCCTCGCCGACCGCGCCGCCGCGCAGAACAGCGTCCATATTCTCTGGGGCGATGCCGCGGGCGATTTCACCCGGCGGCCGATCACCACCGTGCCGGTGACCTGGGCCTCCGCGCTCGCCGCGGGCGACATCGACGGCGACGGACACGCCGATCTCGCGATTGGCACGGCGCGCAGCCAGGCGACCCACCAGGGGCGGTCGCAGGTCTTTTACGGCGACGGTCGCGGCGGCTTCACGCCGGGCTTCGCAGTCGACACCGCCGGCGTGGGCGGCGTGGCGCTCACCAGCGACGCGCAACGCGCGCGGGTGATTTTCTGCAACGTCATCGCCGGTCGTTTCCGCGAGGACGTGCCGGTGACCGTGTATTGGGGCGATGGCCACAGTTTCGATCCGGCGCGCACCTCGCGCTACTCGATCCGCTCGGGTTACGCCTCGGTGGCGGCGGACCTTAACGACGACGGCTACGTCGATCTCGTGCTGCTCTCCATCGTGCACGCCAACGCCGAGCCACATCCCGGCCTCGGCTTCAACATTCTTTGGGGCGGACCCGATGGCTTGAAGGACGACCGCCGCACCGTGCTGCGCGAATCCGCGCTGTGGGGCGTGAGCGTCGCCGACATCGACCGTGACGGCTGGCTCGATCTCATCGGCAACTGCAATCACCCGAGCCCCGAGGGCGAGCCGGAGCGCGTCGTGATCTGGCGCGGCGGACCCGACGGGTTTTCCCGCGACCGCCGCACGGTGTTGCGGGCCGACGGCGCCGAGGGGCAAAACGTCGTGGCGGATTTCAACCGCGACGGGGTCCTCGACATCGCCGTCGCGCAGGAACGCGCGCACCGGGTCACGATTTTCTGGGGCGCGCGTGACGGCTTCGCCGAGACGCGCCAGACCGTGCTGCCGCTCGTGGCGGCCAACGACCTGAAGACCGCCGATCTCAATCGCGACGGTTGGCTCGATCTCGTTGTCACCTCGCACAAGATGCCCGACACGTCGTTCTTCGATTTTGGCACCACCATTTTCTGGGGCGGGCCTGTGGGGTTCAAACTCAGCAACGCGCGCCAGTTGCCCGGGCAGGACGGCATCGGCGTCACGCTCGCGGATTTCGACGCCGACGGCTGGATCGATGTTTTTCTGCCCGGCTATCACTATGGCCACACGCGCGAAGGCGTGGCGGCGCACCTCTTCTGGGGCGGCGCGGACGGCTTCGACGACCTGCGCAAAACCGAGCTGCTGCAAGACGGCGGACACGGCGCGATGGCCGCCGATTTCAACAGCGATGGCCGGATCGATATCGCCCTCTCCTGTCACACCCGCAACGGCACGCACGACACCGAGTCGCTCGTCTATTGGGGCGACGGCGCGCGGTTCAAGCACTCGCTGCCCCTGCGACTGCCCACGACGGGACCGCACTTCATGCAGCGCGCCGACGTCGGCAATCTCCACGACCGCACCCGCCGGCAAACCTACACGTCGTCGGTGTTCGCTTGGTCGCAGCCCTGCGCGCAAGCGCGCTTGCAGGTGACCGCGCAGACGCCGGGCCAGACGCGACTGGAATTTTCGTGGCGCGCCGCCGCCACCGCAGAGGAGCTCGCCGCGCAACCGTGGACCCCGTCCGCCGGCGACCGGTTTGCCCTGCGCGCCACGGATCGTTGCCTGCAATATCGTGCCGCATTCGTCTCCGACAACGGCGACCGTTATCCCACCCTCGACCGCGTGGAGGTCGCTTTCGAATGAGCGTCGACGCCTCAGAGCATTCCCACTGGTTCGCCGAGCATGTGCAACCCCATGAAGGGCTGTTGCGGGCGTGGCTGGCCCACCGGTTTCCCTCGGAACGCGATATCGACGATCTCATGCAGGAAATTTACGTGCGCGTGCTGCAAGCCCGGGAGCGGAGCGAAATCCATGCGCCCAAGGCATTTTTGTTCATGACGGCGCGCAACCTCGCCGTCGACCGCGCCCGGCACCGGCAAATTTCGGCCCTGGATGCGATAACGGAAATCGGTGAAATGGACGTCTTAGAGGATACCGCCGACGTCACCCAGCAGGTTTCCCGGCATGAGGAATTCGAACTTTTGACCTTAGCCATCCAAGCTCTGCCCGAGCGCTGCCGCCAGGTGCTCACCTTGCGGAAGATCTACGGGCTGTCGCAGCGCGAGATCGCGGCGCAGCTCGGCATCTCGGAGCACACCGTCGAGGTGCAGGTGGCCAAGGGTGTGCGGCGCTGCGCCGAATTTCTCGCTGAACGCGGGTTGCCCTAAACTCATCCCGAACGTAATTTTCCCCTCCATGTCGTCCCACCCACCATCACGTCCCGAGCACGCGGCGATTCGCGCCGCGGCCAGCGCGTGGCTGGCGCGGCGGGACCGCGGTTTGACGCCGGCGGAGCAGGACGCCTACCTCGAATGGTTGCGCGAAAATCCACTCCACGCCGAAGCCATGCAACGCCTGGACCGCGCGTGGATGCGACTTGATGGATTGGTGGAGTGGCGGCCGGAACACAGCTTCCAACCGAATCCCGATTTGCTGGCCCGGCAGGAGGCGCCGCGCCGTAAACGGTGGTGGCTGGCCGGCATCAGCGCCGCACTGGCGGCCGCAGCCGCGGTGGCCGTATGGGTGCGTGCGCCGGAAACACCCGCCGCTGGCACCGAGACGGGCATGGTCCGTTTGGTGCGGCACTCCGCACTGCAGTCGTTGCCCGACGGCTCGGTTGCCGAGCTTAACGCCGCGAGCAACATTGCCATTGAGTTTTCTCCGACGCTCCGTCGCGTGCGACTCGAACGCGGCGAAGCGCATTTCACGGTGGCCAAAGATCCGGCACGTCCGTTCATCGTCAGCGTCGGCGATGTCGCCGTGCGCGCGGTCGGCACTGTGTTCAACGTCCGCACAGCACCCACGGGTGTCGATGTGCTTGTGACCGAGGGCCGGGTGGAAGTGACGCCCTCCGTCGCGGCAATATCTACACCGAAAACCGGCGCACCTGTCCCGGCATCGCCGGCGCTGGTGACAGCGGGTCAGCGAGCCGTGGTCGGATACCAGTCTCAGGCAAGCCCCACGCTCACGGTGGAACGCGTCAGTCCCGCAGATATTGAGCGGGCCTTGGTCTGGCAGGGAGAACGTCTGGAATTTGCCGGCATTACGCTCGCCGCGGTGGCGGAGGAGTTCAATTGCCGCAACCGCCATCAGTTGATCGTCACGCCCGAAGCGGCCGCGATTCGTGTCGGCGGTAATTTCCGTTCCACCCAAATCGAGGCCTTTGTGCGGCTGCTCGAAGCCAGCTTTGGCATCGAGGCCGACCGTTCGCAGCCGGACCGCACCGTATTGGCCAGAATGCACTGAGTGCGCGAAGGTCGGCGCAGGTCTGTCCTCGCCGTGATCGGCGCGCCCATTTACCGTCTGCAAAAAAAATGCGGATGCACAGTAATGGAATTTCCCCGTCAGCTCGTCATAGAGCGCGTCCGAATCAATTGACCGTCCATTTCCCTCCGAGTGCAAAACTCTCGAACGCCTTTGGCCATGCCATGGCGCTGGTGTGGTTTTGTGTCCTCGCTTGCGGGCTTTTGGGCGCCGTCCCCGTCCGCAAACCTTATCAAATCCCAGCCGCCGATGCGGCTCTATCCCTCAAACTTTTTTCCGACCAATCCGGCGAAGCGATTGTTTTCCCGGTCGAGCGCGTCCGCGGCATAATTACCCATGCCGTCGAGGGCGCGTTCACCGCCCGGGAAGCCCTCGACCGCATGCTCGCCGCCACTCCGCTCTCGATCGTGGAAGATCCGACCACCGGTGCGTTTGCCATCCGTCCGCCCTCGCGGACCGCGGCCGGCGCCAGTTCGGCCAGTTCCTCCACCGCAATGAACACTACCAAAAAAGCCAGGAATATCCTGCAGCTCGCCATGCTCGCCCTGTTGGGCGAAGTGGGAGTTGCCCAAACCGCGCCCGCCCCAGCGCCCACGACGCCAGCCCCCGACGTCAAAAGCGAAGAGATGATCGAGCTCTCGCCGTTCGTCGTGAATACCATCGGCGACAAAGGCTACGGCACCAGCTCCGGGTTGGGCGGCACGCGCATCAACCAGGCCCTCATCGATTCGTCGATGTCGATCACCAACTTGAATAAAGAGTTCCTGGAGGATATCGGCTTCACCCAATTATCCGATCAGGTGCAGTTCGTGAGCGGCATGTCCTCGACGGGCGCGCAGGCCGACGGCCGCTACGCCACCCGCGGACGCCAGAGCTCCGGCTCGAATTTCCGCGACGGCATGTCGGAAAGCTTCGGTGTGAACAGCACCGAGCAGGTCGACGGCGCGCTGTTTGACCGCATTGAAGTCATCAAAGGCCCCGCGGGCGTACTCTTCGGGCAGATGGACATCGGCGGCACGGTCAACCGCATCAGCAAGCGGCCGCTGCCAACCAACAAGACCACGATCGGCACTTCCTACAACACGCTCGGCACCGTCCGCACGGACCTCGATACCAGCCAGGTGCTGTTCTCCAATGCCAAGGGCAAGCTCGCCTTCCGCGTGGCCGGCGCGTGGCAGGACGGCGAGTCCGACGACGGCTCGCCCGATGATCGCCGCGCCATCAACCCCTCGCTCCAATACCAGTCCAACAAGGGCGACACGGCCTGGCTTTATTACATCTTCCAGCACGTCAAGTCCGCGACACGCGACACCATTCCCGGCGACAAAAGCGGCAAGCTGTTTCCCTTCATGGGTCCGGGCTATCGCATGTTCGGGGACAACTCCGACCGCTATGACAACCGCCGCATTTACGAGGCCGGCTACACCAAGAAATTTCTGCTCTTCGGCGCCGAAAGCGCCTTCCGCATCGTGGCGCGCACGCTCGACAACGACCAGGACCGCGACAACGGCGCCCAAGGCAACTACAATATCTTCAGTCCGACGGGTGCCCTCCTGGGCACCAATGCTACCGTCCTCTGGGACAACATCACCGTCGGGCGCATGGACTGGGCGGGCCTGATCAAATCCAAGCAATGGGTCTCGGTCCACGGCGACGTCATCAACACCGACTTCTCCACGAAGTTCCGCCTGCTCGGCGGTCAAAACACACTCTTCACCTACGTCGAAGTCGACAAACAGAAGACGCGGGTGGTGCTGATCGAAACCCAGACCCGCCCCGCGGGTTTCGCGCGCTGGCCGATCTTCCAACTGCCGCCCAACTGGGACAACTTCGTCTGGGAACCCGCCGGGGGCGCGCGGATCACCGGCAATTCGCACACCGCCAAGACCAACCAGTCCTTTGCCATCCAGGACAGCATCAGCTATTGGAACAACCGGATCATCCTGACCGCGGGCGGTCGCTACGATGACGGCGAAAGCAAGAGCCGGAATTACCTGACCGCAGGCGCGCCGCTCGTCACCTCCACCTATTCCAACTGGAGCTCGAAATACGGTCTCGTGGTCAAGCCCTTCTCCTCGCAGACCCTCGCCTTTTTCTACAACCGCTCGAACACGTTCCTGCCGGTCTCCACCCTGGATAATAACGTCAACTCCCCGACCTTCGGCAAAATCTTCCCCCACCAGATCGGCGAGGGCGACGAATACGGCGCGAAGGTTGACATGCTCAACAGCAGGATCGTCGGCTCGGCCGTGTATTTCGATTCCTCGTTGACCAACCAGTTGATCGACGTTGTCACGCCAACCGGTTTCACCATCCGCCAGCCGCTCGGCAAGGTGAACACCCGTGGCTATGAGCTCGATCTCTCCGCGAAGGTTTCCTCGCAGATCACCTTCATGGTGGCCTTCAGCAAACTCAAGGCGCTCACGCTGACCGGCATCCCCCTGCGCGGCAATCCGCAGCGCACCTTCTCGCTCGTGGGCAAATACAGCTTCCAGCAACGGATGCTCAAGGGCCTGTCGATCGTCGCCGGCTATCGCTCAGCCTTCAAACGCGCCGGTGACGCCACCGCCTCATTCTATACGCCCGACCTGGAGCTGTATAATCTCAACCTGATCTATGCGCGCAAAAATTGGCGCGCCCAGATCAGCATCGACAACCTCATGGACAGCACTGAGGTGACCGGCAGCATCAACGTGGCCCGCATCGACCTCTACAGCAAACGTAACGTCACGTTTAAGCTCAGCCGGTCGTTCTAATCCCTCGGAACAGGCCGCACTGCGCCGGCCTGTCTTCCATCGTCAACCCCTGCGCTCATCCGCCACGGATGGGTGCAGGGGCGCAGCGATCTGAACTTGATCGAGCGACAATTTCGCGCGTCAGCCAGCTGCACCGTTTTCTGGCCCCAAATCGCTCCGGCGCTTTCCACGCCTGCTAAGCCTCCGGCCAAACCCAGACCGAAAAGCCCGCTTCTTTTCTGTCATGCTCAAGCTCCCCAAAATCAATTCCCTGGCCAATCAAACCGCCGAGCTCATGCGCGAAAGCATCACGAGCGGTGAATGGCTCCGCCAGCTGCCGTCCGAGCGGATCCTGTGCAAAAAGTTTCTCGTCAGCCGCAACACCCTGCGTCATGCCCTGCGAAAACTCCACGCCGAGAAATTGATCCTCACCAAGCCAGGTTCGGGTACACGAATCCTGAAGAAAAACCACCGTCCCGCGCCACCACCCATCGACGTCGGCCTGCTCTCGCCCGAACCCTTGGAACGTCTGCGGCCGACCCAGACGCTGTGGATCGACGAACTGCGCGCCTTGTTGAGCGAACGCGGCTGCCGGATGCATCTTTTTCACGGCCAACAGTACTTCGGCCGCAATCCCGGGACGGAGCTTCGGCGTCTGGTGGCAGAAAATCCACTGGGTTGTTGGATCCTGACGCTGTCAAATGCGGCCATTCAAAAATGGTTCGCCGCAAATAATGTGCGCTGCGTGGTGGCGGGGTCCGTGCACGCGGGACTGAAGCTCCCGTCGTGCGACCTCGATCACCGCGCCACCTGCCGTCATGCTGCGGGCGTGTTCCTCGGGCTCGGTCATCGCAAGCTGGCGCTGCTGCTGGCCCAGTCCCAACTCGCAGGCGCATTCGAAAGCGAGGCTGGTTTCATCGAGGGTGTGAAACGTTCGCCGCAGGGTGAAGCCGAGGCCTTGGTGTGCTATCACGATGGCACCAATGCCGGCGTGTCGGCATCACTCCGCCAGCTGATGAATCTTGACGCGCCACCGACCGCGATGCTGGTCGCCAGTTCATATCACTACCTCACCGCCGCGGGGTGCCTGGATCAGATGGGGCGACGCGTGCCCCAGGATATTTCGCTGATATCTCGCGACGACGACTTGTTCCTTTCCTACGTCATCCCCACCCCTGCGCGCTACCGAGTGGGCGCCCACATGCTGGCCAAGTCCCTCCTGAAACCCATCCTGGCCCTGCTCGAAAACCGGACTCCGCGCCTGCTGGCCCATCGCTTGATGCCCGAGTTTGTGCCGGGAGAGTCACTGAGCCGCATCGCGACCAGCCGGCATCGCGCGTGCGCGCTCGCGCATGGGCTGTCGGCTTGAATCGTCCCCGCACCAGCGATCGCGCAAAACACCCGTCTGCCCCCGGCCGTTTAGCACTCGCCGAAGACTGAAAACCGCCAACCGTTGTATCATCGCATGAAACTTTCGTCCTTCGCCCCGTGGTGCCTCTTGCCTCTGGCCTTTGGCCTAACCTTGACCGCGCAGGAGCCGACTCCCGCCGCGAAACCAACCGCGGCCCCGGCGGCCAAGACGGCAGAGCCCAACTTTGCGAGTCAGCTCGCCGCCAGTCTCCAGCCAGCCCGCTCGGTCATCTACAAGCGCGTGGGCACAGTGGAGCTGAAGCTCGATCTGTTTTTTCCCGCCGGATTCAAGGCCAGCGATCAACGCCCCGGCCTGGTTGCCTATCACGGCGGCGGCTGGGCGGCCGGCAGTCCGCGGTCCATGTATCCTTACGCCGGGTGGGCGACGGATCACGGCATGGTGGGGATCAGCGTCCAATACCGGCGCTTCAAACCGAAGACTGAGCTCACCGTCTTCGAGTGCGTGAAGGATGCTCGTTCCGCCATGCGGTATGTTCGCAGTCACGCTGCGGAGCTGGGCCTCGATCCGCAGCGGCTGATCGCCATCGGCTCGTCCGCCGGCGGTCATCTGGCGGTCGCAACCGCGCTCTTCGACGAGGTGAACGATCCCGGCGACGATCTCAAAGTTTCCTGCCGGCCCGACGCCCTCATTCTGCTCTGGCCCGTGATCGATACTTCGACCGAGGGCTATGGGAACGCCAAGATCGGCGAACGCTGGCGCGAGCTTTCGCCCCTGCACCAAGTTCGGCCCGGTCTGCCCAACACGTTTTTGGCGCATGGCACCGCCGACGCCACCGTGCCGTTTAAAGGCGCCGAGGCTTTTCACCAGGCGATGCTGAAAGCGGGCAACCGCTGCGACTTTGTCGTCGGACCTGACGGCGGCCACGGCTACATGATGAAAGATGCAGCGGCTTACGCCGACGCACTGCGCAAGTTCGAAGCGTTTCTCAGTTCGCTGGGCCTCCTGCCCAAACCTGCGCAGCCAGGCCCGAGCGCCAAATAAACGCGCCGGCCGCGACGCCGTGTTTGAGCGCCGCGAAAAAGCCGCGTCTTACTTGATCCGCGTGTGGGGTGGCGCGAAGAGCCACTCCAGGTTGAAGCGCGCAAATTGAATCTCGTCCCAATAGCGCACGGAGTCTTTCGGCCCGCGTTCGTAGACGAGCCCGATGGTGCCATCGGACAGAATCGTCAGGTCGGTATATGAGCTCGGATGCGGATAAATGACGCGCCCGGCGCTCCAGGTCTGCCCGTCGTCGCGACTCCACCGCACGGTCAAGTTGTAGCGCCCGTACGGATGCTCCTTCTGTCGGATTGGGCTGGCGGGATTGGAAAAAAGCAGGAGGCGGCCCTGCTCGCTTCCCGGATGCACATAGCGGCGCAAACCGGCATGCACCGTGGTGGAGACCAACGCTTCGTCCCGATAAACGGTGGGCCAAGTGTCGCCGCCATCGGTGCTCAGCGCGACCAGCCGGCGGCTGTTGTCGGGCTGGTCGGCCGTGTTGCCGTTGCGCATGTTCAACATCACGGTGCCATCGGACAATTCTTCGAGCCGGCACTCGTTGCCATGCATCGCGACGGTGGGACCAAGCTGCCAGGTCTCGCCGTGGTCATCGCTGGAGAAGACATGGGAGAACGAAGCCGTCTTGCCATCGCCGATCGTTGCACGGTGCCGTGCCGGCACGAGGAGGCGGCCTTTTTTCGGCCCCTGCGTTAACTGGATGCCGCCGGCGCCGGGGCCCACGCCGTAGCGCTGCTTGCCGGCTTTCTCGTTGCCGGGGCGCGCCGTCGGCTCCTCCTGCTCCCATTCGCGACGCGTGACGGCGGCGTGGATCGACACCGGGCCGCGCCACGTCTTGCCACTGTCGTCGCTCGTGAAATAGGCGAACTGCGACTTGTTCCTCAGGAAAAACAGGAAGATGCGCCCGCGCTCGCGGTCGATGCACACGGTGGAATCGGTGCAGGTGTTGTCGCCATCGTCGAAAATGACCTGCTCGGCACTCCACGTACGGCCGCAATCCGAGCTGCGCACCAGCATGAGATCGTGGTTGCCCAGATCGCCGATGCCATCGTTGCGCTTTTCCGTGAAAAGCAGGAGATCGCCGTTGGGCGCGGTGGCGAGCGCTGGAATGCGATAGTTGGGACGATTTCCTGGTGTGGCGGCGTGCACCGTCACGGTCTCAAACAGCGGCGCAGCCGGGAGCAAGCTGGAGGACAAAGCAACGAGCAGGGCACCGAACCAAAGCAACTTTTTCATGGCAGGGGAAAGGTGAGGCAGAGCGTTTGATTAACAGCAAAAATGCCGGCGTCGGGCGACGCCGGCATGCTGAGATGAGAGCGGTGGATTGGCGAAGGTTTAATTCACTTTGACCCAATCCAACCGGGCTTCCGCCGGGCTGGTGGACGAGCCCTTCACCCAGGACCCGAACCGCGCATAACCTGTGTCCGCCTGGATGCTCCAGCTCGCGAGTTGCGGGCCTCCATCGCGGTAGAGGCGCGCTGTTCCGGAAGCATCCACCTCCACCCGCCAGACGTGCCAGTTGGTGTCATTGGTGGTGTTATAGACTTTGACCCAGGCCGAGCCGCCGGAGAGGACCGAGTACACGCCATCGCCCTGGATCGCGAGCATGAGGCGTTTCGCGCCATTGTGCACTTTGAGCCCGAGGCTGACGCCGGTGGCGGGCGCGTTGGCCGTGTAGGCGTTGACCTGGGCGCGGAACTCTAAGGAGAACGGCGCCGTCGTGCCCGGGCCGTTCGGCACGGTGATCTCGGCGTTGGTATTGTTGGCACTGCGCATGTGCAACTGGCTGGCGGGGCTGATTTCCACCGTGCCGCCACCGGCCGCAACCGTCAGACCGACGAGATCGACAAAGTCATTCGCGACGACGCCCTCGCTCACAGTCGACCAATCGATGCGCGCCTCGCAGCCGTTGCCGCTGACGCCTTCCACCCAGTGCTGGAACAGCGGATTGGTGTTAACGTAAGGGCTCTGAATGCTCCAGCTCGCGAGCGACTGGCCGCCGTCCTGATAGAGCCGCGCCACGCCGGCGGCATCCACCGTCACGCGCCAGTTGTGCCAGGCGGTGTCACCGGCCTGGGTGAAGACCCGGCTCCACGTGGTGGCCGAGCCCACCATGGAGTAAACACCGTCAGTCTTGAAATCGAGCATCAGCCTTCTCGTGCCGGCGATTATTTTCGTGCCCAAGCTAATGCCGGCGGTGCTGGTGTGGTCACTGACCTGCGCGCGCATATCGAGGGTGAAGGAAGTCGTCGGACCGACATTCTTCAGTACACTGGCGACCGAGGCCGTCGTGCTCTTCAGGTGCAATTGTCCGGCGGGGCTGATCTCGGCGAGACCGCTGCCGGGGCTGACGGTCCAGCCGGTGAGATTGTTCCAGTCAGTGTCCATCACGTCCTGGGTGGTGATCGCATCGGAGACGTCCAGCTTCCCAAAATACACATTGTGGTAGGAGTTTTCCCAGAGGGCATAATATTTGCCCGGGGCGTACTCCGATAGCATCGCATAGCAATCTTTCCCCGCGAGCGTATTGGAGGTAAACGGGCGGCCGGCCTTCCACGGCTTGCCCGGGGCGCGGGTCTTATAGTAAAGCGTTTCCCGGTCGTCTTCCGTGTTGTAGAGATAGACGTATTGATTGTTGGAGTCCTTATACAGGCACCCCTTCACACCCCAGTTGGGCAGCTCGAGATCCTTGATCGCATTGGACCACGTGGTGCCGCCATCAGTGCTGATCGAGGAGTAGGCATAGCCCAGCCCACCGCCATCCGTCACCTTGACCCGCATTTTGCAGATGAGGTGGTTGGGGTTGTCCTGCGAAACGACCAAGAAGCCTTCCTGGAGAGAAACGTCCTCCGGATTGGGCACGATGCCGGCCAGGGACCAATTGATCAGATTCGTGGACTTCAAAAAGCCCTGTGTGCCGCTGGCATGGAAGGGCATGAAGTAGGTGGTGCCGGATTTGACGATGTGCCCACCGAGTGCCATATGCCCGGTGTAGGAATTGGTGATCGCCTGCGGGGTCCAGGAGACGCCCATGTTGGTGCTCTTCATGCACACATTCACCGATGTCCCGGGATCGGGATTGGAGATGGGATTGGATTTACCAATGAAGGCGTACAACGTGCCCGACTCGTTATACATAACCACATTCACATAAGATGCGGTGCTGTCGCTTTGCTTCATGTACTGCGTGGCACTCCAAGTCCAGGTGGCGCCACCATCGGCCGAACTGCCACTCTTGAACATGATGTCGCCGCGATCGTGCTCCACCGAGTCGGGTTCATTCCGCCAGGCGATAGCGACATGGGTCGCATCGTAGCAGACAATTTCCACCGTCCGGAGTTGATACCACGAAGAGGGGACCGAATAGAGTTCAGTCACCCCGGTCACGCCTTCGGCGCGGGATTCGTTGGTCGCAAGCAATGCGACGGCCATAACTAAAAGAGAGAGAACCTGAAGGAAACGAAAGCCACCGGCTGCATACGCAAAACCGGCGCGTCTGGACATGGGTATAGAGTTAGAGTTGGTCATTGGGATGGGGAGGAACGGATACCGCCAAGCGCATAATGCGCCCGGCGCTGTCACTCCATCAGCGGGGTCTCATGCCTCAATGCGCAAAGGGAGGTCCTTTTGCGATACCGCATACCCTCGTTTTTCGACTACAATTAGCCGGCAAAACCCTGAACCGCTTGCCTATATCATCATGGTATTGGCAAGTGGCACAAAAGTCCGTGCCTGATCGCCAGCCCTGAAAATAAAAAAAGCGGGGACGACATAAAGTCGTCCCCGCGCCCCAGAAGATTCGTTAGAAGCGGACGCTGGCCGTGGCCTGCCACTGGCGGCCTGGATCCAGCGTGTAACGGTGCCATGCACCGACGTAGTACTGATCGGTGTTATTCAGAACGTTGGAGAGCTTGAACAAAAGATCCCACGTATACCGGCTCTTGGCGGCCCTAAGTTTGTACCCTACGACAAAATCATGATTCCAATAGGCCGGCATCGGACCCCAGTTCGGTTCTCCACGCGAGGTCGAATTGGTGAGCGGGCGTTCACCCGTAAACCGTTGGGCTAGTGTAAGACGAAGACCTTTAAGCGAGCCCTTCGAAAAATTGTAGGTATTGATCACCGACACCTTGTATTGCGGCTGAAGATCCGTCGCGACACCGGTGATGTCATTGCGCGCGTCGATATCGGCGAAGCTGCCCGTGATCGCCCAGCCATCGGTCATACGCGCATTGAGTTTGCCCTCGAAGCCAGTGGCGCGCTGGCCGCTTCTCTGAATGAAGTACCCGGGACGGAGGGGATCAGCGCTGGTGACATTGTCTTGTAGAATATCAAAGTAGGAGACCAAGCCTTGGATCCGGGAGCTGAGAAGATTAAAACGGATGCCGACCTCCTTTTGCAGACCAACCTCGCTGTCCAGCGGGGAACCATCGGGCTGGACATTGTATATAGGAGCGAAGGAGGTGTTCATATTCGCATAGAGGCTGAGGGTCTTGGCAGAAGTAAGATGCCACGTCGCGCCCACACTACTGGTCGTAGCATCAGCGAGCGTATAGACTGTGGGTGCAGAGGGCCGGAGGGTGGCACCGGAATTCCAAGTGATGATCTTACGTTGGAAATCGGTGTGGCGCAACCCGGCCACGACAAAGACACGATCTTGGGCAAAGGAGAAGACGTCGTTGATGTAGTAGTCCTGGTTGGACGTGTAGGACTGCGCATCGGCGTTGAGGGCCGCCACCGGCCGCTTGGCGATACCGGGGGTCGGGGGCTCCACTCCGCGGTCAAACATATTCACGGGCAGGAGCAGGGGGTTTACGCCTGTCCCCGGGGTGTAGCCGGCCAGCGCCGGGTTGGCCAAAAATTGGGCATAGGAGACATTGGCGTAGGTGTTGTTATTGCCGCTGGAAGCCGACTGGTAGGTGGTGTTCCGGTCATATTGCTGCTGCCAGCCGAAGCCGAAGAGCATCCGGTGGACTATCGAACCGGTCTTGAAATTCCAAATGAACTCATCGCGCGTGCGGTAGGAGCGCGTGGTGCGCGGAATCTGGCGCCAGTAACGACCGATGAGCGCGGTATCGCGCAGAATGCTCAGAAACGTGCCGTTCGCCACGGTTTCTTCCTGCGCCTGCAACCGAACCTCATACTGCGCTTGCGCGCGGAACTGGAAATTATCGGAAAAACTGTGGCGGATATCGGTCGAGAGCGACTGGCGCGTATTGCGGCGATAATCCTCCGGGATACCCCAGTGGATATTGCGCGGTGTCTCGCGATAGACTCCGTCGCCTGTGACCAGACCCTTCGGATCGCCCGCATGGATGGGTGTTTCCCAACTCGCCTGACGGTCTTGCCAGTTGTAGATATAATCGAAAACCGCTTTGGTGTTACGCGAAATATTCCATGTCACTGTCGGGGCAAAGACATCCTCAGCTTTGCGCTGCCCGAACCAGGTGGTGCTGCGATCACGGACGGTGTTAAAACGGAACAGCAGTTTTTTGCCGAAAGCCGGGATGTACCCAGCATTGTAATCCAGCTCGGCTCGGTAGGAGTGATCGTCGCTCAGGATGGTCCTGAAATTCGTGAATGCATTGGCCCGTGCCTGTTTGGTGATGCGGTTGTAGGTGGCGCCAAAACCGCCCGAACCGAAAAGCACGGCCGCCGGGCCTTGGAGAACCTCGACGCGCTCAATGTTGGCCAGGGGTTGCGCCCCGAAGCCGGTCGTCTGCGCAAAGCCGTTCACGAAGCTCGACCCGACTTGGGAGAAACCGCGCGAGAGGAACCCGTCGTTCTCGGTGCGCTTTACCGACGAGGCTTCGAAGGCCAGCAGTTCCGAGGTGTCGGTGGCGAGGAGATCCTCGATCATCTGTTGGTTATAAATGGTCACGTTCATCGGGATGTCCTCGATGGGCGTGTTCATACGAGTGGCTTCCGCCGCATTGCTGGATTGGTAACCGATATCCTTCGCCGTCGTAACTTCGAAGACAGAGAGGATGATGGATTCTTCCTGAGCAGCGGCAGCGGGTTTGGCCGCCGGCGCAGTCTGGGCCAGCGTCGTGGTAACGGAGCACACGGTCCCGAGGACTAAAGCCAAGAGCGGATGCGCCAGATAACTTGCGCGAGATAAGTTCATGAGGATTTCAACGGTTGGAGGGTTATTGATCAGTGGGGGGGACACCCATGTGGGGCGAGGGCGCTCCGACGAGCACCGCACATATCGACGCAGTATCAGCAAAGCGAAACCTCGAATTGGTGGTTCCAATCAAGGACCACTTCTAAGAAAACGCAAATTTCTCGGATAGAATGGCAAACACACCACGCCAGCACCTTGCCCGGGAGTATGATAGGGCAATGTCCGGAACCCAAAATGGAAAGCCCGCTGGAATGCCAGCGGGCCTGGGTGCAAAAATTGTCAGCCAGAGCGCATCGGTCGGCCCGACACGATGCGCCACTTGAGATACCAGCCAATTTTGATGCTTAGAAGCGAACGCTGGCCACGCCCTGCCAGGTGCGGCCCGCATCGATCGTGAAACGATGATATGCAGCCACGTAGTACTGATCCGTGTTATCGAGGATGTTGGAAACCTTGAACAAGAAATCCCACGTGTACCGACTCTTCGCGAAGCGGTATTTGTAACCAATGACGATATCGTGGTTCCAGTAGGCCGGCAACGGACCCCAGTCTGTTTCGCCGCGTGCCGTCGAGTTGGTGAGCGGACGCTCGCCCTGAAACCGCTGGGCCAAGGTCAAGCGGAGACCCTTGAGGGTGCCTTTCTTGAAATTGTAGGTGTTGATCACTGCAAAGCGGTATTGCGGCTGCAGATCCTTGGCTTCGCCAGTGATGTCGTTGCGCGCATCGATGTCCGCGCCACTGCCCATGATCGACCAACTGTCGGTGATGCGAGCGTTGACTTTGCACTCGAACCCGGTGCTGCGCTGGCCGCTCTTCTGGATGTAGTAACCTGTGCGGCCGGGGGCGGGATCGGCGCTGGTAACATTGTCCTGAAGGATATCGAAGTAGGAAAACAAACTTTGGATCCGGCCTTGGAACAGGCTGAAACGGAGCCCGATTTCCTTTTGCTTCCCGGCTTCATTATCGAGCTTGGTGCCATCGGGCTGCACATTGTATTGGGGGGCAAAAGAGGTATTCATATTTCCGTAGAGGCTGAGCGTCTTGGCGGCATTGAGATGCCACGTCGCGCCAATGCTGGTGGTGGTGGCGTCGTCGACACTATAAGCCGTGGGCGCAGATAATTTCAGCGTGGCGCCGGAGTTCCAAGTGATGTTCTTGCGCTGAAAATCGGTGTGGCGCACCCCGGCCACAACAAAGACGCGGTCTCTGGCAAACGAGAAGACATCATTCACATAGAAGTCCTGATTGGATGTATAGCTTTGCGCATCGGCGTTGAGCACGGCCGGTGCGCGGTCGGCAATCGCCGGGACCGGAGGTTCGACGCCGCGATCGAACAAGTTGATGGGTATCAGCAGGGGTCTCTCGCCAGGCTTGGGCATAGTATAGCCGCCGAGCGCGGGATTGGCGAGAAACTGGGCATAGGTGATCTTATAAGAAGCCTGCGCGCCGCTGACCGCGGAACGATAGGTTGTATTGCGATCATATTGCTGCTGCCAGCCATAGCCGAAGAGCACCCGATGACTTACCGGGCCGGTCTTGAACTGCCAGATGAACTCGTCGCGGGTACGATAGGTGCGCGTGATGCGCGGAACTTGGCGCCAGGAGAGTCCCACCAGTATAGTATCGAGCAAGGTGGTGAGGTTGCCGGTCGCCATCGTCTCTTGAATCATCTGCGCCCGGGTCTCGTATTGGATCTGGGAGCGGAATTGGAACTTGTCCGAGAAGGCGTGGCGGAAATCGGAGGAAAGCGTTTGACGCGTATTGTGGCGGAAATCCTCAGGGATCACCCAATTGGTTCTGCGCGGTGTCACCCGGTAGGTGCCGTCACCGGTGACAAAGCCCGACTGGCCCGCGTGCATTGGCGTCTCCCAGCCCGCCTGGGTATCTTGCCAATGATAAATGTATTCGAGGACCACCTTGGTCTTGGGTCCGATATTCCACGCCAGCGAGGGCGCGATGGCATCTTCGCCCTTGCGCAGACCAGACCAGGTGGTGCTGCGTTCGACCGCGCCATTGATGCGGAAACTCAGCTTTTCGCCCCCGAAGTACGGGAGCGCGCCCGTATTGTGGTCCAACTCCACACGGTACCCATGATCATCGCTCATGATGGTGCGGAAGTTGGTAAACCGGTTCGGCCGCGGCTGCTTGGTGATGCGGTTGAACGTGGCACCATAACCACCCGAGCCGAAGAGGACAGCCGCCGGGCCTTGAAGGACCTCCACGCGCTCAATGTTGGCCAGCGGTTGCGCCCCGAAGCCGGTCGTCTGCGCGAAACCGTTCACGAAGCTCGTTCCCACGCTGGCAAAGCCACGGGACATGAAGCCGTCGTTTTCGGTGGTTTTCACCGCGGAGGCCTCAAACGCCAGCAGCTGCGAGGTGTCGGTGGCGAGGAGATCCTCGATCATCTGCTGGTTATAAATGGTCACGTTCATCGGGATGTCCTCGATGGGCGTGTTCATACGCGTGGCTTCCGCGGCATTGCTGGATTGATACCCGACGTCCTTGGAGGTCGTGACCTCGAAGACCGACAAAACGATGGAATCATCTTTGGGTGGGGGCGTCGAAGCTGGAGTTTGCGCCAGCACTGAGGCGGCGGTCCAAGCGGTCCCGAGCGCAAGTAAGACGAACGGGTGAGCCAGAGGTTTGGCAAACAAGGTGTTCATAACAGAGGTGGTTGGAGTTTATTGGTCTGCTAGCGACGCCTTGGGAGGCAAAAACGTCGGTGACCTCTGCGCATAACAATCTCTGTCCGGTTTTGCGAAACCCCAAAGCGGTGGTTCAGGGTGTAAACCAATTTTTTAGATGCTACTGCACACATATTATATCAACCTACATCTACATATAATCATTTGATCACAGAAATCTCAGCACAACCCATCTATCACGCACATGATGCAATAAAAAGGCCCGCTGGTGGATGAGACCAGCGGGCCGGTGGGGCGGGAGTTATCCGCCTAAAAACTGCGCGTGGGATTATGGTGAGGCATTAGCCCCGCTCAGAATCCGGCTTCTGACTGCCCTTTATTTATCCACTCGATATTGAACATGTGCAGATCGATCGAACGGGCATAAGCGACGTTATTGTAGTTATCCTTGCCCCCCTCGCAAATCTCAACCCCGGCCACAATACCGATGCTGGGATGCTTGATCATGGAAGAATACCCGCCCATGCCGGCATCCTGAGCATTCGACACCGACGGATAATTGTCTGGCGGAGTCCCCTCATATAACCACCGCGCACGCGGCCAGGTTAAGCCATCGTCATAGCTGATGCGCACTTTCATCCGGCAGCGGTCCGTGGTGTTGTCGGAATTGAGGAAGATGACGCGGTCCGGACTGTTGAAATTGTAGCGCAGGATCGACCCCTGGCATTTCGGGTCGAGCAGAACGGCTTGCGAAACATAGTTAGCGAAATCTCCCGTCGCCGTGCCATCGCTATTTGCGATGAGCTCCCCGTAGCTGATCCAGCGGGTCTTGGCGATATCCCAGGTGTCGCCCTTCGGTCGATCATTGCGCAACAGCGTGCCGTCGAGACATTCCACGATGGCGCCCTCGTTGGTGATGTGACCGCTCGTCCCGGCGGGAACGCGACGGTAGTACCAGTGAGCACCATGATCGAGGCTGTAGAAATTGCGGGAGAGTGCTGGAACAATGAGCAGGCCCGCCTGCGTCTGCGCTTTGCGAATGCCAATCCCGGGTCCGACGTTATCGTAGGCCAGCCCCAGCGACGATGGATTGAGCGTACTGGTGAGATTAACGCGCGCGGACCAATTGGCGCCGTTGTCATCGGAATACATATAATAAACGCGCGTATCGCCATAGACGAGCGTGTCGAGGCCGGTTTCTGATTCCGAGTGCCAATTGAAGAAGAGGTGAATTCTTCCCATGGTCGGTCCGCCGCTCCAAGTCGGCTCGTAGACGGCCGTCGGATTGGTCCAGCCGCGCGACCCGGCAGGCGTATTCGCCGCGCCAGCCAATACCTTCATGGGTTCCCAAGACCCGCCGTTGTTCGTCGAGCGCTTGTACACCAAATCGATGGGCGTGCCCCAATCGCTCGCGGAATTCAGATGCGCTTCGCAAAACACGAACAGGGTATTTTGATACCCGGTCAGGAGCGCAGGAATGCGGTACGAGTGATACGTGGTGCTCGTGCCAGCGACACCGGTGCCATTGAAAAACTTGTTGGTGCGCGAGTAGGTTTGCGCAGCGCTGGCGGTCTGGCCCAGCGTCAACGCACCCAGCGCAAACGCGCAGGAGGCCAAACGGGCGAGGGTTGGGGCGAACGAAGCCAGACTGCGCTGGGGCCAATGCGCACGGCGAAACGATGAATTAGGGCTTTTATTAATCATGGGGATACAATTATCTGAAACGAAGGGATACCTAAAGCAGAGCGTAAGCGCTCCACCGCTCGCTGTGCATAACGCAACTTTTCCCGCCTAGCGAAACACCCAATCGGTGGTACTCGCGATGGACCAAAGCAAACCCCCGGGTATTATTTTGCCAGGCGTTATGTTATGCGATGCGCACTGCTTCATCCGGCAAACCCAAGTCCGCACCGCCCCATCAGGCCGATAACGCCAGTGCGGATGGGGTCGCGCTATCGGCGCTTACTGACAGCCGAGCCAGCGTTTCCCCCGTCATGAACTCCGGCATAAAACGCTGCTCCGGGCGGATCGGTGCTCGGTTTTCCAAAAGGTCCAATATGGGAGATAATAAAGACTTTGCAAAGACACTGAGATTCACCCGATAGCGGGCGGGCCGTGGCGTCACGTAGCTCAGAAACAGGTCGTCCTCGCGCGAGATCAACGACACATCCTGCGGCACCCGTAGTCCCAACTGCCCCAAGCAACCAACGACCGTAAGATAGTGATAGCTATTACCCACCAGGATCGCGGTCGGCGGCAGGCGCTGTTCCATCAAGCGACGGAGTGACTCGGCGATTCCGGCCACCGTGCCATCGTGATAACTCAACAAAGCATCGGCCTCCTCCTGCGTGGAAGGTTTCACCCCCTCGATAAAACCAATCTCACCCTCGATATCTCCCGCATGAAACGACTGCGCAGCCAGCAACGCCAGCCGGCGATGACCGAGCCGGAGGAACACACCGGCTGCGTGGCGGCTCATGGCGCGATGATCGATATCGCGCGAGGGCAGTTTCAATCCCTCATGCACCGAGCCCGCCACCACACAACGCACCCGCTTCTCGGCAAACCATCTCTGCATCGCGGGATTGGATAGCGTCAAGATCCAGCATCCCATGGAATTTTGCTCCACTAATCGCTGCAACGCCGCCCCGGGAGCCGGGCTAAAATACTCGCGCCCATAAAATGTTCGTAGCTGGTAGCCGCGTTCACTCAACAAGCCGCGCAGCTCATTTACCCACAAGGTATGCGTCGGGCGCAATCGCTCCAAAGGCTCGGGCACGAGCAGACCAACATCATGTGATGGAGCTAAAGGGGAATTATTACAGGCTAGTATCCGGGTCCCGGAACCACGTGTCGTGCATATCAGCTTTTCCTCCTGCAGCTTCTCCAAAGCATTTCGCAATGTATTGCGACTGATATTGTATTGTTTGCACAGAATTCGCTCCGGGGGCAACTTACTGCACCACTCACCGCTCAGGATACTATCCCGCAGGAGCTCGGCGGCTTGATTGGCCAGGGGATTAATTTTGGGGAGATTCAACATGGCGAGGTAACCGGTCAGGACACCAACAACAGGGTTCCGGTACCGATATATAAAGCCCCCGCTTCGAGAAGGCCTCTGTCCTGCGAACTATTGCAGCCAGAAAATCGGCGCGTAAAAATTCTCACCTAGATTTCATGACTCCAGCCGGATGCGCGCCCTCCGCATCGTGGAAGGAATCACCCCTCCATAGTGCCGCGCAACACTCCTTGCGCCGCCCCAACACGCCAGCACCTGCGCGGCGCGTTGGACACCAAGCTACTTGCCTGATGGCCTGGGGAGACGAGCGCTGGTTGCGCGCAACTCCGCGTCCAAACGAGCCCGCAGTTCGCGCGCCCGCTCGGGCTCGCTGGCCGCCAGATCTCGCTCCTCCGCCGGATCGGCGGAGAGCCGGTAGAGCTCATCGCGACTGTCTTCGTAGCGATGAACCAATTTCCAATCGCCGACACGGATGGCGGAAACCGGCCGCGTCTGGCTCAGCGCAAAATCGTCCACCCCGATTCTTGGCAACGCCCGGGCAAATGCCGCGCCCTCGGGATGATAATACGGGAAATGCCATGTGAATGCGCGGTCCGGGTCTGCCTCCGTGGCACTCAGCCAGAGAGACAACACATTGCGACCGTCCAGCATCACGCCCGCCGGAAGCGGCGCGCCCGTGGCCGCACAGAGCGTCGGCAGCAAATCGACGCCGGTAAACGGCACCGCACTCGTCGTTCCTGGCCGGATGCGCCCGGGCCAGCGCACCAGCCACGGCACGCGCAAACCTCCCTCATAGAGGTTCCACTTTGAGCCGCGGAGCGGCCCGAGGGCGGACACAGCGGGATGCCCGCCATTATCGGAGGTGAAGACCACCAAGGTATTGTCGGCGAGGCCGAGTTCATCGAGCGCGCACAGCACGCCACCGACTTGATGGTCGAGGGTTTCGACCATGGCCGCATAAACGGCTCGTTGCCGACTGGCCCCGGCCGGCAGCCGGGCGGCATATTTTTCGACCAACCAAGCTGCCCGGGTGCGGACGGGGTCGTGCACGTAGTACGCGGAAAACTGGAGAAAAAACGGCCGGTCGCGGTGCGCGCGCAAAAAGGCGATGGCGCGCTCCGTGAGCGTGTCCCGCCCGTAATCGCCTGCCGGAAGCGCGCCTTTATCCGACTCAGCGCGCGCGGCATCGCCATAGGGGTGACTCCCAAAATCGTCCGACCCCTCAGCGTAGCCTTGCTGCAACGGGCCATGCGTGGGCGACCAGCGCAGATAGCCTCCGAAATGTTGCGCGAGATGCCATTTCCCGAAAAAGCCCGTGGCGTAACCCGCCGCGCCCAATGCCTCACCCAAAGTCACTTCCTCCAAGGGCAGATTCGCCGGATAAGGCGGAGACTTGAGTGGCAATCCGGAAGGCGTGTCGGCACCGGCGGGTTTGATCACAAATTCAAAACCAAGACGCGCCGGAGTGCGCCCGGTCAGCAATGCCGCCCGTGAAGCGGTGCAGATCGGAGCGGCCGCATAGCCGCACGAAAAACGAATTCCCTGTGATGCCAGCCGGTCGAGATGCGGTGTGTCATGCCAGGGATTGCCGGTGCAGTGCAGATCGCGCCAGCCGAGATCGTCGGCGAGAATGAAAACGACATTCGGTCGCGCGCCATTTTCTGCCGCTCTCGACGGCAGCGCGACGCAAAGCACGGCCAAGATAAACGCATGACTGAGAAGACGGGTGAGCATGGCGAAATCGCACCGAGAGAGAGGAGTCATCGAGAGATCCATTTTAAGGAGCACCACCGGCTTCCTCCAGTAATGTCCCAGATCTCGCCGAGCGAAATTCCCGAGTACTGGCGCTTTCCTGGAACCAGTCATGCGACCGGCCAAGCGGTTTCCCCCTGCGCTTAAACCCCGGGAGCTAAGCCTACGCCTTTTGCTGCAACAGCGATCCCACGATCTGATCGACCGCGCGAGCCGCCGCCACATTCGCCTGCACCAAAATCTCCGCCTGGATTTGCAACGACACCGTGGAAGGCGCGACTTCACCCTGCGCTGACGTGTCCGCCGCCTGCTGCAACTGAGCCGCCCCGCGCCGCATACCCGTCGCGGGCGCGTCGTAGAGATTGCCAGAACCAGAGGTGTGCAGTGGGGAGATCATACCTCTCAATATCGACACCGTCCGCAGCGTTTTTCATAGGGAAAACACCTCTTTTTTCACCTGCGCCGGCATCAATCCAAGACGCGGTCCAGCGCCTCGGCCAACGCCACAATGCTGAATGGTTTGGCCACAAACTCGCGCACTCCCTCGGACCGGGCTTTGGCCGCATCAAGTTGTCCGCCAAAGCCGGCGACGAGCACCGCCGGGAACCCCGGTCGCACGCTGCGCATGGTGCGGATCAAATCCACGCCGTTGAGACGCGGCATCAGGTAATCGACCACCGCCGCGTCAAAGCTCCGCGGGTCGCGCAAAAAGACCGCGCGCGCCTCGCCCGGCTCCGTCAACATCGTCGTGCGGTAGCCGAGCCGTTCGAGAAACCGCACGCACAGCCGGGCGACGCTGGGCTCGTCGTCCACCACCAACACATGCCGGCCGCGGCCTAGCGGCAGACCCGTTGGCAATATTTCCGATGCCGGCAACGGCGTCGCCGCGACCGCGGGAAACAGCACCGTGAAAGTCGTCCCCTGCCCCACCTTGCTCTCGGCCTGGATGGTTGCGTCATGGGCTTGCACGATGCCGTGCACGACCGCCAGACCGAGACCGGTGCCCTCGCCCGCCGGCTTGGTGGTGAAGAAGGGCTCGAAGATTCGCTCCAGTACCTGTGGCTCCATGCCCGTCCCGGTATCGATGACCCGCAGTCGCACATGCGGCCCGCTTCGCGAATCGGCGGAGGCCGGCAGATCGACCGAATCGACCGCGACCGAGAGCGTGCCCCCGGTCGTGCTCATGGCGTGCGCGGCGTTGGTGCAGAGGTTGAGCAAGACCTGGTGGATCTGCGTCTCGTTGGCCATCACATGGCGGTCCGAGTCCAGCTGCACCTGCAACAGCACGCGGCGGTTCAACGTGGCACGCACCAGCCGCAAGCCCTCCTCAACCACCCGCGCGAGCGGCTGCGCCCGGCGCTCCACCGACTGCCGCCGGCTAAACGTGAGAATCTGCTGCACCGTATCACGCGAACGCACCGCGGCGTTGAGAATTTCCGCGATCGAATCGCGCCACGCCGGCGCCGCGTTGGCGCCTGCCATCTCCTCGCGCAAAATCTCCGCGTGGCCGAAAATCGTCGTCAGGATGTTGTTGAAATCGTGCGCGATTCCGCCCGCCAGCGCCCCGAGGGCTTCCATTTTCTGCGCGCGGAACAGCTGCTGTTCCAACGTCTGCCGGCGCGTCTCGGTCTCGTGCCGTTCGGTGATGTCCTGCACCGTTCCGAGCCGCACCAGCGGGCCCTGCGGCACCACAGCCACCTCTTGTCCGCGCAATTGAAACCGCCGCCGGCGCCCGGTCTTCGGTTCAGCGTATCCGAATTCCAACGTAGCCGGACGCTCGCCGCCGGCCGGAGCCGTGCCCAAGTAATTGCTCACCGCCACGCGGGACGGCTCCTCCACCCCGGCGAGCACATCGGCAAGCGTGGGCGCGCTCTCAGTCAGGCCAAACAGCTTCAGCGCCGAGGCGGACCAGACCACATCGCCCACTCCCGGCACCGTCTCCCAGCTGCCGAGCCCGCCGACCTGATGCGCGAGGTGCAACAACTGCTCCGCGCGACGGCGCTCCGCGATTTCGCCTTCGAGCCGCTGCACGGTGGCAGCCAGCCGTTCGTTGAGCTCGCGCATCGTTTGCGCGGACGTGGTGAGCGTGGCATTGGCGCGCGCCAGCTCGGCCAGCTTGTCTTCCAGCTTCACGGAAACCACACGGGCATATTCTTCCAAAAAAGCGGGTCGCGGGTCGAGCTGCTGCGGTGCGCGTGGCGGCGCCGTCCGCACTTGCTCCACCACCGCTTCGATGATGCCCAGCAGTTCGTCCGGTTCGATGGGCTTGACGACAAAACGGTCCACGCCGACCGACATCGCGAAGCGTTCGTCGCTCTCCGCCGTGTAGGTGGCGGTGTAGAGGATGAACGGCACGTTGCACCACTTGGTGTCCTGACGCAGCGCGTAGCAAAGCTCGAAGCCATCCATCGTCGGCATCAGCGCGTCAGAGACCACCACGTCGGGCTGGCCGCGCTCGCGACAGAGCGCGAGGGCCGCGCGGCCCTCGGCCGCAGACCACACCGCGTGGCCGCGCGCAGTCAGAAACTGTTCCAGCATATAACGACTCTGCAGATTATCTTCGACGACGAGGATCTTCATGGTGCGGGAGGAGTCAGCAGCCGTCGGACACGGGTGGTGAATTCGTCCGGGGCAAAGGGTTTTTCGAGATAGTCGTCCACCCCCAGGGCCATGGCGCGCTCGCGATCGCCCGACATGGCGTAGGAGGTGACGACGAGTATGGGAATTTTCGCGGTCGTGGGTTCGGCGCGCAGGCGCGTGGCAACTTCATATCCGTCCATCTCCGGCATCTGGATATCGAGCACGATCAACGCCGGGTGGAGCCGTTCGGCCAGCACGAGGCCATCGCGCCCGTTGGCCGCGTGTTCGACGGTGCAGCCCATCTGCCGCAGCAGGAACGTGGCGAGGTACCGGTTGGCCTCATTGTCTTCGATGAGCAAAACGCAGGGATTCATGGGGTGCGAGGAGTCGGGGGTTGCCAATGCGAAGGTGCCGTCTCGCCCGCTGCCGCGGGCGCCATGCGCGGGAGACGAACCTTGAAGGTCGAACCGCGGCCATACGTGCTCTCCACCGCGATGGTGCCGCCCAGCAGATCGAGCAGTTTGCGCACGAGATAAAGCCCGAGACCGGTGCCCTCGTACTGCCGCCGGGCGGAGCCGTCGACCTGGCGGAAAGCTTCGAATAGAAGCGGCAGGCTCTCCGGTTTGATGCCGAGACCGGTGTCGCGCACCGCGACAATCACGCCCGCGGCATCGGAGGAGGCCGTCACCTCGACGCCACCGCGCTCGGTGAACTTCACGGCGTTGTTGGCGAGGTTGAGGAAAATTTGGTAAAGCCGTTTGCGGTCGCTCAACACCGTCGGCAGCCCGGGCGCCAGCGTGGTGAGATAACTGATGCCCTTGGCCACCACCAGCGGACCGAGCGAGCGCTCCACCTCGCCCAGCACCTCCGCCAGTTCGCACGGCGCGCACACCAGCTCGATGCGGCCGGCCTCGATGCGCGAAACGTCGAGCAGGTCGTTGATCAACGAGAGCAAATGCCGCGCCGAGCCGTGGACCAGTTCAAGCTGGTGCGCCTGCTCGGCATTGAGCGGACCGGCCATGCCCTGGCGCAGGATGCTGCTAAACCCGATGATCGAATTGAGCGGCGTGCGCAGCTCGTGACTCATCGTGGCGAGAAACTCGCTCTTGAGCCGGTCCAGCTCCTGCAACTTGGCGTTGGCGCGGGCGAGTTCCTCCGTGCGCTCAACCACCCGGCGCTCGAGCGAATCGTTCAACGCGCGCACCTCCTGCTCGGCGCGATGCCGGTCCGTGATGTCCATCTGCGTCACCAGCATCGCCGGGTCGGCCCCGAGCTTCACCGCCGTGATCGAAATGAGAAACACCCCCGGCCGGCCGCCGGCGCGCACCAGCCGCACCTCGACATCGCGCACTTCGCGGCCCGCCTGCAAGTCGCTCAAGATGCGCCCGCCCTGCTCCTCCGCGAGCGCCCAAAGCCCCAGTTCGCCCGCCGTGCGGCCCAGCGCCTGTCGTCGCGCGATCCCGAATACTGCCTCCCAGCGGTCGTTGACATCGAGCAGCACCGCGTCGTGCAGCCGCGCGACCGCCTGCGGCACCGGCGCGAGGCGAAACGCCTTCTGAAACCGCTCCTCCGACTCGCGAAACAAATTCTCCGCGCTCATGCGCTCGGTGACATCGAGCACCAGCGACGACACGCCCGCCACGCGCCCGTCGGGCTCGGTCACCACCGTGTTGTACCATTCGCAGTCGATCAACCGGCCGTCGCGCGTGATGTTCTGGCTGTAGTTGCGCGAGGCGACCTTGCCACTGAGCGAATCGCGCCAATGCCGCTCGACCTGCGTGCGCTCCGCTTCGGGCACAATGAACATCCCCTGCCGCCCCAGCGCCTCGGACGCCGGCCAGCCGAAGATCAACTCCGCCGCGCGGTTCCACGCCGTCACCGTAAACTCCGGGCTCCAGTTGATCACACCCAGCGGCGTGTTTTCGAGGTGCAGGCTCAACCGGCGCTGGCTGGCCAGCAACGCCTCCTCCGCGCGCCGTTGCTCCGACACATCGATGTTCACGCACACCACGTGTCCGGTGAGCTCCTCGCCCGCCAGCACGGGCGCGAACACCGCATGCAGATACGCCGGTCCGGCCCCCTTCCCGCCGGCCACTTCGCGCCACACCACCTCGCCCGCCACCGCCCGTGGAAAATTTTCCGCCCAGCCCAGCGCCGCCGCGCGCGCCGGCGCCGCTTCGGTCAACGTGCGCCCGCGCAACTCGCCCAGCGCGCTGCGCGACGCCGCATTTTGCAGCACGCAGCGCCCCAGCGTGTCCACCACCCAGAGCTCGAACGGCACGTTGCCCAGCACCGCATCGAGCAACGCCGCATGCGTCGCACGCTGGCGCACTTCGTCTTCCAGCGAGGCATTGGCCGCGGCCAGCGCCTGCTGCCGTTCTTCGATTGTGCGCACCATCCCGGCGAAAGCGCGGTTCAATTCGTATAATTCCGCCGGCCACAACCGCGACGGTTGCGGCGGGACCTGCGGGGTCGTCCCCGCCACCGCCCCGCGCAACGCCTCGACCGGCCGGGCCATCCAGCGCGCGAAAAAGAAACTCCCCACCGCCGCCAGCACCGCCGCGCCTGCCGCCACTCCCGCCAGCCACCACGCCTGCCGCCGCAAGTACAACGCCGCCGAGCGGCTCTCGGGCAACATGGCCACGACCGTCCACCGCGGCCGCGGCGGATCGAGCGCCAGGTGGTGGGCGAGAAAGGAATCCTTGCGCTGCGGATAAATCTTTTCGGCCTCGGCGCGGATGAGTGTCGCCAACGGCGCCGCCGGCACCTCCATGCCGCTCACCCGCAGCGTGTCCGGATGCGCCACCAGCTGTTGCCGATCCCCGGTGCGCGCCTCGATCACAAACGCAAACGCCCCCGTTTCCCGCTCCAGCTGACGCATGAAATCGCACAGCGCCCGCGTGTCGAAATCGGCATCCCACACGCCGGCCAGAGCGCCATCCGCGGAAAATGCCGGGATGAAATACGTCACACCGGGCGCCGCTGGCCGCCCCTCGGGATCGGTGAACGGATAAGACTCGGTCCAGCCCGGTTGCCGTGTCACCGCCGCCTGCTGGTAATACGGCCGCTGCCGCGGATCGTAGCCGTCCCACGGCGTCGTGGCGACCAGCAGCAATTGCCCCGCCTGATAGCGGTACGTTTGCAAGACCCGCCCCCGCTCCGGCACATCGCGATACACCAGCCATTCGAGCAACCCGTCGGGCTTGCGATGCAGAAACGCCGCCTCGCCGGTGGCCGCGAGCGAAAAGCCCAGGTACGTCAACTCCGGCCGTTGCTCAAAAGCCGGGATGAGTCGCAAAAAAAGCTCCTCCCACTGACTCGGCGGCCGCGCGCCGCCGCCCATCGCCCGGGCCGCCGACGTGGCCGTCATCTCCGCCGCCCGCAGCAACTGCACCACCCGTGCCTGGGCGCGGAGACAGATTTCCTGCACCTCGACGCGCCCGATGTTTTCCGCCGCCCCGCGATTCTGTCCATGGATCACAGCGATCAAGGATCCCAACACCAAGGCGACCAGCAACAGCGCACTGGTCATCAACCAAGTCCGCAACGAGCGGCTTTTTCGCGGGCGGTACATGCGGGGAGTAACAGCTCCGCGAGCAGTCTCCGCAGTCGCCCAAGCGAGTCAACCGGAGACCTCACTTCACAGCCGGCCCGTCTCAGAAAAATTGTTAAGCGGGTGTAAATGCGGCGGCTTTTTTCCCGCGGAAGGCTAGCATGCCCGCCGTGACCGGCCCATCTGCCGCCACTTCTCCGCCATGAAACTCGCCTTTCCCCTCTCGTTCAAAGTCTCGCTCTGGCTGTTGCTCAATCTCCTGTTGCTCGCCATCGGCGGTGCGCTCTTTTTCTTCGCCCAGATCGGCTTTGGCTGGGAATCGTTCATCTCCGGCCCGGCCGGCGCCCGGGTGCAGGCCATCGGCGAGGTGATCGCCGCCGAGCTCAGCCAAAATCCGACGCGCAACCGCGACGAGGTCCTCACCCGCTTTAGTGCCGTGTACAGCGTGGAGCTCCGGCTGTTGCTGGAAGACGGCACCGTGCTCGCCGGCCGGCCCGTCGATCTGCCCGCCGAGGTGCGCGCCCGGTTGCCCATGCCCCGCGCCGGTGGCGAAGGCTTCCGTCCTGCCGGTGGACCGCCTTTCCCCCCGCCCGAATTTGTCCGCAGCGAACTACCGCGACCCGAGGGGCCGCGCATGGGACGCTTCGCGGCGCGCGGCCGGTTCTTTCAACGCACCACCGAACCCACGCGTTACTGGATCGGCATTCACATGCCCCTGCCCATCGGCGACGGACCGCGCCGTCGCCCCGTCACGTTACTCGCCGTCACCGACTCGTTGTGGGGCTCCGGCCTGCTCTTCGATTTCAAGCCCTGGCTGATCACTGCCGCCGCGGTCGCCGGCTTCTCGATTTTGTTCTGGCTGCCGCTGGTCCGCGGCATCACCCGCGCCGTCGGCCAGATCACCCGCGCCACCGAACGCATTGCCGAGGGACATTTCGAAACCCGCGTGCACACCGGCCGGCGCGACGAGCTCGGGCGGCTCGGCGAAGCCATCAACGTGATGGCCGGCCGGCTCGATGGGTTCGTGCAAGGGCAACGCCGTTTTCTGGGCGACATCGCGCATGAGCTCGGCTCGCCTCTCGCGCGCCTGCAATTCGCCACCGGCATCTTGGAGGAGCGCGCCGATCCGGCCCTGCGTTCCGCCGTGGCCGATGTGCGCGAAGAGGTGCAACACATGTCGACGCTGGTGGGAGAACTGCTCGCGTTCACCAAGGCCGGCCTCGGACCGCGCGAATCCAGCCTGGAGACAATCGCGCTGGCCCCGCTGGTCGCACGCATGCTCGAACGCGAAGGCGCCGCCGCGCGCGTGGCGGTCGCCGTGGCACCGACTTTGCAGGTGCGGGTCGATCCCGAACTCTTCGCCCGTGCCCTCGGCAATCTCGTGCGCAACGCCCTCCGCTACGCCGGCGATGCCAGCGCCATCGCCCTCACCGCCGAGGAGGGGCCGCAGCAAATCGTCATCGCCGTCGCCGACGATGGACCGGGCGTCGCGCCCGCAGCGCTGCCTCATCTGGGCGAGCCGTTTTACCGCCCCGAGGCGGCCCGCACCAGCGAGTCCGGCGGCGTCGGGCTCGGGCTGGCCATCGTGAAAAACGCCGTACACGCCTGTCACGGCACGGTGCGTTTCGACAACCGCACCCCGCACGGTTTTGTCGCCGAGATCCGGTTACCCGTCGCGACCGCCCGCGCCGGGACGTGATTTACACCGCCTTAACAAAATTGGGCTCCGCCCCACATCATCGCCTAACATGCCGCGGGTTTAATGAGCGCGTACAAACGGTCCGTTCGTCTCTTCCGCCGCTCCATCGAGTGACGGCGAACGCCACCGGAAAACACCGTCTCCCTCATGAAATCCTTCACGACTCTGCGTATGCTCAACCTCGCGTTGACCCTCGGCACAACCACGTTGCTCGCCCAAACCTCCTCGCCCACCGACCAGCCGCCTCCGGGCCGCGGACCGCGCATCGATCCATGCATCGTGGTCTTCGACGCCAACGAAGATGGCACGCTCGATGCCAGGGAAATCGCCGCCGCGCCCACCGTCCTCCAAACCCTCGCCAAGGAGAGCGACGGCACCCTCGCGTTCGCCGATTTCCTGCCGGCAGCGCCCGCCCGTCCCGAGGTTGCTCCGCCGGCTGACGCCCCTGTGCGTCCGCGCCGCGTGCCGCCGATTTTCGCCGCGCTCGACCTGAACGGCGATGGCGTGCTCAACGCCGCCGAAATCGCCGCCGCCGCCACCTCGCTCAAGACGCTCGACAAAAACAGCGACGGCCAGCTCACCCGCGACGAAATCCGCCCGGCCTTCGGCCCGCGCGGCCCCCATCGCCAACGCGTTCAACGCCCAACTCCTGCCAGTGACTAAACTCTCCCGATAAGTTCGCCATAAGTGCATCAAGGCCGCCGTCTGGGCGGCCTTTTGCTTTGCGCCGTTTGACAGCGCCGCGGACAACAACGGGTGCGTCTTCAAAGTGCAGTTACCCATCGGCAACTCGGCTTCACCACCTTTGTCCACAACACCGAAGGCCACATGATCGGGCTGCACTCGATGCGCTGAAGCGCACGACGCCCTTTCGGCTTCACGTCCCGGAAAACCGGCCTAGCGTCGGCGGCTGTTTCCCATGGATGTCACCAGTCTGCCTTTCAACCACTTCATTGGCATCGCGCACGCACCGCAACCGGACGGCCGTCTTTCGTTGCCCGGCGACCCGCGTTACACCAACCACCTCGGCACGGTGCATGCCAGCGCACTTTTCGCTCTCGCTGAAGCGGCGAGCGGCGACTGCTTGGCGCGCGAGTTCAGCGATCTCGGCATTGCCGTCATCCCCGTCGTGCGGCGCGTGGAGGCGAAATTTCGGAAGCCCGCCGTCGGCGCGATTTTCGCCCAAGCGAGCATAACGGCGGAAAAGAAAGCTGAGTTCGTCGCCACGCTGACCGGAAAAGGCCGCGCCCTGCTGGAAATCGCCGTGGAGATTCAGGACGAAAAAGGCACATCGGCGCTGACCGCCACAGTTGAATGGTTCGTCGCCCGGAAAGACTGAGCTTTTTCCGACCACGATTCGCTGCGTCACCACACGTCCGCATCGAATCCGCGCAGTCGTAGCCGACGACGCTAGACGGTGGTCTATGCGCTTTACTCGCGCTACAATCGTGGGTGTGTAGTCATGCCTTGCGGCGGCGCCAGCCGGGCAAGACCGCTCTCGTTTGCGACTCCGCCCGCAAGTCGCCACGGCGCGTTGTCCAAACCATCAGCAAATATTTGTCCGGGTTTTCGCGGCGGCGGGTGTTATAGGAAAAGGGACATGAGCAATGACGCCGAACTTCTCCGCCGCTACGCCGTCGAGGGCGACGACGACGCCTTCACCGAGTTGGTGCGGCGTCACATCGATTTTGTCCACGCGGCCGCATTGCGCCAGACGCACGACCCGCACCGGGCCAAGGATGTCACGCAACTGGTCTTCAGCGATCTCGCGCGGAAAGCCGGGGCGCTATCCCGGCGCACGGAATTGGTCGGCTGGCTGTTCACGAGTGCGCGCTACGCCTCGCTCAAAGTCCTGCGCACGGAGGCTCGTCGCGTCCGTCGCGAACAGGAGGCGCACATGGCGGAGCAATTGAATGGCGCCGCCGAGTCGGGTACCAATTGGGCGGAGCTCCGCCCGGTGCTCGACAAGGCGTTGAGCGAACTGAATACCCGCGACCGCGACGCGATCCTGCTGCGCTTTTTTCAGGACCGTTCCCTGGCCGAAGTCGGCGCCGCCTTGCAACTCACCGAGGAGGCCGCGCGCAAACGCATTGAGCGGGCCCTCGACCGGCTGCACGCCCGGCTGGCGCAACGCGGCATCACCTCGACCGCTGCGGCGCTCGGCGCCGCCCTCACGCACCAGGCGGTCGTCGCCGCACCCGCAGGACTGGCGGCGAGCGTGGCGAGCACCGCGCTCACCCAGGCTGCGACCGCCGGAGGCATCGGTGCGCTGATCGGTGCACTTCAATTCATGAGCATGACCAAAACCATAACGGGAATAGCTGCGATCACCGGCATGCTGGCCATCGGCACGGCCATCTACGAGGCCCGGCAGACCCGGGAGCTCGAACGCGCCCGCAATGCCGCGAGCCAAACTTACGCGACCGCAACGCAGCGTCTGGAAACGTTGCGCCAACGTCTGGACAACGCTGAGCGCGCCGCCTCGCCGCTGAATACCACCGAGGTCCGCCCGGCCCAGCCAGCTCGCCCAGCTTCGGCCAGCGCCCTCTCCACGCAAACGCAGGCGGCCTTGGAACGAGGCCGGCAATTTCTCGCTGCGCACCCGGAGGCGACGGCGTGGATCCACGCGTACCAGAAAGCCAGCTTCGACCGCCAGTATGGCCCGTTCTGTCGTTCGATCCAGCTGACACCGGAGCAAACCGCCCGGCTCGAAACCCTGATCCAGGGGCACCAAACCCTGTCGTTCAACCAACCGGATGGCAAACTCCTGACCTTCACGTTTGGCGCCGGCCCAACCGCCACCAGCAATCAGGAGCTGCGCGCCTTGCTCGGCGACGAGAATTACGCCCGCTTCACCGACTATTCGCGGGGCATCGGTTCACGCACATTGCTAACGGAGCTCGCTGGCAACACCTACTACCTGGAAAAACCGCTGACACCCGAGCAGACGGAGCGCTTTGCTCAAATCCTTCTGCGCAACAACTCCGATTACCAAGCCGGCCGCTCCTTTCTCCAGAAGTCGCAAGACTGGGACCAAACCTTCGCCGAGGCGCAGACGGTTTTGACCGGCAGCCAGCTGGTGATGCTCAGCGAACTGCGCACACGCCAGGAAACGGCGCGCCGCCGCGCCCAGGCCGCCACCACGTCTTCGTCCGCCGCCGCGGGCACAAACCGCCCCAACTAAGGAGCCGCGCCCTTATGAAATGGAATTTCCTGTTCTTCGCCCTTGCCCTCGCATTCGCCGCCGCCGGATCGGTCTCATGGTGGCAATCCCACTCGGCCAACCTAAATGCTCGCGCCGCACTCGCTGAGATGGGCCTTCGTCAGAAGTCAATCGATCAAGATATCCAGCGTCTCACGACCCGTCTCACCGACCTCGACAACCAGCGTACGCAGCAGCAAACCGCGCTCGACCGTCAACCGGACGAAGCGCCACCGCCGGCACCGGTACGCGCAGCTGTGCCACCGCCGGCACAGAAATCCGACTACAACGCCGCCCGCCGCACCGCAGAGGCGCGCGTTTTCAATGACCCCAAAGCGCAGGCCAGTTTGCTCGCCGCCACGCTGGCGAAAGCGGGCATTTCCTACGCGCCGTTTTTCAAAGCACGCAATCTCACCCCGGCCCAGATCGAGCGTTTCAAGGATATCATGGGACGCGTGGCGCAAATCGGCATCGACCTCAAAGGTTCGGAACTGACTCTCGGCACCTCAGCGCCGCAATCCGTCGTGCAGGATTATCGCAGCGAAATGAACGGAGCACTGACCGAGCTCCTCGGCGCGGAAGGCTTCGACGACTATCTCCAGTACAGCCGCACCATGGCCGCGCGAGATCGTGCCGTCTCCGCTATCGCCGGTGAGATGGCCGCCGCCGCTGCACCGCTCTCCGTGGCACAAGCCACACAGCTCACGCAGATCCTGGCCGATACCCGCCTCCCCTCCACGCCAGGCAGCGCTCCGAGCCAGGACGCGTACAACTGGCAACGCGCGGTGGCGCAAGCATACAACGTGCTGACGCCAGAACAGCGCGCCGTCCTGCAACGCACGGCCGAGCAGCGCCAGACCGAGATTAAAATCATCGCCGCACTGATCGCCTGGAAGCCGTAGCTGCACGGTCCGAGACTGCGCCAGTAACGCCCGCATCACGACCGCCGCAGAAGGCGGCGCTGGCCCCGCTTTTTCCCAACCATGACCCACTCCATAAAATTTCTCCTCCTTGTCACCACCGTCGCCGCTTCGCTTCCATATGTGAGCGTCACGAGCCACGCCGAAAACGCCGAGCGCGCAGAAGTAACGCCCAAACCAGCACCCGCTCGCGCCGGAGTCGGCCGAGCCGCTGACCCAGGCGATCGTCAAAGCCAGCCGCCAATTCCAGGAAGGGAAGCCGGTGAGCCGGGACTCCATCGACTGGGACGTGGCCGTCAGCCAGACGCAACCGCTGCTCTCCCCGACCCAGCACGCGCTTTTCCGGGCCATTGCCGCCCGCGTAAAGGCGACCCGGCAGATCAACCAACTCGTGCAATCGGCCACCAAATAGTAACCGCCCCCACCGCGCGCCGCCACGACTCATAACCTCTGCCACCACCTGCCATCGGCGGCCGTCTCGCTGGCAGGCGGTCTTTTCGGCGTTGTCGGTCTCGGTCACGGCGACGTAGTTTCGCCGTGCTGTGACGTTGCTCCTCCCCCCTCCCCCCTCGGGCGCGGCCGGTTGGCGCGCCGGCTTTGCGCTCTGCCTGCTGTGCTTACTCGCCAGCCAGCCTCTCGCCGGAACCGCCCGTGCCGCGGCCGCAAAACCCGCCGACTACGAGGGCGACGAAGCTGCGACCGCGTTTGATCCCGCCAGCCCGGGTCTCGACTGGTGGCGCGAATCGATGCAGTCGCGCGACGCGCGGTTGCAATGGTGGCGGGAGGCGCGCTTCGGGCTGTTCGTCCACTGGGGCATCTATTCCGGGCTCGGCGGCGTCTGGCACGATCAGAAGATCACCACCGGTTACACCGAGCACATCCAGCGGCGGCTCAAGATTCCCATCGCCGCGTACCGCGCCGAGGCCGCGGGCAGTTTCAACCCCGCCGCCTTCGACGCCCGCGAGTGGATCCGCCTCGCGCAAGCCGCGGGCGCCGGCTACTTCGTGATCACCGCCAAGCACCACGACGGCTTCGCGATGTACGACTCCGCGGCGAGCGACTACAACATCGTCCGCGCCACCCCGTTCAAACGCGATCCCATGCGCGAACTCCGCGACGCCTGTCGCGCGGCCGGTTTGAAATTCGGCTTCTATTATTCCCACGCGTTCGACTGGGGCGAAGCCGATGCGCCGGGCAACGACTGGGATTACCAAAATCCCGGCGGCGACACCCTCATCGGCGGCCGCGAGTGGTGGCTGACCACGCCGGATTTCCTGCCGCGCGCCCGCCGCTACGTCGACACCAAGGCGCTCCCGCAGCTGCGCGAACTCATCGCCAACTACGATCCCGATCTGCTGTGGTTCGACACGCCGCACAAGCTGCCGCCCGAGGAGAATCTGCGCATCCTGCAGGCCGTGCGCGCCGCCAGTCCGCGCCTCGTCGTCAACGGCCGGCTCCTCCGCGGCATGGGCGACTACGACTCGACGACCGACAAGCCCGCGGAGTTTCCGCCTCACGCCCGCGACTGGGAGGCGATCCCGACGACCAACGAATCGTACGGCTGGAGCCCGTTCGATCACTCACATAAACCCGCCAGCCATTTCGTCGGCCTCCTGACCAAGGCCACGGCGCGCGGCGGCAACACGCTCCTGAACATCGGTCCGATGGGCGACGGCCGCATCGACCCGAAGGACGTGGCGATTCTCGAAGGCATCGGCCGCTGGTGGGCGACCAACGCCGAGGCGATCCATGGCGCCAAGCGCACGCCGCTCGCAGTGCAGGCGTGGGGCGAGTCCACCCGCAAAGGCCGCACGCTATACTTGCACGTCTTCGCGTGGCCGGCCGACGGAAAGCTCGTCGTGGGCGGGCTCAAATCGGAAGTGCGCCGCGCGTACTTGCTCGCCGATCCCAAGCGCACGGCGCTGCCCGTGGCACGGTTAAACCCGCTCGATGTTGTTCTCACCGTGCCTGCGGTCGCGCCCGATCCCGTCAACTCGGTCATCGCCGTGGAATGCGCGGAAGATCCCGTCACCGACTCGACCCGACTGCTCTCGCCCACGGTCGCCGAAAACTGGTTGCGCGCCTTCGACGCCACGCTCCAGGGACGCGTGCTGCGTTTTGGCGCCGGCAAAGCCGGCAATGCCTACGTGGAGAACTGGACGAAACCGGACGAGTCGGTGAACTGGATGGTGCGCACCAACACGCCCGGCGTTTTCTCGCTCACGCTCGTCTACGATGCGACCGCGGGCGACAACAGCTACCGCGTCAGCCTCGGCGCGCAAACGTTCGCCGGCCCGGTACTACCCGGCAAAGCGCAAGCCATCACGCTCGGGCTGGTCGAACTCTCCGCGGGCACACACCTGCTCACCGTCGCGCCGCACACACTGATGACCGGCGAGCTGATGCGCCTCCGCGGCGTGCGCTTGCAGCCCGTTGTGAAATAAGGCCGGGCTATTTCCCCGCTGCGATCATCCGCACCGCTTCGCCGGCGGCGGCGAAGCCGAGCGCCGCGGTGACGAAGACCGCCGCGCCCAGTCCGCTGGAGCAATCCATCGCGAGATTGGACCCGGGCTCGGGTTCGGCCTGACACGTGCCGTCGGCCCAAGGGTACAACGGCGGCTCTGGTGAATAGACGCAACGCACACCGAAATGCACGCCCTCGCCATGCGCCACACCGTGGTCGCGGCGCAGTTTCTTCCGTACCAGCCGCAGCAACTGATCCCCCTGCGCCTCGCCGAGATCGCCGGCGCGCAACCGCGTGGGATCCTGTTTGCCGCCCGCGCCGCTCACCGTCACGCACGGCCGGCCGCGCCGCAGACACTCGCCGATGAGCAACGCCTTGTTGGTCACGCGGTCGATCGCATCGACGACGCACGCATACTCCGGTGTGAGCAACCGGTCCGCCGTGGCCGCCGTGAAAAACTCCGCCACCGGCTCGATGCGGCAGGCGGGATTGATGAGGCGCATCCGCTCTGCCAACACAGTCACTTTCGGCCGGCCGATCTGGCCGTCGAGCGCCGGGAGCTGGCGGTTGACGTTGGTCACGCACACGTCGTCGAGATCGATCAACGTGATCGCGCCCACGCCGCTGCGGACCAAACCCTCGGCCGTCCACGAGCCCACACCGCCAACGCCGACCACGCAGACGTGCGCCGCGCGCAGCCGCTCGAGCGCGGCGCGTCCGATTAAGCGGCCGAGGCCGCCGAAACGATCCAGATAGTCGGATTCCAACATAGACGAGTTCCGCCCGGATTTACCGGCGCGACGGCCGACGTAAAGCCCAACCTACAACACTGCCGTTACCGCCGCGATGGCCCGCGCCTCGCGTTCGTCCCAAGAGCCGGAGATTTCCACGCAGGGCAGCGCACGCGTCGCCAGCGTTTCCCGCCACAGCCGCCGGCACATCGCGCGGCCGGCGGGATCGGGATAACAGCGTTGTGGGTCCGGCCGCCACGGCAGATCGGTGTCGCAAAAAAGATAGAGCGTAAACGCCCGCGCCCGCCGCTCCGCCTCCGCGCGCACCCACGGAGGACACGCGCCGGGGAAGAGCAAATCGTCCCAGAGCGTGCAGGTGAGCAGCTCGGTGTCGCAAAACACCGCGCGCCGCGCCCGGGCCGCCGCGGCGTCTTCGTTGGCCATCTGGCCGCGCGCCACCGCGTCGAGATCGGCCGCCGTGATGACGCCGCTGTGCTCATCCCAAAACTGCCGCACGTACTCGGCCGACCACGGCTCGCCGAAATGCGCCGCGAGCCGGCTGGCCAGCGTGGTCTTGCCCGTGCATTCGGGGCCAAAGAGCGCGATGCGCCGCACGTCAGACATGCGCGCCTTTCGCCGAGCGCCGCCACGCCCGCAGCCCGCCCCACGCCATCAGCCAGAACAGAAAATACAGGACCGAAAACCAATAAAACTCCTTCGCCCAAAACACGCCGATGGCGACGGTGTTGGCCACGATCCAACCGATCCAGTTTTCCAGCGCCTTGCGCGCTTGCAGCCATTGCGACGCCACGCTCGCGGCGAAAACAAAACCGTCCCAGTACGGCAGCGCCGCGTCAGTCCAGCGCGCCATACCCGTGCCCCACGCACCCCAGAGCGCGAGCGTGCCCGCGGTCCAGGCGACGACTTCGCGGCGCGTCAGCCGTTGCACCGCGAGCGGTTTGGCCTCCGCACCGTCGGCGTGTTGCCAATGCCACCAGCCATACGCCAGCGCGCCGAAAAAGAAAACCTGGAGCAACGTCTCCGAGTAAAGTTTCCCGCCGTAGCACACCCAGCCGAAGATCGCCACCTGCACGAGGCCCACGGGGAAGTTCCAGAGACTCTCGCGCATCGCGAGCCACACGCCGACCACGCCGAGAATCGTCGCGAGCTGCTCCAGCCAGCTGGCCGAGAGCGCGCCGTCGAGGATTTGCTGGAGGATGGCGTGCACGAGCGCGGATTATTGCTTTTGCGCCACGAACGCTTCCATCGCCTCACGCGTGATCACATGGCGGCCGCCGCAACGCGGGCAGCGAATCTCGATCTTCTCATCGGTGCCGAAGAGCCCGGCGGCATCATCGCGGAACGCCGGCGCGAGCACCTGCAACATGCGCTGCTGGTTGCAGCCGCACAGCCAGCGGTAGGCGCGGCGCTCCATCGGCGCGAGCGTCTCGGCGGCGTCGATCCCCGTCACCTGCGCGGCCGTGAGCTGTTCGAACCACGCGACATCGCAGTCGGGATGTTCCGACACGAGCGCGTACACATCGCCCTCCAACGGAAAACACCGCGCGCTGCGCTGCTCGCTCTGGCGGTAAAACGTCTCCAACGCCGCCAGCGGATCGCCGCCGGTAAACACCACCGAGCTGCGCCGCGGCGGTTGCGTGCCGCGCACGACGTCGGAGTAAAACATATTGCCCGGCATCTGTTTCACATTCTCGGTGAAAATGCGCCCCGCCACGGCGCCGGTGTCGTTGTCGCCCGTGAGGAAGATGTTCAGAAACGGCTCCTGAAAGTGGAGCGTCCAGGCGGTCATCTCGTTGCGCGGACGCGACGCGCAGTGCAGCACGAACGCCGCCAGCGCCTGCTTGAACAACGCGGCGTGCTCCGGCGCCGGCCGCATATGGTGATCGGACAGGTGCAGAAAGTAATCGACGAAGAGCGGCCCGAAATCGGCGCGCGCGAGCAGCACGTTGCGACTGCGCACAAAAAACGTGCGCACCTCGAAGCCGGGATCGGCAGGTGGAACAGGAGGCGTATCGGACATGACGCGCCAAAGGAGCCACGTTTCCCCGCAAGCTCAAGCCCGCACCGAGAATCGCGCGTCCGAGCAAACTGCGCGGAATGTAGCGGCCGAGGTGACGAGGCCGAAGCCGCACGATCGACACGCGCCACGTAGTGCGGTGCTTCAGCCCGCACCCAGCCACAACGCGGACCAAATCAGCGCGGGCTAAAGCGCCGCGCTACGCCGCCATCAAAAAATCCCGCCCCTCAACGTAGCCGCGCGCCGCCAGCGCCGCCCGCGTGAGTTCCCGTGCGCCGCGGCTGGTCACGTACCCGAGCACGAACCGCTCGCCCGGCGGAGGCAACGCCTCGGGCGCGATCACCGGCAACCCCGCCGCAGTGCGCCGCCCGGCTTTCTTCGGATCGATGTCGATGTAGCCGGCGATCTGCACCCCGTGCGCCAGCAATGCCTCTGCGCGCCTCCGCGTGAGCCGGCCCGCGCCCCAAATCCACACCTCCGCTCGCCCGCGCCGTCGCAGCTCGCGCGCCAGATACTCCGCCTTGACCTGAAAAAACGCCGCCAGCGCATACCGCGGATCGCACCGCGAGAGGCGTGTCGGTGGATCGTACCACGTCAACAGGTCACGCGGCACCTTGGCCATGCGCACGCCGGCATCGAGCCAGCGCAACCACAGCTCATAGTCTTCCGGGAAATCGCCGTCGCGATAACCGCCGTGCCGCGCCACGAGCTCGCGACGAAAACATACGCTCGGATGCGCGAACGGCGATTCGACGAAGCGGTTGAGCGCGATCTCCTCCGCGGTAACGAGCGAGTTCAGCCACGCCACATGCAACGCGTAGCCCTGTTGCGCCGCCGCCTCGCCGCCATGCCGCACGCCGCAGCCGACCAGCCCCAAGTCAGGTCGCGCATCAAGCAACGCCACCTGCCCGGCCAGTCGCTCCGGATGCGATTCGTCGTCGGCATCCATCCGCGCCACGAGTTCGCCGCGCGCGGCAGCCAGTCCGGCGTTGAGCGCCGCCACAATGCCGCCGTGCGGTCGGGCGAGCACACGCAGCCGCGGTTCGGCGTGCGCGAGTGTTGCCAGCAACTCCGCCGAGCCATCCGTTGAGCCGTCGTCCACGGCGATCAATTCCCACGCGGTCAACGTCTGCGCCCGGATGCTCGCCACCGCCCGCTCCAGAGTAGCGGCGGCGTTGTAGACCGGCATCACGACCGAGACAGAGATGGGCGAACGCGAACTCACGCCCGCGACCGATAACACGCGCCGCCGCTGTGTCGATGCGGCTTCGCAGCCGGCGCGCCATTCGCCCGCCAGCGCAGAAAGAGACGATTATCTTGTCGGATTTCGCCCGGCGGCGGCGATAGATAGGTAACATGAACGATCACGCGTTGCTCCACCGTTACGCCCACGAAGGCGCGCAAGACGCTTTCGGCGAGCTGGTGCAACGCCATCTCGATTTGGTCTATTCGGCGGCAAAACGTCAGGTGCGGTCGCCTCAACTCGCCGAGGAAGTCGCCCAGACGGTCTTCGTCGATCTGGCGCGCCACGCCGCGAAAATTTCCCCCGACCAGCCGCTCGCTGCCTGGCTTTACGTGGTGACCCGCCGCACGGCCATCGACGTCGTGCGCCGCGAAGCCCGCCGCACCGCCCGTGAGCAAGCCGCGGGAGAAATCGCCTCCATGAATTCCACCGTCCGGCTTTGGCCGCGCGTGGAGCCGTTGCTCGATGAAGCGATGGCGTCGCTGGGCGACGTCGACCGCCGCGCCGTGCTCCTGCGTTTCTTCGAAAACAAATCCCTGCGCGAAGTTGGCACCGCCCTGGGCACGACCGACGATGCGGCGCAAAAGCGCGTGACTCGCGCCCTCGAACACCTGCGCGCGTTTTTCCTCCGGCGCGGCATTGCCGTCGCCAGTGCCGCACTGGCCGCCGATCTCTCGGCTCATGCCATCACCGCCGCGCCCGCCGGGCTCAGCGCGCTCATCGCGGCTTCCACACCGGTGGCATCTGTCGCCGGAGCGATCGCATGGCAACAAGCAGCACCCACCATCGCCATGACCACGACCCAGAAAATTGTCGTCGCCGCCATGTTCACCCTCGCCCTTGGCGCCGGCCTTTACGAGGCCAGCGTCATCGTGCAGCTGAAGGCGGAACTGAAAACGCTGCGCGCCGAATCGCAGCGCGCGCTCGACGCCACCCGCGAAAACTCCGCTCGGCAACTGGCCGCCGTCGAAGCACAGCTGGCGGCCGAACGCGCGAAGACGTTGAATGCGCTCGCCGCCACCGACCCGGCAATGGAGGCCGCGTTGGACACCTGGCTGCAAAATGTCCTGATCCTGAAACGACTCCTCGACAAAGTGCCGGCGTCGAAGATCCCCGAGTTGCAGCTGCTCACGGCCAACGACTGGCTCGATGCCGCCAAGGACCTGAAGTCCGGCTCCGAGGTGGAGGCCCGGCGCGCGCTGAGCAAATTGCGACTTTCCGCCAAGCAACGTTTCCTTCCGTCACTCCATGCGGCGCTGAAACGCCACCTTGAAGCCACCGCGAACCAGCCGCCGACCGAAGCCATGCAATTGGCGCCTTATATCGGGGACCCCAACAGCCTCGCCATCTTGCAACGCTACGGTGTGGTTTCCGCCGGGCAAAGCATCGGTCCGGTCGACAGGGCGGGAAAAGAGCAATGGATACTCCGCGAGAAAACGACGGTGGACGATTACTACGATTCGACGCTTCTCGTCGGCTCGCGCGGCGCCATTTCTGCCATTCACGTTAGTCGCTTCGGCGACGAGGTGAGAGACGCCGTCAAAGCCTATCAGGCTGCAAGCAATGGACAGCGCCCGACTGCCGCCGCGCAACTCACGCCTTATCTGCGCTCAGCAATCGACCCGGCATTTGTGCAAGAGCAACTCGGCAAGGTGCGGTGACACTTGCAAACTCGCGCGAGGGGAAAAACGCCCTCACTTGGCCGACGGGGTGGATTTCTTCAACTTGTCGATCTTCGGTTTGATGACCGCGCGGCAATAACCGGCGTTCGGATTCTTGGCAAAATAGTCCTGATGGTACGCCTCGGCCGGCCAGAATTTCACCAGCGGCACAATCTCGGTCGTGATCGGATCGCGCCAACCGGTTTGAGCCTTGGTGCGCGAGCGCTCAGCAGCGGCTTTCTGCTCTGCGCCGACATAGAGGATGATCGAGCGGTACTGCGGCCCCTTATCGTTGCCCTGTCCGTCGACCTGGGTCGGGTCGTGAATCTGCCAGAAGTAGTCGAGCAGAGTGTCGAGCGAGGTCTGCGTCGGATCGAAATCGATTTTGATCACCTCGGCGTGTCCCGTGGCGTGGGCGCAAACCTGCTCGTAGGTAGGATTGGCTTCGGTGCCGCCAGCGTAGCCGCAGGTGACCTGCTTGACGCCGGGCAACAGCCGGTACGCCGCCTCAGTGCACCAGAAACACCCGCCGCCGAGCACCAGCGAACTCGGCGTCGGAGTGGAAACGGAAGGATCCGACATCCGACATCCTGCGAAGAAACCGAGAAAAAGCAAAAGCGCGCGTTTCATGATGCAGTCACCATGCGCGCCCGCCACCCTTTCGCAACCCGGAGTCGCTTCACCCGCGCGTCAGGTGCCGGTACTTGATGCGGTGGGGGCGGTCGGCGGCCTGGCCTTTGCGACGGCGGTAGTCTTCCAGGTACGCCGAGTAGTTGCCCGCGTACCAGTGCACCGTGCTCTCGCCTTCAAATGCCAGGATGTGCGTCGCCACGCGGTCCAGAAACCAGCGGTCGTGGCTCACGATCACCGCACAGCCGGCAAACGTCTCCAGCCCTTCTTCCAGCGCACGGATGGCGTTCACGTCGAGATCGTTCGTCGGTTCGTCGAGGAGAATCAAGTTGCCGCCGCTCTTGAGCAGGCGCGCCAGGTGCACGCGGTTGCGTTCGCCGCCGGAGAGAACGCCCACTTTTTTCTGCTGGTCCGCGCCGGTGAAGCCGAACTGCGCGCAGTACGCCCGGGCGTTGACGGTGCGCCCGCCGAGTTCGAGCAGCTCCTGCCCGCCGCTGATCGCCTCGAAGATGGTCGCTCCCGACGGCAACGAGTCGCGCGACTGGTCAACGTAAGCGAGCTGCACCGTATCGCCGATGCGCAACGTCCCGGCGTCGGCCGCCTCCTGACCGAGGATCATCTTAAAGAGCGTCGTCTTGCCCGCGCCGTTGGGGCCGATAACGCCGACGATGCCGCCCGGCGGCAGCGTGAAACTGAGGTTGTCGAACAGCAGGTTGTCGCCAAACGCCTTCGCCACGCCCTGCGCCTCGACGACCAGCGTGCCCAGCCGCGGCCCGGGCGGGATCACGATCTCGAAACGTTGCTCCTTCTCGACGACGTTTTCCTTGAGCATCGCCTCGTAGGCGTTGATGCGCGCCTGGCCTTTGGATTGCCGCGCTTTGGCCGACGAACGGATCCACTCCAGCTCGCGCGCCATCGCCTTCTGGCGGCGATCCTCGGTGCGTTGCTCGATGGCGAGACGCGCCTGCTTCTGCTCCAGCCACGACGAATAGTTGCCCTTCCACGGAATGCCGTGGCCGCGGTCGAGTTCGAGAATCCAGCCGGCGACGTTGTCCAAAAAATAGCGGTCGTGCGTCACGGCGATCACCGTGCCCTCGTAGCGGCTGAGGTGTTGCTCCAACCAGTGCACGCTCTCGGCGTCGAGGTGGTTGGTCGGCTCGTCGAGGAGGAGAATGGCGGGCTTTTGCAGGAGCAGGCGGGCGAGCGCCACGCGCCGGCGTTCGCCGCCGGAGATGCGGTCGACCACGGTGTCGGGCGGCGGGCAACGCAACGCGTCCATCGCCATCTCCACATGTGCGGCGAGGTCCCACGCGCCGGCGGCGTCGATCTTTTCCTGGAGCTCGCCCTGCTTTTGCATGATGGCGTCCTTGGCGGCATCGTCGGCTGCGTCGTTGATCTCGTCCCACGTCGCGTCGTAGGCGGCGACGAGGTCGGCAAGATGTTGCACGCCCTCCTCGACGCAGGCGCGGACAGTCTTGCCCGCGGCGAGTTGCGGCTCCTGTTCGAGCAGGCCGACGGTGTAACCGGGCTCGATCGACAGCTCGCCATCGAACTCCTTGTCGCGTCCGGCGATGATGCGGAGCAGGGACGACTTGCCGGAGCCGTTGAGACCGAGCACGCCGATTTTTGCGCCGTAGTAAAACGACAGGGAGATGTCGCGGATGATTTCCTTGCGCTCGTGTTTCTTCGAGACGCCCATCATCGAGAAAATGATCTGCGGAGCAGGTTCGGACTTGGCCATGCGCGCCACTCAACCGCCCGCCGCCCGCACCGCAAGCCCGGCGTGGCGGAGCGACTCAATACCTTCATCCATTCGCGTTGGACCTGATGCCCCGCGTTTGACTGCGCTGGGTTGGATCGCTGGAGCAACTTTATGCTTCGATCCGTCACCCACAGCTTCTGGTACTGGATTAAGCCGCTCCAGTTTTCGCCCTTTGCCCCGAAGTTTTCTCCGAAAATGTTTACTTCTTTCGAGTGATTCGCTGCGCAATCTGGCGCCCATCCTGCCCGTGAACGATTTCGATGCCAGCCTGCTGAATCAATGCCTCTTCCAAAATGGCGAGAGCCTTGGCCTTCTTCTGCCTTCCCGTCTTCACGCTAACGGGCGTATAGACGGTACTAACGTTCGCGGCTACACTTAGCTTCTTGCCGCATATCATTTCATAAACGCCCAGCACAACGTGCGGCGGCATATCTGTTAGGTTGATGGCTCCCACTTCTTCGCACCCATCTTCCACGGGTGCTGCGCTTGTGGGTGAACGCGGCACCGGCGCGGACTTTGTGAGCGAGGAGCGTTCGTTTTGTGGGCGCAGACTCTCTGCACTTGGCTTTGCGACCTTTGAGCCCGGATCTGGCGACGCGATGACAATACCTACCGACGAGGAGTTCGACTGATCACGCCCTACAACGTAAACACCGGCAGCGACTACCAAGACAGCTCCGACAACACCCAACGCGAGTTTGCTTGTGCTCATAAATTTCAGGATGCCTCCAAAGGCCGCAATGCTTCCGCCCGTTGAAACGCTCGCCAATGCCACGCCCGTTGCCGTCGCTACAAGGCCCGCAGGAGCAGCTATTGCCGGCTGACCGGCCAACACGCCGCCGAGCGCGGCGGCGGTCGAGGTGATGCCGCGTTTAGCGAGTTGAACGCGCAGCTTCTCCAGCGCCCGTTCCACGCGCATTCTCGCAGCGTTTTCGGCCAAACCGCACACCGCGCCGATCTCAGCAAACGGCCGGTTTTCAAAAAAGCGCAACAAGATCGCCTCGCGATCACGTTCGCCCAACGCATGCATGGCCTCGTCCAGCAGCGGGCTAATGTCCGCCCACACCGGTTCGGGCCCGCTGTCGTGCAGAATTTCATTCATAGCATGAGCCTCCTGCGTGCGCACCCGCCAGCGCTGCTCTGTGCGAACCGCTTTGGCCGCAAGAAATCGCGTCGTCGTGTACAACCAGCCCGAAAGTACCGACCGATCTGTCAGCGTTTGCGCCGAGCGCGCCAAGGCGAGAAACACGCCTTGTGTCACATCGGCTGCGAGATGGGCATCGCCGCCGACCTGGCGGAGTGCAGTCGAGTATACGAGGTTGATCTGACGGCGCACCAGCTCGGCAAACGCTTGTTCTCCGCCTGTGGCGGCAAATACGCACAACAACTCATGATCGCTCGGCATATGTCTATAAGTACCCGCTGTCGGCCCAGACCGCACAGCTCATTTTCCGCTACATCCCGGCCGACCTGGAAAATTTCACGATAAGAGACATACGCCGCTTAGTGACCGCTTTCGACGTGGAAGGGGCTATGTGCATAGTAGCAGACTAATTAACAAGGCGACGTGCCATCACCTCGAATTTCCCGATCCATGTTAGTGTAGTCATGACTCAACCTCGTATCGTCAGTAGAAAACAGAATCCCGCTCGCCCTGCGGTGCGTCTTGCCTGAGTGTGCACCGTTAAAATGAACCCCCGCGCGTGATGGCCTCCTGGTGGCAAATCCTCGATCCCCGGCGCAACTTGCGGCTGCGCGCCAGCCTGCTCTGCGGCGTCGGTGTGCTCGTGCTGACCGGCGCGATCAGCACCGCCATCGGCTCGTTGTACCAGGCGCAACTGGAGCGACGCCTCAGTGCGGCGTTCGGCACCCTGGCCTTCCAGATCAGTGACAAGCTTGATCGCGTCGCCGCCGAGCGATTCCGCGAGGTGCAACTGGCCGCCAGTCTCGCGCCGTTTCGCAACGCCGCCGGCACTGCGGCAGAGCGGCGCCAAGCGTTGGAGGCCGTGCTCGGAGCCTCCCCGGAATTTCTCTGGCTCGGCGTGGCCGATCCGACAGGCAACGTCACCAGCGGCACGCACGGCGTGCTCGAAGGCACCCGGGCCGACGCCAGCGATTGGTTCGCCAACGCCCGGAGCGCGCCCTACGCCAGCGCGCTGCGCGAACTTCCGCTGGTCGCGAAAACGCTGCCGTGGCCCAGCGGCGAGCGCACACGCCTGATCGAACTATCCGCGCCGTTGACCGCCGCATCGGGCCAATACCTCGGCGTCGTGGGTGCGTATTTGCACGCCGCCTGGGTGCGCGAGCTGACACAGGCCGCGTTGCCCGAAGCGGCGAAACGCGAGCGTTGGGGCGTGACCGTTTACACGCGCGACGGTGTCGTGCTCGCCGATTCCGGCAGCTCCGGCTGGACCGAGCCGCCCGGTTTGCCAGTGACAGACGGAACCGCGCGAGCCGGCGCGGCGCGCTGGGAGCATGCCGACGGTGGCGGTGTTTTTCTCTACGGCCTCTCGCGCAGTCGCGGCCAGGGCGATTATCCCGGGATGGAAACGGTGACCGTGGTGCGCCAACCGCTCGCCGAAGTGCTCGCCCCGGTGCGCGAGTTGCAGGCGCGCATCTGGCAACTGGGCCTGCTCGCCGCGCTCGCGCTGGCCGTGGCCGGCTGGTTCGGCGCGCAACAACTGACGCGACGCCTGCGCCTGCTGACCCGCTCTGCGGACCGCATTCGCGACGGCGATGCGACGAGTCTTTTTCCGCAACTCGGTTCCGGCGACGAGGCGGCGCAACTCTCCCGATCGCTCGGCGAAATGACCGACCGGCTGCGCACGCGGCAGGACCAGCTCGAAACCGAAAATACCCGCCTCGCCGCACAATTGCGCGACCCGACTCCGCCCGCGAATAAAGACGAACCGCCAGCTCGGCCCGCCGACGATTATACGCGCAAGATCCGCTGGTAAGACGGAGGGCATAAGTCTGCTTTGGCTGTAGGAGCGGCTTGATGCATCGACCCGTGGCGTGGACGAAGGATCGCGGGATAAACCCGCTCCTACAGTTGCCCACCAAGGCCCGGCACGATGAGCACGGACGTGTTCGTCAAGAAATCGAAAAATCGGCGGGAAGCGGTGCGCCGGGTTGCGCTTCGGGCGGGGGGACGTGTAATTCTTTTACCTTTGCCATGTCCAACGTCGCGCCTGATTCCGCTCCCTCTCCTTCCGAACCTGTCTACATGGGCCTTCCCGCGGCGCAGTTTCTCCTGCCGCGCTTCAAGATCGCGCTCGCGCTGAGCCTGCCGGTGTTCCTGCTCGCGATGTCCGAGATGATCCCGGGCCTGGAGCACGCCGTGGCGCCGCGGCTCTCCGGCTGGGTGCAGCTCGCGCTGACGACGCCGGTGTTTTTCTGGTGCGGCGCGCCGTTTCTGCGCCGCTGGTGGTACTCGCTGCGCGAGCGCGACACCAACATGTTTACGCTCATCGTCACCGGCACGGGCGCGGCCTATTTTTACAGCGTCGCGGCGGTGGTGTGGGGCGACCGTTTCCCGGCCGGACTGCGCACGATGCACGGCGTGCCGCTCTATTTCGAGGGCGCGGCGGTGGTGACGACGGTGGTGTTGCTCGGCCAGATTCTCGAACAACGCGCCCATGCCCGCACCGAGGCGGCCATCCGCGCGCTGCTCGACCTCGCGCCCAAACAGGCCCACCGCGTGCGCGATACCATCGAGGAGGACGTGCCGCTCGACGCCGTGGTGCCGGGCGACGACTTGCGCGTGCGTCCCGGCGAACGCGTGCCGGTCGACGGCACGGTGTGCGAGGGGCGGAGCGAGGTCGACGAATCCATGCTCACCGGCGAGCCCGTGCCGGTCGCCAAGAGCACGGGCGATCCGGTGCGCGCCGGCACGCTCAACACCACCGGCACTTTTCTGTTTCGCGCCGAGCGCGTGGGCCGCGACACGTTGCTCGCTCACATCATTCAACTCGTCGAGGAAGCCAAGGAGAGCGAAGCGCCGATCCAGAAGCTCGCCGACCGCGTGTCGAACTGGTTCATCCCCGTGGTCGCGGCCATTGCCGCGCTCACTTTCGCGTTGTGGCTGTGGCTCGGACCGGAGCCGCGTCTGATCTACGCCCTCGTCAACGCCGTGGCGGTGTTGATCATCTCCTGCCCGTGCGCGTTGGGGCTGGCGACGCCGGTGGCGCTGGTGACCGGCGTGGGCCGCGGCGCCCAGGCCGGCGTGCTGGTGAAAAACGCCGAAGCGCTGGAGCGACTCGCGGCAACCACGACGGTGTTGATCGACAAGACCGGCACGCTCACCGAGGGCAAACCGCGCGTGGTGGCAGTCGATCCGGCGGGCGTGTTCACCGACCGCGAAGTGCTCGCGTTTGCCGCGGCGGCCGAGAGTGCCAGCGAACATCCGCTGGCGCGGGCCATCGTCGCCGCGGCCCGCGAACGCGGACTGCCGTTGACGCCCGCGCGGGATTTTCAAGCGGAGCCGGGCCTGGGCATCACCGCCTGGGTGGCGAGCCGCAAGGTGCAGGTGCAGCGCACCGGCGCGGAGCTCACGCCCGCGCTCGCGCAACGCGCCGCGGCCGGCTTTCCGTCGGCCACGCTGGTAAGCGTGTTGGTGGACGAACGCATCGTGGGCTTGATCGCGTTGAGCGATCCGATCAAGGCAACCACGCCCGCAGCCATCGCCGAGCTGCACCGGCTGGGCCTGCGCGTCCACATGGTCACCGGCGACCGCGCCGCCACGGCGCAGGCCGTGGCCGAGGAGCTGGGGCTCGACGGCTGGCAGGCCGGCATCGCCCCCGCCCAAAAACAGGAACTGGTCCGCGCGCACCGGGAGAAAGGCGAGCGCGTGATCTTCGCCGGCGACGGCATCAATGACGCGCCGGCGCTGGCCGCTGCCGACGTGGGCGTCGCGATGGGCACGGGCTCGGATGTCGCGATGCACAGCGCCGGCGTGGTGCTGGTGAAGGGCGATTTGCGCGGCATCGTGCAGGCGTTGCACCTCAGCCGGGCGACGCTGCGCACGATCAAGCAGAACCTGTTTTTCGCGTTTTTCTACAACGCACTGGGCATTCCGGTCGCAGCGGGCGCGCTGTATCCGCATTTCGGATGGCGGCTCGATCCGATGCTCGCCGGCGTGGCGATGAGCCTGAGCTGCCTCGCCATCACCACCAACGCCCTCCGCCTGCGCCGCATGAAGCTGTAACCGCAACGCGGCCTTGCGCGCGCCGGGTATCGTCGACTCTGTTGCCCTCATGCCGCTCCGGGGAAACATCCGCCAATCCGTCTGCCGCTGGTGCTATCGCGACCTGCCGCTCGACGCGCTCTGCCGCGCCGCCCGCGAGATCGGCCTCGCCTCGGTGGAGCTGCTCGATCCCGCCGACTGGCCGGTCGTGCGCCAGCATGGGTTGACGTGCGCGCTGGCCAACAGCCCGGGCCCCATCCCCGATGGTTTCAACCGCCGGGAAAATCACGCGCAACTCGTGCCGGCGTTTCTCGAACGCATCGCCGCCGCTGCGGCCGCCGGCGTGCCCAACATCGTCTGTTTCTCCGGCAACCGGCGCGGCCAGAGCGACGCCGAGGGGTTGGCCCATTGCGCCGACGGACTGCGCCAACTCGTCGGTGCGGCGGAGCGCGCGGGAGTGACGCTCTGCGTGGAGCTGCTCAACAGCCGCATCGATCACCCCGATTACCAGTGCGACCGCACGGCGTGGGGCGTGGAGTTGATCGAGCGCGTCGGCTCACCGCGCTGCCGGCTGCTGTTCGACATCTACCACATGCGGGCAATGGGCGAGGACGTGGTCCGCGCGATCCGCGAGCACCACCGGTATATCGCACATTATCACACCGCCGGTTTTCCGGGACGCCACGAAATCGACGCCACGCAAGAGCTCGATTATCCGGCGATCATGCGCGTCATCCGGGAAACCGGCTACACGGGCTTTGTCGGCCAGGAGTTCATTCCCGTTGGCGAACCGCTTGCCGCGCTGCGCTCGGCCGCCCAGCTCTGCGACGTGTGAGCCCAGTCTCTCTGATTTGGAGCGGGCGCGTTACATCGCCTCGCAATCGGCGCGCTGACAGGCTCAACCCTCTTCGGGTGGAGTCTCTTCCGGCGGTGTTTCGCCGTCGTTGACCGGCTCCACTGGCTCCACCGTGTTGAGAGAAAATTCGATTTCCCAGCGCGAGATGCCGCCGACATAGAGCCGCGCGTTTTGTCCGGCGAGCGTGTCGGTTTCGCCCTCACCGAGCCCCATCACCTGCGGATAGAAATAATACCAGCCCGGGAAATCCGAGTTGTCCAAAATCTGGGTCGGCTCCTTCCAGGTTTCCGGTTGGGTGAGATCGGTGGCGAAGGAAATGAAGATGCCCGCTTGCGACCAGCCCGGCTGGCCGCGTGCGTGATTGAGCAACATGACGTAGCTGTTCAGGTACGTGTTCCAGTGCACGGACGGACCCCACAACGCATCCGGTGCTTTCGACTGCCAGGGCCGGCGCACCGTAAAGATCGGCGTCAACCGCCCGCCCAGTCCCGGTTCGTTCCACTCGCCCGCGTAGTATTTTTGCACCCGGTCCACCGGCACGAAACGGTCTTCGAACGCCATGCGGGCGACCGCCACGCCCTGGTTTTCAGCGGGGCCGCCATAGTTGCCGAAGAAGAAATAGAAGTACTTCCGCTCGCGATCGAGGATCACCGAGAAATCGCCGTTGCCGCCGGCGAAGTAGCCGTTTTGCGCGTTCTCATCGAGCGGATCACCCGACTCCAACACGATGCCCAGATCGAAGAAATTCTGCCCGCCATCGAAAGACACCACCGCGCCGATTCTGGGCGCCGTCAGCGTCGAGTTTTCGTAGATGCGATCGGGTTCGGTATGATACCAGCCGAAGAGCGTCCCATCGTCGTCACACCACACCGCCTCCATCCAGCCCGGCCACGCTTTTTGCAACGGCATGGAAACGGTAATGGGTGTCCATGGTCCGAACTGGCTCGGCCCCTCGCTCAACCGCGGGCTGCCATGCGAGCCGAACCAATAAAGGCGGTTATTCCACCAAAACGCCGGGCTGTTGCAGTCGATGGACCCGGGTGGCATACGCACCTCGTTCGCCGTACGCACCTGAGCCACCTGAGCGTGCAGCTGTCCTCCTAGGCACAGGGCCAGCAAGAGGATGTGAACGATTTGCTTTTTCATGTAAGTTAACGTGACGCCTTGGTGCGAACCAACGTTACGCGGACTTGTTAGCCGTCAACACCCAATCTCATAACTAGCGATGATCAATGGGGCTTCGGTTGATAAACGTCCGCATAATTCTCCCCAATCACGTCTGATAACCGCCGCCGCATATCCCGAAAACCTGCCGCATATCCCGAAACCCACGCGCTCATGCGCGTGGCAAAGGCGTCAGCGCCACAAGTGCCGTCTGATGAATTGCGCGACAAGTCGCGCAATTGGGTTCATCAGCTCCCGCCCAGCAGCCGCAGCAGCTCGGCTTCGTCGATCACGGGGACGCCCAGCGTACGGGCTTTTTCGAGCTTCGAGCCGGCTTCTTCTCCGGCAAGGACGTAGCTCGTTTTCTTGCTTACGCTGCCGCTCACTTTGCCGCCAGCGGCTTCGATCTTCGCCGTCGCTTCCTCGCGCGTGAGCGTCGGCAGCGTGCCGGTCAGCACGATCGTCTTGCCCGCGAGCGGGGCCACGCTGCCGGCGACCGGCGCGGGCGGTGGCGTGGGTTGCAAGCCGACGGCCTCCAACTCGGCCAGCAAGGCGCGGTGCGCCGGCTCGGCCAGCCACGCGAGAATCGCCTGCGCTGTTTTTTCGCCGATGCCAGAGATGGACATGAGCGCAAGCTCGTCGGCTGTCGCCAGTGCGGCAAGTGAGCGGAAACGCGCCGCCAGATCCTTCGCCGACGCCGCGCCCACCTGCGGAATGCCAAGGCCGTGGATCACGCGCCAGAGATCGGCCGAGCGCCGCGCGGCGATGGCGGCGGTGAGATTGCCGGCCCAGACTTCGCCGGACTTTTTCAGCGGCAGCAGGTCGGCGAGTTGCAGGCGGAACAGATTGGGAATCGTTTTCACCAGCCCGCGCGACACCAGCAGATCGACGATCTCCTCGCCCAACCCGTCGATATCGAGGCAAGCCTTCGAGGCAAAATGCGTCAGCTGGCGGCGGACTTTTTCGGGACACGCGGGGCTCGGGCAACGCCACACCACGCCATCGGCCGCGCGCACCGCTGCCGTGCCGCACACCGGGCACGTCTGCGGGAACACATACGGCACGCACTCCGGCGGGCGTTTCTCGACGAGCACCGCGACAACCGCCGGGATGATCTCGCCAGCTTTTTCCACGAGCACGGTGTCGCCCACGCGCACATCCTTGCGCGCGATCTCGTCGGCGTTGTGCAACGTGGCGCGCTTCACCGTAGTGCCGGCGAGCTGCACGGGCGCGAGTTCGGCGACGGGCGTGAGCGCGCCGGTGCGGCCGACCTGAATCGTGATGGCGTTGACGCGCGTCTCGGCGCGGTCGGGGGCAAACTTGAAGGCGCACGCCCAGCGCGGCGAGAGCTTGCGCGCCGCCTGCCCTTCGCCACGAAAACCGGCGGTGCGCTGCTGATCGCAACGGTCGAGTTTCACCACGGCGCCGTCAGTGCCGTAGGCGAAGCCACGACGCTTCTCGTCGAGCTCGCGGATGGCGGCGCACACGGCGTCGATGCCGCGCGCGGGCCAGAATTTTTCCACCACCGGCAGCCCCCACGCGGCGAGCTGGCCCTGACACGCGCTCTGCGAGACGAACAGCTCGGCGGGTTCGCTATGCCCGAGGCCGTAGAGCACGATCTCCAGGCGGCGCTGCGCGACCTCGGCGGCGTCAAGAAGTTTGAGCGTGCCCGCGGCAAGATTGCGCGGGTTGGCGTAGGGTTCGAGGCCGGCCTCCTCCTGCAGGCGATTGATGCGCTCGAACTCCGACCAGCGCAGATAAACCTCGCCGCGGATTTCGATGCAGGCCGGCGGCGCGGTGTCGAGCAACGCCTGCGGCAGGCCGCGGATCGTGCGGACATTGGCCGTGACGTCGTCGCCCTCCTCGCCATCGCCGCGGGTGACGGCGCGCGTGAGCTGGCCGTGTTCGTAAGTGAGGCTGACGGCGAGGCCGTCGATCTTCGGCTCGATCACGTAGGCGAGATCTTCGCTGCCAAGCAGCTTCGCCAGGCGGGCGTGAAATTCGCGCAGCTCGCCCTCATCGTAGGTGTTGTCGAGCGTGGTCATCGCCTGGCGGTGACGCACGCGGGCGAAACCCTCGGCGCGATCGTCGCCGATACGGCGCGTGGGCGAGTCGCCGGCGGCCAGCTCCGGATGCGCGGCTTCGAGCTCGGCCAGCTCGCGTTTCAGGCGATCATAATCGAAATCGAGAATCTCCGGCTGGGCGCGGCGGTAGTAGAGCTCGTCGTGGCGGGCGAGTTCGGCACGCAGGGCAACGATGCGGGAGCGGGCCTCGGCGGGTGTCATGTGGCGGAATTAGGAGCGAGGACGGGCGCGGTTTCAACCCGGCGCGACCAACTCAGACGCGTTTCCAGCAAGCGCCGGTACCATGTCCAGCGGACGTAAAGCGTCACGGCCAGCGCCGCGCCGAGGGTGTCGGCGAGCCAGTCGGCGAACTCCACCGAGCGGCCCGGCGTGAAGCTCTGGTGCCATTCGTCGGAGATGCCGAACAGCGAGACCAACGCGACTGCCAGCCACGCGCGTCGGCCGGCGGGCAAGGCACGGAGCACCAGCGTGGCGAGCAGGCCGTACACCGCGAAATGCGTCACCTTGTCGAGATGCGGAATGCGCGGTCCCGCGACCTGGCTGCGACCGGAGGCGAGGAAAACCATCACGGCCACGAGCAGAGGCCAGACCCAGCGCCAGAGAGTTGGAGAGACACGCGACGACACGTCGTCGATGTCGCCGCGCCGCGGGCGGGGCGGCAACTGCGAAAATCAGTCAGAGCGAGACGCTGGTTATTATGTGTAACCACGAAACACACGAAAGACACGAAACGGGGAGAATGGCGTCGCGCCGCGCTCCGACTGTAGGGCGGCATCGCCGAACCCCGCCGCTCTGGCGACGTGCCAATCGACTCCGGGCGGCATTCGGCGATGCCGCCCTACAGTCAGAGGCGAAACTGCACTCCTGCACTCTACCGCTTGGCCGAAGCTGCTGCGGTCGTAAGCGGGAAGTTGTCGGTACGGAACGGCGTCACCGGCAGCCCGTCGGCGCTGTAAACATTGCACACCGGATTGTCGGCCCACGCGTAACGCACGGCGATGGGTTTCGCCACCTGCTCACAGGTGACGACGATCTGGTCCTTGCCCTGCACAGTGGCCTTGGCCCAGTGCCAGACTTTGTCCTCGCCGCACACCGCAAACCCACGCGCTTCTTTCACGTCGAACGTCGCGAGGCTGCTGCCGAAGCAATCGAAGGTGAGCGTGACGGTGTTTCCGGCGATCTCCTGGCCTTTGTACTCCGGGCTGCGGTACGGAAATTTCATGCCGTAGTCTTTCGCGAGCGCCCAGCGGACCAGCCGCGCGGCGACGTCGTGCTTGTTGCGCGGATGGATGTCCTTGCCCTCGCCAATGTCGATGATGACGGCCTGGCCGGTGTTGGGGAGGGAAAGCGTCTTGGTCTGCGCCTCGCGCAACTCGGCCCAATCGCTCTCGCCCGGCTCGGGCTTTTCGGCGCGGAAATCGGCGAGCTGCACCCAATAGAAGGGGAAATCGCCCTGGCCCCACTCCTGGCGCCATTGCGCAATGAGGAAGGGGAACAAGTCCGCGTACTCGGCGGCGCGCTCGGCATTGGATTCGCCCTGGTACCAGATCACGCCCTTGAGGCCGTAGCCGAGCGTGGGATGCACCACGCCGCCGAAAATGTTGCCCGGGCGATGCCGGCCGGCGAGCCATTGCTCGGGCGATTCCGGGGCGCGCGGCGCGACCTTCTTCTCGGCTTTGGCTTTGGCGACGGCGGCTTTCCATTTGGTCAACTGCGCCTCGTGCTCGGCGCGGCCTTTTTCGCTCTGCAATTCCGTCTCGCGCCGCACCGTCCGGGCCAGCAACGCCTGAAAACGCGGATCTTTCTCCAACGACTCGCGGCGCACCCAGGCCTCGGCCGCGGAACCGCCCCACGCGTTGTCGATCAGGCCGACGGGCACGCCGAGGATGTTCTGCAAATAACGCCCGAACATCAAACCCACCGCGCTGAAATTGGCCACGGACTCGGCGGTGGACGTTTTCCACTCGCCCTTGAAATCGTCCTTCAACTCCTGCGAGCCGACCTGAGGAACTTTGATCAGGCGCAGCTTCGGCAGTTTCGACGCCGCCGCCTCGATGTCGCCGTTATACGAGCGGCCCAAGGTGAAGCCCATGTTGGACTGGCCCGAGCACATCCACACCTCGCCCACGAGCACGTCCTGGATTTCGCGTTTCTCGGTGCCGGCGATGGCGAGTGTCTGCGGCTGGTCGTTGGCGGGCAACGGCGCGAGCTTGACGCTCCATTTGCCATCGGCGCCGGCGGTCGCGGTCTGCGTCTGCCCGGCAAATGTCACGGTGACCGTGGTGCCTGGCGTATCCCAACCCCAGACGGGATTGGCCTGTTGCTGCTGGAGCACCATGTGGTCGCCGATGATGGCGGGGAGTCGCAACGCCGCGTGGACGGACACCGTCAACGCGAGAAGCAGAGCGAGAAGGAGCGGGAGTTTTTTCATGAGGGGAGATTTTTCCGGGCAAGCCAACGGCCCGGATCGGCCGGGCGGCAAGCGGTAAAACCCAACACAAAAATATTCCGTAGCTGCAAACCCTCGGGCAACGTCCTACTAGATCTGACCTGCGCCCGTGCAGGCTCCCACTCATGAAACTACCCGCCATCCGCCACCTGTTTCCCCTGCTGCTCCCGCTGCTCTTCGCCTTGTACGCGCCAGGCAACGGCGCCGAGAAAACCGCTCCGGCCGCCGACACCATCACCCCGGCCGTGACTGAGCGCCTGACCAAGATGAGTCGCGAGCATCCGCGCCTGTTTCTGACTGCGGCGCAGGA
>JACRHS010000017.1 GCA_016217595.1 Opitutia bacterium | reverse complement strand
TCACGCTCCCTCGCATTGAGAAGCACCGGCTGCGCTCCATCTATCCTTCGTCCGTCAACCTCGCCACCGCACCTTAACGCACCTCCGCGAGTGTTACCCATGTGTCCGAACACCTGTTACCCTTGTCTCCGGCCCAAACAGGGGACAAGACGCTCCACCAAAATCTGCGGCACCACGCTATGCAGCACGCTCAGCGATTGCGCGTTGGCGCCGGTGCGGGCGTGGCGTTGGCCTCGATGGCGAGCTCGATGCGGATCGCCTGACCGCCGCGCGCGGGCAACGCGAGTGGCAGCACGGTGTCGGCGCTCACGAGCAAGCGCTCGGTTTTCACGCGGGTGCGTGTGGTGGCGGTCGGATCGTCGGAGTGCACGTAGGCGTCGTAGCGCTGGCCTTTTTCCAGAAAATTCAGCGGCAGGGAGAGGGTGCGCGCCTCGTTGCCGTTCATGGCGCCGACAAACCAGTTCACCCCTCTGCGCCGGGCGATGACGGCGTACTCGCCGATGTGTCCGTGAATGACCTTGGTGTCATCCCACACCGTCGGCAGCCGGTCGTAGAATTTCAGCTCGGGTTCGTCGCCGATGACGCTCTCGGCGCCGCCCGCGCCGCCGGCTTTGGCGGGTGCACCCGGCGGCCGGTCGTACCAGTAGAGGTGTTGCCACGGGCTGTAGAGACACACGGCCTTGGCGAGCTGGTAGGCGTGCGAGGCCATCTGATCCACGCGTTGCGCGTAATAGCACACGGTGTTGTCGGCGGCGCCGGCGAGCATGCGGGTAAACTGAATCGTGAGCGTCAGCCGCGGGGATGGCGTGGTCTCGTCGCCCGCGACGCCTTCCTGTGTGAGCAGATTCGGGTAGGTGCGCGAGTAGCCGGTCGGCCGGTACTCGTCGTGGATGTCGACGAGCAACTGGTGCTGGGCGGCTTTGCGCACAGTGTCGTGCAGCCAGGTCGTCCACTGCTGCGAGCCCACGTTGACGAAACCGAATTTCACGCCCTTCACGCCCCACTTTTTATAGAGCGGGAACAGCTCGTCGGCCTGCCGTTCCAGCGCGCGGCGGTTGACGTAGAGGATGACGCCGATGCCGCGCTCGGCGGCGTAGCGGAGCACTTCCGGAAGATCGAGCGGACCCTTCGAGCGAGCCGGGTCGAGGTTGACGCCGCGCGCGTCGGAGGCGTCGGAGGTTTCCGGCCCGTACCAGCCGGCGTCGAACATGATGTACTGGAGATTCCGCCGCACGGCGAAGTCCACGCAGGCCTTGCTGCCCACGGTCGTGAGCGTGACCTCGCGCAGCACTTTGCCGGGCTTGATCCACGAGGTGTCGGCGATGGCGCAGGGGTCGTTGAGGTTGAGCAGAAGGTCGTTGTTTTCGAGCAGCCGCCCGGGGCTTGGCGCGACCATCACCACGCGCCACGGCGTGGTCAGCGGTAACGCGCCGCTCACGCTGCTGCTGAGCTGGCTCACGAGGCAGTGCGGCGCGCCGGCGAGCGGGGCAAACTTCATCCGCGCGTAATCCACCAGCCGCGCCTCCGCCAGCGCTGCGTAGAGATCGTCGGCGAGTTGCACCGTCAGCGGACGCTCGCAGCCGGGCTTCACCTGGCTGAGCGCGACGGGCGCGTACTCACCCTGCGCCGTGTACACGGCCCACGTCGGGTGGTCGGCGGCGAAACGGAATTCCGACAGCTCCTTGGTGATCACGACGCGCTCCGCGCCGTCCTGTTTGGGCAACGTGTAGCAAAACGCCGCGCCCTCGTTGTAGGCGCGAAACGTCAGCGCCACCCGCCGCCGCGCTCCCGCGGTTTCCTGCAATTCCACCGCGAGCTGGCGGTATTGGTCGCGCACCACGCTGCGTTCGCCGTAAACGGGCCGCCACTCGACATCGCGCTGGCTCTCGGCGTGCGACACGAGCTGCAAGCCGCCTTGCAGCACGCCGCCCTCCAGCGCCAGTCCGAGACGCGACTCCGCCACCACGATCCGGTCGCCGCAACTCACCTGGTACACCGCGCAGTCCTTGGCGCCGGCGAAATCTTTCACCGCGAAATTCACGACCACCCGGCCGTCGGGCGATTTTACTTCGAGCGCGGAGAGGATGCCGGGGGCGGCGATGGCGAACGCAGTGCAGAACCAGACGAGCTTGGGCCAGATTTTCATGATGAATCGGACAGGGTGTGGAGCAAAGGGCGGCCATGATAGAGTCGCGGGCTGCGCGAGAGGAAGCGGGATTTTGGTTCCAAGGCGCACAAGCTGCGCTCGCGCGCGCTTTCGGCGTGCGTTCGGCCGGCGGCTGCGCCAGCGTCGGCGCGATTTTCCACCATGCTCATTCGCACAGTCGCCTACCCTCGGGCCGGGCTCGTCGGCAATCCTTCCGACGGCTACTTCGGCAAAACCATTTCCTTCACGTTCCGGAATTACTCCGCGCACATCGAGCTGTGGGAGTCGCCCGAGCTCGAACTCCTCCCGAGCCGTCGCGACCACTCGGTGTTCGACGGCATCGCCGGGCTGCACCGCGACGTGAAACAACACGGTTATTACGGTGGGTTCCGGCTGCTCAAGGCCACCATCAAGGCGTTCTACGACTATTGCTGCAACCGCGGGATCAAACTCGACAACCGCAACTTCACGCTGCGTTACCGCTCCGACATTCCCAACCGCGTCGGGCTCGCCGGCTCCAGCGCGATCATCACCGCCTGCGCGCGGGCGCTGATGGGTTTTTATAACGTCACCATCTCGCGCCACTCGCTCGCCAACCTCGTGCTCTCGGTGGAGAACGTCGAACTCGGCATTCCCGCCGGCCTGCAGGACCGCGTCGCCCAATCCTACCAGGGGCTCGTGTACATGGATTTCGACCGCGCAATCATGGAGGCCCGCGGTTACGGCGCGTATGAGATTCTCGACGTCGCGCTCCTGCCGCCGCTCTACGTGGCGTTTCGCGACGATTTGTCCGAGGGCACCGAGGTGTATCACAACGATCTCCGGGCGCGTTGGAATCGCGGCGATGGCGATGTCGTCGACGCCATGCGCTACTGGGCCGATCTCACGGTGAAATTCCGCGCGGCGCTCCTGCGCGGCGACCGTGCGGAGATGAACCGCATCATCGACGCCAATTTCGACAAACGCGCCAGCCTCTACGATGTCGGCGACGGCAATCGCGACATGGTGGCGACCGCACGGCGTCAGGGCGCCAGCGCGCAGTTTGCCGGCAGCGGCGGCGCGATCGTCGGTCTCTACGAAGACGAGGCAATGTTCCGCAAACTGTCCGAGGCCTTCGCGAGCAAAGGCATTCGCGTGATCAAGCCTGATTACGCGCCGCCGCTCCCCACCACCAACGGCCACACCGTGTGAGCCTGCGCCCCGCCCGCTCCCGCACATGAAAGCCGTTCTTCCCGCCGCCGGTTTCGGCACGCGTTTCCTCCCGCTCGCCAAGGCCATCCCGAAAGAGATGCTCCCGCTCGGCGACAAGCCGGTGATTCACTACGTCGTCGCCGAGGCCGTCGCCGCCGGGTTCGACGACATCCTGATCATCCTCAGCCGCGGCAAGGAGGCGATCCCGACCTACTTCACTCCCAATCCCGACCTGGAGCGCCATCTCGAACAAATCGGCAAGACCCGCGAACTCGCCGCCCTGCGCGAGCTCTCGCGCCTCGGCCGCATCCATTACACCTACCAGCCGGCCATGCGCGGCCTCGGCGACGCGGTGCGTCAGGCGAAGGAATTTGTGGGCAACGACCCGGTGTTTGCCGTGCTGCTCGCCGACACTGTGATGCATGGCGGCTCGCCGTTGCCGGCAATGCTCGCCGCGTGGCGCCAACACGCCCAGCCCTCCGTCGCCCTCGAACCGTGTCCGGCGGAAAAAGTCTCGCGCTACGGCGTGGCCGGCGGCCGGCAACTGGAGCCCGATGTGTTTGCGCTCGCGCAACTCGTCGAAAAGCCGAAGCCCGAGGTCGCGCCCCGCTTGCTCGACGCCGCCGGTGCCACGCTGCCCTACCACGCGTTCGCCGCGCGGTATCTGTTCACGCCGGAGATTTTCGACTGCCTCGACACCACCGCCGCCGGTTACGGCGGCGAAGTGCAGGTGACCGATGCGATGGAGCAACTGCGCACCCGGCGCGGCTTCCTCGGCGTGCGCTGGCCCGGCCGCCGGCTCGACATCGGCCACCCCGCCGGCCTGATCGAAGCCGCGCGCTTGCTCGGGGAAGCTTAGAAATCGACTGCCCCCATCACACTTCAAGCTTCACCCCCTCAGCACAATCAACCGCCGGCTTTTCGCCGTGAAACGCTAATCCTCTCTTGGCTCTGGTTCATCGGGCTGTGCGGCCTGGCGCTGCCGTTTTTTTGGTGGCCGCGCGACTTCAATATAAAACCATTTCTGCACGGAGCTTTTTTTATCTATGCCTTGGGCTTCGTGGTTAGAAACACTGGAGCGGGTGGGGTATTCGATCACAAGCGATCCAAGCTTCGAGCCTTTGCTGGAATGGTGGCTTATTCCACAGTCATCTTTGCGGGGGCGTTGTGTTACCGCTGGCTGCAATAAGCCGAGCTTGCCGAGCCAAACCAGTCGCTTAGGCTGTCTCGGTCATGACTGCTCTTGATGTCATCAACCAAATTCAGACGCTCCCTCCGGACGAGGTGGCCAAAGTGCGCGATTGGTTGGTTGAGCATGATGAAGAGTCGCCGGAGCTTTTGGCCGCCATCGACGCCGGCCTGCATTCGCTCGCCCGCAATGGGGGCCGTGTCACAGAGCGCAGCGAACTCGAAGCGAAAGTGCGGCAATGGGCTGGCGGATCGCGCTGACCGACACGGCGGAAGCCGACTTGGAGGCGGTCGTGGCGTTTCTTGCCAGGAAAAACCCTGCGGCTGCCGAGCGCATTGGTTTGGAGCTGGTCGACATCATCTTCTCCCTCGATCAGCTGCCTTATCGTGGCGCGCCGGTGCGAAAAAGGCCTGATCTGCGTAAACTCGCGCATCGGCATTACCTCGTAATCTATCGCATCAACCCGACCGCGGCGCTCGTGGAGATCATTCGCATTTGGGATAACCGGAGGGATCCGAAAAGGCTGCACTTGGCGGAGAGCGCGACCGCGCGCTTGCTCGGCTGATCCCGCTGGCCCAGGCTGCGCGCCGCACTTCACCACCATGCTGCCGCGCATCCTCATCGTCGAAGACGAGCCCGCCATCGCCGACACTCTCGTCTACGCCCTGAAGACCGAGGGTTTCGCACCGCAATGGTGTCAGACGGGCGGCGAGGCGTTGCGCGCGGTCGCCGCCGACGGCATCGCGCTCGTGATCCTCGACGTCGGCCTGCCCGACCTGAGCGGCTTCGAAGTCTGCAAACGCATTCGCGCGCGCTCCGCGGTGCCGATCCTGTTTCTCACCGCGCGGCAGGCGGAGGTGGATCGCGTGGTCGGACTCGAAATCGGCGGCGACGATTACGTAGTGAAACCTTTCAGTCCGCGCGAAATCGCCGCCCGCGTGAAAGCCATTCTCCGCCGCAGCCCCCAGCCCGCTCGTAACGTAATACGGGACAAACCGCCGGCCGATTCCGCCGGATTTGCGGTGGACGAGGAGCGTTGCGAGATCCGTTTCAACGACGCGCCGCTCCCGCTCACGCGGCACGAGTACCGCCTGTTGAAAACGCTCGTGGCCCGGCCCGGGCGCGTGTTTTCCCGCGATGAATTGATGGCCGCCGCGTGGGACGATCCGGGCGCGAGTTTCGACCGCACCGTCGATGCGCACATCAAAACCCTGCGCGCCAAATTGCGCGCCGTCGCGCCCGACGCCGATCCCATCGAGACGCGCCGCGGGCTCGGTTATGCGCTGCGTCCGCCGGGTTGAGCCGACCATGAAAATTCGCACGGCCATCTTCGGCGTTTATGGCGCGGCTTCGGCGGTGGGGTTTGCTGTGTTGATGGGGTTTGTGCTGCGGGAGGTCCGGCCGCGTTACGTCGAGTCGATGCGCCGCACGCTCAACGATACCGCCGCCATTTTCGCCGCGATGATCGAGGCCGATCTCGCGCAACGCCCGGAAACCGCGCCCGCCGCCGCGCTCGGCGCCGCGTGGCGCGCGCATCTCGCCGCGGTGGAAAAAGCCGCGGGCGGCCTGCGCGTGTACGTCACCGACGCGAAGGGCGTCGTGGCGTTCGACTCCGCCGGCGGACGCGATGTGGGGCGCGATTACACGCGGCGGCCGGAGATGAGCGCTTACTTTGAGAAGAGCGATTACGCGGCGGACAACGTGAGCGTGGTCGCGGGCGAGTTGCGCGTGACGGCGCCGGTGCGCTGGCGCGAGGCGACGGTCGGGTTTGTGGGCGTGGCGCGTCCGCTGGCGAGCGTGACCGAGGCGATCTTCCGGGCGCGCGTGCGGCTCGTCGCCGGCAGTCTGGCGGTGGCGGCGGTGATGGTGGCCGCCGGCTGGTGGCTGGCGGCGAAGCTGACGCATTCGTTGGAACGCCTGACGGTCTACGCGCAGGCGGTGCGCGACGGCCATGCGGCGACTCCGCCGGGCTCGCGGGCGACCGAGATCGCGGCGCTGACGCGGGCTTTCGAGGAGATGCGCACGACACTCGAGGGCAAAGCGTACGTCGAGCGGTACACGCACGATCTGGCGCACGAGATCAAGGCCCCGCTCTCGGCGATCCGCGGCGCGGCGGAATTGCTTGAGGAGAATCCGCCCGAGGCGGATCGCGCGAAGTTTTTGGGCAACATCCAGGCGGAGGCGGCGCGCATCCGGCACATTGTGGACCGGCTGCTTGAGCTGGCGGCGTTGGAGAGCCGGCACGGTCGCGTGTTCACGCGCGAGTTCGATCTGGCGGAGCTCGGGCGCGAAATTGTGGCGTCGGCCCAGAGCGCGGCGAAGGCCCGCGGCGTCACGTTGATCAGCGGCACCGGGCCGGCGCTACGTGTGCGCGGCGAGAGCTTCATGCTGGGGCAGGCGCTCACGAACCTCGTGCACAATGCGCTCGAGTTCACGCCCTCCGGCGGCACGGTCCGCCTGCAATTCGAGCCAGGCGCGGGTGGCGTGGCGGTGGCGACGGTGGAGGACACGGGTCCGGGTATTCCGGACTATGCGCTGGGCAAAATCTTCGACCGGTTTTACTCGTTGCCGCGCCCCGACACCGGGCGGAAGAGCACCGGACTGGGCCTGGCCATCGTGCGCGAGATCATGCGGCTGCACGGCGGCGACGTGCGCGTGACGAACCGCGCCGAAGGCGGCGTGCGCGCCGAGCTGCGCCTGCCGGCGGCGACCGCGAACCCGGGTGCGATTGTTACGTAATACGTAACATCTCCATCGGAGAGCACGCGGGCGGGACGCGGCCCAGGTTGTTACGTATTACGTAACAAACGGGGATGGGGCGACGGCGGTGGGCGAGCGGGTGGGGACGGGACGGAGTGGGGCGGTGGCGGCGTTTTTCGCGGAGAATTCATGGTGGCTTCATACGGAGTTCACAGTCGGGGCGCAGAGTGCGGGGCATGAACCCTCCGCAAGTTCCTCCCGACGTTCGCGTCCCCTTTGTCCAGCGCAACGCGCTGGCCCTGAAAATCGGCGGCATCGCGTTGCTCGTCCTCCTGCTCCAGATTCCGCTGGGCATGGTGGATTCGTTGCTCCGCGAACGCCGCCAGCGGCGCGATACCGCCGTCGCCGAGATCACCCAGCTCTGGGGCAAGCCGCAGACGCTGGTCGGCCCGGTGCTCGCGGTGCCCTACACTTACCACACGGAGACGGAGGAGACGTCGTACGTCGGCGGGCAGAAGATCGTGGAGAAAAAGCGCCGGGCGTGGCGGGCCAACGCGTTCTTTCTGCCGGAACAGCTCACGGTGGTGGGGAAGCTCGATCCGGAAAGCCGTTATCGCGGGATCTACGCGGCCACGGTCTACACCGGGCACATCAAGGTGACCGGGAATTTCCGGCGGCCCGACTTCGCGGCGTTGGGCATCGCGCCGGCCGAGGTGCGGTGGAGCGAGGCGTGGGTGAGTCTGGGGTTGAGCGATCTGCGCGGCACACGCGAGGCGTTGACGATGCAATGGGCCGGTGTGCCGCGGACCTTGTTGCCCGGGCTGAATTGCGAGATCGGCAAAACCGGCCTGCACGCACCGTTGCCCGACCTCACGGCGGCGGCGGAGACGCTGCCCTTCGCACTGGAGGTGACGCTCAACGGTAGCGAGAGCCTGTCGCTCATCCCGGTCGGCCGGCAAACGACGGCGCGGATCAGCGCAGCGTGGCCCGATCCGAGTTTCACGGGCGCGTTCCTGCCGACGTTGCGTGAGGTGCGGGCGGACGGGTTCAACGCCCAATGGCAGGTGTCGTACTACGGGCGCGACTTTCCCCAGCAGTGGACGGATCGCACCGGCGAGACGAAGCCCGAAGCCAAGGTTTTCGCGGCGGCGAGTTTTGGGGTCAACCTGGTCGCGGCCACGGACGCGTACCGCACGACGGAGCGCGCGCTCAAGCATGGCGTGCTCTTCCTCGCGCTGATCTTCACCGCATTTTTCCTCTTCGAGATGGGCGCGGCGCTGCGGTTGCACGGGCTGCACTACGGGTTGGTGGGGGCGGCGCTGTGCCTGTTTTATCTGGGGTTGCTGGCGCTGGCGGAGTTCACGGGGTTTGGCGCGGCGTACGGGCTGGCGGCGGCGGCTTCGACGCTGCTGATCGTGCTCTACAGCCTGGCGATCCTGCACAGTGGCGGGCGGACGCTGATCGTGGCGGTGGCGCTCATCGGCGTGTACGGGTACTTGTACTTCGTTTTGCAAATGCAGGATTACGCTTTGCTGGCCGGAACCGGCGTGCTGTTTGTGGCGCTGGCGGCGGTGATGTGGGTCACACGGCGACTGGCGGCAACCGGAAAGGAGGAGAAGTCGGCTGTCGCGTAACGCGCTAGCGGATTGCCGGGTTGCGACTCAAAATCGCACCCGGCCGGGCGCGCGCCGCGGCGGTGAATAACTTTTTTCCACGCCGCGGCGGTTTTGGCGTGGGTTTTGCTCATGGGATCGGTGCCTGCGGTTTCCGCTTTGCGGTTTACCGCGGCGTCTGTTTTCTCTCGATCTTCCTCTTTAACCGTTCCGCAACACCCGACTCCCATGAGCGTAAGTCCCGCCCGCCAATCCGCCATCTCTGCCGCGAATAGTTTTCGCGTCACCAACACGCTGGCTTTCAAAGAAAGCCACTCTGCCGCCCTCTACGGCCAGAATGTTTTCAACGAGAAGGTCATGCAGTCGCGCCTGCCGAAGGCCGTCTACAAATCGCTCAAGAAGACCATCGAAACCGGCGCACCGCTCGATCCGGGCATGGCCGACATCGTCGCCACGACGATCAAGGACTGGGCTTTGGAGCGTGGCGCCACGCACTACGCCCACGTGTTCCACCCGCTCACCGGCCTGACCGCCGAGAAGCACGACAGCTTCCTCGAACCCGATGGCAAAGGTGGCGCGATCGCCGAGTTCTCCGGCAAGCAGCTCGCGCAGGGCGAACCCGACGCCTCGTCGTTCCCCTCCGGCGGCATCCGCGCCACGTTTGAAGCCCGCGGCTACACCGCGTGGGACGTCACCAGCCCGTGCTACCTGGTGGAAAACGCCAACGGCGTCACCCTCTGCATCCCGACCGCGTTCGTCTCCTGGACCGGCGAAGTGCTCGATACCAAGACGCCGATCCTGCGCTCGATGAAGTCGCTCGACACCCAGGCGCGCCGCATCCTCAAGCTTTTTGGCCACACCAATATTGCGATGGTCTCCGCGACCGCCGGCCCGGAACAGGAATACTTCCTCGTCGACCGCAATTTCTACCTCGCCCGTCCCGATCTGATGACCGCCGGCCGCACGCTCTTCGGCGCCCGTCCGCCCAAGGGTCAGGAGTTCGAAGATCAATATTTCGGCGTCATTCCCGACCGCGTGCTCGCCTACATGCACGAGTGCGAAGCTGAGCTCTACCGCCTCGGCGTGCCGGTGAAGACCCGCCACAACGAAGTCGCGCCCTCGCAGTACGAGATCGCGCCGATCTATGAGACGGCCAACATCGCCGCCGACCACCAGCAGACGGTCATGACCGTGCTCAAGCGCGTGGCCCGGAAATACGGCATGGAGTGCATTTTCCACGAGAAACCCTTCGCCGGCGTCAACGGCTCGGGCAAGCACCTCAACTGGTCGCTCGGCAACGCCACCCAGGGCAATCTCCTCGAGCCCGGCCACACGCCGCACGACAACATGCAGTTCCTCGTGTTCTGCGCCGCCGTCATCCGCGCGGTGCACCGGCACAGCGGTCTGTTGCGTGCGCTCGTCGCCTCCGCCTCCAACGATCACCGCCTCGGCGCCAACGAAGCGCCGCCCGCCATCATCTCCGTTTACCTCGGCGACCAGCTCGCGGACATCTTCGAGCAGCTCAAGAAGGGCAAGGCCAAGTCCTCCAAGAAGGGCGGCACGATGCACCTCGGCGTCGACGTCATCCCGCCGCTCATGAAGGATGCCGGCGACCGCAACCGCACCTCGCCGTTCGCCTTCACGGGTAACAAATTCGAGTTCCGCGCCGTCGGTTCCAGCCAGTCCATCGGCGGCCCGCTCGCGGCGCTCAACACCATCGTCACCGAGTCGCTCGACTACGTCGCCAACAAACTCGAAAAGGCGCTGAAGTCGAAGAAGCTCGAGGACGCCGTGGCCGAATTGCTCACCGAAATCGCGAGCGAACACGGCGCCGTGGTCTTCAACGGCAACGGTTACACCGAAGAGTGGCACCAGGAAGCCGAGTTCAAGCGCGGCCTGCCCAATCTGCGCACGACGATCGACGCCGTGCCGGTCATCGCCGCCAAGCAGACCGTCGCCGCCTACGAGAAGTACGGCATCCTCACCAAGCGCGAACTCGAAGCCCGCCGCGACATCACGCTCGAGCAGTACTGCAAGACCATCAATGTCGAGGCCAACATCGTCATCGAGATGGTGAGCACCAAGTACCTGCCGGTCGCCGTCCGTTATCAGACCGAGCTCGCCACCAACGTCGCCGCCCTCAAGGCCGCCGGCGTCAAGGCCGACACGAGCATGCTCGACAAAGTCACCAGCCTGATCGGTGAACTGCAGAGCGAACTCGCCAAGCTCACCGCCGCGCGTCAGCACCATGCGCATGATCTGAGCGAGGAAGCCAAGCACTTCTGCAAAGATGTGCTCCCGCTCCTCTCCAGCATTCGCAAGGTGGTCGACACTCTCGAGTCCGTGGTGGCCGACGACAGCTGGCCGGTGCCGACCTACGAGGAGATCCTCTTCATCAAATAAGGCGTACCGAAACGAATTTCGGCGCGCGGTAGGAGCGGGTCTGGCCCGCGATCCGCCGCTCAGTTTTCGCCGCCCGGCCCATGTGCCGGGCGGCTTTTTTATCGCGCCGCCGCGCGGCGGGCGTTTCAACGTGGGGCTCCCGCATGGCCGATCCGCGCACTTCCCCACCGCCGCCCACCGCCCGCTCCTCCGCCGCCGAGTGGATGTTGACGGGTTTGCTGGCGGGCAACCTCGCGTGGACCACGCTTTGCCTCGGCGGTTACCTCGCGCAGACGATGGCGGTCACCGTTGCCCTCACCGGCCTGACGCTCGCCGTGCATTTGCTCCATCGCGCGCGCGGCATCGAGCGGGCGCCGCTGCATCCCGCGGGCTGGCTGGTGCTGCCGTTTCTCGCGTATGGCGCGGCCAACGCGCTCTGGATCACGCCCGTGCCGTGGCTCGGGTGGCTCGACTGGCTGGGCTGGGCGCAGCTGGGCGCGGTGTTTTGGGTGGCGCTCAACGGCGTGCGCTCACCCGGCCCGCGCGCGGCGCTGCTCGGCACGGTGTTCGCGCTCGCGGCAGTCAGCGCGGCGCTGGGCGTCTACCAATGCTTCGGCCACACCGAGTGGCTCATGCTCGGGCGGCGGCAGGCTGAGCAGTTTTTTGGCCGCGCGAGCGGCAGTTTCGGCATCCCCAACAGTCTCGCGGCGCTGCTGCTCCTCGTGCTGCCGGCCGCCAGCGCGCTGGCGTTGCGTCCGGGAATCGGCGCGGCGCGCCGACTCGCGTGGAGCGCGCTCGCGGCGTGGTATGCGTTCGGACTTTATCTCACGATCAGCCGCGGCGGCTGGCTTGCCTGCGCGCTGGCGCTGGCGGCGGCGCCGCTGTTGATGGGGCGGTTGCCGAAAGCGCGGCGCGTCGGGCTGGCGTTGGGCGCGCTCGCCGTCGGCGTGGCGCTCGTGGCCGGGCTGTATTTTGCGGCGCCGCGGGTGCGCGCGCGGCTCGATGCCGCGGTGCAGGATGCCGGCGAACGCACCCGTCCGATCATGTGGCGCGGCGCGTGGCAGATTTTTGCGGAGCATCCGGCGTGGGGCGGCGGCGCGGGCGGGTTCAACGTGCTGTTCGAGAAGCACCGCCCCGAGCGGTACCAGGACGAGCCGCAATGGGCGCACAACGACTACGTCAACACCCTGGCCGATTACGGCGCGGTGGGCTTCGCGCTCTTTTTCGGCGCATGCGGATTCATCGTGTGGCGTTGCCGGAGGGGAGCGCGGATGGTTTCCGGAGCGAATGGAGAGGCGCAGGGTAGGGGCGCAGACTTGCCGCACTCTGCCTCCTGTAGGGCGGGGTCGCCGAACCCCGCCGCTCCGAATCCGACCGCAGAAGAGCGCAGCACGGCTGCGCCCCT
>JACRHS010000016.1 GCA_016217595.1 Opitutia bacterium | reverse complement strand
TGCCGTTGAACTTCTCACCCGTGATCGAGACGAGTTCCGCCTGGAGTTGTACAAACTCCTGGTCGTAGTTCGCCAGATCGGTGGCATTCTTGGTCGCGTCGGCGTACAGGGTCTTCAGTTCGCTGATGCGATCGAGCACCTTGCCCGCCACTTTCAGGGATCCGTCCTGCGTTTGCAGGAACGACACGGAGTTGCCGATGTTTACTGCTGCCGCGCCTGAGCGGCGCGCCGCGGCGCTCAACTTCATTGAGACCGCCAGACCGCCGGCGTCGTCCGCCGGTGTCACGATTTTTGATCCGCTAGAAAGCCGATTCAGGCTCTTCTGCAGATTTGCGTTTGAACTAGCTAGGTTGTTCGCTGCCGTGGTGGCGGCGAAGTTGGTGTTGATGATAACAGCCATGGGATCTTCCTTGATCTTTGCACGTTCCGTTCGTGCACACGGACCGGAGTTTGTTCGAGCCCGGTCGCTCCATCCACACTTCCTGATGCGGACATGTCCTCATACGGCCCGTGCCTCCTTGAACTTTAACTCACTCCTTCTTTTTTCCGCAGAAATCTCGCACGGGGACTTAAACCTTGCCTCGCCCTGCCCCACCGGCAGTTTCCCCCCATCGTGTTCGCGCCCTCGTTTTTCTCCACGATCCCGCCCGACCGCCCCGCGCCAAACCCCGTCTGTCGCGTCGAGCGCCCAGCCCCCGTTTGCCCGTGAAAGAGCCGATCTACGCAGGCCTGCCGGTCGGTTCGACATTTGGTTGGGGCATACTAGGCAAATACGTGGTGCTCGAAATGGCCGGTCTCGCCGATGTGCGCCTGCTGATGCCGCCCGATCAGGCGCAAACGCTCGGCGACGAAATCGATTTCTGGCGCTTGCGCGAACTGCTCCCCCGGCCTGACGAAGCGGCCCAACTCGCCACCCCTCCCTGGCGGCCGGCCGGCGCGGTCATACAAGCCTGCTTCGGCGCCGAGCTTAAGCCATTTCTCCCGCAACTCGCTACACCGAGCGATGTCGGTTTCGCGGTCTTCGAGGAGGATCTGCTCACGCCCGAGGCCATCGACCGCGGCCGGAAACTGTTTCGCCACCTCGCCACTGGTTCGACGTATTGCGCCGAAGTGTTGCGCGCCCACGGGTTGACGGAAACCTCCGTCGTGCTCCACGGCGTGGACCCCAAAATTTTCCATCCGGATGAAAACGCCCGCGAAATTCTCGCCGACAAGTTCGTGATATTCTCGGGCGGCAAATTCGAGCTGCGCAAAGCCCAGGACGTCGTCATCCGCGCCTACAAGGTGCTGCAGGACCGCCACCCTGATGTCGTGTTGGTCAACTCTTGGTACAACCAGTGGCCCGGCAGCCGCGACACCATGCGTGCGTCGAAGCTGATCCGTTACACGCCGCCGCGGGACAACAATTACACCGGCTGGGTCAACGAGCTGCTCGCCGCCAATGGCATCGACGTCAGCCGCGTGCTCACCGTCGGCATGCGCGACAACCGGCTCCTCGCGCGCATTTATCACAACACCGACATCGGCCTTTTCCCCAACCGCGTCGAAGGCGGCACCAACATGGTGATGATGGAGTACATGGCCTGCGGCAAACCCGTCGTCGGCGCATTCAACTCCGGTCACAAAGACATCCTCACCGAGACCAACGCGCGCCTCATCCGCCAGCACCGCAAAATGCCCATCGTCAGCTCCGGCGGCAAAGTATCAGCCAACTGGAGCGACCCGAATCTCGACGAGACCATCGAACACCTCGAATGGGCTTACCAACATCGCGACGAGGTCCGCGCGCTCGGCCGGCAAGCCGGACAGGATCTCGCGGGCTTCACCTGGCGGCGCGTGGCGGCGGGCCTGGTCGATGCCGTGCGCAAAGTGCGCGGCACGCCATCGGCGTAACGTATTCGCCGACACACCACCAACCGACTCTCCTCCTCGAAGATGGCCGCGCATGCTCCCAGTTTTTCCACGGCGCAATCGTTGGTGCAGTCCGGCCAGCTCAACCAGGCCCGCGCCGTGTTGGAGAAAATCATCGCCGCCGATCCGCGACATTTCGACGCGCTCTCACTCCTCGGCAATCTGCTCGTGAGCCGCCGTGAATTTGAGCCCGGCATTCGTTTGCTCGAAACTGCCGTGCACCTACACCCCAACGTCGCCGCCGCGCACCTCAACCTCGGCAACGCCCTGCTCTCCGCGCGCCAGCTTGAACGTGCCGCCGCCGCCTATCGTCAGGCCATCGCCGCCGATTTGGATCTGGTATTTGCCCATGCCAATCTCGGCATCGCGGCCGAAGCGCAGGGCAAGCCAGAGGAAGCCGTCGCCGCCTATCGCGAAGCGCTCCGCCTCAATCCTAACTCCGCGCAAATCGTCAATAACCTCGGCAACGCCCTGCAAACGCTGCGGCGCTCCGACGAAGCCATCGCCGCCTACCGCCAGGCGATCACACTCAAGCCCGATTACCCCGAACCGCACAACAATCTCGGCAACGTCTTCAAGGCCCTCAACCGCTACGATGAAGCCATCGCCGCTTACCGTCAGGCCATCGCGCTCAAGCCCGATTACATTGAAGCCCTGAACCATCTCGCCAACACGCTCGCCGCCCAAGGCCAGCGCGCAGAAGCCATCGCCGTTTACCGTCAGAGCGAAGCCCTGCAACCCGACCAGGGTGACGCCTATTTCTACGAGTCGCTCGTGCACTTGGTGCAGGGCGATTTCGCCACCGGGTTACCGCTTTACGAATACCGCTGGAAGAGCGACCAGAAGTTGACGCTCCGCCGCTTCCCGCAACCGCAATGGCGCGGACAAGAGCCGCTCGCGGGGAAAACCATTTTGCTTCACGGCGAACAAGGCCTCGGCGACACGCTTCAGTTTGCGCGCTTCGTGTCGGTGCTCGCGGCGCAGGGCGCAAAGGTGTTCCTCAGCGTGCAGCCACCGCTCAAGGCGTTGCTCGCCGACCTGCCGGACGCCGCGGGGGTGTTCGCTTACGGCGATCGTTTGCCGGCCTTCGATTTTCACTGCCCGTTGCTGAGCCTGCCGCTCGCGTTGGGCCTCACGCTCGCCACGATCCCAGCGCCGACGTCCTACGTGCACGCCCCGGCACTGGATCGCACGCGCTGGCCCGAAGTGCCGCCCGCCGGCCGGGAGCTGCGCGTCGGCCTCGTGTGGTCGGGCAACCCGAACCACAAACAGGATCACAACCGCTCGCTGCCGCTGACGTGGTTTCGCCAGATCGTGCGCACGCCGCGCTGCCGTTTTTTCAGTTTGCAAAAGGAGCCGCGCCCCGACGACGCGGCCGCGCTGGCCGCCATGCCGGAAGTGATGGATCTCACGAGCCGCCTCGCCGATTTCCGCAACACCGCGGCACTGGTGGGCGAGCTGGACTTGATCATCACGGTCGACACCTCGGTGGCGCATCTGGCCGGTGCGCTGGGTCGCCGCACGTGGGTGTTGCTGCCTTTTTCTCCGGATTGGCGCTGGCTGCTGGAGCGCACTGACAGCCCGTGGTATCCGACGTTGAGGCTCTTCCGCCAACCCGCCGCCGGCGCTTGGGAACCGGTGGAAGCGGCCGTGCGCGCCGAGTTGGCGCGCGCCGCGGGCGATTCGTAGACGCCACTGCTCTTTATCAAACATGCAATCATCCCCCGGAACGTTTCCCCACTGTCGTGTCCTGCTCACCATGGCCTGCTGGCTGTGGCTGTCGGCAACCGTGCTTCTCGCACAAGACGCGCGCCCGATCACACCCGCTGCCATGCCCGGCCTCGACGTCACCTACATCGCCCATGAGGGTTTCATGGTCGGCGCCGCAGGCAAGAAGGTGGTGGTCGACGTGCTGTTTGACCCAAAATTCGCCGCTAAAGTCGGGCCTTCGTCCGAAGTTCTCTCCGCGATCCAAGAGCGCCGGGCGCCCTTCAACGCGATCGATCTGATGCTCATAACGCACAATCATAGCGACCACTTCCATGCGCCCAGCACCATTGCCTTCTTGCGGAGCAATCCCCAGTGCCGACTCGTCGCGCACACGCAAGTTGTGGACTTGATGCGACCGCTCGACGGTTTTGCGCAAGTCGAGCCCCAGATTCGCGAGATCAAAATGGAGGCCGGCGCGCGCGAGCAAGTCGCCCTCAATGGTGTCACCGTCGATGTGCTTTGCCTCTTGCACGAGCATCGACCGCAGATCGTCAATCTCGCCTTTGTAGTCGAAATGGGCGGCGCACGCTTTCTGCACATGGGGGACGCGTTTTTTGCCGAAAGCGAAACGCACTTGCGCAGCTACCCCTTTGAACAAATCCCCACCGACCTTCTTTTCCTCAATCAATATGATCGCTATGGCAAAGCGCAGAAGCTGATCGCAGAGCGCATCAAGCCGGCTCACCTCGTGGGCATGCATGTCTACCCCGACGATTACGCCGAAACCAACGCCGCCTCACGCTGGAGCCAAGTCTCCATCAAACTGCGCGCCGCATTCCCCAACATCTCGTTATTTGAAAAATCGATGGAACGGCGGCTTTTTACCCGCCAGCTCAAGGCCGGCTCCGCGAGGTCTCCCGTGAGTAACCTGGCCTTCAACGTCAGTCTCGGTAGTGCCCGTTGGCTCCATCTGGGCGATGCGCGGTTCGACTAGAACGCCGTACATCTGATCAAGAACCCGTTCTTCGAAAACTGACCCGACCTGCTCTTCCTGTGACGCGACTATCTATCGGTAACCTCCCGCGACATTGTGGCCCAGCGGATCAAACCCGCCCAGATCGTGCCCATACATTGGAGCGACGGGGGGCTCTACCCTTGGAATCACAGACCACGCCCGCCAATTGAGCTGGGCAACCGGCTCTCCCGCCAGTCAAGGTCCCGACCCTTCGCTATCCAAACCACGGCCAAATAGGTCTTTGCCTGCGATCACGCGGTCTTCCTCGAAATTCGCACTAAAGTTCATGGGCCGATCTGCCGATGTCCCCGATGTAACCCTTATTGTTTCTTCACTCTTATGGCTGGTCTCCAACTCTCAGGTCTCGCGTCCGGCTTTGACTGGAAGACGCTCGTCGACCAACTCATGGAGCTTGAGCATGTGCCGGTGGATCGCTTGGAAAAAGAGAAAGCGAACAACACGAAGAAACTCGATGCCCTTAACCTGCTCAAAGACAAACTCACGGCGCTGGACACTGCCACTGCGGCATTGAAGGCCGACGGACTTTTCACCGGCCGCTCCGCATCCTCCAGTTCCAGTAGCTCCACTTGGTCGCTTTCCGCCGCCACGGGGGCCACCACCGGATCGACCACCATCGCTGTTACCCGTCTGGCCACCCAAGCCACCCGCACCGGTAGCTCCAACATCGGCAAAAGCCTCGCCGAATCTCCCGACGTCTCCGGCCTCACCCTGGCCTCGCTCCCCACCGCTACCGCCGTCACCGCCGGCACATTCACCGTCAACGGCCAGAAAGTTACCATCGCGCTGACAGATTCGCTCCAGGACGTGTTCACCAAGATCGCCACGGCCACCAGCGGCGATGTGACGGCCTCCTACGACAACAACACCGACAAGGTGACGCTCGCCTCAGGCTCCTCCAGTGAGATCGTGATCGGCGCCAGCAACGACACCTCGAATTTCCTCTCGGTCATGCGTTTGACCAATAACGGCGGCACCAGCGTCAGCAGTGGTAGCGCCCTCGGCAAGACCAGCACCACCGCGACGCTCGCCAATGCCCGCCTGCGCAATCCGATCACCGCCGTCGACGGCAGCGGCAATGGCAGCTTCACCATCAACGGCGTCGCGATCTCTTACAACGTCAACACCGACTCCCTTTCTGCGGTTATCGCCCGCGTCAACGCTTCGAGCGCCGGCGTGACCGCCAGCTACGATACCGCCAACGACCGGGTGAAGTTTACCAACAGCGCCACCGGCGACCTCGGCATGACCATCAGCGAAACCGCCGGCGGCCTGCTCGATGCCATCGGCTTCTCCACCGGTGGGACATTGGAACACGGACTCAACGCCCAGATCTCCGTCAACGGCGGCCCAACCATCACCACCACGAGCAACACTTTCGATGCCACCGTGCACGGCATCACCGGCCTCTCCGTCACCGCCAAAAGCGCCACGACCGAGACCATCAGCGTCGCCGCCAACACCGACGCGATGACCACGGCCATCAATACTTTTGTCTCCAAGTTCAACGACGTCCAGGACTACATCGAGGAAAAGACCAAGATCACTGTCAGCAACGGCAAGGTCACCGCCGCTTTGCTCTCCAACAACCGCGAAGTGCAAGAGTGGTCGCGTTCGCTGCGCTCGCTGGCCTTCAACACCGTCAGCGGCCTCAGCGGGAGCATCAGTAAAATCGACGACATCGGTCTCGACTTCGTCACAGGCACCTCGAAGTTGCAGATTAAGAACTCCACCAAGCTTAGTGCCGCGCTCAGTGGTAACGCGGTCGACGTCGCCGCCTTCTTCACCACCTCGACCACCGGGTTCGCCTCGCGCATCGACAGCTTCATCACCACGACCCTCGGCTCCAACGGCACGGGTGGCAATCTCGGCACCCAGACCAGCACCATCACCAAGGAGTCATCGCGGCTCGATCAGCAGATCACCGACATGGAGCGTCGACTGGAAGAACAACGATCACGCATGGAAGCAGCCTTCATCCGAATGGAAGAGGCTCAGCAAAAGCTCAAAACCGTGCAGCAGCAGCTCAACAATGCCTTCTTCAAGACCAGCAGTAGTTGATCTGAACGCTTCCAGCTGCCAACTCTTCGGAGCCATGCAGCCTTTCGCCCGTTTTCGCACTATCGTCCTGCCAGCCCTGCTCGCCTTTCTCGCCGGGTGCGCCGCAATTCCACAGCCCGACGCCGCCCGCAAAGGCCCCTACTTCAACCCAGCCAATGTGCATTCGGTCGTGCGCCTGCCGGCCGACGTTCGCCGCATTGTGGTCCTGCCCGTCGCCGCCGATGGTGGTATCCCTGAAGAATCCCTGGATGCCCTCGACATGACCATCCGGGCCGCCCTGAATCTCACCGGACGTTTCGAAATCGCACCTGTATCAAGAGCCGTCTGCGCCCGCTACACCGGCATGCGCTCCATCCGCTCGATCGACGCGCTGCCCCACGATTTCTTTACCCGGCTGACCAACGAATTCGCGGCCGAAGCCGTGCTCTTCATTGATGTGACCCAGTACACCGCCTATCCGCCGCTGGCCCTCGGCCTGCGCTGCAAACTCGCCCGGCTCAACGACCGCAGCCTCCTCTGGAGTTTCGATACTCTTTACACCGCCACCAACCCAGCCGTCGTCAACTCCGCGCGCCGCCACTGGCTCGAAACCACGCCCACGGGCACGCCTGCGGACCTCAGTGCCACCGCGTTACAAAGCCCGCAACGCTTTGCCGCCTATGCTGCCGCCGCGACCTTCGCTACGCTGCCGCCGCGTTAGCTCCGTGGATTTGCGTATTTTTCACTTAATCGCACCCACCTTCGTCCGATTAACAGTATGTTCTTAACTCACGGCGTTCCCAGTACTCAGTCATGGGCAGACCGTCCGGAATAACCGTACCACCATGATTAACCAAACGTCCAAGACTGACTCCAACCCGCGCTTGGAGGCGATCGGCATCAAGCCGCCGCCTGCTCCGCCTCCTGCGTCGCGTCCCGCCGAGACAGATCGGCTCAGTGCCCCCAGCCAGGATGTGCTGCAATCGGCTCTGCAACAACAACCGGAAATTCGCCCCGAGGTCGTCGAACGCGGCCGCGAGCTCTCCATCGACGCCAATTATCCGCCCAAGGAAATCATCCGGCAGCTGAGCCTGATGTTGACCCAATCGGCGGATCTCTCGGAAGAACAAGCCTAACCCCTCCCCCTTTTCCCCCTATGGTCGCCTCCAGTTACGCCCGCGCTTATCACGCGCAATCGGTGCTCACGGCCAGTCCCGGCCAGCTCGTGCTGATGCTCTTTGATGGCGCGCTCAAGTTTCTCTCGCTCGCCAAGGACGGATTCAATCAACCCGAGGACAACCCGCGCCGCTTCGAGCAGATTAACACCAATCTGCAGAAGGCGCAGAACATCCTGGCCGAGCTCCAAGGCTCGCTCAATTACGAGGCCGGCGGCGACATGTCCGTCACCCTCGACCGGTTGTACGATTACTATTCGCGCCGCCTCTTTGAGGCCAACGTGAAGAAACGCATCGAACCCGTCCTCGAGGTCGAACGCTTCCTCAAAGAACTGCGCGATGCCTGGGCCGAAATGCTCCGCAAGGAAGACGGTGCCCGACAGGACACCCGCGGCGTAGCCTGATGGCATGAAAGAAACTCCCCTCGCGTGCCTCGAACGCCTGATCTCTTCCCTCGCCACGCTCGTGGCGGAGGAAGCGGCTCTGCTGGAGGCCGCGGCTTGGGAAGAAGCCGCGGATGTGCAACAACGCATCCGCGTCGTGGCCGATGAAGTGACCCGCCTGGCCCGGGAACTCGGCCAGCAAGGGCTCCTGCCCGAAAAAGTTCGCACGCGAGCCGAGGCCATCATGGTGCGGCAACAAGCCACCCTGCTCGCCTTGCAGAAAAATTTTGCGCGCATGCAAAACGAGCTGCGCGCGCTGGATTCGACACGCGGCCGGCTCAATGTCGTGCGCCCCGCCTACGTCGGCAAAACCCGGCTCCAGGCCACCGGCGCCTTTAGCGACCACGGCTGACCCGCCCGAGCGCCGCGTGCAGCTCTCCGCTTGAACCACGCACCAGCCACGGTTCCAGCAACGCGAGAACGCTGACCACCACCGCCACAAGGCGTGTTTCAGCTCGCGCCCGCCGTAAAAATCGCCTTTTTCGCGCGCATGCTTTTTTCGCGTCTTTGCCGGATTATCGTCTGCACCGTGCTGGCGTTCGGGTTGACCCACGCGGCCCTGGCCGCCGCCAAGAAAAAATCCGGCGCAGCCGAAGGCACCTACCGCGGCTTCATCGCGATGGATGCCGCCACGGGCAAGGTGCTGCTCGAAGAGCATTCCAACGAAGTCACCCCCCCGGCGAGCATGACCAAGCTCATGACCTATGCCGTGCTGAGCGATAAATTGCGACAGGAGACGTTGACGTTGGAAACGAAAGTCATCGTCGACGCCGACGACTCCCGCATCGGCGGCACCCAAGTTTACCTGAAAGAGAAAGAGGAGTTCACCGTCGAAGATCTGATCTACGCGATGATGATCCAGTCGGCCAACGATGCCGCGCACGCCCTCGCCCGCACCGCCTCCGGCTCCGTCCGTGTCTTCGTCGATGAGATGAACGCCAAAGCCCGCGAACTCGGCATGACGCAGACCACGTTTCGTACGCCCCACGGTCTCCCGCCCAGCGATCGTCAGGCGGCCAGCGGAGACCTCACCACGCCGCGCGATTTCGCCCTGCTCGCCCGCCATCTGCTCACCAAGACCGATGTGCTGAAATACACCTCCGTCCGTTCCTGGAAATTCGGCGAAGGCAAACGCCCCAGCACGAGCGTCATCGCGATGGACAACCACAACAAGCTGCTCGGCAAGGTCAACGGAGTGGACGGCTTGAAAACCGGCTACACCAAGGGCGCAGGCTACTGTCTGGCCGCAACGGCGCAACGCAATGGCCGTCGGGTGATTGTCGTGATCATGGGCGCATTCGGTCCGAATGGTGAAATCGACAAGGGTCGCTCCCGGGATTTGAAAACCATCGAGATCCTCGAACGCGGTTTTGCCTCCATCCCGCCGACCGATCCGACATTTGTCGCGGCTGCCTCATCCAACGGTAAACCCGCTTCCCCTTCGCCACTCGCGCCCGTGACGCCTGCGCCCGGCACGCCTGCTTCCACTCCGGTCAAAGCCCCCGGCGAGCCCGTTATCCGTCTCAATTTGCGCTGAATTTCACTGCTGGCCGCAAATCACGGCGCACACAGGCGAATTTCCGCTTGCCCGCGTTCCGAAGCTTCGCGTAATACCGCCGCTCCTTCGGAGACTCCGGTCTGCGGGGAATGCGCGGGTCGATAGCTCAATGGTAGAGCAGCGTCCTTTTAAGTCGTTGGTTCTGGGTTCGAATCCCAGTCGACCCACCAAACGCGTCACTTCTCCTCGTGCACGAGGCTGGCGTAGACCACCCCGATGAGATTCGTCGGCGTCACCAGATCGTTGTCCTGCTCCGGATTGTTCAACCCCTGCGCCCGCCAGCCCTTGGCTTCCTTGGCGATGAGCACGTGAGCCACGCGGCGGTTGTACCGGTTCAGGTACACCACATACATGCCCACCCGTAGATCGTCATAGCCGATGGGCGTCACCACCAGCATGGTATTGTCGCCGTAAATAGGATTCATCGAGGCGCCGCCGCCAATCAACGCCCCCCGCCCCTGCTCGCGCGCCGCCAGCATCTCGGTGTCTTTCCACACCTGCAGTTTGGGCACGTTGGCTGAGGGCGTGGCTTGCGGCACCGGCTGGGCCGCGGTCGGCGCCGTCGTCTCGCAACCGCTCCCGGCCAGCGCCAGCGCGAGGGCGCCGGCGAGCCAGGGGGGGCAAAAGGCAGACTTTTTCATGGTTGCGAAGTCGGGCAGAGGTTGGTGATGACGCTTTACATCGGCGCAAAAGCCGCGTTTTTTTACCCCAGATTACAAAAGTACGCAGCCAGGCCAATCCTGCAACCGCCAGCCACCCTCTTCCCTCGGCGTCACTCCTCACCGTCACCTCGCCCACGAAATGAAGCGTCTCGTCATCATTGAAGACCAAACCGCCATTCGCGAAATGCTGGCGGAGATCCTCCGGCTCGACCCCAACTACAAACTCGTCGGCGAGGCGGGCGACGGCCAGAGCGCCCTCACCATGTGCCTGGAGGTCAAGCCCGACCTGCTGGTGCTCGACGCCAAACTGCCCGGCCTCAACGGCGTCGACCTGCTCCGCCGCCTCTCCAAGCAGTTGAAAAACGTCCGCGTGCTCGTGTTCTCCGGCCACGAAAACCCGGTGCTCGTGCGCGAAATGCTCGAAGCCGGCGCGCACGGTTTCGTGGAAAAAACCGCCGGTCTCTTCGAGTTCAAAAAAGGCCTGGAGACCGTCGCCAATGGCGGCACCTACTTTGGCCCCGCCGTCGCCGCCCTGCTGCGCAACGTCGTCGCCAACCCCAGCGCGAGCAGCGCCCCCGATTTCCTCACTGACCGCGAACGCGAAGTCCTCCAGCTCGTGGCCGAGAGCCACAGCACGAAGGAAATCGCGGTCAAGCTGGGCATCAGCGTGAAGACGGTCGACAACCACCGCACCAATCTCATGCGCAAGCTCAACCTCCACGATGTGGCGAGCCTCACGCGCTATGCCCTGGAGATCGGGCTGGTCGAGCCCAAGAAGCTGAGCTGAGCGCCCACCACCGCTTTTTCGTCCGCCCGCCGCGCGGCCAATAAATCCTTGCCGCGCCCGGGCACTTGACCAATAAACCGCCACACTCGACCTATTTCTCCTCTCATGAAAATTGCCGTGAAGCTGTTTGCCCTCGCCGCCGTTTCCGCCGCCCTCGTCCTGACGGGCTGCTCCAAAAAGCCGACGCGTCCGATGCCCGGCGATACTGTGACTCAAACCGGCACCGGTCAGGTCACTCCGGTCATGGAGCCAACAGCCGTTGATCCCAATTCGCAGCTCACGCAGCGAACCGATGGCGTGATCGAAGATCAGTTCACGATCCGCGGCCTGCTCAAAGCGGTCTACTTCGACTTCGACAAATCGGCCATCAAGCAGAGCGAGCGCCCGAAGCTGGAAGCCGCCGCGAAATATTTGAAAGAGCACCCCGAGCACCGTCTGTTGCTCGAAGGCCGTTGCGACTGGCGCGGCACCGCCGAGTACAACCTCGGTCTCGGTGATCGCCGTGCGGGCGCCGCAAAAGATTTTCTAGCCAAGCTAGGCGTGGAAATCGCCAAGTTGGAAACCACCTCCAAGGGCAGTCTGGAAGCGGCCAAGAACGGCACCGAAGCCCAGATGACCGAAGACCGCCGCGTCGAGCTCGTGATTCTGAAGAAATAAGCGGCTCGCGATTTCGTTTTCCCAACAAAAAAGCCCCGGAGCAATCCGGGGCTTTTTGCTGCGCGCCTCTCGCAGCCGAGGCGCGGGAGAAACCTTTACTTCGTCGCAGTTGCGTCGGTCCAGACTTGCGGCAGGGCGATCCGCACCTGGTCGCCGGCGGAGAGATCCATGTAATCAAACATCTCGTCCGCTTTCAGAGCCGCGCTATTTTCGACGGCGATCTGATGCGGCGTGCCCGGCTTGATCGCCTTCACCCGCGTCGAGCCGCCACTGCGTCCAACGGCGAGTTTGCCGTCGAAGAAACGCGTGGGCGTGCGGAACATCGTCTTAACGTACTCGTGCGGCACATCGCTGGAGATCGTCTGCGGATCCACTTGTTTCGCCACGCGACCGACGCCGAGGCTCAAAGCCGTGGCATCGAGCGCGAGGTGGCGGCCCGAAACCCGCACCACCCGGTAGGCGCTGGTCCGCGTCCAGAGCGGATTGCTAAAAACTGCCATCTGCCCCTCCGCCGTCGTCGGCAGTTCGGTGTCCAGCTCCACGGCGCACGCCGCTGTGTCGACTTTTGCGATACGTCCGGACACCGCCCCCGCCCCCTGCGTTAAAACGCGCCCGTCGACGGCCAGCCGTTTGCAGCCGAGCGTCTCGGCGCGCAGCGGTTTTTTGCCATCGCCGCTCAGATAAGCGAAATCTCCGTCAAACTCGATCGCACCGTAGACAGATTCGATCCGATGCGCGCCAAATAACAGGATATCGACCATGCCGTCGCGCCGTTGCACCGTCACGGCTTTTTCGCCCAGCCGCTCGACTCGATCCAGCCGCGGCGCCGAGCCCTGCTCGGTCTGTGCGTAGGGTTCGTAGGTCGCGAGGAACGTGCTCTTGAGATCGTTGCCGGTGCGCCGTGCCAGAACATAGCTCGATAACGGCATCCGCGGATAAAGGCCGGGGGCGTCGGCATAGATCGGCTCCGCGGCGTCGCCCACGAGGTGCATGCGCAGTTTTGTGATATGATCAGTCGCTGCGCCCACGGTGGCATCCCACGTGGTCCGGGCCAGTTTTTGCGTCGGGCTGCCCACCGTCCAGATGCCGCCCCAGGTCTTCTCGGCGGCTGCCGCGCGGCGCACATTGAAGAAGAAGCCATAGCCGTTGCCCGGAGGCGGATTCCAGTAGGGCTGATTCGGATGCCCAATGATATCGCCATCGGCGCCGATTTTCTCGCCCCACGCCCCCTCGGCGGCAAGGCTGCCCGGCGTGGACTTGAGGTCGCGCACGCCAAAGGACTCCAAGGCCGTGCCGATGCTGCCGAAGCCATAATCGTGCTGCTTGCCACCGACGACGCGGAAGCAATCGACGAGATAGCCGGCGCCCACCATGGCCACGGCGCGGCGATACTCGCGCACGCCTTCCTGCTCATAGCTGAGCGGGCTGTCGGCCTCGACGAATCGCACCGACGGCAGCTCGGCAAAGCCAAGCAGGCTGCCGCCGCTGCCATCGCTGCCCTTGAGCTGATTCTTTTCGTTCACGGTCACCAGCGCGTGGCTCACCGTGCTGGTGCCCCAGCCCACCTGCACGTGCGTGCTCGCGAGGCCATAGCCGATGTCATAAGAATACTCGTAGCCATTGGCGTAATAGAGCAGCGCCATCTCGTCGGGATCGCCGTGGTTGAGCGAAGGGCCGAAGCGCAACAGCGCCGACTGGAGCGGATCGCGCAACATGGAGATGCCATACATGCCGGCCGTCCAGCTGCGGGTGATGCGATGTTCCAACCACGCCGGCATCTTCGCGCCTTTCGTCGGCGCCTCCGCCGCATGCCAGAGCAGCCAGCTGCGCTCATGCTTGGCGCGCAGGCTTTCGAGGTTATCGCCGGCCAGCATATGAATCACCGCGCCGTATTCGCGGCGCTTTTCCGGCGAAGACACCCGGGCGAACAGGCGTTCGGCAAAACCATAGTCGGTTTCGTTAAACAACTTTGCCGGCGGCGCGACGTATGTCGGCTCCGGCGCGCAATCGCCGAAATTGGGCCGGCGCCCGGCCAGCTGGATTTGCAAATCCGGCAGGGCCACCGTCGCCTGCAGACGCGGATCGTCGTACAAATTCAGCCCCGCAGGATATTCCTTGTTGCGCAGATTGAACAGCGGCTCGGCGTACGTGAGATACAGATGGCGTGAGTGGATGGCATACCCGGGCGACGTTTCGTAATAGAGCCCGCTGCGATCGATATTGTTCGAAAGCATGACATTGATCGAAAAGGGCCCGTTGACCGCCGCGTCGATGTAGGCCGGCACATCCAGCAGACAGCCGACCGACAACGCACCGCGCAGATAGTCGGCATGACCGTTGTTCAACGAGCCGCCCCAGCTGTGAAAATAACAGTACCATGCGCCGTCGATCAGCAGGTTCTGCTCGATGTTATCGCGCCGCGAGAAACCCGCCCGCAGCGAGGGCTTCGCCATCGCCGGGCTGTTATAGAGCCAGTCGTACTGATCGACAAACATGACCAGCGTGCGCGCCACCTGGTACCACGGGCGCGCGAGACGGCCGCTGGGCGGATTGCTCGGGTAATCCCAGGAACCGGCCGTGGACTCCTTGTAGATCGAAGCCAGCGCATCGAGCAACAGGATGCCGCGCTCCGCGTAGCGTTCGTCGCCCGTAAGCAAGTAGGCCTGCGCCAGCACCGGAATCGCCCTGGTGGTCCATTGCTCGGTCGCCCAGGCGTTAAACTGGCCGACGAGATAGTGAATGCGTTTGTCGGGCGCGACGTAACCGGTGCCCGGATCGGGATGCTCGGCATCGGGCAACAAGTGACCTTGGGCGCACTTCACCTGCCCCGGCTTGTCCCACGAGCAGTTCGCATTGCCCCAAGTGCCCGTGCGGCTGTTGCAGATCGGGCAGCCGGTAAAACCATACGCATATGCCGCACCCGGCTTCGGCAGGAAGCTCAGCCAGTACTCGTCCGTTTTTTCGATCCAGAAGGCCGCGCGCTTCACGATGTCGTCGCGCTCAGCTTGCGCCCATGCGAAGCGTTCCACGCGCTGACGCGCGGCGGCGACATCATCGGCCGTGAGGTTGACACAAGGATGGCGCGTGTTGCCGCGCACCACGATGGCTTCGCGCGTGAGGCGCCCAGCCGCAGCGCCGGCGGTGTCGCCTTCGGCGGCAAAGAGGCACGGTCCTCCCAGCAAGGTGCCGAGCAAGACGAGAGTTCGGAGTGTTCGAGGGTTCATATGCATCAGAGGTTGGTAGGTAGGGAATAGCGTAGCACTCCGGGGCACCGGCGGTGCTTTCGTGGAGGCCTGACGCAGAGGTAACTGTAAGGTTACACTAAAGCAATTCCGCGGTGCTTACACGACTATCCTAGTTTCGCTTATTTGCCAGCCCTCAAACAAACCCGCTCAACGCGCGGCGGCGTAATGGGCGTTGATCTTTTCGGCGACGTCGCGGTAACCGATGTCCTCGGCGTAGATGAGCTTGAACTCAGCGATGGCAGCCTCGGTTTTGCCCATCGCCGCGTAGCATTCGCCAAGCAAATAGATCGCCTCTTTTTTGGCCTCGTTCATCTCGGCCTGCTCGGACTTCGCGGCGAGCAGCTGGGTGGCAGCAAGGTCGTAGAGCGTCTTGGTCTTGAAGCACCGCCCCAGTCCGATCAACGCCGGCAGGCGCACCTGGGGATTTTTCTGCGCCTGCTGAAACTGGGCCGCAGCGGCATCCACCTGCCCGGCGCGCAGGAGGATTTCCCCGTAATTGCACCGGGCGGTGAAATCGTTGGGGTACCGCTCCACAAAAGACTTCGCCTCGTGCAACTGGAAGCTGTCCAGCGCCGCCTGCGCTTCCTTCACCCGTGCCGCCAGCGCCGCATCGGCAGGCACGTTGGCGGCTGCGGCCTGCGCGGCGAGCAGTTGTTTTTCCAATACCGCCACCTGCAACTCGGCCTCCACCTTCTCCAACGCGGCATCGGTGCGCCCGGCGGGTTGCTGCCGGGCCTTCCGCACCCACTCCAGAGCGGAGTCGGTATCGCCGAGCTGCCGGTAATTTTGCACGAGCGTCCTGTAGTGCGTGACGTTGGTTGGCTCCGCATTGATGCGCTCCAGCGTCTCGCGAATCAGGCGCTGGGCCATCTCCTCGGCGGTCACGATCTTTGCGGACTGTTCCAACGACACCGCCTGCTGCTCGTCGCGCAGTTTCTCGCGGTAGTTGCCCTTATCGTCCCATTTGCCCTGCGTGGTGGCCTGGGAAATTGTCACCTTCCGCATCAGGTTCTGCGCGTCGCCATCGGCCGGACTGCGCTGCAAGACTTCGTCGGCCGCTTTCAAGGCCTCCGGCATCTTGCCGGCGGCAAACCACGCTTCGCCGAGCGCGATCAGGTTGGCGCGATTCTCCGGCTCGTATTCGCGAATCGCCTCGAACGCGAACGCCGCCGTCTCGGGCATGCCCAACGCCAGCGCCGCCTCGGCGAGCATCCGCAACGCCGGTACACTTGTCGGATCGCCCGCGAGCATTTTTTCGGCCTGCGCCAACGCCTTCGCCGGTTCCTTGCGTCCGCTGCCAAATAAAAAACCCGCGCTGCTCACCGAGCTAAACGCCTTGGCCATGAAACGATTTTTGGCGCGATACTGACGCAGATGCGCCATGCGCAACAACCGCCGGGCCACCAGGCAGCCGGGCACGGCTTTGAGAACTTGTCCGCAAACCTCCACCACGTAGTCGAGATTTCCCCGGTCGAGTGCGATATGCGCATTCTCCACCAGCTTCTGGTATCGAGGGTCAAGCGAACCAAGAGTGACGTCTGGCATGGGTGCGCGCAGTGAATCGCCACACCGCCTGTCCGGTCAATGCAGAAGCTCGCCCTCAGGCCGGAGCGGGCAACACCACCAGATCCTGCCGCGCCGCGGCGTCGAGGCGCACGAGCCCGGTTTGCACCGTCGCCTCGTCCGGCCCTTCGATCAACAGACGCAGTTTCGTTTCGGTCCCCGAATAGCGCACCAGCACCCGGCCGCGCGTGCCCAGCTCGCGTTCCATATCCGCAATGGTCGTCTTCAGCGTCGGCAGTGTTTCGATCGGCAACTTCTCCCGCACCACCAGCGCGCGCGTGCGCTGCGGAAACTTCACCAGCGCCCGTCGCAACGCCGAGAGCGGCTTGCCGGTCGTCAGCATCACTTCGAGCACCTTGACCGCCGCGACCAACCCGTCGCCGGTCGGCGAAATCTCCGCGCACACGATATGGCCGCTCGATTCGCCGCCGAGCATCGCGCCTTCGGCCCGCATCCGCTCGATGACATAACGGTCGCCCACCGACGTGCGACAAACCCGGCCGCCCTGCGCCGTCAGCGCCGCATCGACCCCGAGATTGCTCTGCACCGTGATGACCAGCGTTTGCCGCGCCAATCGGCCGCACTTCAACGCGTACAGTCCCAAAAGCGTGAGCACCTCGTCGCCGTCGAGGACCGAGCCGTTTTCGTCGCACAGCACACAACGATCGCCATCGCCGTCGTGCGCGATGCCCAGCCGCGCACCGGTCTCGCGCACTTTCGCCGCGAGCAATGCCGGATACTCGCTGCCCACACCGGCGTTGATATTTTTCCCATCGGGCGCGCCGCCGAGCGCGATCACCTCCGCGCCGAGATTACGCAGCACCTTCGGACTCGTGCCACACGTCGCGCCGTTGGCCGTATCGAGCGCGATGCGCCAGCCGCGCAACGCCGCCGCCGGCAGCAGTCCCGAAATCGCCGCGATGTAGTCAGACAATGCCTCCACAGTGGGCACCGCCTGCTCGGCCGCGACCGGGACCGCGGGCGGCACCAATTGCTCAACGGCCAGCTCATCCACATCGGTGAGCTTGATCCCGTGCCGACCGAAAAACTTGATGCCATTATCCGCCGCCGGATTGTGCGAGGCGGTGATCACCACGCCCAGCGTCGCCGACTGCGCCTGCACGGCGCGCGCAACCAGCGGTGTCGGCACCACGCCCAACAGCACCGGCCGCAAGCCTGCCGCGCGCAATCCGCGCGCCGCCGCCAACGCCAACGCTTCGCCCGAGGCCCGCGTATCGCGACCGATCAGGGCCACACCGTCGCCACCGCTCCAACGCCCGGCGGCAAAAGCCAGCCGCGCGAAAAACTCTTCGTTGACCAACGGGCCGCCAAACGCGCCCCGCACGCCATCGGTGCCAAAATAGCGCCGGCTCATGCGCGGAAAAACTCCCGCGTGGCCGCGATCTTCGCCCGCACCGCACCGCCCAGCAGCGCCTCGCGCGCCGCGCCCAGCCCGTCATGCGGCCGGGCCACACGCCCGACAATCCACAACGCCACGGCGGCGTTGAGCACGATGGTGTCGGTCAAACCCGCCGGGCCGCGACCGGCCAGCACGGACTCGACGATGGCGACGTTGGTGGCGACATCGCCGCCTTGCAGTTCGGAAAACGGCGCCGCACGCAGCCCGAAATCTTCGGCGCGCCACCGGGCATCGAGCGTCGCCAGCCGGCCGAATCCGTGCACCTGATTGACCGTGGCGGTAGTGAGTTCATCCGTGCCTTTGCTGTCGGCGATCTCGCCAAAAACCGCGAGTCCGGCCTGCGTGCCGAGTCCATGAAGTGCCGCCGCGAGCCGCGGCGCCCACGCGCTGGAAAACGTGCCGAGCAACACATGCGCCGGGCGGCCGGGGTTGATCAACGGCCCGATGAAATTAAACACCGTGCGGCGTCCCGGCACTGCGAGCGCACGACGGACCGCCGCGATGTGTTTGAATGCCGGGTGGTAGTTGGGCGCGAAGAGAAACACGAAGCCCAGCTCGGCCATCGCACGCTGCAATTTCTCGGGCGACGCGGTCAAATCCACCCCGAGCGCCGCGAGCAGATCGGCGCTGCCGCACTTCGAAGTGATGCCGCGGTTGCCATGCTTCATCACCGGCACGTCGAGACACGATAGCACGAGCGTGACCATGCTGGAGACATTGAACCCGCCCGCGTGGTCGCCACCGGTGCCCACCACGTCGATCGCGCGGGCAGCCCACTGTTCCAACCCGGGGTTGATCGACAGCGTGCGAAACGCGGCGGCCATCGCTGCCACCTCGTCGGCCGTCTCGCCCTTGTCAGCCAGCGCGGTAAGAAAAACTGCTTTCTCCAGATCCGACACCTCGGCGGCGGCCAGCGCATGCGCTGCGGCAGTGATATCGGCCGCGGTAAGATCGCGACGGGCTCCAAGCTGGGCGGTGAAGGGTGCGAGGCTGTGCATGGCGTAGCTTCAAAGAGCGAACGCTTCCGTCTGCCGCAAATAAAATTGCGCTGCCTATGCAAAGTTGAAAAACAACGCACACCGTGCGCCACGTTCTTCTTGCCCTCGTCGCCCTGTCTCTGGCTCAACCCGTTGCCGGGCTCGCCGCACCTTCCGCCCCTGTCGACTCCACCGCGCACCCCGTCGCCGAGCTCAGCGTGCGCGACGCCATCGTGCTGGGCATCGTCGAGGGCGTCACCGAGTTTTTGCCCATCTCCTCGACGGGTCATCTGATCATCGCCAACCAGCTCCTTGGTCTGGAGTCAGACAAACCGCTGACCGACCAGGCCGGCCGGCCGCTCTTTTATAAAAAGCCCTCGGCCAAACATCCCGACGGCGTGCCGCTCACGCTCAAGCTCGCCGCCGACACGTACACGGTCGTAATCCAATTCGGCGCCATCGCCGCCGTGGCATTGCTCTACTGGTCGCAGCTCATGTCGATGCTGCGCGGGTTGCTCGGGCGCGATCCTGCCGGACTGCACTTGTTGGTGGCGCTGCTGATCGCGTTCATCCCCGCCGCCGTGGTCGGCTTGCTGGTGCACGACTGGATCGACGCCCACTTGTTTTCCATCGGTGCGGTGATTGTCGCGCAAGTCGCCGGGGCCGTCCTGATGCTCGCCGTCGAGTATTGGCGCCGCCGTCAGCCGGCGAAACCCGCCGATGAAGCTGCGCCATTGCAACTGAGCCCGAAGCAGGCGATCGGCATCGGCGCCCTCCAATGCGTGGCGATGTGGCCGGGCACCAGCCGGTCGATGATGTGCATCGTGGGCGGCTATTTCGCCGGTCTGAACCCGCGCCGCGCGGCTGAATTCAGTTTCCTGCTCGGCTTCGTGACGCTGAGCGCCGCCACGGTCTTTAAAAGCTACAAGAGTGGCGCGGCGATGATCCAGGTCTTCGGCTGGTCGCATGTGCTCCTCGGCTGCGTGGTCGCGGCGATGGCGGCGGCGGCGGCTGTGCGATTTTTCGTGGGCTTTCTGACGCGATATGGCCTGACCGCGTTCGCGCTGTATCGCGTGGCCATTGCCGTGATTTTGGCCGTCGGTTTTCTCCGCTGACCACGCTCCGGACGAAAAACGCGGTTATCGCGCTTGACGATGCCGAGACCGCTCCTTACCACCGACACCTTTCCGCAGTTCCATTGATGTCCGTCCGGGCATCACCTGAACCTTTAACACGCATCCATCATGGCTAATCCGAAACGCAAGCAATCGAAACGCCGCAGCGCCAACCGTCGCGCCGCCAACGCCTTCATCGCACCTGAGTTCGCCAAAGACGCCGACGGCAGTCTCACGCGCCCGCACCGTGTCAATCCCAAGACCGGTATCTATCGCGGCCGTCAGGTGCTCAACGTCGAGGTCTAAGCCTCGCGTTCGCTCCGCTTCTTTTTGCTTCTACCGTAATGGGTGCCAACGCCGGTACGACCGGACGGGTTGCCGTCGACGCCATGGGCGGCGATTTGGGACCTGCCGAAGTTGTCGAAGCAGTGCGCCTGGCGTTGGCGGAGTTTCCTACGCTCAATCCCATTACGCTCGTCGGCGACGAGGTTGTGCTCCAGCCGTTGCTTAAACGCGCCCGGCTGACCAGCCATCCCAAACTCAGCGTCCTGCACGCGTCGGAAGTCATTACGATGGACGACGAGGTGATGCAGGCGATCAAGCGCAAGCGCGACGCCTCCATGCTGCGCGCCATCGAGTTGGTCAAAAACGGCGAAGCCGCCGGCGTGGTCAGCACCGGCAACACCAAGATTCTGGTGGCCGCCGGCACCTTGAAGCTCCGCACGCTCGAAGGCATCGAACGCCCCGCCCTCGCCCCTGTTGTCCCGCGCGACAAGGGTCATTTCATCCTGATCGATGCGGGCGCCAATCCCGAGGCGCGGGTCGATCATTTGGTGCATAACGCCATCCTGGGCAGTCACTATTGCCGGATGGTGCTCGGCGTCGAGCGCCCCCGGGTGGGCCTGATGAACATCGGCACCGAAGAAAGCAAAGGCAACGCCCTCATCGGCGAGACCCACGACACCCTCAAACGCCTCGGCGACTTGGTGAACTACGTTGGCCCCGTCGAGGGTTTCCACGTGTTTTTTGATCACGTCGACGTGGTCGTGTGCGACGGCTTTGTTGGCAACATTTGTCTGAAAAGCTGGGAGTCGCTCTCGAAATTTTTCTCCGGCCTGCTGAAAGAGCAGCTGCGCGAGAACCCCATGCGCATGATGGGAGCGTTTTTCGCCCGGGGCGCCTTCGATGCGCTCAAGCGCCGCATTCAACCCGAGCGCTATGGCGGCGCGCCGCTGCTCGGTTTGCGCGGCAATGTCCTCAAGGCGCACGGTTCCGCGAACCGCCAGGCGATCAAGAACGCCATCCGCGACGCCAGTGAATTTATCCGCGCCGACCTGAACCACCGCATCGAAGTCGACGTGGCCCTCGCCAACGCCAAAATCCGGCCGGCCGCCACGCCGTGAACTTGCGCGCGCTTCGCCGGCTGGGTCCGCCCGTAACCTGCACTCATCCGGAACAACTGCGCCGGAATCGTGATCTGAGGACAGGCATGACCTGCATTCACCCCGCCACCAGCCATAAATCCGCACTGATCGCGCCTCTCGCATGGCGCGGGGCTTGACGTCCGGGTCTGCACTGATTCGCTGGTAAACCTTTTTCAACATGGTGTTCTCCGCGCTTCGCCGCTTCCTCCCCTTACTCGTGCTTGCCGCCGGGGTGTTTTCCCTTCCTGCCCGCCTCGCCGCGGAGCTGGTCTGGTCGCCTGAGGGCGGCTGGCGCATCGAGGGCGGTGTCCTGTCGGGACTCACCGGGCCCGATGGCAAGGTCGCCCTCGATCTCATGAACAAGGCGCGCGCCGCCGAAGAGCGCGGCTCCAAGGGCTCGGCGCTGAGCAGCTACAAGAAGGTCGGGAAGAAATATCCTAATTCGGTCTACGCTCCCGAGGCATTCTACCGCGAGGCACGGCTCTACCTCGCCCGCAAGCAGTACACGAAATCGTTCGACGCCTTCCAACAACTCCTCTCGCGCTACCCCAACACCCCGCGCTTCAACGAAGTGATCGGCGAACAATATCGCATCGCCAGCGCCCTGCTTGATGGCGCTCGTAGCTACCTCTGGGGTGTCATCCCGGGCTTCACCAATCGCGAAAAAGCTCTGGAATATTTCGAGATCCTCCTCGTTAACGCCCCGTACAGCGACTACGCCCCGCTCGCGTTGATGAACATTGCCCGCGGCCACCAGCGGATGAAAAACACCGAGGAAGCGATCGACGCGCTCGACCGCATGATCAACACCTACCCGCAGAGCCTGCTCGCGCCCGACGCCTACATGCAGCTCGCGAAGACCCACGCCTCGCTGGTCGACGGCCCCTTCTACGATCAGGCCTCCACCAAGGATGCCATCACCTACTTCGAGGACTTCATGATCCTCTTCCCCAACGATGCCAGCGTCGCCAACGCCGCCAAGGGGCTGAACGACATGAAGACCATGCTCGCCGAAAGCAAAATGAAGATGGCGGACTTCTATTTCTTCAAACGCAGCAATTACACCGCCGCCAAAGTATTTTATAACGAGGCCATCACCGCCTACCCCGAGTCGGCTGTCGCGGCCCGCGCCAAACAACGGCTCACCGAGGTCGAGGCTGCGGTCCAGGCCAACGCCGCCGGCACGCCGGTGAAGAAAAAGCGTTTCTGGCTCTTCTAGGCAGACTGTCTCCGACGCGACCCCATCCGGTCATGCGGTACGATACGATCACGGCCCCACGGCCGATCTCCACCGACCGGCAAATCCGCTGGTCAGCCTTTCGCGGCTGGTTGCTCGCGTTGCTGGCCGTGGGCTTGCTGCCAGCCTGCTCACACTACCGCCTCGGTACGTCCGGCACGCTCGCCTTTCATTCGGTCTACATCGTGCCCGTCGAGAGCGACACCCAACTCCCCCAGGTCCGCGCCCTCGTCGGCACGCAACTCCGTGAAACCTTCATCCGCGACGGCCGGGTGGCGCTCGCCAACTCCGCCACCGACGCCGAAGCCACACTGGAAGTTCGCCTCAAGGGTTATCAGCGCGATGCCAGCGTCGCCCGCGCCGACGACACCGGACTGGCCCGCAAATTTAACGTGGTGCTGACCGCCGAGTGCACGCTCCGCACGCGCGCCGGCAAGGTGCTGTTCGAGAAACGTCAGGTACAAGTGCAACGCGACGCCTACACCGACAGCGGCCAGCTCCAGTCCGAATACCAGACGCTCCCTCTGCTCGCCGACGCGTTGGCCAAGCAAGTCGCCCACGTTGTGCTCGACGTCTGGTAAAACCGCCGCGCGCTGCGGCCGCCGTTTTTTCGTCTCCTCCATGTTTTCTTCTCTGCTCGCTCCCTCTCTTTTGGCCGGCGACCACGCCAACCTCGCCAGCAGCGCCCGCACCGTCGCGGCCCTGGGCCTGTCCTGGCTGCACGTGGACATCATGGACGGGCACTTCGTCCCCAACCTGACCTTCGGTCCAGAAACGCTGGCCGCTCTTCGTCGGGCAAAGATCGAGCTCTTTTTCGACACGCACCTGATGCTGTCCGAGCCCGCGCGCTACATCGAGTCCTTCGCCAAGGCCGGTGCCAACCTCATCAGCATCCACATCGAACCCGCCTACGATCACGCCGCGACATTGGCGCGCATCCGCGAGCTGGGTTGCCAGAACGGCATCGTGCTCAACCCCGGCACTCCCGCCGGCGCCATCGAGCACCTCCTGCCCCTGGTCGATCTCGTGCTCGTGATGACGGTCCAGCCCGGATTCGGCGGACAACCTTTCCGTCGCGATGTGCTGCCCAAGATCGCCCAGATCGCCGCCTGGCGTCGCGAACGCGGGCTGAAGTTCCGCCTCGAAGTCGACGGCGGCGTGGACCTCGCCACCGGGCCGGAATGCCGCGCCGCGGGCGCCGACACCTTTGTCGCCGGCAACGCCTTTTTCAAAGCCACCGACCAGGCCGCCTTCGCGGCCACCTTCGCGCGCCTCTGAAACCACGCGACTCAACCGCACTTTCGCCATGCGCTCCGCCGAATCCATTCATCCCGATCTCGAGACGGTCCTGATCACCGAGTCCGCCATCAAACGCCGCCTCAAACAGCTCGGCGCCGAGATCAAGCAAACCTACGGCGACGAAGAAATCACCGTCATCTCGATCATCAACGGCGCGATTCTCTTCACCGCGGACCTGCTCCGCCAGATCGACAATCCCGTGCGCCTCGACTGCATCCGCGTGTCGAGTTACCGCAACAAGACCCAGTCCATCGGCACACCGCAGCTCATCCACAGCCTGACGCTCGAAACCGCCCACCGCCACGTGTTGTTGATCGACGACATTCTCGACACCGGAAAAACCATTTCCCTCGTCGTCGGCCTGATCAAGAAGCTCAACCCCGCCAGCATCAAAACCTGCGTGCTCCTCGATAAACAAGGCCGGCGCGAAGTACCCTTCACTGCCGACTTCGTGGGTTTCCAGATTCCCGACAAGTTCGTGGTCGGCTATGGTCTCGATTTCGCAGAGCGCTACCGGAATCTACCCTGCATCGGCGTGCTCAAGCCGCATCTGCAAAATCCGCCCGAGTGGGCGTGAGCCACGCGCCGCGCCGGTCGCGTCAGTATTCGCTGAGAAACCGCGCCACGGCGACATCGGCCGCCAGATGCCCCGAGCGCACCGCATGCCCATAGTGTCGCAAGAATGGCACGAAGTGATGCGTGGCCGTCGCCACCTCGCGCAAAAATAGCCGCGCCATCGGCCCGCCGGCCTCCAGATAACCCGATTCGCGAAACCGGCGGATGGTCGCTTCCACATCGTACGGCACCGCGATGTGCTGCAATTGCCACGCGCCCTGTCGTTGCTCCAGCAGCCCGAATTGCGCCGCGATATGCCCGTCGAGTGGCAACCCCACCGCGCCGAGATTCATGATCTGCCGGTCTCCCCAGGCGCGGGTCCCGGCGAGATGATTATGGCCGCGCACGATCACCGATTCGTTCACGTCCGGAAACATGGGCGCGAGCACCGCGTCAGGCGTGTGAGCAAACACCGAATCCTGATCGCTGCGCGCCGAAGCATGGACAAACAGCACTCCGGGCGCTTCCGGCAAACGCAGCCCGATGGGTAATGCCGCCATCTCGCGTCGCACCACCTCGGTGCATTGCGCAACCGCCCAGCGCACGGGCGCGAAATGCGGCAGACTCCACTCTTCGGCCGCCCGCGGCGTGCCATAATCGAAGATATACCGTTCGTGATTGCCGCGCAGCAGCGGACACCCCAACGCCCGCACCCGTTCCCAACACGCGAGCGAATCGGGACAGCCATCGACCACATCGCCCGCCACCACCACCCGGTCAGGCTGCAAGCGCGCGACCTCGGCCAGCGCCGCTTCCAACGCGGCGAGGTTGCCATGAATATCAGCCAAAACGGCGATGCGCATGTCCGAAATCCAGACGAGAGAACGCTGAAAAGCAAACGCAGCCGCGCCTCCAGCAACTACGGCCACGACCGCAAGTGACGCCCGCGTCTTTCACTTTGGCGCGGGCAGGGTGAAGACGTAATCGCCGCTGGGGAGCGTCAGTTCGAGGCGGCCGGCTTTGGGTGTGAGGTTGCGCATTCCCGACAGTTGAGCGAGCGGACGGCCGCCTTCCTGCACTGTGGCGGGGTCGGTCGTGGGCAAACTCACCGTCGCCTGGGTGTTGTCGGGGATCGTGATTTCGAGCGTCAATTGGCCGGACTCGATCCGCCAGCCGGAGACCGTGCGACCATACGGCGTTTCGAGTTGCGCGCGGGCGAAGGTCAGTCCGCCGCCCAACTGCGGCGCGATGGTGAAGCGTTTCCAGCCCGGCGCAGAGGGCTCGGGACGCAGGCCGGCAATCCCGTCGTAGAACCACTCGACCACCGAGCCATAGGCATAGTGGTTGAAGGAGTTCATGCCGTCTTTGTTGAAGCCACCTTCGGGCGTCCAACTATCCCAGCGTTCCCAGATGGTGGTCGCGCCGTTCTTCACGCTGAACAGCCAGCCCGGATAGGTCTCTTGCAACACCACCGCGTAGGCGAGGTCGGGCCGGCCGATCTGGGTGAGCACCGGCGTGAGCAGCGGCGTGCCGATGAAACCGGTCGCGAGGTGATTGTTCTTCGCACCGATGACGCGCACGAGGTGCTCGATCATCTTCGGTCGCAGCTCGGCGGGCACGAGGTCGAAACCCAATGCGAGCAGATAAGCCGTCTGCTCGTCGCAGGCGATCCGGCCGTCGTCGGCGATGAATTCCTTGCGGAAGGCCGTCTTGATTTTTGCGAGCAACGCGCGGTTTTTGGCCGCGACTTCGGCCCGGCCCAACCGTTCCGCGATCTGCGCCGCGATGTCGGTCGAGCGCGCAAAATACGCCGTGGCGATCAGCACGTAGGGCGTGGGCGCCTGCGATGGTTTATAGCCGGGAGCGAGCCAGTCGCCGTAGCTTTTGCGACTGCGGCGGATGCCCTCGGGCGCCTCGGTGGCCTGTAACTCGACCCATTGCTGGATCGCGGGAAAATTCTCCTCCAGCAGACGTTGATCCGCCGTGTGCAGCCAGGTCACCCACGGCACGATGGCGCCGGCATCGCTCCAGCCGGCGCTGCCGTGATTGAGATCCGTCTGCGGGGCAACATCGCCAAAACCGCCGTTGGTCCCGGGCTTGAAACCGTCGCGCACGGCGGCAAGCCACTGCCGGTAGAACGTGCCGGCCGCGAGATTGTAGTTGGCGGTGTTGCAAAAGACCTGGGCGTCGCCAGTCCAGCCGAGCCGCTCGTTGCGCTGCGGGCAGTCGGTCGGAAGTTCGAGGAAGTTGCCCTTCTGCCCCCACAGCGTGTTCGCATAAAGTTTGTTGAGGAGCGGATTCGAGCACTCGAAGCGCCCGATGCGCGTCAGGTCGGAATGCAACACCACGCCAATCACTGCATCGTCCGCTGGCGCGGCCAGTCCGGTCACCTCGACATAGCGGAACCCGAAGAACGTGAAACGCGGCTCCCAATATTCCATGCCCTCCCCCTTGGCGATATAGCGCGCCGTGGCGCGGGCGCTGCGGAGATTGGCGGTGTGCAGCGAGCCGTCGGCTTCGAGCATTTCGGCGAAACGCAACTGGATCTCCTGTCCGGCGGGCGCCTGCGCCTTGAGGCGCACCCAGCCGACCATGTTTTGCCCCAGATCGTAAATAAACACTCCCGGCCGCACTTCGCGCCGCTCCACCGGACGAAGCCCTTCGATGCGACGCACCGGGGGCGAAATCCGCGCGGTGAGTTCGATCGCGGGCTTGGGCGCCACCTGCGCCGGTTGCCATGTCCATGAACAGCCCTCGACGCGACACCAGCCGGGTTGATCCAGCCGCGCGTCGAACGTTTCCCCGTGATAAATCGAATTGCTGCGGATCGGTCCCTCGGCCCATTGCCACGTACCGTCGGTGGCCACGACTGAAGTCTGACCCGCGGTGTCGGTGATTTCGAGCGCGGCGGAGACGAGCGGCTGGGTGCCAATCTGCGTTTGCCGCAACATCGTGCCGCTATACCAGCCGTCGCCGAGAATCAGTCCGCAGACATTGACCCCGGCGCGCAGTTCGCGGGTGACATCGTAAGCGACATAAAAGGCGCGTTTGCGATAGTCGGGCCAGCCGGGCACGAAACAATCGCGCGCCACCTGCCGGCCGTTGAGCCATGGCTCGACGAGGCCGAGTGCCGAGACCAGCAGCCGGGCGCGCACCGGCGCCTGCGGCAGCGTGAAAACTTTGCGGAAATACCGGGCGCGCGGCGCCTCGTGTTTCGCCACTTGATAACCGTCGCCCACCCACTGCGCCGGCCACTCGCCCCCGAGCAGTCCGGTCTCAAACCGCGCCACGCCGCTCCATTCGGTGGGGCGTTCGCGCTGATCCCACACCCGCACCTGCCACTGGTAGGCGGTGCGCGGCGTCGCCTTGAAACCCGATACCGTGACCCACTGCGATTGGTCGGAAGCGACACGCCCGGTGTCGGCCACAACCGCCCCCGGCTGGCCATCCGGCAGAGCGACGACCACGCGCACTTGATAGGCCGTCTGCCGCACGCCGCGCTCGGCCGAGCGCAATTGCCACGAGAACCGCGGCTCGGCGGTGTCGACCAACGCCGAACGTTCGAGCCCCTCGCACCGCAAACGGGCGAGTTCGACCGAGCTCTTCGGACGCAGCCATGAACAGGCGGACATCATAAAACCTAGTGCGAGAACCAGCACGACACTCGAACCGAAGGGGGGCTTCATAAGCGATGTCGACTCTGCGAAAAACCGCTCTCGCGAAGCAATCCTCAATCGCGCACCAACGTCGCCCCAAGCAGTCCGATCACCACTTCGTTGGCCAATGCCCGCACCGTGAGCGAGCGCAGCTCCCGGCCGGGCTCCAGCGGAAGCGCAAGCACCGTGGCCGCACCGCCGGGGATTTTGCGCCCCTGTCCCTTGAAGGCGGGAAACTCGAGCAATCGCACCGCGCCCGTCTTCAGATCCACCCGCGGTGGCAACGGCTCCGGTCGCCGAAACGCGAAGTCATCGATGAAATAATCCTCGTCGATCGGCCACCACGTGGTCGGGTTTTCCAACGCCAGTCGCGCCGTGCCGCCATCGGCGTAGGTGACGATTACCTCGCCGTTATCGATCCGGCTCTGCATGGGATTCGTCGACCCAGCCATGAGCAGGCACAGCAGCCGGGCGCGACCGGAAAGCGGCACGTCAACCGCGCGCGGGAAATTATCCCACTGCGACACAAAGATGACGTTGGGCGTGTCACCCGGGCCCGGCGTGACGAACTCCACGCCATTGGGCAACGCGAGCCGCCCGTGGTTCGCACCGGCCACCGCGCGCAGCCCGGAGTCGTCGATCTCGGCGGTGGCGTTGACATGCCCGGCCCAGGCGCCGATGCCCTGCTTCGGCAGCGCCAGCGAAACGAACGGCGACCGCGGCGACCGATACTCGTGGCGGAAAATCTGTGTGACGCGGTCGTTGAAATGCGGCGACAAGTCCACCGGGTCTGCGCGCGTCCCCGGTGGTAGCTTCCGCCGCCAATCCACCGCCGCCAATGTCGGCTCCGGCTTGCTCCCCTGCCCTCGCGCCGGCGGTACCGCCGCCACCCGCAGCTCCGGACCGGCCCATGTCACGGCAATCTCGGCGCGCGTTTCCAGCGGACACGTTACCTCGATGCACGGACGCAGTGCCGTGCGGTCGAGCCAGCGCCACTCAGCCCGCCGGCCGTTCACCGTCACCATCGCGGTCTCGCTGCGCGTAGCCATGTGCAACCGCAGCGTCAGCGGTCGACCGAAGCGCGACTCGACAGCAAATGTCTCGCTCGCGCCGCTCCTCCGGAAGGCCACGCCGACATCGGGATGGCGCAGTGTTGCGCGGTCCCATTTCGCCGGGAACCCCGGCCGCACAAGCAACTCGCCGGCGAGCAGATCGGGCTGCACGCCAAACAGTCCCTCGATCAACGCCCGCGCCAGCACGCCGCCGCCATCGGCGAAGTCGCGCTGCGATTCGCGCCGATACACGTCGAGGTAGTTCATCGAGCCGACATTGCCCGGGCAGATGCCCATGAACATGCTCGCGAGCAACGCGCCTTTGGCCAGCCGGCAGGCTTCGTCCGGCCGCCCCGCCTGCCAATAGCCGAGCGCCGTGTGCAGATTCTCTCCCATGACAACGTTGTTGAGCGACCACGTGTACGGCATCCAGTTGGTCGTCGACAGCACGTGGTAATCCTCGTCGGTCGGCACGCCCGGCCCGCGCACCGGCAGATGCGGAATCTGCGTGTCGACGTACTGCGTCATCTGCCACGCCTCTTGCGGCGTCGGCACGCCGGCATCGAGCGTGTGGTAAAACGTCCACAACGCCGCGGCCGGATGCACGCGCTGCGCTCCGAGCAGATCCTTGAATTCGGCAAACATGCCGCGCTCCGGCAACCACAGGTGACGCCGCATCGCCCGCGCAATGTCCGCCGCTTCGCGCTCGTAGGACGCCGCGTCGTGCCCGAACAATCGCGCCAAACGCGCTGCCTGCCGGTGGTGATCGGCGTTATAGGCCGACGCGTGCGTGACGCCGCCGCCGTGATATTGCAGGTCGTCGCTCGCCCAAATCGCCGCGTACGCCTCGTACAGCGGATCGCGTTCCGGCCCAAATTCACGTCGAAACAGCCGTCGCTCCCACGCCAGATGCCGCTCGATCACCGGCCACACCTCGCGGGCAAACGCGTGATCGCCCGTCCACGCCAGATGCCGGAAAAGCGCATCGATGTAGACGAGATTCATGTCGTAGTGGGAATTCGACAGATCACCGTTGCTGTGCAGCGCCGCCTCGCTGCGCGCGAGATTGGCGTTCTCGTCGGGCGGCGGCAGCTTCTCCGGGATCGGCGTGAGATTCTGCCGGGTGGCCCAGTAGGCGAAATGCCGGCGCGCGCGGTCGTGCCAGCCGAGCGCATCCGGCGCATACGGTCCGCGCCAGCCGAGCAGCTTGGTCCGCCACGCGATGGCGCCGTGCATCACCGCGCCCTGCGCCTCGTCCCACACGGCATCGGCTGCGACGTTGAGCGCCGCCACCGCGGCATCGATAAACGGATCGGGCGTCATCAACGTCACGCGCTCGCGCAGCGCCTGGAAATGCCGCTCGGTCTCCGCCCAGACTCGCGGCAAATCGGCGACGGCAAACGGTGGCAACAGCACCGCGGGTGTGGCGGAGCGTTTGGCACTGGCGCCTTGGCCTCCCGCCACGCGTTGCACCGCCAGATAGACCGGCTGCGCAGACGACAACGTCACGCGCCCGATCACCACCGGCAATGCCGGCGGCGGCGTCTCGGTGCTCGACGCCAGCAAGCGATCCCACGACGCCCACTGCGCGGCATCGGCCACGGCGAGCTGCGCGCCCACCGGCATCGTGCCGACCAGCGTCGCGGGCGGACTGCGCAGCGTGAAAACATTGCCCGCGAGCGCGAACGCGTTGTCGCGACAATACTCCGGCCGCAGTTGAAAGTACTCGCCGATGGGCACGCGCTCGGTGCCGATGTCGCCATCGCGCACGCCGCGCTGGCCGTTGGTGCCGCCATATGCCCAGACAAGTTCGATCGGCGTCTCCGCCGCGCCGGTCCCGTTACCGGCGCGCCATTCTACGCGCAGCAAAAGCCCTTCCGTGACGGCGAGCGCAACCGCGTCGAGTTGCAACATCGCGCCGGCGCTGAGGTCCGGATCGCGCACTTCGTACCGCATCATGCCCGGCCGGTAACGCGCCGTGATCTCGGCCGCGTCAGCCAGCCACTTAGTGCCACGGGCACCGCGCCAGCCGAGGCGGAAATTGCCACCGCGACCGGGTAGATAGAGGGAGAATTCAGGTCGGTCGCCGGCATCGACGCGGAACGCGGTGTTGCCGCCATACAGCGGCCGGTTGAAAAACTCCCCACCGTTGACGATCACGAAATCGCCGCCGTCGGGCCGGTACCGCAGTGGGCGCTCGATCCGGTCGGCGAGGTTCGGCGTCAAGGCCAACGCCGCCGGCGCCGACGCGCCACGCGCGGCGATCGCCAGCGCCGCCACTCCTATCGCCACGCCGAGTTGCATCGAGCGAATGCGCCTTGTCATGGGAGTGGAATCGAGCCGTGCCGCCCGCAGATGTCACCGGCCCAAACGCCGGACCGTTCGATCCGCGGGCGCGTTGGCCACCTACGGTTTCACCTTGGCCACTGCGAAGAAATAATCGCCCGAGCCGACGGCAAAGACCGCCGCGCCGTTTTCCATGCGCAGGAACTTTACGCCGGACGACCAGAGCGCGCTTTTGCCACTCTCCATCACCGACTGCGAATCCGGCGCGAGCACGTGCACCGTGGCCGTCGTGTTGGTGGGAATGGAGACGCCCAGCTCGAACTGCTGCGCATCGCGCTTCCAAGCGACCCGGATCGGGCCGCGCACCGAATCGTAGCTGGCCTTGACCCAGGTCAGATCGCCGACGATGGCCGGCTTGATGATGATTTTCCGGAAGCCCGGACCCTCGGGGTCGCAGCGAATGCCGGCGAGGTCGTGGTAAAACCACTCGTTGATCTGACCGAGCATGAAATGATTTTGCGAGGAACGGCGGTCGGCATTCCACGCCTCGGTGAGACTCGTCGCGCCCTGCTGCAATTGATAACCATAGCCCGGTTTTTCGGACTGGTTGTTCATTTCGTAGATCACGTCGGAGCGGCCGCCGTCGGCGAGCGCGCGCAGGAGATAACGGTAGCCGACATCGCCGGCGGTGACGGCGTTGCCGCGTTCGCGCACGTCCTTGACGAGGTTGTCGAGGATTGCTTCGCGCTGCTCCGTCGGTGCGAGGCCGAGGACGAGCGGCAGGGCGTTGGCGCACTGCGAGCCGGTGGCGTAGCGACTCATCGCCGGCTGGAGGAATTTTTGGTTGAACGCGTCCCGAATGCGGGCGGCCTGCGCGGCGTACTGGCGCGCGTCGGCGGGCTGACCGAGCAACGTCGCAGCCTGGGAGAGAATCCAATTATCGTAATAGTAAAACGCCGTTGCGGTGAGTGCGATCGGGGTGAGTTGCGCCGCGCCGAGACGGTTGGGACCGAGATCGTACCAATCGCCCAGACCATGGGAAACGATGTCGTCCGTCGCCCGGCTCGCGAGGTAGGCGGTGTAGCGTTTCATCGTGTCGTAGGAACGTCGCAAGAGCTCCACGTCGCCCGTCCACTCGTATTGCTGCCAGGGCACGAGCACACAGGCGCTGCCCCACTCCGGCGAGTCGCGGAAGCCGCCATTAAACACCACGAACTCCGGCGCGGTGTCGGGCACGAGGCCGTTGGCGAGTTGCGCGTCGGCCATGTCGGCCACGGATTTGGCGAACAGGCGCGTGAGATCGAATTCGTAGCGCAGCGCCGGGCCGTTGAGATGATTCTGCTCGATCCAGCCCAGCTTCTCGCGGTGCGGGCAATCGGTGAGCACGCTCATGAGATTACTGCGCTGCGCCCACCGCACGAGCGTCTGGATGCGGTTGAAGAGCTCGTTCGAGCAGGCGAATTCGCCCGTCGGTCGCGCGGCCGCATGCACCACCACGCCTTCGAGCGCCTCCACCACGGGCAACGCGCCGCCCGGCGTTGCCGGCAGGCGTTCGACCTGGAGGTAGCGGGCGCCTTGGTAGAAAAACTTCGGGAACCACTCCTCGACGGAGCCGCGCCCCGCCAGGGTGTACTGCCAATAAGCCACCCCGCCACCGCAGGAGACGCGGTCAACCGCACCGTCGGCGCCGCGCAACTCCGCCGGGATGATGCGCACCGCGGAGCCCGCCGGGCCACGCACGCGCAACCGCGGCATGAGCGCGACGTTCTGCCGCAGGTCAAACAGCTCCACGCCCGGCTTCAAAACAATGGGTTCGTCGGGAACGAGTTTTTCGTGCGCGCGAATCGGCAACGCGCTGAACGACGCGCCGCGCAACGTCCCGCCGGGGCCATCGGTGCCCACGGCGCGCGACCACGCCGCGGCGTTGAAGCCGGGCTGGTTCCAACCGGCCGGTTCGCGGCGGGCGTCGCAATCTTCGCCGCCGTAAACCTGCGAAAACACGATCGGCCCCGCCGCCACGCGCCACTGTTCGTCGGTGCCGACGAGGTCCACCGAGCCGTCGGCGTATTCCAGGCGGAGTTGCCCGATGGCCACCGGCGGCCGATACTCGGTGAGAAATTTCGTATAACGCCCCGGTTGCACGCAAAACATGCCGCCCGCGAGGCAAAGCCCGACGGCGTTCTCGCCCGGATGCACCAGCGCGGTGATGTCGTGGGTGTCGTAGAGGCAGGTTTTCTCGTACGCAGTCCAACCGGGAGTGAGCAGATCGCGGCCGACTGTCGCGCCGTTGAGCGAGAGCTCGTACTGGCCGAGGCCGCAAACCTGCGCCAGTGCGCGTCGCAGCCCCGGACGCACCACAAATTCCCGGCGCAACAACAGCGTGCCATTCGCGCGCGGATTCGCGCCGGGCACGCCCAAGCCATCGGTCAACGCGCTCGCGGCCCACGGCTCTTGTTCAAGACTGTCGTTCGCGGTCACCCGGACGCCACGGGCGAGATTCGTGCCACTGGCCAACACCTCGATCTGGCTCAGCGCGAGATGAGCACGCCCCGATTCGCTGCGCAGCTTGGTGGCGGTGAAGCGCAGATAGCGGACGTTCGCGGCGCTGACCGGCAGTCCCTCTGGCGGGTAGACGAAATCCTTCTCGGTAAAATCGGCGAGCAGCGTGACGTTGGTCTGAAATTCCGGATCGTTGGACGCTTCCAGTTTGCACCGGAGGGGAAAGCCGCGGCGCTCGCTCGGCAGCGGGTGCAAACGCACGCGGTCAAACGTCTGCGCGCGCCCGAGGTCGAGTTGCACCCATTTGGTCGCGACTGGGTCGGCGGTTTCTTCCGAACGATAGCCGATGAACTGCCGCCGCCAGCGCAGCAACTCCGGGTCGGTGATCCACTGCGCCTGCCAGTCGCGCGACTCCATCATGCCCGCGGTCCACGTGGCCGCCGCGCTCCATGACGAGGCGTGACCGACCTTGTCCCACACCCGGACCTTCCAATGCGCCACTTGTCCAGAACGCAGCACGCGCCCTTGGTAAACGATGCGCGCAGTCTCGTCGGAGGTGACTTTGCCGCTGTCCCAGAGATCGCCCTCATCGGCTGTCAATTTCTCCACCGATGCCGCGACAAGCACTTGATAGGCAGTTTGCAACCGGCCGCGGCGGTCGGCTTGCAAACGCCAGCTCAACACCGGCTGACGGGCATCGACCCCGAGCGGGTTCACACTGCGCTCACACCGCAACTCGACCGCGGTGATGTCGGACTTGGGCTTCTCCGGACAACCCGCCAGCAACAAGAGACCGCATACTCCAAAGATCGGTAGAAATTTTCGCATGGGAGGAAGGGTTTTCGCCCGGTCTCCGGACCGACCCGATATGACCGGTGCCCGGGGGCGACGGCGGTAAATTTAGGTCCCGTAAAAACCGAAGTCCAGAGAGGAACCGAAACCACTCAAAGCCATGCACGCGTTGGGCCCACACCCTGCGCAGGCTGGTGCTGACCCATTAAAATTTAATGGCACAGATTCTGCGAATCAGCGGTAACCCGCTGGATACCCAGCAATACGCAATCTCCTACCGATGAATCCATTGACCCGCGCAAAAGATCGCACACACTATGCGCACACCCCCAACATACACCTCCTACTGCAAGCTCGCTTTCATGCACATAGACTGACGCTTGCCACACCATAACCATGAACCCTGCACATACTATGCAAACTTGTCTTCCTCGCTTAGCATGGATCGGTCTCGCCCTCGCCAGCATTATCCCGCTCGCAGCTGCGCCCAAGATTGGTGTCGTCCTCCAAGGCCCCAAGGCCAGTTCGGTTTGGAATAGTTTCGCCAACGGAGCCACCGAAGCCGGTGCCAAAGCCAACGCTGAGATTATCGTAAAAGCCCCGCCGATTGATTTTTCCGCCGCCTATCAGCTCAAGCTGCTGGCCGCCCTGACAGACCAATCGCTCGATGCACTGGTCATCGCTCCGCCCGCCACCGCCAACGAACCTTTTGACCTTGAGCTAGCCAAGGCGATCGAAGCGTTCGCCAAGAAAGGCACCAAAGTCGTAGTGGCCGGCATGGGACCACTCCCGGGCTTTGCCAACACCACCGTCATCATCGATCAGGACCAACTCGCGCAAATCGGCGCCCAGCGCCTCGCCGAGATCGTGACGGCCGATGATGAAGTCGGCATCTTGCGCACCTACACGCCGGATGGTTTCACGCCTCGTGAAAAACTGGCGATGAAAGATGTGCGCGCGCGTTTTCCTAAAATCAAAATTTACGCAGACATTTCCATTCCGGCGGGCGACCGGTCGGGCGTCGAACAAGCCAAACGGCTGCTCACTCAATATCCCAAAATCTCCGTGGCCTACACCACCATGACGGTCTCATCCCTCGCCATGATTCAAGCGCTGAAAGACATGAAGCTGGCGGGAAAGGTCAAACACGTCGGCTACGGCATGGAATTGGATGCCACCACCGCCGCCGCTCTGGAAAGCGGCGACATGACCATGCTGTTTTCGCAGGACTTCCACAGTTACGGCGTCAAAGCCGTCGAAACTGCCCTGGCTCTAATTAAAGGCGAACAACTGCCGCCCGTCATCAAAGTCGATTTTACAGTCATCACGAAGGACAACATCGCGGCCGAGAAAGCCAAGATGAACGCCCGCAAGTAAGCATTACTGCCGCCCTATCGTTGGCGGCAGTAACGCAAAGCACTGACTAGAACACGCGATTACAACGTGTACGGCAGCGGGAAGCGCGCGGTGAGCGTGCCGACACGCTGCTTGGCGGCGGCGATGGCGGCGTCTTGCTGCTCGGTACCGATCGCGCGCAACACGAGATCGATGCACGCGGCAATCTCTTCCATGTCTTTTTCCATCATGCCGCGCGTCGTCACCGCCGGCGTGCCGAGACGAATGCCCGAGGCTTGGAACGGCGAGCGCGTCTCGAACGGCACGGTGTTCTTGTTGCAAGTGATGTGGGCGAGATCGAGCGTCTCCTGCGCCTTCTTGGCGGTGAGCTCGGGCAGGTTGCTGCGCAGATCGACGAGGAAGAGATGGTTGTCGGTGCCGCCAGACACGATCTTGTAGCCTCGGCCGGCCATCGCGGCGCAGAGCGCCTGCGCGTTCTTGATGATTTGCGCCGAGTAGGTCTTGAACTCCGGCTTCAGGCACTCGCCAAAACACACGGCCTTGGCCGCGATCACGTGCATGAGCGGCCCGCCCTGTCCGCCAGGGAACACCGCGGAGTCGAGCGCTTTCGCGTGCGCCGCCTTGCAGAGCACGAGGCCGCCGCGCGGACCGCGGAGCGTCTTGTGCGTGGTGGTGGTAACGAAATCCGCATGCGGCACCGGCGAGGGGTGCAGCCCGGCGGCGACGAGGCCGGCGATGTGCGCGATATCGGCAAACAACAGCGCCCCAACCGAGCGGGCGATCTCGCCCATGCGGGCAAAGTCGATGGTCCGCGAATAGGCGCTGGCGCCGACCGTGATCATCTTCGGCTTCTCGCGCGCGGCGACGGCGGCGAGTTCGTCGTAATCGATCCGGCCGTTGTCCTCACGCACGCCGTATTGGCAGAATTGGTAGAGTTTGCCGGAGAAATTGGCCGGATTGCCGTGGGTAAGATGGCCGCCGTGGCTGAGATTCATGCCCAGCACCTTGTCGCCCGGTTGGAGCGTGGCGGTGTAGACAGCGAAGTTGGCCTGCGAGCCCGAGTGCGGCTGCACGTTGGCGTGCTCGGCGCCGAAAAGTTTTTTGGCGCGCTCGATGGCGAGCACTTCCACCTTGTCGACCTGCTCGCAACCGCCGTACCAGCGCTTGGCCGGATAACCTTCGGCGTACTTGTTGGTGAGCACGCTGCCCTGGGCCGCCATCACGGCCGGGTAGGTGAAATTCTCCGAGGCGATCAGCTCGATGTGATTCTGCTGACGGCCAAACTCGGCGGCGATGGCCGAGTAGATTTCCGGATCGAGGGAAGAGAGCGGTGCGGCGTTGAGCATGGTGAAGGCGATGGTTAATGCGAAGCGAAGGCGTGAGGCGAAAACCAAATCGCGCAATCCGCAACACGAAATCCTGCGCGCCGGCGCCGGGGTCTGCCACTCCGGGCGCCCCCGCCTCAACGCACCAGCGAAAAGCCCGCGCGCAACATCGAAGAGCGCCGGTTGTACGAGAGCAGGCTCTCGCCGTAGCCGTCGAAATACTGCGCATGCAGGTACGTGGCAAAATCGCCCAGCGAAATGCGCACCGGGTAGGTCAGGTCGAGTTGCACGCTGCTGTGCTCGAAATGCGTGCCCCAACGTGCGGTGCAGGCCAGCTCCAGATGGTCGTTTTTACCAAACAACGCCCGCAGTTCGCAGAAACCGCGATACCGGCGGAGATCGGGGTTGTCGGTGAGTTCATCGACGTACGCGAAAAATTTCGGGCTCACGATCAGTCGCCAGCCCGCGAGATCGCCGAACGCGAACGCCGGGCGGATGTACACCTGGTTGAGGCTGCGCGAGGCGTCGCCGTTGCGACCGTTGGACTCGTGCTGCACACCGCCATGATAGCCCAGCCAAGTGAAGCCGCCGGTCGATTTTCCGGTGTCTGGCGCCAGCGCCTCATAGATCAATTCGGGCATGTAACTCGTATCGTAGAACGGGCTCGAATAAGCGCGAATATCCCAGAGCGAACGCTGCGTGTAGGCGAAGTGCAGTTGCCGCAACGCCGGGTAGAGGCTCACGAGCTGGCCGTTGTCCTGCAGGATGCGGTATTTGAAGCTAAGCTGAAACTTCACCGAAGGTGCCGCATCGCCGTAGAGGAAATAAATCGGTTCGTGCACGGAGAAGTGCTCGGCAAACGTCCGCTCGATCTGCGACGCCACCGGCCGCGGCACGAGCGCCGGTGGCCGGCGGGCGCTGATAATGGAGGGCACCGCCACGCCGGTCGCATCGATCGCGGCGCGGACGCGCGCTGGCTGATCGATTTCCAACACCAATTGGCCGAGCGCCTCGGCCGGTACGTGCAGTTTCAGCGTGCGCTGCACAAACCCACCGCTCGGCACCGTCAGCGCCGTCTCTGCCGGCCCGGTCAGCTCCACCGGCCATGCACGCAAAACTCCGAGCAGCCGCCCCGACACTGCCGCCGGCCACGGCAACGCCACCGCCTGCGCGGACGGGTTCACCGCAATGAGCTGGAGCGCAATTTCCGTTCCCGGCACGACCGGCGTCGTCGGTGCGACCAGGCTGATGGTCGCCTGTTGCGCGCGGGCGAGCAGCGCCACCGTCCCAAGGAGTACAAAAAATAGTACGCGATTCATGTCGTCACCTTTGCGCGCCGTCGCGGCGACGGCGAATCGAAAACCGCAGGCTCGACTCCGCGCGCGCGCCGGCATCTGGTGACAGCGCTCCGCGTTCCGTCACCGCGCCACCATGAAACGCACCAAACGCATCGGCATCCTCACCGCTGGCGGCGACAGCCCCGGCCTCAACGCCGCCATCCGCGCCGTCGGCAAGGCCGCGGCCGTCGAACACGGTTGGGAGTTGATCGGATTTCGCGACGGCTTCCTCGGCCTGGCCGAGAATCGCTGGACCCGCCTCGACCGGCAGACCCTCGCCGGCATCCTCACGGTCGGCGGCACCGTGCTCGGCACCAGCCGCGACAAACCGCACCGCATGCGGATCGGCGGTCGCGAGCGCGACATGACCGACACCATCGTCGCCAACTACCGCAAGCAGCGCCTCGACGCGCTTGTCTGCCTCGGCGGCGGCGGCACCCAGAAAAACGCCCTGCGGCTCCTCGACGCCGGGCTCAATATTCTCACGCTCCCGAAGACCATCGACAACGACGTCGCGCACACCGACGCCACCATCGGGTTCGACACCGCGCTTGGCATCGCCACCGAGGCCATCGACCGCTTGCACAGCACCGCGCACAGCCACCATCGCATCATCATTGCGGAAATCATGGGCCATGCCGCGGGCTGGCTCGCCCTCGGGGCCGGCATCGCCGGCGGCGCCGATGTCATCTTGATTCCCGAGATTCCCTACGACGTGGGCGCGGTGGCCGCCGCCATCCGCAGTCGGGTGCGACGCGGCAATAATTTCAGCATCGTGGCCGTCGCCGAGGGCGCCAAATCCATCGAGGACGCCCGGCTGTTCGCCGACGTCGACAAACGCAAAAAATCCGCCCGCACCAAGGAGGAAAAAGACTACGCCCGCCTCCGCCTGACCGAGTTTGAGTCCAAACACGCCGGCAACACACTGCGCCTCGCCGAGCAGCTCAAGGAGCTCACGCAACTGGAGGCGCGCGTCACCATCCTCGGCTATGTACAACGCGGCGGCACGCCATCGTTCGCCGACCGCCTGCTCGCCACGCGGCTCGGCACGGCGTGCGTCGATTACATCGCCGAAGGCGTCGGCGGCGTGATGATCGCGGCCAGCGGCGACGGCGTGAAACCGGTGCCGCTGCGCGATGTGGCCGGCGTGCTCAAGCTGGTGCCGACCGACCATTCCTGGGTCACCGCCGCCCGGCGCGTCGGCACGGCGATGGGCGATTGAGCGCGCGTCTCGATCCAGGCGCGGCCGCCGGCCTCAATCCGCGCGCAGTTTTCGCCAACTCCTGCACACCGTCGCGGCTCGACAGCCCCGCCGCCGGTCTTTGACGCTCGGGGCGATTACGCAAATCGCCATGAGCACCAACGCCCGTCCCAAGAAAGTTGCCATCCTCACCGCCGGGGGGCTCGCCCCCTGCCTCAGCTCCGCCATCGGCGGGTTGATCGAGCGCTACACGGAGATCGCGCCCGACATTGAGATCATCTGCTACCGCAGCGGCTACAAAGGCCTCCTGCTGGGCGACAGCTACAAGGTCACGCCCGAGGCACGCGCCACGGCCCATGTGCTCCACCGCTTCGGCGGCAGCCCCATCGGCAACAGCCGCGTGAAGCTGACCAACGTGAAGGACTGCGTGAAGCGCGGCCTCGTCAAGGAAGGCCAGGACCCGCAGAAGGTCGCGGCCGATCAGCTCGTGAAAGACGGCGTCGATGTGCTCCACACCATCGGCGGCGACGACACCAACACCGCCGCCGCGGACCTCGCCGCGTTTCTCGGGCGCAATCAATACGGCCTCACCGTCATCGGCCTGCCCAAGACCATCGACAACGATGTGTTTCCCATCCGCCAGTCGCTCGGCGCCTGGACCGCGGCCGAGCAGGGCGCGCGCTATTTCCAGAACGTTGTCGCCGAGCACGGCGCCAATCCGCGCATGCTCATCGTGCACGAAGTGATGGGCCGCAATTGCGGCTGGCTCACCGCCGCCACTGCGCAGGCTTATCGCCGTTTGCTCGACCAACAGGCCTACGCCCCGGCCCTCGGGTTGACGCGCGACAGCCACGAAGTGCACGCCGTGTTCGTGCCGGAGATGGCCGTCGATCTCGCCGCCGAGGCGAAGCGCCTCAAGGCCGTGATGGACCGCGTGGACAACGTGAACATTTTCATCAGCGAAGGCGCGGGCGTGGAGTCCATCGTCGCCGAGATGCAGGCCAAGGGCCAGGAAGTGCCGCGCGATGCGTTCGGCCACATCAAGCTCGACGCCATCAACCCCGGCAAATGGTTCGGCGACCAGTTCGCCAAGATGCTCGGTGCCGAGAAGACGCTGGTGCAGAAGAGCGGATATTTCGCCCGCGCCGCCGCCGCCAACCAGCAGGATCTGATGCTCATCAAGAGCTGCGCCGACCTCGCGGTCGAGTGCGCGCTGCGGCGCGAGAGCGGCGTGATCGGCCACGACGAGGACAAGGGCGGCGTGCTCCGCGCCATCGAGTTTCCGCGCATCAAGGGTGGCAAACCTTTCGACATCGCCACGCCGTGGTTTGGCGAATTGCTCACCGCCATCGGCCAGCCGCAAGGCGCCAAGGTCGCGGTGAAGCACTGAGCTCATGCTCAGGCTGACGCGACGATAAGCACACAGTGTCGCGCCCCACATTCAACTGCCCGCCAGCGCGGGCAGTTTTTTTATGCCCGGGCCGTGCGGCGGCGGTGCAGTTGCCAGGAGAAGAAAATCACCAACGTCGACACAGCAATCGCCCCCAGCCAGAAGAGCCGCACCGAATCGAAGTGATAGACCGGCGCAGCCTTCGCCCCGGCGCGGGCGCCGCCGATCAGCAATCCGCTGATGATGTCCTGAGTGCCCGCCCCCAAGTAGCTCGCGATGCCGACCACCCCGAGCGCCGCCCCGGCCGAGCCGGCTGGCGCCACCTCGACGACGATCAGGCCGCCCAGATAACAAATCAGAGCGCCGACCGAGATGCCGAACAGTACCATCGCCAATAGATCCAGCGCCAGATAGCCGCCCGGCACAAAAACGAAGATCGCCAGCGCCACCGCATTCAACGCGCCCATGAGCAAGGCCGGGAAGAAATGGTTGCCCGCGAACCAGCGATCCGAGAGCCAGCCCGATGCCATCGTGCCGAAGATGCCCGCGATGGCGGAGGCGGAGATCACAAAACTCGCCTGCAATGTCGTGTAGCCTTTCGCCTGTTCGAGGAAGAACAGCCCCCAGCTGTTGATGGCGTAACGCGTCACATACATGAGCGCACTCGACAACGCCACCAGCCAGACGACGGGATTGGCGAGCATCGCCTTTTGCGCATGCCAGGGCGTGGCCGGTTTTGCCGGCGTTTCGGCCGCTGGCGCAGGGGTGTCCAACGAAGGCATGGTCGCGGGCCGGTCGTGGAAAAAAATCAACAGTATGACCACGCCAATCCCGCCGACGATCGCCGAGCCGCAGAACCCGGCGCGCCAGCCGTAGTGCGTGACGATGGCCGCGGTGGTCACGAAAGTGAGCGCCTCGCCGAGATTGTGGCTCACGCTCCAAAGTCCGTAAAAAGTGCCGCGGCGCGATTTCTCGATCCAGCGGGTGAGCGAAACCACAAACGCGGGCGCGCCCATCGACTGAAGCCAGCCATTGATCAACCACAACCCCGCGAACACCCAGAAGCCGGTAGAGAAACCGAGCAGCAGATTGATCAACGCGGTGCCGAGCAACCCCACCGTCGCCATCCGCCGCAGACTCAACCGGTCAGCGAGAAATCCGTTCACGAGTTTGCCGATGCCGTACGAGTAAAACAGCAGCGAGCCGATATAACCAAGTTCTGGCGCGGTTAAAATCTGGGCCGAAATCAGCGGTGTTTTCACCAGCGACAGGCTCAGCCGGCAGACGTAAAACAGGCTGTAGCAAATCGTAGCCGCCAGGAAAACATGGTTCTTGTTCGGTTTCATGAAGGGGGATCGGGGCGCAGTGTGCGCGGAGGAAGCGATTGAGTGCAACCCGGCATGGCAAGTATTTAATTAACCGTCTTAATTTATACTCGACAGGCGGGCGCCCCTGGCTTTGGTTCCGCGCCATCGCACCGGAACCAGCCGGTGCCCGCTCCCTTCTGCCGCCATATAAACCCCCTACCTCTCCTACTCCATGTGTACTTCGCTTTTTCTGCGCAATCTTCGCGTGCTTCGCCTGGGGATCGCCCTGCTGGCGGTCGGGCTCAGCCTGGCCCCGCTCACTCGTGCCGCGTCCTGGCCCGCGCTGCCCGATCGCATCTTGGTGGCGATGCACCGCGCCGACTGGCGCCAGCATCCCGAAAACTCTCTGCCGGCGATCCGCAGCGCCCTCGTCCTGGGCGCAGATGTCATCGAAATCGATGTGCGCCGCACCAAGGACGGCCACTTCGTCCTGATGCACGATGGCAAGCTCGACCGCACGACTAACGGCAAGGGTCCGGTGGCTGATTTCACTCTGGCCGAATTGAAAAAACTGCGGCTGCGCGATGGCCTGGGGAGCGTCACCCGCGAACCGATCCCGACGCTGGAGGAAGCGCTGGCCGAAGTGCAGGGCCGGGCCTTGGTGAACCTGGACAAAGCCTACGAGTGGCCTGACGAGGTGTTTCGCGTCGTCGAACAGGCGCACGCCCAAAACTTCGCCATCTTCAGCATCGTGCAACCGCTCGATGAATTCGAAAAACGTTATCCGGGGCTGCTCAGCCGCATCCGCTTCATGGTGGTCGCGGGCGGCAAGGGTCGCGATGCGAATGCCGTGATCTCCGCCTACCTCGAACGCCAGCGGCCGGAAATTTTGCAACTGCTCTTCGCACAGGACAACGACCCGATTCTGGGTTGGATTGAAAAGGCGCGCGCCGCCGGAGTCCGCATCTGGATCAATTCCCTGTGGTCAAATCTCAGCGGTGGTCACGACGACGACCGCGCCTTGACCGACCCGGCCGGCGCCTACGGCTGGCTGCTGGACCGCGGCGCCACGGCGATTCAGACCGACCGGCCGCGAGAGTTGATGCGTTACCTGGAAAAAGCCGGATTGCGCCGCTGATTTGCGTCGGAGATTTGCCCGGTATCGGCGCGCGCCCAGCATCAACTGTTGGTGGGCGTGCATGATAACAGAACTGTCGCGCCGCTGTGTGAACCGACAGCTGCGCGCGAAGCCGAACAAGGCACACGGGCAGGTTTTGTATGAACCCAGTCAGAGCGTGGATTCACGGGGCTGAGTGTTCTTGTTATGATGGGGCAAGCTGTACCCACCATTCCCGCACAACTCAGCGCGGGAGGCAGCAAAACCTCAACCCATACGTTATGAAAAAACTGCTCGCGTGCTTCACGGCCACGCTCGGCCTTGCGGCATTCATCCCCACCTACGCGGCCCCAGGCGGAGCCGACTTCACCATCGCGATTATCCCCGATACCCAGTACTATACTTCCAACGGCGGCAACATGAGCATGTTCACGGCCCAGACCGATTGGATCGTCAACAACCGTGTCACCGAAAACATCGCCTACGTCATCCATCTCGGAGACAGCACGGATCACGGCGACTCGGTCAGCTCCGAATGGGTCAACGCGGCCAATGCCATGTACCGGTTGGAAACGCCGGTCAGCATCCCCTACGGCATCGCCGTGGGAAACCACGATCAATCTCCGAACACCGGTTTCCCGCTGACCTGCACGACTACTTACTACAACCAATATTTTGGCGTCTCACGATTCAGCGGGCGCACCTACTACGGTGGCCATTACTCGACCAACAACGACAGCCACTTCGATCTGTTTACCGCCGGCGGTATGGATTTCATCGTTATCTATGTCGAATACGACAGCCAGCAGCAGGATTGGACGAACATGAACAATTGGGTCGATGGGCGACTGGCCGCCTACCCCAGCCGCAAGGCCATCATCGTGACCCACTATCTGGTCGATAATGGCAACCCGGCACCGTTCAGCCCACAGGCCCAGGCAATCTATAATCGCATCAAAGCCCGGCCGAATGTCGTGCTGATGTTTGGTGGTCACATCGCCGGTAACGGCGAGGGGCAACGCCGCGATGTCTACAACGGCAAAACCACCCAGTCGTTTCTCTCCGACTATCAGGGCCGCGCCAATGGCGGCAACGGCCTCATGCGTCTCATCAAAATTTCGCCGGTCAATGACACCATCAGCGTGAAGACCTACTCGCCCTACCTCGGCACCTATGAAACCGATGCCGACAGCCAGTTCACCCGCCCATTCCTGCAACACCTGCCCAAGCGCGTGTGCTATTTTGAGACCGGCGGAAAAACCGACCGCTCGCTCTTCAACAGCGGCGTGTGGAAAGTCGAAGGCCAGTCAGACGTGACCAATGGTCAGGCCGGCGACATCCCGGTGCCCGGTGATTACGATGGCGATGGCAAGACTGACTACGCCGTCTGGCGTCCTGCCACCGGCGAGTGGATTATCCCCGGCATGACAACGGTCGTGTACGGGCAATCCGGCGATATTCCGGTGCCGGCTGACTACGACGGCGATGGCAAAACTGATCGCTCTGTCTATCGTCCCTCTGTCGGCACTTGGTTCGTTTATGGCATCGGCAGCACGGTCTATGGCAACAGCACGGACATTCCCGTGCCCGGTGACTACGACGGCGACGGCAAATCGGATTACGCCGTATGGCGCCCCGCCACAGGCGTTTGGTACACCTACGGACAAACCGCCGTGACCTATGGTCAGAGTGGCGACATCCCGGTACCCGGCGATTACAACGGCGACGGTATCACGGATCGCGCTGTCTGGCGTCCTTCCAACGGCACCTGGTACCGCAACGGCACAAGCACCGTCTACGGCCAGAATGGCGACATCCCGGTGCCCGGTGATTACAACGGCGACGGCGTCAACGATCTGGCGGTCTATCGCCCGTCCACCTTCACCTGGTATACGCTCGGGACGACCGTGACGCTGGGTGCCAGTGGCGAAAAACCGTTGCCCCTGCCCTACTGCATCCGGAAATTCTTCTTCCCGTGATTTGAGCGCGCCTTAGCCCCCCGGCATCGCCGGGCAGAATGGCTTGGCGCGTGAAGAGTTTTCTGCACCCGCGGCGTCTTCCGTAGAGCTCCTAAAATTAGGTATCAGCAGAGCGCATCGCCACCGCCACCGGTGGCGATGCGCTTTTGGCTGCATCTGGCGCTGCCAGCGAAAGTGCCGCCAGCTTTCAAACGGAGAAGCACTTCCGGCAGGCGCCCATTCTGTTCCTTGCCTTCCGCACCGCCAGCGCTAGATCACAGCGCCAATCTATGCCGCCCCCGCCCTCGGACCCCGAGACCTCCCGCTGGTTTGCGGAAGAAGTGCAACCCCATGAGCCGGAGCTGCGCGGTTATCTGCGTGCCAAATTTTCCGACCAACTCGACGTCGACGATCTCATTCAAGAAACCTATGCCCGTTTGCTGCAGGCCCGCGAACAAACCCCGCTGCGCTCGGCCAAAGCCTACCTTTTTACCACCGCGCGCAATGTCGCCTTCGATTTTTTCCGCCGGCGCAAAATAATCGCCATCGACAGCATAGCAGAAATCGAGCTCCTGCCCGTCTTTGAAGATAGGCCCGGTATCGCCGAGGCCATCTGTCATGATCAGGAACTTCAACTTCTCGCCGAGGCCATTCAGGCCCTGCCCGAGCGCTGCCGCCACGTGCTGACATTGCGCAAACTTCACGGGCTCTCGCATCGCGAGATCGCGCTGCAGCTTGGGATCGCCGAAAATACGGTCAACGCCCAGATCGCGATCGGCGTTCTCCGCCTGCGCGACTACCTCCGCGCACGCGGCCTGACCAAAGGAGGCCAACCATGAGCGCCTCCTCCCAATCAGATCACTCCCCTTCAGAGCTGATTGAGGCAGCAGCCGCCACCTGGCTCAGCCTGCGGGATCGTGGCATGACTTCGGCGGAAACGGCCGAGTTTGTGCGTTGGCTGCAACAAGACCCCCAGCACGCCGCCATTTTCTCCGAACTGGATAGTGTGTGGAAAGATTTCGACCGCCTCGGCGCAGTGCCAGCGCCTGCCTCCACTCCAGGCGCTCCCGATGCCAACCTGCTGGCTCCGCGTCACCGACGGCATGTCCACCGCACATTTCAATGGAGCGTATTCGGCGCGGTGGCCGCTGCGGCCATCATCCTGCTGGTCGTCGTGCAACTGCGACAGCCGCGCCACACCGCTGAAACCGCCGTGGGTGCCTTCCAGAAAATCGACCTTCCCGACGGCTCGATTGCCCAGCTCAACACCGACTCGGCGATCGACACCGCCTTCACCAAATCCGAACGCCGCGTGCGTATCGTGCGCGGTGAAGTGTTTTTCTCTGTCTCCAAAGATCCGGCACGCCCCTTCATCGTGACCGTGGGCAGCGTGGCGGTACGCGCTGTGGGCACCGCCTTTAACATCCGCCAGCGGGAAACCGCCGTCGAGGTGCTCGTCACCGAAGGTCGCGTGCGCGTGGATGACGCACGGCTGGGCCAGTCGCTTCTTCCGCCCCCGCCCAGTGCCGCGCCCAACGAGTCCGCGCTCCTCGTCGCCGGCGAACGCGCGGTGGTGCCGGTCCCCGCAGCCTCCTCCACACCGACAAGACCGGTTACAGCCATCGTCGAAAAAGTGGCCACTCCCGCAGCCCAGCGAGCCCTCGCCTGGCAGGAACGTCGCTTGGAATTTGACGCGGTCCCGCTCGCCGAGGTCGCCCGCGAATTTAACCGTTATAATCGCCAACAGCTCGTTGTCGCCGACGCCCCGCTCGCCGCCAAGCGCTTTAGCGGCGCCTTCCGCGCCGATGGCTACGAATCGCTCGTACGCTTGCTCGAAGAGGATTTCGGCGTCGCGGTCTCCCGCAATGATCGGGAAATCGTACTGCGCGTTCATCGCTAATTTTTTCGCGCGCTTCCGATGAGACCGATGGACCTCCGGCTTTTGTCCATGGCAGGAGCGCTGCGTGGCTGGGTCGGGAGAATGATAAAAATTCTTCTAGCAGTTTTTTGCTGGCCGCCCGTCTGCACCGGTGACCACGCCCAACCGGGCGTCATCCCTGTAGACCCAATGCCTCACAAGTCCAAACGCTCGCGCGCCGTGCGCCTCCGCTTTCCAGCGGGTGCCTGCGTCTCGCTGGGTGCGTTGGTCGGTGTGGGGTTGTTGCTGCCAGCTTCAGCTCCCGCAGCCACCGCTGCGCAGCGGAGCTTCGATATTTCCGCAGGAGATGCGAGTGTCACCCTCAAGCTGTTCGCCACCCAGGCTGGCGAACAGTTGTTGTATTCGCCCGAAGACATTGCCGGGGTGAAAACCCCCGCTGTGCGCGGCGAATTCACGTCGATGGAGACGCTCGCGCTCATGTTGAAACATACGAAGCTCAGGGCGAGGCAGGATGAGAAAACGCGGGCGATCGCCATCACGGCGAGCCCGCCAACAGCACACCCAGCCGGTTCGCGCAGTCCACAAACACCAAGCGCGTCGGCCAAACCTCCCCCGCCCATGAAGAACCTGACCCGTAAAAATCCGCTCGCCATCGTCGGCGCGTGGATCGCACTCGCGCTCGCCCCCTCGCACCATGCCCTGGCGGCCGATGGCACGCCCCTCGCAGCCCAATCCACGGCGACCATCACCGGTCGCGTCCAAAACGTCGTTACCGGCCAGTACCTCACGAACGCCCGGGTGACGCTCAAAGGCACCAATCAGGTCGTCTACACCGACAAATTCGGCGTCTATCAGCTCGCGGGGGTGCCAAACGGCACCGCCGTGCTGGACGTCTTCTACACCGACCTCGACCCGCTCGAGATCACGGTGCCGGTCTCCGGCAGCGGCATCATCGAACGCAATATCGACCTCACCAGCGTGGCGCGTTACGGCACCGATAAAAACTCCATTGTGCTCGATGTCTTCGTTGTCGCGGCCGATCGGGAGACCGATGCGCAGGCCATCGCGACCAACGAGCAACGCTTCGCGCCCAACATCAAAAACGTCATGTCGACCGATTCGCTCGGCGACATCCTCGGCGGCAGCGTCGGCGAGTTCATGAAATTTCTGCCCGGTCTCACGGTAGAAAACGATCTGGCCGACGTCTCGGGCATCTCGGTGCGCGGTATCGGCGGTGCCATGACCTCGATCACCAACGACGGCGCGCCGGCCTCCAATACTTGGGTCAGCACCTCCCGCACGGTGGACGTACGCAGCATGGCGCTAAACGACATCTCCCGCATCGAGCTCACCAAGGTCCCCACCCCGGCTACACCCGCCGATTCCCTCGCCGGCACCGTGAACATGGTCAGCAAAAGCGCCTTTGAGCGCAGCGGGCGACAGTTCCGCTACAGTCTGAATCTCGTGGGCAACAGCGAGAATCTCACCCTGAGCCGCACGCCGCATTCCCACCTGGATCGCAACACCTACAAGATTTTGCCCGGCGCCAATATCGACTTCACCTGGCCCATCACCAAAAAGTTCGGCATCGTGATCGCGGGCACCCACGCCCAGATCTTCAACGAGCAGCATCGCACCCTGCAGACTTGGACCAATGTCGGCACCGGCACCAATGCCGTCAATGCCTCCACCCGGGCGCCCTTTCTCTCCGCCCTCCAACTGCTGGATGGCCCGCGGACCCTTACCCGCAATACCCTCAGCGTGAAAGCCGATTGGAAAGTCGCGCGCAATTCGGTGCTCTCGCTCGGCCATGTCGCCAGCCGCACCGACACCCGCATCGGCTCGCTCACGAACACGTGGAACACCGGCACCAATGGCACGCCCACCCCGGCTACCGGCGTGCCGCTCTCCTACAGCGGCCCCTCGTACACCATCGGCGCCACCGGCCGCGGCTCGATGAACACCAGCAATACCAACCAGCTCATCAACCAGATCACCGACACCACGACACTGACCTACCGCTACGATGACGGCTTGTGGCGCATCGAATCCGGAGTCAGCCGCTCGGCTTCAGAGACGATCCGCCGCTACGGTGATGCTGGCTTCTTCTTTGAGGTCGCGTCCACTAACGCTGCGCCCATCCGGGTGACATTCCGCGACATCACCGGCGCTCGCCCCGGCGTGGTCGAAGTCTATGACAATAATAACCAGCCTTGGGACTATCACAATCTCGCCAATTTGCGCGGCACCACGGCCCGTCATGCCGACCTCGACAACAAGAGCGATAGCAACAATGGCTACTTAAACATCCGCCGCCGCCTCGATTTCCTGCCCGTGCCGACCGCTCTGCAGATAGGAGCGTCACAGCGCGAGCAGATGCTGGATACGAGCGCTCATACTGAAGCCTGGACCTTCATGGGACCCGATGGTGTCTCCGGCGCCACCGCATCACTCGCCCCTTACGCCATGCAAGTGTACAAGAATGTCGACCCGGGATACGGCTTCACCAACATCCCGTGGTTGTCGCCGCGTGTGGCTTGGCAAGCTTTTCAGGCGAATCCGCTCCTCTACCAAAAGACCGAAGCACAACGTGTCACCGACGCCGTCACCGGCGTGGAAAACTCCGAGCGCATCGATGAGACTGTGCAAGCCGCATACGCGCAGGTGGACAGCAGCTTTTTCCGCAACCGCCTTCGTGTCCTCGGCGGCGTGCGCTTCGAGCACACCGAGGATCGCGGCCAGGGCGCTGTCAACAACGCCGACGCCGTCTGGCAACGCAATCCCGACGGCTCTTATGTGCGCAACTCCGCCGGCGCCCGAGTCCGCAAAGTCGAAGCCGGCGCCGCAGGTTCTTATCAAGAGTTTCTCCTGACCCGCCAGCGCCGTGCCGCCTTCTCAAAAAAAGTCTACCAGGGCTATTACCCCAGCCTGCACCTAAGCTTCAATGTCACGGACAACTTCATCCTGCGCGCCGCCTATGCGGCCACCTACGGTCGCCCTAACTTCAGCGACATCATCCCGCGCACCGTCGCCACCGCTGCTGACATCGACGATGACGATCCCGTCCCGATAACTGGTCGCGGAACCCTCACCATCCGCAACCCCACCCTCAAGCCTTGGACAGCGGACAACTTCGACTTCTCGGCGGAATACTACACCGACAACGGCGGCGTCCTCACCGCGGGTGTATTCCGCAAAAACCTGTTCAATTTCTTTGGCGACTCAGCCCGGATTGCCACCCCGGAAATCCTAAATGATCTCGGACTCGACCAGCGCTACCTGGGCTGGAACATCGTAACGAAGTTCAACTCGGGCAGCGCCCGCATCACCGGTGGAGAAATCAACCTCAAGCAATCACTGCGCATGCTGGGCCGCTGGGGCAGCTACTTCACCGTCTTTGCCAACGGCACCAAGCTCCAGCTCGACGGCAATCCCGGGGCCTCGTTCACCAGCTTCATCCCCAAGAGCGCCAACTGGGGCGCGACCTTCAGCCGCAAGCGCGTGATATTTACTGCGCGTTGGAATTACCGCGGACTCGACCGCCGCGCGCCACAGGCGGCCTTCGGCCCCACTGGGTTTGAGTATATCGATGCGCGCACCGTGCTCGATGTGAACGGCTCCTACCAGCTCACGAAACGTCTCTCTTTGGTCGCGAGCGCGAATAACATCTTCAACGAACCGATGCGCTTCCTCCGCTACGGGGCCGATACTCCGGCCTACGCCCGGCAATATGCCGAGCAGGAATTCGGCATCCAGATGGCCGTGGGTCTCCGCGGCTCGTTCTAAATTCGCCACCGCTTAGCCTCGCCGGCGAGCTTTGATCATCAGCCATAGCCTGCGGGATTTTCCCGGGGCTATGGCACCGGCGAATACTGCCTTGTGTGCTTTGCTTCTTTCCTCTGCCGGCGGCGCAGGTCCGACCGCTGGCGGGTGCTGCATGTCCAGCCTCCTCGGACCCTGCCTTGCTTCATCCCAACCCGCACAACCCCCATCAATCATGTGTTCGGTATCCCTAAAGTTCATGGCCCTCTCAGGGCTTCTCGCATGCGCGCCAGCGGCATTCGCCACCGTGTCAGATTACGACATCATCACGACCAACCAGGCCAACAACATGCTGGAGGTCTACAACGACAACGCCACCGACTGGAACAGCAGCAGCGCGTTGCTCTGGTCGTGGAAGCCCACCACCTCCAACGGCTACACCTCCACGCAAGTCAGCGCATGGAATCAGCCCAATGGAGCAAAACTGCGTGACAATGACACCAACTGGGGCGGTCGTTGGATTGTCGCCACCTCCTCCGGCGGCCTGGCCACGATCGCTTCCTACCCCGGAGGAAGCAACAAATGGGCGGTGAATGTCGGCGGCAATCCCCACGACGCGGAGTTGCTGCCCAACGGCAACATTGCGATCGCGGCATCCACCGGCGGCTGGATCAGAGTATATGCCTCTTCGCAGGGCGCGACCAATGGCACTTACGGCAACTTTGCGATGCCCAACGCACACAGTGTGCTGTGGGACCCTTCGCTCAGCCGGCTCTGGGCGTTGGGCGGCGATTACATCCGCGCCTTCACCATCGGAGGAACAGCCGCCAGTCCCACACTCACCGAGGACACCACCCGCGCCTATTTGGTACCTGCCTCATCGGGGGTGCGGGACGGGCATTTCCTTTATCCCTACTATGGAGACGCCAGCAAAATGTGGGTGGCCACCGGCAGTCGGGTTTACGTTTTCAACAAGGCTGACGGCTCTTTTGCCAACGCACCAACGGGAGTTTTCAAATGGGGCGTGAAAGCCGTGGGCAACCAACCGTCGGGAGTGAACTTCTTCTGTCGCCCGGACAATCTGGAAAGCCCCGCCTGGCCAGAGCCCTCGACGCTGTACGATTGGACCACCAAGTATATTCAGTTTTATACCAGCGCAGGAGCTTCGTACACGCGGCATCGCAGCAGCGCCGACTGGTACAAAGGCATCCTGTTCTGGCCGGAGTACCAATACTCCTCCGCCACTGCGGCCGACTACCCCATCATCACCGTGAACCAAGCCACCAGTAAGGTGGAAATCTACAATTTCTATTCCACCAATTGGAACAGCGCGACGGACCTGTCTTGGTCCTGGCAGCCAAGCACCACCAATGGTTTTGTGGCCGCTGAGATCACCGCCTGGTCGCTGCCCTCGGATGCCAAACTGAGAAACAACAGCATCTGGGGCGGACAGTGGCTCGTGGCTACCTCCTCCGGCGGCTTGGTCGCGATCGCCGCCTACCCCGGTGGCGCGAAAAAATGGGCGTACAACGTCACGGGCAATCCGGTCGGAGCGGAGTTGTTGCCCAACGGCAACATCGCAATCAGCAACTCGACTTCAAACTGGGTGCGCATCTATGCCTCGTCGCAAGGCGCAGGCAACTCGACCTTCTGCCAGGCGGATTTCATCGCCGCACGCAGCGTATTATGGGATCCGGCCAACAGCGTGCTGTGGGCTGGCGGCAGCGGTTTCATCACTGCCTACACCGTAGGCGGAACTGATGCCGCACCGACCATCACGGAAGTTTCTACACGCAAAGTCGCGCTGCCCGCGGGCAATACCATTATCTACTTCTTGAGCCCTTACTATGGTGACACCAACAAACTTTGGGTTTCCACTGATACGCACGTCTACATCTACAACAAAAGCGCCAAGACGTTCACCCTGGCCACCGCCGGCATCGACAAAAGCGCCGTGCGTGCAGTGAGTCATCAGCCGTCCGGCGTCGTTGTGCTCAATCGTCCCGACGCGGTGAAAAGTCCACAGCCCGCCGATCCCAGCACGCTCAATACGTGGACCACTTCCTACATCGATTACTACACTGCCGCCGGCATGTGGCGGACCGCCGGCCATAAAATCGGCGGCGCGTATTTCAAGGGTGTAGTTTGCCGCCCGGAATATCAGTAACCGGCCCACCGGGAGGCCAGAGCTTCATTTCTAGATTATGACCATGCATTTCAAAATAACCCGGTCGCTGGCGCCACGCGAGCGCACTCCCGCAGTGCCGATCGCGGCTTTTGCGACCATGGGGAAACTCAGACGCAAATGCGCCGCCGGCTGCATGTGCATACTTCTATTGACCTATGCTTTGGCCTTCTCGGGGGAGGCGGCATCCATCCCCGCAATCATTCCGGCTCCCGTGCGTGTGACCACGTCTGCCGGGGAGTTTGTTTTCAACCGCTCAACCGTCATTCTCGCAGACGGCTTGAGCGAGGGCGCGGTGAAGATGCTCGTCAACCACCTGCCCAAATTCTGGCAGCCAGAGGGCAAAATCCTGGGTCGCGGCGCGGCTTATCCGGGTGGAGTGCCGCGCATCGTGTTCACGTCCGACGGCTCCGAGAATTTGCCCGCGGAAGGCTACCGACTCACCGTCACTCCCGAAACCATCACCATCCGGGGGAAAAGCGCCGGCTTGTTTTATGGCCTGCAATCATTGATCCAACTCTTTCCCGCGACGGAGGGAGATTCGGTGCGACTGCCGTGCCTCGAAATCGAGGATTATCCGCGTTTCGGTTATCGCGGACTGATGTTGGATGTCGCGCGTCATTTTTTCACCGTGCAACAGGTGAAGGACTGCCTCGATCTGATGGCGTCCTATAAGCTCAATCGGTTCCACTGGCACCTCACGGACGATCACGGCTGGCGGATCGAAATCAAAAGTTTCCCCAAGCTGACGGAGATCGGCGCTTGGCGCGTGCCGCGCGTGGGCACGTTTGGCGCAAACGAACCACCGCGGCCTGGCGAAGCCGCCACCGACGGCGGATTTTACTCGCAGGCAGATATCGCCGACATCGTACGCTACGCCAAGGAGCGGAACATCGAGATTCTGCCTGAAATCGATGTGCCGGGCCATTGCATGGCCGCCCTCGCCGCTTACCCCGAGTTATGCTGCACCAAAGACCCTGCCATCAAAGTAAACCCCGGGAGCAAATTCGCCACCTGGTACGACGACGGGAAATATGTGATGCATGTGGACAACACGCTCAACCCCGCCGATGAAGCGGTGTATCGGTTTCTCGACACAGTTTTTGGCGAAGTTTCGGCGCTGTTTCCCTATGAGTACATCCACGTCGGCGGCGACGAATGCTTCAAAGGATACTGGGAGAAAGATGCTGGCGTGCGTGAGTTCATGCAGCGACACGGCCTTAAGAACGCGGCCGAAGTGCAGAGTCATTTCATCAAACGGGTGAGCCAGCTGCTGGCAGCCCGCCACAAAAAGCTCATCGGGTGGGACGAAATCGTCGAAGGCGGCCTCGCGCCCGACGCAACCGTGATGGCGCGCTTCACCAAAAACAACCGGGAGGTGCCTGCTATGCGCCATGGTGTAATTATGACACCCGGAAGCTCAGGCCTCTATTTTGACTACGCGCAAAGCGACTCGCCACAGGAACCATCCAATCACGGCGGCTACTCGCCGCTCGAACTCACCTACGGTTACGATCCCGTGCCGGCAGAGATGAGCCGTGAAGCACAGAAATATATCCTCGGCGTCGAGGGCTGCCTGTGGACGGAGCACGTCCACACGGTGGCAAAAATGCAGTACATGATCTGGCCGCGCGGACTGGCATTGGCGGAGATCGCCTGGAGTCCTCCGCACCAGAAAGACTACGCTCGTTTCATCGCGGAACGCCTTCCCCGACACTTGGCCAAATTCGATGCCGCCGGCATCAATTATCGCGTCCCGCCCGCACAACGTAAAATAACCGAGATACTGATCGGAAAGGATTTCACTCTCGACCTGAGGCCACCGGTGCCCGGCGCAAAGATTTACTACACCTACAATGGGCGAACGCCGAGCGATGCCGACCAGGAGCTCACGAAACCCTTGCACGTCATCGTCCCGGAAAACAAGAAAGCGGAATTGCAGACCCTGGTTGTCACACCCACCGGCCGGCGTAGTGTGGTGACACGCACTCTCCTGTACAATCGAGCGCCAATGCGGCCGACCGAGTACACCGCAAACACTCCCGGTCTGAAATTTCGGCTCATGAAAGGCGCGTTCACGACAACTGAGCAATTGGAGTACGCCAGGGTGCTGGAAACAGGAGTCGTGCCGCACCCTTCAGCCATGCCATCGGTCGCGAAACTTCCGGCATCCGGAGTGATTCTGGAAGGGCTCATCCGCATTGATGCCGATGGGAACTACGCCTTTTCTGCCAGCTCCCGCGACGGCTCGCGCTTGTACCTCAATGACGAGCTTGTGGTTGACAACGACGTCCCGTTTTTCCGCTACGAGAAAGAAGGCGTGGTTCCGCTGCAAAAGGGATTCCACAGGATTAAGATCAAGTATTTCCTCCGCTCTGGCGCGAGCGTGCCCAAGCTGCAGATGACCGCTCCCGATGGTCAGAAAAAAGATCTCCCGCACGACTGCCTGTTTTATTGAGGCATGCCGATAAAACGCACGACTCTTGCGGCATCATCAACGACGCCGACAACTAGAACCGTACCGTGAAGCCAGTGAAGATCTCGGTGTTGGGGGCGGCGCGACAGAGGCCGAGATTAATCCCGGCGTCGAGCTGCGTGTCTTTGGAGAGTCCGTAGGTAAAACCGAAGTCGAGCGTTCCAATCCAACGCGCACCGCGCTCGGCACTGTGTTGACTGTACACTTCGACGTAGCCTCCGAGCTCGCCGACTATCGTGCGGCTAAAGGTAATGGTGTTGATAAACTCCAGATGGCGGCCGCCGCCCGTGGCGTTCTTCATCAAATCGATCTCCGTCTGCGCGCCACAACTCCATCCCAGCGGCAGGGCATGACTGAAGGGCAAGAGCACGCCGCCCTCAACCGCACTGTTGCCAAGACCGGTGCGTCCGGTCGGAAACTTAATAAAAGGCATCAACCCCAATGCCGAGTCTCCGCCATCGTTGCCCCAGAAGTTGAATTTGCATCGCAGGGTGACATCGCCAAAGCCGGACAAACGCTCCACTGCGGGCGGTCTCATGCTGCGATCTTCCATGCGCTGTCGTTCGTGGGGAGCGAGCATGAGGCCAACTTCAAAGGCATTGGTCAGCCCGAGGCGGAAATTTACCGGGAGCAACGACCACGACGTCGTCCGGGTGTCGGCGCCGTCCGCCGTGTCTTTTTCGTGCGTGAGCACCGCCCAGTCCCACTCGATTTGGAGATGACCGGCGTCGACGGTGAACGGGCACTCCGTTTTATCGGGACGGTCGGTCGCGAGTTCGCGCATTTGCGCGCGCGGCGTGGGGTTCGCCAGATCGTAACGGCTCTTGTCGCCACCGGCAGCTGCGGCGGCAAACGCGATTTCGGACATTCCCAACACGACGCACATAACACCGGCGAGCTTGGCTGATTTCATTCGCGCGGCATTGTAAGGGGCTTCCGAGCGCTGGCAAATACGAGTCCAAAATTGTTGGCGATGCGCATAATCAATCACCCCGGCGCGCTTGCGCCGAATCAGCGCCGGGCTAATTGGTTTCCGCGCCAATTTTGTCAGCCCCATCAACGCCCGCCATTCTTCCAATGAAACGACTCAACCTTCTGCTCATCGCCATGCTCGTACTCGCCGCTACGAGTAGTGGCTGGGCCTTCGACCAAGTGAAGTTTGCCGTCATCTCCGATCCGCACATCTCGCTGCCGCAGCAAAAAGGCGTGACGGATGGCTTCAAGATGGGACTGCAGACGCGCACCTTGACCGAAGCCACCGTGGCCGAACTCAACCGGATCCCCGACCTGCAATTCGTCCTCGTCGCAGGCGATCTCACCCAAGACGCCGAGCCTTGGAACGTCGACGAAGTGCGCCGCCTCCTCGATCAGTTGAACGTGCCCTATTTTGTCACCCTCGGGAATCACGACCTCAGCCGCGTGCCGCACGAGCAAAAGGACCAGCCGGTGACGCTCTCGAAATACACCGTGGCGGGCGCGTTTCTCGGGCGTTCGGGCGGCATGGAGCCCGGCATGACCTACTACGCGCACGAAGTGGCGCCCGGGTTGGTGTTGGTCAATTTGGATTCCTCCCGCCCGCAGGTTTATAGTCCCGAGGCCAAGCTGAACGATTTCGGCGGCGCTATCGATCCCGCGCAACTGCGCTGGCTGGAAAAAACCCTTCGCGCCCATCAGGGCAAAACCATCATGGTGATGGTCCATCACAGTCTGGTGGCCTGGAGCCCCGGCGAAAAGACCGGGCATAATCATTGGAATTGGTTCCAACTCGACAACGCGCGCGAGGTCCAGGCGCTGTTAAAAAAATACGGCGTCAAAGTCGTGTTCAACGGCCACCGCCATATCTCCACGCGGGCCCAGATCGTCGATGGCATCGTCAACCTGATCCACCCCTCGCTCGTCACTTATCCGATGCGTTACACCATTTACGAAATGACTCCGCGCGAGCTGAGCTACGTGGTGAAAGACGTCCCGGCCTCCCCTGAAATTTGGGAACAGGCGAAGAAGCATTTCCTGGCCACCACGTGGTGGCGCGATGCCGACCAGCCGAATACTCCGGAGGGCAACCGCCGTTATCTGGAGTTCTACGAAAGCCCGAGCACGCTGACCGCCCGCATCGCGTTGCCGTGAGTGCGCGGCGGCGGCGTCAATCGTCGCCGAAACTCATGCCGAGCATCCGGGCGGTCTGCACTAGATCGCCGTCCGGCGGCACAGTGCGCAGCTTGCCGATGGCCTCGGTGATTTTCACCGCCACGGTATCGGGCGGACGGTTGGCCACCATGTACCCGTACTTGCCCTCTTTCACGAGCCGCACGGCGTAGGAGCCGAAGCGGGTGCACAGGAGCCGGTCGAAACAGGTCGGGCCGCCGCCGCGTTGGAGATGGCCCAAAACCACGACGCGCGTCTCTTTCCCGGTGCGCTTGGCAATCTGCGCCGCCACCGCGTTGCCGATGCCGCCCAGCCGCGCCTCGCGATCGGAACCGGCCTCGCCCTGCGTAAAGAATTCGCCGTCCTTCATCCGCGCGCCCTCGGCAACGACCACGAGCGTGAAGAGCCGGCCCATCGCCTCGCGCTCGGTGATCTTGCGGCAAATCGAGTCGTAGGAGAACGGAATCTCCGGGATGAGAATAATGTCGCCGCCGCCCGCGATGCCGGCGTGCGCCGCGATCCACCCGGCGTACCGGCCCATCACTTCGAGCACCATCACGCGATTGTGGCTGGCCGCGGTGGTGTGCAGCCGGTCGAGCGCATCGGTGGCACACGCGACCGCCGAATCGAAACCGAACGTGACGACCGTCGCTTCGAGATCGTTGTCGATGGTCTTGGGCACGCCGACGACCGGCACGCCGTGTTCGAACAATTGTTGCGCAATCGACAGCGAGCCGTCGCCGCCGACACAAATCAGCGCACGCAGGCCCAGCGCCTCGCAGTTGCGCTTCGCCTCGTCGAGAATCTCGACCGGAATGGAGCGGCCTTCGCCGTGACCGGTCTTGGCGGCAAAGCGCCCGCGATTGGTGGTGCCGAGCACCGTGCCGCCGGAGGTGAGCAGCGCACCCATTTCGCGGTGATCGAGTTTCATGCAGGACACCGGGTGCAACAGTCCCTCGAAGCCTTTTTGGATACCGATGGTTTCCCAACCGAGGCGGGTGGCAGATTTCACCACCGCGCGAATCACTGCATTGAGGCCGGGGCAATCGCCGCCGCCCGTGAGGATACCGATGCGTTCAGCCATGCGCCGCAGGCTGTCGCAACGGCGCAAAAGTTACAAGGCCGCGTTCATCTGAGGATTGTCGCACGCGCACCGCGGGCTTTAGCGTCCGGCGTGCCCAGTCTCCGCCTCTTCATTGCCATCAGTCTGCCCGATGCCCATCGCGATACGCTGGCGGAGCTGCGCAGTGCCGCGCGGGGGTGGAGCTGGACGCCGCAGGGGCAACTTCATCTCACGATGCGCTTCCTCGGCGATATCGCGGAAGAGCGGTTGAAGGAACTGACGGCTGCGCTCGCGCGCGTCCGCGTCGAGCCCTTCGTGTTGCCGCTGGAGGGAGTGGGCGTATTTCCGCCGCGCGGGGCGGCACAAGTGCTGTGGGTGGGCGTGGGCCGCGGGCATCCGCGCCTGTTTCAACTGCGCCAGCAAATCGACGATGCGCTCCTCGCACTGGGCCTGCCGGTGGAGCTGCGGACCTTTCATCCGCACGTCACGCTGGCACGGGTGCGACGCGAAGCGGCACCGACCGCCGCCGCACAATTTCTGAAGACGTACCGGGATTTCGCCTCCGCGCCCTTCCGTGCCGAAGCCTTCGATATGTACCGCAGCGAGCTTACGAGTGACGGAGCCGTGCACACGCGCCTGCAACGGTTTCCCCTCGGCAAAGACTTCCCGGATCGACCGACCGCCGGGCGCGCCACCGAAAGTCCCGCTTGACTAGAGGGGAATCGTGACGATATCCGCCTTAACCTTCATGCGAGACTTTTTGCAGGCACTGCGACTTAGCTAGACGCACGATCCGTGAGCACCGCGCGCCGCGGTTGATCGTGCGTCCCACCCGCCTGCTCGCCACCACGTCGGTGCCGTTTTTATCCGTGCTCGCCGACGTATAGTCTATAACGTCAACCTTCGTCCAAGTTTCGTCATGCAATCTGCTCCCATTACCAAGTACCGCGCCTTTCCGCCCGTCCACCTGCCCAACCGCCAGTGGCCCAACCGCACGCTCTCCCGCGCCCCGATCTGGTGCAGCGTCGATCTGCGCGATGGCAACCAGGCCCTCGCCCAACCCATGAGCGTCGAGGAGAAGCTCGAATACTTCGAGATGCTGGTGAAGATCGGCTTCAAGGAAATCGAGGTCGGCTTTCCCTCGGCCTCGCAGATCGAGTTCGATTTCACCCGCCGCCTCATCGAGGAGAAACGCATCCCCGACGACGTCGCCATCCAGGTGCTCTGCCAGTGCCGCGAAGATCTGATCACGCGCTCGCTCGAAGCGCTGCGCGGCGCGAAGAACGTCATCTTCCACCTCTATAACTCCACGTCGCCGGCGCAGCGCCGCTACGTTTTCGGCGCGGAGAAATCCACCATCGTCAAGATCGCAACCGACGCCATCGCGCTGCTCAAGCGGTTGTCGCAGCCGCTCATCGCCGCCGGCACCCGACTCCGCCTGGAGTATTCGCCGGAGAGTTTCACGAGCACGGAAATGGAGTTTGCGTTGGAAATCTGCGAGGCCGTCACTGACGTGTGGCAACCGACGGTGGACAACAAGATCATCCTCAATCTGCCCGCGACGGTCGAGTACGCCACGCCCAACGTGCACGCCGACCAGATCGAGTGGATGTGCACCCACCTGCGCCGCCGCGAGGCGACGCTCATCTCGCTGCACACGCACAACGACCGCGGCACCGGCATCGCCGCCACCGAGCTCGGCATGCTCGCGGGCGCCGACCGCGTCGAAGGCACGCTCTTCGGCAACGGCGAACGTACCGGCAACCTGGATATCGTGACGGTTGCGCTCAACCTCTACACGCATGGCATTCACCCGGGGCTCGATTTCGCCGACATCAACGAAATCCGCGAGGTCTACGAACGCACCACCCGCATGGAGGTGCCCGCGCGCCAGCCGTACGCCGGCGAGCTCGTGTTCACCGCCTTCAGCGGCTCGCACCAGGACGCGATCAAGAAATCGTGGGAAAAACAGACGCCCGGCGCGCCATGGGATGTGCTCTACATTCCCCTCGACCCCGCCGACATCGGCCGCAGCTACAAGGCGATCATCCGGATCAATTCGCAGTCGGGCAAAGGCGGCGTCGCCTATGTGCTCGAACACGAATTCGGCTACCAGTTGCCGAAGATCATGCACAAGGAGATCGGTAAGATCGTCAACGACCTCGCCGACAAGAAGGGCACCGAGCTAACCGCAGCCGAGATCCACGAAGTGTTCCAACAAGAATACCTGCAACGCACGGCGCCTGTGATCTTGGAGCACTTCAAGACCACCGAGCGCGACAGCGCCGTGCGCTGCGAGGCCACCATCAAACTCGACGGCAAGGCCCACAGGCTCACCGCCGAGGGCAATGGCCCCATCGATGCGTTTGTGCGGGCGTTGAGCAGCATCAACCTGCCAAAATTCGAGCTGCTCAACTATTCCGAGCACTCCCTCGGCAAGGGCGCCGAGGCCCGCGCGGTCAGCTACATCCAGATCAAGACCGAGCGCGGCCAGAGCCTCTACGGTGCCGGCACCGACACGAATATCGAGCTGGCCTCGATCAAAGCCATCGTCAGCGCCGTCAACCGCGCTCTCACCCGCGCCTGAGTTGCGCCCCTCTCTGTCCGGCGGCACCCGCGCGGTGTCGCCGGATCGAGGCGCAAAAAAAGCCCGCCGAAGCGGGCTAAAAGTGGTGGGGGCACTTGGACTCGAACCAAGGTAGACCAGAGGTCAGCAGATTTACAGTCTGCCGCAATTGCCACTATGCGATACCCCCGAAAGGAGTGGGGAAACAGAACCGTTTCCGCGTTTGCTTCAAGCACAATTTTCGGAAACCCCATTTTCACATCGCCGCCCCTGCGACGCCTCACAAACGCCCGGTAAATTCGCCGAGAATCGTCCAGTAGTCTCGCCCCATCCGGCGGATAAGATCGCCATGGCCGGCGGCATCGAGCCAGACCGCACGTTTGGGCTCCCGCGCCGCCGCTAGGAGGGATTCTCCATGCGAGAAAGGCACGACCCGATCTGCCCGGCCATGCAGGAGTAAAACAGGGCAAGGCACATCGGCAATTCGCGCGCGATTGCGGAAAATATCGAAAGGCGCAAAGACCGCCGCCGCAGGCCGCGATTGCACCGCAAACACGCTGGTGAACGTCGCCTGCAAGATCAGTCCGGCCACAGGCTGGCTGGCGGCCAGCTCCACCGCCGATCCGCCGCCCAAAGAATAGCCATAGACGATGATCCGCTCCGCCGGCACGCGCTGTTCTTCGCGCAGAAATTTCCACGCCGCGCGGACATCGGCATGCACGGCGCGTTCGGAAATGTCGCCATCGCTCAGTCCATAACCGCGATAATCGATCGCCAGTACCGCGAAGCCGTGTGCGTGCAATTGCTCCAGAAATGGCCGGTCCCGGCCCAGTTCGCTGCCGTTGCCATGCAGATAGAGAATCGTGAAACGCGCCTGCGGCTGCGGCAGAAAACAAGCGGCGATCTTCGCGCCATCTTCCGTCGTCAAGAAACGAAACTCTCCGCCCGAAACATAGGTGGCCGGGATGCGATGGAATGCCATGTGATTGGCGACCGTGCGCAGAATGCAGCCTGCCGCGAGGTAAAGCCCGGCCACCAGCAGCGCCATCCGCAACCACCGCCGCCAGTTTGTCTTCATGACACGGAAACTTTACGCGGGCGCGCTCAGCAGGTCGCGCACGGCAGTGAGCACTTGGTCGCGCGGCACCTCGTGTTCGGCGCGCTGACGCAGATCGCGCAGTTTCACCACACCCTTGGCGAGTTCGTCGCCGCCGTAGATGAGCGCCACTTTGGCGCCGGACTCGGCCGCCGCTTTGAACTGTTTGCCGAAGGCCAGATCCTTGAGCGGATACTCCACGCGATAGCCCGCCGCCCGCAGCGCATGGATGTCGGCAAACGCCGCCAAGCGTTCTTTCTCTCCGCCGATCACGCTATAGACGTCCGGCGATTGCACGAAAGCGGGCATCAAACCGCGTTGCTCCAGCAACAGCGCGAAGGTCATGTCGCCGATCGCAAAGCCCACCGCCGGCAGTTCGCCGTAGCCCAGTTTGCCAACGAGGTTGTCGTACCGGCCGCCGCCCGCCAGCGCGCGCAGCTCGCCTTTGCGGTCGAACGCCTCGAACACAAAACCCGTGTAATAGGCCAGTCCGCGCACCACGCCGAGATCCACCTCGATGAAACGGCTCAGCCCCATCGCTTGAAGATTGCCGAGAAGCTTGCGCCAGTCAGCCAGCCGCGCGGTGAGCTTATCGCCACCCACTCCGGCCAGCGTCTGCTCCAAAGCCGCCAGCGACTTGATCTGGAGAAACGCGAGTACCTTGGCCTTCAAGGCGTCATCGAGCGGACCAAATTGTTCGCCGTACGGCTTGAAAGCGTCGTCGCCGATCTTCTCGTACTTGTCGACGGCCGAGAGCACGGCGCGAATCCGCGCCTCGTCGAGCCCGAGTGCCTCCAGGTAGTAGAACCAGAGGTTGCGGTCACTGAGCCGCACGTAGAAATCCTGCTCCGTCAGCCCAAAGGCCGCGAGACACTGCACCAACATCGCAATGAGTTCGGTTTCTGCCTCGGGACCGGGTTCGCCGAAGATGTCGGCATTGAACTGAAAGAAACACCGCCCGCGCCCCTTCTGCATGCGCTCGTAACGGTAAAACTCCGCGATGGAAAACCACTTGATCGGGCGCTTCAGCGTGTTGGCCTTCTCGCCGACGAGCCGGCACACGGTGGGCGTCATCTCCGGTCGCAACGCCACCTCGCGGCCACCTTTGTCGGTGAAGCTGAAGAGCTGCTGCTCGATCTCGTCGCCCGACTTGGTTTTGTAGAGTTCCAATGGCTCCAGCACCGGCGCATCATACTCCTGGAAACCAAACGACTGCGCGGCGTGCCGCCACACACGGAAAATGTGGTTCCGGCGCGCCAGCGCGTCGGGATAGAATTCACGGAAACCGGGAAGCGTCTGAAATGTAGCCATGCGACCCGTGAAGTTGGGTCGCCCGCCGCCCGGCTGCGACTCAAAATTCTTTAGTCGTCGCGCCGCGACACCCCGCCGAGAATCAGCAAAAGGTGGAGCAAGCTGCCGAGCGATGCCACCAACGCCGCAACATAAGTCAGCGCCGCCGCATCGAGCGTCTCGTGCACGCCCGGCATCTCATCGGCATCGAGAATGCCGAGATTGACCAGCTCAACCTTGGCGCGACGGCTGGCGTCGAATTCCACCGGCAATGTTACCAAGTGAAACAGCGTGATCGCGCCCATGCCGAGCACCGCCAGCTGCAACAACACAATGCCGAACTTAACGCCGAGATAGCCGAGCAGCAGGAGCCCGATCATCGCGCCCCAGGTGGCAAACGGCGCGGCGATCTGCACCGCCGGCACCATGGTCTGACGGAACTTCATCATCGAATAGCCGACTTTGTGCTGAATCGCGTGACCCGCTTCATGCGCGGCCACTCCGAGCGCAGCCAAGCTCGTACCGCGATAGTTGTCAGACGAAAGCGCGAGCCGCTTGTGGGTCGGGTCGTAGTGGTCAGTCAGGTGACCTTCCACTTCCACAATTTCGACGTCGTTAATGCCGGCACGGCGCATGACCGCTTCCGCGGCCTCGGCGCCGGTGATGCCGCCACGCGATGGGATCTGCACGTTCCGGTTATAGGCGCTGGACACTCTGAATTGCGCGTAGAGGCCGAAAAGCATGGGAACACCGATGAGAATAAACCAGATTAGCATGGGAGGAGGAAATGAAGGTTGTTGAACGATGTTTCGCCTGCAAGTTACGGTCCAATTTTTGCAACCAGACCGCGCTCGCGGCGGACTGCCTCAAATCACAGGAACGAGGGTAAATGCAAGCGCAACTCGGCCGTATGGAAACTCTGTGCAAAACTGTAACTGCGTCACTGCGGCACGCACAGCAAGCACACGGCGCGCAATCGTGTCCCGGTGCAGCCGTTTACCGCGCGCCAGCACTCAACTCAGGTCGCGAATCGAACCAAACTCGGGATCGAAGAGCCGTCGATAGGTGCGCACGATCATGCCATCGGTGAGGCCCGCCAACCAGTCGCAGATGCGGCGCGCTTTACCCGGCTGTGTCGTCTCCGCTTCGATCAGCAGTCCGACCCGGGGAGGCAAAACGTGGATCACGCGGGAGCCGCACTCGACGTAGTTGCGCCAGCTGGAGTCCCAGAGATCGAAGAGCACCTTGCGCGCCTTGTGCTCCATCTGCTGAAGCTGCGGGCTCTCGAAGATGATGTCGTTGGCCATCTTTTTGAAGAACCGCGCCTCGCGCTCCGCCACCGGCGCCACGACCAATTCGTAACGATACCGGTTGGTCCGCGCCGCCATGAAGTTGGCGCGCTCGCGCAGACGGCAGGAACGAATAAACGCGCCGATCTTGCGCGAGAAAACCATTTCCAGTCGATCGCTCCGGATCGCGTCTATCAGATGGTCGAGCAGTTGCTGTTGCTCGGCCGAAATCCCCTCTCCTGCCGCCCAACGCTCGATGCGCTCCACCGTCAGGAAGCCGGCCTTCACACCGTCGACGATGTCGTTGAGCGAGTACGCCGCATCGTCCGCCCAATCCATGATCTGACACTCCACGCTCTTGAAGGCGTTGAGCGTCTCGCCCGCATGCAAGGCCGCCGGAATCTCGGCGCCGGCGAACACGAAACTGCGATAGATGTGCTGCGGATCGTAGAGGAAGTGATTATGCGGAGGGGCGGAAAACTCGCGGAACAATTTCTTGTACTTCAGCACGCCATCGAGAAGCGCCCGCGTCGGTTGCATTCCGCGTACGCCGGATTCGTTCTGGTACATGGTCTCGGTGAGCATGTGCAGCGTCTGGGCATTGCCCTCGAAGCCGCCCCACTTGACCATGATTTCCTGCAAGGTTCGTTCGCCAGAATGCCCGAACGGCGGATGCCCCAGATCGTGCGCCAGACACACCGCTTCGACGAGATCGCTGTCGATGTAGAAATCGTCGCGCAGAGGCGCGCCCCGCGATTGCAGATACCGGCAAATGGAGCGGCCGATCTGCGCCACCTCGATGGAATGCGTCAGCCGCGTGCGATAAAAGTCATACTCGCCAGATAGGAAAACCTGCGTCTTCGACTGGAGCTTGCGAAACGCGTGAGAGTGAATGATGCGATCGCGGTCGATCTGAAATGCGCTGCGGTAATCGACCTTGCGCTCCGTGCCATAGGTCTCGGCATCGAAGGCGGTGTAAAAGCGGTTGGGCATGGGAATCGCCGTCACGATGCGCACCGCCGGCCGGTTGCCAATCCTCAGTTTTCCTGCGGCGCCCCGATCGGGCCCACCCCGGCAAAACGCACCACGGCGCGATTCTCCGCCCGCGACTGAGCCAGCGAGACCACGAAGCGCGCCTCCCAATCGTTGTGCTCGGCGGCGTCGATCAACACCTGGTCCACTGCCAGTTCGCCAGCGTCGCGATCCTCGGTCCAATGCGTGTGCTTCGTCGCCCGCCCCTCGGGGTCCAGTCGGAAACGCTCCTGTTGCGCAAAGTAGGCCGCGAACGCCGACTCGATCCGCCGCGCCTCCGGACTGGCGACACTCGGTGCGCCCTCGACTTCCGTGCCGCCGCCCGCAGCCGCATCGGACAGGCGCGACGACGCGCCTTCCCAATCGCGCACCGCGACCTCTTGCAAAAAGCCAAAGATCGCCGTGCGCACGAGACGCCGGAAACCGACGCTGTCGCGCGTGATGTCGAAACTCTCCGGCCGCGCCGGTTTGTCGGCCGTTTCGGCGGCGACGAACTCGGGATTGCGCAACCGCTCCCATTCTTCGAGCAGGCTGGAATCGACGCCGCGGATCAACTCGCGGAAATAGAGCTCCAGCTCCGCGACTTCATCGGTTTTTGCCTGATCGGGCACGGTCTGCGCCAGAACTTTCCAGACCTGCGAAAGATGGCGGAGCAGCAACCCCTCCGAACGCTCCAGCCCATAGGTCCGCACATACTCGGAAAACGAGAGGTAACGCTCGTACATCTCGCGTGCGATGGACTTGGGGCGAACGTTTTCCTGTTCGATCCACGGATGCGCCGCGGCGAATTTGTTGAATGTCTCGTAGAGAAATTCGCGCAACGGCTTCGGGTGCTCGATCTCCTCCAGCTTCTCCATCCGCTCCTCGTACGGCACCCCCGCCGCGCGCAATTCCTCGATCTTCTCGCCCTTCAGCTTGTCGACCTGCCGGCGCAAAATCTGGTCAGGATCCTCCACAATCGCCTCGCACAGGGTGAGCACGTCGAAGGGGTAATCCGGCGACTCGCGATCGAGTAGCGGGAGCGTGTCGATGAGGTAGAGCGACAACGCCTGATGCAGCGAAAAATCCTCCTGGAGATCGACGTTCACCCGCAGTTTTCGTCCGGAGGGCTGCGGCGGAATCCACTCGATGATTTTTCGTTCGAGCAACGAACGGAACAACTGCCAGGACCGCCGGCGCAGCTGGCGTTTCCGCGCCGCGGGCTCGTGACAATCGTCGATCAGGCGGCGCATCGCGCGACATCCGTCGGCATCGCGACTCAGCACCAGCAGAAGCATCCCATGCGTCACCTCGAAACGCGACACGAGGCCCTCCATCGGCGCCGTCATCAACCGCTCAAACGTGCGGGCGTCCCAACTCACGCTACCCTCGGGGGCGCGCTGCTTGGTGGCCTTGCGTTTTTTCTTCGGATCGGCGGCGGCCTTCTCTTCGGCGCGTTTGTTTTCCACGACGTGCTCGGGCGCCTGCACGATCACGTAGCCCTGATCGTCGTAACCCTTGCGACCGGCGCGACCGGCGATTTGCCGAAAATCGCGCACGCCGAGCACGGCAGATTTCTGGCCGTCGTATTTCCAGAGTTGGGTGAACACCACGGTGCGGATCGGCACGTTGATGCCAACGCCCAAGGTATCGGTGCCGCAAATGAGTTTGAGCAGACCGCGCTGCGCCAGCGTCTCGACGAGGATGCGGTACTTCGGGAGCAAGCCGGCATGGTGCACGCCGATGCCGTGCCGCAGCCAACGCTTCATTTCCCGACCATAGGGACTGTTGAAACGAAACCGCTCCAGCTCGGCCGCCAGCACGGCCTTTTCCTCGCGCGAGCACACGTTGAGGCTCATCCAATCCTGCGCCGCCTCCGACGCCGCGCGCTGCGTGAAGTAGACGAGATAAACCGGCGCGCGTTTGTCGGTGAGCAAAGCCGCCACCCGCTCCGCCAGCGGCGTCTCCGAGTATTCGAACGCGAGCGGCACCGGCCGGCGCACGCTGCTCACGGTCACGCCGGGGGCGCAGGTCAGCCGCTCCAACACGCCTTCAAAAAACGTCGTCGCGCCCAGCGTCGCCGACATCAGGAGAAAGCGCGCCCGCGGCATGGTCAGCAACGGCACTTGCCAGGCATAACCGCGCTCCGCGTCCGAGTAATAGTGAAACTCGTCCATGATCACTGCGCCGATGTCGGTGGCGTCGCCACGGTGCAGGGCGATGTTGGCGAGGATTTCCGCCGTGCAACAAAGCACGGGCGCCGTCGGATTCACGCTGGCGTCGCCCGTCATCATGCCGACGTTTGCGGGACCGAAGTCGCGGCAGAGCGCGAGAAACTTTTCGTTCACCAGCGCCTTGATCGGGCAGGTATAAACGGAGCGCTCGCCGGCGCAGAGCGCCTTGAAGTGAAACGCGGTGGCGACGAGCGATTTTCCCGAGCCGGTGGGGGTGTTCAGGATGACATTATGCCCCGCCAGCAATTCCAAAATTGCCTCCTCCTGCTCCGGATAAAGCTGCAAGCCCCGCTCGGCCGCGACCGTGAGAAATCGGTCGAGCACTGCATCGGCATTGAACGGTCCGGGCAACGGCAACAGCGGCGCGCTCGGTGTGGAGGGAGAAACCATGGCAGGACAAGGACGCCAACAGGCCGGCAAGACAAGCCCGACCATGGTCTCGCACCATCAAGTGAAAAGCCCGCGCCTGAGACCCGAGGGCCTCATGCCCCGAGTCTGCTCAGCGCTGGAATTGGAACGCCGCGTTCTCCACGCGGAATTGTCCGGCACGAGCGCCCGTGAAAGTGCGCAGCTCCTGCTCCCGTGTCGCCGCCGGTTTGCTTTCAAATACCAGCTCATCCGGCGACACCGTGCGCACCGGGGCCAGTTGCACCCGATGCATCCAGCTGAACGCCTCTTGATCGGACGCCAGCAAGGGCGCCTGATTATTGGCCGCAGCTGCCTGATTGAGCGGATGCGCCACAAACACCGGGGTGAAGGTCGGACGCGCGGCAGGCGCGGTCACAGGAACAAAAGCCTTGGCGGCCACGGGCACAGCGGCTACGGGCGCAGATGGGGCCGGCGCGGTTTTCACCTGCGCGACCGTCGTGCCACCGACCATCTGCGTCTCGGATTGCTGCGGCCGACGGATAAAGACCACGGCCACGCAAGCGGCGGCCGCCACGAGGCCAGCCCCCATCAACCAGTTTCCCGTACGACGACGAGACTGGGTCGGGAAAGCGATCACCTTGCGATCAGCAGCCCGGGCAGCTTCGGCCAACGAACCAGCAGCGGGCGCGGCCTCGGCACGGTATTGTTCAAAGAGCACCGTGCTGGCGCGATGCATCCGGCAATATTGCAGGTAAAGCTGGCGCCGCTCCGGATTGCGCTGGATCTCCTCTTCGAGCAACGCCGCATCGGCGGGATCGATCTCCTGGTCGACGTACAGGTTGAGCAGCTCGATAAACTTAGATTGGTTCATTTGAAATCCTCCCCCAAGGTGGCGCGTAAGCTTTCGCGGGCGCGCGCAATACGGCTTTTTACGGTCCCCACCGAGATGCCGAGAATTTCGGCGATTTCCTCGTAGGACATGTTTTTGACGTTCCTTAAAATCAAAATCTCGCGGTGCTTCGCGTTGAGCTTCTCCATGCCCTCGGCGATGCGGTTGACCAGCTCTTGCGTGACCGTGGCATCCTCCGGCGTCTCCAGTTCGGCGGGGATCAGCTCGGCCAACGTAGTTTCGTTATCGCCACTGATCGGTTGGTCGAACGACACGGAGTGATCCCGCTTGCGCCGCCACCAATACCAATAGCGGTTTCGCGCGAGGTTTGTGGCGATCTGGTAAAGCCAGGTGGAAAACGCCGAGTCGCCGCGGAAATTGACGAGGCCGCGGTGCGCCCGGATGAACGCATCCTGGGTGACTTCCTCGGCATCTTGCGAGTTGCGCAAGAGCTGGTGCACCATGGCATAAATACGGTCCCAATAGCGCGATACCATTTCATTGAAGGCGGCTTCGTCGCCTTGCTTGAAACGATCGACCAACAGCCGGTCAATGGCCACTTCTTGAGCTTTAGTTGACATGCGTTCAACTTCGCTCTGATGGGTGTATTTCTGAATTGTTCCCAAGTTTTTTCGGGTCCCGCAGTTGAGATTGGCGGAGGCGGAAGGGTCGACCGGTGCGCTTGGGGTCGCGGCTGGCGCGAATGCGCCCGTGCAGGCTGGCGCTTAGCTCGCTACCTGCTGGTAGGCGGCAGCATCGAGCAAGGCGGCGGCATCGGCAGCATTGGCCGGCTTCAGCCGCAACATCCAGCCGGCGGCATAGGGATCGCGGTTCACCAATTCCGGCGTTTGCGCCAGCGTTTCGTTGACCGCAACCACCGTACCGGCGATGGGGGCGTAGACATCGGAGGCGGCTTTGACCGACTCCACCACGCCGAATGAATCACCCGCCTTGAGCAGCGTGCCGACCTTCGGCAACTGCACAAAGGTAATGTCGCCGAGAGAATTTTGCGCGTAATCGGTGATTCCGATCAGGGCGGTGCCGTCGCTTTCCAGCTTCAGCCACTCGTGGGATTTCGCGTAACGGAGGTCGGATGGGACGCTGCTCATGATGTTGCTCTCTTTAGTTCGACGAAGGGCGGTTTGACCAGATGCAAATTGAGTTTTGTTCCGCGAATATCGACCGCCAGAGGAGAGGCCAACGCCGCCGTCGCGACCAGGGCCGACCCGATGGCTTCGTTGAGCAACGGCGACAACGTGCCCGACAACACCCGTCCGACGGGCGCACCGGCAGAATCCATGATCGGAGTCTCCGCGCGCACGATGCGGCGATCACCCGTCTTGAAAAACACGACCGCCGAGGCCGCTCCGCGCTGTTTTTCCTCCAACAACGCCGCCCGCCCGACGAAATCCGCGCCCTTGTCGAGCTTGACCGTCCAAGCGAGACCGGCGGTCAACGGCGAGATCTCCGCCGAGAGTTCGTGGCCATACAACGGATAACCGGCTTCCAAGCGCAGACTGTCGCGCGCGCCCAAACCGGCGAGTTCGAGTCCGTGCGGAACGCCGGCGGCGAGTAACGCGTCGGCAATCTGCCGGGCCGCCGCCACCGGATGATAGAGCTCAAAACCGTCCTCACCCGTGTAGCCAGTCCGGCTGATCAGGCAGGGCACGCCACACACCGGTCCTTCGACAAAATGATAATACTTCACGCCGCCGAGCGGCACCGGCGTCAGCCCCTGCACGATGGTCGCAGCCTTCGGGCCCTGCACCGCCACCAGCGCGTAATCCGCCGAGCGGTCGGTGAGGGTGACATCGAACCCGGCGGATTGCTCGCGCATCCAGGCCAGATCCTTGGCGATGTTACCGGCATTTATGCAGAGGAAATAGTCGGCCGGTCCCCGCATATAAACCAACAGGTCATCGACAGTGCCGCCGGACGGATAACACATCGGCGAATAGAGCACGCGTCCCGGGAAAAGTTTGGCGACATCGTTGGTGACCAGCCGCTGCAAATAGGCCAGAGCGCCCGGCCCGCGCACATCGACCTCACCCATGTGGCTGACGTCGAACAAACCCGCGGCGCGACGCACCGTCTTGTGTTCCTCCAAGATCGAGCGGTACTGAACCGGCATTTCCCAGCCGGCAAAGTCAACCAGGCGGCCGCCATGCGCGGCATGAAAATCACGGAGCGGGGTGCGTTGCAATTCACTCATACATCCTACCTAGAGAACAGAGCCGGGGACGCAGCAAGGACGAATTTGCAATGGATCACCGTACACTTTCGGTTCGTAAATCCGGCCGGACGCGTAAACTGACGCCCGAGATCGCGCGCCATCGTTTTCGCCGCCTCGCTTTTCACCATGTCTTTCCCGCTCGCCTATTGGGTGCACAACCTGAGCCCGTTCCTCGGACCGCACTGGGGCAACTTTGGCATTCGCTACTATGGACTCGCGTATGTGCTGGGCTTCGTCGTCGCGGCCTGGCTGCTCGTGCGCTACGCGCGCGCGGGGCGCTCGCAACTCCCAGAAGCCGGCGTCGCCGATTTGATCACCGCCATTGTGCTCGGCGTGCTGATCGGCGGACGGCTGGGATCGTATTTACTGTATGATGGCTGGCGGACTTTCTTCGCCGATCCGCTCGCGCTTCTGCGTGTGTGGGAGGGCGGCATGGCGAGTCACGGCGGCTTCATCGGCGTGGCCATCGCCTTGGTGTGGTTTGCGCGCGCGCGCCGCATTCCGTTTCTCCATCTCGGCGATCTTATCGCCTCCACCGCGCCGGCGGGGCTGTGCTTCGGCAGAATCGCCAATTTCATCAACGGCGAGCTCTGGGGAAAGATCACCGACGTGCCCTGGGCGGTGATTTTCCCGCACAGCGCCCCACCCTACGCCTCGGTGCACCTGATCCAGCCGCGACACCCCTCGCAACTTTACGCGGCGGCGCTCGAAGGCGCATTGCTGCTCGCTTTCATGCAATGGCGCTTCTGGCGCACCGAGGTGGTCGCAACGCGGCCCGGCCGCTTGAGCGGGGAATTTCTCCTCGCGTACGCCGTCATGCGCTCGATCAGCGAAGTATTCCGCGAACCCGACGCTTCGCTGATTCTAGGGCTCAGCCGCGGGACGTTTTATTCGTTATTTTTCGCCGCGGTCGGGCTCTGGTTGATCTATCGGCGGCCGGCGATGAACACCGGCCGCAGTTGATCAGACCACCGTGCCGGCCGGGATGATGCCACTCTTCGGCACCACCAAAATGCCGTCGCGGATGATCACCGCGCCCCCGGCATAGGCGCCATCGGGTTTGCCGTCGGGAGACAACACACAGCCCTCACCGATGCGGGCATTCTTGTCGATGATCGCCCGCCGAATGCGACAGCCGCGGGCCACGCCGATTTGGGGAATGCCCCGCGCGACATTGGCGCGCTGCGTCTCCTCTGACTCGTAATAGTCCGCGCCCATCATCACGACTTCCTCCAAGCGCGATTGCTCGCCCAGGTAAGAACGAATTCCGACGATGCAGCGGCGCAGCGAAGCTTCGGTGATGATAGAGCCTTCGCCAATCAAGGCGTGGTCAATATCGCAGCGATTGATCTTCGTCGCCGGCAGGTGCCGGCCGTGCGTGTAGATCTTGCTCAACGGATCGTAGAAATTGAACTGCGGCAGCGGCTGCGTGAGCGCCAGATTCGCCTCGAAGAACGCGCGGACGGTACCGATGTCTTCCCAGTACCCCTCGAAGATGTGGGCAAAAAGGCGCTTCTTATTAAGCAGGCTCGGGATGACTTCGCGCCCGAAATCCTTCATCGAGTTCTCCAGCGCCTCGGCCAACACGGCGCGGTTGAAAACATAGATACCCATCGAGGCGAGGCACCGTTTCTCGGTCGACGGCGACAAGGTCGTCTCCAACGCATCGCTCAGCGTGAAGCTCTGGATCACCGCAGGGTCCTTGGGCTTCTCGACAAATTGCGCGATCGAGAGGTCGTCGTTCACGCGCATCAAGCCGAGCCCTTCCACCTTGGAAACCGGGAACGGAATCGCGGCGATGGTGACATCGGCCTTGGCGGCGATGTGACGCTCCACCACCTTGTGAAAATCCATCTTGTAGAGCTGATCGCCCGAGAGGATCAGCACCAAGTCGTGCGGGAATGTGCGGAAATGAACGAGATTGCGCCGCACGGCATCGGCCGTGCCCTGGTACCAGTCGGACGTTTTCTCCGTCTGCTCGGCCGAGAGGATGTCGACAAAGCCGCCGCCGAAGGAATCGAAGTGATACGTGCTCTGGATGTGGCGGTGCAGCGAGGCCGTGTGGAACTGCGTCAGCAGAAAAATTCGATTGAACCCGGAGTTGATGCAGTTGCTGATCGGGATATCCACCAGACGGAACTTGCCTGCCAGCGGCACCGCCGGCTTGCATCGCTCCATGGTGAGCGGGTACAGGCGGGTGCCACGACCACCGCCCATAATTACAGACAACACACTTTTATCGTTCCGCATGATAGTTCTCCTGATTCCTCGCCCAGATTTTATCCTCACCCGTAATTTCGCCAGAAAATAGTAACAACAAAACATGTGCGGCATCGTCGGCTACATCGGTAAACAAAAAGCAGTTTCCATCCTGCTCGAAGGGCTGAAACGCCTCGAGTATCGCGGCTATGATTCCGCCGGGCTGGCCATTCAGCAGGACGGAAAGCTCTGCATCTCGCGCAAGACCGGCCGGGTGGAGCAACTCGTTAAGGAGACCGCCAAACTTCATTACACCGGCACCGCCGGCATCAGCCACACCCGCTGGGCGACGCACGGCGGCGTCACCGAGGCCAACGCCCACCCCCACCTCAGCAGCGACGGCAAACTCGTGCTCGTCCACAACGGCGTCATCGAGAATTTCGCCGCGATCAAACATTTCCTCCAGGGCAAAGATTACACCTTCCGCTCGGAGACCGACACCGAGGTGCTGTGCAACCTGATCGCTTACCATTATGCGAAGGAGCCGGAGTCCAATGCGCAGAGCCGCTTCCTTGAAAGCGTGCGCAAGACGCTTCTGCACATCGAGGGCACCTACGGCATCGCGGTCATGTGCGTCGACCGCCCCAACGAGATCGTCGCCGCGCGCAAGGGCTCGCCACTTCTGCTCGGTGTTGGCGACGGCGAATATCTCCTCGCGAGCGATGCCTCGGCCCTCATCAGCCACACCCGCAACGTCGTTTATCTGAAGGACGGCGAACTCGTGCACGTCACTCCGGAGACGTTCGCCATCACCACACTGGACCAGGCCGACGTCCCGCCCGTGGTGGATCGGATCACCTGGTCGATCGCGGACGCCGAGCTCAACGGCTTCGCGCATTTCATGGAGAAAGAGATTTTCGAGCAACCCGCGGCGCTCGAAAACGCCATGCGCGGCCGCTTCTCGGCCGACGGCAGCACGGCCAACTTTGGCGGCCTCAATCTCGCGGCGACGGATTTCCGGCAGATCGACCGCTTCGTTTTCTGCTCCTGCGGCACCGCGTGGCACGCCTGCCTCGTGGCCGAGCACTTGATCGAGCGATTCGCCCGCGTGCCGGTGGAGGTCGATTACGCCTCGGAGTTCCGCTACCGCAACGCCCCGCTCGATCGCGACGCGCTGTTTTTCTTTATCAGCCAGTCGGGCGAAACGATCGACACGCTCGCCGCCATGCGCGAAGCGAAGCGCAAAGGCTATAAAGTGATGGCGATTTGCAATGTCGTCGGCTCCAGCATCGCCCGCGAAGCCGATGGCGGCATCTACCAGCACGCCGGACCGGAAATCGGCGTCGCCTCGACCAAGGCGTTCACTTCGCAACTGCTGATCTCGGCGCTCTTCGCGCTCTACGTCGCCCGGTTGCGCGACATGAGTTTCAGCGACGGCGTGAATTACGTGCAGGGCTTGAAGGCCGCGCCGGAGCTGGTGCGCAAAACGCTGGAGCAGGCGCCGCACATCAAGGAGATCGCGCAGCGCTACGCGCAGTATCACGACTGTCTTTTCCTCGGCCGCCTCTCGCTGTTTCCCATCGCGCTCGAAGGCGCGCTCAAGTTGAAGGAGATTTCCTACATCCACGCGGAAGGCTACCCCGCCGCCGAGATGAAGCACGGCCCCATCGCCCTCGTGAACGAGCAATGCCCGTCGGTGTTCTTCGTGCCCAAAGGCGAACTCTTCAACAAAATCGTCTCCTCGATGCAGGAGATCAAAGCCCGCAAAGGCAAAATCATCGCCATCGTGACCGAAGGTTGCGAGCTGCCCGACGGTCTGGCCGACGAGGTGATTCCCATTCCCGATTGCCACGAGGCCATCCTGCCGATCATCGCCACGGTGCCGGTGCAACTGCTGAGCTACTACATCGCTGTCGCGCGGCATTGCGATGTCGACAAGCCGCGCAACCTGGCGAAATCGGTCACGGTCGAGTGAGCACACGGGGCCAGCGTAGAATCGTCGCGCCCCGGTTAGCAGCCGCGGTCAGATCGCGTAGGGGCGACGCATCGGACGCTTGAGCAACGCGCTCGCCTGCGCATCGCCCTGAATCCGCTCCGTCACCGGGTCCCAACGCAATTTGGTGTGCCCCGTGCGGATCGCGATATTGGCCAGTTGCGCCACGGTGATCGAGCGATGCGCCACCTCAACCGGCGCAGCCGTCGGCTGCCCGTCGTAGATGTGCTCGATGAAGTTTTTCTCGTGCTGGCGGCTCTCGTAGAGACGGATTTCGCCGTCTTGAATTTTGTTTTTGCGCAGCTCCTCGGGCGAGAACTCGAGTTTGTTGCGATTAACGAAGATCGACCGGTTGTCTTCGCCTTCGAAGAGAATGCCGTTGGGATGATTGTTCGACACATTGACGCGCAAACCATCGGCATAGACCACGTCAAACACGTAATCGGTCGGTGTGTTGTAGAGCTCGTTTTGCGGCGGCAGTTTCACGTCGATGATTTCCACGCCCTGCGGGCCGCTCTGGTCCATGCCCAGCGCCCATTGCACGATGTCGAGGTGATGGGCGCCCCAATCGGTGATCATGCCGCCGGAGTAGTCCCAATTGTGGCGCCAGTTGAGCTGCGCCAGCGCCGGACAATACGGCCGCTCCGGCGCGGGTCCCAGCCACAGATCGTAGTTGAGCTCCTTGGGCGGAGCTTCCGTTTGAGTGCGCTGCGCCAGGCCCGACCAATTGGTATGACCGCCGGGCAGACCGACCTTGATGCTGCGCAGACGACCGAGCCGGCCATTGCGCACGTACTCGCAGGCCATACGGAAATAGGCCGTGCTGCGCTGCTGACTGCCGGCTTGGAACGTGACGCCATATTTGCGCACGGCGTCAGCCATCCGCCGCCCCTCGGCAATCGTCAACGAAAGCGGCTTCTGCCCGTAAATGTGTTTGCCCAGTCGCGCGGCATGCAGTGCGACCGCGCAATGCCAGTGATCCGGCGTGGAGACGACGATCGCATCGACATCCTCCCGCGCGAGCATCTCGCGGAAATCCTCGTACACCCGACAGCCCTTGTAACTGCCGCCCGGCGCCTGCTGCGCATAGTAGGCCTCGACCTTCTGCTGGGCGACCAGCCGTCCGCCGCGCAATTCGCCCTTGTAACCATAATTCGGCAGATCGGAAACCGGGTCGGCCACCGCCACAATTTGCACGCGCGGATCGCCGAGAAAATTTGGCGTGGTCGAATGCGCAATCGTGCCATAACCGACCAAGCCCAGATTGATCCGCTGGGAGGGCGCGGGGCGTTTCACCCGGCTGGGCGCCGAGCAAGACACCAGTGAAGGCAGCGTGAAACCGGCGGCCGCAACCGCGGAGGTTTTGAGAAAATCGCGTCGATTCATGGGGAGGGGCGAAAAGCCTCGCGTCCTCTCCCAGCACTTGGCGAGCCCTTTTGCCGGCTACAGATCGGGGAAATGCACCTGCACGCAGGACGGGCAAATGCTGTGGGAAAACTGTAGATCGGTCCGTTGGCGCATGAAAGTTTCCACCTGCGACCAGTAGCCGGCGTCGTCCCGGACTTTTTTGCAGTAAGCGCAAATGGGCAAAAAGCCGGCGAGCGTGCGGACATTGGCCAGCGCCCGGGCAAGATCGGCGGCGACTTTGCGCAGCTCGAAAAGCACGGTCACCTGCCGCGCCAGGGTCCGCAATGCCTGCAACTGCATCTCCGTGAGTTCGCGGGGCCGGCGATCATTGATGCATAAGGTGCCCAGCGCCTCCCCGCTCTCGGCCAACAGCGGCACTCCGGCATAAAACCGCAAATGAGGCTCGCCCTGCACGAGCGAACTATCGGCAAAGCGCGGATCTTGCGTGGCGTCGCGCACCACCAGCGGCTCCGTCTGCAAGATCGCGTGCGCACAAAAGGCATCATCTCGCGAGGTCTCGCAGACGTTGAGCCCGATCTTGGCTTTGAACCACTGCCGATCCCGGTCGACGAGAGACACCAACGCGATGGGCACATCGCAGATCGCCGCCGCCAGTTGGACGATGTCGTCGAAATCTTTTTCTGCCGCCGAGTCGAGCTGTCGGAAGGCGGCTAAAACACGCAGTCGTTCTTCCTCGTTGGCGGGGAGCGGTGCTTTCATGTCGGCCAAAACTAGCCGCATCCGCACGCTTCTGCAACGATGCAAGGCGATATCGCCGCAGCTTACTCCAATCCAAGAATCTTGCGTCCCTCATCGGAAATCATCTGCGGCGTCCACACGGGATCCCAGACGATGTGCACCTGCACCGATGCCACTGCCGGCAGACGGGCCACACACCGGCGCACATCCTCGGCAATCACCGGCCCCATGCCGCAGCCGGGGGCCGTGAGCGTCATTTTCACCGCCACCGCGTGAGCGTGGTCGGCAGTCTTTTCAATGCTGAGATCGTAAACCAAACCAAGATCGACGATATTGACTGGTATCTCCGGATCGAAACAGGTCCGCAGTGCCGCCCACACCGCCGATTCGCTAAACTCGCCCACCGGTGCCATCGGGTCCTCTTTCGGCTGAAACCCGCCCAAAGCATCCGCCTGCGCCCGCTCGATGCGAAATAGCCCGCGGTCCGTACGCACCGTCATCTGCCCGCCAAAATCCTGCACAATACTGACGCTCAGCCCCGCGGGCAGAACATCAGCCGTGCCCGACGGGATGGCCACCGCCGGGATTTCGCGCACCAAGGAATAAGAGGCCATGAGTGAGGTCGCGGTTGGTTACGGAACGAAAATTTCCACCGGCAAACGCACGTAGACGCCGTGCGGATCGTTGAAGGCCCGCAATGAGCGTAACTCGGCTTCCACCCGTTTCGCGATCTGATCGACCAGGCTGCGCTCTTTCGCGCCCACCGGATGCACGCGGTCGAGCATCTCCGTGATGGACTCCAACCATTCCTTTTTCTGCGGATATTCCGTCACTGTCGGGTGCGTGCCCAACGCCGCTTTCCGTGCGGCCCAGCGTATCGCTGAATCGAGTCCGCCGAGTTCGTCGACCAGACCCAATTTCACGGCGGCGGCGCCAGACCACACGCGGCCCTGACCGATTTCCTCGACCACCTTGCGGTCAAGTTTGCGCGCCTCGGCCACTTTGCCGAGGAACTCTTCGTAGACCCAATCGACCAAGCGCTGAAACACCGCGAGCTCCTGCTCAGTCTTCGGACGGGCGATGGTCAGAGTGTCGGCAAATTTTCCCGTCTTCACACTGTCGAAAGTAAACCCAAGCCCATTGGCGAGTTTCTGGATGTCGAAGAAAAGTCCAAAGACTCCGATCGATCCGGTGATGGTGCTGGGCTCGGCGAAAATCCGGTCGCCATAGGCCGCGATCCAGTAACCGCCGGAAGCGGCGTAAGCGCCCATCGAGACAACCACCGGTTTCTTCGCGCGCGCGAGGCGGATTTCCCGCTGTATGGCCTCGGAGGCCGAGGCACTGCCGCCGGGGCTGTTGACGCGCAGCACGATGGCTTTCACGTCGTCGTCCTGCCGCAACCGGCGCAACTCACGGGCAAACTTGGTGCCGCCAATATAGCCGTATTCGCCCTCGCCATCGACGATCTCCCCTTCCGCGTAGACGACGGCGATATGCCCGTCCTTGGCTTTTTCCACGGTGGCTTCGCCGGTTTTTTCGGGGAGCAAACCGGGATCGCGCGCGACCTTCGCATAGTCGTTTAACGCGATCTGCTTGAAAGGCTCTTTGCTATCCTTCCGCCCCGTCTTGGCCTTCAACTCATCGACGATCTGATCGCGATAGATGATGCGGTCGACGAGCTTGGCGCTCTTGGCCGCCTCGGGGCGGATGAACCCCTCGGCATCGATCACCGCCTGCAACGCGACAGGCTTGAGATTGCGGCTTGCGGCCATCTCGCCGAGTAGATCGGACCAGAGATCGCCGAGCAGCTTGGTCAGTTGTTCGCGATTTTCCGGGCTCAAGTCGCGCCGGGTAAACGGCTCGATGGCGGACTTGTATTTCCCCATGCGCGTCACCTGCACCCCGATGCCGAATTTCTCAAAAGCGCCGCTGTAGAACACCGGCTGCGAGGCGAGCCCCGGCATCATAATCATACCGTAAGGATCGATCGCCACATCACTGGCCATGGACGCGAGGTAGTAATCGCGCGTCGAGACTGAGGTCAGGTAGGCATGCACCGGTTTGCCAGCAGTGCGTATCTCCTGCAGCGCCGCGCGCACTTCTTTGAGCGCAGCGTAGCCGGTGCCGAAACCGGCGGGGTTCAACGACCCGACCAGCAGCACGCCGGCGACCTTCTCGTCATGCGCCGCCGCGCGCAACGCACGCGTCACGGTGCGCAATTGCAACGACTCCGGCCGCCGACCCATCACCTCCCCCAGCTCCATCGCGGCGGGGGCGTCAGTGATGTTCGTTTCCAAATCGAACACCAGATACGAACCGCTTTCCACCGGCACGGCATGTTTCTGTCCGAGGGCCACGATCACACCAACCGCCATCAGCCCGCACGCCGCGAGCACGACGCCGAAAATCACAAGCGCGGCCAACGAACCGAACATCGCCGAAAGAAAGTTGCGCATATGGCGCGCAAGCTAGCTGCATCCCCGCGCGCCGCCAGAGAAAAACCGCCGGCGCAGATGCCCGCACACCGCCGAAAGGATTGCGCCCGCGCGCTTTCCTTCGCGCCCAATCGGTGCATGCTATCCGGAAAGCCCTCCGCCATGAGCGAACAAAAGCAACTCCTGACCACCAACCGCAAGGCGCTCACCATCAATCTCGACGAGGCGCGCTACGGCACGTTTGCCGAGATCGGCGCCGGACAGGAAGTGGCGCGGTTGTTCTTTCAATCCGGCGGCGCCGCCGGGACCATCGCCAAATCGATTTCGGCGTACGACATGACGTTCAGCGACGCCATTTACGGGAAGGCACCGCGCTATGTTTCGCGCGAGCGGCTCGCCACGATGCTCGACCACGAGTACGCCCTGTTGCGCGAACGCCTGGAGGAAAAACGCGGCGAGCGCACCGCGTTTTTCGTCTTCGCCGATACCGTCGCGGCCAAGAGCTACGCCGGCAACAACGAGTGTCACGGCTGGATGGGCATCCGGTTTCAACCCGAGCCCAACTCGCCGCCGAGCGACATCATCCTGCATGTGCGCATGTGGGATAAGGAAAACGTCCTCCAGCAACAGGCGCTAGGCATCGTGGGCGTGAACATCGCCTACGGTGCGTTTTACCTGCGCAACGATCCGCGCGAGTTCATCGCCTCGCTCGTCGACAATGTCGGCGCCGACCGCATCGAGGTCGACATGCTCAAGTTCAGCGGACCGGCTTTCGCGCACATCGACAACCGGCTGATGTCGCTTCACCTCGTGCAGCTCGGTTTGACCAACGCCGTGATGTTCAGCCCGGACGGCGATGTGCTGCAACCTTCGGAGGTGCTCCACAAGAAGGCGATTCTGGTCGAACGCGGCAGTTTCCGTCCCGTGACGCGCGTCAATGCCGACATGGTGCAATGCGCCACGGCGCAGTTCATGCAGGAACCGATGGTCCGCGGCAAAGAGGTGATCGTGCTGATGGAAATCACCATGAACAATCTGCTCGGAACCGGCGGACTCGACGGCGCGGATTTTCTCGCCCGCGTGGATCTGCTCGGCGCGGCCGGATTCACCGTGCTGATCTCAAATTACTCCGAGTTTTTCCGCCTCACGACCTACTTTCGCCGGTACACGAAGGAGATGATCGGCGTCGCCATGGGGGTGAGCAATCTGCTGCAGGTGTTCGACGAGAAATACTACGACAACCTGCCCGGCGGCATCCTAGAAGCGTTCGGGCGCATGTTCCGTTACGCCGTGAAGCTCTACGTCTACCCAATGCGACACGACACTTACGCGCGCTATCTGGCGGGCGAAACCGCCGCCCCCGACACCGCCATCGCGCCCCCCGCCGGGCCTGACGCCGCTGAGCTGATCACCGCCAACAACCTCGAAGTGGCGCCCCACCTGCGCAACCTTTACGCGCATTTGCTGGAGAACCGCTGCATCGAGCGGCTGGAGGGCTATCAGACGGACTTCCTGGCAATATTCTCGCGCGACGTCTTTGCGCTGATCCACGCCGGCGATCCCAGCTGGGTAAAGATGGTGCCTCCCGAGGTAGCGCAGATGATTCAAACTCGCGGTCTACTGGGTTACCAACGCGTTAAATAAGGGACCGACGGGATGCGCTGCGTGCCACCCGTACGCCGCGTTTGAGTTAAAATGGCTTAAGAACACGGCAAGAGAGCCGATGGCTGCATCACATCCATTTCTCTAGCTAGACCACATGCCTCAAGTAACCTCTCTGCTCCATCGGCCTTCCGCAAATGCCGATACTCCTGCCGCATCCAAATCGGAGTCCAAAAGCCGGCACCTGCGTATTCTTGTCGTCGATGACAGCATGACCATGCGGATGATCCTCCGCCGCAGCCTGGAGAGCGCGCATTATGAAGTCGTTGAAGCCAAGGATGGCGAGGAAGCGCTGGGGTTCTTGCGGCACACGACGTTTGATTTGCTCACGCTCGACATCGACATGCCCGGCATCAACGGCTTCGAGGTATGTGCCGAGCTGCGCAAACTGGAGCATGGCCACGCCCGTCTGCATACCCCGGTAATCCTCGTCACGAGTCACGACACCGTCGCCGACCGGCAACGCGGTTTCGAGGTCGGCGCCACCGATTTCATTTCCAAGCCCTTTCAGGAAGCCGAGCTCCTTTCCCGTATCGAGCGCCTGCTCAAAGCCGAGCAACGGCTGATCGGCCTGACCGCGTTGGTCGCCGATGATAGTCCGGTTTCTCGCAAGGTGGTTTCATACTGGCTGAAGGAAAACGGCCTCAAGGTGCTCGAAGCGGAAAACGGCGAACAAGCCCTCCAACTTCTGCAAAGTACGGAGCAGGAAATCGACATCCTGATCACCGATTATGACATGCCGGTGATGGACGGTAAGGAGCTCTGCCGTCGCGTGCGCGCTTCGCTCGGAAAACCGTGGCTTCCGGTCATCTTCCTCAGCGGGCTCGCGGACAAATCGTACATCCTCGACATGTTCGCCGCCGGCGCCACGGACTACATCGTCAAACCTTTCGCCAAGGAGGAACTCACCGCGCGAATCGCCGTACATGTGGAGATTCGCAACATGGTCCGCGAGCGCGCCAAACGTATTGAAGAGCTCGAACGCCTGAACCAGCTCAAGAACAGCCTGCTCGCCATCGCGTCCCATGACCTGCGCTCGCCGTTGAATGGCATCATCGGTTGCGCGGAGATCATGCTGCTTGAGGAAGATCTACAGGCGAAACACCGCGACTACGCCGAGATGATCCGCGACTCCGGCAACTGGCTCCTCTCCATGATCAACGACCTGCTCGATCTGGCACGCATCGAGGCCGAGCAGACCCAGCTCAAGTTGCAACCGATGGATCTCACCGAGACGATCCAGACGGCGTTGAAGTCCCTGTATCCGCTGGCCAAAGCCAAGAACATCACACTGGCTTCATCGCCTGAGGCGACCAGCACGCCAGTCCTTATCCGTGGCGACCGCGACAGCGTGCTGCGCATCGTGGGCAACTTGGTGTCCAACGCCATCAAGTTCACCGAGACGGGCGGATGTGTCACTGTGACGGCCGCCGACGCCACCCTCACCGTGATCGACACCGGCATCGGCATACCCGAAGACAAATTGCCTTTGCTCTTCGACCGTTTCTCCCGCTCATCGCGTCGGGGCACCGCAGGCGAACCGAGCACCGGCTTGGGCATGGCCATCACGAAAAGTCTGGTCGAACTGCATCGCGGGCAGATCAAGGTGACCTCCAAGGTGAATTATGGCACCAAGATTGTGGTCTCCTTCCAGGGAGCGAACGCCTAAACCGGCATTGTCGGGTCGGTAATTTTTTCGTGCCTTTTGCCCGGTTTCGTGGGCAATTCCATGCCCGCATGCGCTTCCACAAATACCACGCTCTCGGCAACGACTACATTGTGCTGAACCCGGCCGACTTTCCCTTGTGGAAAGTGCCCTCGCTCGAACAAATCCGGGTGGTGTGCCACCGGAATTTCGGCGTCGGCTCCGATGGCATCCTCTGGGGGCCGTTGCCGACCACCAAGGCCGACTTCGGTCTGCGCATTTTCAATCCCGACGGTTCCGAAGCCGAGAAATCCGGCAACGGCCTGCGGATTTTTTCGCGTTTCCTGTGGGATCAAGGGCTCGTGAAGAACCCCCGCTTCACGGTGGAAACGCCCGGCGGCGTGGTGGAGTCGGAAATCAAGGAGAACGGCCGCCTGATCACGGTGGCGATGGGCTCGGTGAGTTTCGACAGCGCGAAGATTCCGGTCGCCGGCGCGCCGCGCGAAGTGCTCAACGAAAAACTCACAGTGCAAGATCGCACTTTCACGTTCTGCGCCGCCACCATCGGCAATCCCCACTGCGTCATCCCGCTGCCGGAGATTTCGCCCGAGCTCGCCCGCCAGTACGGGCCGGACATCGAGACGCATCCGAATTTCCCGCGGAAAACCAACGTTCAATTCCTGAAAGTCCGCGACCGCGCCAACATTCAAATCGAGATTTGGGAGCGCGGCGCCGGCTACACCCTCGCCTCCGGCAGCAGCTCCAGCGCCTCCGCGGCGGTGGCGCACAAGCTCGGCCTCGTCGACCGTTCCGTCACCGTGCACATGCCCGGCGGCCAGATCGGCATCGAGATCGGCGCCGGGTTTACCATCACGATGACCGGCACCGTCAACAAAGTGGCCGAAGGCGTGATGCACCCGGAGCTGTTCGCGGTCACAGTCTGACCGCGCGTCAAAACCTGGCCGGCGCGCTGCGGCGATAAACCTCGCTCGCGGTCTCCCGCAATGCGCCTGCCGGCAGGCCTTCGATCCATTTACGCGCCTGCGCCGGCGCGAATGCGGCCCAGGTTTCCACCAAGCTGACCGCCACCCGTGTCTGCAACGCCGCATCCGGCAACCCGCGCACCCACTCGGCCGCAGCCTGCGGCTGCGCGCCCGCCCAACTTGCCACGACATTGACCGCAGTCTCGTCTTTGTTCGTACCGCTTGGCAGCCCAGCCAGCACGCGCAGCGCTTCCCCGGGATTGCTGCGCGCCCAGGAGACCGCCGCCTGCGACAATACCTGATCGCGAGTATCGCCGGTCTGTTGGCTCGCCCACTGAACCGCGCCCGCCGGATCGGCCGCCGCCCAGTGCTGCGCCAAGGCCTGCCACTGCGCCTTGTCGCCTCCGCCCGGCTGCGCGAGCAGATAGTCAGCCGTGCCGGACGGATCGCTTTCGAGCCAGGAGGGGAAAATCCGGGCCAATGCCGCTGTCTTGGCGCTGCCCGCCGGCAAGCCCTTCACCCAGCCCACCACGGCGTCGAGATCCTTGATCGCCCACGAACCGGCCAAGTCGCCAGCGACCTGGCCGGCAAACTCCTTGTCCGACATATTGCCAATATAGCCGGCCACCGCGGCTGGATCGCTCGCGCTCAGCTCCAACAGGACGCGTTGCGTGGCCGATCGCTTGGGCAAACCGACGGGCCAGGCATCCACCCATGCGGCGGCCGCCGCCGGATCTTTCGCCGCCCAGCCGCCCACGATGCTCAGCAAGTGTTCTTCACGCGGAATTCCTCCCGTCTGACTGAAGATCTCCCGCGCTGCCGCCGCGGGATCGGTTTTCGCCCAATGGCCGTAAACTTCTCCGCGCAACGCTTGCGCGATGTCGCCGCTCAATTCGCTCTTCGCCAGCGCCATCGCCTGCGCCGGATCGCCGGGGGCCAAAGCCCCGATCACGGCGCTCCACCCTTGGTTGCGCAGCGGCCCGGCCGCTTGCCGGCGCACCCACGCGATCGCGCCAGCCGCATCCGACTTCGTCCAGCGCGCGAGCAAATCGCGCACAAAGGCATCCCGCAACGAGCCGCGCGGCACTGCGGGCAGCTGCTCCAAGGCCCGGCCGATATCCGCCGTCGTCAGCGTGGCCGCGATGCGCACCAGCTGCGCCTGCCGCTCATCCAGGGCGGTGCTTTCGATCACAGCGGCTAAATTCAACGCGCGTTTCTCCTCGGAAATGTCGGCCGGTTGCGGCGGCGCAGCCAACGTCTTCGCTACCGCCGCTGCCTGAGGGGCTCGGCTCGGAACACGATCTGCATCCGCCGGCCATTGGCGCGCGACGTAAAAGCCGGCGACAAATCCGACCGGCAACGCGACAAGCCAGGACAACTGCAATTTCATCGAAGGTGGTTCAGGGGAAGTCGGCCGGCTAATGGAAAAAGGACTGGCGGAGTCGGTCCGCCAGTCCCGGTTCTATGAACGCCTCAGCTTCCGGCGTCCGTTAAGTTATTACCGCATCACGGCTGCATCCAATACGAGGCGCCGACGATGGCACAACCATAGGCGCGAGTGTGCAGACTCGCCTCGGCGCCGACAAAACCGCGGAACACGCCGTTGTCGTCGAGCACCTGCATAAACGCGTAGGTGTGGCCGCCCAGCGAACCGATGGTGGTGAAGTTGCAGGTGGCCTCGTTGCACGGATTGATGCCGGCATCGACACACGCCACCACGCACTGCTGCTGATTCCAGTAGACCTTGCGGCCATCGGTCGTCGGGTTGCCGGCGATGTAGGAGCGCCAGCAGCCGTTGCAATTGATCCCGCTGGCATCGCCATCGGTGATTTTCATCATGTTGGAATTGCACTGCGAATAGAGGCTGGCGAGCCCGACCAGCCCGGTGCTGTTGAACGCATCCGGATCGTTATACCGGCTGAACACCTCGTTCTTAAACGTGAGATCGCCGCCGGCCTTGATCTGCGCGATGGTCGCTCCGCTGGAGAGCGACGCCTGCGAGCCGAAGCCCCAGGCATAACGCACGCTGTAATTGGAGCCGACGCAGGTGATCATCTGGATGGCGCTGCCGTAAGAAAGGCCGCTGGTGTTGTCGAAGCGCCAGGTGTCTGTCTTGCCGCTAGACCAAGTGATGACCAACTGGCCGCTGCCATTGAAGGTGTAGGTGCCGTTCAACGTGGTGCCAGTTTGGCCGGGCTGATAACCCAGCGGCGTCTTGACCACGCCTGTGGAAGGCGTGCAGCCCGACGTGGTGTAGCCCGTGGCGACTTTGTTGACCGTGGCGTCGCCCGTGAACGTCGCCTGATACCAGGCCCAGGATTTCGCAGTGACCGTGCCCGTGCTGCCGCTGCCCGCCGTGAAGGAGAGCGTGCGCATGATCGACCAGCGGGAGGTTGTGGTGTCGCCGCCAAACATGGCTGTCACGTAGCGCGGACGTCCGCCGGGTAGCGGTGTCGCGGCATCGGCGGAAGAAGAGAACAGAGCGAACGCGGCGATGCCAGCGAGCGCGAAGAGCGAGGCAAACCCGGAGCGCCGGATAAGAGCCCTCGTGGAGATAGGTGTACTTTGATCTGTCATGGATAGCTGATGTTGATGTTTTGAGGTCGGGCTCAGGGGGAAAGGGTGGCGGCAAAATCCGTTGCCGCGCGGAATCACTTCACTAGGGCGTTGATGGTATACCGGGCATATGGAAGCTCGACCGGCCCGTCATCCAGCCGGGCCACCACCGAGGCGAGCTTATCCGTCCTGCGCGGCCTGATGATGATCTCGAACAGCCGGTTGTCCTTCGGATCGGGCTGCCGCAACACGCCGGTGAAATCGTCGTCCGCCATGGAAAACGTCAGGTTGGGCACGAACCGGCCATTGCCCCGTATAGTGATGACCTTCGGCTCCGCGGGCTCTCCGCGCAGCCAAAAGACAAACTGCGGTCGGATTTCCAATCCCCCGCCTGGGATCGTCAGCCGGATCGTCAGTTTCTGTGGCGGGGCGTCCGCCTCGTCAGTCGCCACGGTGACGTACTGGGTATAAAGGCCGGAGCGGTTGCCGTAGCGCACGGTGATGTCGAATTGCGCGCCTTCGCCGGGCGCGAAGGTCGTCTTGGCCAGCTTCGGCTTGGTGCATTCGCAGGTGGAAACAAAGCCCGTGATCGTCACGGGCTTGTCGCGCGTGTTCTTGAAGGAGAATGGCACGACCGCCTCGGTCTTGCCTTCGTCCTTGATCGCAAGCTCGACCTCGGTGGCGGTCCAGTGCAACGCCCGGCCGACGCCGGGCAAACCGATCAGGACCACGATCAGACTTTGCCAGAGGAACCGTCCGCATTTCCAGACGATCCCCCGCCGAAATGAACTCACCGTCGTGAAGCGCATCATAATTTTAACCAGCCGTGCTGGCGTAAAGCGGTTGCAGGGAAACTTACGGCACATACTGCGTGCTGTACTTGCCGGTCTGATAGGTCGGCGAGCTCGTGCCATATTTGTTCGAGCCGACGTACATGTGCCCATAGGCCTCGGGCGCCACGGTGTCGCGCTGGAGGATGTCGAGCGCCCAGTCCGTGTTGTAGAACCAGTTGTTGTCGATGTACGCGCCATCGGTCGGAATCTCGCGGATGACGATGGCCTGATACGAGCCGCTGGCGTCGGCGAAGGTGTTGTGATGAATCACCTCGCGGGTGCCGGCACAGCTGCAGCTCGAAGCGCCGTGCATATCGAAGGCGTGCCCGCTGGTGTAATTCACGCTGTAGTTGTACTGCGCGGTGTAGATGTTGGAGGCATTGCCCGTCGAGGCGATGTTGTGACGGTTGTAGGCGTAGGAATTGCCTTCCAACAAAAGACCACTGGATGTGTTCGACGATACCTGCACGGTGCCATAACCGATGCCTGTGCGCCGGTTGTAGGTGATGCTGTTGTGGTGCACATATCCGTCGTCCATCACCACCGCGGCCCAGCTGAAGCCCTTGAGCGAATTGTTGTCGACCTCACAGGTGCTGAGATACCGCGCGAAGATGCCGTGAGTTTCCGCCGGTGTGTAGGAACTAGTGCCAATCGCGTAATCTTCGCCGTCAATGATGAGGCCGGTGACCCGGGCATTGTTGCCGAGGATCTTGAAGAAACCCTTGCCGGCAATGTTGCCGTGAATGCGACCGCCATAGGAGAGCGCGCCGTTGATGATCTTGCCGCGCCCGCTGGCCAGCGTCACACCGCCCGCGATGTTGATGGGCAGAGTCTGACCGACGAGACTGATATCCGCGCTATCGGCGACATATACGACCTGGCCGGAAGTAGCGGAGGCGAGCGCAGTGACCAGCTCGCTCGCCGTCGTCACGTAATAATTCCAACTATTGACGAGGCGGTTGTAGCCTTCGCCGCCCCCGATGCGATCCGCGGTGGGTTCGCCGCTGGCGCCGTAGGTCTCCGATTGAAGCGTGCCCTCGGCCGAGACGTTGAAGTTGTCCACATTCATGCTGCCCGTGGTCGCCGAGGAGACGTAAAACCGCACCTGCGACACCGTGCTGACCGTGCCGTAGAAAGAGAGCCCGCGGCACTTGATGTGCCCGTCGAGATAGACGTCGTACTTGCTGGTGCTGGTGTTGAGCACGTACTTCAGGCGATACCAGGTGTTCGCCGTGTACGGCGCCACCACCACCGTCGTCGCCGCGCCATTGTAGGCGAGGATCTGTGCGGTGGCATTGTTGAACACCACGCGCGTCGCGAGATTGCTGCCGCTGTCCATCGGATTTCCCACCGAGAGGTAGCCGGTGGTCTGATTTGGTTTCACATCAAACTCGACCGTCAGTTTGCCGCTCGTCGCGGTGATCGTGCGGCTGAGGATGACCGCGCCAGTGGCGGAGGTGTCGTTGAACAAAATGCTCTTGTCCGCCGCCGAGGGCGTTTCAGCAATCGTCGCCGTACCGCCGGTCACATCGGTCAGCGTCCAGCCGGAGGGCGCCACGCCAGTCGTCTGGCTGTTGTAGTCTTCAAATGCGCGGTTGGTGGAGAGCTTCAGCATCCCGCCGGTCCTGACGGTGACGTTGTCGAAGTACACGGAACCCGCTGGCGCGCCCGAGAAAAACTGGATTTTAGAAACCGCCACCGCCGCCTCACTGAAGCCCATGCCCTGCTTCTTCAGCACGCCATTGACATAGACATCGAATTTGGAGGTGAAGGTGTTGACCACGTATTTCATGTGGTACCACGTATTAGCCGCGTAGGTCTGCACTACCTCCACGGTGGAGCCATTGTAGACTTGGATCTCTGCGGTTGTATAATTGAAGTACACGCGCACCGAACGCAGTCCGGCAGCGTCCAACAGATATCCCGCCGCCAGGAAATCTCCGGTCTGCGCCGGGTAAATATCGAACTCCACAGTCACTACGCCGCTAGGGGCGGTCACCCACTTGCTCACGGTCACCGCATTGGTGGTCGATGTATCAGTGAGTTTCACGCTCTTGTTGGAGGAACTGGGGAAATTCTCGACGGTAATGGTCCCGCCCGAGGTATTTTCGAGATTCCACCCGGTCGGCGCACTGCCGGTGGTCATGCTGTTGAAATTCTCATCTAGCAACGTCTGGATGGGTGCGGCAGAGGCGATGGCAGAAATCAAAAGTCCGGCGGCAAGGGCAACTTGGCGCAGCGACTGCAGAGCAAACGCGGGAGTATTTTTCATGGGTGGGAGAAGCAAAAAGCAAAAGCAGCTGCACACCGCATCGCGTTAGTTTTCGTCGTCACCCGCACTCATGCTGATTCGGAAGCAAGAGACCGAAGCAGTGGAGCGCGGGTACCGGACGGACGCCGTGGGAAATGCGGTTGGGAGGTTTCGGCTCGCATCATAGCATTCGAGCTGTTTGTATGAAATGGCTAAAACACCGAAGATTTTAGCATTTACTTCAAATGGCCATTTCACCCTCCCAACCCTCGCTCGACACGCTTTTGACCCGGCTGGCCTCGCCCATGCTCCCGCTGCTGAGCGGACGTCGCGGCTCGCTCCAATCGCTGCCGGACAACGTCATCTGCTTCCGCCGCAACATGGCCACGCATCTGAATCGCGCCGAGCGCGGCCGCTTCCTGCACCACCGTTTCACCCTCATTCTCGCGCTGCGCACCTCGATCACCGTCTGCGTCGATGATCGAGCCATCCGCCTCAATGACGGCGAGGGATTGTTGGTTTTCCCATTCCAGTTCCACCACTATGTCGATGCTGCGGAGAAGGACATGAACTGGCTCTTCATCACCTTTGAGATGATCGACGTCGATGCGCTCGCGCCCCTCAAGTTTCGCCCCTTCAAAATCACGCCAATAGTGCGGCAGGTGGTGACCGAACTCGTGCACGCTTACCTGCTACCCAATGAGGCCAACCTCACCATCCTCTTGCTCGCCGTGCTGCTCGCGCGCATCCAGCAGGCCGGCTCCACGCATCCGCGCAACCATCTGCAACCCACCGAACCCGGCCTGGTCATGCACGTGAGCCGCCTGGCACAGCAGAGTTCTCAGCCCATCAAGGCCAAGGAAATGGCGCGGGCGCTCGGCATCAGCGTAAGCCATCTGCGCACTCAGTTTCAATTGTCGAGCGGTCTCAGTCTCGCGCGGCACTTGCGGCACTTGCGGTTGGAAAAGGCCTGCGGCCTCCTGCGACTCACCACGCACCGCATCACGGAAATCGCCGAGCTGTGCGGCTTTTCCTCCATCTACTGCTTCAGTCGCGCCTTTCGCCACGCGTACGGCGTCTCTCCCCTCGCCTACCGGCAAAACAGCCTGGGCGGCCGCGTCGTCCGCTCCTCGGCCCAAATGTAAACCGACCTCACGGCGCCGCCGATCCGCTCGTGCCAGCCAGTGCGATCGGCTCATGCGCCGGCAACTGCGTGCGAAACCACGTGCGCTGTTTCTTCACCAACGCTCTCGTGTTTTTAATAATCTCCGCGCGCAACTCCGAGATCGGCAACTGCCCGGCAAGCATCGCCAACACCTCCCGATAGCCAATGGCCCGGGCCGCACTGGGATTTTCCTCCAGTCCCTGCGGCACCAGACCTCGAACCTCCTCGACCAGCCCGGCCGCCAGCATCGCGTCGACCCGCCCCGCAATTCTCAGCTCCAGCTCCGCCGCCGGCCGGTCCAGCCGCAGCAATTCCACCTTCCAATCGGCAAACGGCGCCGGTTGACGTGCAAAATCCGCCGCGAGTTCCGCCATGGTTCGCCCCGATGCCAGACAACGTTCCAACGCGCGCAACACCCGTCGCGGATTGGCGGTGTCGAGCGCGCCGAGTCCGGCCGGATTGAGCTGGCGCAATTCTGCCAGGGCCGCCGGCAGCGTCAGTGCCGCCACGTGCTGCCGCACTTCCACCGGCACTTCGACATCGTCCGCCACCGGCGCGATAAACGCCTTGAGATAAAATCCGCTGCCGCCGACCACCAGCACCCGCCGCCCGCGCGCCGAGATCTCCGCCACGCACCGCTGCGCCAACGCGACGTACCGCGTGATATCCATCCGCTCCGGCACCGCGCAGATGTCGATGAGATGGTGCGGCACGCGCGCCAGCTCCGCCGCAGTGGGTTTCGCCGTGCCGATGTCCATGCCGCGGTAAAACAGCAGCGAGTCGCAAGAGACGATCTCTGCGTCGTGCTCCTCCGCCCAGCGCAACGCCCACTCCGTCTTGCCCACGGCGGTGCAGCCGGTGAGCACGGTTAAAACGCGTTGCGAGGGAGCAGACATTGCCGCCATCTTCGCCGCCGCCGCGCCCGCTCCAAGCCATTTTCTCAATCGGTGAAACTTCGCTTCATCCTCAATCCCCGCTCCGGTCATGTTCGCCGCGATCCAACGCTGGCGGACCGCCTGCGCGCTTTCATCGCGAGGGAGCACCTTGACGCCGATCTCGTTTTCACCGCTGTGCCGCGACACGCGACGGCACTGGCCCGCGACGCCGTTGCCGACGGTTGCACCACCGTCGTCGCAGTAGGCGGCGATGGCACGGTTAACGAAATCGCCCAAGCACTGCTCGACACTCCGACCGCGCTCGGGTTGGTGCCGCTCGGTTCGGGCAACGGGCTCGCCCGCGATCTGGGCGTACCGCTGCGCACGGCCGACGCCCTCGCCAATCTGGTCAATGGCGCGCCTCGCGTCATCGATGCGGGTGTCGCCAACGGTCAGCCTTTTTTCTGCGCACTGGGCACGGGCTTCGATGCCGACGTGGTGCAGCGTTTCAACCAGCGCACCCGCCGGGGGCTCGTCGCTTATCTGCAAACCACCGCTGCGCACTGGTGGCGCTATCGCCCGGAGCGTTATATTTTCCACGTCGACGGTGCCCGGCACGAGACCACCGCCCTCCTGATCGCGGTCACCAACGCCGCGCAGTACGGCAACAACGCCCGCATTGCCCCAAGTGCTCGCCTGGACGACGGGCTGCTCGACCTGGTCGTCGTGCCGCCGCCGACTCTGTTTTCCGCCGTGCCGCTGGTCTGGCGGCTCTTCCGCGGCACGTTGGAGCGCGATCCGCGGGTCCGCCGTTTTCAGAGTGCGCAATTCATCATCGAGCGCACCGAGCCGGGCGTTTTCCATACCGACGGCGAAGTGCATCCAGTCACGACTCGCCTCGAAGTTTCCGTTCGCCCCGCCTGCCTGCGCGTCATTGCGCCAGCGCCGGCGTGAGCACCAATCAACGTTCTGCCAGGTTGCGGAATAGCACCGCACGATTGCGGCCGCCCGCCTTCGCCGCATACAACGCCTTATCGGCGGCCGCTACCAACGCCATGCCATCCTCCGCATCGATCGGCTGCACGGCCACACCGGCACTCAGACGCACTTCGATGGATCGTTGATCGGCCAGCACTACCGGTGTCTGTGCCATGTTCGCCACAATGCGCTGCGCCACATCGGATGATGCCTGATAATCTGTTTCCATCAGCAACACGGCAAATTCCTCGCCGCCGTACCGCATCACCCGGTCGACACTGCGCACCTGGGTTTGCAGCCGGCGCGCCACTTCGCGCAGCACCTCGTCTCCGATGAGATGGCCGAGCGTGTCGTTGATGCGTTTGAAGTGATCGACGTCCGCCAGGATCAGTCCGAGAGAGCGGTCGAACCGGCGCGCGCGCTCCACTTCCTCGCCCAACACGCGGTCAAATTCCCTCCGATTGAGCAAGCCGGTGAGCTGGTCATGCGTCGCGAGATTGCGCAACGCCTCCAGCGTGGCGCCCAGTTTCATCGCATAGCGCAGCGAACGCTCCAGCGTGCGCGGATTGATCTCCCCCTTCACCAGATAATCGTGCGCGCCGGCGTTCATCGCCTCGATGTCGACCTTCTCCGATGTCTCCGCGGTGAGAAACACGATCGGTATCCGGCAGCCTGCGGCCACCGCTTCGCGCAACAGGTCGAGTCCATTGCGTGGACCCAACTGGTAATCGAGCAGACACGCCGCAAATTCTCCTCCGAGCAGACGGGTCAGCCCCTCTTCGTAGGTGGCGGCCCATTCGAGCGCGAAGCCCTCGCCCTGCAACTTCGCGAGGTATTGCCGCACGATCCGCTCCTGCAAGCGGTCGTCATCGATGAGCAATACGCGGCGGGCCATGTTGATTTACTTTGCTCAGCTCCGCCGCGACGTACCCGCGACCAAATCTGCCGTGAGCGTTCCCAGCCGCGGCGCGATCTCCGCCCGGTTGTCCAGATGCTGGCGTATGACATTCACAAGCGCACTACCGACGACAACGCCATCGGCGTGTGCCGCCACCTGCGCCACGTGCTCCCGGCGCGAGAGCCCGAAGCCCACCACCACAGGACGCGATGTCTGGCGGCGAATGCGGGCCAGCGCTTCGGGTATGCCACCCGCCACTTGGTCGCGCACCCCGGTCACGCCCTCGATGGGCACATAATAGATGAAACCTGAAGTGACGGCGGCGATCTTCGCGATTCGCGCGTCGGGCGTTGTCGGCGCCACAATAAAAACAGTGTCCAACGCGTGCCGGCCGCAGGCCGTCAGCAGCTCACCGGCCTCCTCGGGCGGCAGATCGAGCGTGAGCATGCCGTCGAGACCGGCCGCCTTGGCCTCGGCCACGTAGGCATCGACGCCCTGCGTGAAAACCAAGTTGTAGTACGTGTAAAACACGATGGGCGTTTCGCTGAACTCCGCCCGCAACGCCCGCACCAGCGCAAACACGCGCTCCCGGGTCATGCCGCTTTCGAGGGCGCGTTGCGCCGCGAGCTGGTTGGTCAGTCCGTCGGCGAGCGGATCGGAAAACGGCACGCCCAGCTCCAGCACGTCGACGCCGTTGCGCAGCACGGCGCGACAGGCGGCGAGCGAAGTGTCGAAATCGGGATCACCGGCGCAGAGATAGGCCACAAAAGCGGCGCGATTCTGCGCGCGAGCGCGGGCGAAGGCTTGAGCGATACGAGACATCGGGCGCAAGACTGCAAGGAGCCGAGGGCGCGGGGCGAGTGCAAATTCTCTGCGACTGTGTCGAGAGGCGCGGGATTTGGGTTGAAAAACCGCACGCCTTCGCGCGCATTGCTGCTCGCGATGTCCGCCGATACCACCCTCCCCTCCGGCTGCGAAATTCTCCTGCTGGAAGACGATGCACCGTTGCGCAAACGTCTCGCCGCCCACCTGCACGCACTCGGCGCAGTCGTCTCCGAAGCAACCCGCCTGGCCGAGGCGCGCCGGCTGCTGGCCGAGGTGCGTTTCGATTTCGCGCTCGTCGACCTGCATCTGCCCGATGGCGAGGCGTTGGAGCTGCTGCGCGAGGGCGCATTCTCCGAGAACACCGGCGTCGTGGTGATGACCGCGTTTGGCGGTGTGAAGAAAGCCGTGGAAGCGATGCGTCTCGGCGCAGGCGATTATCTCGCAAAACCGTTCGAGACCGAAGAACTGCCGCTGGCCTTCTTGCGCTGCCGGACTTCGCGCATCGTGGCTCGTCGCGAGGAACACCGCGCCGGAGAATTGGGCGGCGATGCGGACGCATTGTTTTTCGGCACCAGTCTGGCGGCGGTGCGCAGTCAGATCGACACCATCCTCGCCACCGAACGCCGCCTGTCGCGGCAACTGCCCCCGGTGTTGATCGAAGGCGAGACGGGCACAGGCAAGAGCGCGCTCGCCCGCTGGCTGCACCGACAAGGTCCGCGCGCCAGCCAGCCTTTCATCAACATCAACTGCGCCGCCCTGCCCGAGACGCTCGCCGAGGCGGAGTTGTTCGGTCACGAACGTGGCGCGTTTACCGATGCCAAGCAGGCGCGCATCGGGCTGTTCGAAGCGGCCGACGGCGGTACGCTGTTCCTCGACGAAATCGGCGCACTGGCGCCGGGCACGCAGGCCAAGGTGCTGACCGCCGTGGAAGACGGCACGATCCGCCGGCTGGGCGGCACCAAAGAGATCAAAATCGATGTGCGATTGCTCGCCGCCAGCAACCGTCCGCTGGCGGAGCTCGTGCAGGCTGGAGCGTTTCGCGAGGATCTTTATCACCGGCTGAATTTGCTGCACCTGACCCTGCCACCGCTGCGCGAACGCGGCGCCGACATTCTGCAACTCGCGCAGCATTTGCTGGCCCGCATCGGTCTGCGGCACCGGCTCAAAGGTCTGCGCATCAGTCCGGCCGGCGCCACCCGCCTGCAGGCGCAACCCTGGCGCGGCAATGTGCGCGAACTCGCCCACGAGCTGGAACGCGCCGTGATCTTCGGGGGTGACGCACCGCTCGATTTTGCGCATCTGGGCGGAGTCACTGCGCCGGCCGCCGGATCCTGGCGCAATCCCGCCTGGCGGTTGCCGGAAAGCGGTTTTGCCCTCGATGATGTCGTCGCCGAATTGATCGCCGACGCCCTGCGCGAGACCGGCAACAACGTCTCCGCCGCCGCGCGCCGCCTCGGTGTCACCCGCGAGTTTCTGCGCTATCGGCTCAGCGGCGGCAAGGACCCCGCGTCCTGATTGGCCTCAATGCCCAAAAGTGAAATCCACCTGCACCGGTCGGTGGTCTGAGAGCATGACCGGCACAATTTCTTCACGCACGTGATGGCAGGCTGCTGGCAGAAAAATAAAGTCCAGCGCCCGCTGCGGCCAGGGCGAAGGAAACGTGTGCCCGTGCTGCGGATGCACCGCGTACACGGCATATTTGTCCAGATGTCGATGCAGCGAAGCGGTCGCATCGGTATTGGTCCTTGGCGTGTTGAAGTCGCCGCAAACCAACGGTGGCATACGCCAGCGCGGACCGTGCGCGCGATGCTTGAGCATTAGCCAGTCCATGAGCTGGTCGAGTTGCCGGAAGCGGTGTTCTCGCGAGCGATAATGCAGATGCAGATTGATCAACGGCACGTGATGCCCGTGCACATCGAGTTCCACATAGAGAAAACCTTTTTCGCCAATACGTCGCTGCCCGAAAACGATGCTCTCAGATTCGAGGATGGGATGTCGCGACAACACGGCATTGCCGTAACAAAGATTCAGCAGTCCCTCGCGGCGGTTAGTGATGCCAAACACCGCGTGGGGAAAACGCATGTGATGGCGGAGGAATTCGAGGTGGTCGAAGTTGCCTGCCCAGCGCGAACACTGATCGATCTCCTGCAACGCCACCACATCGGGTTTCAACTCCTGCATCAGGTGCGCAATTTTCAGCAGGTTGGCGCGAATTTTTCGTGCCGACGTGACACCCTGAATGGGAGTCAGTCCGCGGCCGTGGGCGATATTGAAAGTAATCAGACGCAGCCGCGTCGTGCTCATGCCCCAAGGTATGGGGGCCCGTTATCATGGCAAACGGGAATCAAAAATCCAAACAGGCGTAGCCTGTCTACCCGCCTGATGACGGTCCCGGCGGATCGACGGGCAGTCCTTGCTCACGCATACGCTGCAATTTGTAGGTCAAGGCGCGCCGACTGATGGCGAGTTCTTTCGCCGTCTCGGAACGGTTGTAATTATTTTTACGCAGCGTCCTCAAAATCGCCTCGCGCTCGATTTCCTCCAACCGGTGGAAATCCGCCGGCGCCGCCGCCGTGGCCTCCGCGGTCGCCTGCAAAATGCGCGAAGGCAGATGCTCGGGCAGCACGATGCCGCCCAGCGAAAGAAGCGCGGCCCGCTCCATGGCATTGCGCAGTTCGCGCACATTGCCCGGCCAGGAATAACGCCCCAGACACGCCGAGACGCTCGCGGAAAACCGCGGCTGCTGCTGGGAAAACTGCGCGATAAAATGCGTGGCCAGCGGCAAGATGTCCTCCGGACGTTCGCGCAACGGCGGGATGTGGATTTCCATCACACTCAGCCGATAGAAGAGATCGTCGCGGAAATGTCCGGCGGCAATCCGCGCCGGCAGATCGCAATTGGTGGCGGCCAGTACGCGGGCGTTGGTGCGCAGTTCCCGGCCCGAGCCGACGCGGCGGAACGAGCCGTCCTGAATCACGCGCAGCAGCTTCGCCTGCAACGCCGGAGTCAGTTCGCCGATCTCGTCGAGGAAGATGGTGCCGCCCTCCGCCTCCTCGAACCGGCCGATGCGCTGCGCGGCCGCTCCGGTGAAAGCGCCCTTTTCGTGGCCGAAAAACTCGCTCTCCAAGAGATTCTCCGGCACGGCGGCGCAATTGACCTTCACCAGCGGACCGGCCGAACACGCGCTCCAAGCGTGAATCACATCCGCGACCACTTCCTTGCCCACGCCGCTTTCGCCAGTGATCAACACCCGGCTCTCCGAAGGCGCAATGACCGCGGCATCGCGAAACACCGCCTGCATGAGCGGACTGCGCGTCACCACTCCGGCGGGTAAATCGCGGGTGGGTTTCTCCACCGGCACAGACTCGCGGCGCGCGCCCGTCGCCTGCCGCACCGAGACGATCAGTTCGTCGAGATCGATCGGCTTCGCCAGATAGTTGGCCGCGCCATCGCGCATGGCCGTCACGGCGCTGCGAATGTCGGCGTAGGCGGTAACCAACAGTACGGGCAACGCCGGATGCGTCTGCCGCACACGCCGGAGCATTTCGAGTCCGGACATGCCCGGCATGCGCACATCGGAGATGAGCATCGCAAAAGGCGCTTCGGCCAGCAGCCGCAACGCCGCCTCGCCGGAAGCGGCGGACTGCGTGGCGTAGCCCTGCGATTGCAGGAAGGTCTCCAGCAGACTGCGCTGTCCGCTATCGTCGTCCACAATGAGTATGCGCGCGGTGGTGCTCATGATCCGGTCGGGGTGGATTTGAACGACCGCCGCCAAAGTGCGCGAGTGGATTTACGCGCGATTTGCGTGCCAGCCAAGAAGTGCCACTTCACGTCGCCGGAGCCACCTTGAGCTGGCTGATGCGGAAGATCGCGCCACGCGGTTGATTCTCCGTGCACACTATTTCCCAGCCATGGGCGGACACGATCTGCTGCACAATCGCCAGCCCGAGGCCCACGCCTTTGGGGCGCATCGTCACATACGGTTTGAAAATAGAAGTGCGCTGGGCGGCGGGCACGCCCGGTCCGTCGTCGCGAATTTCCAATGTGGCCTTCCCGGACTCGGTCACCGCGACTGCCAGTTCGATCTGCCCGCCGGCCTCAACGGCCTGCGTGGCGTTGAGCAATAGATTGAACAACGTCTGCCGCAGGAGCGGTTCGTCCGCGAGGATGCGCAACGGCGCTTCGGGCAGGCGCAGCCGAATACGTTTCTCTTCGAGATCGGGCACCAGCGTGCGCGCCACATCGGCGGCGACTCGATTGAGTTCCACCGGCGCGGGGTGCGCTTCGCGCGGCTTGGAGTAGTTGATGAATTCGTTCAACTGCGCCGCCACCCGGTCGGCTTCTTCCATGATGGCCTCGGCGTGCTGACGGAGCTGAGGCGCACTTTGCGTCTGCATGGTGATCATCTGCGCCATGCCGCGGATGAGGTTGAGCGGATTGCGCGTCTCATGCGCGAGGCCGGCGGCGGCGAGATTCATCTCCTTGAGGTGGGTATTCATCTCGCCGGCTTTGATGAGGCGGAGCTGGAGCTCGGCGTTTTTGCTGAAATTGCGCCAGGCCAGCACGGAGAGCGTAGCCGCCGCGAGGGCGAAGAGACTGATCAACGAGCGCAACAGCAGATCGCGCTGCAACGCCCGCTGCATGGCCTCCGTCGAAAGCACGATGACGAGGCTGTGCATGCCCTGTTTCTGGATCACCGACTCGTATTCCTCCTGGCTCATCCATGAGGGGCGGCCGAATGGCGGAGTGCCGCTCGCGCCTGCAGTCGCGGCAGGGGCAGTTGTCGTCGTCGCAGGAGCTGGAGCTTTCCCCGCTTTGGCAGCATTCGCGGCGGCGCGACTGCCCGCGGGCGAGCGCCGGACACGGGCGAGGCGCTCATCCGGCAGCACCAACGCCGGCGGAGCGTGCGCGCCGGCTTCGGGCTGGCTGGCGCCCAGATCCATCAAATTCATCAACGTGAGCGTGCGGTGGTGCCAAAACTCGCCGCGCTCCTTCAGCATTTCAGGCGTCAGATCGACCGCCGGGCCGGCACTGACGATGGGCTCGCCCGTGGCGCCGAGGATGGCAATGGACTCCAGGTAATCGGGCCGGACCAGATCCTGGAGCGCGGACTCGATCCGTTCCTTGGAGATGACGAGCCCGAACCGGCGCTGCGAACGCACCACCACGCCGAGCGTCGAGGTGATATCGCGACCGCGGTTGATCAACTCCTGCCGCGCCGCCTGCCGCACGCGGCGGTGCTCCACCGTCTGCCACGCACCGACGCCGAGCACGACCGCCGCCAAGGCGACGTAGACCAGCGAGCTGCGTTTTGCGATTTGCCAGGACATCGGGACTGGAGCCGGACAATCGCTCCACAGCGACGGCCCGGATCATTGGAGTCGAAAGGCCTAGGGTTTGCCGAGATATTTGTTGAGTTCCTTTTGCTCAAAAGCCTTGGGCGCCATTTCCAGATTGTTGCGCTCGCTGTTGGCCAAATTGGACAAGTCCTCGGGACGCTGCACGACGTGCGGCGTGAGGAAGATCAGCAGCTCGGTCTTCTCGTCGGCGTCGATGTTGCGTTTGAACGCCATGCCGAGCAGCGGAATGTCGCCGAGGATCGGCACCTTGTTCTGCTTTTTCGTCTTCTGCGTGGAGATCAGGCCGCCGATGACGACGGTGCGGTCGCTGGGTGTGACAACCACCGTGTCAGCCGAGCGGCGATCGATCACCGGCGAGCTGACGTTGTTGGAGATCGGCACCGTCTGCGCGCTGAGCGACGAAATTTCCGGCGACACGATCATCTCCACGAGCCCCTCTTCCGTGATGTACGGGGTGACGCGGAGGATGATGCCGACGTCCTGATATTGGACGGTGTTGATGGTGGTATTGGTGGTGTCGCTGACGCGCGAGTTGGTGATGATCGGCACGGACTGGCCGACCATGATCGTCGCCTGCTGACTGCTGCGGGTGAGCACCGACGGGCGGGAGAGAATCTCGGTTTTGTTCTTGGCCGCGAGCGCGTGAATGGTCGCGTTGAGATCATTGCCGAGAAGCCGGTAGAAACCGCCCGCCGTGGTGGGATCGGCCGCAGCCGCCGCGAGCCCGAAGCCGGTGGAAGCGGTGGCCAGGATGCTCTTGTTGGGCCCCAATGCGCGGTCCGTCCAAGTCGCCTCGGTGCCGAGGTCGAGGTTGTCGTTGTGTGTGACCTGGAGGAAAACGACGTTGATCAGCACCTGCGGCTTCGGTTTGTCGAGGCTGGCGATGATGGTGCGGATTTGTTTGTTGGTCTCCTCATCCGTGACGACGATGAGACGGCGCGTCTCGGGGTCGCTCGTGATGGTGGCGTCGCCGACCATGGTGGAATTGGAATACTGGCGGGAGCCGGCGCTGCCGGCGCGGCTGGCATTGCCACCTGCGTTGGAGCGATTGGTGTTGGTGCTACGGTTGGTGTTGGTGCGATTTTGCGCCAACAAGCCGGCCGGGCTGGCCAGAAGCAACAGACCGAGAGCCAGCAATACGCGCGGGCACGAGGGAAAAAGCGTTGGGATCATGGTAATTTCCTTTGCGTTCGATTGAGGGAGCCGCAGCGCATTACCGCCGTAGCCGGTTGGCGGACGAGTTGCCGGAGAGTGACGAGTTCGACTGCTGCTGGGTGTTGGCCGCGCGCGTAGTCAACGGGTCGTTTTGATTGGTGTTCGTGCTGCGGTTGTTGCTGCTGGGGAAAATATTCTTCAGCGCCGTCTCCACCTGGCGGACGTTGGCGTTCTCCATGGTGTAGACGAAGACCTTCTGCTGGCTGGCGGCGTCGGCATCCAATTGCGCGACGATCTCGGCGATCTGGGGCATGATGTTCTTTGTCGCCGTCACGATCACCGACGAGGTGCGGGGATCGGCCACGGCCGTGACCACGACCGGCCGCCGGTCCTGTGTGCCGGTGCTGCGAGAGCCGCCTTGCATCGCGCGGTTGCGCATCATGTTGGCGGCGGCGTTTTGCATCGCCCCCATGCCCATCATCGCGGCGGGGTTGAAGGGCATCGCGGCGGCCGTACGCGCCCCCGTGTTGGTGTTCGGCGTCTGGAAGATACTGGTCAACAGCTGCGCCATCTCGACGGCATCGGCGTTGGTGAGCCGGAAGACCTTCATGGCGGTGACGCTTTCGACCGAGGTGTCGAGCGCGGCCACCAGCTCCACCACGTGGCGGATGTTGATCTGGGTGTCGGTGACGACCAGCGAATTGCTGTCCTGATTGGCCGTGATCGTGGAGCTGCTCGGGATGAGCGTGGCGAGATCGCGCGACACCTGCATGGCATCGATGTGGCGCAGCGGAATGATCTGCATGACAAGCTCGGCCGTCATGGGGATTTCCTTCGGATCGTTGCCCGTGCGGATCGGGATGTTGCGCTTCTTGGCCTCGTCTTTGGAGGCGATGATCAAGTTGCGCCCCTGGGTGGTGGCGGTGAAGCCGTTCTTGTTCAACGCGAGGTTGAGCAACTGCACGGCCTCCTCCTTGGTCACCGGCTGGGCGCTCCACATGTCGACCGAGCCGCGGACCGGCGTCTCCAGCACGATGACAAAGCCGGCGGCCTCGCTCAGATAGTTGAGCACCATTTCCAGCGGCGCACCGCGGAAGTTGAAGCGCAGCCCTGCCTCCTTTTTAGCGGCGGCAACATCGGCGGGCGCGGATTCAGGCGGCGGGGCCTTGGTCTCAGACGAGGGAGGTTGCTCTTGCGCGGTAGCGCCGACCGCGAGGAGGGCGAAGCCAAGCCAGAATTTCGGAGTGAGGATGATCGTTTTCATTCTTTCAATTGTTGCTGTCGTTTCTCCATGAGTCGCTTGAGCACTTCAGAGGCATCCGGGGGGATGGCGGGCAAACTGCTGCCTGTGCCGGCGCGTTCAGGGCCGGATTGAATCAAGGGCGTTTCGCGGCGGACCGCTTCGCCGGTCACGATGGTCCAATCGCCGCCTTCGGCGCGGTGCAATTGACCGGTGACGCGCAGCGGAGTCGTCTTGGCATCGCGTTCGAGCGCGATGCTTCCGGTCTGCACCTGCGCCACGGTATAGCCCGCAATTTTTGCTCCCGGAGCTAGCACCTTGCGGAAGCTCGGGTCGTCGCAATCGAAGAAGGCATAAAGCCCCTGCTCCGATTCCAACGTGCCCACCAACGTGATGGTATCGCCTACCGGACCTGCCGGCTCGACCACCGCGCTGCGGTTCGAGGCGCCGACGCGATTGGGATTAAAAATATTTCGCTCACCGATCAGGCGAAACGGGTCGAATGGATCGGCCGGCGCGACCTTGGCGGCTTTTGCCACGGCATTGTTGCGCGGCTGGCTCGCGTCCCGGGCGGCGAAGCCCGACAGCACGAGGCAGAGCGTTAATACGACAATGGCACAACCGCGGTGACTGAGGGTGCGTCCCGGCGGGTGGTATGACTTCTTCATGGTTTGCCCTCCAACGGAGTCAGACGCAGGCCGCTGATGAGCAGGCCGAGCGAAAGTTTCTGACCGTAGTCGTCGCGCGTCGCGAGTTCCACGGAATCGATCCGGAGCGCGAGCGGAGATTTTTCGACCTCATAAAGAAAGCGGGTGAGATTCGCCAGCGTGCCCGTGGCATCGATGCGGCATTCGAGCAAGGAGTAGCGGGCATTGGCGCCACGCTTCCACTGTGGCTTGATCGAACCGAGCGTAACCCCGTTCGCCTGGCCCCAGCGGTCGAAGGCGGAAATCACTTCTTGTTCAGCCTGCGCGGGGTCCTTGGGCAGCGCGCCCGCCTGCATTTCTTTCCAGAGACCTTCGGTGTGCTGCGCCCGCTCGATCATGCTCCGACCGTTGGCGATTTGTTTCTGCAGCGAAACGATCTCGGTCGAGCGATCCTTCCAATATTTCGCCAGTGGCGTGAATACGATGCTGTCCAGCACCAGCAGCAGCACGGCGGCTCCGGCCAGAATCACGAGCCAGCGTTGTCGATGAGGGAGATTCATGGGCTGGTGTTTCCGTTCCACCGGAAGTTGAAGGTGAACTGCGACGGCGACTTGCCGCGGATCTGTTCGACCTTGAGGCCGGTGACTTCGCGGGTCTGGCGCAGTTGGTTGAGCGTCTTCAGCAACGCCGCGTTGTCGCGGGTGACACCGGAGACGCTGACGACCGACATATTGCGAATTTCAAAAGTCTTGGCCGTCACGCTGCCGTTGTCGGGGAACGCGTTTGTGACCAGCCGCAGCACGCTCAGGTAACGGTAGCTCGTGTCGTACCACGACCGGTACTCGCGCACGCGCGCCTGCACCGCCTCCAGCTCCGTCACCTGCGGTTTCATATCGGACCACGTCGAGCGCAACGACCACAGCCGGAACTCCTGCCAGACGAATGCGCCCAGCGCGATCACCGCCGCCGCGCCGAGCGCGGCGCCGATCGTGCCCAGCCGTTTCGCGTTGTAACGCGCGATCAGGCGATGCCACTGGCTCTGGCGTGGCGGTAGAAAGTTTAACGCACCCGCGTCGCTTTCCAACCAGCCGCGGGCGAGATATTCCGCCACGGCGTCGGCCATGCGGCCCTCGGGTGTGCCGCCGGCCTCCAAGGTCAGTCCGGTGCCGCGAGCCCAGCCGGCCAGGCATTCCTCCATCTGCCGAACCATGGGTTCGTCGCCGAGCAATCGCAGGCCGTGCAGCTCGCTCCGCAACTCCGCCGGCACTTGTTCGAGCGTGATGCGCAACTCGCGCGCCACCGCCGCGTGATTGACGAGCCGGGCGCCGGCCTCGGCCTCCACCACCGCCTCGAAAGAGCGAAACGCCGCGATGCCGCCGCCAGCCGCGAACAGCAGCGTCGCACCCGCGGGATCGACCGCCACGGTCACGCCGCCTTTGCCTTCCGCGGCAAGCACGCCGGGCAATGCGGTCAGGCCAAGCGTGAAACTCTCCGGCTTTAGCCCGGCCGCTTTCATCACTTCGGCGAGCCGTTCCAATTGTTCCTTGCGCACCGCCAGCTGCATCACGTACGCCGACGTCGCCGTGCGATGGAAAGAACGCGCGATCTGCAACTGCGCGCTGTCGCAGGGGAAGCCACGCTCCGTCTCCAGTTGCAGAAAGCTCTCCAGGTCCTCCGGTGGCAGATCCGGCAACTTCGTGTGCAGGCTCATCACCCACCCGGCCGGCACTGCCGCCACGCAGCGGCGCTCGCGCAGCCCCGCCGCGTTGAGCAGATTTTTGATCTCTGCGCCGAGCAATTCGGGCTCCTGCCGCGAGAGGTCGAGCGCCAGCGGCTCCGCAATCGCCTTGCCCGTTTCGAGCCGCCCTTTCACCCGCCGGACGTGGCACGCCCGCAGGCGACCGCCCTCCAACGTAAGGCCGAGTACGGACTGGGGCCGTTTTTTACCGATCCTTTTCATTGCCAGGTCTCCTTCGCTTGTTTGAGCGTCTCGCGGACCGTCGCGCCCAAACCCCAGCCGAGGGCGGACAGATCCTGACGATAGACGATGCGTGGTTTGCCTTTGCTCATATCGAAAACGAATTTCACCCGGGCGTAGCCGCGCCCGGAGCGGCCGACGGCGGCGATGTCGGCGGAAAAGAGATAAGACTGATCAGTGAGATAACGCCCCGCGCGTCTCGCATCGCTGTCACCCAGCACCTCGGCGACCCAAACCAGCGAGGCGAGGTTGTCGGGATTCGCCTGCCGGTAGGCGATGATCGACGGCGCTTTTTCCGGCCCGATGCCGGGGATGCTGGCGAGCACCGTCTCACTCGCCGTGGCAACATTGATGAGCCCGCTGACCGTGGCAGAGGCGCTGGCCGAAATATCGGTGCGAATCTGCGCGTATTCTTCGGCCGTCAGACGGGCGAGCACGATGAACTCCAGCACACTGGTGAGCGCGATGTTGCCGATCCGGTTGATGATCTCATCCGCCCGGCCGGGATTGAGTTTATCGCTCAACACGCGCCGCAGACGCTGCCGACCCTGTTCGGTGCTATCGGTGACATTCACACGGCGCGAACCATCGCTGCGCGTGTTGGGCTGCGCGCTGTAAACGGTCACGTACTCGAAGAGCCCGGGGTTGAGCACACCGTTGCGATCGTCGAACGGCAGCGACTGCTCGCCATCATCCTCGTTGCGATCGAGCACGCCATTGCGATTGCCGTCCTCGCCGTACAGGAGATCGAGTGTGGAACCGTACACGAGACGCAGCTCATCCACCGTCTCGAATGCCGCATTCTTGCAGAGCCGGGGCGGATCGAGCCGGGCGTACACATCGTCCTCGGCGCCGCCCTCGCGCGGGTTCGAATCGGTGTCGTGCCAGTCGAGAATTGCCGCGGCAAACTCCGGCGTCATCCCCGGCAGCGATTCGAGCATCGACTGGCTCGCGTTTTTCAAATTGATCTTCGAGGATTCATCCACGATGCCGAAAAACGGCTGATCGGTGAGCTCCAGATTCGGATCGCGTCCGATGATCCAGAAGTAGCAATCGCCCACCGGCACGGCTTCCGCCGAGTAATCCGTCGCCACCGGCACCGCGCCGTTCACGGCGAACTGACTGAGAATAAATTCCACGTAACGCGCCCCGCCCGCGACCGCCTCTTCGGCCGCGATCTGCGCCACGCGATTGTCGGCGGCGCGCAGCTCCGAACTCATCGAGTTGGCGAAGTAGAGCGTCAATGCCACCAGGCCGAAGACGATCCACAGCACCATGACCAGCACAGCGCCACGAGTTGCGCGGTGAGAGTGCAGCGGCGAAAATTTTCGGTGCGTGCTCACGGCGCGATGTCCTCCAACGCCAGCGTCTGGCTGGTCGTTGTCGTTACCACGATCGGCACGACGATCACGATCGGCTCCGGCGTGACTCCATTCGTGTCGTTCGTGGCGAGCAGGAGCCGGAATTTGATGGCCGAGGGCAGCGTCTGGGTCTCGGCGGAATCCCACACATCGGTCCAGCCAAGCCCGTCAAAATATTCGAACGCCGCATCCGCGATGCCGCTCATCAGTATCCGCTCCTCAGTAACCGTGGTGTCGAGGGTGGGCAGCAGATTGCGCGTCACCGAACGCACCAGACTCTTGCCGGCGGCGCCATCGGCAGCCGGTGCGAGATAGTAGGTGACCATCTGCACGTCGGCATAGGGCGTGCGGCCGTCCACCTGGCCTGAGTTGGTATAGAAATCCGGGCCAATCCGCTCGCCCGCAACCTCGGATGTAAGCGAGGAATCCGGCACGCTCTGCAACTCGCCGGACAACGTGCCGCCGGGCAACATCAGCCCCGATAGATCGCGCTCGACCAGCCGCAGTGTCCGCTGGAGCACGAGATCCGATGCCATGCGATCGCTCGTCGTGTTGCGCAGCCGCAGCGCACCGAAAAACACACCCTGAATCACCACCAGCACCATCGCGCCCACCACCGTGGCGAGCAGGATTTCCAGCAGCGTGAAGCCGCGTTGGTCAAATGGACTGGAGGTGCGGCGGCGCATCACAACATCGCCTCCGGGATGGCTGCGGTGGTGGACGACGCGTACGGATCGTAGAGTGTGCTGACGCTGACGTCGTAGCTGTTGCCCTGCACCGAAAATGTCACCTTCACCGTGAGCACCGACATCGCGTCCTCGCTCCACGGCGTCGACTCCATCGTCCAGGGATAGGCCGTGCTGCCCTCGGTCACGGTGCCGCTGGCCGAAGTCTCGATGGCCTGTTCGGTGACGAGCAGCTCGTTGAGCACGCTGCGCGCGATGCGCATGGCGGTGGCCTTGCGTTCGCCGAGCGATCCCGCGCGACTCGCCACACTCACGCCCTGCATCGCCACCGGGATGACGATCGCCATCAGCACGAGCGCGCACAGCACCTCGGCGAGCGTGAAACCCCGGCGTGAGCGTTGGGCGGGATTACGGCGCATGAGCGGGAAGAATTTCGTAACCGAGGCCGTTGGCCGTGAGCGCTACCTCGCGCACCATCTCGGTGCCCTGGCGCAAAGTAACCTTGGGGACGCTGATCTCGTCCACATAGCCTTCGGGGCTAAACCGGATCATCGCCTGCCCCTCGGGCAAGTTGGGCGTCTCATCGACCGGCTCGTAAGCCTGCGTCGGCTCCGCAGCAGTTGTCTCCAACGCCAGCGTGGCATCCACGGTGAAGGTCGTCGCGCGCTCATCGAAGTCGACAAAACCGGTCTGGATCATCTGCCCGTAGGTGCCGGCGCGCGCATCGAGCCACAACACCACCGGCATGCCTTCGGCCACCGCGCGGCTTTGCGCGTAATTGGCCAGCGCGTGCAAACGCCGCACTTCCTGGTCGAGCGTCCGACCACGGAAGAACGACGCCATGCGCGGCGCAGCCAGTCCGGCGGCGATGGCAAGCAGAGCCATGACCAGGATCAGTTCGATCAGGGTGAAGGCGCGCCGGGACCGGGGGCCGGACTCAACGGGCGGAATTTGAGCCGTTGGTGATGTCATCGTTGGTGCCGGCCTGCCCGTCGGGGCCCATGGACCGCACATCGTAGCCAGAGGGATTCAATTTTCCCGGGCACTCGTACACGTAGGGATGCCCCCACGGATCGACCGGAATGTCGTTCTTCAGATAGGGTCCGCGCCAGCCGGTGACATCGCTGGGCGCCACGATCAGTTGCTGCAAGCCATCCGCACCGCGCGGATAGCCGCCGGTGTCGACCTCGAACGCGTCGAGCGCCGTGCCGAAGGTGGCGATCTGCGTCTGCGCCGCAGTGACGCGCGCCTGCTCGGTGCGACCGGTGAACTTGGGCAGCACCAGGGCGGCGAGCGTGCCGAGAATCACGAGCACCAGCAGCAGCTCCACCAGGGTGAAGGCACGACGGGAGGAACGGGAACGTTTGCGAGGAAGGTTCATGACAGGAATCATTTGATGTGGTCTTGCAGAGAGAAAATGGGGATCAGCATCCCGATGAAGATGGTGCCGATGAAGGCTGCGATGAGGAACAACATCAGCGGCTCGGCCATCGCGACGAGGGTCTTGAGCTGCCGGTCGAGGTCGGACTCGGTCACCGTGGCGATGCGCACAAGTTCCTGGTCGAGTTTGCCGCTTTCCTCGGCGACCGAGATCATCTCGACGACCGCGCCGGGGAACAGCTCCCGGCTCTTCGCGAGACTCGTGCCGAGCGGTTTGCCCTCCTTCACGCGATCCGTCGATTCGGAGACCGCATCGACCAAAATCTGATTGCCGATCGAGCGACGGGCGACGTTGAGACCATTGATCAGTGGCACGCCGGCGCCGAGCAGCGTGCCCAGCATCCGGCAGAAACGCGCCATCGCATACTGCGCCACCAGCGGTCCGACCATCGGCATCCGCAGCAACATGCCCTTCCACGCGCGCCGGCCTTTTTCGGAGGCGATCCAGCTCCGCAGCGAAAACACCGCGATCGCCACCGCCGCGCCGATAAACAAACCGTACTGCCGCACCAGTTCGCTCGCCTTCACAATCATCTGCGTGAGCAGCGGCAGCTCGGCGTTGAAGCCCTGGAAAACCAGATGGAAACGCGGAATGAAAAACACGAGCAGGAACACCACCACCGCCAGCGCCAGCACGAGCAGGATCAGCGGGTACATGAGTGCCGTGAGCACCTTCGCCTGCAGCTCTTTTTCCCGCGCCTGAAAATCGGCGATCTGCGCCAGCACCACATCGAGGAAACCGCCCGTCTCACCCGCCTCGACCATCGCCACGTACACCCGGGGAAACGTCTCCGGCGAGCGCGCCATCGCATCGGAAAGCGACATGCCGTCGATCACCAGATCGTGAATTTCCTTCCACTTCTCCTTGGCGGCCGGCTCGACCGCCTCGCGATGCAGAATCACCAACGCGCGGCTGAACGGCACGCCGGCTGCCAGCAGGCTGGACAGCAACCGGGTGAAATTCTCCAGCATCCGCGCCGTGATTTTCTTTTTCCGGTTGAGCATCGGCAGCCAGCCCGGCGCCGCGCCATTCGCTCCCGGGGCGGAACCGTTCGCGCCCGGCTTTCCCGCGGCCGCGCCACCCGCGGCCTCGACCAGGCGGACCGTTTTCAGACCCTTGATTTCGATCTGCCGCAACGCCTCGTGCCGGCCGGAAGCGTCCAGCGCGCCCTCAACGAGGACGCCATCGCGTTGCATGGCCTTGTAGGTGAATTGCGGCATGGTCGGACCGGAAAATTATTTCGTCGCCGGACGCAGAGCGGCTGCGTTCGCCGCGGTGGCCGCATCCTTGGCCGCGTTGGACAATCCCGCCGAAACTTCCTTCGCCGTGGTGACGCTGAGCACTTCCTCGATGGTGGTCATGCCCGACTGCACCAGCCGCCGGCCGTCGTCGGCCAGGGTCGTCATGCCGCCGCGCCGCGCGGCATCGCGCAGCACATCGGTCGAGGAACTTTGCAAAATCATCTGCCGGATCTCGGCGTCGACATCCATCCACTCGAAGATCGCGCGGCGGCCATGATACCCGGTCTGGCGGCATTCGCGGCAACCCACGGCGCGGTACACCGGCGCATCGGTGGGCAGGCCGATACGCGCCTTGAACGCGCGGGCGGTCGGCGTGGTGTCCACCTCTTTGCAGTGCGGGCAGAGCACGCGCACGAGCCGTTGCGCCAGCACCGCTTCGAGCGATGATGCGACAAGGTAAGGCTCCACCCCCATGTCGACCAGACGCGTGATGGCGCCCGGCGCGTCGTTGGTGTGCAGCGTCGAAAACACCAAGTGACCGGTGAGCGACGCCTGCACCGCGATCTGCGCGGTTTCCTGATCGCGGATTTCGCCGATCAGAATCACGTCGGGATCGTGGCGGAGAATGGAACGCAAACCGCGGGCGAAAGTGAGCCCGGACTTTTCCGAGACCTGAATCTGGTTCACGCCCTTGAGCTGATACTCGATCGGATCCTCGATGGTCACGATCTTACGCTCGGTGTCGTTGATCTCGTGGAGCGCCGTATAAAGCGTGGACGTTTTGCCGCTGCCGGTCGGACCGGTCACGAGGATGATGCCGTGCGGCAACTGGAGCACGCGGGAGAGGCAATCGAGCTCGCGGGCATTCATGCCCAGCTCTTTCACACCGCGCAGCGCGGCGTTCTGGCGCAGCAAGCGCAGCACCACCGCCTCGCCGTGCAGCATCGGAATCACGGAGACGCGGATGTCGACCTCCGCTTCGTCGATGCGCACCTTGATGCGGCCGTCCTGCGGCAGGCGTTTTTCGGCGATGTTGAGATGACTGAGAATTTTTACGCGCGCCACGATGGCGGGCTGGAAGCGTTTGATCTGCGCCGGCACCGGAATTTCCTGCAACACGCCGTCGATGCGGTAGCGGATGCGCAATTCGTCCTCGAACGGCTCCAGGTGGATGTCCGACGCGCGCAGATCGATCGCGTCCTTCAACACCTGATTGACGAAACGGATGATCGACGCGTCCTCGGCGGCTTCGTCGAGATTGGCATCCGTGCTGCCATCTTCGTCGACCACTTGCAGCGCGGTCTCCTCGTCGAGCGTATCGATGGTATCCGCGCCGACGCCGAGACGCTTCTTCATCTCGCGTTGGATGGCCTCGACCGGCGCCAGCACCGGGCGCAGACGCAGCCCGGTGAGCGTTTTCAAACCATCCAGCCCCTGTGTGGCGAACAGGCGGCTGGTGGCGATTTCAATTTGCCCGTCAACCCGCCGGAGCGGGAGCAGCTCGTCGCGCAGCAACAGTCGCGCCGGGAAGAGCGAGAGCACCTGCTTGTCGGGCTCCAGCTCGTCGAGCGCGGCAAAGCCCACGCCGTACTCGTGCGCCAGCCAGCGCAGCACCGCTTCTTCGGTCGCCTCGGCCACTCCGCGATGTTGGGCGAGAAACGCCCGGGCGTCCGTCTCGGTCAACTGCCGACCGGAAATCATCCGGAGCAGCAATTCGGGCAAGGTACCGTTGGGCGTTTCGATGGGCATGACGACGAAAGGTTGAGTCTCAAGGCAGCCAACCCGCGATCACCGCGATGGCTTCCTGGCGGACCGTGAGCACCGCGCGGAGCTCTTCCTGGGCCTTCTCGAGTTTGGCTTCGTTTTCTTTGCGCACCTCACGAAGACGCGTCAGGCGGGCTTTGATTTCAGCATCCGGCGCTTTATCTTTCAGCGCCATCTGGAGGGTCTCAACTTCAGGATTATTGCCGCCGCGCATAGCCCGCCCGCGGTTGTTGTCTTGTCCGCTCTGGCCGCCCATGCCGCGCATGGCCATGCCCATTCCCATGACAGGGCTCACCGTGCGGCGCAATTCGGCAACCTTGATGATGCGCTCGGAAATCAGCGCCCATTCTTCATCACTGGTGACACCGAGTTGCTCGCGGACGGCATTCAACATGCGTGTGCGCATCTCTTCGGGATTGAACTGCTGGCGCCGCTGCCCGCGGTCTTCCGAAGGAGCGCCGCCCGGTGCCGGCGGATTCTGCGCCAATAAAGATGACGTGAGCGTGACCAGCGCGGTCAGGACAGAAAGGCCGCGGAACAAGTGGCTAAGTGATTTCGAAAACATAGTAATGGAGGGATTCGCCAACGCATCTGCAGCTACTGTGCCATGGGCCTAAACCGGGCTAAATCGCGGGTTTAACGGCGCGCAGTGAGCACACTTTGCGCACGACCGAAACTTCGTGCGCAGGTTTTGCGCACCCCTTGATAACTAGCGGCCGGCGTTCTGCTCAGGTCCGGGACAGGGCATGGGCAATTCCAACACGGCTTTCAGTCCCCGCCCCTGCGGTCCATCTTCCAATCGCAACTGGCCGTTCGCAATGGACGCGGTCGCGCTGGCGATGGCCAAACCCAGCCCGAGTCCTTGTTGTTCGAGCCGGTTCCGGTCGAATTGCGTGAAAGCACCCACGCTGGCGCGCTGCGCCGACGTCAGCCCGGGGCCGGCATCCAAAATCTCGATGCGATACATCGGCCCCGCGCCACGCCCGGTCACGAACACCAGCTGCCCCGGGCTGGAAAACCGCAGGGCATTTTCCACGAGCTCGGCGACCGCGTCGATCAAGAGCGTATCGGTCACGACAACGTCCCCGGATTCACATTGCACGCGCAGATCGTTTGGCCGCTTTTCCTCCGCGCCTGCCCGGGCCGCGGCGGAGGCGACCGCCAGATCGGCGCGACACAGAGCGGTGGCCGGCAGCATCCCGCGTTCCTTGATGCGCTCCAGATCGTAAAAGCGAATGAGTTTACGCGCCAGCCGCAGTTGCCGCTCAGCACTGGAGCGGATCACACCCAGCAAGTGCTTCAGTTCGGCCACGCTGACATGATCCCCCTCCTCTTCGATCAACTGCAAACCACCCAGCACGCCGCTCAGTGGCGTGAGCAACTCGTGCGCCCACTCGGCGGAAATTTCGTGACGCCGTTCGTTGACGAGCCGCTCGATGCGCTCTCGCAGCGGACGTTGCCGGCGGACCCGCGCCTCAATCGCCTCCAAAATTTCCTTCTCGGTAAACGGCTTGGTAATGTAATCGTCCGCCCCGAGCGTCATGCCGCGTCGCTGTTCATTCCGCTCTGCCCGCCCCGTGAGGAAGATGAAGGGCACATCGCGGCATTGCGGCAGTCGCTGAATGGCAGTGATGACCGAATAGCCATCGAGGCGGGGCAACCCGATATCACAGAGAATCAGGTCGGGCGCATCGGCGGCAAGCTGCACGCCCTCGATTCCGTCGGTGGCAATGCGCACGGTGTATCCGTTGGATTCCAACAAAACCTGCAAGACCTGACGAATCACGGGGTCATCGTCGATGATCAGGATTTTCATGAGGAATCGGTAATTCCGCTGTCGTGCAGATTATTTCAGGAGGCAGTAGCGGGTATCGCGCGTCGCCCGAAGACTCGCAACGTCTTCACTAAAGACACTTAAGTCGAGACTGATCCTGCGCAATCGCCCGCGAATTAGGTCTGCCGCACGCCCCGGCCGGGCCAGATTCAAGATGAAACAGAGGCGGCGGGTCATTTGGTTTTGATTCGCCTGTGCGACGCGCGGTTACACCACACCCCCTTGTTGGGAACCGTCCCGTCTGCGATAATCCGCGCCGTTCTTTGGACTCTTTGCCTAAGCCGCCGCCGCTTCCTCGGTGTCGGCGCGGGGGAACCGAATTCCGCGACACTCACTGCCGCGGACGGGGCGCACGGCTGCGGGTAACCGCGGCCAAGGTGACCTTCCAGCACCAAGCCCGTCAGCTAACCTCGTCGGCCAATGGAAGGGTGATCCACTAGAGCCCGCTCCGCGGTGTCTCCACGGTCTCCCCATGCAACCGCAGCGTCGGCGTGCGCAGGAATACTGCGCCCACCGGCCTGCTTTCGGAGACAAATCCCATGACCGCACCGGTCGTTTCATTCGTCAACGTCGGCCATCTGCTCGCGCAGCTGGTCTTGCTCGGCGCCGGCTTTTTACTGGCCGGCCTCGCCCTCAAATCCCGCGACCGCTCCTGGCGGTTGCTGCCGGCCCTCGGCGCGCTCGCGCTCTGGCTGTTCGCCTTCATCTGGGCGGCCGGCTGGATCGAACGCGGCGGCCTGTGCCTCGGTGCCCTGGCCCTGGCTCCGGCGCTCACCGGGCTGGTCATCATCGGCGAAAACCAGGTCGGCCTGATCGTTAAAAAATTCGCGCGCCGCAGTCTGCCGCCGGGCGAGTTCATCGCGCTCGACGGCGAGGCCGGCTACCAGGCCGACACGCTCGCGCCCGGCTGGCATTTCGGGTTTTGGTTCTGGCAATACCGCGTCGCGCGCATGCCGGTGGTCGTCGTGCCGTCGGGCGAGATTGCCCTCGTCGTCGCCGCCGCGGGCGCGCCGATCCCGGCCGAGCGCATTCTCGGCCGCGTTGTCGCCTGCGACAATTACCAGGACGCGCGCCGCTTCCTGAAAACCGGCGGCGAGAAGGGCCGCCAGCTCGGCCTGCTCACGGCCGGCGTTTACCGGATCAATCCCGCGCTCTTCACCGTCATCACGGCCGCCAACGCCGCCGAGCACGGCATGGCGCCGGAGGATCTGCTCATCCAACGCATCGCATCCGACATGGTCGGCATCGTCACCACGCTCGACGGTCGTCCCATCGATGGCGGCGAGATCGCCGGGCCGGTGCTGCCCGGGCACGACAACTTCCAAAACGCCCAGGCCTTCCTGGCCGCGGGCGGCCGGCGCGGCTTGCAGGAGCAGGTGCTCCTCTCAGGCGCATGGAACATCAACCCGTGGTTCGCCCAGATCGAACAGGTGCCGATGCTCAACATTCCCATCGGCAGCGTCGGCGTCGTCATCTCCTTCGTCGGCCTCGCGCACGAGGATGTGAGCGGCGTCGCGTTCAAGCACGGCGATCTCGTCCACGCCGGGCACAAGGGCGTGTGGGTCACCCCACTCTACCCCGGCAAGCACCCGGTCAACACCCGCGTCATGCGCGTCGAACTCGTGCCGACGACCAACATCGTCCTCAACTGGGCCAACCGTACCGAGGCGCACCACTACGACGAGAAACTCAACTCGATCACGGTGCGTTCGCGCGACGGTTTCGCCTTCAACCTCGACGTCTCGCAGATCATCCACGTCGGTGCCCTCGATGCGCCCAAGGTCATCTCGCGCGTCGGCTCGATGCAAAACCTCGTCGACCACGTGTTGCAGCCGATCGTCGGAAACTATTTCCGCAACTCGGCCCAGCATCACACCGTGCTCGATTTCCTCAGCGCCCGCAGCGAGCGCCAGCAGGAGGCCGCCGGCCACATCCGCGCCGCCATCGGCGCCTACGACGTGCAGGCGATCGACACGCTCATCGGCGACATCACGCCGCCGGCCGAGCTGATGAAAACGCAGACCGACCGCAAAATCGCCGAGGAGGAAAAGGCCACCTACGAGATGCAAGAGGCCGCGCAACGCCAGCGCCAGGAACTTGTCCGCGCCACCTCGCTCGCCAACATCCAGCAGCAAATCGTCGACGCCGACCAGGGCGTGCGCATCGCCGAGCTCCACGCGCAATCCACGATCAAGCAAGCCGCCGGCGACGCCGAGTCCATCCGCCTCCGCGCGCACGGCGAAGCCGACGCCATCCGCGCAACCGGCACTGCGAAAGCCGAGGCCTACCGCGCCGGCGTCGAGGCCCTCGGCGCGCAAAGCTACACCGCCATGCAACTCATGCAGACTGTCGGCGAACGCCAGGTGCGCATCGTGCCCGACGTCGCCGTCTCCGGCGCCGCCGGCGCCAACGGTCTCCTCGATTCGATGCTCGCGCTCATGGTGCGGGAGAAGAATCAGCCCGCGTCCGGCCACCGCGGCTAAAGTTGCGTGCTGCACGCCGCGCCCGTTCCGCCGGGCGCGGCGCGTCAACGTCTACTAAAGTTAGTTTTGTGGGTTCGTCTCCGCACCCGCAGAGGGTTCTTTGCGCCGCCGAAAACTCTCGGGTGCGGAATCGCGTTGGGGAGATTGGCTGAGGCGCACTCGCAATCTTCTCCATCTCCTCCCCGATGCTCGTCAAAAAACTGCCCGGTCTGCGCTGGTACATCGTCTCACTGCTCTGCATCGCGTCGGGGCTCAACTATCTCGACCGCCAGGCGCTGTCGGTGCTCGCGCAGACGATCCAAAACGAGCTGCACATCACCACCGTGCAGTACGCGCACATCACGTCGGCCTTTCTGCTGAGTTACACCGCGATGTACGCCGTCAGCGGCTGGCTGGTTGACCGGCTCGGCACCCGCAAATCGTTTCTCATTTTTGTCTCGGGCTGGTCGGTGTCGTGCCTCCTGCATGCGGTGGCGCGCACGGCGCTGCAGTTTTCGTTTTTCCGCTTTCTGCTTGGCGCGACCGAGCCCGCCAATTTTCCCGCCGGCATCAAGGCGGTGTCGGAGTGGTTTCCCATGCGCGAACGCACGCTGGCCGTCGGCATTTTCAACGGCGGCGTGGCCGTCGGCGCCGCCATCGCGGCCCCGCTCATCTCGTGGATCGCGCTCATGTGGGGCTGGCAATCGGCGTTCGTGTTTGGCGGCGTGCTCGGATTGATTTGGGTGGCGGCGTGGGCCGTCCTCTACCGCCATCCCCGGGAACATCCGTGGCTCGGCGCGGAAGAGCTGAAATTAATCGAGAGCGGCGATTCGCCCTCGGACCGTGCCGCCGCGCTGCCGTTTCGCCGCTTGCTGCGCGTGCGCACCGTGTGGGGCTGCGTGGCCGCCCGCATGCTGCTCGATCCGTGCTCTTATTTCTTCACGTTTTGGATCATCAAATTCCTGCAACAGGAACGCGGCTTCGATCTGGTCGCGGTGGGCAAGTACAGCGGCATTCCGTTTGTCGCCCTCGCGCTGGGCAACGTGCTCGGTGGCGCGGCGCCGCGGATTCTGACCGGCTACGGCTGGTCGCACAACCGCGCCCGCAAAACCGTCATGGTCGCCGTCTCCTGCCTCGTGCCCCTCTGCTGCCTGCTGATTCCGCGCGCCGCCTCTCCCCTCCTCGCCGTGGGTCTGATCAGTCTCGCAATGTTCGGACACGGTGCCTGGGGTTTCATGGCGCTGCCGGCGGAAGTGTTGCCCAAAAATGTCGTCGGCTCGGTAACTGGTTTGGCCGGCGCCCTCGGCGGCGTGATGGGCATCCTTACGCAGCAGCTCATCGGCTGGACGGTGCAAAACGTCTCCTTCACCCCGGTATTTATCGGCTGCGCCTGCGCCTACCTCGCCGCCTTTATCGCCGTGAGCGTTTTGATCGGCGAGATCGGCAAAGTGAATTTTCCGGAATAGCACCGCGCAACAATCTGCTTCGAGGCCGCGGAGACTGCGCGACGCGGAGCGCCCGCCGGGGCGCGGGGGCCGGCGGCGGGCGCGGGGTGAGTGTTTGAACGCGGGGAGCGACTGGCCGGTGGCTACTCGGATAGTTCGTAGATTTCGACCAGGGCGATGCCGGTGGTGGTGCCGGCACCGCTGACTTGCGCGGTGTAGTTGCCGGGTTGGAGCGTGAGCAGCAGTGCGGCGTCCTTGCTGCCGGTCGCGAAGGCGAAGGCGCCGGTCTGCTTCGCGGCGTCGGCCAGGGTGGCGGCATCGGCGGCGGTGGCGCTCCAGTTGTCGTTTTCGGCGACGAGGACGCCGTTGCGGTACACCCGCAGGATCGGGTCGGCCAGCGGGCTGGCGACGCCGGCGGCGGCGAGCGCG
>JACRHS010000003.1 GCA_016217595.1 Opitutia bacterium | reverse complement strand
TTGGGGTGGAGCCAGGCACTCATAATGGCCGTCGCGCAGTACATAGATATGAAGCGCGGAGTCATCGCTCCAATCCCGATAGGCCTCGATGATCGCCTGTCTTGCCTTGGGCAAGCCGTCGATGCTGCCCAACCCCATCCGTAACTGCCGCAGAACGGCAGAGGCATCTATCTCAAGATGCAGAGCATAACGCAGGTGCTGGCCGGCCTTTCTCGCTGCCAGCAATGCGGCTGCGCCACCGCCCAAATGGCACACCACGAAGGAGCCCTCTGCCAATAACGTCAGCCCATAATATCCCGCACCGTATGCCAACCCCATGACCAAAAGCATAGCCACGGCATACGCGATGTAACGCAGCACCTGACGTACATTATAGACCGCGGAACAGGAGCAAATCCCCACCCATATAAACATACAAAACCACATCAGGAAAAGCATGTTCAAGATCGGGTGATTTTCTCCCGTAATATATGTGTGCAATGACAGCAAACATCTGACCGCCCATGATACCCCCAGTGAGGCCGTCATCACCACAACCTCCATTCTGCGCGCATGCTCGACCGTACGCCAACGTAACACTGCTATGTAGATATATAGCACTCCAATAAGAAGAAATATGAAATAATAGAAAATTAAGCCATACCCCGGCGCTCTCACCAAAGTTGCTTTATACGGCAAGAACCATGGGGTGACCGTCAGTATGCTGCCAGCCACCGCGAGCCAATTGATCAGGCGCACCGCATAATATATACCCGGCATGGCTTTTTCCTTCGGATGCAGCAGCGCGGTGTATCGATTGTAAGCCAACGCCAGCGCTCCACCAGCCAGACAAGCCAGACGGATAAACCAACCGCCGATCTCTGACGGGAAAATTTGCCGGCGAGCAAGGCTGTAGGCGATCACCCAGATCAATATACACAGGTAGTTCAGAAGCAGCGCCTTGTTGGCTTTGGTAAGCAAACGCTCGCGCGCCAAGAAATGTCCGAACCACGCAAGCGCGAGCACCAGCATCAGATAGAATGCATTCCAAAGAAGCAAAGAAGGCGCCTCAGGCATATGTAAGACAAATATTTAACTTCTGCACGCCACCCAGGCTCAGTTCATTATCTGCCCGCCCTACAGGCAATCGTTAAAAATTCACCCCCAGTCATACAACGATGCCCGTATTTATAAAGGGCAATGGTGCGTGTTTACCGGCTTCTGCCAAAGCGGCAATGGGATGTCGCGTATTTACCATCCGGCGAATGAGGGCACCGCAATCCCACGGCTATAAAATGAGGCTAACGATGTCCATGTGCGCAAAAAAGCCGCAGCGTTTGGGGCTGCGGCTTCGCGTAAACTTTAGTGGCGACGAGCTCAGCTCGCGCTGGCTTCGGCGGGCGCACCCTCCGGCACGTCGGGCAGCTCGGCCCCGAGCGGGAGCGTGATCTTGAGCTTCTTGTATCGCGGCAGACCCGTGCCCGCCGGAATCAAGTGACCCATGATGACGTTTTCCTTGAAGCCCTTCAGCATGTCGACCTTGCCGAGTGTCGAGGCGTCGGTGAGGACGCGCGTCGTCTCTTGGAAGGAGGCGGCCGAAATGAAGCTCTCGGTTTCGAGGGAGGCCTTGGTGATGCCGAGGAGGATCGGCTCGGCTTCCGCCGGCTTGCCGCCCGCTTCTTCGATGCGCTTGTTCGTCGTGAGGAAGGCATTTCGGTCGATTTGCTCGCCCCAGAAGAACTCGCTGTCGCCCGGATCGGTGATGCGGACCTTGCGGAGCATCTGCCGGATGATGATCTCGATGTGCTTGTCGTTAATCGTCACGCCTTGCAGACGGTAGACTTCCTGCACTTGGGAGATAAGGAAGTCGTAGAGCGCCGCCGGCCCGAGGATCTCGAGGATCTCGTGTGGATCAGCCGCGCCTTCAGTGAGGTGCTGGCCTTTGTGCACCACGTCGCCGGGTTGCACGATGATGTGCTTGCCGGTCGGGATGAGGTGCTCCTCTTCCTGGCTGGTCTCTTCGTTGGTGACGACAAGCTTGCGCTTGCCGCGGACGGTACCGGCGAAGGATACCACGCCGTCGATGCGAGCCATCTCGGCGGCATCCTTCGGGCGACGGGCTTCGAACAGCTCGGCCACGCGGGGCAGACCGCCGGTGATGTCCTTCGTCTTGGACGCCTGACGGGGCGTCTTGGCGAGGAGTGCACCGGGCGAGATTTCGTCGCCTTCAGAGACGACGATCTGCGCGCCAACCGGAATCGAGTACGCAGCGAGGGGCTTGCCCCGCTCGTCACGGACTTCGATCTGCGGATTGAGGTCTTCCTTGTGCTCGATAACGACGGTCGCGATGCGGCCGGTCGATTCGTCGAGTTCGCGCTTCACGGTGACGCCGGGGATCATGTCCTTGAACACGAGCGAGCCACCCTTTTCGGAGAGCACGGGCACGTTGTAAGGATCCCACTGGGCGAGGATTTCGCCCTTGGCGATCTTCTCACCGTCGTTCACGTGGAGGAAGGAGCCGATGACGATGTTGTACGTCTCGAGCTCGCGGCCTTCGTCGTCGATCAACTGGATGGAACCGGTCTTGTTGAGGACGATGTTGCCACCCTCGGCGGTTTGCACGAGGCGGAGGCCCTTGTAGCGGATCTTGCCGGAGGACTTGACGCGAATTTCAGGCGTTTTGAATCCGCCCGAGGCGACGCCACCGATGTGGAACGTACGCATCGTAAGCTGCGTGCCAGGTTCACCGATCGACTGGGCGGCGATGATGCCGACGGAGTCGCCGATCTTGGCCACCTTATTGGAGGCGGGATTGATGCCGTAGGACTTGGCGTCGATGCCGTAGGCGCTCGTGGAGGTGAGCGGCGACATGATCTTCACGCGTTCGATGCCCACGTCGTCGATCTTCTGCGCGGTTTCCTCGGTGAAGAGTTCGCCGGAGCGGACGATGATCTCGGAAGGATTGATCGGGTTGTAGACGTCGTCGCTGGAGCAACGGCCGATGATGCGCTCCTTCAGGCCGACGATTTCGTCGTCGCCCTCGATGATGGCCTTCTTCCAGATGCCATCGCGGGTGCCGCAATCTTCCTCGGCGATGATGACATCCATGGCCACGTCGCAGAGTTTGCGCGTCATGTAGCCGGCGTCGGCCGTCTTGAGCGCAGTATCGGCGAGACCCTTACGGGCACCGTGGGTGGAGATGAAGTACTCGAGCACCGTGAGGCCCTCGCGGAACGAGGACAAGATGGGGCGTTCGATGATTTCGCCGGAGGGCTTGGCCATGAGGCCGCGCGCGCCGCAGAGCTGACGCACCTGCTGACGGTTACCGCGGGCGCCCGAGTCCATCATGATGTACACGGGATTGACCTCGGTCTTGCCTTCGTTGGCTTCGAGCTTCGCGAAGACTTCCTTGGCGATCTTGTCGGTGGCGCTGGTCCAGATGTCGACGACCTTGTTGTAGCGTTCGCCGTCGGTGATGACACCCTTGTTGAACTGGCCTTCGACTTCGGTGACCTTGCTCCGGGCATCGCGAACGATGTCCTTCTTCGACTCGGGGATGATCATGTCATCGATACCGATCGAGATGCCGGCTTGGAACGCGGTCTGGAAACCGAGCTCCTTGAGCTTGTCGAGCGTCTCGATGGTGGTGGCGTGACCGGCAACCTTGTAGGTGTTGAGAATCAGATCGCCGAGTTTGGACTTCGCGACGGCGAAGTTGATGAAGCCGAGACCGGCGGGCCAGATCTGGTTGAAGATCACGCGGCCGACGGAGGTGCGCAGGATTCTCTTCTCCTTGTTGCCGTAGATCGTGTCGCGGCCGAAGTCCGGATTCGGAATATCGATCCAGTCGTGGAATTTGAAGACGCCGTCGGCCTTGGCGAACTGCACTTCCTGCAAGTTGGGCAGAATGGGCACGCGCTGGTCCTTGGCGGGCTTCTTGCGGGGCTCGATCGTGAGATAATACGCGCCGAGGACGATGTCCTGCGACGGCGTGAGGATCGGCTTGCCGGAGGAAGGCGAGAAGATGTTGTTCGTCGCCATCATGAGGAGTTTGCACTCCATCACGGCCTCAAGGGAGAGCGGGACGTGCACGGCCATCTGGTCGCCGTCGAAGTCCGCGTTGTACGCGGTGCAGACGAGCGGATGGATGCGGATCGCCTCGCCTTCGATGAGGACGGGCTCGAACGCCTGAATCGAGAGGCGGTGAAGGGTCGGCGCGCGGTTGAGCAGCACCGGGTGGCCTTTGGTGACCTCTTCGAGAATATCCCACACTTCGGGGGATTTCTTTTCGATCATCTTCCGGGCGCCGCGCACGGTGTGCACGAAGCCGAGCTCTTTCAGGCGGCGGATGATGAACGGCTCGAACAACACGAGCGCCATCTTCTTCGGAATACCGCACTGGCTGAGCTTGAGCTCGGGGCCGATGACGATGACCGAACGACCGGAGTAGTCCACGCGCTTGCCGAGCAAGTTTTGGCGGAAACGGCCCTGCTTGCCCTTGAGCATGTCGGATAGCGACTTCAAGGGGCGATTGCCGGCGCCCGTGACGGGGCGGCCATGGCGGCCGTTGTCGAAGAGCGCGTCCACCGCTTCCTGCAGCATGCGCTTTTCGTTGTGGATGATGACGTCGGGCGTCTTCAACTGCATCAAATTCCGCAGGCGGTTATTGCGGTTGATGACGCGGCGGTAGAGGTCGTTGAGATCGGAGGTCGCGAAGCGGCCGCCTTCGAGCGGGACGAGCGGGCGCAGGTCCGGCGGGATGACGGGCAGCACTTCGAGCACCATCCACTCGGGGCGGGCCTTGGAGTGGATGAAGCCCTGCATGACCTTGAGGCGCTTCGAGAGCTTCTTCTTGATCTGCTTCGAACGCGTGGCGCGCATCTGCTCGGTGAGCTCGGCCACGGTGGCTTCGAGGTCCGTCTTCACGAGGACATCGCGCACCGCTTCCGCGCCCATCTTGGCCACGAAGGCGTCGTCGCCGTATTCGTCGAGCGCCTGGCGGTATTCGACGTCGGTGAGGAGCTGCTTGAGTTCGAGCGGGGTCTTGCCCGGATCGACCACCATGAAGTTCTCGTAGTAGATGACGCGCTCGAGCGAGCGGGCGGTCATATCGAGGAGCAGACCGAGGCGGCTCGGCATGCTCTTGAGGAACCAGATGTGGGCGACCGGCACGGCCAGCTCGATGTGGCCCATGCGTTCGCGACGCACGCGGGAGATGGTGACCTCGACGCCGCAGCGATCGCAGACGACGTCCTTATATTTGATGCGTTTGTACTTGCCGCAGGCGCACTCGTAATCGCGCACCGGGCCGAAGATCTTCTGGCAGAACAGACCGCCCGGCTCGGGCTTGAAGGTGCGGTAGTTGATCGTCTCCGGGTTTTTGACTTCGCCTTTCGACCACTTGCGGACGACGTCGGGCGAGGCGACCGTGATGGAAACGCAGTCGAACGGGTTCTCTTCGAGGCCGACGGCGGCGCGGGCCTCTTCGCGGGCGATGGAACCACCGGCGGTTTCGTTGGGTTGGATGCTCATGAGCGAGACTCCCTGGATGCTTCGTTAAAGGTTGCCGGACGCGGCGCTCAGGCGGAGAAGCCGAGCGCGTCGCGTTTCGAGAGGCGGATATCCAAGCCGAGGGACTGGATTTCCTTGATGAGAACGTTGAACGACTCGGGCGTGCCCGCGATCAGCGTGTTGTCGCCCTTGACGAGCGATTCGTAGATCTTGGTGCGGCCGTTGACGTCGTCGGACTTGACGGTGAGGAGTTCCTGGAGGGTGTGGGCCGAGCCGTAGGCTTCGAGCGCCCACACTTCCATTTCGCCGAAGCGCTGGCCGCCGTATTGGGCTTTGCCGCCCAACGGCTGCTGCGTGACGAGCGAGTACGGACCGACCGCGCGGGCGTGAATCTTGTGCGACACAAGATGGTTCAGCTTCATCATGTAGATGTAGCCGACCACGACCTCTTGATCGATGCGCTCACCGGTGCGTCCGTCGAAGAGCGGACTCTTGCCGGAGCTGGGCAGGTTGGCCTGCTTGAGGTAATCGCGGACCTTCTTTTCCGGGATACCGTCGAACACGGGCGTCGCCACCTTGATGCCGAGCTTTTTGCAGGCCCAGCCGAGGTGGGTTTCGAGCACCTGTCCCACGTTCATGCGCGAAGGCACGCCGAGGGGGTTCAAACAGATTTCAACCGGAGTGCCGTCGGGCAGGAAGGGCATGTCTTCCTCGGGCACGATCTTGGCGACCACACCCTTGTTACCGTGACGACCGGCCATCTTGTCGCCGACCTCGAGCTTTTGCTTGGTGGCGATGTAGACCTTGACCTGCTTGATCGCGCCGGAGCCGTTGTCTTCGCCGGCCTCGATGTTCTGCACCTTGCGCTCGCGGTCGCCCTCGAGCTCGTCGAACTTCGACTGGTAGCTGCCGATGATCTCCATGATCTTGATACGAACCGGCGAGGGATCGATCTCGACGTGCTTGGAGACGGCGGCGAGTTTGCGCAGGAGCGTCTTGGTGATCTTGCGGTTGGCCGGGATGATGATTTCGCCGGACTGGCCGTTGACCACATCGAGCGGAATCTTTTCGCCGAGGAGGATGTTGGAAAGCGCCTCGGTGAGGCCTTCGCGCAACTTGTCCATCTGCGTCTTGTACTCCTCCTGCACCTGCTTGATCTGGCGGCGGCGGTCGGAGGGCGAGAGCTTCTCGGGCTGATTGTCGACGCGGCTCGACACCTTCACGTCCATGATGATGCCGGCGACGCCGGACGGGACGACCAGCGACGTGTCTTTCACGTCGGCGGCCTTCTCGCCGAAGATGGCGCGGAGGAGTTTTTCCTCGGGCGCGAGTTCGGTCTCGGACTTGGGTGTGATTTTGCCGACGAGGATGTCGCCGGGCTTCACCTCGGCGCCAATGCGGATGACGCCATTGTGATCGAGGTTCTTGAGCGCCTCTTCGCCGACATTCGGGATGTCGCGGGTGATTTCTTCCGGCCCGAGCTTGGTATCGCGGGCGGTGCACTCGAATTCCTGAATATGGATCGAGGTGAAGATATCCTCCTTGAGAACCTTCTCGGAGATGAGGATCGCGTCTTCGAAGTTGTAGCCGTTCCACGGCATGAAGGCGACGAGGACGTTGCGGCCGAGCGCCATCTCGCCGCGGTCGGTGCAGGGACCGTCGGCGATGACGTCGCCGACTTTCACCTTCTGACCGCGTTTGACGATGGGGCGCTGGTTGAAGCAGGTGCCCGCGTTCGAGCGCATGAATTTCCGCAGCTCGTAAACCTGGACTCCGGTCTTCGGATCGCTCTTCGGGTGTTTGTCGAAGTTGCGCGGCATCTCGCCATCTTTGGTGATGACGATGCGCTTGGCATCGGCCAAGGCGACCAGGCCGGCGTCTTCCGCCAGCACGACGATCTTCGAGTCGCGCGCGATGCGGTCTTCCAGCCCGGTGCCGACGAACGGCGCCTCGGCCTGGAGCAGCGGCACGCCCTGGCGTTGCATGTTCGAGCCCATGAGCGCGCGGTTGGCGTCGTCATGTTCAAGGACCGGAATCAAGCCGGCGGCAATGGAGATGACCTGCTTGGGCGAGACGTCCATGTAGTCGACGTCTGCGGAGGGCACTTCCAAGAATTCGCCGTCTTTACGGACGGTGACCTTGCCGACGAAGTTGCCCTTCTCGTCGAGCTCGGAATTGGCCTGCGCGATGATCTTCCCCTCCTCCTGATCGGCGGTGAGGTAATCGATTTTTTCGGTGGCGCGGCCCTCTTTGCACACGCGATACGGCGTTTCGATGAAGCCGAATTCGTTGACGCGGGCGTAAGTGGAGAGGGAGTTGATCAGACCGATGTTCGGACCTTCAGGCGTCTCGATCGGGCAGATACGGCCATAGTGCGACGGATGCACGTCGCGGACTTCGAAACCGGCGCGGTCGCGGTTGAGACCACCCGGCCCGAGGGCGGAGAGGCGGCGCTTGTGCGTGACCTCCGCGAGCGGGTTGATCTGGTCCATGAACTGCGAGAGCTGGCTGCGCGCAAAGAAATCGCGGATCACCGTCGTGAGCGCCTTCGGGTTGATCAGCTTTTGCGGCGTGATCGAGTCGACGCTCTGATCGTACATCGTCATGCGTTCGCGCACGAGACGCTCGGTGCGGGCCAGACCCACGCGGCACTGGTTGGCGAGCAACTCGCCCACGGTGCGCACGCGGCGGCTGCCGAGGTGATCGATATCATCCACCACGCCCTCGCCCTTCTTGAGGCGGACGAGATATTTGGTGGCGAAAATGACGTCCTCGCTCTGGAGGATGCGCTGTTCGAGCTCGGCCTTGAGCCCGAGCTTCTGGTTGATCTTGTAGCGGCCGACGCGGCTGAGGTCGTAGCGCTTGGGATCGAAGAACAGACGCTTGAGCAGCGCCTTGGCGTTGGCCGTGGTGGGCGGCTCGCCGGGACGGAGGCGTTTGTAGATTTCCTTGAGCGCCTCTTCTTCGTTGCGCGTCGGATCTTTCTTGAGTGCGCGGATGATCGCGCCCTCGTCCACCGCGGTGTCGATGATGCGCAGGGTGCTGATCTCGTGCTTCTCGAAGGTGCGCACGATCTGCTTGGTGAGGGGCTCGAACGCGCGGGCGAGGACCACGCCCTTCTGGGCGTCGATGGCGTCCTCGACGAGCACGAGCGTGCTCACGTTTTCCATTTCGAGGGCCTTGGCGACCTTGAGGTCCTTGATCTCGTAGAAGAGATTGAGGATGTCGATGTCGCTCGAATAGCCGATGGAGCGGAGCAGGGTCGTGATGAGGAACTTCCGGCGGCGGCGGCGGCGGTCGAGATAAACGTAGAGCAGATCGTTGTTGTCGAACTGCACTTCGAGCCAGGTGCCGCGGTCGGGGATGATGCGGAAAGAGTGGAGCAGCTTGCCGTTCGGATGCGGCGTGACTTCGAACGCGATGCCGGGCGAACGGTGGAGCTGGGAGACGACGACGCGCTCGGCGCCGTTGATGATGAACGAGCCGCGCTCGGTCACCATGGGGATCTCACCCATGTAAATGTCTTCGTCCTTGATGAAGTCTTCCTCGCGGAGGCGGAGCTTCACATAGAGCGGCACCGAGTAGGTGATGCCGTCGCGGATGCATTGGAGCTCGGAATTTTTCGCGTCGCCGATGGTGTACGAAACGTACTCGAGGACGAGCCGGCCGTCGTAGCTTTCGATCGGGAAAACCTCGCGGAAGACCGCTTCGAGGCCCTGATTCTTGCGTTGCTTCTCGGGCACTCCTTTTTGCAGGTAGTCGAGATAGGAGTTGATCTGCAGCTCAATAAGATTGGGCGGCGAGATGACTTCTTTGAGCTTACCGAAGTTGATGCGGTCGGCGTGATTGCGGTCGGGCATGGGAGTTCCCGTAAGTTTTAAGGGAAGGACGCAGAGATGCGACGCTGGCGCTCAGGCGCTGGGCAGCGACGCAACAAAGAACGATATCAGAGAGAAAAGGCAAAGGACAGGCCGCCCGAACGCGGCCTGTCCCGAAGAGGACGGAAGTTGTGCGTGACGAATCGCCAAGCCAAACTTACTTGAGCTCGACCTTGGCCCCGGCGGCCTCGAGCTTTTTCTTGATTTCTTCGGCGTCGGCCTTGGCCACGTTCTCCTTGACGGGCTTCGGGGCGCCCTCGACGAGATCCTTGGCTTCCTTGAGGCCCAGGCCGGTGATGGCGCGGACTTCCTTGATGACGCCGATTTTGTTCGCGCCGGCTTCCTTGAGGACGACGGTGAACTCGGTCTGTTCGACAGCAGCGGCGGCCGGAGCAGCAGCGCCACCCGCGGCAGGCGCGGCGGCGACGGCGGCGGCGGAAACGCCCCACTTGGTCTCGAGCTCTTTGACGAGCTCGTTGAGTTGGAGAACCGACTGGCTGGAGAGCCACTCGATGACTTGGTCTTTGGTGAGCGACATATGATTCCTTGAATGTTAGTCCCCCGCGGAGGCGGAGGGTTTAAGACCCGGTTGGGCCCTAACGGGTTCGTTGGAGGTTGGTGGTTTTTATCCGCGGAGCGGACAAAGTGGTGGTGGTGGTGGACGACAGGGGGAACCGGATCAGGCGGCAGCGCCTTCCTTTTCCTTCTTGTCGGCGTAGGCTTTGATGAGGGCGGCGAGTTGCTGCGGCTTGACCTTGAGCAGGCCGAGGAACTGGCTCTTGAGCACATTGGCCGGCGGGACGTCCGCCAGCTTGGCGACGACCGCGGCGTCGATGGCCGCCTTCTCGAAGATGCCGCCTTTGACCTCGACCTTCTGGGTCTCCTTGAAGAAGTCCTTCAGAATCTTGGCCACGCCGGTGGGGTTGGTGCCGCCGACGACGACCGCGGTCTGGCCTTTCAGCCATTGGTCGACTTCGGGCAGCGACAGCCCCTTGGCCGCGACACGCAGCGAGCTGTTCTTGACGACGTGAAACTCGGCGCCTTCGGCCGCCAGCTTCTTGCGCAGAGCGGCGACATTCTCGACGGTGACTTTCTCGTAGTTGGCGAGGAAAACGTAATCCGACTTTTTGAGGTGCCCCTCAACTTCGGTGATCAGGTATTTCTTTTCAGATCTCATGGTGGGCGGGCCTCCGATTAATATTTGTTGTATTCGGCCGAGTCGATCCGCACGCCAGGACTCATCGTGGCGGTGAGGACGCAGGTCCGGATGTAGTGGCCCTTGAACGAGGCCGGCTTGGCCTTGCCCACGGCTTCGAGCACCGCTTGCGCGTTCTCCAGCACTTGGGCCGGGGTGAACGAACGCTTGCCAATGCCCACGCCAATGTTGGCGGCTTTGTCCATCTTGAACTCCACCCGGCCGGCCTTCACGGCCTTGATGCCGGCGGCGATGTCGTCGGTGACGGTGCCGGACTTCGGGTTGGGCATGAGGCCCTTCGGGCCGAGGACGCGGGCGATCGAGCGCACGGTCTTCATGGCCTCGGTGGTGGCGATGGCGACGTCGAAGTCGAGCCAGCCTTCCTGAATCTTGGCCATCATGTCCTGCAAACCGGCATGATCCGCGCCCGCCTCGATGGCAGCCTTCGGATTGTCGGTAAACACGAGCACGCGGACTTTCTTGCCGGTGCCATTCGGGAGCGGCGTGGTGCCGCGCACCATCTGGTCGCCCTGCGCCGGATCGACGCCGAGGCGGAAGGAGAGCTCGACGGTCTCGTCGAACTTGGCCTTCGGGAATTTAGCGAGCACCTCGACGGCTTCCTTCAGCGAATAATCCTTCGCGAGATCGGCCGCCTTGAGGGCGTGACGGTAACGTTTGCTGTGATTTTCCATTGATGACTCCTTGCGGTGCATGCGCTCCGGGTGGAGCTCCCGCGGTGAGTTGCTGTGCGATGAACGAAAGCTTAGTCGATGACGTCGATGCCCATGTTGCGGGCGGTGCCGGCGATGATCTTGATGCCAGCTTCAGGAGTTTTGGCGTTCAAGTCGGCCTTCTTGAGGTTGTAGATTTCGAGCAGCTGCTTCTTGGTGACCTTGCCGACCTTGTCCTGGTTGGGCCGGCCCGAGCCGCTGGCGATGTTGGCCGCTTTTTTGAGCAGCACGGAGGCCGGCGGCGACTTGAGGATGAAGGTGAAGCTCTTGTCGGTGTAGACCGTGATCACCACCGGCAGGATCATGCCGGCCTGGTCCTTGGTGCGGGCGTTAAAGTCTTTGCAGAACGCCATGATGTTGACGCCCTGTGCGCCGAGCGCGGGACCGACCGGGGGCGCCGGGTTGGCGGCGCCGGCGGGGAGCTGGAGGCGGATGTAGCCTTGGATCTTCTTAGCCATGGGAACGGGAGGATGGTTGAATTTTTAGATTTCGGATTTTCGATGGATGGGACTTTTGATTTGGCGGCTTCGACCGGCCTAGAGGCGGGCGACAATCGAAAATCCAAAATCAAAAATCTAAAAGGGTGGTGCTATTCGGTGAGGCGTTGCACCTGCCAGTATTCGAGCTCGACCGGCGTGAACCGGCCGAAAATGGAGACGGAGATCTTGAGCTTGCCGCGGTCCGGATCGATCTCGTCGATACGGCCGGTGAGATTGGCGAAAGCGCCGTCGGTGATTTTGACTTCCTCGCCCACGGCGAACTGCACTTTCGGCACTTCTTTGCCGCTGGCGGCTTCGATGCGGGCCTTGATTTCGTCGATTTCGGACTGCCGCAGCGGGGCCGGGTTGTCGCCGCCCACAAAACCGATCACGCCGGTGGTCTCCTTCACGAAGTACCAGGGGCGGTTGATGATTTTGCCCTCCTCGTAGAGGCGCATCTGGATGAACACATAGCCCGGGTAGAGCTTGCGCACCTTGGTGCTCTTCTTGCCGCCCTTCACCTCCGACACCACTTCCGTCGGCAACAACACCTCGAAGATGTGGTCGGCCAGCTCTTCGGCGGCCTTAAACTTCTCGATGTACGTCTTCACCTTGCCCTCCTGACCGGAGAGCGTGTGGAGAGCGAACCATTGGGCGCCAGCAGGCGCGGTGGCAGGGGTGGTGGACATGGGTGGCGCGATTAGCTGACCCAACGCGTGAAGAGATCCACGACTTGGTACAGGGCGAAGTCGCTGATGCTGGTGAAGACACCAAGCAACGCGGAGGCCACGATCACGATGATCGTCGAGTCGCGCAGCTCGGTGCGGGTGGGCCAGGAAGCTTTTTGAAGCTCGCCGACCATTTCACCGGTGAAGATGCGGATGCTGCGAAACGGGTTTTTCATGTGGCGGAAAATGGCAGGCGCAGAGGGACTCGAACCCCCAACCAACGGTTTTGGAGACCGCTACTCTACCAATTGAGCTATACGCCTTTGATCTTGGTTTTTAGACGACACAGCCGAGACCCCGTGAGGGGCCTCGGCAGGCCAGTCTCAAAGGTTTTTGAGCAGATTAGTCGAGAATTTGCGTAACACGACCGGCTCCAATCGTGCGACCGCCTTCGCGGATGGCGAAACGCTGGGTGTTTTCCATCGCGATCGGGACGATCAGGTCGATCTCCACGTTCACGTTGTCACCCGGCATGATCATCTCCACGCCCTGCGGGAGGCTGAGGATGCCCGTAACGTCCGTCGTGCGGAAGTAGAATTGGGGGCGATAGCCGTGGAAGAAGGGCGTATGGCGGCCACCCTCGTCCTTCGTGAGGACGTAGATTTCGGCCTTGGCCTTCTTGTGCGGATGCACCGACTTCGGGGCGGACACCACCTGACCGCGCTCGATGCCGTCTTTTTCCACACCACGGAGGAGCAAACCAACGTTGTCACCGGCGAAGCCCTCATCGAGGGTCTTGCGGAACATTTCGACGCCCGTGATAACGGTCGTGCTGGTGTCCTTGATGCCGACGATCTCGACGGTGTCACCGACGTGGCACTTGCCGCGCTCGATACGACCGGTGGCCACGGTGCCGCGGCCGGTGATCGAGAACACGTCTTCGACCGACATGAGGAACGGCTTGTCCACCTCGCGGGCGGGCTCCGGAATCTCGGTGTCGATGGCGTTCATCAGCTCGTCGATGGCCTTGAGGCCCTCGGGCGTGCCGGCCAGCGCCGCAGCGGAAGAACCGCGCACGACCTTGGCATTGTCGCCGTCAAATTGGTACTTGGAGAGGAGCTCGCGGATTTCCATCTCGACGAGGTCCAACAGCTCCTTGTCGTCGATCAGGTCGACCTTGTTCAGGAAGACGACGATCTTCGGCACGCCGACTTGGCGGGCGAGGAGGATGTGCTCACGGGTCTGGGGCATCGGGCCGTCAGCCGCGGAGACCACGAGGATCGCGCCGTCCATTTGGGCCGCGCCGGTGATCATGTTCTTAACGAAGTCAGCGTGTCCCGGGCAGTCGACGTGCGCGTAGTGGCGCTTTTCCGTCTGATACTCCACGTGGGCCACGGAGATCGTGACGATCTTCGAGGCATCGCGCACGGTACCGCCTTTGGCGATATCAGCGTAAGACTTGAATTCAGCCAAACCCTTCTTGGCCTGCACCGCGAGGATGGAGGTGGTGAGGGTGGTTTTACCGTGGTCAACGTGGCCGATCGTGCCGACGTTCACGTGCGGTTTCGTGCGTTCGAATGTTCCTTTAGCCATGTGGGTGAGACGTTTGTGGTGGTTGAGATTGCTTTGTGACCTGTATCTAGAAGAGCTGGAGCCCAGAATCGGATTTGAACCGACGACCTCGTCCTTACCAAGGACGTGCTCTGCCGACTGAGCTATCTGGGCAGACCTAGTTTGGGTCAAAAAACGGAGAAAAGAGCGATGAACGTGGCTACCGGCTTTTTCGTCGTCAACTGCAAACTTGCAGAATTTTGCAAGAGACGGCGGAGAAATCGGTAAAAATAGCGAAGAAAGCTGGGTAGGTTGTCGAACGCCTCCAGCGCGGCGAGACTATTCGCAAGAATTTAATCCGGCGTTTCCTAATCTATTACCATCACGGACCCAATCTGATCCGATAAAGGCCCGGCGCCAGGGCCGCCAGCCGGTCCCCCACCCGCCAGTCTTTCGTAAGCAGTTTGAGGAAGTACTGATCGACTTCTTCCACGCCCGAACTGACCACCAGCGACGGCACGCCCACGAGTCCGGCGGCATCGACCGCCGCCATGATTTCCAGCGGCTGCCACTCCAGCGCCACCGGTGGTTGCGCCATGGGCAAGGCTTGATCCAGCCCCACCCGGCGTCCGTCGTTTGCCGCCATCACTTCGATGCATGCGCCGCGTGCGGCCAGCGCCGGCGGCGGCACATCGCGCCGGCCAAAACCCAAAAACGGCATCTCCCACCCGCCAACCTGCAACGCGCCCACCGGGCTCGCGGGCACCGCCACGGCCGCGGGCAGATCGAATTGCACCTTGGCGGTCTTGAATGTGAGTTTGGCCGGATAACCTTCGAACGTGTTTCCCGGTTCCTTGAGCTGCGTGCGCTGAAGATCCACGCCTTGCGCGGCGTTCCACTCCGTGGGCAGAAACAACGGCGTGGGATCGCGCAACCAGGCTTCCTCCCGCAACACCGCATCGCCGGTCGCGCCATCGAGCCGGGCCAGCCCCACCGAGGGAATCGACCCGGCGCGCGCGGCCGAGCCCGACGTCTTCGGGCTGCGCACCAACAGCAAACCGGCGCCCGCCACCAACACCGCGCCCGCCGCCAGCGCCATCCAGACGCCGCGCGACAATCCGTCGTGTTGCGGCCGGGTGGTCATGGCTTGATCCCGCTCCCGCCACCGGTCGGCGGCGGCACGGCCTCTGCGCCCCAGACCACGCGGATGAAGCCCGCCTCCTGCGCCACCGTGTAGATGTCCGTCAGGTCCGACATCGGCACCCCGGCGCTGGCGCGCACGAGCAGGATCGGATCTTTCGTGGTTCGCGCGGCCGCTTTGAGCCACTCCCGCAATTGCGCCAGGCTGAGCGCGCCGCTGTCGGCAAAAATCAAACCGCCGTTTTTCACGCTGATCATGTGCGTGGTGGTCGAGGCGCCCGCGAGCGCGCCCGGCACCACCGGCATCCGGAAGTCCACGCCCAAGCCGGGCGCGAGCACGAACCGCGAGCCGAACAGCAGGAAAAATAACACGAGCACGCCGCCATTCACGAAGAACAACCAGTCGAAGCTGGGCGGCGGGCGCTGCAGCCGGGAGGCGAGATCGAGCGGCCGGGTGATCATTTACCCTCCGGCTTCTGCGCTTCGCCTTCCGGCGCCTGCTGCCGGTAATCCGTCAGCAGGAATTTCATGATCTCGTTGCCCGACCACTCCACGTCGCGCACGATGGCGCGCACGCGGCCGTGCAGAAAATGACAGGCCAGATGCGCCGGGATCGCGAGCATCAGGCTGCCCGCGGTCGCGATCAACGCCTGCCACATGCCGGAGGCGAGCGCGTTGGCCGTGGCGTAATTGCCGCCTTTCATGAACGCGTTGAACGTCGTGATCATCCCGAGCAGCGTGCCGAGCAGGCCCACCAGCGGCGCCACCTGTGCGATCGCGGCGATCGAACCGATGCGCCGCTCCAGCACCGGCAGCTCCACCACCGCCGCTTCCTGCACGGCGAAACGCATCCGCTCCGCGTCGTCGTGCGCGTGCAACAGCGCCGCCTTCACCACCGCGGCGACCGGGCCGGGCGTCTCCTCGCACACCGTCAGCGCCTCGACGATGCGGCGCTTGGCGAGGATGTTTTTGATCCCGTCGACAAACGCCTTCGCGCGGATCTGGCCGCGGTGTAGAAAGAGCGTGCGTTCGACGAAGAACACCAACCCGACCGTGCCCAAGGCAAACAGCACCCACATCATGGGGCCGCCCTGGGCGAAGAGACTGACATCAAAGATCGACATCGGAATTCCTTGTTTTGAGCGGGCTAGCCGGCCGGCGTAAACCCGAAAACCGTCACGGTTTCGCCTCCGGCAGGTTGAACCGCGCGAGCTTGGCCTTCGCCAGCGCGCCGCCGGGGAGCTTCGTGTCCACGATCAGCAGCCACGCCTTGCGCGCCTCCTCCAGTTTTTCCTGTTGCTCCAACAGGGCGCCGAGCTCCAGCAGCGTCCGGCTCATCCAGTAACGCCCCTTCGCGCCGAGCGCCGCGGCGCGGTCGGCCTTGAGGAGAAATTCGTTCACCACATAGCCCCACCAGATTTCCTGCGCGCGCAGCGGCTTGTTGCGCTGGGCGAGCGACGCCCCGAGGTTGTAACCCGCCTCGACGCGCAAATCCGCCGTCGCATTGGGCAACGCCAGCAGGCGCTCGTAGATCACCTCCGCGCTCTCGACATGCGCCGGATCGTTCGCCGCCTGCGCCCGGTGGCAGGCCGCCAGCGCCATCTCCGCCGCCTGCACTTCGCGGTGCTGTTTGAAATTCTGGACGAGCAGCTCGTAAGCCTGCTGCGCCGCCGGGAAATCGTTCAGCTTGCGCAACAGGTCGCCCTGTTTGAGCCGCGCGTAGAACACGAGGTCGCTCTCCCGGTACCGGCTCACCAACTGCTCGATGAGCTGGATGGCCTCCTTAAAATTGCTGTCCTGCCCGCGCCGCTCGGCCAGCAACGCCGCGCGGTAGAGGGCCAGCGGCGCGTAGGTGCGGTTGTCCTTGTAGTCGTCGGCGAGCTGATTGAGCAGCTGCTGCGCGAGCACCGTCTGGTCGTTCTTCTCGTAGTAATCGGCTTCGGTGATGTAGGAGAAGATCGCCGCGTCGCTCTTCGGGAAGGTCGTGCGCAGCGTCTTGAGCAGCTCCAGCCCCTGCTTGGCGGCGCCGGGCTGGGTGTGTTCCAGCACGAAAAACGCCTGCGCCTTCAAGAGCAGCGCCGTGCTGGCGATCTCCGCCTGGAGCGCCGGGGCCACCTTGGCGTCGGCGGCCGCACTCTGCGCCTGGATGGCGTCGACCAGCTTGATCGTGTCGGCCGCCTTGCCGGCCTCGTACGACAACCGCGCCTGCAACCACGCGAGGCGCAAAAACAGCTCCGGCGCATCGGGCCGCGCCTTCGTGTCTTCGAGCAACCGCGTCACCCGGGCGTAGGCCTCGGCCATCAGCTGGTTGGTCTGCATGGCGCGCGCGAGGTTGTACTCCGCCTGCCAGCGCAACTCCGACTCGAAATCCGGCGACCGGCCCAGCTCGTCGAGCAGTTGCCCCGCCGCCTTGAGCCGCTCGGCGACCTGGCCCGCGGGCACGCGTTCCGCCGCCATCGTCTCGGCGAGCATCCGTTGAAACATCAGTTCGCTCCGCTCCTTCCGGCCCGCCGGCGGATCGCGCAGCACCGCGCCATAGGCGTCGGCCGCGCTCTGGAAATCCTCGGCGCGAAACCACGCCTCCGCCACCAGCACGCCAAGCTGGGCGCGCGCTGCGGCGCCGGCCGCGGGCTCCGCCCGGGTCTTCGCGGCATAGTCGGCGGCGAGCCGCCAGTACTTTTGCTCCCACGCCGAGCCGGTCAGCACGCCGAGCGCCCGCGCGCGCAGCGGCGAACCGGGAAACTGTTCCAATAGGCGCTTCGCATCGGTCTCGGCGCCCGCGTAGTCATTGGCCGCGAGCGACGCCTGCGCCCGGTAGAGCAACAGGTATTCAAGAATCGGGTGCGGCTTTGGCGTCGCCAGCCACTCGTCGAGCTTCCGCCGGTACTCGGCGCCCGTGCCCGCCGCCTGCGCGAGCAGGGCCAGTGCGATCCGCAGCTTCTCGGCATCCGTGCCGGTGGTGAGCAATTGATAGAGCGCGTTGCGCCCCACACCCTCGGCGGCGTCGGTGATCAGGCCCAGCAGCAGCCGGAAATCCTCCACGGCCTTGCGCTCCTCGGGCGGGAGCGACTGGAGCTGCCGTTGCAGCACGCCCACCGCCTCGGTTTTCCGGCCCACGGAGTTGAGCGTGATCGCATAGACGCGCGCAAAATCGTACCCGGCCTTGGTGCCCTGGAGCCGCTCGGCATTGCGCCGGGCGTTCTCCACGTCGGCGGGCGTGACCGCGCCGAGCCGCAACCGCGCGTGTTCGCGCGCCAGTTGAAACCGCGTGCGCTGCATCTCGTTCACCGCCGCGCCGAGCGCCTGCTCGAAGGCGGCGTTGCGCCGCTCGTTGTCGCCGGTGGCATCGGCGATCTGGCTCTGCAAAAAGAACAGCCAGCCGCGGTCGCCGGCATCGAGCTCCTCGCGCTTGACTGCCGCGGCGGCCGCCTGGGCAGCGGGGAGCTGGCGCTTGTGCGCCGCGATGAGTCCCGCCCGGAGCTGCCAGGCCGCGCCGCGCACCCCCACGAAGTCGTTGAGCGCCTTCTCCGCCTCGTCCACCCGGCCGCTCTCGAGCAACGCCGTCACCAATGCCAGCCGCCACTGCAACCGGTCGCCCACGCCGCTGGCGGGCGCGTCGAGGAGCTGGCGGTACAGGTCCGCCGCGATCGACGAGAAGCCCATCTCCTGCGCATTCTCCGCGGCGAGTTGCACGGCGGCGAGCTGGCCGGGGGCCATGGCGCCCGCGGCGCGCTCGGCGGCAAACGGCACCGGCGGACGCAGCGGCGCCTGCGCCGGCAGGCCCAGCGGCAGAGCGAGGAGGATCAGGCTGGCGAGTAGTCGCGAACGCATGAAAAACGGGGCAAACTTGCGGGGACCGTTGGAAACAAGCAACCGCGTTGTAACCAGTATCGTCTCGCCCCGACAAGTTCCCTGCGCACACTCCGGGGCGTTTCTTTAACCCATACCAGCCATGACAGCCTTCCTTATTCTCCTCGGAGCTCTTCTCGCGTTCGCCCTCGTGCTCGGCCTCTGGATCGCGGGCATCTATAACCGTCTCGTCAATCTCCGCAACCGGTTCAAAAACGCCTTCGCGCAGATCGACGTCCAGCTCAAGCGCCGCTACGACCTCATCCCGAATCTCGTCGAGATCGCCAAGGGCTATCTCAAACACGAGCGGGAGACGCTCGAAGCGGTCATCAAGGCGCGCAACATCGCCGCCGCCGCGCAGACCGTCGCCGCCAATCCCGCCGACGCCAACGCCATGAAGAGCCTCGGCACCGCGGAGTCCGGCCTCGCCGGCGCGCTCTCGCGCCTGATGGTCGTCTCCGAGCAGTATCCCGACCTCAAGGCCAACCAGAACATGATGCAGCTCACCGAAGAGCTGACCTCGACGGAAAACAAGATCTCCTTCGCGCGTCAGGCGTACAACGACAGCGTAATGGTCTACAACACCACCCGCGAAACGTTCCCGACGGTGATCTTCGCCGGCATGCTCAATTTCCTCCCGGCCGAACTCTTCAAGATCGAAGACCCCTCCGAGCGCAACGCGCCGCAGGTGAAGTTCACCTGAAGCTGGCAGCAGGCGTTAAGCGTTAGGCTGAAGGCTCGGACCACTCCGTCTCCACGTCTTCAGCTTAACGGCTTTGTTATTCCGTCCTCCCGCCTTGAGCTTATCGCCTTCCGCCCAAAGCCAAACCCACCCCATGGATTTCTTCGAAGCCCAGGCCCGCGCGAAGAAACGCACCACCCGGCTGGTGACGCTCTTCGTGTTCGCGGTGGCGGGCACTGTGCTCGCCAGCTACCTCGCGGCCGCGGCGATCCAGGGCTACGCGCGCGGCGGCAAACGCCACACCGCCCCGCTCGTTTATTGGGACCCGCAACTCTGCGCGGGCGTCACCGCCGGCATCCTGGCCATCGTCGGCCTCGCCGCGTTGTTCAAATGGCTGCAATTGCGCGCGGGCGGCAGCGCGGTGGCCGAGATGGTCGGCGGCCGGCGCGTCGATCTCCGCACGACCGAGCACTACGAGCGCCGCCTGCTCAACATCGTCGAGGAAATGGCCATCGCCTCCGGCATCACCGTGCCGGCGGTCTACATCCTCGACGACGAGCCGTCGCTCAACGCGTTCGCCGCCGGCCTCACCCCGGGCGACGCCGTCGTCGCCGTCACCCGTGGCACGCTCGAAAAACTTTCGCGCGACGAGCTGCAGGGCGTCGTCGCCCACGAATTCAGCCACATCCTCAACGGCGACATGCGGCTCAACGTCCGCATCACCGCCGTGCTCTTCGGCATCCTCGTGCTCGGTTTGCTCGGGCGCGGCCTCCTCGAAACCATGGCCCGCACCCGGCCGCGCGGCAAAGACAAGGGCGGCGGCATCGCCTTCCTGCTGCTGGTCGGCCTCGCGCTCATGATCATCGGCTACGTCGGCTATTTCTTCGGCCGGCTCATTCAGGCCGCGGTCTCGCGACAACGGGAATTTCTGGCCGACGCCTCCGCGGTGCAGTTCACGCGCAACCCCGCCGGCATCGGCGGCGCGTTGAAAAAAATCGGCGGCTACGCGCTCGGCTCCCAACTGCAAACTTCCAAGGCCGCGCAGATCGGACACTTTTTCTTCGCGCAAGGCTTCAGCTCGTACTTCGGCGGACTATGGGCCACACACCCGCCGCTCGACGAACGCATCCGCGCCATCGAGCCGCAATGGGACGGCAAGCTCTTCGCTCCGCCAGAAGTCGTCGACGTCGACCGCGAGAGCTTCCGGACCGCCGGCTTCGCGCCTCGCGTCTCGCCCGAAGAGGCGGCGCAACGGGCCTTCTCCGCGCCCGCCGCCATCCCGGCCGCCACGCCCGCCCCGCGCTCGATCGCCTTCGTGCCCGCCGCGGTGATCGCCAGCGCCGGCGCGCTCACCGAGGGCCATTTCCGCCGCGCGCAATCGCTTTTGGAGAACGTGCCCGTGACGCTGCGCGAAGCGACACGCGACACCGCCCGCGCGCCGCTGGTCGCGTACGGATTGCTCCTCTCCGCCGATCCCGCCGGACGCGCGCGCCAGCTCGAACTCGTCCGCACGCACGCCGGCGATGCCACCGCGTCCGCGCTCGCCGCCCTGCTCCCGGAGTTTGCCGGGCTCGCCGCCGAGGCGCGCCTGCCGTTGTTGCAACTTTGCCTCCCGGCGCTGCGTCCGATCGCCGGCGCGGAGCTGGAGCGATTCGTGTCCACGCTCGACGAGCTCGTGCACGCCGACGCGCAGGTGTCGCCCTTTGAATTTGCGCTGCAAAAAGTGCTGTTGCGCAGCCTGCAGCTCGGACGCGCGCCGCAAACCAACGTGGAATATTACTCGTTCCAAGCCGTGGTAAACGAGATCGCGGTCGTGCTCTCCGCGCTCGTCCACGCCGGCACTCGCGATCCGGCCCAAGCGCTCACCGCCTTCGCCACCGGCGCGACCCAGCTCAAATTGATCGAGGGAAAACTGGCGCTGCTCGCCCCCGAAGCCTGTGCGCTCACGCAACTCGACCCGGCGCTCGACCGGCTCGCGGTCGCGTCGTTGCCGATCAAAAAGCGTCTGCTCGCCGCCGCGGCCACCGCGATCGGCGCCGACAGCGTGGTCACGCCCGAGGAGGCGGAGTTCTACCGCGCCCTCGCCGCCGCGCTCGACGTGCCGATGCCCGTGTGGGACGAACCCGCTACGGCGGCGTGAGAAGCGTCATCGCGCGGTTGTTGGTTCCAATTGGTCAACGCCTCGCAATCTGCCCCGCTGGCCTGGCGCCAGCGCTGGCAGCCGAGCGATGCGCAAAGCAAAAAACCCGCCGCGGATAGCGGCGGGTCGGACGGGAAGCCGGTGAAACGGCGGAGCGGCGCTCGAGGCGCGCGCTCACTTCTGCCACGTGCGCTTTTTGTGGCGGTGGGCCTTCAAGCGCTTCCGGCGCTTGTGCTTGTTCATCTTAAGGCGGCGTTTCTTCTTCAGGTTGCCCATGGTGGTTTACAGCGTGTTAAAAGATTGAGAGTCGGACAAGCTGCGGAGCCGAAGCGCCGCTGTCCAGTCCAATTTAGCCAACTCGTTTTGTCGCGTTTCTCCGGGCGCCGGCTCAGCGCTCGTAAGCGTAAGGATCGGTGACGTAGACGGTTTGCTTGCGCAATACTTCCGCATCGATCCGCCGGCGCGTGATGTCCTCCAAAACTTCGTCGAGATCTTTTTCCTCCACGTAGTGCGCCTGCGCGTGTTCCCGCAGCCGCTCCCAGTAATCGTGCACGTAGCGCGTTTCCAGAGAGCCGATCGCATCGCGCGTCGCACTGAGGCGGGCGCTCAATTGCTCCAAACCGCAGTTGAGCAACTCGCGTGCCTCCACTTCGCGGCACTGCGCCGCCTGCACCGCATCGCCGGGCCCCAGCCGGACCAGTTGTTCGAACCACGGCAACTGCGGCCCCAAGGGGCACTGCGGCAGTCGCAACTCCTCGAAAATCGTGCCTTCGGTGGAGGCCCGCCACTGCCGGCTCAGGTTGTCGAGCCGCGCCCCCAGTTCGTCGAACCGGCCCGCCGCAACACGCAACGCCGTCAGGCTGGGCACGAGTTGCTGATGACTCTCCTGCGCGCCGTAAGCTTCGCCCACCCCCCGGATGTCCCGCGCCAACGCACGCGTCAGTTCCGGCAGGTGCCGGCTTTCCGTTTCGTAAGACTTCAGCGTCACATGCAACGTCATCGCGGTGCGATGCACCGGGCTGCACTTCGCCACGTAATGCGCGATCTGCGGCTCCAGAAATGAACGCGTCAGCGCCAGCAGATGTTGCGCGCGTTCCAGCTGCCGCTGAATCCCCGTCACCGTCGCTTCCGAGTGGCGCATCGACTGCTCGAAAATATCGCGCGTGCGCTTCGTCGCCAGAATGCCAAACGGCGGCCGCGTGCTCTCGATGTGGGCCTTTTGCATTTCCACTTCGCGCAGCGAACCCTGCAACGCCTCGATGGCGAGTTGCAGATAAGCTTCATCACGAAGCAGTCCGATTGATTCCTCGGGCAGGTGCACGCCGGGTGAGTTGAGGGATAAACCCTACCCTGTCAAACAGCCATTTGCAAAAGCCCTGCCCGGGGCCGCCCTGCGCTGCGGGCCGCCTAACCAACGGCGTTCCCGCTTTTTGCCCAAACCGCGGTAAAAATCAGCTCCCCGCGCACCGCGGTTTCCGGCAATCCCGTCAACCGCGCCACCACGCGCCGGTAGAGCGCCAGTTGCGGCGCGTGCCGCTGGGTCGCGCGCGCCAGCTCCGCCGGATCGCCCGCCACGCGGTCGGTCTTGAAATCGAACACCGTCGCCCGCACCGCCCGCCCGTCGGCGCGCCGTTCCACGATGGCGCGGTCGATCACGCCCGTCACCCACGCGCCGTCGAGCACGATCTCAAACGCCTGCTCGCGCCACACCTCGGCGTTTCCCGCCGGCGCACGCCAGACTCCGGCCAGCTCCGGCGCGCGCAAACACGCCTCCGCCTCGGCCAACGCCGCCGCCGGCACGCCCTCGGCGCGCCGCGCCGCACGCCACGCCGCCGCCCGCGCGTCGTCCCACCACTCGACGCCCGCAAACACCGCGTGCACCGCCGAGCCAAACTCCGCCGCGCTCCCGGCCTCCGCGGCAAACAACGCCGCGCCACGCACGATGCCGCGCTTCAATCCCGAGGGCGTCAGCGCCAGCAATCGCGCCGCGCGCGGCTCCCTGGCGGGCAACGCCGCGAGCGCCGCCGTCGTCTCGGCTGCGGGCGGTGGCGGCGGCAGTTTTTCCGCCCACGCCGGATCGCCCGCGGACCACGTTTCGCCCAGCGTCTCGGTGAGCAGCCGCGGAAAATTGTGCGACGTCGAGCTCGGCTTCGCCGGCTCCACCACCACGTACATCGCCCGCTTCGCCCGCGTCATCGCCACGTAGAGCAGGCACAGTTTTTCGTAACACGCGTCGGCCTCGGCGGCCTCGATGTGCGCCCGCAGCGTGGCGTCGCACTCGGCCAGATCCTTCGGCGGCAAGTCGAGCACCCACTCGACCGTGCGGTCGGCGGCGCGCTGCACGGCCAGGCCGTCGCGGCGTTGCGCGAGCCGCTGGCCTTCGAGGTCGGGCAAAATCACGAGATCGAAACCGAGGCCCTTCGCCTTGTGCACCGTCATCACGCGCACCACGCCGGCCGTCTCGGCGTCGCGCACCGTGTGGCGCGCGGCAAACTCCCCAAACTCCGCCACCTCGCGTCCGCCGCTCTCGTCGAACCGCCGCGCCGCCTCGGCCAGCTGCCGGCCGCGCTCGCGACTGAACGCGTCGTCCGGCGCGAGGTGCGGCTCAAGGCGCCGCAGCCACCGCTCCACCGTGAGCTCGAAACCGTCCGTGTGCAGTTCGTCGAGCAGTTGCAACGTCACCGCCTCGCGCGCTTCCAGCCCCTCGGCCGCCAGCGCCGCCGCGAGCGGGGTCATGCGCACGTGTTCCCACGCCAGGGTGTCGCCCGGATGCGCCGCCACGCGCAGCAACGCCAGCAGCGCGCACGTGAGCGGATTGTCCGTCGCCACCCGCAGATCGCTCTCGGCCACCGCCGGCATCCCGCCCTCGCGCCGCAAAAAATCGGCCAGCTCGGTGGCGACGGCGTTGCTTTGCACGAGCACTGCCACGCTCAGCCCGCGCTCCAGCGCCTGCGTCGTGCCCAGGATTTCCAGTGTCGCGGCGAACCGCCCCGCCTCGCCCTCGACGCGGCACAGCTCCGCGTAGCCGCCGAGGGCCGGACGCGCGCTCTCGTGTTCGCGCCATTCGCCCGACCACGCCTGCGCCGCGCCGGGCGGAAACAGCCGCCGCATCGCCTCGTCCGCCCCGAACACGCGGTTGACCATCGCGATCACCGCCGGCCCCGAGCGCCACGAACGCGTCAGATGCTCCTCGGCGATGACGCCGCCGCCCGCCGCGTTGTAGTGGTGGAAAATCTCGCGGAACAGCCGGGGGTCGCCCTCGCGCCACGCGAAGATCGCCTGCTTCACGTCGCCCACGTAGAAAAAGCTGCGCGCGCCGGTCGGGTCCTGCACCGCCTCGTCGATCAAATTGCGCAACACGCTCCACTGCCCGAAACTGGTGTCCTGAAATTCGTCGAGCAGCCAGTGGTCGAACCGCGCGTCGAGACGGAAGTCGATCGCGATCCGGCCGTCGCCCGCCGCGCCCTGCGCGAGCGCCGGCGCGCCCTCGCCCGCGTCGGGCTGGAGCAGCCGTTGCAGGTCGGAAAACGTCAGCCGCCCCGCGCGACGCACCGTCGCGTGGTACGCCGTTTCGTAGCCGCGCAGCACCGCACACAGGCCCCGGGTCATCTCCAGCCGGCGCTGCAACTCCGCGCCGACGATCCCCGCCACCGTCTCGCGCAACGCATCGCGCGCCGCCGGCGGCAGCGCGACTTTGCGCCGCTCGACCACCAGCTCCACCAGGTCCGGCCAGGCAGCGAGCGCGTTGTTGAGCACGTACGCCACCGGCTTCGGCAGCGTCGCGCCCGGCTGCCACTCCGGGAGCGCGGCGAAAAACAGCTCCCACCGCGCGCACTGCTTCTCGTTGAACGTCTCCCACGGCAGCGCGCCCCGCAACGCCACCGCCGCCGCCCCGCGCGCAGTCGCGGCGGCGAGCCACGGAGAACCCTCCGGCCAGATGCGCGCGGGCTCGCCCCATGCCGCGACCACGGGCGCGGCGCGATACGTCTCGGCGTAGTCGTCGAGAAAACCGTCGAGCCGCCGCCCGAGCTGCTTCTCCTCCACGCCGAAGGTCGCACGCTTGAACGCCTCGATGAAATCCTGCTGCGCCCCGTCGAGCGGCGCGCCGCCGCGCGCGAACATCTGCCGCAACACGCGCCGGCGCTCCCGCTGCGCCGCGTGTTCTTCGAGAATCGCGAAATCGCCGCCGAGCCCGAGCTC
>JACRHS010000014.1 GCA_016217595.1 Opitutia bacterium | reverse complement strand
GGTGAGGCGCGCGGGCAGGGCGGACGGAGCGACGGTGGGATCGATCCAGAAGGTGCGTGTGCCCTCGGGCACGGCGAGCTCCAGCTGGCCATCGGCCCAGCGGAAGGACACGGATTCGCCGGCGGCAAATTGGTTGGGCGCGAAGGCGAGGATCTTCGCCGGACGCGCGGGCAGGGCGAGCGTCACGGTGGTGGGGGCCGGTGCTTGCGTCCAGAGTTGCGCGGCGGCGGCGGCGGTGCCGACGGTGAGGGCGAGATCGACTGGCTGTGCGGCGCGGAGCAGGGCGCGGCCGTCGGCGCTGGCGGTGCGGGCGGCGATGGCGGTCCAGCGCACAAAGTTTCCGGTCTTGTCGCGTAAGCCGGCGAAAGCACGGCCGTCGCAGTTCAGCCCCCAGGCATCGAGCGTGCCGGTCTTTTCCTGTCGCCGCCGCAGCAGGATCGTTTCTTTTCCACCGGACGTTTCCAGTGTGACCGCGGAGGTGGTCGCGTTTTGCAACGACTGGGCGAGCTGTGCGCGGCGGCCCTGCGGCTCGTTGTAGGAGTGCAGGACGGAGAGAAACTCCGTCGCCCGGGTCTTGCCGGTGGTGGCCTGCAGGCACCACGGCTCGGGGAAGGCCTCGGTGTAGCGGCTCCAGCGCCGGGTGAGCAGCGGGAGTTTGCGCGTGCTGCTGCTGGTGTAGTGGAGGCGCTCCGGAAACACCTGCTTGCCCCAGAGCCGTGTCTCGCGCTGGGCGACGAGGAACTCGCGCGCGGGCGCGTCGATGACCGGCGCGCTGAAGGAATTCAACACCCAGGACCACTCGCTCGGCGTCGGCGCGCGCAACTCGTCGGCCACGATGAACACATCGGGCCGCAGATAGAGCACGTCGCGCCGGAAGCGGTTGAGCGCCGGGCCGTAGGCCTGCGAGGCGTCGCCGCTGAAGAAGACGCAGTCGGGCGAGTTGAAGAACGCGGTGAGGGCGCCCTTGCCCTCGATGTCGTTGGACTGGCCCCTGCCGTCCACGAGGACGGAGTTGTGCGCCAGGGTCTGCGTGCAGACGTGGTTGTAATTATCGTCGCCAAAGAAGGAGTGGTAGCCGACATCGGCCGCGAGAATCTCGCCGCCGGCATGGAGCACGAAGCTGTTCTGGTCGGCATGGGCATGCCCGTAGCCGCCCCACAGACTGCTGCGGAAAAAAATCCGCGGCGCGGCGTGATCGTAGAAGCGCGCGAAGGCGGCGAGCTGGCCGGTGGCGCGAAACGCGCGCGCCTGCGCCACGGCCACGGGCGGTTGCGGGCGCAGGCCGGTGGCTGAGAGATAGCTGAAAGGAATGTGGTTGGGATCGGCCGGCACGGACTCGGACCACCACTGCACGGGGCGGGCGCCCGTCGCGGACGCCAGCAAGGCCGCGATGGAGGCATCGGCCACGTTGCCGTGGGGATTGACCAGCGGCATGGTGTCGCCGTGGTGGGGCCACCAGTAGTTGAGCGACATGCAATAGAGCCAGAAGTCGCCGGCGTGGCGGAGCGCGGGCTGGCGGAACAAATCAATGCCCGTGGCGGTGCGCAGCGCGGCGAGGGCCTTGAGGAGGTAGTGGAGTTTGTAGGCGTAGTACTGGCCTTCGCTACAGCCGCCGTCGTCGCCCATCCAGGCGATGCGGCTGGCATACTGCGGCACGAGATAGAGGAGCCACGCGTTGGCCTGGGCGGAATCGCCCGCCACGGCCAGTGCTGTCGTCAGGAGGGCGTGCATGCATTGCTGGGCGTTCGAGTCGTGATATTCGAGATGGATTTTCATCACGTTGCGAATCCAGTGCAGGGCCGCCTCGCCGTGGTATTCGACATGGTCGAGCAAGGCGCGCCGGTCCCCGGCGCTGAGCAGACCGGCGAGCCGGTCGTAGGTGCAGGCGATGGCGGCCAGCCCTTCCTCGTACGCGTAGACCACGGTGTCATGCTGGCCGCGTTGGGCGATGGTCGTTAAGTGGTGGTCGATGCGGAACGGGGCCACCGCTAGCGCCCAGTCGCGCGCGGCCCGGGCATAGCGCTCATCGCCGGAGATCAGCCAGGCGAGCGAGAGCAGGTCGGCCCGATCGGCATCACGCCGCAAATCGGCCACCCGGTAATCGCGCGGGATGGTCGTCGCCGCCGGGGTGACGTGGAAGATTTGCTGGCGATGGCTGGCCGGCGTGGGCGGCAACGGGTCCAGCGGCGGCCGGGCGGGCGCGAGGGCGAGCAGGGCGTCGGCCTTGGTGCGGATGTTGTCCCACGCGTCGCGGCCGGCGCCGAGCCGGCGGGCGCGGAATTCGGCCAGCGTCTCCGGCCGGGTGAAGATGCGCGGGTGCCCGGGCAATGCGGCCAGGAGGGCGGCCCCCGCCGGGATGGGCAGCGCCAGCGAATCGCCGGTCACGCGGAACGAGCGCACCGGCCCCGGGAGCGAAATCGCGCCATCGGCCCGCACGACGAAATAGCGCCAGTGCCAGAGGCCCGGCGCGAGCGCGGCGTCATGATTGTAGAAGGGCGCCGGCACCTGCCCGACGCGGATCACTTCGCGGGAGAAATCCGGGGTCGGGGAAAGTTCGACCGTGTAATGCGCCGCAGTCGCATCGTGGCGCCAGATGAGCGGGGGCGGATTGGTCGCCGCGATGGCGCCATCGGCCGGTGCGAGGGGCGCGTGCTTCGCCGGTACCGGCGCCGTATCGACGGCAAACGGCGTTGTGCCGCCCCAGCCGGCACACCCCAGCGAAAGCCAGATAACCCAGGCGGCACGCGAATTCATGACGGGCAAGGTGGGGGGAGGGGCACTACGATTGTTTCCCGGGCCTGCGACGATAGCACGCCGGGCGCGGCCGCGACAGCGGCGGAATCAGCTCCGCGCGCCATCGCGAACGCTCGATTGACCTCAGGGACCGGCGGCGGTGAGGCAGACGTCGTCGACCCAGAGCACCTGGTCGTTGGCGCCGCCGGCGCGGAAGATGATTTTCACTTCGGTGAATCCGGGCGGCAGCTCGGTCTCGAGGCGGTTGTCGGTCCAGGAGGCCGACGGCTTCAGCTTGATCTCCTGCACAGCGGCGGTGGCGGCGACGAGCTGCACGACTGCGGCGGTGGCGGTGCCCTTGGTTTTCAAACTGAGCACATAGCGGCCGGCGGTGAGCAGGCGCACGGGCGGAACGGCGACGGCGAGCGTATCGCGGGCGGTTTCCGGATAAGGCGCCTTCCAATCGGTCATGCGATTGAGCGGGCGGGTAAATTTGAGCGCGGCCTTGCCGCTGGCGGCATCTTCGGTGGTCCAGCCCGGCCAGCCTTGTTTGCCATCGGTGGCGAACTCGCCCATGGCGCTGTGGCGCACGGTCCAGCCGCGCGGCGGGTAATCGGGCAGACCGGCCTCGCAATTGCCGTTGCGGATAAGGTTGATCTCGTTCGCGGCGCGCGGTTGCACGAGCCGGGCGGTGAAGGTCGGCGGTGTGGCGGACGGGGGGAAACGCAGGATCACCTCGGTGCCGCCGCAGATCAGGCCTTGCGCGCGACCCTGGCCGCGCGTGGTGCGCTCGGGGTCCCAATGATCCTGGAGGAGAATTTCGGTGGCCGCCGCGGAGCTACTGACTTCGTAGATGCCGGCGGTGCGGGGTGTGACCTTGGCGTAGGCGACCCAGTCGCCGTTTTCGGCGATGGCGGTTTCGCACTCCAGCGACAGCGAGCCGGCGGCGTCTTGCAACGCGACGGTGAGGCGCGCGGGCAGGGCGGACGGAGCGACGGTGGGATCGATCCAGAAGGTGCGCGTGCCCTCGGGCACGGCGAGCTCCAGCTGGCCATCGGCCCAGCGGAAGGACACGGATTCGCCGGCGGCAAATTGGTTGGGCGCGAAGGCGAGGATCTTCGCCGGGCGCGCGGGCAGGGCGAGCGTCACGGTGGTTGGCGCCGATGCCTGCGTCCAGAGTTGCGCGGCGGCAGCGGCGGTGCCGACGGAGAGGGCGAGATCGACCGGCTGCGTGGCGCGGAGCAGGGCGCGGCCGTCGGCGCTGGCGGTGCGGGCGGCGATGGCGGTCCAGCGCGTAAAGTTTCCGGTCTTGTCGCGCAGGCCGGCGAAAGCGCGGCCGTCGCAGTTCAGCCCCCAGGCTTCGAGCGCGCCGACGTTGTCGTGATGCCGGCGCAGCAGGACGGTTTCTTTTCCACCGGACGTTTCCAGTGTGACCGCGGAGGTGGTCGCGTTTTGCAACGACTGGGCGAGTTGCGCACGGCGGCCCTGCGCGTTGCTGTAGGTGTGAAGGACGGATAGGAACTCGGTGGCGTTGGTTTTTTCCGTGGTCGCCTGCAGGCGCCACGGCTCGGGGAAGGCCTCGGTGTAGCGGGCCCAACGCCGGGTGAGCATCGGGTATTTGCGCGTGTTGTCGTTGGTGTACTGGAGGCCCTCCGGGAACACCTGCTTGGCCCAGAGGTTTTGCTCGCGTTGGGTGACGACGAATTCGCGCGCGGTCGCGTCGAGCGCGGGCTTGGTGAAGGTATTAAACACCCAGGACCAGGTGCTCGGAGTGGGCGCGTGCAACTCGTCGGCCATCACGAACAGGTCGGGCCGGAGGTAGAGCACATCGCGATGGAAGCGGTCGACCGGAGGACCGTACGCCTGCGAGGCGTCGCCGGCGAAGAAGACGTAGTCGGGCGAATTGAAAAACGCGGTGATGGCGCCCTTGCCCTCGATTTCGTTGATCTGACCCTGGCCGTTTACGAGGACGGAATTGTGCGCGATGGTATGGGCGCTGATGCGGTTGTAATTCTCGTCGCCGAAATAAGAGTAGTAGCCGACGTCGGACGCGAGAATCTCGCCGCCCGCGTGCAGTACGAAACTGTTCTGGTCGGCTTGCGCGTGGCTGCTGCCGCCCCACGGGCTGCTGCGGAAAAAGATGCGCGGCGCGCCGTGATCGTACAGCCGTGCGAAGGCTGAGAGCTGGCCGGTTTCGTGAAAGGCGCGCGCCTGCGCCACCGCGACGGGCGGTTGCGGGCGCAGTCCCGTGGCCGAAAGATAACTGAAGGGGACATGGCTGGGGTCGGCCGGCACGGCGTCGGACCACCAGCGCAGGGGCCGCGAGTCGGTGGCGGAGGCGAGGAGCGCGGAGATGTAGGCGTCGGCGGCGTTGCCGAATGGATTGACGAGCGGCATGTTGTCGCCGCCGTGCGGCCACCAGTAGTTGAGCGACATGCAATAGAGCCAGAAAGCGCCAGCATTGTGGATGGCCGGTTTGCGGAAGAGATCGATACCGGTGGCGGTGCGCAGGCCGGCGAGCGTTTCCAAGATATAGTTAAATTTGAAGGCGTAGCCCTGGCCCTCGAAGTAGCCGCCGTCGTCGCCCGTCCAGGCGATGCGGTTGGCATACTGCGGCACGAGGTAGGCGAGCCACTCGTTGGCCTTGGCGGAATCGCCGGCGATGGCCAGGGCGGTGGACAACAGGGCGTGCATGCATTGCTGCCCGTGGGAATCTTGGAACTCGAGGTGGATTCTCATCACGTCGCGAATCCAGTGCAGGGAGGCCTCGCCGTGGAACTCGACATGGTCGAGCAACGCGCGCCGGTCGGCGGCGTTGAGCATCCCGACGAGCCGGTCGTAGGTGTAGGCGATGGCCGTGACGCCTTTCTCGTAGGAGTAAACGACGGTGTCGTGCTGGCCGCGCTCGGTGACATTGGGCAAATGGTAATCGACGCGGAATGCCGCCGCGAAAAGGGCCCAATCGCGTGCGGCCTTGGCGTAACGTTCGTCGCCGGAAATCAGCCAGGCCAGCGAGAGCAGGTTGGCCCGCTCGGCGTCGCGCAGCAGTTCGCCCACGCGGTACGCGCGCGGAACTTGCGCCACGCCGTTCACCACGTGGAAAATCTGCTGCCGGTGGCTGGCGAATTTGGCCGGGAGCGGATCCATCGGCGGCAAAGTGGGCGTGAGGGCGAGCAGCGCGTCGGCTTTGGCGCGGATGTTGGCCCACGCATCGCGACCGGCGCCGAGCCGGCGGGCGCGAAATTCAGCCAGGGTCTCGGGCCGAGTGAAAACCCGCGGGTGGCCGGGCAGCGCGGCCAGCAGTTCGGCCGCCGAGGGAATGGGCAGCGGCACGGAGTCCGCGGTCACGCGGAAGGACCGCATGGGGCCCGGCAATGACACCGCGCCGTTGGCGCGCACCACGAAATAGCGCCAGTACCAGGTGCCCGGCGCCAGCGTGGCATTGTGGTTGTAGAACGAGGCGGGGATATTTTCCGTGCGGATCACGCCGCGGGAGAAGTCGGCCGCCGGGGAAAATTCGACGGTGTAGCTCGCGGCGGTTTCGTCGTGCCGCCAGATGAGCGAGGGCGGATTGGTGGTGGCGATGGCGCCATCAGCCGGGGCGAGGGCCGGGTGCTTTATCGGAGAGGGGGAGGTGTCGACCGCAAAAGGTTGCGCCGGGAGGGCACAGCGCAAACCGACGAGGAGCGTCAGAACCAAGAAAGCACGTAGGCTCATGGGGCCACATGCTGACCGCCGCCAGAGGCGAGACAACGCCTGAACTTTTGACACAGGCTACTGGCGGGCGCCTGATGCCGCCGGGGTAAAAAAACGCGGGCGCACCGGTGAGGTGCGCCCGCGTGGGCAAACAGGAAGGTACAGGAATCGGGTCGCTTAGAACCGGGCCTTGATACCGACGGCGTATGTCACGCCGTTGTGCTGGGCCTGGTACGGGATGTGCCGACCGAAGGCTTCCAAGGTGCGTTCGAGACTGTACTGATTGGTGAGATTGTAGACGTCACAGTACACCGAGTAGATGCGGTTGATGGTGTACTGGGTCTTCAAATCATAGATCATGCGTGCCTCCTGATACAGATCGTAGATTTGCGTGCCAGCGACGGCATGGACACCGGGTACAGGAACGGTGGTGGCGTTGGGCACGGGGGAGCCGGCGCCGCCGTTCGTTGTCGAAATGTAGTACTTGCCACGGTAATTAGCCATCAGGCGGATGTCGAAACCGTAGCCCTTATAAGCGATACCGGCATTATAGCTCAGCGGCGTAAGGTTCGGCAGCCGTTTTACGGTGGTGAGGGAGCCGAAATCACCCTCGGTCTGCAAGCTGGTGACGTTGGCATTTACGCTGAACCCTTTGAGGAAGCCTGGCAGGAAGCGCAGGCTTTGCTGGTAGCTGAGCTCCACGCCTTGAATGCGCGCGCCGCCAACATTCAAGTTTTGCCGCAAGGTGTAGCCGGCATACTGGCCATCGAAGCCGTTGTCCGGACCGCTGCCGATGGTGCCGTCGAAGGAGCGGAAGTAGTTATGAATTTGCTTCCGGAAAACGCCGGCGGAGAAGTTGGCTTGCCCAAAGTAGCCTTCAATCGCCAATTCGAAATTATCCGACGTATAGGGCAGAAGGTCCGGGTTGCCCTTGGTGACCATTCCAACCCCGCCGGTCGTGGCGCTTTCATTGACTTGATAACGGGCCAGTTCGTTGAGGGATGGGCGGGTGATCGAGACGTTATAGCTGGCGCGTGCCTGCAAGTTGGGGGTGATGTCATACACCAGATGCAGACCGGGGAAGACATCGTTCTTCTTGGAAGTCAGTTTGACCATGCCGGCCGGGTAATTGGCGCGAGCGCGAGCTTCGGCTTGCTCCATGGTCATTCCGGAAATCGAGGTGTTTTGGCTGGCCCCAGCGGCGGTGATGATAACGCGGCGTGGGCTCGCGCCGGAACTGTTGGTTTGCTCCACGCGCAGGCCGCCGAGTACGCGCAGCCGGTTAATCTTCACCTGACCTTCGATATAGGCCCCATCGATGAGCCGCTTGACGTCGGCAAACGAGCCGAGGGAGTTGATGAGACTGATGTAGCGTTGGGCAGGTGTCTCCGTCCAATCGGAGGGATTGTTCCAGAAGTCTCCGGGCTTTCCGGTGGTGGGTACTTCTAGGAAGGAGAAGGGGCCGTAGTGGCCTTCGGCCATACGGACGTTGTTGTAACCGAGATAGGGGAGGACGCTGGTGGGCGCAGTGGCGGACCGGTTGTAGTAATAATAGCGCCGGTCGGAAGTGGTCCGTTCGAAGCCATGTTTGGCACCGACCTGCACCCAGACCGGGTAGCGCCAGGCGAAATCTTTGCGGAAATCAGCCTTGATGTGACCGCGGGTCGAGGGGACGTGGAAATCGATGATGCGGGTGCCATTGGTGCCTTCGGTGGGCACGATCGAATAGTTGGCAGGATTGCTCCAATCCGGGCCGGCGATCTGCGTCACCTTCGGGTACCAGAAGTCCTGGCCGCGGCGGTCGATTTGGAAGCCGATGCCAGAGATGCGTATCTTGGCCTCGTTGATGGCCGGATAGGTGGTGCGATTTCGGTTGTAGCTGCCATCCACGGTGAGCTTGGCCGAGCCGTTGAAGAACTTCTGCTCGATACCGCTGGTGAGGGTGGCGGACTTACCCTCGCGCTTATAGAGTACTGAGTCCAGCTCCACCGTGCCAGAGGTCGGCGTGCTCTTCACCAGATCATACGTGCTGTCGGTGGTGAAGTTGCTCACCGATTGGCCAGCGTAGACTCTCCAGCGGAAATAGGAAGGCGTGGCGCCCTTGTCGATGCTGGTGTCGCTATAGGTGGCCTTGAAATACACCACGGTGTCGGGAGTAGCTTTCCAGTCGACGTTGAAGCCATATGTCTCGACAAAATTGAGCTTGGCGCTGTTGTTCCAGTTGCCTGCACTCCAGCCGCGTACCAAGGGCTGGAGCTCCGCACCGGGGGCGGGATATGGCACCACAAAACTCACGTTCGTGGCTCCCGAGGCGAGGCTGGGGCCGGCTTCGTAAACGTAGGTGCCGGCATGATCCCGGTTGATCTGCGCCGAGACGCCGAGGTTGTTTTTCCCTCCGAGGATGCTGAAGACTTCGGAGTACTCGATGCCGAGATGGTCGAGCTTCGCGAGGTCTTTTCCAGGGACGCTCTTGTCCTGATTCAAATTGGTCCACTTGGTGCCGGCGGTGAGGGTGACATAGCGGCCGGGTGTGCGGTCGAAAGCGCGCTTGGTGCGCAGATTGATGACGCCCGAGATCGAGTTGCCGTCCATGTCGGGCAGGGTCGCTTTAATGACTTCGAGGGACTCGATGTTGGTCGTGCTCACCTGGCCAAGATAGACGTATTGACCGCCGATGGTCTGACCGTCGGTTACCGGCATCAAGCTGCCGTCGACCATGACATTGCCGAAGGTATTCTGGTTCATGCCGCGGACATAGATGCCGCCGACATCGCCGCCGGAACCCATGTCAACCGTGATGCCGGGGAGGCGTTGGAGCAGTTCGCCCACGCCGGCACCGGGATTGCCGAAGGTGTCGATCGCTGCGACCGACTTGGCGTTCATGGATTGCCGCTGGTTCTGCATGGCCTTGGCCGTGCCTTCGCGCAGGCCGGTCACGGTGAAGACTTCCAGCGTGTAAATTTCCGCGTTCATCGCCACGTCCTGGCTCGTCGTCACGCCGGAACTCACGCTTACGGGGATGCGGGCGGTGTCCAAGCTCGCGTAGCTGACAACCAGCGTCTGGGCACCGGCCGGTGCCGCGATGCGAAACTCGCCGCCGCGCTCGGTGGTCGTGCTCATTTGGGTGCCTTCGATGCTGACAACCGCGCCCACCAGATATTCACCGGTGGTCTTGTTGGAAACGCGTCCGGTGATGGCACCGGTGGCGGGGGTTTGGGCCGACAACGCCGAAGCGAAGCCGAGACTGAGAACAAGGCATGCCGCTGTGAAAAGCCGGCGCCACACCGTGGGTCTAGTTCCTGATTTGGTTTGCATATGCATTCGATGGTTTGGGTTTTGCGCTAACTGCTTTTTAGACGGGACAGGCGGTCGGTTTGAATTGGGGGTTTCTGTAAAGCATCATCCCTAAACGGCATACGAAAAAATATCTCCGCAGAATCCCGGGCGAACGGCGTGCATTTCAGGCATCGCGCTCCTTGACTTGGCCGGGCGTTCCCGGTTGCAGTCTCCGCATGGCCAGTACCTCCGGCTTTTTCCGCGAACGCGTCGTCCGCGCGATGCTGTGCGGCTTATTCCTTTTGTCTGGCGCCAGCGCGCTGACGTATCAGATCGTGTGGACGCGGCAGCTCGCACTGGTCGCCGGGGCGACCACGCCCGCAGTCAGCACGGCGCTGGCGGTGTTCATGGGCGGGCTGGCATTGGGCGCGTGGTGGTTCGGTCGCATCGCCGATCGCAGTCGGGCGCTGCTGCGCTGGTATGCGGCGCTGGAGCTGGGTATCGCGTTATTTGCGGCGCTCCAACCCCTGCTGCTCGCATGGCTGCGGCCGCGCTATCTGCAATGGCTGCCGGCGGCCGGCGGGCATGAGTTTGGTTTGCTCGCGTTGCGCATCGGACTGGCCGCGATGCTGCTCTTGATCCCGACGACGCTCATGGGCGGCACGCTGCCATTGTTGGTGCGGTTCGTCACCCGCCGCGAGGAGCGGTTGGGGCGCAACCTTGGCGCGCTGTACTCATTCAACCTGCTCGGCGCGGTGCTCGGCAGCGCGCTCACAGGGTTCGTGGCGATTCGCGCGCTGGGCGTGGAGCGCTCGCTGGCGGTCGCCGTGGCCATTAACGTGATCGTGGGGCTGGCGGCTTGGGTGATGTCCTGCATGCCTTCGCTGACATCTGCACTGACGGCGACGAACGTGGCGCCAGCACCGGCGGTCGTGGCATCGGCCAGCACCGGCGGTTTGCGGGCATGGCTGTGGGTCGTGGTCGCGTTTTCCGGCGTGCTGACGATGGGCTACGAGGTGGCGTGGACGCGCATGCTGGTCTTCGCCTTCGGCAGCACGGTGTACTCGTTCACGCTGATTCTGGTCGTGTTTTTGCTCGGGCTGGCGCTGGGCAGTCTGGCCTTTGTGCGGTTGGAGCGACGCGGGGCGGGGGCGGGCACCCTGGCCTGGGCGCAATGGCTGGGTGCGGCCGGGGCGCTGGCGCTGGCGCCGTGCGCGGCGCATCTGCCCGAGTGGATCAACCGCGCGTCCGCCCGCTTCGGCTACACCGGCGGTATGCAGTTGGCGGGTACGATGGCGGGCTGCTGCCTCGTGATGCTGTTGCCGGCGGTGTGCATGGGCGTCGTGTTTCCGTTGAGCAGCCGGTTGCTGGTGGAGGGGCTCGATTCGGCGGGGAAACGGCTGGGCCAGGCGTATTGGGTCAACACGCTCGGCGCCATCGTGGGCGCGTTGGGCGTCGGTTTTTTGCTGGTGCCGCTGTGTTCCATCAAGGGCGCGCTGCTCGCGCTGGCCGGCGCGCAGGCAGTGTTGGCGGCGGCGCTGTTGCCGTGGCGCGAAGGCCGGCGGGCCTGGTTGGCGTGCGCCGGCGGCGTCGGACTGGTGGCGGCCGCCGCGGCGTTTTTTCTCGGCATGTTGCCCGGACCGAATCCGTTCGACCGGCTGGGCTACAATCAGGGGCAGCCGGTGGCGGTCGACATGCACCGCGACGATGTCACCGCTTCGGTGACGGTCGTGCGCTCTGCCTCGGGCGTGCGGGCGCTGCGCATCAATGGATTTGAGGCCTCGTCAGATGCGGATTCGGCCGGGTACATGCCGCTCATGAGTCATGTGCCGTTGCTGATCCACGGCGGCGAGGCGCCGCGTGTGCTGGTGATTTGTTTCGGCACCGGCTCGACGGCGGGCGCGGCATTGCTGCATCCCGGCGCGCGTGTGGATGCGGTGGACATCAACGCCTCCGTGTTCGCCTGTGCGCCGTGGTTCGAGACGGTCAATCATCGCGTGGACCGCGATCCGCGGGCGCGGCTGATCGTGGACGACGGGCGCAACTACCTCGCCACCACGCGCGAGACTTACGACGTGATCACTGCCGAGCCCATGCCGCCGACGCATGCCGGCGTGGTGAACCTCTATTCGCGCGAATACTACGAACTGGCGCGCGCGCGGCTGCGCCCGGGCGGCCTGCTCGTGCAGTGGCTGCCGTTTCACCTGCTCACGCGCGAACAGTCGCAGGCGATCTTGCGCACAGTGCAGGATGTTTTCCCGGAGACGACTCTCTGGCTGCACTCGCACACCGGCTTGATCGTGGCGCGACTCGGCCAGCCGGTGTCGCTTGACTGGGCGGCGTTGACGCGCGCGTTCAGCAACGAAGCGCTCGCGACAGATCTGGCCAAGGTTCGGGTGTTCACGCCGGAAGCCTTTGTGCAGCTGTTCGCGCTCGGGCCGCAGGCGGCGCGCGCCTGGGCCGGAGACGTGCCGGCGATCACCGACGACCGGCCGTCGCTGGAGTTTCATCCGCCGCGGCACCGGCTTTCCGTGGCGTTGGGGGCGGGCGTGTTCACGCGCGATTTTGCCGCCTGCATGCTCGAAATCTATGCGCGCGGCGGCGCGAGTCTGCCCGTCTGGCGCGGGACCGAGCCGCCCCGTCAGGCCGGCCTGGCGCGGCAACAGGCGCTGCACGTGATGATGCAATCCGGAAATATCTGGATGGGAGTAAAGCAGCCAGCCGAGGCAGCGCGGTGTTACGAGGCTGGCGTGCAGGCGGCGGAGGGCGACGCCGGCCGGCGCGCTGCGTTTCGTTACGGACTCGCGCTCGCCGCGGTCGCCCGCGGTCAGACGGACGAGGCGCTGCAGCAATTGGCACAGTGTTTGATCGATGCGCCCGATTACGCCGCTGCGCGACAACTGCGGGAGGAATTGAAAAAACGCGTCGCGCGCTGAGCGCCACCTCAGAAGCGGGCTTTGACGCCGGCGGAGAAATTGATGCCGTTGCCCTGGGCCTGGTACTTGAGGTTGTGCCCCCAGGCGTCGATCGAGCGCGCGAAACTCCAGGCGTCGGTCAGATTGTAGACGTCAAAATAGACCGAGTAGACGCGATTGAACGTGAACTGGGTTTTGAGATCCAGCAGCAGGCGGGCGTCCTGATAGAGATCGTAGACGTTGACGCCGGGGATGCCGCCGCGGGTGTCAGGAAAAGTGCCGGTGCTGGAGGAGATGAAGGTGCGCCCGCGGTAGTTGGCGAGGAGGCGCAGATCGAGTCCGCGCCAGCGCCAGGTGAGGCCGGCGTTCCAGGTGCGCGGGGTGAGATTGGGAAGGCGCGAGGTGGCGGTGGTGGTGCCGAAATCTCCGTGGGTTTGCAGGAGGGTCAGGTTGGCGTAGGCGCCGAGCCCGCGGAGCGCGCCCGGGAGAAACGTGTACTGCTGCTGGTAGCTTAGCTCGATGCCGCGCACGCGCGCGCTTCCGGTGTTGCGATTTTGCCGCAGGGTGTAGCCGGCGAACTGGCCGTCGAAACCGTTGTTCGGGCCCGCGGCGATCAGGGTGTCGAAGGTGCGAAAATAGTTGTGGATTTCTTTGAGAAACGCGCTGACGGACACCATTCCCACCGGCTCGAAATAGTACTGCAACGCGGCTTCGAAGTTGTCGGCCGTGTAGGGCTTCAGTTCGGGGTTGCCCTTGGTGAGCAGGCCGGGGCTCGCGGGGTTTTCGGTGTAGTTGATTCTTGGCGTCAGCTCACTGGGGTTGGGGCGGACGATCGTCATGTTGTAACTGGCGCGTGCCTGCAGGCCGCCGGCCCATTCGTAAACGAGATGCGCGCCGGGAAACACGTTGGTGTAGGCGTTTTGCTGGTGCTTGAACTCGGTCCAGTTGGCGCGCGCCCGCGCGGCATTTTCCTCGGCTGAGAGCGTGGGCGCGGCGTTGTTGGCCTCGGGGCCGGTGGTCACGATGCGGCGGGAGGGACTGGCCCCGCGCGCGTCCGTGCCCTCGATGCGCAGACCGCCGAGCACGCGCAACGGGCCGGCGCGCACCTGACCCTGCAAGTAGCTGGCCGCGATCGTTTGTTTCACCTCAGCGAGGGAGTTGATGGTGTCGATGACCGACTGCCAGACCTGGGCGGGTGTCTGGTAGAAGTTGGCGGGGTTGGCCCAGGGGTCGCCGGGCAGGCCGGTGGTGGGCACCTGCAGAAAGGGGAACGGCCCGTAATGGCCTTCGCCGGTTTTGATCCGGTAGCCGACGTAGGGCGTGATGCCGCCGGTGGCCGGGGTGCCGCCCGCGCCCTGCCACGTGTAGTAGCGGTAACGGCGGTCGGAGGTGACGCGATAGGTGGCGAGTTTGACGCCGGCCTTGAGGCTCACCGGCAGCGGGAGGGCCAGTTCTTTCTGGAAATCCGCCCGCAGATTCTGGTTGGTCGACGGCACGTTGAAATCGATGATGCGCGAACCCAGGGCGTGCGAGGGCACGATGCTGTAGTTGGCCGGGTTTCTCCAATCGGGGCCGTCGGTTTGGGTGATGGCGGGGTACCATGGGTCCTGGCCGCGTTGATCGATGCGAAAGCCGACGCCGGTGATGCGGGCCCGCACTTCGTTGATCGCAGGGTAGGTCGTGCGATTGCGGCTGTAGTTTGCATCGAGGGAGAGCTTGGCCGTCCGTGCGAAGCAGGGAAAGTCGCCGCCAGCGGCGAGACTGAGCGAGCTGCTCTCACGCCGGTAGAGCGTCGACTCCAGATCCACAATGCCCTGCGAGACGGGAATGGCCACGACGTCGTACGTGCTTTGCGGCTCGAAACTGGCGCTGGTCTGGCCGCCGGTGTAGACCCGCCAGCGGAAATACGAGGGCGTGAAACCGGAGTCGGCGCGGGTGTCGTTGTAGGTGCCGCGCAGGTAGAGGTTGCCGCCGGCCGGCAGTTTGTAGTCGAGGTTGAACCCGTAGGTCTTGGCGTAGTTGTTGGCGGCGGAGTTGCCCCAGTTGCCGGAGCTCCAGCCGCGAACCAGCGGGGAGGGGGCTGCGCCAGCGACCGGTGCGGGGGTGAAGAAACTCGCGTTGACCGTGCCGGTCGCGAGGTTGGGGCCGGCCTCGTAGGCGTAGGTGGCGGAGGTGTTGAAATGAATCGAGCTGGAGAGCCCCAGATTGTTTTTCCCGCCGAGCACGCTGAAGACGTCGGAGTATTCCAGGGTGAGCAGATCCAGCTTGGGCAGATCCTTGCCCGGCACGCTGGCGTCTTGATGGAGCAGCGCCCATTTGGTGCCGGCGCTCAACAGCAGTTGTTGGGACGGGATGCGGTCGAAGGCGCGTTTGGTGCGGAGATTGATGTAACCCGAGATGGCATTGCCATCCATCTCCGGCAGCGACGCCTTGATGATCTCCGCCGACTCGATGTTATTGGTGCTGACCTGCCCCAAATAAGTGTACTGGCCGGCGACGGTCTGGCCATCAGTCACGGGCAGCGGATTGCCGTCCACCATCATGGAGCCGAACGACGCCTGACTGAGCCCGCGGACGTACAACCCGCCCGGCTCGCCCCCCGAACCGATGTCCACGGCCACTCCCGGCAGGCGTTGCAAGATTTCGCCGACCGAGGCTGTGGGGTTGCCGAACGTGTCGATCGCGGCAACGGATTTGGCGTTGATGGATCGCCGCTGATTCTGGATCGCCTTGGCGCTGCCCTCGCGGAGGCCGGTGACGACGAAGGCTTCCAGTTGGTAAATCTCCGAGGTCAACGCGACTGTCTGGACCACGACGGCGTCGGGCGTCACCGCCACCGGCAGGCGCACGCTTCTTAGTCCGGTGTAGCTGATATCCAAAATATAGTTGCCCGGTGGCAGCGACAGACTGAACGCGCCATCCCGGTCCGAGGCCGCGCCGAAGGGTGTGCCCACCACCTGCACCCAGGCGCCGACGAGATATTCGCCCGACACCTGATTGGAAATTTGTCCCACGATCACGCCGTGGGCCGAGCGGCCCGGCGCTTTGACCGATTCAGTCGGGCGGGGTGTCGGAGAAGCTGACGGCAGCGTGGGGGCGTTCCCCGCCGGCGGCGGAGTTTTGGGCCGGACGGCCAGTGCACCGCTGAGCGGCTCGGAGACAATTTCCAGATTGGTCCCCTCCAGCATGCGCTCCAACGCCTCCCGGGGGCGCAAGGCGCCGTACACTTCGCGCGTGCGCACAACGCCGCCCAGTTCGGCCGGAATCAACACCTCGATGCCGGACTGGTTGGAAAATAGCTTCAACGAGTGCGCGGCGAGATCGGCCGGGATGCGAAAATTCCTGATGGCCGATGTCGCTCCCCACAGTCCGTCCACCAACGCCAGGGCCAGGCAGCCGGTGGCGAGCAGCACTCGCAAACGTGCGAAAAGTGGATGCCGGATAGGCATGAGTTCGGAAGGAGGGGGGAGAACTTGGTGTGACCTTCCGACCATCGTCCTATACGCCGAGATAATCAAGACTGCCGCGCGGCGCGCGAGGCATTGCTGGGGGCAGGTGGTAGCGTCGCAATTAGCGGCGCTTGGCGAGCACGATGGCGTTGTCGCCCTCTGGCTCGGCGGTGAGGCCGAAGCCCGACACCAGCAAGCCGGCGAACCCCTTGGCGTTATCGACGCGGAAGACTCCGGTCACTCGCATTGCAGACACGGCGGGGTCGCGCACGATCAGGCGCGTTTTACCCTGCCGGTTAAACTGCTCGACGGCATCGCCCACGCTCGTGTTGGTAAATTCAATTCGTGGCGCGCGCCACGAAAGCTGGTGTTCGCACTCTTCTGGCGAGACCGGCTCCACCTGCGGTTCGGGCTCGGTCGCCGCGCGTTCGGGAATCACGGACAGCCGGTTGCCGGCGTTGACGAATGTCACCGGCGTGGGCGCGGCTGGCGCAGTCGTGTTGGGCGTGGCGGCGGCCTCCACGGCCACGCGGCCCTCGGTCACCAGCACGTCGACGTTGCGCGGCGCGAGGCTCACGGCAAAGGCCGTGCCGACCGCTTTGACCGACACCGCGCCGGCGACGACGATGAACGGGCGGGCGGAGTCTTTCTTTACCGCGAAAAAGGCATCGCCCTGTTGCAACAGCACGCGGCGTTGTCCCGCATCGAATTGCACCGCGATGCGGCTGTCGGGGCTGAGCTCGACGGTCGAGCCGTCGGGCAAAACCTGCTGCGTGGGCACGAGCAGCCGCGTGGTGGTGGCGACGAGCGGCGCCTGTAAATCGGGCGCGGCGGGCCGGTGCCAAAGGGTGGAAACGAAGAAGCCGACTGCGATCAACGCGGCCATCGCCAGGCCTCGGCGGCGCCAACGGCGATGGTTGAGGGTGCGCAACTCGCCGCGCAATTGGTCGCGATTGTCGGCGGCCGGCGAATGGATCAGGTCCCACATCGCGGCGGCTTGGGCGAACGCTTCCTCATGTGCCGGATTGGCTTCCAGCCAGCGCTCGAATTCAAGGCGCTGCTCGGCAGTCAGCCCGGCATCGCGGCGCTCCAGCCATTGCGCCACTTGCTCGTTGAGAATGTCGTTCTGTTGGCCCGTGGAATTCATGTCGAATTTTACGAGGATTTGACCCCGTGTTGGTGCAGATAAGCCATGCATTTTTGCATCCCGCGCTGCAGCTGCGCGTGTACCGTCGCCTCGGTGATGCCGAGGCGGGACGCGATCTCGCGATGTGATAAACCTTCTATTTTTCTTAGGACCATTATTTTACGACACTGACTGGGGAGGGCGTCGATCGCTTCCGCCAGCAAGGCGATTTCTTGGCGCCGGCTGACGGTCTCGACGACGTTGACTCCTTCTTCTAAGACGCAGGACACATCCAAATTGGCTACAGCATCATTTTGGCTGGTCTTGTTACGACGGATAACGTCGATCGCGATTCGGCGGGCGATGCAGAACAGGAATGCCTTGGCCGATTGGATCGGTTGCTCGGTCCGCGACCGCCAGATGCGCAAATACGACTCCTGCACCACATCATCGACATCATGCACCGAGGGAAATGCGCTGCGCAGATAGGAGCGCAACGAGGACTCATGGGGATGGACCTCTTGGGTAAACCAACGAAGACGATCTGGTTTCTCCAAGGGCATGGTTTAGGGCATCGAGTTAAAGATGCGGCGCAACCTTCCCGCCTGCCCCGCGCCTGTCAATGCGGCTTTCGGACACCACACGCAACTCGCGTGTCCATGCGAGCATTCCAAGCCGACGCGAGGTATTGCCACCATGGTTTGTTACTAGTTATCCGGGTTCGACCTGGCTCATCGATATTACCCTTTATTCGACGATCCACAGACTACTTGTGGCTTACGAAAGAGGGCGTGGCAAAGAAACCCGTGTTTTCCCTTTCCGTCCGCGTGCTTTTGGTATCCGCTCAGTTACCATAACCCTTGACCTGTTTGCCATGCACCGAGTGATGACCCCCAAAGAACGCGCCGTCGCCGCGCTGGAGCTCCGCACGCCGGACTATGTGCCGCATTTCGAACTGGAATTTCAGCTGGCGCCCGAAATGTTTGGCCGCGATTTGCTGCCCGAGAGCCTGGTGGGCGACAACCTTGCCAAATTGACGGCGAAGGAGAAAGAGCGGGAGCTGCGCGCCACAGCCGAGTTCATTCTCTCGGTGTACACGGCGCTGGAGTATTCGATCATCCCGGGCCCGTATGGCCTGCCCGAGGCAGAGTCCTATCAATTGCAGCGCTACCTGCGCGAATTGATGGGTGACGACCGCATGATCGGCTTTCACGGCGATGGCACGTTCGCGATTCCAGATGGCAATGGCATCTACGAGCTCGCCTATGCCATGACCGACGATCCGGACAGCGTGAAGGCCCAGGCGGAAAAAATGGCCGACGAGGCCATCGAGCGAAACAAACGCCGCCAGGCCGCTGGAGTGGATGTGCTGCTGCTCTGCTCCGACTATTGCTTCAACTCCGGTCCCTTTATCTCCCCGGACATGTTCCGTGAGTTCATTCAGCCTTATCTGGCCCGGATCATCGAGGCGGCCCGAAAAGACGGCCTCTATACCATCAAGCATACCGATGGGAACATCATGCCCATCATCGACCAGTTGGTGGAATGTCGCCCGCATGCGTTGCACTCCCTCGACCCGATGGCCGGCGTGGACATTCAGGAGGTGAAACGCCAGTACGGCCGGCAAGTCTGCCTTTGCGGCAACGTGCATTGCGCCGCCATGCAAACTGGAACGGACGAGGAGGTCATCGCCAGCGCCGAATACGCGCTCACCCACGGCAAGCCGGGCGGCGGGTACATTTTCTGCACCAGCAACATTCCCTTCAAGGGCATGCCGCCGGAGCGCTACCGCATGATTCTGGAGATCTGGAAACGGCGCCGCGCCTACTGAGCGCCGCGTCGCAATCCTCTCCTGCTGTCGCGCGGCTCGTGCCGCGGCGGAAAATGCACAGAAACACGGCCCCGCTTTGCAACGCGCCAGCGACGGCGATCTGGTCTGGTACGTTGGGGGGGCTCCAGTCTGTTTCCGGATCGCGCAACTGCGTGCGGCGTTGCGCAAGGACCGATCACCCGCAGCGCGCCCGGCCAATTTGTGGCGGTTGGAGCGCAGGTGCGCGCCGTTACTCTGCGCGCGGTGAAAAAGCAAAACCGCGGACGCACTGAAAGCGCGCCCGCGGCGGAAGCAGAAAAGAACGTTGGCGGCGTGCCGTCCTAGAACGTGCCCTTTACGCCGACTTGGAAGAGGACGCCGTAATCTTGTTCTTGATAAAGTTGCGCATAGGCCGGTGTCACGGGGCCAACTGCCAGCGACTTGTCGCGGTCGTTGAAGATATTGCGCCCGGAGACGAACACGGTGGCGTGTTTGCTCACCCGGTAATCGATGCTGGCATCGAGGCGGTTGCGCTCGCCGACCCGGATCCACCCGTTGGGATCAATGCCCGTGGTGGGCGTGGTGCGAGTTTCCGCGGTATGGGAGAATTTCGCGATGAAGGTGAGCGCTCGTTTGTTGTACGTAAAACCGACGTTGATGCGCCGGGGGTTGTAGCCACGGAACTCCGCCGCGGCGTTCTCGTTTCCGACCAGACGATTCAGTGACAGATTGGCGAAGACCCGCAGATCTTTCAGCACTCGCTGGTCGGCGGAAAGTTCGATGCCTGTGTTGTGCATCACCCCTTGGAAATTCTCCATGTACGAGACGACGTAGTTTAGTGCTTCGGGCGGCAATGAGTGCTGATCCAAAAATTCCTGGGTCGCCAGTGCGTAGGTCGTCATGAAGAAATTTCTAATATTCTTCCGGTATAAATTAATAGAGAACACGCCGCCCTGCTTGGTGTAGTAATCGCCGGCGAATTCAAAATTGTCCGCGATCCATGGCTTCAATTTGGGGTTGTTCGCGCTGATCGTGCCCCAGCTCAATCCATAGGGGCTGTCGGCGGGGCTTGTCAGCTCGTTGATGGTGGTGGCCGGGATGATGCGGCTATATTCCGGCCGCCCGAGCGTTTTCGCGTAGCCCAGGCGGAACTGGAGGTTTTCGGTGGCCAGATACTTTACCTGAAAACTGGGAAAACAGTTGTCGTATTTGATGTTGATGCTTCTCCCCATCATCAGATTGGTGAGCCGGGCCACCTCCATGGCGTCAGTGCTGATCGCGATCGGCTGAATGCCGGCCTTGGTCGGGTCGCCGTCGACCATTTTGCCGTTGGCCTGTTGGTATTGGAGTGAGTTGTCGACCAACACTCCGCGGGCGAAATCCTCTGTGCGTTCGAGGCGCACGCCGCCGACAAAGCTCAATTTGCTGCGTAGAAACGAAGCGCGACCCAGCAGATACAGCGCCGAGACTTCTTCCTGCAATTCATCCGCGCCACCCACATCGGCTTTGAAGTCGGTGACGGCATTGGCCGCGGTGTACGAGAAATATTCCGGATGCGCCTGGTAGAGATCGGCGAACTTGATCGAGCTCAGCCATTGCGGCGCCTTGCGTCCGCGGGACAACGTGTAAGTGGAGAAACCGGCATCAACCAGCGAGCCCGTCGGCAAGGCCGCCGTGCTGATGTTGTTGCCCGGGCCATTATAAACGAGCCGCCTCTGGTGGTAGGTGCGATCCCGGTAATCGCTGCGGTAGGCGAAGCCGCCCTGGATATCGCCCGCGAAGTTCGAGAATTTGCGCTTCAGGTTTAGGTCCAGCGTGCGCGCGTTGGAGCGGGTGTCGCGCCACCGGTCGGCGGCGTTGATCACAAGTTGATTGTAGCTGCTGAGATTAAGGGGGTCGATCGTCTGCCCCGCGGTGTTCGTAACGGTGATTTTTCCAGGACCGTATGGCCCGATCTCGTCGAACCGAACCGTGGTGCCGGTGATGTTGGCGCGCGGATTTTGAAATCGCTCGGACGAGTCAGGGTTCGAGCGGATCCAGAGCTTGCTCTTGTTGGCGCCGAAGGTGGCGTCCCAATCCCAATCGGCCCCGAGATGTTTGTAAGAAAGCCGCATCGTACTGTTGGCGGTCCCGTTGTAGTTGGGGGTGACCGATTGATATACCGTGCCTGCGCCCGGCCGGCCTTGGACGAACTTTTCCGAGAACAGCCCGTCTGCCGCGGTGCGAATGCCATTGGCGGGCGTGGGATTCAAACTGCCCACGGCGTACCAAATTTGGTTCAGCCCGTAATTCGAGAAGTAATAGGCCGACGAGGCCGAGAGGGAAACGACGTCGCGAGGAGACACTTTCCAATCTATTTTGAATCCGAGTACGCTACGGTCCTCGAAGGAGTAGAGATTCACGTCGTTGAAAGTTCCCATGTAGGGGTTGGCAGGCGTGCTGCCGGCCTTGGTGTCGTAGACCCAGCTCATGCTCGGGCGGCGGCCCAGCGTCCACTGGTCGTTGCGCGAGGCATTGATGGCGATGCCCACGGTCTTCGAGAGAGGATTGACATAATTGATGTCGAAATCGGGGGCGAATTTGTAGCTATTGCCATCGTCCTTGAGCCTGCCGCCGGGAGTTTTGCGGAAGTTCGCGAAATGCGAGTTCATGTTCAGGTAAGCCCGGTAGCTCAATTCGGCGCGGCTGCGTTCGAAGGCCGAACGCGAGACAAGGTTGATGGAGCCGCCCAGACTTGAGGCGCTTTGATTGGCCAAGGGCAGCTTCGAGACTTCGATGCGCGAGGCATTGCTCAGTGAAACCGCCTGGAAATTGACGGTGCGCTCGGTCGAGCCGCTGCCGCCCGGTACTGTTACCGCCGCGCCATCGATCGAGATGTTGGTCATGCCCGCCGGGAAGCCGCGCAGCTGTACGCCGGTGACGTTCATGCTGGAATAGACCGGCTCGACGCCGGGCATGTATTTGAGAAATTCGCCGAGATTGTTTTGAGCGATTTCGCCAAAGGCCTCCGTCGAGACGACGGTCTTGATGTTGTCCGAAAAACGCTGCTCGTTGATCGCGATTTCGGCGGCCGTGTTGTTTTGCTTTTCGGTAACGACAAATTCGTCGAGAAGCACGGCGCCCTCCTTATTGGCCATGGCTTTGTCGTAGACCCCTAGCAGGGTGAAATCCTGGATTACCGCGCGCCCGCTCTCCACCGTGACGGTGGCGGCCGGGATTTGGCGGCCGGTGAAGAATGCCCGCACTTCCACCGGGCCGGCCGGCAGATTCGCCAGCTCGTATTCGCCGGTGGCGCTGGTGAAGGTCTGGCGGTTTAAGTTCACGGCGCTGATGCGCACGTTCTCCATATACCGTCCGGTGGCGGCGTCTTGGACGCGACCAATGAGCGCACCGGTGCCGCTGCCTGTCGCGCCGGCGGCCTGGTCAGGCGCGGCGCTTGGGACGTTTTTTTCCGGCACCGGGGCGGGTTTGGCCCGCACCGCCAGCGCACCGCTGCGCGGATCGGCGACGACTTCGAGCGTGGTGCCCTGCAGCATCCGCTCCAGCGCCTCGCGCGGGCTCATGGTGCCGCGCACCGCCTGGGTTTTCACCTCTCCGCCGAGATCGGCGCGAATCAACACTTCGATGCCGGACTGATTGGAGAAATTTTTCAACGAGCGTGCGGCGAGATCCGCGGGCAGGTCGAAGGTCTTGGGCGCGGTGTCCGCCGCGGGCAGGCCGAGGGCGGCCAGCAGGAAAAGGCCGGTCGCCAAAAGCGCCCGGCAGCGGGAGAACAGGGTAATGCGAGGGGGGAGGTCTGTGTGCATGGTTCGGGTGGGTGCTCCGCTAGCCGCGCCCCGTCTGAGCTGGAGGCTGGGACGACGCAAGGTGCGGTTATGCCCTTAACGACGCGATTCCCGCAAAAAGTCGTTACAACAATTTTTCGCGCCGCGCGCCGGCCGGCCTCATGGCGCCGACCGCAGCAGGATTTCCGTCTCGCCCGTGCGCTCGGCCTTCAGCCCGAAACCGGATTCGAGCAATTGCACAAAGCCCTCGACGTTGTCGGCGCGAAACACTCCGGTCACGCGCAAGGTCCGCACTGCGTCGTCGCCGACTTTCAGTTGCAGGCGGTTCCGCCCGTTGAACAGCGCCACGGCCTCGCCGATGCTCGTATCCGTAAATTCCAGCCGGGGCCAGCGCCACGCCAGCTCGCGGTCGCGTTCGGCCGGCGCGATCGTCTGGGCCACCGGCGACGCCGCCGGGGCGTCGTCCGTGAGCCGCAGGCGGTTGCCGGCATCGACCAGCGCGGGCGCGGGCGGCACAGTCGGGGTGGTGGCGGACGCCGTCGTCCGCTCGACGGCCACGCGCCCTTCGGTGACGAGCACTTCCACGCTTTTTGTCACGAGCCGCACGGCAAACGCGGTGCCCACGGCGCGCACTTCCACGCCGTGTGCGGCGACGACGAATGGCCGCGCCGCATCCTTCGCCACCTCGAAATGCGCTTCGCCCTGGAGCAGGCGCACGCGCCGCAGCGCTCCGCTAAAATCGGTTTCGATCCGGCTGCCGGCGTTGAGTTCGACCACCGAGCCGTCGGGCAGCACCTGGCGGCCGGGCACGATCAATTTGGCCGTCGGCGCCGAATGCGGGGCGCGAGCTGGCAGCACCGGTGTCCACCACCAGAGCACGCCGGCGAGGCAGACGGCGGCAACCGCCGCGCACGCGCCGGCCGCACGGCGTTGCTGGCGGCGGCGGGCGCGTTGCCGCAAAGCGGTGCGCATCGTCTCCCGCGTGTCGGTGGCCGGTCCCTCGACGAGCCCCCACACGGTCTCGGCCTCGGCCAGTGCGCGGGCGTGCGCCGGGTCGGCGTCGCGCCAGCGCGCAAACTCGGCGCGTTGGGCCTCGGTCAATCCGGCATCGCGTCGCGCCAGCCAGGCGTTGGCCTGCGCATCGATGGCATCGCATGAGCGTTTGGTGGCGTTCATGAGCGGCCTTTCACGGCGTCGGTTTCCGCCGCCGGCAACACGCCGCGCCGGCGCAGATAACGGATGCATTTGTGCATGCCGCGCCCGAGCTGCACCTGCACGGTTTCCTCGGAAATGCCCAGCCGCACCGCGATGTCGCGGTGGGAGAGGCCTTCCAGTTTGCGCAAGATGACGATTTCACGGCAGCGGGCGGGCAGGGTGTCGATGGCCTCGGTCAGCAGGGCGATTTCCTGCCGCCGGCTGACGGTTTCCACGACGCCCGGTCCTTCCTCTAAGACGCGGGTGGAGTGAAAATCCGTTACAACTTCGTGCAGGGCGCTGCGGTCGCGGCGGAGCGTGTCGATGGCGAGCCGGCGCGCGATGCCGAAGAGAAACGCCCGCGCCGACTGGATGGGATGCCCGGCCCTGGCCCGCCAGATGCGCAGAAACGATTCCTGCACCACATCGTCCACATCGCGCACCGTCGGAAACGAGCCCTTGAGATAAGAGCGCAGCGAGGACTCGTGGGGGTGGACCTCCTCGGTGAACCAACGCAGTTGATCTGACTTCTCCGGGGGCATGTTTCAGGGTGCCGGGTATTGTGACGTGCGCACCCTTTCGTCGCGCCCCGCGCCTGTCAATGCGGCTTTCGGACGCCGCACGCCACCCGCGTGATGCTGCGCGCAGCGGATGGCGGCGCAGGGCGGAGTGCCGCAAAGCGAGCATCCCTTATGTAGACAAAAGCAGTGACAGGCTGAGGATGGGGTGGACTGATGGTGGGGCGGGCTTCACGCCCGCCAAAAACCGGCGGGGATAACCCCCGCCCCACCGTCGAGCATCTCGGCAAACTGATCGCACCATTTGGATCAGCATTCCCTCAAAAACTGTAGGCCATTATCTTGCCATAATATCCGCAATACGCGTTAAAACACGGTTGGTGCGAATAACACTGATCGACGGAAGAAAATGAAACCCTGGCTTAGACGACTATTCATCATCCTGACGATTGGCGGCAGCTTCACTGGCGCCGTCCTTACGTTGCAGGCCTTTTTCACCACAAAAGAAGCGAATCCCATGTTGTATGCCATTTATGCCTGTTTCATCGGGCTCTACGCTTATGGCATTTTCGCCGGCTTACGCTTCGCAGAGAAAGAAGAAGACAAGGCGCATCTGATCATTTTCTACTGGCTTCAAGTTCCTTGGATATCCTCTCCCATCATTGGGTATCGGTTTACTTCTGGATTTCACGTTTCCGGTGCTTTTATCGGAGACAAAATGAGCGGCTTATTTCGGTTGGGCAGCGATTGGCAGTTCAATTTCTTTCAGGCAATTCCTTGGGGCCTGGGCCTGAATTTTTTCGCACTTGGCGTGGTCCTCCTTCTGATGAGAAAGAAGAAGGCCGATCCAGTTGTCACAGACAACGACCGGGCAGAGCCCGGTCGTGTCTGACTTCAGTCGCTCGCAGAGAAAGATGATCGCCCAAAATCCAGAGCCACCGAATAGACGCGTTGGGTGGTCCATTTATTTCCTCTCGGTTGTGGCGGCCTGCTGTGTGTGCGCGCTGCTCGTCGTGTGTCACCTTGTGCACAAGCGTTCGTTTTGGATCGCGCTTGGAGTGGGCTGCGCGTCCGCCCTCATCGTCAATCTGTCGCGACCTCGTTACGAACGCGCGAGCGGCAGGTGGAAAGCTTTCTACGATAATTTGCTCACGCGTTTGCCGCCGCCGGATTGATGTCGATGGCGAGGACCGCGCGGTTTTCGACTTGATCGCGCCCGTTGCCTGACTCCCTGTGCTCTACCCTCCCATGAAGAGACGCTTTCTCCCCGCCGCGCTGCTGCTGTCCGCGCTCTCAAGTCTGGCGCTAGCCAAGGAACCGGTCGACTATGCCGACCCGCTGATCGGCACGTCGGAGTCGCGCTGGATGCTGAATCCCGGCGCGACGCTGCCCTTCGGCATGGTGCAGTTGAGCCCCGATAATCAGGGCACCGATTGGAAATCCGGCTACGAGTACACCCTCGAGAGCATCTCGGGCTTCAGCCATATCCACGCGTGGACGATGGCCGGTTTGTCCGTGATGCCCACGGTGGGTTTTCTCAATCCGCGCATCTATCCGCCGGACGCGCCGAGCACGACCGGCGACACGGCCGGACATCGCTCGCGCATCGACCGGCGCACCGAAAAAGCCGCGCCCGGCTACTACGCCGCCGACCTCATCAACTATCGCATCAAGGCGGAAATCACCGCCACGACGCGCGCCGGCTTCTTCCGGCTCACGTTCCCCGAGTCGCACGAAGGACACGTTTTGTTCAACCTGCTGGTGCCGGCCGAATATCCCAACATCCTCTCCGAAGCGCGGGTCACGCGCGTGAGCGACACCGAGATCGAAGGCTACTCCAAACAGCAGTCGGGAAATTGGATGAAGCCCGGCGGCTTCAACGATTATACCGTGCACTTCGTCGCGCGTTTCAACAAACCGTTCAAGGCGTTCGGCGGCTGGCAGGATCGGGCCATCAAGAAAGACATCGCGGAAATCACGGGCAGCGGCGACACCGGCGCCTACGTCGATTTCGACACGAAGGAGGGCGAAGTCGTGCTGCTGCAAACCGGCATCTCCTACGTGAGCATCGCGCAGGCCCGGCTGAACCTCGAAACGGAACTGGGACCGTTTCGCTGGGATTTCGACGCGGTCGTGCAGAACGCCCGCAGCGTCTGGAATAATCTGTTGGGCAAAATCAAAGTCGAAGGCGGCACCGAGGAGAACAAGACGAAGTTCTACACCAACCTCTACCGCTCGTATTGCGCCCGCTCGATCTTGAGCGACGTCAACGGTCAGTATGTCGATCCCTTCGAGAACGTGCGTCAGCTCCCCGATCCCGCTTCGCCGGTCTTCGGCTGCGACGCCTTCTGGAACACGTTTTGGAATCTGAATCAGCTGTGGACGCTCGTGAACCCCGAGTTCGCCGCGCAATGGACGCGGTCGCAAATCGAGATGTATCGCCAGGGCGGCTGGCTGTCGCGCGGCCCCGCCGGCTTCGAGTACTCCGGCATCATGGAGGCCTCGCACGAAATCGCGCTCATGGTCAGCGCGTATCAAAAGGGCATTCGCGACTTCGATGTGCAAACCGCCTACGCGGCGATGGTGCACCAGCAAACGGTTCCGGGCATCGCGCACCCGGGCGGCGGGCGCGCCGGCAACCGGCAGCTGCAGGAATACCTGCGGCTCGGTTACATGCCGAAAGAAGCGGGGCCGGTTTCGCTGACGGTCGAGTACGCCTATGACGATTGGTGTGTCGCGCAGATGGCTCGGAGCCTCGGCCACGAGCAGGATTACGCGACGTTCCTCGCCCGCGCTGCCAATTACCGCAACGCCTTCGATCCGCAGACGAAATTCATTCGGCCCCGGTTGCGCGACGGAACGTGGCTCCCCAACTTCGATCCCGTGGGCAGCCCCGGCTACACCGAGGGCAATGCCTGGCAATACAGCTTCTTCAATCCGCACGACGTGCAGGGGATTCTGAATCTGATGGGCGCCGACGAATTCAACCGCCGGCTCGAAGCCGGATTCGCGGCCTCCGCCAGGACGAACTTCAACGCCGTCGGCGACAAACCCGAGGCCGTCCTGATCAACCACGGCAATCAGCCCAACATGCAGGCCGCCTACCTGTTCAACTACTCCGGCAAACCCTGGCTCACGCAGAAATGGGTGCGCGAGATCATGAACAAGTACTACGGCGCCGATCCCTACAACGGCTGGCCGGGCGACGAGGACGAGGGCCAGGGCGGGGCCTGGTTCGTGATGAGCGCGCTGGGAATTTTTGAAATGGATGGCGGCGCCGCCGTGCGGCCGGTCTACGAGATCGGCAGCCCGCTGTTCGAGAAAGCCACCATTCAGCTCGACCCGAAATACTATCCGGGGAAGAGCTTCGTCATCGAGGCGCGCCACGTGTCTGACACGAACCGCTACATCCAGTTCGCGACGCTGAACGGAAAGCCGCTGACGAAACCATGGTTCTACCATGCCGACCTTGTGGCCGGCGGCGTGCTCGTGCTGGAAATGGGGCCGACGCCCAACGAGAAATGGGGCAGCGGCCCGGACGATGCGCCGCCGTCGATGTCACCCCGGGCGGGCTCGAAATAGCCGCGATTCTCTCGTCGCAGTCGGTATGGCAGAAAGACCGTGGCAGATCCGATTGCCGCTGCATGCGCCCCGCGTGATGCGGAGCGCATGAGATAGCGTGCCAGGCAGAGTGCCTGAACGCGCATCACCCTTATGTAGGTTGAAGCAGTGTTTGTATGATTGGTGGGCGGTTTCATGGTGGGGCGGGCTTTACGCCCGCCAAAAACCGGCGGGGATAAACCCCGCCCCACCGTCGGCGCTCCTCGGCTGGTCGATCGCACGATCTGCGGTCTGCTCCTCACTGGTTAAGAACAGGTCGGCTTCCTGTGGCTTGATCCTTCTGCGCAACCGGAAACGCCGTTTGCCCCACAGCTCCGGGGCATCAATCCGCTCGACTTTCCAAGTCCTGACCGTCCTTTTCTGTTTGTTCGCGATGCGAAGCTACGCCGGTGCCCGCCCCATGAACAGACGCAAAAATTTGCCCCTCAAAAACAGTAGAACGTTGTCTTACCAGAATAACCGCGGCTACGCGTTAAAACGCGGTGGGTGCGAATAACACTGTTGGGTAAAATGAAGCTCCTCCTCATTGTTACAGTTCTTGCGCTCGTCGGTTGCCTGACGATTTCCAGTCAGCTCACGGCTCAGGAGGAAGAGACAGTCGTCTCCCTCGCCAGAAGAGCGGTGATTGATAGCGGTGTGCTCGGTGCGGAAGAAGCACAGAAAGTAAATTCATCAAGACCAGTGCTTTCATACTATTTCCTGTCCCGGCCACTCGCAGACTACAGGCTCAGTTGGAAGTTGAGCGGTGCTGAGGAGGTCGTCGTTTCCGGGCGAGGTGACATTTTGCATCTCGAGAAAGCCACGATCAAACGACAGCGTACCAGCGGCCAGAGCGCAACGCCGGGGCTGCTACCTCTTCAACTTCCACGTCCACATCCGGCGTGGCTCATTCCTGAACGTTTACCAAAAATATATGCCACGGCTTAGCCTAATTTGTGGCGGGATCTTGGTCCTCGCATTAGTCGGCGGTCGATTGCTCGGCTATGTTGAGGGACTGATGTTTGAAAAATATTGGACAGGGCTCATTTTGGTCCCACTAGTGCTCGGTTCATTTCTCACGTACATCGTGACGGCTATCCTCACGGTGGGCGCGACGATTCGAGGGAAAGTCCGGCGGCTATGGCTATGGTTAGTGCTCTCCGTTCCAGTCTGTGTTGCAGGTTCGTATGCTATCCCTGTTCCGAGTTTCACCGATGGAATGCGTGACGCGGTGCGGAAAAAGGTATCTGCGGAACGGTTATGGCGTTTCGCCGATGCGGCCCGGCTGCAGCCGGGCCGCGAAGACTCTGAACAGGTGACAGATCTCCTAGTTACTCTAATGAAGCGTGATTTCCCAGAGATCTATGGGCTATCAGAGCTGCCTCCACGAGTGGCGGTCGGGGAAGGCTCTCTTGAGATTTATTGGGGTGGTGCACTCGTCCAGCACTGGGGCATCAAAATCGGATCGCGCCCCTTCTTGGATGCGCCAGCTGACTACCAGAAAGGAGTCTCTTACCGGGAGGTTTATCAAAAGATTTGGGTTTACCATGACCGCTACTGAATGGGCCAACTTAGAGTGTCCTGCTCCACCGTAGCGCCTGCGGGACGTCGGTTGAGTAAGCCTATTTCGAGCGGTGCCGGGTGTTGTGACGTGCGTACCCTTTTGTCGCACTCCGGCTCTTTCAAAGCGGCTTGCGCGGTGCGTGGCGTGGCTCCAGGCCTTCGGCTTCGGCGGGGAATTTCAACGTGCATTGCTGGTGTCGCTGCGTTGCTACCACCGTGCATTCGCCGCGGTCCAGCCGGACCAAATCGGCCCACGTCTCCGGGCGCAAAGCGCCGGCGGCCGCCGGGTCGCTCTTCTTCTGGCACGGGTTGGAAATCTCCAGCGCGATCTTCTGCCCCTCGGGACGGAGCCGCACGATGAGCTCGGCATTGGTCGCGACGGCGCACGCGGCAATCCGGTTCCAGCTCCAGCCGGTAAACGAGTCCCCGGTCTGCGGGGCGGTCGTCTGTATCCTTTCTGGGGGTCGCTCCAACGCGAGGTCCTGGGGAAGAATGACAGAAAGAATGAAGCAGGGTTTTGTAACTGGAGCTGCTTTCATGGGCCGTTTCTTGCTGGTGCAAGTCGTACCCCAAAAGTGCTGCAGTAGAGATCGGGTTTCGGATCTCCGTGGGGACGAAAGTTAGAGTAAGGCCGCCATCTTCCATGAGATGGCGGCCAATCCTTCTGTAGTGTTTTGCTCGTGGATTTTTCCGGCCGGCCATTCCGGTGTGCCCACAGGGAGTGGGCAGTGGGAGTGCGAAATGGCCGGCGGGACGGCTACGGCATCCAGCGTTTTAACTCACTACCGGCGCCGTAGTAGAGGTTCTTGAACTCGTCTTGTGAGAGGCCGGTGCACCGCGAGTCGTTGGGGTCGATATAGAGTGTCGTGACTGCTTTGTTGGAAACGGCGATTCGCAGGAAATATTTTCCGACGGTGGCATAGACGTATCCGTCGCCGATATCCTGGAAATGCGCGTCGCGATACCAGGAGCTGGTGATCGCGGGATACACGTCCGTATTGTATTCCCAAGTCGCGCTAGCCGAGTCGAAGACGAACAGGCGGCCTTCCGCGAAGCCCCAGATCTTGCTCGTCGTGCCGGTTGTGCCGGGGCCAACCATCAGCCCGCTGATGCCGTCCACTCCCGCGGTCGGGAACGTGTAGATCATCCGCGTGGAATCCGAAATTTTGTAGCGGAGCAGTTTGGCGGTGGTGTTGGTGGGCGTGGTGTTTTTGCCGCCCGCCACGGTGCAACCAGCCCAGATGTAGCCCTTGGGATCGTAGGCGAGCGCGACCAGGCTGTAGTCGTCGACGAGGTCCTGCCACACGAAGGGGCTGCCCGGGTTGGCCGGGTCGAAGATGGCGAGTGCGCCGCCAAAAAGGCCGGCGCCCGGCACCGTGCCGATGTACACTTTGGAGCCGTCGGTCGTCATGCCGAAGGGCCGCTCCTGCGTCCAGCCGCCTGCGGCGAGATCGAGCACCATGATCGGATTGTTGGCGCCCCAGGCCGCCGCGGGATCGTATTCGCGAATCTTCGCGGCGGGATAGGTGCCGAGGTACATGAGGTTGCCGCACTGGGTCAGGCCTTCCACCTGGCTCATGGGGAATAAATTCTGGTTCTGGTCGCTGCGGAACGGCGTGTAGATGCCAAATCCGCCCGAGCCGATTTCCGAGCCGGCGTAGAGCTTGTTGCCGACGCCCGATTTCATCGTGGTGAAGTTGGCGCCGACTTTCGGCGTCGCGCTGATCATGATGCCGGTGGTCGCCGTGCCCGTCTGCAAGTTGTAGCGGAAACAGATGAGCCCGCCGTTGCCGTTGGTGATGCCGATCAGCGTTTCTCCGGGGTAATTGGTTTGGTCCTGCAGGGTGGCGAACCACATGTCGATGGGCGTCATGCCGAGATTGATGCCGGTGGAGGCAGTCGTTTTGGCGGCGATGTCGTAGGTCTGCAGCAAGCTGCCGCGCACGAAGAAGACCTTGTTGCTGCCGCCGATATTGCGCATCGGCGAAACCGTGCGCGAGCCGATGTCGAAATTGGCGTCTTCGACCACGGTTACCGTGCTGCCGGACTGCGTGATATCGAGCACGACTTCGCGGCTGGAACTGGGGGCGCCGGTATCCGGTTCTGAGAGACGGACGAAGACCTTGCCGCCCTCCAGGTCGACCTGCCAGATGTTCTTGTAGCTGTTCACCCAGGTGCTGGGAAGGCACTGGTAGTTGGCGGGCGTGCCGCCGCCATTGCGGTAGCGCATGAGTTGCGCGCTGCCCAGGCCGGTGCCGGCGTAAGTGAGGTTGTTCGTGGCGTCGTAGGCGATGCTGCTGACGTATGCGTTGCCGGTGGCGAGCGGACTGGGGCCGAAAGGCGTGAAGGTGGTGCCCTCGAGCCAGAAGATTCGGCAGTCGGGATAGGTGCCGCCATAAATGCGGTTGCCCTCGCCCGGGCACAAGATCGGCACGTAGGTGTTTGAGGCCGTCGGTTTGCCGAGGTCGGTCAACGTGGAGGGCGGGGTGAAGCGCCATACTTTGCCGGTGATGGAGGCGCCGATGTAGATCTTGCCGTCTGCGGCCCGCGTGATGCCGGCGGTCGATGTCGTGCCTGTCAGCTGCCAGGAACCCAGGCAGGTGTTGGTGTCGGCATTGATCCGCATCAAGCGGGAAGGATCGCTGCCGGAGCCGATGGAAACGCAATAAATCATGTTGGTGTTAACCCCGCCGATGACCTCGACCGAGCTGACCACACTCTGAATGGTGGTGGCAGACATGAGCGCGCCGATGCTTTGGTTTTTCGCGGTGAAGAAAGCGTCGTCCCAGTAGGCCGTGCAGGTGTCGGCGGCGTTGGAGTGAAGTCCGATGCGGGCGTAGGCCGCGTTCGAGGGTGCGAGTCCGGACACCTTGAGATAAGTCCAGGTGTTGAGCGGCGCGGTGAGCGGCGCGGAGAAAATTCCCCCCGAGCTGATCAAGGTTCCGGTGGAGGTATAATAACGGAGATAAAGGGTGGCCTTGCCGCTCACCAGATAGATGCGCACGAACGCACCGTAGGTGGTGGATGGCGCAATGGGGATCTGCTGGCTTTCGATTCCGACGCTGGCGGTGGTGCTCGAGTCGGTCAGCAGCAGGCTGTTCGCCCCCGTGTATTTCTGCGTGGTGCTGATGGAAAAACCTCCGCTGCCGAAGGTCTGGGTCCACAAGGTGGGCAGTCCGCCCGAGGTGGATTCGAAACTGTAATTGTCGACGAGGATGTCGCTGGCAGACAGGACGAGGGCTCCACCGAGTCCGAGGCAGCCGAGAAAAAGCCGCCGGAAGAGTTGGGTATATTTTTTCATCTCCGCGTGATAGGTTAAGGGTGTAGAGAGACTGGCGCCGGCAAGCGGGGCCGGACGTCGCGGATCGCAGGGTGTACAACCCGCCGGCTGTGTGATTTGACCCGGGGCAAATCACGTCAAACCGATTGGTCCTTTTGGGCGCGCAGAAGTCGGTCGGCTTGCCGGAACCCAATTAGTTTGGCCGTGGGCCGAGGAATTCCCTGGGCGCCGCTGGTCGTGTTTGCATTTTCTCAAATTGATCGCGCGCTGCGCGCCTGAATTTTGCCGCGGCGAAATTCAAATTGGCGTAACGAAATAAAGGTATGAAGAGAGTGTTTAAGATCGCGGGGGTTCGCGGATTTATTTCTCACCAGAAATTGTTTCAGGTCGTGGGCTCTAAGGACCGGAATTAATGGGACGCCGGTGCGGGGACGGCGGAAAAGACTGATGGCTCCAAGGAACTCCGAGCGGCGCTCCCTTGCTTGCCGCGGTGCAGGCCGAGCCAGAGTGATCATGGGCACCAGTGCCGCCTCTGCGGAGCATCAATCCACTCGACTTTCCAAGCCCTGCCCGTCCTTTTTTCTTTGTTCGCCAAGCGAAACCGCGCCGCAGCCCGCCCCATGAACAGACGCAAAAATTTGCCCCTCAAAAACAGCAGGCCATTGCCTTGCCATAATAACCGCAGCTACGCGCTAAAACGCGGTGGGTGCGAATAACACTGAGAGGTATAGAAGCCGTGCTCTCACAGAAATTCAGAATGAAGCTCTTTTGGCTGCTTCCAGTGCTTTGTCTAGGAATAGCATTTTTAGCAGGCAGAGCTGCGTTCTTTGGTCTTCAAACCGGTGAGGTTGAGATCGCGGCCCGTGGACGACACGGGACTGCCAAGAAATTAGGTGAACCTCGCGAGTATTGGATATCGATGAGCGTGTGGAGTGGAATTGCTGCCGTGCATACCTTCCTTAGTGCTTACACTGGGATCACCGCGTTCTGTCTCAGAGAGAAGAGACCTGCCACTCGTCACAGCCAACGTCGCTAACGCGACGTGGCTGAGCTAAACGTTGGCCTGAAAATATGCCCGAGATAGACAGCCATTATCTGAGTGAGGCGGCCGAGCTTTTCGAGCGTCAGCGCGGTAAGCCGCCTTCGGCCGCAAGCGAGGATGTCGCAGCGCGCATTTGGGCTGCGCTCGGCACAGGTCTCCCCGAAGAGTTGCGAGGCTCCGCCTTTTGGGCACTCGGAAAGCGATGCCAGAAGGAAGACAAGAAGCGGTTTGTTGCCGCACTCCAGCACGAGGTTTCCCGCAGCAGTTCGGTGTCCTATCAGATCATGATCGCTCTTGATAATCTCGATGAGCCCGTATTTGCCATCGGGCGTTCAGGAGCTTCGCTGCTAGAAGCCGAGCAGAACCTCGCAGATGCTGAACGGTATCTTGCCAAGACCCGATGAAAATAGGTTCAACCAGTAGGCCAGAGTGCAACGCCGGGGCTGCTACGCAGTGGGGCACCGGTTATGTAGAACCGTTGCGAGAAGTGCCGGGTGTTGTGACGTGCGCGCTCTTTCAAAGTGGCTTGCGCGGTGCGTGGCGTGGCTCCAGGCCTTCGGCTTCGGCGGGGAATTTCAACGTGCATTGCTGGTGGCGCTGCGTCGCTACCACCGTGCATTCGCCGCGGTCCAGCCGCACTAAATCGGCCCATGTCTCCGGGCGCAAAGCGCCGGCGGTCGCCGGGTCGCTCTTCTTCTGGCACGGGTTGGAAATCTCCAGCGCGATCTTCTGCCCCTCGGGACGGAGCCGCACGATGAGCTCGGCATTGGTCGCGACGGCGCGCGCGGTTTTTTCCGCACTGGCGCAGAGCGTTTGCAGCGTGTACTCGGCCACGTCGGCCGGCCAGCGCACGCGGCAATCCGGCTCCAGCTCCAGTCGGTAAACGAGTCCGCCGGCCTGTGTGCGGCGGCGCGTGGCCACCGTCCGCACCAGCGTCGTCAGATCCAGCACCGGCATCCGGCCGAAACGGTAATGGAGGAAACGTTGCAGCCCCCGCGCGTACGCCTCGGCGTCCGCATCGAGCGCGGCGGCGTCGCGGTAACGTTGCAGTGCGAAACGCGGATGGCGCGCGGGGTTGGCGGCGGTTTCCTCGACGAGCCAGAGGCGCGTGCGCAACGTGGCAAAATCGTGCGCCCAGCGCAGCAGGCGCTGGAGCGCGGCGGCGGTTTCCCGGCGCGGCGTGGCGGCGAGCCAGTCCGCGGCCGACGCGGTGAGCGTGCCGGCGGCGGTGCGGCCGCCGAGCAGCAGGCGTTCGAGCTGGCGCATGGCGGCGTCGGCCAGCGGCGTGCTCTCGCGGCTGGCGCTGCCGGCGACTTTGAGCGTGAGCTGCCATGCGGTTCCCGCGGCGTTCCAACCGGCGGTCGGCATCCGGCCTTCGGGTACAGTGGCGAGCCACTGCGCGACGGCGGCGTCGAGCGCGGCGCGCGGCTCGGGGGCGAACGGCGCGGCGGGTTGCACGGTGAAGACGAGTTCGCGCTCCTGCACGCGGCCCGCGATGACGCCGCCCGCCGGGCCGGGGGCGAAGAGCGGCGCGAGCGCGCCGGTGTCGGGCGCGAACAGGCCGTGCAACTCGGCGCGCAACGCCAGCCACGCGGCGCCGCGAATCCAGAAGGAGTCGCCTGCGATGTCCGAGATCGTCCAGGCGCTGGCGCGGGCCTTGGCGGCGGTCTGCCAGTCGGCGGTCCAGCGGCGCAACCGGTCGACGAGGTCAAAGCTGTCGAGATGCTTGTAGCCGGCGGGAAATTGCGTCTGCCAGCGTTCGCCGGCGAGTTCGCGGCGGAGCGCGGCGGCATCGCGGTCGCGCAACGCGGCGATCAGCCGGCCGACGTGGTCGCGCAACGTCACCTGCACCGCCGCTTCGAGCGCGGTCTGCACGTGCTCGGCCAGTTCGCGCGCGGAAGGCTGGAGCGGCGCCCAGCGTTCCAGTGCGGTGGCGAAATCGCCGCCCGGTTCGCCGGCGGGGGCGTTTTCCAGATAGCGCCAGGAGGCGAGTTGTTGGGCGAGCAGCCGCGTGTCGGGCGAGATGTGCCGTCGCAGCGCGTGCAACGCCGGCCGCAGCTCGGCGGTCAGCGGATGATCCGGCGTCAGGCCGCGCCGCAGCAGCGTGGCGAAGAAACTGCGCTGGCTCCACCGCTCGATGCGCGCCAACACGGCCGCGCGCAGCTCGGCGTGGTCGCGCAAGACGGCCAGCACGTACGCTTCCGCCTGCGGATCGTCGCTCACGGCCGCGCCGCGCGGCGGATCGTCGGTGAGCGTGTCGGCCCAGACCTCCAGCGCGCCGGAGCCTTGCAACACCTGCCAGTAACCGAGCTGCGCGGCGGCGGTCCATTGCTCGGTGAGCGAATCGCGGTACGCCTGCTCCGCCTGCGGCCATTTTTCCTGGGCGGCGAGGGCTCGGCCCAGCCACGCGGAGGCCTGGGCGCGGACGCGGCGACGCGCACCGTCGGGCGGACGCGCCGGTTGGGCGGCGAGAAAATAACCGAGCTGGCGCTCGGCGTCGGCCCACTCGGCGAGCGCGAGGTGCAGTTGCGCGAGGCGGAGATGAATCGGCGCTTCGGCCGGATCGGGCAACGGCGCGACGAGCGGATCGATGACCGGCGTGCGCGGCGCGGCGGCTTTGCGCAGGAGGGATTTCACGCCGTTGATTTCGCTCGGGATCGTGTCGCGGCCGGTCACTTCGATGTCGGCGAGCTTGAGCTCCGCCAGCCGCAGCGTGAAGCGGCGCGCGAGTTCCGGCGGGCAGCCCGGCGGAAGCAGCCAGGCGCGCAACGCCTTCTCGATTTCGCCGCGCTGGCGCGTGATTTCCAGGCATTCCCACCAAGCGAGCTGGGTGGGGCGGACGGTGGGCGGCACTTCGCCGTAGCCGCCGGGAAACGCGGCGCGGAACCACGTGTCGCCCGCGCGTGCCGAGGCGAGGCGCAGTCCGCCCTGGACGGTGCGCAAGTGCAGCGCGGCGATCTCGCCCGCGGCTTTGAAAAGGGGCGCGGTGGCGCCGGCTCCGGCGACGGTCGCGGCCCGCGCGGCGAAGAACGCCTGCCGGGCGAGACGGACCAGCTCGGCGCGGCTCGATTCCTCGCGTTGGCGCTGCACGGCGGAGGCGAGCGACAAAGCGCCGTGCAGCAGGCGCAGATCGGGCGAGGTGCCCGCGGCGTTGGCCACGGCGGCGGCCAGTTTGCCGGCGGCCTCCGCCAGCGGCGGCGCCAGGCGCGGCGTGCCGGGAGCTGTTAATCGCGTCGGCAGGTCAGCGAGCAGTGCGACGAGCGGCGCGGTGCGTTCGGCGAGAATCCAGGGGTCGGCGGCGACGAACGCAGCGAGCGCGCCGAGGCGTTGCGCGAACGCACCGGCATCGCTGGCGGGCGCGGTGCGGAGTTGCTCCAGCAGCGTGTCGCCGTGGCGGGCGCGTTGTTCGCGGCGGCGCGCCTGCTCGGCGGCGGCGTGGAGCGGGGCGAGACGGGCGCGCAGCGCGTCGGCGTGGGCCGCGAGCTCCGGGATGTGCCCGGTCACAAAGTCGGAGGTCTCGGTCAGCAAGGCGCGCAGGCGGGCGTCGGCTTGCAGCGCGGCGTCGGGGGCGTCGGCCACGCGGGCAAGCAGCGTGGCGTAGAGCGCGGTCCAGCGCGGTTGCAGGTCGGGCTTGAGCCAGAGGCAGTAGACGTCGGGCGTTTCCACGGACTGCCAGGCGTTGCGGGCGGCGAGTGCGGCGTGGGTGAGCGCGCGGGCGGGCGGGGTCGCAGGCGAGGCGGGGCGTAGCGCCTGTTCTTGCAACGCCGCGGCGAGGGCGATGCCGGCGGCGGCGAGGGCGGCCTGGCGGCGGTCGCCGATGTCGGGCGCGAGCTTGGTGTCATGGAGGCGGCGCCAATGCGCCAGCAGCGTGTCGGCGGTCGGCGTGGCGGCGAGCAACTCGGACACGGCGGCGGTCAACGTCGCTTCCGTCCACGGCGTTTCCTCCAGAAAGCTCCAGAGGAGGGCGGGGCGTTGCACGGGCGGTGACTGCGGTCCGGGTGCCATGAGTGGCGTGTTGTGAAGGAAGGCGCGGCGGTGGGCAAGCCAAGGGACCGCGGGGCGGGCCGGGAAATTCTGCGTTTCTGCGATACTTCGGGTTGAGTCCGGACCGGAGGGCATTACGCTGCGCCTCCGTCATGCTCGCCACCAAGCTCCACCTCCGTCACGTCCTCGCGTTCTCCGCCGGCTTTGCCGCGCTCGCGTTTGCCGCCGATCCGACCGAACTCGCCGCCCTCCGCGCCAAGGCCGAAAAGGGCAACGCGGTGGCGCAGTACAACCTCGGCCTCGACTACGCCGAGGCGCGCGAAACGCCGGCCGACCGCGTCGAGGCGTTTGTGTGGCTCACGCTCGCCGCGGAAAACGGCGCCACCGGCAAGGCGCTGGCCGCGGTTGCGGCACAAATGACGCCCGAGCAAAACGCCGAGGCCGGTCAGCGGTTGCAGCAGCGCCGCGCGCAAATCGCCGCCAGCAAGGATGCGCCGCCGGCCGCCGCGCCCACGGATGCGGCGCTCACCAAGCTCGTCGCCGAGCGCGATCAGCTGGTCGCCAGCCTCAATGCCTGCACGAGCGAACTCGCCGCCTTGCGCGCCACGCAGTCCCGCGCCGCCGCGAGCGCGCCGGACACCGACCGCCTGCGCGCCGACCTGGCCCGCAGCGAAAATGAACTTAACGAAACCCGCGCCGCCGCGCGCCAGCTCGCCGCCAAAAATCAGCAGTTGGAGGATGTCGCCTCTGCCCGCGGCCGCGAACTGACCGCCGCGCAGACCGAGCTCGAAGCCGCCAAGCGCGCCGCGACGGCCACCGATGCGACCGCGCGGATCGCCGCTCTCACCACCGAACGCGACACGCTTACCAAGCAATTGGCCGACTTGCAGGGCCAGCTCCGCACCCAGACCGAACAAGCCGAGAAACTGGCGCGCAGCGATCGGCAGGTGGCGATGCTCGGCAGCCAGAACATGGCGGTGTTGCGCGATCTGGAGGAAGCGAAAGGCCGGCTCGCGAACGCCCAGCAGGCGACGGAAGCCGAGAAAACCGCCCGCGCCGAGGCCGTGGCGGCATTGACCAAATTGAACGCGGAGAAAGCCGCCCTCGAACAGGAGCTGGCCAACGCGCGCGCCAAGCAGGCCGCGGCCGGCGAGGCCGCCCAGCAAATCGCGGCCCTCAACCGCCAGCTCGCCGATGCCCAGGCGCAGCTCGCCGCGGCAAACGAAAAAGGGACGCGCATCGAGCGCGAGTTGACCGCCAAACTGGAACAGCAGATCGCCGAGCTGGAGAAACTGCGGCAGGCTCCCGCGCCCATGCCGCCGGTCGATGTCACCGGGCTGAAGCAGCGGATCGAGGCGCTCGAGCAGCAGAATTCCGAATTGTCGGCCCGCGCGCTCGCCGCCGAGGCCAAAGTGGCCGCGATGCCCGCCGCGCCGGCTGCGCCTGTCGAAAATGAAGACGCGAAGAAGCAGATCGCCGAGGTCGAGGGCAAGCTGGCCACCGCGCTGCACAGTTTCACTTTGCTCCAGAAAGACGCCGATGCGGCGCGCGAGACCGCGGCCAAGAGCATCGCCGACCTGGAGGGCAAACTGGCCTCCGCACAGGCGGAAGCCGCGGGTTTGCGCGCGCAGGTCGAAACCTTCGTGGCGGGGCAGAAAGATGTGACGCTCCTGCGTCAGGCCAGCGTCAACGTCGCCACCGAAGCGGCGATGTTGCGCGACCAGCTCCGCCAGGCCCAGTCGGTGGCCTCGCAGCTCGCGGAAGAGAATGTGCAGTTGAAGACGCGCCTCGCGATCCTCGCGCCGCCGCCGGCCCAGTCGGCCCCGGTGCGCCCCGGTTCCGCCGCCGCGCAAGCGCTCGCTTCCGCCCCGGCCGCCCCGGCTCCGAGTGCCGCCGCCACTGCCGCACCCGCGACAGCGGCCGCGCGCCAGCACATCGTCGCCGCGGGCGACACGCTCTCGAAGCTGGCCCGCCGCTATTACGGTTCGGCGGACCGCTGGCCGGAGATTTACGCCGCCAACCGCGAAGTGTTGCGCAATTCCAGCACGCTCCCGCTTGGCGCCACGTTGAAAATTCCGTGAGCGCCCGGGCCGCTTTCTGCGCGGATTGTGCCAGCGGAGAGCGGCCGAGAGTTGCCAACCGGCCGCTTTAGCCTATCTCCCCCTGCCATGTTTGTCTCCTTTGCCCGCGCCAGTGCCGTTGTCCTCGTTGTGCTCACGCTCAGCGGCTGCGGCTACGTGCATCTCGGCCGACGTCCTCCGACGGATGCCACCCTCCTGCAGGAAAACGCTGATCTGCGGATGGAGAAAAAACTCCTGCAGCAGGAGCTCGTCATTGTGCGCAAGGAGGGCGAGACGCTGCGCAAGACGCTCGCCGCTGCGCCGACCGATGGCAGTGCCACGAGCGAACTGGCGGCCAAGCTCGAGACCGCCACGCGCGAGCTGGCGACATTGCGCGGTGACTACGCCAAGCTGCAAGAAGAGCGCGCCGCACAGCTGGCGGCGCCGCGCGCGGCCGATCCCGCCGCGGAGAACGCGCTCAAAGGCCAGTTGGCGGCGGTGGAGAACAAGCTCGCGACTGCGTTGCGCGATTACACCAAGTTGCAGGAAGACAACACCCAGTTGCGGCAGGAAATCGCGGTCGCGCGCCAGGAAAACCAGACGCTCAACGCCCGGGTGAAAGATCTCACGATCCAGAACGAGCGCACGCAGGCGGCGATGGCGCAGCTCAACACCGAGCTGCTCGCGCAGAAAGACGCCCGCGCCCAGGCCGAGCAGGCCACCGAGGCGTTGCGCTCGCAATTACATGCCGTGGTGACGCAGGCCCGCTCGCCGGACAAGGCGCCCACGCTGGCCGATTCGCGCGAATCCACGGCCAGCAGCGCCCGCGCCATCGAGGGCGCCGGGTTGCGCGTGCCGAATCTGCCGGCCACCGACGGGCCGCCCACCGCCACGCTTTCCACCAATCCCGAGCGCGTGCAGGCGGCGGCCGCGGCCATGAAGCAAGCGACTCCTCCGCCTGCGACTCCGGCACCGGCCCAGACCCCGGCCAAAGTCGAACCGGCGCCCGCGGGCAAGGCGGCGAAGTCGCCCACGATCACAGCAGAAGTGATGTTGCCCGTCCGGGTCGAGGCGCGCATCCACCAAGTCACCCAGGACGAGACCCTCGATTCCATCGCGCGCAAATATTACAACAACCCGGAGCGCTGGCGCCTGATCTACGCGGCCAACAACGCGCTGTTGCGCGACGGCCGTCCGCTCAAGCCCGGGATGGAGCTTGTGATCCCGCCCGATACCGCCGGAGAAAAATGAGCGGCGCCGGAAGCTGGTTCGCCACACCACGTCGTTAATTCGCACTTTTATGTCACTGCCCACACGATTCACCGGTGTGACGGTTCACACCAAAGCCAACGTATATTTCGACGGACGGGTTGTCAGCCACACCGTCCTGTTGCCCGACGGCGCGAAGAAGACTCTCGGGCTGATTTATCCCGGCAGCTATCACTTCGGCACCGGGGCGCCCGAGCGGATGGAGATCGTCGCCGGCGCCTGCCGCGTGACGCTCGACGGCCAGACGGCGGTGCGCGACTACGGCGTGGACACCGCGTTCGATGTGCCCGGCAAGAGCGGGTTCACCATCGAAGTGAAGAGCGGCATTTGCGAATACATCTGCTCCTTCCTGCCGGCCTGAACCGGCAGAGGTGAGAGGGCCGTCCCGAACCTTTAGCGTTCAATTCGGGGCGGCGACCGGCAGGGGAACGTGGATTGGCGGATATCTGACGCTAATTGCGGTGCTCCTGTCCAATCGGCGCGTACGCGTTGCCGAAGCGCCAGGACAAGGCGCTGACGATTGACTGAAGGCGAGAGCGCGAGAGGGCGGTTTGCGACAGAGATGCCCCTTTTCTTCGCAGTCGAAGCGGCGTAGTCTCGCCGGACTGTGAAAGTTCTTTTGCTGCATCCGGAGTTCCCCGACACGTTCTGGAGTTTCAAGCACGCGCTGAAATTCATCCGCAAGCAGGCGTCGTTGCCGCCGCTGGGGTTGTTGACCGTGGCGGCGCTGTTGCCGCCGGAGTGGGAGACGCGGCTGGTCGATGTGAACGTGCGCCCGCTCACGGCCAGGGCGCTCGCGTGGGCCGACGTGGTGTTCATCGGCGCGATGATCGCGCAGCGAGAGTCGGCCCAGGCGCTGATCGCGCGTTGCCGGGCGGCGGGCAAAACCATCGTGGCCGGCGGGCCGTTGTTTACCAGTGAGCACGCGCAGTTTCCCGGCGTGGATCATTTCGTGCTCAACGAGGCCGAGGTGACGCTGCCTGAATTTTTGCGCGACTTCGCGCGCGGCGCGGCGCGACCGCTCTACACCACGACGGAGTTTCCCGACATCCGGCAGACCCCGGCGCCGCGGTGGGAGCTGGCGGAGTTGAGCCGCTACGCGTCGATGAGCATCCAGTATTCGCGCGGGTGTCCGTTCGACTGCGAGTTTTGCGACGTGACGGCAAAGTTTGGCCACCGGCCGCGGACCAAAACGGCGGCACAAATCATCGCTGAACTCGACGGCTTGCACCGGTGCGGCTGGCGCGGGCAGGTGTTTTTCGTCGACGACAACCTGATCGGCAACAAGCGGGCGCTGAAAACCGAGCTGTTGCCGGCATTGATCGCCTGGCAAAAACAGCGGCGCGGCATCCCGCTCTACACAGAGGCGTCGATCAATCTCGCCGATGACGAGGAACTGATGCGGTTGATGGTCGAGGCCGGCTTCGACCAGGTGTTCATCGGCATCGAGACACCGGACGAAGAGGGGCTGGCCGAGTGCAACAAGCGCCAGAACCGCGGGCGCGATCTGGTGGCCGACGTGAAACGGATGCAGCGCGCCGGCCTGCAGGTGCAGGGCGGTTTCATCGTCGGTTTCGACAGCGACACCGCGACGATCTTCCGCCGGCAAATCGAGTTTATCCAGAAGAGCGGCATCGTGACGGCGATGGTCGGATTGCTCAACGCCCTGCCCGACACGAAACTTTACGCGCGGCTGAAGCGCGAAGGCCGGCTCCTGCGGCAGAGCTCGGGCAACAATGTGGACGGGACGACGAATTTCTCCCCGCGCATGGATCTGGCGAAACTACGCGCGGGCTACCGCAGCATTCTCGACGGGATTTACGCGCCGAAGCCTTACTATCAGCGGGTGCGCACGTTTCTGCGCGAGTACCGGGCGCCGAAATTCTCGGTCGCGCTCGATACGCGGCGACTGTGGGCGTTTGCGTTTTCGAGCCTGCGGCTGGGCGTGATCGGGCGGGAGCGTTTCCAATACTGGCGCCTGCTCGCCTGGACGTTTTTCCACCGGCCGCGGTTGCTGCCGCTGGCGGTCACCTTCGCGATTTACGGCCACCACTTCCGCAAATGCTGCGCGGCATTGGCGGGGTAGTGGCGGGCGCGGCGAAGCGCGGAACTCAGATGGAGTCCACCAGCTTTTGCATGGCGGATTCCTGGCGGGCGATGGACTCGACGAGTTTGAACTGCGTCCGGCAGCGGTCGAGGTTGTGCGCCGCCCGGTGCACGCGGAAATAGGTGTCGCCGAGCAGAAAGTCCGTCAGGAAACGGATGCCGATGGTGAACGTGATCAGCCGGCCGGCGAAGGCGAGATAGCTGCGCTCGGCGGACGTCAAAAATCCGGAGGCCGCCTCGAGGTAGCCGCGCGTCAACGCCTCGAACATCGGGAAGTGCATCTTCACCTTGGACAGGTCCAGCTCGTCTTCGAGCGTGGGGCTGGTCGTCGTGCGGACCATGTCACCGAAATCGTAGAGCACGAGTCCGGGCATCACGGTGTCGAGGTCGACGACGCAGAGCGCCTTGCCGGAGTCGGCGTCGAGCATGACGTTGTTGAACTTGGTGTCGTTGTGGGTCGCGCGCTCGGGCAGGCGGCCATCGGCCAGGGCGTTGAGCAGCACGTCGACGATGGGCTCCTGCTTCAACGCGAAGGCGATTTCCTTTTTGGCCAGCTTGGCGCGGTTGCAATGGTCGCTCTCGATGGCTTGCTGGAGAGTCGTGAACCGTTTGCGAGTATGATGGAAATCCGGGATGGTGTCGGCGAGGCGTTCGCCGGGCAAATCGGCGAGGAGGTTTTGAAACGCGCCGAAGGCGAAGCCGGCTTCGCGCGCCTGCGCGGGCGTCTGCACCGCTTCGAACGTCTGCGCGCGCTCGATAAACACAAAGGTGCGCCACGCTTCGCCGCCGCCGTTCATGTAAAAAGGCTTTCCGGAGTGCGTCGGAATCACGGTCAGCGCCTTGCGCGTGACGTCCTCGGAGCCCTGCGCGATCAGTTTGGCGCGCAGATGCTGGGTCACTCGCATGACATTGCTCATCACCGCCACCGGGTCCTTGAAGACACCGGTGTTGATTTTCTGGTGGATGTAGCGCACGAGCACGCCGCCCTGACTGTAGGTGGCGGTGTAGGTCTCGTTAATATGACCGATCTTGCACGGCTCGGCGTGCATGAACTCTCCGTAGATTTGGAACTGGCGGGAGACATCCCGCAACTTTTGCTCCTGATAGATCGGCATGATGGGTGGTGCTATTTGCGAATGAAGAGGACTTCGTAGGTTTGCTGCATCTGCGCCTGAAAATACGTGCCGATCAACTGATCTTTGTCGGGCGAATAGGTGAGTTTGTAGAGACAGCCCGGGTAGTTGCGGTCGCGCAATTCGACCTGAATCTGGATGGCGTTTGCATCGAGTTTAACCGAGCCCCAGGCGACGTTGATGGGACTCGGGTTGAAATATCGCACATCGGCGCGACCGCCGTCGGCAATCTCGCCGATCACCAGCATGTAATCGCCATCCAGGCGCGCCCACGAACCTTTGACGCGATTAACGGTGAGGGCCGGCGTTGATGGGGCGACCGCTGGCTGTGCCGCAAGTGCGGAGGCGTTGGTTGGCTCGGAGCGTTGACAGGCTGCGAGCGCAAGCAAAGCGAGCAGTGGGTAAAGCGGTTTCATTAACAGGTTGGCGGTTGGCCGGCTCCGGGAGCGTGGGGAGCGGCGTGTGCTGCCGCAAGCGCACTCTGCGGGCGGAGCGTTTTTCGGCGCATCGCGCCCGCTTGCGCTTGGCGGGGAGCGTCGTTTTGCTGGCCGGACATGGAGCTCGCCGATCTCGGGTGGAACGATCACTTCGCCGCCGCATACGCGCCGCACGCCGCGGCGGGGTTGCAGCCGGCGCGGGTGATCTGCGAGCTCAAACACGCGTACGCGCTCCACACCGGCGAAGATGAGCAACTGGGCGAATGCCGCGGCCGGCTCCTCTACGACGCGACTTCGCGCGCGGCGTTGCCGGCCATCGGCGACTGGGTGGTGGTGCGTTCGCGTCCGGGCGAGACCAAGCTCGACATCGTGGCGGTGCTGCCGCGCACCACGAAATTTTCCCGGCGCGCCGCCGGCGAACACGGCCACGAGCAGGTTGTCGCGGCCAACATTGACACGGTGTTTCTCGTGGCGGCGCTCGATGTCCCGCTGAATCTGCGCCGGTTTGAACGGTTTCTCGCCGTCACGCGCGAGAGCGGGGCGCAGCCCGTGATCGTGCTCAACAAGGCCGACCTGCATTCCGACCCGACCGCGGCTGCGGCGGAGTTGGAGTCAATCGCCGCGGGCGTGCCGGTGGTGACGCTCAGCGCAGAGGCGGGCACGGGTTGTCGCAAACTCGCGCCCTGGCTCAAGCGCGGCCAGACCGTCGCGTTGCTCGGACCATCGGGCGTCGGAAAGTCGACGCTGGTCAACCGGCTGATGCGGGACGAGGTGCAGGACATTCAGGAAGTGCGCGCCGGCGATCGCAAGGGGCGGCACACCACGACGCGCCGGGAATTGTTCGTGACGCCGTCGGGCGCGATGCTGATCGACACGCCCGGATTGCGGGAGCTGCAACTGTGGGCGGCGGGCGTCGCCGATGCCTTCGCGGATGTGGAGGCGGTGCTCGCGCGCTGCCGGTTCACCAATTGCAGCCACGAAACGGAGCCCGGCTGCGCGTTGCGGCCGGCGTTGGCGGACGGCACCCTGAGCCCGGAGCGGTGGCAGAGTTATCTCAAGCTTCGCATCGAGCAGCAGGCGATGGCGCGACGACTCGAAGCGCGGCGCGAGCGCACCGAGAAAATTGTGTGGCGCAAGGTGAGCAAGGCCTTGCGCGCACAGCGGCACTTCGAGGAGCGGCAGGAGTAGCTTCCTGCGCACCCTGGCCTTCGCCACTCGCCATTTGACGCGTGCGGCCGGGACTGTAGTTGTGCCGCATGTTTACCATTATCGGCGGCGACGGTCAGGAGTACGGTCCCGTGTCTGTGGATCAGATACGGCGCTGGCTCGCGGAGGGACGCGCCAATCGGGATACTCGTGCGAAACGCGCCGGCGGTGACGTCTGGCAGCGGCTGGGCGACTGGGAGGAGTTTTCGGATCGGCCGCCGGTGATGTCGGCGCAGCCTCCAGAGTTGCCGGCCTTCGAGCCTGAGGCCGCGGAGCCGGAGCTCGCCACCCGCGGCTCACGGCTGGCGGCGGCATTTATCGACCAGGTGCTTTCGACACTCATCACGCTGCCTGGCGCGGTCAAACTGGCCCTCGGCCTCATGGCGCAAGCGGCGCAATCCGGTGGCGCCAAGCCCTCGACGCCGTTCGGCTTGTTGCTCGGGCTGGACCCGGAGCAGATCAATATCGAGCCCCTGGCGGGAGCGCTTGGCCTGATACTGCTCGGGCAGGCGCTTTATGCTGTGGTGCAGTGCTGGTTGCTCGCCACCCGCGGGCAGAGCATGGGCAAAATTGTCATCGGCATTCGCGTGGTGCGTTATCGCGACGGCGCACCCGCGGGGTTGTTGCATGCGGCGCTGTTGCGCGGCGGTGTGCCGTGGCTGCTCAGCATGATGCCGTGGATCGGATTTGGTTACACCTTGATGAACGTCTGCTGGATTTTCGGCCCGCAAAAACGTTGTCTGCACGACCTGATCGCCGACACCAAAGTGATTCAGGCCTGATGCCGGTCGCCGCGCTCCGCGGATTGGCGGCGCGCGGTTAGAGCACGCGGTCGGTCATCGGCTCGCCGCGCTCGAAAGCGGCGAGGTTGGCCAGAAAGTGTCGCACCAGCGCTTCGTCCTGATCGTGCCGCCCGCCGCCGATGTGCGGCGAAATGTAGCAATTGGGCGTGGTCCAGAGCGGATGATCGGGCGGCAGCGGCTCGGGGCTCATCACGTCGAGGAAGGCGGCGGCGAGCCGGCCGGATTCCAGCGCGTGGATCAGCGCCGGCTGGTCCACGGTCGCGCCGCGGCCGATGTTGTAGAATCGCGCATCGGGCCGGCAGCAGGCGAGCCGGCGGGCGTTGACGAAGCTCACCGTCGCTTCGTTTTCGGGCAGAATGTTGATGATGTGGTCGGCGAGCGGCAGCACGCGCGTGAGCTCTTCCACCGCCACGATGCGCACGCCGGTTTCGCTGCGCGTCTGACGACGGACCGCGTAAATGGTGACGCCGAACGGTGCGAGCAGCTCGGTCAGCCGGCGGCCGATCGCGCCGTAACCGAGGAGCAGGACGGTTTGGCCGGTGAGCACGCGCGAGGCGTAACGGCGCTCGGTGTAGTGCCAGGAGTGGTCGGTCAACTGGTCGCGCAGGCAGGCCGGCAGCTGGCGGTTCAACGACAGGAGCATCGCGAGCAGATGTTGCGCGCAGGAATCCGCAAAAACGCCGGAGGCGTTGGTGAACGCCGCGCCGCGCGCTTGAAAGCCGAGGCGAAATTCCTCGGTGTCGTAACGCGTGTAGCCGGCCGACGAAACTTCGACCCAGCGCAGGCGGGAGCTCCGGAGGCAGTCCTCTGCGTCGGGTTGTCCGAACGCGATGTCGGCCTCGGCCAGCGTGGGGTCGGACTGGCCCGCGGTGAGCACCGAGGAGTTGGCGTGGGCGGAAAAGATCGTCCGGTACGCCTGGGTGCCGGCGCGCAGCAGCTCGGTGGCGGCGGCGTTGAATTTGCTATTGCACCAGATGGTCAGCGCCATGGCGGGTCACTCGCTTTCGTCGAATTGGCAAAGGGTGTGGACGCGCAGGCCGGCCTCGCGGAGTCGACGCGAGCCGCCGAGCTCGGGCAGGTCGATGATCGCGCCCACGCCGACCACTTCGCCCTGGAGCGCGCGGAAAAGTTTCGCCGCGGCGAGGAGTGTGCCGCCGGTGGCGATCAAGTCGTCCATGATCAGCACGCGGTCGCCCGGGCGGCAGGCGTCGGCGTGGATCTCGATGGTGGCCGTGCCGTATTCCAGCGCGTAATCTTCCGACACCGTGCGGAAGGGCAGCTTGCCTTTTTTGCGCACGAGAATGAACGGCCGGTGCAACTGGTACGCGAGCGCGCCGCCGATGATGAAACCGCGCGCGTCGACGGCGGCGATCAAATCGACTCCGAGCGTGGTGCAGTCCAGCGCGAAGGCCTCGACCATGCAGCGAAACGCCTCCGGGTCCTGGAACAGCGTGGTCACGTCGCGGAAATTGACGCCGGCTTTGGGCCAATCGCGCACCGTGCGAATCTTGGGTTTCAGGAACGCGGCGAGATCGGCGGTTTGCATGGAGGAGAGAATGCGCCCGATCACGGCGCGCCGGCCCGGACGGTGCAAGCCTTACCTCGCCAAGGGGACGCGCTGGCGTGCCGTGGCACCGCGTTGCGCTGGCGGCGCGTTATCGGCGCGCGGTGTCGAGCCAGAGCACAAACGGGCTCTCCGCATTGGCGGGCGTGACGGCGTGCGCCGTGGCGGTGTAGAAAAACAGCTTCGAGCCTGACGACACGCGGGCCTCGATCCGCACCCGCTTGGGCGGCTGGATGTCCTCCGCTTTGTAATCGAGTTTGAACGCCAGCGGCGGGGTGCCGGCTCCGGAGAGCGTCTGTTCCGCCAGCACTTGCGCGGGTTGGTCAGGGCGCGATTCGTCGAGGAGACGGACGGTTGCAACCGCATCGGTCGGCAACGGAGCGACCGGGCGGAAATTCAGGGAACCGTTCAGCACCCGGTCGCCAGTCGGGGCGGGCGTGGTGTCGAGATGGCCGCAGCCCGCCACCAGCAAGGCAATTGACAGAAGACACAGCAGGGCGAACGGATGGGTTTTCATGACGGGGAGCGACCGAAGCAACGGTGCGGAAAAACTGATCCGCCCGCGGGGCGATGTCAGCAGCCTTTTTGTTCGGGCGAAGGCCGGGGGTGGAAACGTTTGAAGATTCTCCTTGATTGGCCGCGCGGAGCAGCCCATTCAAGAACCCTTCCGTCTCCGTCGGAGGCGGAAATTATGGTTTTCGGGGTGTAGCTTAGCCTGGTAGAGCGCTACGTTCGGGACGTAGAGGTCGTCAGTTCGAATCTGACCACCCCGACCATTTTCCGCCGGTGATCCGGGCGGAAGTTTTCAGACGATGAAGGGGTTGTAACGCCGTTCGTGGGCCGCCGTGGTGAGCGGTCCGTGCCCGGGGGCGATCACCGCATCGTCGGGCACCAGATCCAGGACGCGGCGTATGCTGGTCCGCAGGCTTTGGCAGCAGAAGAACGCGCAACCGACCGATCCGGCGAAAATCAAATCGCCCGAGATGAGCAACCGGCTGCCGCAGCGAGCCCCGTTGGCCGCCACCACGTAGCAATTGTGCGCGGCCACATGACCCGGGGTGCTGATTGCCGTGACGCTGACATGCGACCCCGTCCAGACTTCGCCGTCCGCCATGCCGCGCCCACATGGCGCCGTGGCCCCGGTGGGCACAAAGGCGCCGGCGGTTTGAAAATTGGCCACCACAGCGCACAAGCCACCGGCATGCTCGGCTTCGACGTGGGTGAGAAACACCGCGTCGATCTGCCGGATCGCCGGCGGCCAGACGGCTTGCAGCGCGGCGAGGCCCGCGCCGGTGTCGAAAAGCACGCCGCGTCCGCTGCCGCACTCGGCCACGATGTACGCGTTGACCACGCCGATGCCGTGACTCATGCGCAGCGGGTAAAGGCAGAACGGCAACCCGGCGATTTCCGGCAGCGGATAATGTCCGCAACCCAGCGCGCACAAACCGACTTCGTTGAGCTGGAGCACGCGGGCGAGCCGCCGTAGCTCCTCGCCGGACAGCTCGCTGCGCCAGTCGAGCGCATCGCGCAGCCGGGACACCTCGACCTCGGCGCGGGCGGCGGCCTCGGTCTCGGTGAGACCGGTCTGGCAAAGCGCCTTGTCGAGCACATCGCCCAGCTCGTCTTCGAGCGGGATGGAGGGAGGAACCGTCACAAGAATCGCAGGGTAAGGCAGTCCGACGGCGGTGCAAAAATGTTTTTGTTTTTTTTCCTCCGGTGCCCAGCGTGTCGGCCCAATGGAATCTACGCAGCAGGAAGTTCTCGGGATTTTCAAACGCACGCAGGCGCTGTTGGAGGGGCATTTTGTGCTGCGCTCCGGGCTGCACAGCGGGCACTATTTCCAGTGCGCGCAAGTCTGTCAGCACATGGACGCCGTGGAGCGGCTCGCGCAGTTGCTTGTGGCCAAACTGGCCGGCTGGCAGTTTCAGACGGTGCTGGCGCCGGCGATGGGCGGGCTGGTGATCGGTCAGGAAGTGGCCCGGCAGGCGCGCGTGCGCTACGTTTTTGCCGAGAAGGAGAACAACGCGTTGGTGTTGCGGCGCGGTTTCAAATTCGCCCCGGGCGAGCGCGTGCTGGTGGTGGAGGATGTGGTGACCCGTGGCGGTCGCGTGCTCGAAAGTCTGGAGATCATTCGCCAGGCGGGAGCCACTCCGGTGGGCGTGGCGATGCTGGTTGATCGCAGCGCGGGCACGACGAAGTTTGATGTGCCGGCGATCTCGTTGCTCGAACTGAGTTTCCCGACGTACCCGGCCGATCAAGTGCCGGACTGGCTGGCCAAGATCCCCGCACACAAGCCGGGGAGCTGAACGCGAGCCGGCGGCTGGCGTTTTTCCAATTCCGCCAGGCGCGCCGTGATGAGGGCGGTGTGCAGCTCAACGGCGTGCCAGCAACGTCGCCTTCGCTCAGTCGATCGAGTAGGGCTGCTCCGGTTCGGACTCGGGTTCGGATTGCGCGGTCAGTTGCACGAGGCTGCGCAGCGAGGTGAAATGCTGGCTGAGGTCGAAATCGCCGCCCAAGCCGCCGACGAGCCGGTCGAACAAGTCTTTCTTCGCAGCCTTCAATGCCTGGATGCGTTCCTCGATCGTGCCCGACGTCACCATGCGGTACACGAAAACCGTGTTGGTTTGTCCGATGCGGTGCACGCGGTCGACGGCTTGCGCCTCGACGGCGGGGTTCCACCACGGATCGAGCAGGAAAACGTAGTCGGCGGCGTGCAGCGTGATGCCGGTGCCGGCCGCCTTGAGTGAGACGAGCATCGCCGCGGCGCCGGTCGCGTTTTGAAAACCTTGCACCGGTTTCTGGCGGTCGAGCGTCATGCCGGTGAGTTCGTAGCGCGGCAGGTCGGGGAACTGCTGGGCGAGCGCTTCACGCACACGGTCGAGCAGCATCACGAATTGCGAGAAGATCACCACCTTGTGGCCGCCGCCGACGATCTCGGTGAGTTTTTCCAACAACACCGCGAGTTTGCCCGAGTCGGTGAGCGGGGCCTTGAGCCACGGCAGCATGTCGGGATCGCAACACGCCTGCCGGAGGCGGGTGAGCAGTGCGAGGAAGCTGAACGATTTCTCGCGCATCGCGGCGCCGACGTCGTCGCCCAGGCGGTCGAGCCCTTCGCTGCAGATGCGGGCGTACTCGGCGCGTTGCACGTCGGTGAGCGGGCAGATGAGGTCCATCTCGACCTTGGGCGGCAGCTCTTGTGCGACTTCGTTTTTGGTGCGGCGCAGGATGAACGGAGCGAGTTGCGCCCGCAGTCGTTCCATCGTGGCGGTGCGGTCGGAGTTGAGCGCCGACTCGAAGCCGGAGCGCGAACCGAGCAGGCCGGGGAGCAGGAAGCGGAAGATGGACCAGAGATCGAGCTGGCGGTTTTCCAGCGGCGTGCCGGTCAGCACGATGCGATGCCGCGCGCGAACGGCGAAACAGGTCTGCGTGATCTTGGCGTCGGGGTTCTTGATGAACTGGCCTTCGTCGAGCACGGCGTAGCCGAATTCCACGTTGGCGAGCAGGGAGCGGTGTTTGCGCAGCTGCGTGTAGCTCGCGAGCCAAAGCGCGGGTGCACGATGGGCGACAAAATCGCGGCCGGTCTTCAGAATTTCGACGGCAATGTGGGGGAAAAACTTTGCGACTTCTTCGCGCCACACCGGCACCACGCTTGCGGGGCAGACGATCAGGCCCGGGAGATCGGCCACGGGACGCGTGGCCATCAACGCGAGCACCTGGAGCGTTTTGCCCAGACCCATTTCGTCGGCGAGCAAACCGTGACAGCCGACTTCGCAGAGGTGGTGCAACCACTCCACGCCGCGGCGTTGGTAGGGGCGCAACAACTCGGGCAGCGCGGGCGCGGTGGTGGAGAGGGTGAGCACCTGCTGGCGCCACGCTTCGATCTCCGGCGTGAGGGTGATTTTTACCCGCGCATCGTTGAAGAGGGAGAAAATGAGATACGGCGAAAGCGGCCCGTCGCCATGTGTTTCGGCGATGTTTTGCTGCCAGGCGCGAAACGTCTCAAACCGCTCGGGCGCCAGGGCGACGATGCCGAGGCTGGGGATGATCGTGGCCGCGCCACCGCGTTTGGTGAGCGCGTGAACTTCGGCATCGGTTAGCAGGCGTTCGCCGGAGCGGAAAATCCAGCGCAGATCGAGCGCCACGTCGTTGCCCGATCCGCCGGAGCCGGACCGACGCTCCGCGACCGCCTCGATCTCGATGGTACGCTTGCCTTTGAGCAAGTGCGCCACTTTGTCGTCGAGCTCGATGGCGAACAGTTTCTTCCATGCCGGGAGCACGACTTTCAGGAAATTCGGGATCTCCACCAACGATTCCATGGTGTAGACACCGCTGTCCTGATCGTAGTGGAAATGCGCTTTGCGGGCGTAGGCCGCGAGGCCGATGAGCTTGGCGCGTTCCGAGGAGGAAACGTGCCCGTTGCCATTAGCGTGGACCGACTTGCCGAGTGCCGGATGCAACGTTTTCCCATCGGTGTCCTGCCAGAATGCTTGGAAGGTGAGGCCGGTGGTCTTGGTCTTGAACGACAGGAGTAGCGGGCGGTTGGTGACGGGGGAGCCGGGGGTCGCGGCTGATTTGGGCGCGGTAGTTTGTTTGGGCGCGGTGCCTCGGCCGATGTCGATCCGCCGCTCGAACGAAGCCGGGGTGCGCTCTGGCTTAGAGGTGGCGGACCCGCCAGACGGAAGCTCATTATCTTTATGGTGGCCATTTTGCCCGTTTTGGCCGGCGGATTTTGCGGGTGCTCCGTTCGAGTCTTTGTTCGGAGCGGGTGTGGACTCAGGGCGGGTTTCCAACGTGGCCGGGATTTCGTCAGCCACCAATTCCTCGATCTCATGCAATCCCGCGACGGCCAAAGCCCGGGCGATGTTGGCATCCGTCGTGGAGGAGCGGACGACCAGCCCTTCTGCCTGCCATTCGATCACCGCATACTGATCGTGCTTGTCGACGCGCCGATGCACAATGGCGTCGTGGTCAGTTATTTCCAGCTCTCTAACCGCGCCCTGGCGATAGATGCTCCGGCCTTCATCCAGCTGTTCGGGAGTGAAGCTGCCGGACCAGTCGGCAGCCAGTTTTTCGAACCAGAATTCGAGAGATTGAGGAGTGTAGACGCGCTTGGGGCCGTGCGACTGCATGAACGTAAAAGTGGTGACCGTAGGTTTTCGACCCGGCAGCGCAATCCCGAATTGCCAAGGATTTTCATTTCATGAACTGGCCGCAATTTGAGTGACATGGCGGTTGTGGCGCGGGGCTCGCGCCCGTCGCCGCGAGGACAGGTTTCGGTGGTAGGGCCGGCTGGCACCCTTCTCGGAAAGACGCGGCTGCGGTGGGAAGAGGCCTGCAAAGCAGCTCAGCGGGGAAAGCGCATGGGTCTCTCAACGTTTGCCGTGTTCAGTGATGTGGCAATGGCCTGCTGGAGCCCGCGCTGTGCCGGAAGTACTGGCGCTTCGCGTCGGATAGCATGCGGCCTGAGTCTATATAAATAAAAACCGGGTGGCTTGGTCCGGAGCGCTTGCTCCGTGCGCTTTATTTTTAAGGTTCTTCGTCAAATCTTGTGGATCCCCGCGGGAAGTACTGCAAAGGGAATATGCTACGTAGAACCGACCCACATGTGACCAGTTTTTCCAGAATCTGTTAGAGTTGAAAGCCCTGTGGGGTGTGGTGACTGTGGAGTTGAAGGAAGCGGAGAGGAGCGTGGATATCGAAGTGGAATGGTCGGACAGTTTCAAGGTGCCGTGCGCGGAATGTGGGCGGGTATGCGCAGTGTATGATCACGCCGGCGTGCGGTGGTGGCGGCATCTTGACACGATGAACCGCATAACGCGCATCAGCAGCCGGGTGCCGCGCAGCGATTGTCCGGAGCACGGGGTCAAGACGATGACGGTGCCGTGGGCCGTTGCGCGCTCGCACTTCACCGGAGTTTGAGACCCAGACGATCGATCTGTTGCTGCTGGCGCGCAGCCAATCCCAAGCCGCCCATCACTTGGAACTGACCTGGCATCAAGTGCACGATGTGCAGACGGCGGCCGTAGGACGTGGATTGGAGCGGCGCAGTCTGGAGGACATCGAACGGGTTGGGTTGGACGAGAAGAGTTTGGGCCGCGGGCACCACGATGGAACCGTGCTGAGCGATCTGGATCACAATCGAGCACTGGAAGTGGCGGAACGCCGGGAACAAACGTCTGCCGAGCAGGCCTTTCACGCTCTGCCGGCGGAATAACAGGCGAAGATCAAAGTGGTCGCGCTCGCCATGTGGCCGGCGTTTATGGGTGCGGCGGCTACGACGGTGCCGCAGGCAGATTTGGTGCACGATCGCTTCCATGTGGTGAAGCATCTCAACGAAGCGATCGATACGGTCCGCAAGCAAGAGCACGCCGAGTTGGCCGAGTCTTCACGCGATTGGTTGACCGGGGAAAAGTATCTCTTCCTGAAGAATCCTGACGACTGGCGGGCAGAGGAAAAACAGTGCTTCAAGGAACTCAGGCGTAAGAACCTGAAAGTCACCAAGGCGTGGGTGTGCGACAAGCCTTTCAAAGCTTCTGGCTGTTTACCGCCAAGACAGCTGCACGCGCATTCTTCCGCAAATGGCTGCGCAAAGCCAAGGCTTGCGCTTTGTGGCCTATCACCAAAGTGGCGACGGTGCTGGCCAAGCATCTGCCGGGTTTGCTCAGCTACATCAAACATAGCGTTACCAATGCCGTCACCGAGGGCACAAACTCCAAAATCCAGATGATCAAATCCTGCGCCCGCGGCTTCCGCTTCTTTGTAAACTACCACATTGCTATATTGTTTCACTGCGGAAAGCTCGATCTTCACCCATAATCATCGGCGAAGAACAATTTTGGCGCCACCGGCGTGGCCTTGATCGAGATTTACGAAGTCAACAAAGCCTAATCCCTAATCATCAAACAATCGCGGCGGCGCAGCACGCTGTGCCGCCACTCCTTCCTTTCACTTATGCAACGTACGTTTATCCCAGCTCTAATCTTCCTGTGTATTGCCGCAGCCTCCTTGGGCGGGCCGGTATCCGAGGGACAGATCGATTTGACCTTCAAACCGAACGTCCTGGGCACGGACTGGCGGGTTTCCAAGGTGGCCACCATCGGCAGATATGTGTATGTGGCTTCAGCCACAATTTCCCGGCTGCGCAGCGACGGAACCCTGGACACGAGTTATCAATGCGACCTCGCGACCTCGCTGATCAATTCGATCCTTCCCGCCGCCGATGGTGGACTGATCATCGGCGGGCCGAGCTATGTCGCCAAGCTGGACTCGGAAGGGAAAATCGACCCTCGCTTCGCGAAGAACCAGTTCAAACCGCTCCCACCCTTTATGGGGGAGGTGCGGGGGCCTTATATCTACAAGTGCGCCGTCGATTCCAAGGGACGCATTGTCGTGCAGGGCGTGTTCGGCGAGATCAACGGGAGTCAATATATCGCGCGCTTGCTGCCCGATGGCACCATCGATCCGTCATTCAGGCCTCCAACTGATATTATGGTTTCTGCCATGGAGGTAATGCCCGACGACAGGATTTGGGTCGGTGATCTGAATTATAATGGTGGACGGTTAAACGAAGATGGCACCCTCGATCCAAGCTTTCCGCGCAGGGGGTGTCCCGTTATGCGAGTATTGCCTGATGGGACTGTGGCGATGGCTGACCGCAGCGTAAGTTTGCGCGATCAGGCAGGCAAGCACTTGGCTTCTTTCAATATGCAGTTCTCTTTCGATTTTGGCGTGGACGATGTGCTGTGGGATAACGGGAAGCTCGTGGTTAGCGGCCTATGGGTCGAAGGGCATTCGGAGAAAGGCAAACCCCATGCCGGTATCCTTCGATTCAACCCAGACGGATCGCTCGATCCTACTTGGGCCGCTCCGACGTTTTCATATCTCGATTCTCAACAAATCCCCTCTCTCAGCCGGGCGCGACACCTCGCCCTCGATGCCGAAGGGCGAGTGGTGGCGGCGTTGAACAATCCAATCCAAGTGGGCACAGCCCAAACCGCCCTCGTGCGCCTGACAGCGAACGCGCCCACCGCGCAGCCCCTTTGGCACAACACTTCGGCGCGAGGCCGAGTGGCTCCGGGCGAGCCGCTCGTTGTCGGCTTCGTCATTGGCGGGCGCAATCAACAGCTCTTATTGCGAGCGGTTGGCCCGTCTCTGGCTCGGTTTGGCTGCGAAAGCCCGCTGCCCCAGCCCCGCATGGCTGTTTACCGCGCCGGGGCGCTGATCTTGCAGCGATCGGGTTGGATCGATTCGCAGGAATACCGGAATGCCGCCTCTTTGTCGGGCGCATTTTCACTCGAAAACGCCAGCACCGATACGGCGACAATCACCACACTGCCACCGGGTGCCTATACGCTGGTCGTCTCCGCTCCGGACGGTGCGAGTGGCGTGGCGCTCGGCGAGGTCTATGCCATCGATGCGCCCTAAATTGCCCGGGCTGCCCGTGCATAATCGCGGGCGCACCTCACTGTTTGGTTAACCCGCGGGCGGGACGCCCGTGCCACACCCGCTTGGCGTTGGCGCGTGGGATAGGCAGCACGCCCATGTTTAGGGTGATGCTGAATAAACATAATTTCCGCAATAGTGCGGGGCGATGGAGGTGGAAGCTGCTAGGAATAAGCAGCATGGATGCAAATAAACCAACGGAGGAGATTCACTCGCTGGGTGAAGGAGCTTTTAACTTTTCAATGCCTGGCGGGCGGGGCCGGCTTTCGGTCACCGACGACGCGCTGACCCCGTTTGACGGCTTGGTTCCGTGGGCTGCCTGCGCTTGCGCGATTGGATCCGGGTAACTGCGCCGCAGTTGAAATATATCGTGCCGGACTCCGATCCAGGAGCGGGAAGTCTGGTGCCTGCCGGCGCCTAAACCGCGTTTCGATTGCGGAATTTACGATAAATAAAAACGGGGTAGCTCGGTCCGGAGCGCTTGCTCCGTGCGCTTTATTGTTTCTGGGGCAAAATAGGGCGGCATTCATGGCGAAGGAGGCGTATTTATTTGGACAAACCACAGGGCGCGGACGATATTATAGTGCAGTTGCTCTGTTACCCATCTATGCTATTATCTGCTTCTATTGCTGTTTGTAAATGTATGTAAGCTGAATGCTAAAGAGTTGTGTCTGGCTGTATCGCTTGGCCTGTCTCCGGGCTAGGGCGATATGGCTGGGTATCCTGTGCTCCGCTCGCTTCGTTGTATTTATATATAATGTGCCGCGGAAGCAGTGATGCCTGTCCTGCTAGTCAGGCGCAGCATCCTCTCATCTTTCCATCCTCAGTTGTGTTCGTGTCATGCGTTCCGCCGTCACTCATCAGGCGGCAGCTCCTGCTTTATATATTGGCGATGTGGCGCGCGCGTTAGGGCAGCCGAATTTCCCTTATGAACCTAAAATATCGATCGATTATATCCGCCCTGAGCTTAGGGGCTGTATTGGCCAATAGTCCGGCATTGCTGGCCGGAGATCTGTTAATTGTGAATCCGAGCTTTGAGGCCGGCACGCTGTCCTCCTGGACAAACTTCGGCTCTGGCGATGGAGGCCGGACGGCAGACAATACGGAGCATGCCAGCGGCAGCTGGAGCGCCAAGATTGTGGACAACAATACGACCCAAGACTTTGGGCTGGAGTCGACGCGCTTCACGGCGACGGTAGGCACGGGATATGCGGGGTTTGCCTCGGTGAAGGTCATGACCGGCAGCACGCAAGTGGCATTGGTGCTGAGATTCCTGAATGGCTCAGGCACCTCTATTTCGCAAACCAGCACAACCGTCACTGGCGCGACCAGCGGCTGGGTGAAGATCAAGACGCCCAAACTCACTGCGCCGTCGGGCGCAGCGTATGTCTCGCTGCTGCTGTATTCCAACGGCGCCGCGACTTCGACGGCGTATTGGGATGACGTCATGATTTCAAAGGAGTTCACCGATCTCGGTTCTCCCGTGCGGATCGCGACCTTGCATGCCGCGACCTTCAGCAATGACGGCGCGACCATTTATGCCGCGCAGGACGGCGTGAACAACGATTACACCAACGTGCCCGGCAAGTTAAAGGTCATCAATGTCAATACGGGCGCCATTACCAATAGCTATACATTGACCGGGTCTGCCGTGTGCTGGGCGGCGGCGACGGCGGCGGATGGCAAAGTGTACTTCGGATCGGCGAACACCGGGCGTCTTTATAAGTTTACTCCGCCTTCGACCCTGACCGATCTCGGCGTCGTACTCAACGATACGTATATTTGGGATCTCACTTCGGGCGCTTCTGGCGACAAAGTCTTTGGCGGCACCTTTGGCGGTACGACCGAGGTGGGAAAATTCTTCAAATACGATGGCGCCGGCGGGATTTCCGAGATTCAGCCATCCAATCGTCCGGCGGACCCGGAAGCCTATGTTCGCTCGGTCGCCTACGACTCCGTGAATAACGTGAGCTATCTGGGCACCGGCTCGGCCACGGGCCGTCTGATCTGGTTCAACAACGCCACCGGTGCGCATTACGATATTTTGCCCTCCGGTTATCCGACGCAGGGCTTTGTCCTGCCGGTCGATTATCGCGTGTCCGGCGGCGTTGGCCGCGTGTTCGCCGGTTTGAAGGGTGGCACGCGTCTGGTCTTGAACGTGACTGTGTCCGGCGGCGTGCCCACCGCGACGGTGGTGCGCGCGATGACCACAGGCTCGACGGTGTCGCCCGTGTATAACGGCAAGGTGTACTTCACGATCTTGAATGTTTTATATTCCTATGAAATCGCGACCGATACACTGACGAATCTCAACATCAACCTGGGGATGACTCCGTATCGCTTCGGCATCTCGACGGCGCTGACCGCGGCCAATTTCTCCGGCGGCGCGCCGGTGCTGATCGGCATTGGGCAGGACGCCACCAAGCGTTACCCGCAGATGTTCCGCTATAACATCAACTCCGGCGTCAGCGACTTCACGGACGTGCTGTTCGACGAAGTTGGCGTGGAGATTCGATCGATGACGAAAGGCCCGGATGGCAAGATCTATTGCTCCGGCTACTTGAACGGCAATATCGGCGTCTACACTCCGATGTGCCCGCCCCCCGGCGGTGCGCAGAACGTCAGCAACTTCTTTGCCTATCAAGCAGAAGGCATGACCACTCTGAATAATAAAGTGTACTTCGGCTGCTACACCCGCGCGCGGGTTTTCGAGTACGATCCGAGCATGACGCCCACTTGGAGTGTGGGCACGAATCCGGTTCAGAAGCTCTATTTGAACACGACCTACTTGCAGGACCGGCCGTTCGGCTTCACGGGCGATCCCGCGTCAGGCAAAGTGTTCATCGGCTGCGTGCCGGAGGCGGGGACGCTGACGGGCTCATTCACGGTCTACACCCAATCGAATGGGACCAGCACGACTTTGCGTCCGCTGGATCCCACCTACTTGGATGGGTACAGCATCGTGTCGCTGGCCTACTACAACGGCTATGTCTACGGCGGCACGTCCATCTGGGGCGGCGTCGGCGCGACCACGACGCAGACGGAGGCAAAATTCTTCCGATACAACGTGTCCACGGGCGCGGTGAATGTTTACCCGCTGCCGGTGTCCGACATCCAGGTAATAACCGGTGTGACGGCGAAGCCGTCAGAGGGCCGGATATATTTTTGGGGCGAAGGTCATCTGTTTAATTTCAACACGGCCACCGGTACGATGAACTACAATGGCAATGTCTTTCCGGATGTGACATATACCTCCGGTCAATCCAATCCCATCTGGCACAGTGCCAGCATGCTGCTTGGGAAAGACGACAAGATTTACGGCACCATTGGCGGCCGCCTCATCCGCATCAATAGCACGGTTTCGATCGATACGCTCATCAGCGGTAGCGCAGACCACCTCGCGCAGGACGATTACGGCAATTTCTACTACGCGGTGGCCCACGTGCTGTATCGCTATGTGTGGTAAGGCTGGTCGCAGCGACTGAGTTGCAGCCCATGCGCCGGTTTTCCGGGCAAGATCAGTAAAACAGAACAGGGTGCATCGAGATAAGCGCCCTGTTCCTTAAGCGTTAACGATCGTGTGCCGCTCAGATCGCGTAGTCGCCGCCGTCGAGTTTGGCGGCTTCGAGCGGAGGCGCGAGCATGCCGGCGGCCACGGTGGCGTTCGTCCCTTGTTCGATCAGGATGAACGAGCCGGTGAGCCGGTTGGTCGCGTAACCGTCGAAGGCGATGGGTTGCGCGAGGCGCAGCCGGATTTGGCCGAGATCGTTGAGGCCGAGCTGGGGCGGCGCGGCTTGCGGTTCGAGCGTCTCGATGTCGAGGCGGTGCTCGATCTCGCTCACGATCGCCTGCACGGTGTGCGAGGTGTGCTTGAGGAAGTAGCGCTTGCCGCGTTGCAGCGGGCGCTGGTGCATCCAGCAGACTTTCGCCTGCACATCGGTGGTGAAGCCGGGGCGGTCGTCGAGGCCGACGATCATGTTGCCGCGGCTCACGTCCACGTCGTGCTCCAGCACGAGTGTGATCGACTGCGGGCAAAACGCCTCGGCGACGCTGCCATCGTAGGTCCAGATTTCCTTCACCGTGCTCACCAGGCCGCTGGGCAAAATGCCCACGCGCTGGCCGACGCGTACGATGCCGCCGGCGATCTGTCCGCTGAAGCCGCGGAAATCGTGGAGGCGCGAGTCGGTGGGGTTGTTGGGCCGGTTAACCCATTGCACGGGCAGGCGGAACCCCGCGAGATTCCAATCGCTGCCGATGTGCACAGTTTCGAGATGGCTGAGCAGCGTCGGGCCGGCGTACCACGGCATGTTGGTCGAGGGCTCGACGACGTTGTCGCCCAATAGCGCGCTGATCGGGATGAACTTCACATCCTTGATGTCGAGGCGCGGCAGGAACTCCTCGAACTGGTCGCGGATCTCTGCAAAGCGCTCCTCGCTCCAGCCGACGAGGTCCATTTTGTTCACGGCGACGACGAGGTGCGGGATGCGCAGGAGCGAGGCGATGCAGGTGTGGCGGCGGCTTTGTTCGATGACGCCGGCGCGGGCGTCGACCAACACGATCGAGAGATTGGCGTTCGAGGCGCCGGTGACCATGTTGCGCGTGTACTGCACGTGGCCCGGTGTGTCGGCGATGATGAATTCGCGGCGCGGCGTGGAGAAATACCGGTAGGCGACGTCGATCGTGATGCCTTGCTCGCGCTCGGCGCGGAGGCCGTCGGTGAGGTTGGCGAGATTGATCTGGCCGCCGCCGGTGATGTCGGCGGAGCGCTCGAGTGCGTCGAGCTGGTCCTCCATGAGCGACTTCGAGTCGTAGAGGAGGCGACCGATCAGGGTGGATTTGCCGTCGTCGACGCTGCCGCTGGTGTTGAAGCGGAGAATGTCGATGGGATGGGAAGGAGAAGACATGCGAAAGAGAAAGTGACGTGGAAAACGTGAATGGCGGGGAAGGCGGAAAGATGAGGGCGCGCCGTGGCGGCTCAGAAGTAACCAGCTTTTTTGCGGTCCTCCATGGCGGCCTCGGAGGCTTTGTCGTCGGCGCGCGAACCGCGTTCGGTCACACGGGCGGCGGCGATTTCGGCGAGGATATCCTCGATGCTGTCGGCCGGCGACTCGATGCAGCCCGTGCTGATGATGTCGCCGATGGTGCGCACGCGGACGACGAGCTCGCGCACATCCTCGCCGGGCTTCGGCGGCACGAGATCGTTGACCGGCAGCCATTGGCCGTGGCGGCGTACGACGGCGCGGCGGTGGCTGAAATAGATGCTCGGCACTTCGAGGCGCTCGCGCTGGATGTACTCCCAGACGTCGGTTTCCGTCCAGTTGCTCAGCGGGAAGACGCGCATGTTTTCGCCGGGGTTGAGCCGGGCGTTGTAGAGATTCCAGATTTCCGGGCGCTGGTTCTTCGGGTCCCACTGGCCGAAGCTGTCGCGGAAACTGAAGAAGCGCTCCTTGGCGCGGGCCTTCTCCTCGTCGCGGCGCGCGCCGCCGATGCAGCAATCGAATTGAAACTCCTCGATGGCGGCGAGCAGCGTGGGGATTTGCAGGCGGTTGCGGCTGATTTCGCCGGGCGAAGGCGTGGCGATGCCCTTGGCGATGGCGTCCTCGACGGTGCGGACGATGAGTTTGGCGCCGAGCTGCTGGGCGCGGCGGTCGCGAAATTCGTTCAACTCGGGGAAATGGTGGCCGGTGTCGACGTTGAGCAGCGGCAGCGGCAGGTCGGAGGGCCGGAAGGCTTTTTCCGCGAGCCGGAGCAGGCAGATGGAATCTTTGCCACCGGAGAAGAGCAGCGCGGGCCGCTCGAATTCGCCGGCGACTTCACGCATGATGTGAATCGCTTCGGTCTCGAGATGTTGGAGATGATCGAGGTGGTAATTGGACATGGAGGCGGAAAGGAAGGAACGACGATGGGTGTGGTCAGGGAGCGACGGCAGAGAGCTGGGTTTTGCCCCAGGCGGCGTGCAGGCCGCATTCGCGTTTCTCGTCGGCTTTGGCGGGATCGAAATAATCCCACTCGTTGGGCAGATCGTGTGCGCGCAGGTAGGCTTCGAGCTCGGCGTCGCTCTGGTAGAAGAGCGGGCTGACTTTAAGCGCGCCGAAATTTTCATCGTGGCTGACAATGCCGAGGCCGGCGCGCTGTGCATTTTGCGTCTGGCGCAAGGCGGTGATCCACACGGTCGGCGCGAGCTCGCGCATGCCGCGTTGAAACGGCTCCAGTTTCATCACTGCGCTGAAGCGCTTGAGCCCGGCTTCATCGTTGAGTGCGGGCACCGGGCCGTGAATCGCGTCGCGGTGCGCGGCGCTCAGGCGTGGCAGGTACGGCCGGAGATAAAGGTTGAGCCTGGTGCGCAAAGCCTCGGCGTGGCGGTAGGTCGCGGGCCGGTTGTACCCATGATCCACCCACAACACCGGGATGTCGGGCTGCGCTTGTGTAGCGAGGTGGAGGATGACGGCTTCGTACGGACGAAAGTTGGTCGAGACGATCGCGCGCCCGCCGGCCTGGGCGACGGCCCAGCGGACGATGGCGAGCGGAGATTGGGAACGCAGCTCGGCGTTCCAGTTGGCGATTTGAGCGGGAGAGTGCATGAAAAAGAGATGCGCAGAGCGTAGGCCGGTCGCGCGACGGCGGTCGGAAATGGTGGGAGTCGGTTACGGTGCGGTCAGGCGGCGGGCGTTTCTTTCCACAACACACGCGCCACCCAGTCGCCGAGGCGCTCGCCGGGCAGGCGCTCGTTTTTCCAGCGGGTGAAAACCGGACGGAGCTCGTTGATGAGGTCCTCGGTTTTTACGCTGGCGCGGTATTCGCGGTTTAGGCGCGTGCTGGCGACGTTGCCGCCGAGCAGCACGTTGTATTTGCCGGGCGCCCGGCCGACGAAGGCGAGCTCGGCCATGTACGGCCGCGCGCAACCATTCGGGCAGCCGGTGATGCGCACGACGATTTCCTCGTCGACGAGATTGAGTTCGGCGAGCAGCGCTTCGAGGCGGTCGAGAATTCCGGGTAGTGCCCGTTCGGATTCAGCCAGGGCGAGCCCGCAGGTCGGTAACGACACGCAGGCCATCGAGGCGCGGCGCACGGCGGCGGCCTGGTTTTCGACCGGAATGCCGTGCTCCGACAGGAGTGCGGTGATGGCGTCTTTGCGCTCGGCGGGCACGTTGGCCAGAAGGAGATTTTGCGACGGGGTGAGCCGGATTTCCGGTTCGTGCGTGGAAACGATGCGGCGGAGCGCAGTCTTGAGCTGGCGCTGCGCGGTGTCGCGGATGCGGCCGGTTTCAACGTAGAGACCGAGGAACCAGCGACCATCGCTCTGCCGGTGCCAGCCGAAGAGGTCGCCCTGACGTTGGAAGGAAACCACGATGGCGGACGAAAGCGCGAAGCCCATGCGATGCTCCACCTCGCGGCGGAACCACGCGACGCCGCGTTCCGCGAGCACGTATTTCAGACGGGCGTGCTTGCGGTTGGCGCGATCGCCGAAATCGCGGAAGGTGGTGAGCACGGCTTTGGCGACATCGAGCAGATGCTCCGGGGCGACGAAGCCGAGGGTGTCGGCCACGCGCGGGTAAGTTTCGGCATTGCCGTGGCTCATGCCCTGGCCGCCGCCAACGAGCACGTTGTAACCGAGCAGGCGCGCGGGGTTGGTCGGATCGGCGACGGCGACGAAGCCGAGGCAGTTCGTGAAAACGTCGGTGTCGTTTAGCGGCGGGATGGCGAACGCGACCTTGAATTTGCGCGGCAGGTATTGCTTGCCGTAGAGCGGGTCCACGAAGGCCTGTTTCTCCTCGGTATTGAGTTGGAGCGGTGCGCCGTTGATCCAGATTTCATGGTAGGCGCGCGTCTGCGGTAACAACGCTTCGGAGACGCGTCGGGCGTCTTCCAGCACGCGCTCGACCAGCGGGCTGGTGGCGGGCGTGGGGGGCGCCATGACGTTGCGGTTCACGTCGCCGCAAGCGGCGAGGGTGGTGCACAGAACTTCGTTGAGCCCCTTCATCAGCGGGCCGAGCCCTTTTTTCACGACGCCGTGCCATTGGAACGATTGACGCGAAGTGATGCGCAGGGTGTCGTTGCCGTGCAGCTGCGAGAGCTTGTCGAAGGCGAGGTATTGCGCCGGAGGCACGATGCCGCCGGGGATGCGCGCGCGGATCAGAAAAATGTATTGCTTGCCGGTTTTGCGCTTGTCGCGGTCATCTTGCTGGTAAACCCCATGAAATTTTAGGAATTGCTCATCATCTTCTGAGAAGCGATCTGTATCAGGGTTCAACAAGGTCTCGCCAATAGTACCGCCAAGAGTCGGATCGTTGATTTTAAGTAGTTCGTTTTTAGATAGAAGATGTTTTTCGGCGGTGCTCATAGATTTGAAAAATGATAAAATGAGTAAAAATAAAAATTGACGGCTGTCAACTAAAGATTACTTCTTGGGTTAAGAAAATGAAAGAACTTAGTGGTACAGTTTCCTTGGTTGGTGCCGGTCCGGGTGATCCCGAGCTGATCACGATTCGCGGACGTGACCGCCTGGCGGCAGCGGACGTGGTGATTTACGACGATCTCGCGGGGCGGGCGCTGTTGGAATATTGCCGCGCCGACTGCGAGTGCATCTATGTCGGCAAGCGCTGCGGGCGGCATTCGGTGGCGCAGGAGCGGATCATCGCGTTGTTGCTGGAACACGCGCAGGCCGGCCGGCGGGTGGTGCGGCTCAAGGGCGGCGATCCTTTTGTCTTTGGTCGTGGCGGCGAGGAGCTGATGGCGCTGGTGGCTGCAGGCATTCCTTGCGAAGTCGTGCCGGGCGTGACTGCGGCTGCGGCGGCGGGCGCGGCGGCCGGCGTGCCGTTGACGCATCGCGATTTCTCCTCGGCGGTGGTGTTTCTCACCGGGCACGAGAGTCCGGAGAAACCTGAGTCGCGCATCGATTGGGCGGCTTATGCGCGACTGCGGGCGACGCTTTGCATCTACATGGGCGCGCGCCGGCTCAATGGGATTGCGGAGCAACTGATCGAGGGCGGACTGGAGATCGACATCCCGGTGGCGGTGGTGAGCCGCGCGAGCCGGCCCGATCAGCGCGTGGAATTTTTCACTCTGCACGATTTGGTGCGGGGCGATTTCCGCGAAGTGAGTGGTCCGGCTCTGGCCATCATCGGCGAAGTCGCGCGTGTGCCCGCTTTGGCGCGAGAGCTGGCGGAGGCGGTGGCAGGCAACATTGCGGTTGCGCCGGGGCGACGCGGGCTTGACCGTGCGCGGCATGAGTTTGATTGAGATCAAAGCCGAAATCGCCTCCAACGCCGTCGAAGCGGCCGACACTGTGTTGCTCGAACTGGGCGTCGAGGGCTGGAGCGTTTACGAGGACTCGATTGCGCGGCAGGCGTGGGTGCTCGGTGTGTTTACGGATGCGGAAGCGGCTGCGGCGCGCTGGGCTGAACTCGCGCCGTTGCTGACGGCAGCCGAAGTTACGGTGCTGGGCGCGCCAGTCAGCCGGGCGCTCGCGGACCAAGACTGGAAAGAGAGCTACAAGGCGCATTTCAAGGCATGGCAGTTTGGCCGGCTGCACTGGGTGCCGGAGTGGGAGCGCGTCAATTATCGCGTGCCGGAAGGCGATGCGGTGCTGTGGCTCGACCCCGGGATGGCGTTTGGCACGGGCAATCACGAGTCCACGCGGTTGTGTTGCGAGCGGCTCGTGGCGTGCGCCGAGCGGCTGGGTGTGAACGCGAAGTCGGCAGAAAATAAATTGCGCGTGATCGATGCGGGCTGCGGCTCGGGAATTTTGGCGTTGTCCGCGGCGCTATTGGGTTTTGCCGACATCGTCGGCTTCGACAACGACCCCGAGGCGGTGCGCATCAGCCAGGAAAACGCGGCATTCAACCGCTTGGAAGGGCGTGTGCAGTTTTACGTGGGGGATCTGGTGTCGGGGCTGGCGGGGCGCGCGGGCGATGTCGTGCTCGCCAACATTCAGGCCGATGTGCTGCAGCGTTTCGCTCGGGAGCTGACCGGCGCGGTGGCGCCAGGCGGCACGCTGGTGCTGAGCGGCATTCTCGCGATCGAACAGCGCAAGGTCATCGACGCCTTTTCCGCGGTGGAGCCGAAGTGGCGGGTCGAGTCGCGCGTGCTCGGCGAGTGGTGCGACGTGCAGTTGCAACGCCCCGCTTAAGCGTCAGGGAACGCTTTTTCCACCGGGACGACGCCGCGGACTTCGATTTCGACGGGGCCAACCTCTTTGATGCCGAGATTTTCGCGGTAGAGATTACCGATTTCCTGCGTGAGGTAGCCCTGGATGGCGTCGAGTTTGGCGTTGGGGCGAATCTTCAGGCGCAGTTGCGTGCAGAATTTGCCGTGGCGGCGGCGTACAAAGGCACGCGCCGACACCACGCCGCCGACCTGTTCGCAACAGGCTTCCAGCATGCGGTGCAACGCGTGGCGCGAGATGCGAAGGCGGCCGTGTTCATTGCGACCAAGCGTGAGCAAACGGGGGCGGCGAAACAGCATCAGCAGGGCGAGCAACGCCAAACCGCACCAGATCACGATTGCCTGTGTCGCCGAATCGAACTCGAAGATGATTTCGGGCAGCTCCATCAGTCGGTAGCCGGAATCTCCGGCCAGAGTTCTTCAGGCTTGTCTGACGGGTTGCGCGGTGAGACCGGCAAACGCACGCCTTCGATGATCACATCGACGCGTGAGACATCTTTCCCGGTCATGCCGAGCACCTGTTTGCGCACAGCGATTTGTACCTCGTAAGACGTTCGCCCAATCTCGGTGCCGAAGACGACGCTGAGGCGAATCTCGATGGCGTAGCTGCCGTTGGCGGTCTCGGAAATTTTAACCCCGCGTGAGTCGGCTTCGCGTTTGCTGAAAAGCTCACCGATGCCATCGACCAAACCACCGCCGACGCCGGCGACGCCATTCACCTCCAACGCCGCCAAACGCACGATCCCCGCAATCACGTTGTGGTTGATCTTGATATCGCCGAGCTCCGGTTGGTCGTCGGGCTTGGTTGTGTACTCCGGGGCAGGCATGACTGGATAGATGCGAGGGGAGGGGAAAAGTTGCAAGCCATCCGCCGATTTCGAGAAAAAAACTCCCGGCCGGGAGTTCCGGTCGGGAGTGGTGAAAACGAGAAGGGAAGTTTCGCGGTTATGCGAACAAGTCCGTGGGCGTGCGACTGATGAAATCGTCGAGATATGCCGTGGTGGCCTTGCCCTCAATGAAGGTGGGGTCGCTCATGATCGCTTTGTGGAGCGGGATGGTCGTTTTAACCCCGCGGATCAGGTACTCGCTCAGCGCCCGGTAAGTGCGTTCGAGGGCGGTTTTGCGTGTGGTGCCGTAGCAGATCAGCTTTCCGATCATCGAATCGTAATAGGGCGGTATCGTGTAGCCGCTGTAAACGTGTGAATCGACCCGAACGCCGTGGCCGCCCGGCGCGTAGTAAAGCCCGATGGTGCCTGGCGAAGGGGTAAAGTTACGTGCGGGATCCTCGGCGTTGATGCGGCACTCGATGGCGTGCTTGGTCCACGTGATGTCGCCTTGGTCGAAATCGAGCTTTTCGCCATTCGCGATGCGGATCTGTTGCTTGATCAAGTCGATACCTGTCACCTCCTCAGTCACCGGATGTTCGACCTGAATGCGCGTGTTCATCTCGATGAAGTAGAATCTACCCTTCGCATCGACGAGGAACTCGATGGTGCCTGCATTCTCGTAACCAGCCGCTTCTGCAGCTTTAACGGCGGCTTTTCCCATGGTTTTACGCAACGACGCAGTGAGAAAGGGCGAGGGGCTCTCTTCGATCAGCTTTTGGTGTCGGCGTTGTACCGAGCAATCGCGCTCGCCGAGATGCACCACGTGCCCGTGGCTGTCGGCTAGGATCTGAAACTCGATATGCCGGGGGCGTTCGATGTACTTCTCGATGTAAACCTGACCGTTGCCAAACGCCTTTTCCGCTTCATTGCGGGCCACGTGGTACTCTTTGGCAAAGGTCATGTCGTTGTGCGCGATACGCATGCCACGACCGCCGCCACCAGCCACCGCTTTGATGATGACCGGGTAACCGATTTTACGCGCAATCTTGATGGCCTCGCTCTCGGTTTCGATCGGGCCATCGCTACCGGGCACAATCGGCACACCGGCCTTGCGCACCGTATCTTTAGCAACGGATTTGTCGCCCATCATTTTGATGGACCTAGATTTTGGGCCGATAAACTTGATGTTACACGACTCGCATTGCTCGGCAAACTTGGAGTTTTCCGAAAGAAAACCGTAGCCGGGGTGAATCGCATCGGCATCGGAAATCTCAGCCGCCGCAATGATCCGGTCTGCACGCAGGTAGCTATCTGCACTTTTCGGGCCGCCGATGCAGATCGCCTCATCGGCAAGCTGAACATGCAGTGATTGCATGTCTGCCTCCGAGTAAACCGCGAGAGTTTTGATGCCTAACTCGCGACAAGCGCGCACAATGCGCAAAGCAATTTCACCGCGATTGGCGATGAGAACCTTTTGTATCATAAAATAATTAAACCACTAATGCACAAAAATGAGCACCGAGCGGATAGCTTGAACCGGTGTTGATTTATGCGAATTAGTGGTTTGTGAGATTGGACAGATTGGAAATCAGCTCTGTTTCAATTTGAACAGCCGTTGTCCGTATTCGACCGGTTGGCCGTTTTCTACCAGCACCTCCACCACCGTGCCCTTGGCCTCGGCTTGGATCTCATTCATTATCTTCATCGCTTCGATGATACAGACCACGGTGTTCTCGGCCACTTTGGAGCCAATTTCGATGAAGGATTTGCTTTCCGGAGAAGGAGAACGGTAGAACGTGCCAACCATCGGGGACTTAATATAGCTTACGCCCGCTTCCTCGGCAGGAGCTGCAGCGACTGTCGCGGGTGCTGCCTGGCTCGCTGGAGCACTCGTTGCTACAGGCACTGTCGCGGAAGCAGCCTCAGCAGCTGAGAAGAAAGGGGGATTCGAACCCCGGCTGCTGGTAACCAAAGGCATGCCATTGGCACCGCGTCGAATCTTCAGTTTGAAGCCCTCCTCCTCCACCGCGAATTCGGTCAGGTCCGAGCGCTTCATCAAATCGATGATCAGTTTGATTTGTTTTAGGTCCAAGCTTCGCCTTGGTTGAGTTAGTCCGCGATGTGTTAGTTGGCTTTCGGAGCTATGTGTTCAAAATTAATAGGCCCGATAAGGCAATACTGGATTTTTGGCCCTTTTGGGCCAAAAACCGCGGAATTTGACCATCTGCGATCACAGCTTCTCTCCAGCGGGAGTATCTCAAAAAAGGCCATTTTGAGGTATTTTTCGCTGTTTTTTGGCCGGTTTTAGGTGTTTTCGCCCCAAAACAACCTGATTTCCATGAATCCGAATAGTGCAATTTTACTTCCTGAAATTTTAGCAGGCCTAGCATGCGTTTTGCCTTAAAAACACTCACCCGTACAGTGCCCTGCGCCTCCAGAGCTGGCCCTGAAGCGAAGAACGGCGCCTAGGGAGACGCTGAATAAAGCGAATCGGGATTTTTCTCGGCCACAGACTGTCGATGACGAAATCGGCAGACTCGAAAACCGCGGCTGGTCGGGGTGTTTAGTGACGCACGGGAGGCGCGCGGGGCACGCCGACATGCCGCGCGGGCGGCGTCCACACGTTTACGCCGTGATCCGGCGGGTGCCGATCACGACGTTGGCCAGAGCGAAGAGGGTGTGGAGGTGGTGGCCGTTTTTCGCCAGGCCGCGATAGCGCGTCTTCCGGTGCCGGAAGAGGTTCTTCACGATGTGAAAGGGGTGTTCGACAAACGCGCGCACGGCGGCTTTGGCTTTTTCCACCGCTTTGAGCGCATCTTTTTGCGCGCCTTCCGCAAGCGCCTTGATCGCGCCGCGCTTGGCCGCGATCTGCCAGTCGATCAGGCGTGACAGGGCCACGATCTCCGGGCGTTTCTCGACGCCAGTGTAGCCGGCGTCGGCGTGCACCTGCGTCTCCTTGCCGTGCAGCAGTTCGGCAGTTTTGGCGATGTCGGCGACATTCGCGGCGGTGACGACGAGGGTGTGCACGAGTTTGCTGTCCCGGTCCGCGCCGATGTGGGCTTTCAGGCCGAAATGTCACTGGTTGCCCTTCTTGGTCTGGTGCATCTCGGGATCGCGAGCCCGTTTTTCATTCTTGGTCG
>JACRHS010000015.1 GCA_016217595.1 Opitutia bacterium | reverse complement strand
CGGTTTTCGTGGATCTTCTCGAAGGCGCGGACGATGTCGTCCATGTCCGCGGTGGTGCCGAGGAAGAGGCTCTGTTCCAGCCACGAGCCCTGCTCGGTGCAGATCTTCTCGCAGTTGGGGTTCTTGACCTTGCCGTAGTCGAGCCGCGCCACCGCCTGCGGCAGGTACGGGCCAAACGATTTGTTGAGGAAGAGCGGCTGCCGGTACAGTGGCAGCGGATACCCGCAGGAGATGTTCACGCCCTCCGCCTGCAATGCCTTGAGCACCGCCAGACGCGGCGCGCCGAAGGCCGCGCTGTCGATGCGTAACAGGAACAGGTGATAGGCGTGCCGGGTGCACTCCGGCGTGCGCACCTGCGGGAACAGGCCCGGCAGCTGGCGCAACTTCGACGCCAGGTACTGGCCGTTGCGGTCGCGCAGGAGCGTCTGCTCCTCTAGGCGGTCGAGCTGCGTGTTGAGCAAGGCGCCCTGCAATTCGCCGAGGCGGTAGTTGCCGGCGATGATGTGGTGCTCGTACCAGATACCCTTCGGCAGCCGGCCGCAGTTGTGCAGCGAGCGGCATTGTTCCGCGAGATGCTCGTCGGAGGTCGTGAGGATGCCGCCTTCGCCGCTGGTGAGATTCTTGCTCGATTGGAACGAGAACGAGCCGATGTGCCCGATGCCGCCCACCGGCTGCTGCTTGTAGATCGCGCCGTGCGCATGCGCGGCGTCCTCGATCACCGTGAGCTTGTGCTTCCGGGCGATGGCCATGATCGCGTCCATGTTCACCGGCTGCCCGGCGATGTGCACCGGGATGATCGCCCGCGTGCGCGGCGTGATCGCCGCCTCGACCGCCTTCGGATCGAGATTGAACGTGTCCAGCTCGATGTCGGCGAAGACCGGGATCGCGTTGGCCTCCACCACGGCGGTGGCGGTGGCGAGGAACGTGTACGAGGGCACGATCACTTCGTCCTCGGCTTGAATGCCCGCGGCCATCAGCGCCAACCGCAACGAGACCGTGCCGTTGACCACGCCGATGCCGTATTTGGAACCATGCATCGCCGCGAAGCGCTGCTCGAACTCCGCAACCTCCGGGCCGTGGAGCTTGCCCCATTTGCCGCTGCGCAGCGCCTTGAGCACGCGCTGCTCGTCGACTTCGCTGAAGAACGGCCAGGATACGAACGGACGCGTGCGCACGGGCGTGCCGCCAAGGAGGGAGAGTTTGGATGACATGGTGAGAAGAAAAGATTGATCTGTGAGGACGGACACGCTTGCTGCGTCGGCACCGCGCCGTCGCGATAGGTTTGCGAAACGTGAATCGACCCGCCGTGCGTTTCCTCGGCGGCAATTGTAGGTGCGTCAATTTATAAAGCGTATTGGCAGGGGTGCTGGCTGTGTTGCTGCGGAGCCGGCAATTTTACACCGGTCTAAACGAACTTTTTTGTCGTGAAATGGCACTTTGCTTGCGCGTGGATAAAATGAGCGGATTGGGGCTGTGCGCTCTGCATTATGGCGGTGGCGGCTTGCCTTGATGTGCGCCCGGGTGTGCGCTTTCGGGCCATGATCGGCGTTTTCGATTCAGGCTTTGGCGGGTTGACCGTGCTGGCTTCGCTTACCTCGGCGTTGCCGGAGTACGACTATCTGTTTCTGGCCGACAGCGCCCGCGCGCCTTATGGCGCACGCAGTTTTGATGTCATCTACGATTTTACGTTGGAATCGGTGGAGTGGTTGTTCGATCAGGGCTGCACGCTGGTGATTCTCGCCTGCAACACCGCGTCGACACGCGCACTGCGCAATCTCCAACAGCTGCACCTGCCGGCGCATCGGCCGGACCGGCGTGTGCTCGGCGTCGTGCGTCCCTCGGCGGAAGCGCTGGCGGGCTTGCCGCCCGGGGCACTGCCGGGAGTGACAGCACCCTCGCTTGCCACCGGCACGGTCGTGGTGCTCGGCACGGAGAGCACCATCGCCTCGGATTCCTACGGGATGGAGTTGCGCAAACTCGCACCGGGACTGGAGCTCGTGCAACAGGCTTGTCCGCTCTGGGCTCCGTTGGTCGAGGCGGGCGAACTCGACGGACCAGGCACCGAGTGGTTTTTGCGGCGTTATTTGGACCCGGTGTTGTCGGTGGCGCGATTACCGCAGCGCATTTTGCTCGGTTGCACACACTATCCGCTCTTGTTGCCTGGCATTCGCCAGATCGTGCCGAGGGAGGTCGAGGTGCTGGCGCAAGGCGACATCGTGGCGGCGCGGCTGGCGGTGTGGTTGGAACGCCATCCTGAACAGGCGGCGCGCCTCGCCCGCAATGGCGGTCGGCAGTTTGCCACGACCGACGATCCCGCGTGGTTTGCGGCGCGGGGTGAGCGGTTGTTGGGACAACCGCTGACGGCGGAACGCGTGCGCTTGCGGCCGGTGCGGTAAATGTCGCGACCGGCCGAAGTGCATGAGCCGCTCAGGTGCCGGCCACCTTCATGATCTGCTGCGCGCGGGTGATGCGGGTTTGCAGTGCGGGCAACAGTTCGAGCAGGTCGTCGCGGCTCAGGCGGATAGAAGCGAGGATTTCATCGTCCTCATTCATCTCGTCGCCGGGCATTTTCTGGCAGACGACGCTGCGCAGGAGCCGGGCGCCGTGGAGGATTGACGCGGCGTGGTCGTAGGGCTCCTCGGCGTCGAGCGGTTCGTACTGGGCGCGGATGGGCTCGAAAATGGCCGGAGCAAATTCCCATTTTTTCAACATGCAGGCGGCGACTTCGGCCTGACTGAAACCGAGCAGGGCAAACTCCGCACCGCTGTGGTCGAGCGGGAAGCCTTCGTCGGCGAGCGGTTTGAAATTGGGGACATTCGCGACGACGTGCTTGTCGATGGCCAGCCAGCCAATGGAATGCAGCAGGCCCATGGTGTAGGCGGTCGCGGTGTCCTCGCTCAGGCGCTCGGCGAGCAGTTCGGCGGCAAACGCGCACGAAATCGATTCCTGCCACATGGCCATGGCGTCGCGCTCGTACACGGCGAGCGGCTTGGCGACGATGGCGCTGGCGGCGATGACGCCGACGAGCTGGTTGACCTCGCGGAAGCCGAGGCGGTTGACGGCTTCCTGGATGGTTTTGCAGGCGTCGCCCCGCTTGTACCAGGCGCTGTTGCTGATCTGGATGACGCGGGTGGTCAGCGCGGCGTCGAGCTGGATGAGTTTGGCAACGTCATCGAGATCGGAGTTGTGATCGGAGAGCAGCCGCTGGAGACGCGACAACACGCGAGCCAGCGGGGGCAACGCCGGCAATGCGGCCACCAGACGTTCGGGCGTGGTCCGCTCGAGAAAGGGCAGGGGGGAAGACATGGATGGTGCCTTAGCAAGCGAGGGGCGTTCAGCCAGTCAATCCCTTAGAAGTGCCTGTTTGGTTACTCATGTGACTCAAGCGCGTTTGCGTGAGCACAAGAGCGCGGTGGCAATCAGACGCTGGCCAGGAGTTTCTCTTCGGCGGCGACCACCGTGCGGATGAACTCCTCCGGAGTCGCGGCGGCGAGGAACGCTTCGCGGTTGGCGGGACTTTTGAGCAACTTGCAGAGCGCGCTCACCACTTGCAAATAGTCGCCGGGCTTCGATTTCGGCGTGCCGAGCATGAACATCAGCCGCACGGTCTCGTTGCCGTTTTCAAAGAGGATGCCGCTGTCGCTCCGGCCTACCGCCATCACAATCGCCTTCACATGTTCCGTGCGCGCATGGGGCAGGGCGATGCCGTTGCCCAGACAGGTTGTGTCCAGGCGGTCGCGGGCGAGGAGCTCGTGGTAAAACCCGTCGAAGTTGGCGACGTCCGGATGGCCGACCAAGACGCGCGCCACCTCATTGAGGGCGGCGGTGCGACGCGTGTTTTGCACGCGCAGGACGATGCGCGAAGGGTCGAGAAGTCGGGAGATCGGACCAGGCATGAAGAGAAGCTCCGGCGGAAGTTTGATGGAAGTGATCCCTCCGCGGAACGGTTGGCAAGGGTGGAGTGCAGAGCACGAGCAGAATTTTGCATCTGCGCGGATAGGTGCCCGTCTTCGGGCTTAATTTGCTCAGTGGCGGGCCGTCGAATTGCCGTGGCGGAGGCGTCGGGCTTCGCGTTCGTGGGCGCCCGCCTTTTCCGTTTGCCCGGTCTGGCGCAGGGCCTGCGCCAAATCGAGATGCGCCTCGGCAAAAGCCGGGTCGATTTGCAGCGCCTGCTCGAAACGCGCGATGGCCGCCTCGTAACGACCGATGCGCGCCAGCGCGCGGCCGTAGGCGTGGTGTGCGGCGGGGTTGTCGGGGTCGAGTTGCAGGGCGCGTTCGAGGTGCGGCAACGCTTCCGTCTGGCGGTCGAGCAATTGCAGGGTGCGCCCCCAATGCAGCTCGGCGGTGGCATCGTCCGGCAGGAGTCGTGCAGCGTGCGCAAACTGCGCGAGGGCGGACTCGGCCTGCCCCGCAGCAACGAGCGCGAGGCCGAGGTTGCGGTGCGCCAACGCGTAGGTCGGACGCAGGCGCACGGCTTCGCGAAACTGGCTCAACCCTTCGGGCGCGCGGCCGGTCGCCATGAACGCGACGCCGAGATTGTTGTGCGCCTCGGCGTAGCCGGGCTGCCGTTGCAGTGCGCGCTCGAAATGCGCGATGGCCTCCTGCGGACGGCCGGCGCGGTTGAGGGCGTCGCCGAGATTGTTTTCCGCCTCGGGAAAATCGGGACGGAGCCGGAGCGCCTGCGCGAAATGCGGCAGGGCGGCTTCGATCTGGCCGGCATCGACGAGCGCGCTGGCGAGGTTGTTGTGCGCCAGCCAGCAGGCGGGATTGCGGGCGAGCGTGGCGCGATAGAGCGTGGGCGCATCGCGGTACATGCCGCATTGCTGCCAGGTGAGCAGGCCGAGGAGCAACAGGAGTGCGCCTGCCGCCGACTGTCCCCACCAAGCCGGCCACCGGCGCGCGAGCGCACTCAGGCCTGCCGCGGCCAGCGCGAAGAGGCTCAGGCTGGCCAGATATTGAAAGTGATCCGCGACGAACGAGAAGACGAAGGGGTAGACGTTGAAAAAACCGAGCGCGGGAAAAAGCGAGCCGACGAAGAGCAGGAGCGCGGCGAGCGGTCCGCGGTCGCGGCGTTGCCACCAAACGAGCGCGCCGAGCAATCCCGCGAGCGCGACCGGGTAAACGTAGGCCGCGAGATCCGTCGCATCGAGGCCCCAGCGCGGATAGATGAAAACGAGGTCCGCCGGCCAGAGAAGTTTGCCGAGGTAAAACCAGACGGCGCGTCCGGCCAGCAGGCCGCGTTGCGCGGCGGTCAGGGCGAAGTCGGCGCCTTGCGCTCCGATGTAGGCGTGCTCCATCACGGCGGTGACGGTGCCTGCCGACGCACTGAGCACGAACCACGGCAGCAGCGGTACCACATCGCGCGACCACTGCACCCGGCCGCGTTGCCACCACGCCACGACAAGCAAGGCGGCGGGCAGCGTGGCGGTGACGGTCTTGGTCAACAGCGCGGCGACAAACAAACCGGTGGCGAGTGCGTAGTCGCCACGACGTCGATCGGCGGCGAAGCGCAGGTAGGCGAGCGTGGCGCTCAAGTACAGGACGAGCGAGAGCGTGTTTTTTTGTTCGGCGATCCACGCCACGGATTCGACGCCCACGGGATGCAGGGCGAAGAACAGCGCGGCCAGACCGGCGCCTGGCACCGCGAGCCGCCGGAGCACGGCGGCGAAGAGGCACGCGGCGGCAGCGTGGAGCAGCAGATTGACGAGATGGTAGCCGAACGGCGCATCGCCCCAGAGCTGGTGTTCGAGCCAGAACGCCGAATGCAGCAGCGGGTAATATTGCTGCGTCGCGCCCGGCTCGAACCAGATGCGGCCGAGTCCGGCGACACTGCGCAATTCGGCGCGGGTCACGTGGCCGGCATCGTCCCAAAGAAAATCGCCTGACAATGCCGGCAGGTAGGCGAGGAGCGTGACGCCGAAGAGCAGTGCGCAGACCCAGCGCGCGGGCCACGGAAACAGCGTCTCCGGCGACGCGGAAGTCGGAGTGTCAAGAGGCGCTGACTGGGGGCGCGACGGCATGGGCGAGGGAGGGCGTTACCGGAGATTCGCGGGCGCATTAACCCGCGCGCCCTGCCTCGACTCAACTGCATAACCGCCGCCGCTCATGCGCGCGCGGGCGGCGCTACAAATCGAAGGTTGCCGAGAGGATGTACTGTCGTGGATCGACGATGCGGTAGGCGTTGGGTGTGCCGTCGGGGAAGGCGCCGATGGCCTGGAGCCGGCCGCCCTCCTGGAGATTGCGCACGTTGAGCTGGAAGGTCGCGCCGATTTTGTTGGCCCACAGTTTCGTGCGGTAGCTGACGAAGGCGTCGAAGTACCAGTGCGCTTTGTCGTAGATCGGCTTGTCGGGATCGAGGTCGGTGATCGTGGCGGGCAGTTGTTGTTTGCCGTAGTAGCCGATGGCGCCCTTGTCCTCCCAGCGCACCGCGCCGCCGACCCGGAAGCCTTTGAGAATCCGGTGATCGGTGAGGCCGGCCAGCTGGTAACTGGAGCTCACCTTGAAGTTGTAGCGGCGCACGCTGGGTTTGGATTTGCCCTCCTGTTGCTTGATGACGCGGTAGGGCGCATCGACGAAGGAGGCGTAATTTTGCGCGGCGGTCTGCGAGCCGCCGTAGTTGTGCAGCCACCAGAGATGGTTTGGATTGTCGGGCGTGGAGACCCAGCCGACGCTTTGGCCGGTGCCGAGCGAGGTGTTGGTGTTGGGATCGACGATGGAGGTCCAGACCGGCATGCGCCGATTGATCCACTGTTGCACGGCATCGGAGATGTTGGAGCTGATGGAACGAGTTTCGGTGACCGAGCCGGACACAGTCCAGAAGCGCACCGGATTGAAGTTCAGCTCCACTTCGGTGCCTTTGGCGACGACGTCGTTGGTGGCGGCGATGGTGCCGGCGCGGAAGTTGGTGATCAATTGATCGTAGAGAGCGATGGGCAGCTGCATTTGCTGGGCGACGGCATCGCGCACCTGCTGGTCCGACCACGTGGGATTGAGGAGGCGGAACCAGGCATCGGCGCGATCGTAGAGCTGGTAGGCATCGGCCGAGATATCGAGATCGAGCCGGAGCACGCGTTGGGCGACGGTGTTGGCTTCGCCGTCGCGCGCGTTGAGCTGCTTGGTTTCCCAGCGGTTGAAACGCAGGACAAATTTCCCGTCGGCCATGTTGAGCCAGAAGCCGAAATCTTTGCCTTTGCCGGTGATGTTGGGGAGCGGTTTCAGGAACAGATCCACCGCCGGCGGCTGCGGGAAGAAGTTGTCCGATTTGTTGTAGGTGAACGAGAGCCCGCGCAGCGCATCCGCGACGAAACGCGAGAAGCCAGTGCCTTGTCCCATCTGCTTCACGAAGTTGAGCTGGCGGAAGGGGCGCGCCACGAGTCCGGCGGTCTTGGTACGGCCGATGTTGTAGCGGTAATCGCCGTCGGCCCAGTGGTTGATCGTTGCGTAGTCGAACTGGGTGTTGCCGTTGATCAGCAGTGCCGGTGAGTAGCCGTTTTTCGAATAAACCTGGTCCTGGCGAAAACCGAAAGTGGTCACGAGATTGCCGTTGAGAAACTGGCTTTGCAGGACGGCGCCGGGCGTCTTGATGATTTGCTTCAAGTTGCTGTTACCGCCCGTGGAATCGGTGGTGGCCATCTGGCTGAGCGTGGCCGGATCGCGCACGAACACGCCGCTGCCCGCCACCGGCAGACTGCTGGCAACCGTGTAGCCGCCCCAGACGAACGGATACGAGCCATAGCGAAAATCGCCGGGAGCGTAGTCGATGTTGGTGCCGGCATTGTCGCCGACGTAATAGCGGAAATAGCCGCGCACGATGTTGGCGCCGGCCTGCGGTCCGTTGGTGACGTTGCTCTGCACCGCGCGGCCTTGATTGGCGGCGAAGCCGGTGAGCCCGGTGGCCGTCCACGAGTGATTGGAGCTGAGCACATCGCGGTAACCATAGGCACGGCTGACGCGATATTTGTATTCGTCGTAGGCGGTGAATTGGTGCAACCCGAGCCATTTGAGCCAGCTTTTCTCCTGCCGCAGGTCGAGGCGGTAGGCGATTTGCGCGCGGTAAGTGTCCCACGTGCTCGGCAACAAACGGGTGATGGGCTCGGTGACGCCAATGTAGGGCCGGCCGAAGTAGGGATTGGGGCTGCCGTCGAGCAGGCGCTCGTTGACGTCGACGAAGAGCTGGCCGCTCTGGCCGCTGGTGCCGGTGTTGCCGATGGGGGTGCGTTGGTAACGATCCGAGTCCTCGCGGAAGAAACCGGCCTGCGCCACGAGCATCTGGTTCGGCCGGTTGAGCAACACCTGATCGAGCTGAACGTTGTAGACCTGGGTCCGGTCCATCAGCCGGTTGACCGAGGAGAGATTGATGGTCGACCAGTCGTAGATGTTTTTGCCGCTCACGCTGGGCGTGGTGGTGAAAAGCGGTTGGTTGCCGATGCGTCCGATGGTGGACGTGCCCATGCCGCCGGCGCCGCTGGACTGCATCAAGCGAATGGTCTGCCCGTTCGCGGCGGGTGTGAACGGATTCGAGGCGGGATTGTTGGTGCTGGGAGTGGTCCAGTAAGTCAGGCCCGACGGGTCGATGTAGATGTTGCTGCGCGTCTGGATGGTGCCGGCGCGGGTGAGGGAGTCGGGCACATTGGTGTCAGAGGTGAAGGGTCCGAGGGTCTGGCCGTTCACGTGCACGACCTGCGCAAGCGGGTCCCAGCTTGGCCGGCCACTCGCGGCCCAGTAGGTGATGAAATCGCGCGGCGGAGTGTAATTGGGCCGGTTGCCGTTCATCCGGTAGTAGAGGTGCGAGACGCTCAGCGTGGTGGAGCGGTACGGCTGGAACTTCATCATGGCGTTATAGCGCACCGTATTCACGCCGGAGGGCTTGCGGATGAAGCCATCGTGCTGGAACGCGCCGCTGACGCGCAGGGCGAGTTTGTTGCGAAGCAACACGCGGTTCACGTCCAGACTGGTGCGGTAACCGTCGTAACTATCGACGCGGAATTCGACGCGGGAGCGATCGCGCGTGAGGTTGGCTGAGACCGGCACCTGGTTGACGGTGCCCGAGGGATTGCCGAGGCCGAAGACGTTGGCGTTGGGGCCGCGGCTGACTTCGACGCCGTCGATGATGAGCGGATCGATCGGCATGCGCCCCTGCGCCTCGTAGTTGCCGTAGGAAACGTTGGCCGAGGAGATGCCGCGGACGCGGTTGGCCTGCGTCGGGTTCATCTGGACATTGTCGGTCAACTGGCCGTTGCGATCCATGAGGTAGTCGGTGAAGGTGCCGCTGCCCTCGGTGCCCGCGGTGTAGAGGAACACATCGTTGATATCGAGCATCGCGAAGTCCGTCATCTGCTCCTTGGTCACGATGGAGAGCGCGGAGGCGAGATCCTCGACCTTGGTGTTGAAACGGGTGCCGGACATCGAATTGGCGGCGTAGTAGCCCTTGGTATCGGTGGTGACCTCAAACGGATTCAACAGGACCACTTCGTCATTGGTGTTGGGCGCGGCGGGGGTGGTGGTCACGGCACCAGGCGCAGGAGCGGAAGCGTTGGCGTTGGCGGCAGAGTCAGCGGGCACCGGCAAGGCGCGCTGCGCCCAAACAGGCGAGACATGCGAGCCAAGGCCAAGCAGTGAAACGAGTGCGGCCGGGAGCCAACGCGAGCGGAAAAACAGAGGACGGGGGAAGGAGGTCATGGTGCGGAAAGGTCTGAGCAGGGTTTTGGGGACACGTGTCCGAAAGCGGGCAAGACATACGCAACGTGGATCTTCTTCTGGAGCAAGGGACCCTTCCTCGTACCGTTCGATTTTTCCGGCAGAATCCCGGTGTCGTTACGGAGGTTTGGCGGCGGGCAAATTCACTCACCGCGCGGAGTGCGCGCAGGCGCATGGCTTGCGCCCGTTTCGCGCTTGCGGAACGCCAAGCCCGCCGGCGAGTTCAGGGCGGCAATAGCCTCCGGCGTGGATTGACTGAAAAAGCGCTTGCCTCCCGGCGGAGCATGGCGCTTTGTGACCCCCTCTTTGTTTCGGGCTGTAGCGTAGCCTGGTAGCGCGCTTGCATGGGGTGCAAGAGGTCGTGAGTTCGAATCTCACCAGCCCGACCATTTCTCCACTGCCGTTGTCGGCAACGGCTTGTGCGCCGAAAACGCCCCGTCCGACCAGTTAGTGTTTCGCGGACTTCGGTCGCAAATGCAGGTCGAAAAAGGCGCGAATTTTACCCGTCACTTCCGGCGTGCCGAATTCCGGACCGCCGTGTTTCGCGTTAGGGATGAGATGCAACTGCGCGTCAGCCTTGGCCGCTTTCAACGCATCATAGAACCACTGGCTCTGCGCCACCGGCACGACCGGATCGGCCGTACCGTGGACAATCAGCATCGGCGCCGCCGTGCTCGCAACGTAGGCGATGGGACTGGCGCGCTTGGCTTTCTCCAGATTTTCCTGCGGCTGGCCGCCGAGGAGTTTCGCTTCGGGCGAATCCGGCCGGCTCATGTATTCGCCACCGCCGAAACGCGTCAAATCGGCCGGGCCATAGTAGTCGCACACCGCCTGCACGCGGCTGTAAACATCCAGGTGTGCGCCGACATCGAATTCCTTGGTCTCGCCCGTGACACCGAGGAGCGCCACGAGATGACCGCCGGCCGAGCTGCCCCAGACGCCGATGCGCTCGGGATCGAGCCGGTATTGGGCGGCATGGGTGCGCAGCCACCGGATGGCGGCTTTGCAGTCCTCGATTTGGGCCGGGAAAATGGCGACGTGGGTCAACCGGTAATCGATGCTGGCCACGGCATAGTCGCCGCCGGAGAGCCGGAGCGCGCCGCCGGGATTGGCCTTGCTGCCGTTTTGCCAGCCGCCGCCGTGAATCCACACGATCAGAGGAAACGGCCCCGCGCCGGATTTCGGCACAAAGAGGTCGAGCTTCTGTGGGTGGCCGGCGGGCTCGGCGTAAACGACGTCGCGCTCGATCTGAAATTTCTCCGCGACCGCCGGCGGAATCGCGCCAGCCGGCCGCTTGCCCGGCTCTGCAGCCCAGCTCGGGACGGTCAATGGTAGGAATCCTACAAACAGTCCGAAGAAGAGGGCGGCGGGAGCGAAGTGAGTTCTACGGTGAATTGTCGTGGGGGCGTTATGCATAAGAGGGAACCGCCTCAATTCGCGTCGCTCATCCGAGCACGGCTTTGAGCACTTTGCCGAGGTCGGTCACGCGGTACGGTTTGGTGAGATAGCCGCAAAAGCCGAGGTTGAGGAAGCGTTGCACCATCTCTTCGTTGTCGTAACCGCTCGACACAATGGCGCGGACTTCGGGGTCGAGTTCGCGCAGCGCGTGAAACGCCTCTTCGCCACCCATGCCGCCGATCACCGTGATGTCCATGATCACCGCATCGTAGGGACGGCCGATGTTGAAGTAGCTCTTGTAGAGTTTGATCGCCTCCGCGCCGTCGCGGGCGAGGTCGTACTTGTACTCGAGGCTCTCCAGCATGTTGGCGGTGAGCGCGGAGATTTTCGGGTCGTCGTCCATGAAGAGGACGCGGCCGGTGCCGAAACGCAGCGAGGGCGCGCGGCGGGCCTGCACCTCGACCGGCTTGTCGGCCACGGGGAGGAAAACGGTGAACGCAGTGCCCACGCCGAGTTCGGAGACGACGCCGATCTGACCGCCATGTTTGCGCACCACAGAGAGCACGGTGGCGAGGCCGAGCCCTGTGCCGTGTTTCTTGGTGGTGAAAAACGGATCCCAGATGCGTTCGAGGTGCTCGGGCTTGATGCCGCTGCCGTTGTCGCGCACCTCGAATTGCACATATGCTCCGCCAGAGAGCGGCGGCATCTGGCCCTCGGCGAGGTTGACGGCGGCGGCGCGCAATGTGACGCGGCCGCGGTGCGGCACCGGTGGCATCGCCTGAATGGCGTTGACGATCAGGTTTTGGAACACCTGCAAAATCTGGGTCCGGTCCACCTGCACGGGCGGCACCGTATCGGCGACTTCCACGGCCACCTCGACATCGGCGCCCGCGGAGGCGACCCGCACGGCGTCGCGCACGATTTCTCCCGGGGCCACGACGCTGCGGGCGCCGGTGCTCCCCTTGGCCACGGCGAGGAGCTGGCGGGTGAGCGCCTTGGCGGCGAGGCAGGCTTTTTCGCTGTCGTCGAGTCCGGAGGAATCGTGGTTGTCTTTGGCGAGCGAGACGCCGCCAAGGATGGTGGTGAGCAGATTGTTGAAATCGTGGGCGATGCCGCCGGCGAGCAGGCCGAGCGACTCGAAACGGTTCGCCTTCACCAGCTCCTCGGGCGTGAGGTTCATCTCCTCCGGGTCGCGGAAAACGATCACGACGCCGCCGGGTTTGCCGGCGTTATCAAACGCGGCCCGGGCCGTCCACACGATGGGCAGCGGCGCCGCGCCCTCGCGGGCGAGCGCATGCTGATTGAGCAAGGGCAGCGGGCCGTCGGCGCTCAGCGCCATCTCGCAGGCATCGTCGGTGGCAGGCTGCCCGTTGAGGCGGTTGACGAGGCGGAACAGTTCGACGGCAGGCTGGCCGAGGGCGGATTCCTCGCGCACTTGCAGCAGCCGCGCGGCGGTCGGGTTGAGAAAAAGCACGCCGCCGCGGGCATCGGTCACGAGCACTGCTTCGGCGAGCGTGGCGAACGTCTCCGCCAGCAAGGCCGGTGGGAGCGCCGCACCGCCGGGAGATGCCGCGGCGAGGTTTTCCGGCAACGCGCAGCAAAAACCGACGACGCGATACAGCTCGCGCTTCCGGGAGAATTGACGGTGCGCACCGAGGAGCACAGGAAGCCAGCGACCGTCTTTGTGACGCAGCCGCACGGCCTCCAGCAAGGTGGTTGCGCCGGGCGTGCCGCGGGTGGAAAACCACGCGGGCAGTCCGCCGGCCGCTTCATCGGGCGGCAGCAGTCCGGCAAAAGTTTCGGCGCCGGCAGTGGCGGGCAATTCGTCCTCCTCGTAACCGACCAGTTGCACCCAGGCGGGAGAGATCCAACCGGTCTGTTGATGAAAATCGAATTCGAACGCGCCGAGCGGGCCGGCGCCGCTGAGCGTTTGCAGTCGCTCGTCGTTGGTGAAACTGGCCTCTTCGGATTCCTTGCGCTCGGTGATGTCGAGGTGGAAGCCGACCACGCGTTCGAGTTTGCCGTCGGCGCCGACTACTTGCAGGCCCGTCGACTGAATCCATACCCAGCGGCCTTCGCGGTGCCGCATGCGGAATTCGACCGAGAAAGGCAGCGCGCCGGGCGCGGCGTTTTTTTTGCGCACCTGATCGGGCGCGGCGGCGGAGTCCTCGGGGTGGAGCAATTCCAGCCAGGTTTCATAGGTGTCGGGCAGTTCGGCGTCGGTGTAGCCGAGCAGGCGTTTCCATGCCGGCGTGTAACGGATGCTGCTCGCGGCGAAATGCAGGTCGAAAAATCCCGCGGGGCTTTTTTCTGCCAGCAACGTCAGTCCGCTCACGAGCGGCGAGGTGCTGGCCGTCGGCGCTGGCGCGCTCTCCGCACGGCGCAAAGTGACCAGATAACCGCCGGTGCCATCGGTTATCGGCTCCAGCCGGGCGGTGACGGCGATCGGCTCGCCTGCGGCGGGTGCGGCTTCGAGTTGGATCTCCCCCTGGCGGGCGGAGTCACGCAGCGCCTCCCATTGGGCGGCGAGAAAATCGGGATCGTGCGAGACGATTTCGAAGACGAACAATGCGGCGAAATGTTTGCCGGTCAGCTGGTCGTCGCCCCACCACGCGCGGGCGGCGGCGCTGGCCAGTCGCACCTGTCCCGCGGCATCAAGCAATAGCACTGCCACCGGTGAAGCCGGAGGTGCTGGTGGCGATCGAAGGTCTGAAGCAGCGAGACTCACTCGGACAGCTAAAGCTGACCGGCAGCAAGCCACAGACGTGTGCGCTTGGCGAGAAAATCGATGTACGCGGTGTGATCATTCAGGCAGGGGATGGCTTGGAACCATTCGCCTCCCGCAGTGAGGAAGGTCTCCCGGCCCTCGACCGCGATCTCTTCAAGCGTCTCCAAACAATCAGTGACGAAGGCCGGCATCATCACCAGCAGGCGCTTTTTGCCGGACTGCGCGAGCCGCACCAACTCGTGGTCAGTGTACGGCGTGAGCCACGGCTCGCCGGCGAGGCGCGATTGAAACGACACCGAGAAGCGCGCCGGGTCGAGCTCGGCGCGCGCGGCGAAGGCGCGGGTGGTGGCGAGCACTTGGGCCTTGTAGCACGTGCTGTGCGCGGGAGATGGCGTGAGGCAGCAATCGGCCACGGCCGTGCAGTGCGCGTGCGAGCTGTCGGCCTTGCGCAGATGGCGCACCGGTATGCCGTGGTAGCTGAAAAGCAGGTGATCGTGCGGCTGCGCGAGAAAAGGCGTGGCGCTCGCGTACAGGGCGTCGATGTAGTCGGTGTCGGCGAAAAACGGTTGCACGCTCTCGATCTTGAGCCGGGGCGCCAGCTTGGCCGCTTCCTCGTACACTTTCACCACGACGGTTTCCCAGCTCGACATCGCGTAGTGCGGATATTGCGGGAACAGCAGCACCTCTTCGACGCCTTGCGCAACGAGTTCGCCGAGCACATGCGCGATGCCGGGCCGTCCGTAGCGCATGGCGAGCGCGACGGTCGCGGTGTCGCCGAGCGTGGCGGCGAGTTTGCGTTGCACGCTGCGACTGGTGACGACGAGCGGGGAACCCTCGGGCGTCCAGACGGAGGCATAGGCGTGGGCGGATTTCGGCGCGCGAAATTGCGTGATGATGCCGTTGACCAGCAGCCAGCGGAAAGGCTGGGGCGGTTGGTCGATCACGCGCTCATCGCCGAGGAATTCGCGCAGGTAACGCCGCACATCCGCGACGGAGGTCGAGTCGGGCGAACCGAGGTTGACGAGGAGGACGGCGCGTTTGGGCATGCGGTTTACTGGTCGCAGGAAACCTCCGGAAGTCAAACCGCGGGTGCGCGATGTGTCCGCCGGTGCTTACGGCAAAAACTTCAGCAATTTTGCCATTCAATTGGCGGCGCAAGCGGGTATGATCCGTTCATGCAAGTTTCCTCCGTCGTTTCCAATTCGTCCGCTTGCCCGCTCCTGCCGTTGCCGGTGGAATTTGTGCGGACCGCGGGGCAATTGCCCGTGACGACGACGTTTTCGGTCGCGGTGATGGGGCACGACGACGCCCGGCTGCAAGGCGCGCTGGTCCGTGCATTGCGGCGTTGGGAGGAGCGTACCGGAATGGTGTTTGCCCGCCCGCGCACCGGAGTGGGTGGGAAGGCGACGCTCGTGGTGGACTGCACCGGGCCGGGCCACGCGTGGCCGACGGTCGGCGAAGACGAGAGCTATGCGTTGGACGTGACGCCGGAGCGTGCGACCCTGCGCGCGGCCACGGTGCCCGGCGCGATGCACGGGCTGGAGACGCTGTTGCAACTGCTCCGCGCCGACGCCGAGGGCTGGCATCTGCCGGCGGTCACGATCAACGACCAACCGCGTTTTCCGTGGCGCGGCCTAATGCTTGATGTGTGCCGGCATTGGGTGCCGTTGGAGACGATCAAGCGGCAGCTCGACGGCATGGCGGTGGTGAAGCTCAACGTGCTGCATCTGCACCTGACCGACGACCAGGGATTCCGCATCGAGAGCCGGACGCATCCGCGGCTGCACGAATGCGGCTCGGACGGGTTGTTCTACACCCAGGATCAGATGCGCGAGCTCATCGCATACGCTGCGGCGCGGGGCATCCGGGTGGTGCCGGAAATCGATGTGCCGGGCCACGCCACGAGCTGGCTGGTCGGCTATCCCGAGCTGGCGAGCCAGCCGGGGCCCTATGCCATCGAACGGCGTTGGGGCATTTGCGATCCCACTCTAGATCCGACGAACGAGAAGGTGTACACACTGATCGATGCGTTTTTCGGCGAGATGGCCGCGCTGTTTCCCGACGCGTATCTGCACATCGGCGGCGACGAAGTGAACGGCAAACAATGGAACGCGAATCCGCGCCTCCAGGAATTCATCGCCGCGCACGGGCTGAAAAACAACGCCGGGCTCCAGGCGTATTTCAACCGGCGCGTGCAACAACTCGTGGCCAAGCATGGCAAGAAAATGCTCGGCTGGGACGAAATCCTGCATCCCGATCTGCCGCGGGAAATCTGCGTGCAATCCTGGCGCGGGGTCGACTCGATGGCGACGGCGGTCCGGCTGGGGTGCACGGCGTTGCTCTCGTGCGGCTACTATCTCGACCATTTGCAGCCAGCCAGCTGGTACTACGCCAATGACCCGCTGCCGGAAAAAAGCACGCTGACCCCCGAGGAAGCGCGCCGTGTGCTCGGCGGCGAAGCTTGCATGTGGAGCGAATGGGCGACGGACGAAACGCTCGACTCGCGCATCTGGCCGCGCGCCGCCGCCATCGCCGAGCGTTTCTGGTCGCCACGCTCGGTCACCGATCCGGACGACATGTATCGGCGACTGGCGAAGGCGAGCCGCCGGCTGGAAGAGGTGGGTTTACGGCACGTCAAAAATCCCGCCGCCATGCTGCGGCGGTTTGCCGGCGAGGCGTTGTTGCCGCCGGCGTTTGCCCGGCTCAGCGCATTTCTCGAACTCGTGGAAGCCGGCGGCATCTACGAACGCGAACAGCACACCCGGACCAACACGCAGTCCACGCCGTTGACGGGGCTGATCGATTGTGCGCCGGCCGAAAGTGACATCGCGCGGAAATTTGCCGCCGCGGTGCGGGCCTGGCTGTTTTCCGAGCGCGATCCGGCCGCGCCGGCGACGCTCGAGTTGTGTGCGCAATTGGAAGCGTGGCGCGAGCTGGCGCAGGACGTCGCGGACGGGCTCGGAGCGAATTTCGGGCGATTGCGCGAGGCGGCGCCCGCCGCGCAGGCGATGGCTTATGCGTGCACCGTCGGGTTGGAGGCCGTGCAGGCGCTCGCCTCCCGCCAGCCGCTGGCGGACGATTGGGTCAACGCGCGGCTGGCTCATCTTTCCACTCCGGCGCAGGCGCACGCCGGTTTGCGACTGCCGGTTGCGGTGCCTGTGGGCATGTTGGTCGCTGCCGCCAAGAGCGCGCGCCGTTGACGGAAAGGAAAACAGGCGTGTCTTGCGCAGCCCGGCCGCTACCGTCGGGCGCAATCATGCCGCGTCCGCCCAATCTCCTCTGGATCGTCGCCACGCAATGGCGCGCGGGGGCGACCGGCTATGCGGGCGATCCGCACGCGGCCACGCCGTGTCTCGACGCCCTGGCGGCACGCAGTGTCAATTACGCGCAGGCGGTGACGCCGCATCCCTTCGGACCGTTTGCCCGCGCCGCGTTGCTGACGGGCATGCCATCGCCGGCGAACGGCGTGCGCGATTACTTCGATCCGTTGCCGGAGAACGCGCGCACGATCGCGCATGCGCTGCGGGACCGCGGCTACGCCACGGCGTTTTTTGGCAAATGGCATCTGGCGCGGCGCGATCCCGCCGCCCCACTGGTGGGCGCGGCGCATGCGCAAACCGTGGTGCCGCCGGCGGGACGGGGAGGGTTTGATTTCTGGGAAGGGTTTGAGAGCGGTTTTCTGCTCAACGATCCGTGGCTGCATGGCACGCGGTTGCCCGAGCCGACGCGGTTTCCGGGTTATCAGAGCGATGTGCTGGCCGCGCGCGCTGCCGTGTGGCTGGACGAAAACGACCATCGAAAAACCAAGGAGGAAAATCTTCCGCCATGGTTTTGCATGGTAAGTTTTGAGGCGCCGCATCCGCCCTACGATGCGCCGGCCGCCGGCGTGGCGCCGTGCGATCCGCGCGCGTTGACACTGCCGGCCAATGTGCCGCGCGGCGGCGAACTGGAGGCGCGGGTGCGACGGGAGCTCGCGGGTTATTACGCGCACATCGCGGCGACGGATCGCGCCATCGGGCGGCTGCTCGCGGCGGCGGGGGACGACACGCTGGTGGTGTTTGCGTCGGTGCACGGCGACATGCATGGCGCGCACGGATTGTTGCGCAAAGGCTGGCCGCATGAGGAGAGCGTGCGCGTGCCGCTGCTCGTGCGGTGGCCGGGGCAGACAGCGGGGACGAAGTCGATGGCGGCGGTGAGCCTGCTCGACTTGTCGGCGATGACGCTGGCGTGGGCGGAGAGTCGGCCGTCAGGGGCAGCTGCCAGCGCGGCGCAAATCTCGATGCCGAGTGTGGTGCGATTGCCGCATCAGTGCGACCGGGAGTGGCGGGGGGTGCGCACCGCGCAGCGCAAACTCGTGCTCAACGCCGATGGCACGCCGTGGCTGTTTTTCGATCTGGAGCGCGATCCGGGCGAGGAGCGCAACCTCGTTGCCGAACCCACGCGTGCGGCGGAGATCGCCGCGCTGGCGCAGCAGGTTGGTTGAGGGCAAGCTGCGCGGAGCGATTTCGGTCAGTTGGCTTTGAGCTTTTTGAGAATGCTTTTGGCCAGCATCTCATTGATCTCGGTGTGTCGTGGCACCGGTTGCGACATCTTGGTCTGGGGATTTTGATACCAGTCGTGTTTTCCGCCGTGGCGAATGAGGACCGCCCCTGCCTCTTCAATTTTCCGGATGAGATCGCGGCGTTTCATGCCACCTCAAGCTGGGCATGTTTTCTGACATTAGGAATGACGCCTGAGCTTAGGTCTTGGTAAAGATCCACCAAGTGGCTTTTGAGATCCTCAAGACTGTTTCCTTGGGTGAGATAATCGGGAAATTCATCGAGGTATCCGATCCAGGCACCAGCGTCCTGCCAATAAGTGAAGCCCAAGGTTTTCATCGTTTGCGCCAAGATAGCGGGTGAAATGGGGGCGTCAATTCTGCGCCCGGCATCTACGCTCACGCCGAGGGCGGGATGATGGTCGCGGGGCCGAACTGGCGGCGGATGGCGTCCTCGATTTCCTGCATTTTCACCGGCTTGGAAATGTAGTCGTCCATGCCGGCGGCGAGGCAGAGTTCGCGGTCGCCTTGCAGCGCGTTGGCGGTGAGGGCGATGATCTTCGGCTGGCGTGCGGCGGGCAGGCGGCGGCGGATCTGGCGGCTCGCTTCGAGGCCGTCCATCTCCGGCATTTGCAGATCCATCAGCACAAGATGATAGTCGCGCGTCTCCAGCGTGTTGACCGCTTCGAGACCGTTGCCCACGGCGTCGGCGCGATAGCCGAGACGGGAGAGGAAGCGCAGCGCGACTTTTTGGTTCACCGGGTTGTCCTCCACCAGCAGGACGTCGAGCGGGATATCGTCGCAGAGTGTGCGGGTGCGCTCGATGGGCTTGGCGGTGGTCGCTTTGGCGATGGTTTCGAGGAGCGTGGAAATCGTCTGGTAAAACGCCGCGGTTTTGAGCGGCTTGGAAACAACGCCGTAAATGCGGCCGTCGTTGGGGATGGCGGGCGGCGGGGTGCCAAAGGGCAGCATGAGCAGCCGCGGCGCGGGAATGGCTGAGAAGGCCGTCAGGGCGGGCGCGATTTCGCCGCCATCATGGTCAATGACGAGCAACACCGGCTGACCCGGGAGACGGGCGAGAATTTCGGGCGCTTGCTCCGCCGTGGCGGCCACCGCGCAGGAGGCGCCCCAGGTGGCGAACAAATCTTGCAGGCGGCGTTGGTTGTCCGGGTGGTCTTCAATCGCAAGCACGGTGCCGCCGCGCAGCAGCATGGGCACGGCGGGCAGGCCGGTGTCCAGCATCGGCGGTGCCGCCTCCGTTTGAATCGTGAAGATGAAGGACGAGCCCTGGCCCTCGGTGCTTTCGACGCAGATATCGCCACCCATGAGGGCGCAGAGGCGCTGGCAGATGGCGAGGCCGAGTCCGGTGCCGCCGTATTTGCGGGTGGTCGAGGAATCGACCTGGCTGAACGCCTTGAAGAGCCGGCTGACGCGGTCGGCGGGGATGCCGATGCCGGTGTCGCGCACGGTGAATTCGAGGAGCATGCGGCCGGGGGGCAGGCCGTGTTCGGCGGGATCGCCGGGCGCGAGGCGGGCTTCCAACGCGATGCTGCCCTTGGGGGTGAATTTGACGGCGTTGTTGACCAGATTGACGAGCACCTGGCGCAACCGGGTGACGTCGCCGACGATCATGGCGGGGACGTTGCGGTCGAGGTAGCTGACGAGTTCGATCTGCTTGGCCGCGGCCTGCACGGCGAACAGATCGAGCGTCTCCTCCAGGCAGGAGTTGAGTTCGAACGGCAGGCGTTCCAGCTCCATCTTGCCGGACTCGATCTTGGAGAAATCGAGGATGTCGTTGATGATGGTGAGCAGGGCCTCGCCGGAACTGCGGATGGTGTTAACGTATTCGCGTTGCTCGGGCTGGAGGGTGGTTTCGAGCAGGAGGCTGGTCATGCCGATCACGCCGTTCATGGGCGTGCGGATTTCGTGCGACATGGAGGCGAGGAATTCGCTCTTGGCGCGCGAGGCGGCATCGGCCTCGGCCTTGGCGCGGCGGAGCGCCTGCTCGGTCTCGACGCGCGCGGTGATGTCGGTGGCAACGGCGATGAAGTTCTCGATGCCGCTGCCCTGATTGCGCACGGGCTGGATTTCGAAGGAGAGGTGAAATTTCCGGCCCGATTTGGCGTATTGGAGAATGTCGAGGCTGACGCTCTGGCCCTGGCTGAAGGCGGCGCGGAGCCGGCCGATGGCGCGCGGGTCGGTGTCGGGTCCGGCGAGAAATTCCGCGGGGCGTTTGCCGACGATTTCCGAGAGCGAATATTCCATCGCGCGCGTGAAGCTCTCGTTGACCCATTCCACGCGGCCGTCGGGCGTGAAGATGATGACGAGGTTGTCGGTGCGCGAGGCGACGAGGGAAAGTTTGCGGGTGGCGGCCTGGCTGGTGCGCAACGCTTCCTCGGCTTCGCGACGGGCGGTGATGTCCTGTATGGTGCCGAGCACGCGAATGGGTGTGCCGTCGGCCTTGGCCGCGACGGATTTGGAGCGGAGGTACACCCAGCGCCAGTCGCCGGCGCGAGCGCGCACGCGGAATTCCGGTTCGATGAAGGCGGTGGCGCCGGTCAGTTGCGCCTCGATGCGGCGGCGGTAGGCCGGCAGGTCTTCCGGGTGGATGAGCGATTGCAACGCCTCCACGGTGGGCGGCATGCGGTTGTGCTCATAGCCGAGCATGGCCCACAGGCCGGTGCTGTAATGGACGTAGCCCGAGGCGATCGTCCACTCGAAGATGCCGATGCCGGTGCTGTCGAGGGCGAGGCGGAGGCGTTCGTCGGAAGTCTTCAACCGCGCTTCGATGCGGCGGCGGTCCTCGTTTTCCGCCAGCAGGCGGCGGTTGGAATCCTCGGCGGCGACCATGCCCGAGCGGGCGCCGCGGGCGAAGTGGACCATCAGGCTTAACAGAAAGGTGATGCCGAGGCCGGAGAGCAGCATCAGCTCGGGCAGGTAGCGGCGGTTGCGCTGGAGATAAGCCTCGGTCGGAAGGAGGCTGAGGCGGAAGTTTTGCCCGTGAATTTTGACCGAGTAAACCGCCTCGTCCGCGGGCGGCTCGTCGCCGAGGTTCGCGCCGTAAATGGGTTCGCGGTTGATCGTGATGGTGAGGCGGAACAGCGTCGAGAGGTCGAGGTTGCGATCGATGACACGGAAGACGCCGCGATAGACGTACTCCACGGCAACGAAGCCGGTGAGCTGGCCGTTGCGCAGGACCGGAGCATAGACGACAAACCCCCGGCCGCCCTGCGTGGTCGGCAAGACGATGCTGCCGGAGATCACCGGCCGGCCTTTGGCGCGGGCCGCGAGCAGGGCGTCGTTGCGGACTTTCTGCGTGATGTGGTCGAAAGCCAGCGAGCCCTCGTTGCCTTCGCGTGGGTAGACCAGTCGCGTGTGCATCGAAAGATCGACCCAGGAGATGGCGATGCAACCGGCGTCCTTGTTGGCGTCGTGGAAGGGGCGGGCGATGCTGTCCCAGACGGCGCTGGGCGCCTCGCCGGTGGCGCGGCTCCAGGGGAGGGCGATGCGGTCGTTGACGTCGTTGGCGATCTGCTGGAACTCGCGGTCGATGGCGTTGACGAGATTATCGGTGGCGTTCTGGGTGTTGGTGCGGAGGAAGGCGGCTTCGCGGTCGCGCAGGCCGATGAAGAGCACACTGGTCAACGTGAGACCGATGATGAAAAACGGCATCGGCACCCAGCTCGGCGGACCGCTTTCCACCCGGGCGTTTTCGCGCCAGGCCGAGGCGAGCAAGGCCACGCCCAGCAGCAACAGCGCCACCCCGCCGGTGCATGAGGTCGCCGTGCCCGAGCCCCATTGATACACGACGGGCAGGTCCACCAAGTAGCCCAGGAGCGTCGACGAGCTGATGGAGCAAATGAGCGAACCGGCCACCGCCTCGGCAAACAACCGCGCGCGCGCGCCGCCCGCCAGCGAACGCCACGCCAGTGCCACGCCGCCCACCAAAAGCGAGCCGGCCACTACCGTGGCCATGCGCCCGGGATGGGCCGTATCGATCAGCAGGTGGTCGCGGGCCAGCAGCTCATCGATCTGCAAATTGACGCCGATAATATGCTCCAACAACGTCACCGCGCCGATCAACGCCGGCAGCAGCGCGAGCCCGGAAAACCGCTTGTGGCTCAACTCGGCGAGGAGCAACGCCACGCCGAGCAACAGTATGCCCAGTCCCGCATTGGCCTTGAGCGGCGCCATGCCGGTCAGCGGCTGCAACAGACCGTCCAGCCGGAACCACCAACCGATCAGCGTCAGCCCGCCGATGACAATCAACGCCACGGCCAGGCCGAGCAAAAGTTGCTCCAGCCAGGTGCGGCGCGGCAAGGTCGGCAGGTTAGCCATGTAGGGAATACACCCTACGCAAGAGGGCGCTCCGGTTTGGAGCAATAAGGATTTTTGCTGAGAGCCAGCAGGATAACGTGGCAGCGAAAACGGCCGGCGAATGGCGGGCGGGGCGGTTCATGGCGCAGGGGGGGGAGCGGCGGGGACCGGCGCAGGTGCGGGCGCGGCCGGCTTGGGTTGCTCCGCCGCGGGTTCGGCGAGACTGCGCAAGATGTTGAGCGGGCTATAGAGGAGGTGCCACGAGGGGCGTGCGAGATTGCCGGTAAGTTTGACCTCCAGAAATTGCGAGAGCGGGGTGAACACCAGGCCGAAGGTGCCGCGGATCAGGCCGGAGCTTTGCTCGAAGGGGAAAACCTTGGCGCGGAAATCGAGCGAACGGGCGTCGATGCCGTAGTAACCGTGGGCTTCGATGGCGGAGTTGCTGCCCGTGAGGCGCACGGCGGTGAAATTGATCCGCGGTCCCTCGACCTTGAACTGGGCGCGCGCGGCGGTGAACCGCAGCGTGGTGAAGGGCAGCAGTTGCGAGAGCAATCCCAGCATCGGCACCTGTCCGAGTTCGCTGCCGGAAAGCTGGGCCGTGCCGTCGCCTTGATAACTCAGAATGTCGTCGAGCAACCCCTCGGCGGCGAGGTCGACGTCGACTTTGATGTTGGTCAGGTTGTCGAGCAGGGGATTCTTCGACGGCGGGGGCAGGCCGGCGCGAAACGCGCTGTAGTTGTCCAACGTCATCGCCGCCTCCGGCAGCGCGGCCTGGCGCAGCGTCGCGGTGAAACTCGTCTGCCGTTTCTCGTCGGGCCCCCAGACGCGCGCCTTGCCGGCGACTGCGCCGCCGGCGAACTGGGTGCGCACCGGGTCGAGGGTGAGCGTGTCGCCCAGCAGTTCGCCGGTGAACGCGATGTCGCGCAGCGGAAAACCGTGAAAAGAAAACGCGCCGGTCGATTCCAGTTCGATGTGCACTTGATCCTGTGGCGGGGCTCCGGTGGCCGGGCCGTCGAGATGGCCCTGTGCAAACAGGCGCGGCGGTTTCTCGAAGCGATAAGGGGCGACAAATTTTGGCCCGGGCGGACCAAACGCCGGCGCGCTCTCCTGCAAATCCATCGTCGAATGCGTGGAAAAATCGATGGCGCGCCAAGCGTCGGCCTTCGGGTCGAAAGTGCGTTTGAACCAGCCGCGCGCCTCGCCATCGCGTCGCGTCACGTGGAAATCGAGCGCGTGGACGATGTTGAAGCTGTCCCACAGGAAAAGTTCGGTGCGCAGGGTGTCGAACGGCGCGGTGCGGATGGTCACGTTCGTGCCGGTGGCGCCGAGGAAAACTTGCGTGCGATCCGGCGAGCCCCAGCGACCGAGGATGTCGGCATCGGCGTCGGGCGGCTGCACGAAGACGAAGTTTTTCCAGATGTTGGGCCACGACTCGGTGAACCAGCCGTTGATGCCTTCCGGCCGCAGCCGGCCTTTCAGCAGAAACCGGTAGTCTCTGGACGCGAGATCCATCGTGTAGGTGCCACGCGCCACGCTCTCGCCCTGGAACATCACGGCGTCGGTGGCGCGAAAATCGTTGCCCTGCCATTCGAGTTTACCGGCGACGGCGTCGATGGCCACATCTTGGACGGCGAGCCGCTCGGTGGCGATCCAGCCGCGGGCGCGTTCGGGTTTGCCGCCGGGCGCCAGCGCGAGCTCGCCCTCCAGGCGGATCGGGCGGGTGAGTTGCACCAGGCCGTCGAGGCCGAGTTTGAACTGGGTGTTGGCGAGTTCGATGAGGGCCGGCGTGATGCCGGTGGCAAAACGCACGGTGCCGGCGCGGGCGTTGATATCGAGGTCGCCCTGCACGCCCACCGGCGCATCGGCCACGCGGGCGGCGAGTGTGGCCCGGAGCTTGGGCAATGGACCGGGATCGAGCCGGAGCACGGGCGATGTCAGAGTCAGCGGAGTCGCGCGCACTTCGGCGGCGACGATGTCCGCTTCCCGCAGATCGAACGCGCCCTCGGCGATCCGGAGCAGGCCGCGCGCCTGCACCCGCACGCCGCGGGCGGCGTGGCCGGCGATGTTGAGCGATTCCACCTGGGCATCGATGCCGGCCATGGTGGCGGTCGGGCCGGTGAGCGGGAAACGGGTGCTGAACCGCAGCGGGCCGGTCTGCACGGGAAATGGCTCGGTCAGGTGGAGGCCGGCGAGCTGCACCTCGGCCTGCACGATCGCGCCGCGGGTATCGGACGGGGCGAGCTCCAAATCGATGTGCGCCGTCTCCAACGCCTCCAGTCGCGGCGCCAGCTCGGCGAGCTGACGCGCCAAAGCGGCGTAGTGCCGGGCAAACAGTTCCTCGGGCGAGAGCGCGGCGCGGCGCGGATCGCGCCAGACCGAGGTGTCGACGGCGCCACGGAGGTTGAACGCCAGCCGGCCCAGACGGGCGCGGAGCGTGCCAACGAGCAGATGCTTGGCGCCCGGCTGGAGCGTGACGTCGAGCTCGCGCACCAGCGCCTCGGGCTGGCCCGAACGCGAAAACATCGCCGGCACGTACAGATCGACGCCGGCGATCTCCAGATTGCGCGCCTCGAAATGCCCGGCGAGCAGCGCCCACGGATCGAGTTTCGTGTAAAGCAGCCGCCCGGTCATGATCGGCTCGTTGCTGCCGGTGGCGGAAATCGCGAAGTCTTCCAACAACAGCCGGCCGAAAGGATCGAACGTTGCCCGGCCGCAACGCACGGCGAGCTGCGAGTTGGCGAGCTGGCTTTCGAGCCGGCGTAACACCGGTTGCGGCACGGTCAGCTCGCGCGAGGTCGCGATCCAGATCTGCACGGCGAGCAGCAGCAGCAGCGCCAGCCAGAGCGTCCAGAGCACGCAGGTGCCGACGCCCCGGAGGCAGAGACAGGCGCCTTGCCGGCAATAGTTCAGCAGCGGGCGCATGGTGCGGCGGGGAGGCGCGAAGGGCGCAGCAAGACTGCGCCCCCACGGCCTGATTTTTTTTCTGTGCCGAGCGGGTGCAACGGTGGCTCAGGTCTTGGCGGCGGGCGCGGCCGGAGTGGTGACGGGCGCAGGCGCAGGGGTCGCCAGCGTGGCGGCGGGCGGCGTCACAGGCGGCGTGGCGGGCGCGGGTGCGGGCGCAGCCGGTTGGGCCGCGGGGGAAGTTACCGGGCCGGGATCGTGCGGGCCGTAAGTGATCGTCCAGAGCGCGTCGAGCAGCGGTTGCTCGATCTCGAACACCGCATCGAGGTCGGGCGAGCCGGCCAGCTGGGTGCCGCCGCCGAGGCGTTCGGTGAAAAACAGCGTGGAGGTGGTCGTCTGCGCGCTGGCGCCGCCCACGAGCGTGACGGTGAGGTCGAGCTGGTATTTCCACGGACGCTCTTCGCCGGCGACGTTTGCCGTGGGGGTGAAGCGGTCGGCGACAAACGCCTGGGCGCGCAACGAGCGCAACGGTTCGAGGAGCTTTTGCACGGCGGCGTCGGGCGGCGTGGCGGGCGCGAGCGTTTTTTCGAGGAGCACGGCCTTGGTGGCGGGTTCGGTGAGCTTGAGGCCGGTGATCTGGGCGCCGGCGGGGAGTTCGCGCAGCCGGCGGTCGCGCCACGCGCGGAGCTCCACCGGGAGGTCGCGGAGAATTTCGGCGTCGATCGCGTAAACGTAGGGCGGGTTGCCGAAGCTGGCGAAGGCGGTCGCGCCGCGCGCGGGGCCGACGCCGATCTTGAGCGTGGTGGTCACCGGGGCGGCGGCGGAGCCGGCGTTGGCGGTGGTGACGGCGATTTCGCGCACGGGCCGGTTGAAGCCCCAGCCTTCGATGTCGGCCGAGGTGGGGGCGTCGTTGAGGAAATCGCGCGCGGCCAGCTGGCCGAGCTTCTCCAAAAGGCGTTGCACGGCGCCGCGGTCGGCGGGCTGGGTGACCGGGGCCTGGGCGCCGTCGCGGCGGACGATCTGCCACGGCGTGGATTCGCTGCCGGCGGCGGACTCCAGGCGTTGCAGCATGAGCTCGGGGGCGTCGGGCGCGCGGAGCGTGATGGCGGTGACGGCGGCGGGCTCAAACTCGAACAGGCGGCGTTCGCGGAGCTCATCCTGCGCTTTGCGCAAGGCTTTGATGAGGTCGTCTTTCACGAGGACGGTGAAAATGACGGAGGGCTTGCCTTCGCGGGCTTCCATCTGGCCGTAGAACTCGTGGGCGTCGGCGGGCTTGGCGCCCGCGGCCGTCGGCGCAGCCGGGAGCTGGCCGCCGAGCAGGAGCGTCTCGCGGCGGTTGTTGCCTTCGAGCGTGACGCGCAGGGTGGGGCTGGTGGCGGGGTTGAGCTCGGGCGCGGGCGGCTGGGGGACAAACGATTTTACGCGCAGACCGTTGAGGTCCTTGATCGCGAGTTCGGTGGCGGTTTTGCTGGCGCGCGCCGTGATGGGCGTCTCGAACAACCAGCGGTTGCCGTCGTGGCGGAGCCGGATGCGGTTGGCGGGGGAGACGCTCTGGGGGTTGGCGGCGCGGACTTCGAGGTTGAAGGAACGCACCTCGAACACCTGGATGGTGAGGAGCTCGTCGGAGCGCAGCTGTTCGAGGGGGAGCGTGAGGCTCTCGGCGAGCGAACGCTCGACCACGTGGATGCGTTTGCCGTCGGGCGAGAGCACGTAGAGGCGGTTGCCGTCCTTGGTGGTGTCGCCGATGCGCAGGGTGAGGCGCGGCGGCTCGGCGCCGGCGGGCGCGCCGGTGACGATGGTCACGGTGAGCGTCGGTTTTTCCAGGCCGTAGCTGGCGAGCGACTGGCCGTTTTTCGCCAGGTCGGCGACGGCGAAGCTCGTCTCGTGCTTGAGGAATTGCAGGGCGTTGAGGATGGGGCTGACGGCATGGGGATTGGCGGGCCAGTCGAAGGGCTGGGTCAGCGCCCAAGTCTCGCCGCGTTTGACGAGGCGCACGGTCTGAGTGCCGGCGACGATTTCGAGCGCCTGGATGTTGGCGGCCTCGCTGGGCAGGACGTTGCTGCGCGTTTCCTTCAGGCGCTCCTCGGTGAGCCATTGCGGACGCAGATAGAAAATGAAGAAGAAGAGCGCGACGTTGAGGAAGAGCAGAACGAGCGTGACTTTGGTGCGCATGGCGGGCGGAGAGGCGGGTTAGGAGCGGCGGGTCCAGTAGACCATGATGCCGAGGAGGGCGGCGATGCCGGGCACGAGCAGGAGCAGGCAGTAGCGCAGGCGGAGCAGCTCCTGCTGGCTGAGTGCGAGCTGGAATTTCTCGATGGGCCGCGGCGGGAGGTTGAGCTGGGTGTCGCGGTCGACGGTCCAGTTGATGGCGTTGAAGAAAAGGTTGTAGTTGCCCTGTGCGCCTTGGAGCCGGTTGTTGGTCACGAGGTCGGCGGTGCCGAAGACCACCAGCCGGCCGCCGCGCACGCTGAAGGGCAGGTTGCCGCGCGCCTGCACGCGCTCGGAGGCGACGGCGAGGCCGAGGCGGTTCTTGGGTTCCATCTGGGCGATGCCCTTGATGTCGACGCCTTCGTTATAAACGGGGGTTTGGCGCAACCGGTAGCTGCGCTCGCCCCAGGCGGTGGCGGAGGTGGCGGCGAGTGTGGTGAGGGTGAGGCCGCTGCCCTGCGCCCGGCCCGGCTCGGGGCGCACGCTGCGGCTCGGGCCGACGCGGAGCGCGATCTGCCGGTCGACGAGGCTTTGCACGATGGGATGGTTCTCGGCGAAGCAGCGGATCTTCAAATCGCCCTCTTCGGTGACATCTTCGGGGCTGGTGTCATAGATCACATCGTCGTCCACCATCACGCCCCAGTCGTAGAGCAGATCGTCGAGCCCGTGGGGGAGGCCGGGGGCGAGCATGAGGATGACGCGGCCGGCGCGGTTGCTGAGGTATTGGCGGAGCTGCTCCTGCACGAAGGGCTCCACGCTTTGCGGCGCGGTGACGATCACGAGGGCGGCGTCCTCGGGGACTTTGCGTCTGAAGCTGACGTCGAGCGTGTCGACGGCGAAGTTGCGCAGGCGCAGCTCGTCGGCCAGGGCGGAGAGGCCGTTGCGCGGGTCGACCTTGTCGATGCGGTACTCGCCGTGGCCGGTGAGGAAGTAGATTTTTTTCCGCTCCGGTGAGGAAACGTCGAGGATGGCGGCGGTGAAGGCCTGCTCGCCGCGGAAGTCTTTTTTCTCCGAGCCGACGACGCGGTACAGGTCGCCGGCGGTGACGACGCGGCGCTGGTCGCCGCTGAGAAACAGGATGAGCGGGTTGGATTGCTCGATGCCGTATTGCTCGGCTTTGCGGCGGTTCTGGTAGATGTCGAGGTATTCGATGGCGAGCCGGCCGCCGGCTTCGTTGGCCGCGGCGGCGTTGGCGTATTCCTTGAGCAGGCTGCGGATGTCGGCGAAGACCTGGGTGTCCTGCTCCTCGGTGACCGTGACGACGATCTGCACCGGGCGCTGGAGATTGCGCAGGTACGAGAGCGTCTCGGGCGAGAGCGAATAGCGGCGCGACGAGGTGAGGTCGAAACGCGACGGGTAGTGGAGCGCGAGGTAGTTGAGCCCGCCGCAAAACGTGGTGAACAGGATCGCCTGCAACACGAGGTTGAGCGTGCGGAGCCAGCGGGTGGCGCGGAAGCTTTCGAAGAAGGACATGGGGCGCGCCTCAGCTATGCAGGAGCTTGGCTTCGACGCTCAGGATGCTGAAGAGCAGCATGAGCACAGTGCCGCTTACGTAGAACAGGATCTGCCGGGTGTCCACGATGCCGCGGGTGAAGTCGTCGAGGTGGTTGAACACCTGGGCGTAGTCCACGGCCGCTTTCACCGGCTGGAGCGCGTCGGCTTGCAGCGCCTGCACGTCGGCGAGGTAGCGCACGCCCGCGATCAGCAGCAGCAGCATGGTGAAGGCGAGGATGCCGGCCACGGCCTGGTTGCGTGAGAGCGAGCTGGCGAACACCCCGACCGCGATGAACAACAGCCCGGACAACGCGACGAACAGGTAGCCGCCGAACAGCGGCCCGAGATCGAGGAACCGCGCGTCGTTGGCGAACCGGTGCAGGATGTAGAAAAAGCCGCCGGTCGAGCCCCAGAGCAACAGGTACAGCAGGTAGGCCGCGCCGTATTTGCCGAGCACGATCTCGGTGGTGGTCACCGGCGTGGTGAGCAGCGTCTCGATCGTCCCCTGCCGGCGCTCCTCGGCCAGGCACTTCATCGTGAGCAATGGCACCATGAAAAACACTGGCACCCAGAACAGTTGCAGGAACACGCACGCGGGCGAAATCTCCCGCGGCGCCGCGCTGTAGCTGTCGAGGATGCCGACGAAGAAAACGCCCATCACCAGCAGAAACAGCACCGACGCGACGTACGTGCTTGGGCTGACGAGCAGCATTCTGACCTCGTGGCTGAGGATGGTGGGAAGGTGACGCATGATCGGAAAATGGAGAATGGAGAATGATGAATGCAGAATGGAAGAAGACGGCGTCTAGGGATGTTTGGGCGGCTCGGATTCTCCATTCTGCATTCTGCCTTCTTCCTTTGCCTTCTTATCCACCACATCCCAGCTGCGGCGGGTGGCGGCGAGGAACACGTCCTCCAACGTCGGATGCGAGCGGCTCAGCGCGCGGAGGCGGAACCGGCTGTCGGCGGCGAGGGCGCGCATTAACGTCTCGCCCAGCTCCTCGTCGCGCGGCGTGGTGAGGCGCACGGCGCGGAAACCGTGGGCGTCGGGCGCGCCGACCTGGGCGATTTGCAGGCTCGGCTCGGCGGTGGCGAGCACCGGGGCGAGCGCGTCGGGGTCGCCCGCGAGCTCCAGCTCGTAGCTGGAATGGCCGAGGATCTCGCGGCGCAACTCCGCGGGCGTGCCTTGCGCCACCACGCGGCCGCTGTTGATGATCAACACCCGGTCGCAGGTGACTTCGATTTCCGGGAGAATGTGACTGGAGATGATCAAGGTCATGCGCCCGCGCAGACTGGCGATGAGGTCGCGCACGATCAGGATCTGATGCGGGTCCAGGCCGATGGTCGGCTCGTCCATGATGATGACGGGCGGTTCGGCCAGGATGGCTTCGGCGATCCCGACGCGCTGGCGGTAGCCCTTGGACAGCTTGCCGATGATGCGGTGCCGCACGCGTTTCAAGTCACAGACTTCGAGCACCTCGTCGAGGCGCGGTCCGAGCTTGCGGCGCGTCATTTCCTTGAGCCGGCCGCGGTAATAGAGGTACTCGCTCACCCGCATGTCCTCGGGCAGCGGGTTGTTTTCGGGCATGTAGCCGACGAGTCGTTTCACCTCGTCGCCGCGCGTGGCCACCGGCACGCCGCAGACATGGGCGTGGCCGGAAGTCGCCGGCAAATAGCCGGTGAGGATGCGCATGGTGGTGGATTTGCCCGCGCCATTGGGGCCGAGAAAACCGAGAATTTCGCCGCGCGCGACCGTGAAGCTGATGTCGTTGACCGCCGTCACTCCGGCGTAGGTTTTGACGAGATGGGAAACGGCAATGGCAGGCGCGGTGGACTCGGGCATTGGGAAGGCCCGCGACTCTCAACGCTCGCCGCCCAACTCTCAACCCTCAACTCGCGTTCTTTTCCAGCGTCACTTCCCCGGCGCGGAAACGCTGGAGCCGGCCGCCGTCGTCGCGCAGGAGCAGCGAGCCCTCGTCGTCGATGCCCGCCGCGGTGCCGGCGAAGCGGCAGGCGCCTTGTAGCACGGCGACGTTCTTGCCGCGCAGCAGGTCGAAACGGTGCCAGAGATCGGCGAAGTTTTCCCGGTACGTGCCGGCGACGAACTGGTCGTAAGCCGCCAGCACCCGGTCGATGAGGGCCGCGGTGAAACGGTTCAGGTCGAGCGGCGCCTGCGCCTCCTCGGCAAGCGTGGTGGCGCGGCGGCCGATCTCGGCCGGCCAGGAGTCGGAGGCGGCGTTGACGTTGAGGCCGACGCCGAAGACCAGGTCGCGGATCTGGTCCGAGTCGATGCGCGCCTCGGTGAGCATGCCCCCGGCCTTGCGGCCGCCGAAGAGCAGGTCGTTGGGCCATTTCAGGCCGGGGACGGACTTGCTGAAGGTGGACACGAGCTCGCAGACGTTGACGCCCATCCAGAGGGTGAACGTCTGCATCCGCTCGGGCGAGAGCAGCGGCCGGAAACCGAAACTGGCGTAAATGTTGCCCACTTTGTCGCTGTGCCAGGTGCGGCCGAAACGGCCGCGGCCGCGCGTCTGCCGGCGGGCGATCACCACGAACGGCACTTCCCGCCCGGAGCCGAGCTGGCGCGAGGCTTCGTCGTTGGTGCTGTCGATCTCATCGAGCAACACGAGCTGGCAATCCTGCGCGCGGCCATGCAACAGGGCTTCGACAAACGTGGCATTGAGGCCGGCGGGGCGGCGGGTCAGCCGGTAGCCGCGGGCGCGCACGGCATGAAAGGCGAAGCCTTGCGCGCGCAACTTCTCCATGTGTTGCCATACCGCCACGCGGCTGACGCCGAGTTTGTCGGCCAGCTTGCTGCCGGAGACGAACCCGGGATCGTGGGCCAGCAGTTCGCGGAGGATGACGAGTTCGGAAGACGGCGAATGGGAAGACATCTCGGATTTATTGGGGGGCTGCCCGATAGAGTGCAGACCCGCGCCCTTTTTCAAGCCAGCAGACGCGCGCGAGCGCGATTGCGAGTATAAGGCTTATCTTGATGGACAATGATATCTTCGACTTTAGGGTGCGGGCGTTGCCCCTATCTCATTTGCCCCAGCCATACCCATGAACTTGCCCGCTCCTTCGCATTACAGCATCCATATTCCTCCGGCACCATCGGCGAACGACTTTCTGCGTATCGCCACGATGGCTCCTGTCATCGTCATGGCCATCGCGGTGCTAATCCTGGTGATTGTACTGGCCTTCGGCACATACTGGGACGCGAAGAACATTGTGCGCAGAAAAGGCAAATTGTTCGTTTTCGATTCAGCCTCGTGGTCCTTTATTGTCCTTCTTTCCGGTATCTTTGGCTTCGCGATTTACTGGTTGGCGCACCACTCGCGCCTACGCAGTCATGGCCTTCAGCCAGACGAAACGGAGCGCGTTGCGAAGACAGGCAGCATAGCATGGAGAGGCTGATCGCAGGCTGCTGGCACTGGTTGCGAGTATCAGCAGCCGATCTATCTATTTACCGCGCCGGCGGCAGCTGCGGGCGGTAGTCCGGGTAGGGCGGACGCGGGTGCGTGGCGGGCGGATTTTTCTGCAACGCCTCCAGCACCACCGCCACCGCTTTTTCGAGCTGCGGGTCGCGGCCGGCGCGGACGAGTTGCGGGTCGTAATCCACTTCGATGTCGGGCGCGATGCCGACGTTCTCCACCTCCCACGCGCCTTTCAATCCGTAGAGCGCCCAGCGCGGCGCGGTCACGGCGGTGCCGTCGAGCAGCGTCGGATAACCGCCGATGCCGACCAGCCCGCCCCAGGTGCGTTTGCCGATCAGCTGGCCGAGTTGCGCCTGGCGGAAATACCACGGCATCGCATCGCCGCCCGAGCCGGCAAATTCGTTGATGATCATCGCGCGCGGGCCATGGAGAATCTGTTGCGGCGAACTGGTCGCCTCGCCTTCGCGGCCGAGGATGTAGCTCATGCGCGGCCGGCGGAGATGGTCGATGATGTAGTCGGCGAGCTGGCCGCCGCCGTTGAAACGCTCGTCGAGCACGACGCCCTGCTTGTCGACCTGCGCGAAATAGTAGCGGTTGAAACTGGTGAAGCCGCCCGTCGTGGTGTCGGGCAGGTAAACGTAGGCGAGGCGCCCGCCGCTGAGCGCGGCGACCTGACGGCGGTTGCCCTCGATCCAGGCGAGATGGCGCAACGTCGTCTCGCTCTCGACCGGCACGACCTTGACCTCGCGCGCGCCGACGCCGTCGGGCGTCGGGCCGACTTTGAGCACGGTCTGCCGGCCCGCCGTTTCGAGAAACAGGCTGTAAATCTCCTCGGGCGCGCGGAGCTCGCGGCCGTTGACGGCGAGGAGGTACTCGCCGGTTTTCACATCGACGCCGGGCTGGGTGAGCGGCGCTTTGAGCTGCGGATTCCAGTTTTCGCCGTCGTAGATGCGGGCGAAACGATAGCGGCCCTGCTCGATCCGGTAATCGGCGCCGAGCAGACCCACTGTCACGGTGCGGGCATCGGGCCGCGGGCTGGGCCGCACGTACATGTGGAGCACGTTGAAATTCCCCAGCATGTCGGCGAAGAGGTAATTCAGGTCGGCGCGGCTCGCGAGGCCGGCGACGTACGGCGCGTAGGCGCGGCGGGCCGCAGCGAGATCCAGTCCGTGATAATGCGGGTCGTAGAAGAAATCGCGTTCGAGCCGCCAGACTTCGTCGAACATCTGCTGCCACTCGTCGCGCGGCACGGCGTAGACTTGCAGCGTGTCGAGCTTGAGCGCGCCGTCGCCGGCCTTGGGCGCTTTGTCGGCCGGGGCGATGAACCACTTGTTGTCCGCCTGCCAGAGCATCTTCTCGCCCTTCGCGGCGACCACAAACGAGGTGACGCCGTCGAGCAGTTTCTCGGTCTTGCGCGTCTTGAGCTCGAAACGCTGCAACGCGAGCCGGCCGTTGTCGTCGGCGCCGTCGATCGGCGGCGCTTCCAGCAAGTACAGGATGCCTTCCTTGCCGGCGGTGAGATTCTGGTAACGGCGCGCCGGCACCGGCAGCGCGAGGATGCGCTGGTTGAGGCGCTCGAAATCGATGGTGACTTTGACCGCATCCTTCTTCGCCTCGCCGTCTTTTTTCTCCTTCTCTTTGTCCTTTTCCTTGGCGGCGACTTTTTCCACCGGCTTCTCGGGCTCGGCGGCAGCCTCTTTGGTTTTGGCGACGGCCTTCTCGCCCGTGGATTCGGCGGTTTTGTTTTTCTCGGCGTCTTTCTTCGGCTCGTCGAGTTTTTCCTCGTCGCTCTCGGGTTCGAGCGGTGAGGGCAGATCGGCGCGGAGCACGGCGACATAAACGCTGCGCGTCACCGGGCGCGCCTGGCTGGTCATGTCGAGCCAGCCGGTGCTCAGGCCCATGTCGGTGCTGGCGGCGAAATAGAGGTACTTGCCGTTGACGTCGAAACACGGGTACAGCGCGTCACTCATGCCGTCGGTGAGCTGGGTGACCTGGGTGTTTTCCAGCGCGTAGACGAAGACGGCGCGCAGGTGGTTGGGTAGTTGTTTGGTGTACGCGAGCCAGCGGCTGTCGGGCGACCACGTGGCGTCGAAGCGATGGAGCGGCGTCTCGAAACGGTCGGTGTCGACTTTGACCGGCGCGCCTTTTTCCCAATCGACGTACCAGAGGTTGAGGCGCTTGTCGCGGTAGGCGATCTTGCGGCTGTCGGGCGACCAGATCGGATCGTAGAAAAACGACGGCGGGCTCCCGAGCTCGATCTTGCGCGGCGGCGTCAGGCCGGACGGCTCTTGCAGATAAAGCGCATATTCGCCGGAAGCGTCGGAGAAATACGCGATCCACTTGCCGTCGGGCGACCACGTGGGGTTGCGGTCGGCGGCGCCGGGCGAGCGGGTGAGATTGCGGATGTCGCCCTTCTCGGCGGGCCCGGTGAAAATCTCGCCGCGCGCCTCGAACACGGCGCGCGCGCCGCTGGGCGAGAGATCGGCGTTGCGGAGCATTTTCGCGCTCAGGCGCTCGAAATGCGGACGGGCTTGCGGCAAGTCGGCGGCAATCGTGAGCGGGACCGGCGTGAGTTTTCCGGAGGTGAGATCGTAGAGCTGAAGCGCGCCGAGCTGCTCGCAGACGCTCGCGCCGGGGCCGGCGCTGGCGGACTTGAGGTCCTGGCCGGGTTGCTGCACGAGGCGCGTTACGGCGCGGCTCGCGGGATTGTAACGGTACAGGCCGGTCGAGCCGTCGCGGCTGGAGAGAAAGTAAACCTGGTCGCCGATCCACATCGGGTTGAAATCGTCGGCGTCGGTGTGCGGCAGTTTCTCGACGCGCGAGTCGGCGAGGTGCGCGATCCAGATGGGCGAGGTTTTGCCGCCGCGGTATTGTTTGATGGCGATGTAATCGTCGGCCGCGCCGAGGCGGCGGTTCCAAAACGGCACGTAGGCGAGGCGCGTCGCGTCGGGCGAGTAGGCGCCTTGCACGCCCAGCGGGAGCGGCAGCTCGGTGGGCAGGCCGCCGGTCACCGGCACGGTGAACAGCGTTTCAAAACGCGAGTGCGCCGTGCGCGTCGAACGGAAGAGCACGGACTGCCCGTCGGGCGTCCAGCCGACGGCGACATCGCTGCCCGGGTGATACGTGAGCCGCCGCGGTTCGCCGCCGCCGGCCGGCACGATGTAGACGTCCTGATTGCCGTCGTAATCGCCGGTGAACGCGAGCTGCGTGCCGTCGGGCGAGAAATGCGGGCCGCTGAGCACGCCGGCGCCGGCAACCAGTCGTTTCGCTTCGCCGCCCGCGCGCGGCACGCTCCAGATTTGTCCGCCGAGCACGAAGACGATGTGCGTGCGATTGAGGGCGGGCGATTGCGGCAACAGCGGCGGCGGGGAGGAGTCCGCGGCGGCGAAATTCGGACCAGAGGCAAGGGCGAAACCAAACAGGGCGGCAAGGACGAGCGGGAGTTTCATGGCTTCCTTTGTGTGCTGTCAGCACCCGCTCATGCGGAGAAAGTTGCAAGAAAACTTTCCGCGCCACGGCCTCGTGGCTTCAATCACAACCAGCGGCGCTCTGCGGCCGGAAACTACTTGCTCCAGTTATTCCAATCCATCCCGCCGGAACGCTGGTAGGTGGAATTCGTCTCGCGCATGATGTACTCCGCGCCGGCGCGGTCGCCGGCCTTGGCGGCATCGCTCGCGGCGCCGCGCAGATCGGACATGTTTTGCAGACGCTCGTCCTCGGCGTACATCGCCATCGCGCGCTCACTGGCCGACTGGCCGACGAACGGGATCGAGTAACGGTTGAGCACGCTGGTATCTAGTTTGCTGAGATAGCGTTTCACCGCCACTTTCGCCAGCGCCTGCTTCGTGTAGATATCGCGTTCGCGGAAGATCGGCGGACGGTCGCCTTCGACGATGTAGCGCGGCAGGCGGATGATTTTGTTCTTCGGTTGATCCGGGCCCAGGGGTTTGTCCTCCGGGATCGCTTCCTCCTCTTCGGTCTCTGAGGTGGAGGTGGCAATCGGCTTGGGCGGCTCCTTCGGCGGCGGGGCGTAACGGGGCAACCCGGCTGCGATCGCCGAGGACAACGTGGACGACACGCGCTTGGTCGGCCCGCTCACCTCGACCGGCGTCTCCTTCACCGCCGGGAGCGGCGGCTTGGGAGTGGCGGCGGGTGCCTGCGCGTAAGCGCCCGTGACGCCGAGGGCGAGCAGCGCGGTCGCGAGAAGCGTGAGGTGCGGACGTTTCATTGGGTTCTTAAGACGCGGAAAGCGCCGAAAAGTTCAGGCGAGGAGCCGAAAATCTCAAGCGCCGTGTCAGCCACGCACCTGTCCGTCGCCGACCACCAGCCACTTGTAGCTGCACAATTCGCGCAGACCCATCGGTCCGCGGGCATGCAACCGGTCGGTGCTGATGCCGATCTCGGCGCCGAGGCCAAATTCGAAGCCGTCGTTGAAGCGGGTGCTCGCGTTCCAAAACACCGCCGAGCTGTCCACCGCGGCGAGGAATCGCTGCGCGGCCTTTTCGTCGGTGGTGATGATGGCGTCGCTGTGCGCGGAGCTGTCGCGGTTGATGGTGGCGATGGCGGTCTCCAGCCCGTCGACGACGCGCACGGCGAGGATGTAATCGAGAAACTCGGCGGAGAAATCCTCCGGCGTGGCGGCGGTGTGCGGCAGGCCGGCGCGCGCGAGAATGGCGGCGCTGGCGGGGTCGCAGCGGAGCTGCACGTTTTTCGCGGCGATCAACGCGCGGGCGGCGGCGGGCAGAAATTGTTCCGCGACGTCGCGGTGCACGAGGAGCTGCTCGGCGGCGTTGCACACGCCGGGCCGCTGGGTCTTGGCGTTGACGATGATTTTTTCCGCCATCGCGAGATCAGCGGCGCGGTCAACGTACACGCAGCACACGCCCTTGTAGTGTTTGATGACGGGGATGGTGCTGTTGGCCGTCACGAACCGGATGAGGCTCTCGCCGCCGCGCGGGATGAAGCAATGGATGTACTGGTCGAGCTTGAGCAGCGTGTTGAGCGCGGCGCGGTCGGTGGTGGGGATGAGCTGGACGGCGTCGGCGGGCAGGCCGGCGTGGGCGAGCGCCTGCTGGATGAGCGCGGCGAGCGCGGTGTTGGTGTGAAAAATTTCTTTGCCGCCGCGGAGGATGGAGGCGTTGCCGCTCTTCAGGCAGAGGATGGCGCAGTCGATGGTGACGTTGGGGCGCGCCTCATAGACGATGCCGATGACGCCGATGGGCACGCGCAGGCGGCGGATGGCGAGGCCGTTGGGCCGCGTGGTGCGGTCGAGCTCCTCGCCGACGGGATCGGGCAGCTCGGCAACCTGGCGGACGCTCTCGGCGAGTTGCGCGAGGCGGGCGGGATTGAGGGTCAACCGGTCGATCTGCGCGGCGGTGAGGCCGTTTTCCTGGGCGGCGGCGAGGTCGCGCTGATTGGCAGCGAAAATGGCGTCGGTCGCGGTCGGGAGCAGCTCGGCGAGCCGGAGCAGCGCGGCGTTTTTGGCGGCGGTCGGCGTGGTGGCAAGCACGAGCGACGCGGCGCGGGCGCGTTGGGCGATGGCAGTGACGAGTGCAGCGAGATCGGCAGACATGGCACCGAAGAAACCACGAAAGAAACGAAAGACACGAAAGAAAATTCGCGCGGGCTCAGTCGAAGAGTTTGCCCTTGCGGAAGCGCCAGAGCGCCACGGCCATCACGCCGGCGGTGATGGCCAGCAACATCCCGATTCGCGGCATCACCTCGAAGAGAGACTGGCCCGCCCAGAGCACATCGGTGAAGCCTTCCACTGCCCAGTACACGATCGTGCAGCGGCTGATGCTTTGGATGTACTCCGGCATGAAGCTGACCGGAAACCATGCGCCGCCGATGGCGCTCATGGAAATCACCACCAGGGTTGAGAGCCCGTTGGCCGCCGCGGCGCTCGGCGCGATGGCAGCGATCAACATGCCGAACGACGAACACGCCGCCGCCGCGCTCAGACTGACCGCCAGCAGTGCGACGGCATGGCGGAAGATCTCCAGTCCGAAGAACAGATGACCGGCGAGAAAGAGCACCGAGGTTTGCACTAATCCGAGGAGGATACCGAAAAGGAATCGCGCCCACAGGATGTGCCCCGGCCGCACCGGCGACGACAACAGGCGGTGGAAGATGCCGGTGCTCTTTTCCTCAAAGAGGGTGGAGGCCGAGCCGCTCACCGCCATGAGCAGAAACATGATCGCGTAACCGCCCACCATGCGCGCCGCCATCGGGTTGGCGACCTGCTTGCCGGCGACCTGTTCGTTGTCGATCTTCACGATCTTGGAAAACACGTCGTTGGTATTTTTCTCCGCTGCGGCGGTGGTTGTGGTGGTGGCCGGCGCGGTGTCGAGGCGTCGGAGATTGGGGTCGGCCGGCGGTGGCTTGGCACTGGGGAGATGCTTGAGATCGCCGAAGCCGAAGTCGGCGGAGTCGAGCCGGCGGAACGTCTCCTCGCGGTCGAAGTTGAAATAATCGGCGTAAGCGTTGGCGAGCGCGCGGTTGAACTTGGTGAGGTTTTCCTCACCGATCAGATGGCGGGCGCTTTGTCGGAGCGACTGGCCGAGCAGTTGGGGGACGTTGGAGAAAATCGTTTTTTGCAGGATGCCGTTGACCGTCTGCGCCTCGATCTCGTTGCGCGGATTGGAGAGAAATTTCACCCGCAAACCAAAGCGTTCGGCGGAGAGAAAATCGGCGGGCAGGATGACGGCGAAGCGGTAGTCGTTGTTTTTCAAACCGGCGCGGGCGTCGGCCTCGGTGAGCGGGCGGGTGGTGCCGTCAGCGAGTTTGGTCACGGTGCGGATGCGGAAGGCCTTTTCGGCTTTGAGTGCGTCGATCAACTGGGTGGCGGCCGGATCTGGGCTGGCGTTGACCACGGCGATGGGAATGCCGGTGGGACCGGTGTCCTTTCGGTAGAGGCCGAAGACATGGCCGAAGAGGTAAATCAGGACGATCGGCACCAGGAAGGTGATGGCGACGGCCGCCTTGGCGCGCCAGAAGCCGAGCAGACTTTTGCGGAGCAGGAGAAGAACGAGGCGCATGAAGAAAAAAGAGGACGTGGAACTGGTGGCGCGGCGGGCCCGGGCCGGTGGTGCTACTCGCGGAGGTTGCGGCCGGTGAGGTGGAGGAAGAGATTTTCCAACGTGGGGCGCTGGCTGGCGAAGAGGCGCGGCGAAAGACCGAGCGACTCAGTCAGAGCGAAGAAGGCCGAGAGCGGATAGCCGGCGCGCGGGCGGAAACGCAGGGTGCCGTTGGTGGCGAGGAGTTCGCCCTGCGCTGCGAGCGGGGCGCGCAACGGCTCCGTGGCGGCCGTGGCGGGAAACGCGATCTCGTCCTCGAACGGCAGTCGCGTGAGCAGCTCGTCGAGCGAGCCCAGCGCGAGGATTTTGCCGTGGTCGATGATGCCGATGCGCGAGCAGAGCCGCTCGGCCTCCTCCATGTAGTGCGTCGAGTAGATGACGGTGGTGCCCTCGCGGTTGAGACGCTGGAGGTACTCGAAGATGGCGTTGCGCGATTGCGGGTCGACGCCGACGGTGGGCTCGTCGCAAAGCAGCAGTTTGGGGTGATGGAGCGTGGCGGCGACGAGGTTGAGCCGGCGCTGCATGCCGCCGGAAAACGTCTTCACGCGCGCGTGGCGGCGGTCGGCGAGTTGGGCGGCGGTGAATGCCTCCTCGACCCGCGCGCTCAGCTCGTCGCCACGCAAACCCTGCAAGCCGCCGAACAGCCGGAGATTTTCCTCGGCGGTGAGATCCAGATAGAGCGCGATGGTTTGCGGGACCAGGCCCAGTTGACCGCGCCCAGTGGCGGCGGAGGCCGCGAGGGACTGACCGGCGAGCGCGATGTCGCCGGCATCTGCGGGGCGCAAGCCGGCGACGAGCGACATCAGCGTGGTTTTGCCCGCGCCATTCGGCCCGAGCAGTCCGAAAAACTCTCCCGGCGCGATCCGGAGCGAGACGTTATCGAGCGCGACGGTGTCGCCGTAGCGCTTGGTGACAGAGGTGAGGGTGAGCATGGCGTCGGGAAGGCGGGCGATTTCTAGGAGAACTGCGGCAGGGTGGAAAGGTTACAGTCGATCGCAGCCGGATGCGGCTTGGCCTCGGCGGGAGAATGCCCAACGTGGCGGCAACGCTATTACGCTCATGTGCTTCTCGCTTAGATCAAAACTCTTTTCCGCGGTCGTGGTGTCAGTGATGGCGTTGCTATGGGTGGCGATAATGCGCGGAGCAGAACTCGGGCCAGGTGTATTGCTTGAGCGGCAGCGCGAGGTGCTGTTGTCCGAGGTGTTGCAGCCCGCCCCCGTAAAGATGCCGTCGGCCGCGCAGGTGAAAATCTGGACGGATACGCTCGGCATCGACGACCGCTGGCCGGACATCGACTACGCGCAACAGGATCCCAGTGCGTGGCAGGTCTTCTTTCACCTGGACCGGGTGCGGGCGATGTGTCTCGCGCTCGCGAGCATGCCGGACACCTCGGTGCCGCCACAACTCATGGCCGCCATCGATCGCGCGCTCGATCACTGGAACCGGCATCGCTACCAGAGCCACAATTGGTGGTTCAATGAGATCGGAATTCCAGGGGCGATGCGTGACATTGTGGTGCTGTTGGGCGAGCGACTCACAGGCGAACGCCGGGCCGGCGTACTCGCGGTGCTGCGGCAGGCGCGGGTGAAGCCGGTCGGGCAGGGGGCCAATACGATTTGGGCGGCGGACCTCGGGCTGTTCATCGCCGCGATCCAGGGCGACACCGCGCAGATGGCGGCGATGCGCGATGTGATCGCCGGTGAAATTCGCGTGACCACCGGCGAGGGCATTCAGGCGGACTTCAGCTTTTATCAACATGGGCCGCGGTTGCAGCTATATCACTATGGCGCGGTATTTTTTCAGGCGACGGCGCGGCTCGCGTGGCAGTTGCGCGGCACGCCATGGGCTTTGCCGGAGGAAAAAGTCTGGCTCCTCAGCCAATGTTTGCTGGAGGGCGCGCAATGGATGGTGCGGGGCACCGCCACCGTGCCGGGCACGCTCGATCGCATGGTGAGCCGGCCGGGCGCGCTGCGCGGCGCCGACCTGTGCGCGGCATTGCGGTTCTTGCGCGACGTGCTGCCGGAGCGCGCGTCGGAATTCGATGCGTTCGCCGCGCGGCAGGCGGGCGGAGGCGAACCGTTGACGGGCTTCCGGGCGTTTCCGCGCGCGGACTTTGCCGCCTACCACCGGAAGGATTTCAGCTTCTTCCTGAAAACCGTTTCGACGCGCACGGCGTTAACCGAGTCGATCAACCGTGAAAATCTGCGCGGCGGGAAACTGCATTACGGCGATCACTATTTGCTGCGCGATGGCGCGGAGTACGCCGATCTACCGCCGGTATGGGATTGGGATTTGCTGCCCGGAGTCACGTGGGCCGCCGGGGCCGGAGTGATCCAGCGGCAGGCGTTTACCGGCGCGGTGGGCGACGGCACGAGCGGAGCGATGGCGCTCGATTATCGTTGCGGCGAAAAAGACCGGACTGCGCTCGCGGCGCGCAAATTCTGGGCGTGTCACGACGGCACGATCGTTTGCCTGATGGGCGGGTTGCAAACGAACGGGAAACTCGGACCGGTGCGCACGGCGCTCGATCAATGCCGCTGGCGTGGTCCGGTCACCGTGGCCGACGCGCGCGGCGACGTCCGCGAGCTGTCCGAAGGCGAACACGCGGCGGCGGCAACGCGCTGGCTCCATCATGCGGGATTCGCGTATTTCCCGCTCGCCGCGACGCCGGTGGCGGTGCGGTTGACGGCTGCGAACGGCTCGTGGGCGGCGATCAACCGCGGCCAGTCGGACGCGCCGGTGACGGAGCGGGTGTTCCTGCCGATCCTCGAACACGGTCCGGCGCCGGCCAATGCGGCGACGGGTTTTGCGGTGCGTGCGTGTGTCACGACGGCGGATACCGCGGCGGTGTTTGCCGCGCCACCGTGGCATGTGTTGCGCAACGACTCGACCGCGCAGGCGGTGCAGTTTGCCGACGGCACGCTGATGGCGGTTTTTTACGCGGCGGGCGAGGTGGCGCGAGCCGGAGCGCCGCGGCTGGCCGCCGATGCGCCCTGTCTGGTGCTCTGGCGCGGCGGTGAGTTGCGGGCGAGCGATCCGACGCAGCGCGGTAGCCGGGTGCAGCTCCGCGTCGGCGACCGGTCCGTGACGGTGGCGTGTCCGGCAGATGGCAGCAGTTCGCCGCCGTTATCTTTATAGCCCGATGGCGCTGACCGTTTAGGGGGCGTGCATGAGCCGCTGGAGGAAATTGGCGGGGTTGTGGTAAGCGCGGAATTTCTGTCCCAGCGCCGCGGCGGCGGCGGCGTAGCGGGGCAGGTCGGCGACGACGGTTTGCACGGCGCGCACGAAATCTTGGGTGTTGCCCGAAACAAACGTTACCCCGGCGCCGGACTCGCCGAGTTGCGCACTCATCCAGGAGTTGCGAGGCACGATCACAGGCTTGTCGGCACAGATTGCCTCGACAAAGGAGCCGGAGGTGCGGGCGCGATACGTGTGCGTGTCGTAGGGAATGAGCACGATGTCGGCACTGGTGAGCAGCGCATGGTAGTCGTCGGTTTTGAGCGAACCGCGCAACAGGTGCAGGTGAGAGAATTTATGCCGCGCGAGCTCGTCGATGTACTGGTTCATCGACTGGTGGTAATGGCTGCTGATGTAAGCCTGGAACACGAGTTCGGTGGCGGCGAACGCCGGATTTTCTCGGCTGGCACGAAGCACGGCCGGCAGTAGCTCGAATCCTTTTTCCTCGCGGGCGTCGCCGAGATACACGAGCCGGCATTTTTTCGGATTCTTGGGCGGGATCGCAGGCGTCATCGGCGACGCGGCGTGCAGGGTATGGGGGATGGGCAGCACCTCGATGGGCAGCTTGGTGAAGTTGGCGTACTCTTTGGCGAGTTCTTCGCTATCGGTGGCGAGGCGGATTCGGCCTTCGGGATCGATGGAGGGCAGGTTGCCGAGCGCGATGGCGTATTTCTCGGCGATGCCTTTATCGAGGGTGAGTTTGCGCTCGGCGACAGGACCGATGGCGTAGAACACCGAATAACGCAGCAACAGCACGTAATGCATTGTGCGGTAGAGCGGACTGCGCAGCAGCAACAGGGCGAGGCCGAGGATCTGGCGCGGCGTGGCGTTGGGCAGGAACACGAGGTCGCCGGGCCGGGCTTGCACTGCGAGGCTGGTGGCGAGCTCGCGGGAGAACCGGTCGTTGGCGAGGAGGAAATCGTAGTTGGCGCGCAGTGTGCCCCACTGTGGCGGGTAGGGGTTGTCGGGCGCTTCCTCATGAATCCCGAACGAGAAGGCATCCACCGCCGAGAGTTCCTCCACCACATCGGGCAACGCGCCGCGTTTGATCAGGGCGACGAAAGCGTGACCTTGCGCGGCGCATTCAGCTTTGAGCGAAAGGGCGTAGTTGAAGTGGTGGCCGATGCGGTCGGTGAGGTTGTTGTCGATGAAGACGAGGGCGCGCTGGCGCTTGGCGGCCGCGGATGGTGAGCGATGTAGGAGCTGTAAAACGATATCGCGGTAGGGTTGGAAGTGGGTGCGATAATCGAGCGCCACGGCGAAGGCGCGCGCCGCTTCGCCGAGCTGTTGGCGCAGGGCTGGTTCGCCGCGCAGGCGCCGGAGGGCGGCGGGAAATTCCTGTGGCGTGGGGACGATGAGCAGCTCTTTGCCATGGGTGAGAGCGTAGCCGCGCGCACCGACGGGGGTCGCGACCACCGGTTTGCCGTAGGTAAAGGCGTGAAACAGTTTCACTGAGATGCCCGTGCCGCTGAGGAGGGGTACGAGTACCGCCAGTGCGCCGCGGTGCAACGTGTCGAGATATCTGTCTGTCACTGCACCGATGGCGTGGAAATTATTTTCGACCGTTTTGGCCACGCAGTTGCCGGCGACGACAAAGGACAGCTCGGGCATCGTCTTGGCGAGCTGCCGCACACTCGCGGCGGCTTCGATGTTCGGCAGGTGCCGGCCGCCCACAAAGAGGCAGTACTGCGGAGTTTTCAGCTGGAGGAAGGAGCGGATCTCTTCGCGGCATTTGTCCTCCTGGCCCGGGGTGACGGCCAGCGCATCGCCGGTGTTGAGCACGGTGATGCCGTCGAGTCCCAGGGCGGCGAAGGCCGCGCGCTCACGGTCATTGCAATAGACCCGGGCATCGGCCATTCCCATCGCTTGAATTTCCAGCTGCTTCAGGCGCTGCTTGCGCTTGGGGCTGGTGGCGTGCAACTCGTGCAGGATATCAAGGCAGCTGAGCACAAGCGGCTTGTTCCACTTTTTGCAGTAGGTGGAAAGCAGCGGGGTGTACATGGGGTAGTCACACGTGACCAGATCCTGCTGCCGGATGATATCGTCGAGCCACGGACCGAGTTTGGGGTTCTTCAGATGAGTGGCCGGGTCGAACATCAGGAGAAACAGTATTTCCTGGTCGGTGGCATCGCGAAGATCCGGCGCGGCCTTCATCGCTTCCACCATGGGATTGAAAATGGCGGCATCGAGGTAAGTCGCGTAGTCGCCCAAATTGCGGACAGTGATGCCGTGCAAGCTGGCATCATTGCCGCGCTCGATGAAGGGGAGGGTGATTTCGGCCCCTTCGTTGTGGAGAAATTGCCACAAACAAGTGAAGCGGCTCCAAGCACCGGAAGGCTCGAACGACTTCCACGGAAAGAAGCAAGCTATGCGTACGCCATGCAGGCTGGCGGTCATGGGCAGGGAAGATGAAGTTTAGAAGCAACCCCGGCCATCGCAGGTAACTAGCTACGGTGAAACCGGGGGTGCGCTTACTATGCGTGACCTCCGCGGCGGGACAAGGCCGCAAAGCGGGATTTTTAACCACTCCGCGGGAGCAGCTCAGCTCAGCGCTTTTTGATCAACTGCTCGGTGGTCGCGGTGGCGCCGGTTTCCATTTGTCACCTGTGCGGGCGGATTGACCACATAGGAGATAACATGCAAACCAACGCTACGATGGTGCCAGATGAAGTGACCGATGCGGAATTGGTGGGCCGCAGCGCGGCAGGCGACCGGACTGCGTTTGGCGCGATCGTGGCCCGGTATCAAACGCTGGTTTGCTCGCTCGCCTATAACGCGACGGGCGACGTCGCCCGCAGCGAGGATCTTGCCCAGGAGACGTTCGTCAGGGCATGGCAGCACTTGCGCGATCTCCGGGAGCCGGCGAAGTTACGATCCTGGCTTTGCGGCATCGCGCGTAACCTGAGCAACAATCGGCGCCGCTGCCTCAAGCGCGATCTGACCCATGGCGCGGGGGAACTCGAACTCGCCGCCAACATGCCGGCGGTCGGACCAGGGCCTTCCGACGCGGTCATTGCGCGCGAGCATCAGGCGATTCTATGGCAGGCCCTGGAGCGCGTGCCGGAAACGTATCGGGAGCCATTGATTCTTTTCTATCGCGAGCATCGTTCGATTGAGCGGGTTGCGCGCGACCTCGAATTGAGCGAGGATGCGGTCAAGCAGCGGCTCTCGCGCGGGCGCAAACTACTGCACGCGCAGGTCGTCGCGTTTGTCGAAGGCTCGTTGGAGCAGACCGCTCCCGGCCCGGCATTCACGCTCAGTGTGATGGGCGCGCTGCCGTTATTTGCGGCGTCAGGCATGGCGACCGCAGGCGGCGCGGGCGGCGTCGCGATGAAGACCGGCGCCGCCACCTTGGGCGGAAAATTTCTTCTGGCACTCAATGTCGCGATCGGTCCGCTGCTCTGCCTCCTCGCGGCTTGGATCGGCGTGCGTGCTTCGCTGGCTGACGCGCGGACCCCGCGGGAACGAGCGCTGGTGAAACGGTATTTCCTCCTGGTAGCCGCAGGGACCGTGCTGTTCACGATTGCCAGCATTCCGTTAAGCCTCATGGCCAAAGCGCACGGCGGATTAAGCCCGGAGGTCATGTTCCTGTGGCTTGCGCTGTTGGTGGCCGATGTTGTCTGCGTGGTGATTCTCGCGCTACGACTGCAGCGCACGCAGCAGCAGTTGCGGCGCGAGCTTCACCCCGGGACGTCAACGCAGATGCCCGGAGACCTCTTGGGGTGGCCCAAGGAATACCGCAGCCGCTGGACGCTGCTCGGGCTGCCCTTGGTTCACGTCAGCCTTTTTCCACGGCGTAACGAAGCCGTGCGGCCGGCGCTGGGCTGGATCGCGATCGGCAACTACGCTTTTGGGGGTGTTGTTTGCTTACGGCGGCGTGGCGGTCGGCGCGGTGAGTGTCGGCGGACTCTCTGCCGGCCTCGTCTCGATCGGGGCTGTGAGCCTGGGCTTTCTGGCGTGGGGCGGGCTGGCGATCGGCGCCTTTGCCATGGGAGGCGTCGCGGTGGGTTTCGTCGCCACCGGCGCTTTCTCCTTCGGGTGGCTGGCCGCCGAGGGCAGATATGCCATCGCGCGCGAATTCGCCTGCGGCGTCCACGCCGCAGCACGGCATGCCAACGATGCGGCCGCGCAATTGTTCTTCGCCGAGCACCCCTGGCTCGACCTGCGCAGCCGGGCGGGCAAAGCGCTGTTCAGCCTCGTCTGGTTGCCGGCGCTAGCGCTCGTCGCCGGCCATTGCTTCCGCGCTCGATGGCTGCGCCAAACGCGACCGCGTGGAACGCCGCCCACCCCCTGATGGCGACCGCGCCACGTTCCCACCATGGACTATCTGGTTTACTTTCTCGGCCCGCTGCTGCTCGGACTCGCCGGTGCGAAAATTCTCCGGCAACGCTTCACCGTTTTCCTGCTCGGATTCGGCGCTTTCTTTGTCGCTTGGGTTGTCATGACGATCCTGGCCGCCATCGCGACCAAGGGCTTCGGCCTCGCCGAGGGATCGTTTCTCTATGCTTTGTTCGTGTCCCTCTCAGCCGGCTTTTGCGAAGAGTCGGCGCGCTACGTCATCTTCCGCCGGTGCGGCGCGTTCCAGGGCAACCGCAACGGGCGTGCGAGCACGATGTATGCGCTCGGCCATCATGGCATGGAAACGGTGATCGTCGGGCTCACCTTGGCCCTGATCTACGCGGTCGTGAAATACCTGCCCGCCGCAATCTCGGATCCTGCGGTCTTGAAACAGTGCAAAGCCGCGCTGGCGCTCGGAGCCGGCGCAAAAATGTATAATGCCGGCGAGCGCCTCACCGTCGGTTTGTTCATGCACGCCTGCTTCTCCGGGGTGGTGATGCTCTGCTTCGTCCGTTCGCAGATTCGCTGGCTCTTCGTCGCCATGAGCTGGCACTTCCTGCACGACATGGTCGGTTTCAATCTCCATCGGCTGTCGCAGCACTGGCTGGCGCCCAAGGCGTGGATCGCGATCATCATCATCGGGTATGCCTGCCTCTTCGTTCGCCTCTACCGAGTGCTGAATCAGCCCTGTGCAAAGACGTCGGCCGCCGCCGCGGTTTGAGAGGCTTGCGGACGTTGCTGCGGGCGAAGTTTCGACGCCAATGGAGGGCGAAGACCGCCTCAGCTCAGCGCTTTTTTGATCAACTGCTCGGTGGTCGCGGTGGCGCCGAGCGCAAGGGCGGCGCGGCGGATCGCCTGATCGGCGTCGGCGGCTTTGTAACCGAGCGCCATCAGGGCGGCCACGGCGTCGCGTTGGCGCGTATCGCCGGTGCTGCCGGACGACTCGGCGCCACCGGTGCCGGCGTCGATGGCGCCGGACAGGCCCACGCCGCCGACCTTGTTTTTCAACTCCACCACGAGGCGCTCGGCGGTTTTTTTGCCGATGCCGGGGCATTTCGCGAGCGTGGCGATATCGCCGGAGCGGATCGCGCCTTCGAGCAGCGGCAACGACAGTTTGCTCATGATGGTGAGCGCGCTTTTCGGGCCGATGCCGGTGACGTTCTCGATGAGCAGGCGGAAGAAATCGCGCTCGGCGATGGTGGCGAAACCGTAGAGCGTCTGCGCGTCTTCGCGGTACACGGCGTGGGTGTGCAACTTCACCTGCGCGCCGGCGGCGGGCAGCTTTTCCGCGGTGGTCACCGGAATGTGCACCTCGTAGCCGAGGCCGCCGGTTTCGATGATGGCGTGCAACGGGGTGGCGGAGACGAGCGTGCCTTGCAGCGAGACGATCATGGCGCAATAGCCGCCGGACTGGCGGGCCGGGGCAAGGAGATTTCGCGCGCTCCCGGCGGTCCGTGCCGGGGAACGCGTGGACCCGTTACCGGCCGGTGTCGTGCCCGGTCAGATCGGCATCGGGGTAGTAGACCTTGGCGCAGTCGGGGCAGATGCCATGGGTGAAATCCGCCTCCGAGCGTTGCTTGATGTAGGTCTCGATCTGGGTCCACCGCCCCTGTTTGTCGCGGATTTTTTTGCACGCGGAGCAGATGGGGAGCAGGCCATGCAAGGTTTTCACCTCGGCTTCGTGCGCGGCCACCAAGGCGTCCTGCGCCTCAACCCGCTCGGTCACATCGACGCAGCTGCCGATGTAACCGGCAAACTGGCCCTTTTCGTCGTAGAAGGGTTCGCCGTGGTCGCTGATCCAACGGAACGCTCCGTCGTGTCGGCGTAGGCGGTACTCCATCGTGAAAACTTTGCGGGCGGCAAAGGAGTCGGTGTAAATCTGGAGGCAGCGGTCGAGATCGTCGGCATGGACACCCACCGCCCAGCCGTTGCCAAATTCCTGTTCCATGGTGCGCCCGGTGAAGGCGAGCCAGCGCTCGTTAAAATAGTCGCAGCCCATCGTCAGGTCGGCCCGCCAAATCAGAATGGGGGACTGTTCGACAAGAGTCTTATATTCCGAGAACGTGAGGGAGCGCGGGGTCATGATAACATTGAGGCAAAAGCAATGGCGGCATCTTGGCAGCAGATGCACCTGCGCCAATGCTTAAATCTCACGTAAAACTACGCCCGGACTGTCACTTCAGCCCGAGCACGTCCTGCATGTCGTACACGCCGGGCGGCTGGCTGACGACCCACTGGGCGGCCCGCAGGGCGCCGCGCGCGAAGATGCCGCGGTCGCTGGCCTTGTGGGTGAGCTCCACGCGTTCGCCGAGCGCGGCAAACATCACCGTGTGGTCGCCAATCACGTCGCCGCCGCGCAACGCATGGATGCCGACTTCCGTCGGCGTGCGTTCGCCGGTGATGCCCTGACGGCCGTGGCGGAGCGCGGAGCGTTCGAGTTTGCGTTCGGCGAGGATGATCTCGAGCAGGCGCTCGGCGGTGCCGCTGGGAGCGTCTTTTTTGAAACGATGGTGCATCTCCACGACCTCGGCGTCGTAATCGCTGCCGAGCACCTGGGCGGCGCGGCGGGTGAGGGCGAAGAGGAGGTTGACGCCCACCGAGTAGTTGCCCGCCCAGACGCAGGGCACTTGCGCGGCGAGTTTCAAGAGCTCCGCCTTATCCGCGGGGCTGTGACCGGTGGTGCCGATCACGATCGGCTTCCGGTGCGCGACGGCCAGCTCCAGCATCGGGCGCGTGGCGGCGTGGAAACTGAAATCGATCACGGCATCGCAGCGCGCGATGCTCGCAGCGGGATTGTCACCGACATCCGTGGCGGCGCAGATGACGAGACCAGCCTCGGCGGCGGCGGCGGCAATCGCGTGACCCATGCGCCCCTTGGCGCCGTTGAGAAGAATGGAGAGGGACATGGAAGGATCGGACGGGGCGGGCTTATTTTTTCCGGTCGATCGCCGCGAGCGCGGCTTCCAGAATGGCGCAGTTGGCGGCGGTCATCTCGCAGAGCGGCGGACGGACCTCGGCGCTGGCGATGACGCCGGCGCGGGCGAGCGCGGTCTTGATCGGCACGGGATTCGGTTCGATGAACAGGGCCTTGAAGATCGGATAAAGCTGGCGGTGAATCTTGCTGGCTTTGGTTAAGTCGCCGTTGCGGGCGAGGCGGACCATCAGGCAGGTCTCGCGCACGAAAAGGTTGGAGGCGACGCTGATCACGCCTTCCGCGCCGACGGATATGAAAGGCAGCGTGAGCGAATCGTCGCCGCTGAGCACGGTGATGTCAGAGCCCATGGCTTGTTTCAACTGGTCGACGCGGTCGACGTTGCCGCCGGCTTCCTTGACCGTGCGGACGTGCGGATATTTGGCGCGGAGGCGTTCGATCACCGGCACGGAGACCTCGATGCCGCAACGGCCGGGGATCGAGTAGATGATGATGGGCTTGTCGGTCGTGTCGGCGAGCGTGGCGAAATACCGGAAGACGCCTTCCTGGCTCGGCTTGTTGTAATACGGGGCGACGACGAGCATGGCGTCGACGCCGGCTTCGTGGGAGAGCTTGGTGAGTTCGATCGCTTCCTGGGTGGAGTTGGAGCCGGTGCCGGCGATGACCGGTACGAAACCGCGGGCGTACTCGACGGTGGCGCGGATCACATCCATGTGCTCGTGATGATCGAGGGTGGGGGACTCGCCGGTGGTGCCCACGGGCACGAGGCCGTCGATGCCGCCCTTGATCTGGAAATCGACCAGTTTCTTCAGGTCGGTATAATCGACCTGCTGATTGCGAAAGGGCGTGACGAGTGCCGAGATGGTACCGGTGAGCGAACGAAGTTTCATGGATGCGGGCGGAATGTTGCCTTGCTGATGAAAGCAGGGGGGATTACATCCGGCGCAACGTTTTTCTGACTGTACCGTGCCATGACTCCCCATACTGAAATCTTCAACGATCTGTTGCGGCTCGCGGTTGAAAGCGGCGCCAGCGACATCGTAATCAAGTCCAACAAACCCGGCTACGTCCGGCTCTCCGGCCGCCTCAAGCCGGTGGACATGGACCCCATCACGCCGGCCGAGGGCGAGGCGTTTGTGGACGAGCATGTGCCGCGGGTTTTTCGCCAGCTCTGGGTGGATAACGGTCAGGTGGACTTCGCGTATTCGGCCGATGGCGTGGGGCGTTTTCGCGTCAACGCCTTCCACCAGCGCGGGCTGGTGAGCCTCGTTTTCCGTCACATCAAAAGCCGCGTGCCGTCGTTCGAGGATCTGGGTCTGACCGCGGATCCGTTGCTCAAACTCTGCCAGGCCAAGGACGGCATTCTCCTCGTGTGCGGCGCGACCGGCTCGGGCAAAAGCTCCACGATGGCCGCGATGCTCAACTGGATTAACACCAATCTCGACAAGCACATCGTCACCATCGAGGACCCTATCGAGTACACCTTCTCCGACGACAAGTCGCTCTTCCAGCAACGCGAGATCGGGCTCGACGTGCCGAGTTTCGAGTTGGCGATCAAATCCGTGCTGCGCCAGAACCCCGACATCATTCTCATCGGCGAAATGCGCGACCGGGAAACGTTCGAGACCGCGATCAGCGCGGCCGAGACGGGCCACCTGGTGTTCTCGACGATGCACGCCGCCACGGTGGCGCAATCGCTCACGCGCCTCTTCGAGTTCTTTCCGCCCGAGCAGCAGATTCAGGCGCGGCGGCAGATCGCCGGCTCCCTCCGCGGATTCATCTGCCAGAAGCTCATCCCGAAGCTCGAAGGCAGCGGCCGCGTGCCGTCCAACGAGATCCTCAACGCCGACGCCACGGTCAAAAACCTCATCCTCGAAGGGCATTTCGACAAGATTCAGCAAATCCTCGAAAGCGGCGTGGACACCAACAGCTTCTCCTTCAACAAGGACCTCTACCGCCTCATCAAGGCCGGGCTCATCAGCAAGGCGGACGGCATCCGCTTCTCGCCCAATCCGCAGCAGCTTGAGATGAACCTGAAGGGGATCTTCATCAAATCGTAGCCGGCCACGATGCCGCCGCGCGTTCACCGTCGTTTCTCTGCGGGCGTCGCCTTTTGGGCGGCGGCGGTGCTGGCGCTAACGGCCGCCGAAAATTCACCGCCCGCCACCACTACATCGGCGGCGCCCGATCCCATCGCCGAGGCCAAACGCCAGTTCGAGGCGGTCCGCGGTCAGCGCCGCGATTTGCCTGCTGACGGCAAGCTCAAGCTCGACCTCGCTGTGCCCGCGATGCCCGCCACGGAGTCGCTGCCGCTGCCGTCGGCACCGTCCGCCAAACCCGACGATGCCGCCAAGTCCGGCGCCAAGCGCGATTGGTTGCTCGACGCCATGCGCCGCCCCGAGAAACGCGACGAGCGTCGCAGCGGCCGCCGGGGCGACGATTCGACCGAGCATTCCGGTGAGCGCGACGCGCGGGAGCAATCGTTGTCGCGCAGAGATCCGGCCGGCCGCGACACGCGCAGTGCCTCGCCGCTGGATGCTGCGACCTCGACGCCTGCGACGCCCGATCCGATGCGCGGTTATATGGCGTCGTGGTTGTCGCCGCACGATTACGCGTTGTTGGTGAAACCGGCGAAGGGGAGCATTGGCACCTCGCAGGAAACGGATCGGCTGTCGCTGCGCTTGCCGGCGGCAGACACGCCGGTGGAGTTGGCGCGGCCGGGCGTGATGCCGCCGGTTGCGACCAATCCGGATCCGGCGAACCGCAGTCCGCGCGAAAACCCTTACCTGAAGTCCTTGCCAACCAGCTCGAATGCGCTCGCGCCGCGGGCTGGAGTCGCCGCGACGTTGCCCGCGCCGGTCGTGCTCCAGAAGCCGCCGCCTGCGGTGGCCCCGCCGGTCGCGGAAATCGCCGAACCGCCCCGCCCGAAGCCGGTGTCGACGTTGCCGCCGCTGCTCAAGCCGGCGGACGACAAAAAGTACTTCCCCCAGTTGAAGCGTTTTTAGGGCTTGGTTTTTGGGCCGCCGGCCCATTTTCTCGGCGGTTTCACTATGGCATTGGCACTTCTTTTCTCCGGTCAAGGCGCTCAAAAAGTGGGCATGGGCAAGTCGCTGTACGACCAGTCGGCGGCGGCGCGTGCCGTTTTCGACGAATCGAACCGCGTGCTCGGTTGGTCGATTACGAAACTGTGCTTCGAGGGGCCGGACGCCGAGCTCACGCAGACCAAGGCCTGTCAGCCGGCGCTGTTCGTGCACGGCATGGCGTTGCTGGCCGCGTTGCGGGAGCAGGGCAAGTTGCCCGAGGTGAAGTTCGCGCTCGGTCTCAGCCTGGGTGAAATCACCGCTTACACCGCCGCGGGCGTCTTCGATTTTGCCACGGGTTTGAAGGTCGTGGCGGAACGCGGCCGGCTGATGCAGTCGGCGTGCGAGCAGAGTCTCGGCGGGATGGCCGCCGTGGTCGGCCAGACGCGCGAAGAAGTGGCGCAACTGTGCAGCGAGTTCGACATCGAGGCGGCCAATTTCAACGCCCCCGGCCAGATCATCGTCTCGGGCGAAAAGGCCAAGGTCGATGCCGCCGTCGCCGGCGCCAAGGCCAAGGGCTGGAAAAAAGTCATGCCGCTCAACGTCGCCGGCGCGTACCACAGCCGCTTGATGGAACCAGCCCGCGCCGCGTTTGCCGAATTTCTGAAGACCGTGCCGTTCGCCACGCCGAAGTACACCGTCTTCACCAACACCACCGGCCAGGCCGTCAGCGCCCCTGACGATCTGCGCGCCGCGTTGGTGAAACAAGTCGTGTCGTCTGTGCTGTGGGAGGACTGCATGCGCAGCGCCGCCGCCGCCGGGGCCACGGAGTATTGGGAACTCGGCGTGGGTGGTGTGCTCTCGGGCCTCGCCCGGCGCACCGAGAAAACCTGGGTGGTGAAAAGTTATTCGGAATTCGCCGATCTCTCGGCCTGAGCTGCGCACCTCGTACGAATGGACGTCTCCCTTAAACGCAATTTCTGCATCATCGCGCACGTCGATCACGGCAAGACGACGCTGTCCGACCGCCTGCTCGAGTTCACCAACACGGTCTCGATGCGCGAGATGACCGCCCAGCACCTCGACTCCATGGATCTGGAGCAGGAGCGGGGCATCACCATCAAGATGCACCCGGTGTCGATGTCGTACCCGGCGAAGGACGGAAAAGTCTATCAGCTCAACCTGATGGACACGCCCGGACACGTGGACTTCTCCTACGAAGTCTCGCGTTCGCTCGCGGCCTGCGAAGGCGCGCTGCTTCTCATCGACGCCGCGCAAGGCGTGGAGGCGCAGACGGTGGCCAACGCCCACCTCGCGTTCGGCCAGCACCTCAAGGTCATTCCGGTCATCAACAAAATCGACCTGCCGAGCGCCAATCTCGAACTCTGCACCCGCCAGCTCGAAGACATCCTCACGATTCCGTCCGAGGAAGTCATTCTCGCCAGCGGCAAGTCCGGCATTGGCATCGTCGATATTCTCGAAGCGATCATCGCCCGCGTGCCGTCACCGCGTTGGACCGACGTCAAGGGCACGCGCATTCTGGTGTTCGATTCCAAGTACGATTCGTACCGTGGCGTCATCGCCTACGTGCGCGTCTTCTCCGGCACGATCAAGGCCGGCGAAATGATGATGCTCATGAGCACCGGCCAGAAGGCCGAGGTGAAGGAAGTCGGCGTGTTCCGTCCGAAGATGGAAGCCTGCCAGGAGCTCGGGCCCGGCGATGTCGGCTATATCGTCAGCACCATCAAGGCGACCGAGGACATCAAAATCGGCGACACCATCACGCACTCGATCCGTCCGGCCACCGAGATGCTGCCTGGCTACAAGGAAGTGCATCCGATGGTGTTTTGCGGTCTCTACCCGCTCGACACTTCCGATTTCGAGAAACTCAAGTACGCGCTGGCCCGCCTGCGGCTCAACGACTCGGCGTTCATCTACCAGTCGGAGTCGTCGGTGGCGCTCGGCTTCGGTTTCCGCTGCGGCTTCCTCGGCTTGTTGCACATGGAAGTCGTGCAGGAACGCATCCGCCGCGAGCACGACGTCGAGATCATCTCCACGTACCCGAGCGTCGTCTACAAAGTGAAGTCGCACGGCGGTCCGGAGTTCGAGGTCGACAACCCCGTCAACCTGCCCGATCCCGGCACCATCGAGTACATCTCCGAGCCCACGATCAAGGCCGCGATCCACATCCCCAACGAGTACCTTGGCGACATCCTGAATCTCGTCATGGAAAAGCGTGGAACCTGTGACCACACCGACACGCTCGATTCGGCGCGCGTCATGCTCACCTGCACGCTGCCGCTCAACGAAATCCTCGTCGATTTCAACGACCGCCTCAAGAGCATCACCCGCGGTTACGGTTCGATGGATTACGAGCTGGGAGCCTATCGCGCGTCCGATCTCGTGAAGATGGACATCCTCGTCAACGGCGACCCGGTCGACGCGTTTTCGAGCATTGTGCATCGCACGAAAGCCGAGGGCCAGGGCCGCGTGATGTGCGAGAAACTCGCCGACATCATCCCGCCGCAGATGTTCAAGATCGCCGTGCAGGCCGCCATCGGCGGCAAGATCATCGCCCGCGGCAACGTCCGCGAAATGCGCAAGGACGTCACCGCGAAATGCTATGGCGGCGACATCACCCGCAAGCGCAAGCTCCTCGACAAGCAGAAGGAAGGCAAAAAGAAGATGAAACAAATCGGCAAAGTTTCGATCCCACCGGATGCCTTCATTCAAGTGCTTCGCAACAATTCCTAACTCACCGAGGACCCCGCCGTGTTTGGACTCTTCGCCTCGCCGGACAAAAAGATGCGGACCAATGCCCGCAACTGGCTCGAACTGGCCGACAAGGTCTGGCACTACCGGCGCGATCAACTGAACGAGGCGGATACCCGCGAACTGCGCGGCCTGACGGATGAGTTGCGCGTGCAGGTGGCCGCCAAGGCCGACGCCAACAAACTCAAGCTCGGCATCGAGCGCCTCGAACCCGTGCTCCGGCGCGTCGGCGGCAAAGTTTATCCGAAGACCGCGCTGATCGAGAACGTGGAATTCTTCCTCATCGCCGCCATCGTGATCATCGGCATCCGCACGTATTTCGTGCAGCCGTTCAAGATCCCGACGAACTCGATGTGGCCTTCCTATTACGGGATGACGCCCGAGGTCTTCACACGCCCGGCCGACGAGCCCGGCTATCTGATGCAGGCGCTGCGGTTCGTGACGTTCGGCGCCACTTCCCGGCGCGTCGATGCTCCGGACGATGGCGAGGTGATGATCCCGATGTTCGCCAGTAGCCGGCATGCCCAGATTCCCTATCGCGATGTCCCCGGGCGCACCTGGCTCGTGCTGCCGACGACGCTGAAAGAATACACGATTCTGGTGGGTCGCCAGCCGGTCACCGTCAAGGTGCCGGCGGAGTTCGATTTCGAGTGGGCGGTGCGCGATGCGTTTTTCCCGCAAGCCGCCAAGTCGGGCGATTCGGCGCGCGTCGATCTGGCCCGGCTCTGGGCCGCGCAGCCGGAAAAACTCACCGACCCCAGCGGGCGCGTGCAATTTCTCCGCACCGGCAAACAGGTACGCAAAGGTGAACGCGTGCTGTCCTTCGATGTGTTGACCGGCGACCAGCTCTTCGTCGATCGCGTGAGCTATCACTTCATGCGGCCGAAGGTCGGCGACGGTTTTGTGTTCAACACGCGCAATCTCGTCGGTCGTCCTGAGGGCCCGCCGTCTGAACAGTACTACATCAAGCGCCTCGTGGGCGTGCCGGGCGACAAACTCGAGATCAGGGATTTTACGCTCTACCGCAACGGCCGGCCGATCGAAGGCAGCGTGGCCTTCGGCAAGAACGCGCGCCGGGAGGACAACTACGTTGGCTATCGCAAAGAGCGGCAGATGTCCGAAGGCCAGACGATGACGGTGCCGGCCGATGAATTTTTGCCCCTCGGCGATAATTCCGCCAACAGCATGGATGGCCGCTACTGGGGCTTCGTGCCGAAGAAGGACGCCATTGGTCGCCCGCTGGTGATCTATTTCCCCTTTACCCGCCGCTGGGGTCCGGTGCGGTAATTTGTTTTCGCCGCGCGCCGCCGGATGCTCGCCTGGCCGCGGCGGGGCATGCGGCGGTCGATTATCCGCGTGGACAGGCCAGCGGTCGTGCCCTTGATGTCTGGGGCATGAGTTGGACATCATGCGCGTTGGTTGTGGGCCTTGGCGGTGCGGTATGGATTCTCTGGCGGCTCGCCTCGCGAAGCCGGTTGCTGCCGTGCCCGGCATCGATCAGCTGGCTGGTTGAGATGGAAAATCCTTTGGCGCGGGTGACGCGCTCGGCGCAAGTGATCGCGCAGCTCGGACTGGGCACAGGCGCGCGGGTGGCGGATGTCGGCTGCGGACCTGGTCGTGTGACGCTCCCGCTGGGGCATGCGGTCGGACCGACGGGCAAGGTCGTCGCGTTGGATTTGCAGGCCGAGATGTTGGCAAAGTTGACCGCCAAAGCCGCGCTGCAACGGCTGACCAACATTCAGCCCGTGTGCGGCGATGCGCGTGAGCGGTTGCTGCCGGAGGCATCGTTGGACGGCGCGGTCATGGTGATGGCCTTGGGCGAAATGCCGGAGCCCCCGCGGGTGATCGCGCAAGTGTACGCGGCGCTGAAACCAGGCGGGCGGTTGCTCATGGCAGAGAGTGTATTCGATCCGCACTTCCTCCGGCGGAAGCGGGTGACCGCGTGGGCTGTCGCCGCCGGATTTGTGGAGCAAAGCTGCATCGGCAACGGCCTCGCCTACACCATTGTCTTCACCAAGCCCGGGCGAAGCTGAAGGTGCGCGCGCGTGGAATGGATTTCGGGAATTCGGAGCTGGCTCGGGTTATAATCGTTTCAACCGCATCGCCGGCGAGCGGATTGGCCGAGTCGGTTCCAGGCGGATGCGATATGCGTCGCGTTCGCGTCTCGGCACTTCCAAAATCTCGGAATGAGAGACGATTACCTGCAAAGCGCACTCAAAGTCATCGATGATCCCAACATCCTGATCAATGTCGTCTCCCGGCGTGTGAAGCAGCTCAGGCGCGGCAACCGGCCGCTGGTGGAATCGTTGGAGAAACTTTCCGCTGAGGACACGGCATTGCGCGAGATTGCCGAACGCAAAATCAGTTTCGAACTCGCCACGCCGGAAGAGATCGCCCGGCGCTGAACACGCGTACCGCGAACTGTCGGACAACGACGTCGCGGCGTTTTTCGTTCCCCTTTGTTGCGCGCAAGCGCAATGGCGTCCCGTCAGGGAGCGGCGCGATTCCGACCGAAATCCGGTTGACGGTGTCGCCCGCCGAGGTGGTGGGTAGTGGGACAATCCACGCGCATTCGGCGCGGTTCCGCTCCCACCTCGCGCTTTGCCCGCTTCTTTGCCCGGATCACTTTGGCGGAGAAGCCGGCCCGATCTCATCGCGAACTCGGCACGTGGCACACAGGCCACGGCCGAGAATTTCGATGCTGACTAACGCGCTTTCTTGGCCTTCTTGGCGGCCTTCTTTTCCTTTGGCGTTTTCAGCGGGGCTTTTTTGGTCTGTTTCTTGGCGTCTTTCGATTTCGACATGTTTTTCCTTGGTTGATGTTGGCAGACAGAAGCGGGGTGGGCCGAAAGATTCGGAAATACCGTAATGCGCCTTGTACTTGGCGCAATGGTGCGAAGCAGTTTCGGCGGTGGCGAACATTAATTCCTGCGTGGCGTCACAAATTATCGGCGATCCCGGTCGCGTCGTTGCCGTCGTCGCGAAAGAGCGGCGCGCGGAAAAGAGGTTGTCGGCGGTGCCCCGACCGCGTTCTCATGCGCCTCGCCGCATGTCGAAAATTCGCATCCTGCCCGACCGTGTCGCCAATCAAATCGCCGCCGGCGAGGTGATCGAGCGCCCGGCCGCCGTGATCAAGGAGCTCGTGGAAAATTCCCTCGACGCCGGCGCGACGCGCATCGAGGTGGAGTTTCGCCAGGGCGGGCGGGCGCTGCTGCGCGTGGAAGACAACGGCTGTGGACTGGCGCGCGACGACGCCCTGCTTGCGCTCGAGCGCCACGCCACGAGCAAAATCACCGAGGCTGACGACTTGAACCGGCTGGGCACATTCGGTTTTCGCGGCGAGGCGTTGCCGTCGATCGCCAGCATTTCCCGTTTCACACTGCAAACGCGGGAAACGAATGCGGATGTCGGCACCGAGGTGCTCGTCAACGGCGGCAAGCTTCTGCATGTGCGCGAATGCGGCCGGCCGGTGGGCACGCGCATCGAGGTGGCGCAGCTGTTTCATCCCGTGCCGGCGCGCCGCAAATTTCTCAAGAGCGACCAGACGGAGGCCGCGCACATCGTGCAGTGCGTGCGGCTGTACGCGTTGGCGAGTCCGCGCGTGGCGTTCACCTTGCTGGAGGACGGGCGCGTGGTGTTCCGCTCGCCGGAGTGCGCGACGCTGGTCGAGCGCGTGGCGGAGATTTTTGGCCGGCAACTCGCGGCCGAGCTCATGCCGCTGGAGGCGACGGAGGCGGGGATGAGCCTGCGCGGATTGATCGGGCGGCCCGGCACCGGCCGCGCCACGCGCCACGAGATGATCACGTTCGTCAACGCGCGCCCGGTCGACAATCGCACGCTCAACTACGCGCTGATCGAGAGCTATCACGAGTCGTTGCCCAAGGGGCGCTATCCGCTGGCGTTTGTCTTCTTCGAGCTCGATCCGGCGGCGGTCGATGTGAACGTGCACCCGGCCAAGCGCGAGGTGCGTTTCCGCAGCGAGGCGCAGGTGCGCGGTTTTGTGATTCGCGCCGTGCTGCAACGCTTGCGCGAGGCGGGGGCCGCGCCGACGCTGGCGGGCAACGCGCCGCTGCCGACCGGAGCGCCGCCATCGTCGGGGGAAAATCTCCGTCCGCCAGCGCTGGCTCCGCAACCCGTGCCGGTGGCGCCGCAGGCTCCGGCGCCGAGCGCGGTGACGGCGCTGGGCGCGCCGCGTCTTCCTGTGCTATCACCGGCTCCCGTGCGAACTGCGCCGGCCCTGTCTGCGCCGGTGGCCGCGCCGGGCGCGAGTGCGTTGGCCGCAGTACCGCCGCCGAAAGCGCGCGCCGCCGGTTCGCCGACTCCCGCGTGGCGTTTCGTCGGGCTGGCGCACGGATCGTATGCGTTGTTCGAGACGCCGGCCGGGTTGGTGCTGCTCGACCGTCGGGCGGCGCATGAGCGCGTTTGGTTCGAACAGTTGCAGGAACAATTTCGCGCCGGGGCGGTGCCGAGCCAGCGGCTGCTGCTGCCGGTGCCGCTGGAGCTCGACCCCATCGCCAGCGCGTTGCTGCTCGACCGGCTGGATTTTCTCAACTCGCACGGTTTCGAGCTGGGCGAATTCGGGCGGCATTTTTTCCGCATCGAGGCGGTGCCGGCGTGGATGGAGCCGGCCGATGCCGAGCCATTCGTGCGCGATGTGCTCGGGGCGTTGCGTGAGGGCCGGCTGCAGGAGCGCGACGTGAATCTCGCCCGCGAAGAGCTGGCCCGGCTCGCCGCGGCCAAGGGCGTGCGGTTGCCCGCTTCCGCCAGCGAAACCGAGATGCAATCGCTCGTGGCGCGCTTGTTCGCCACCCGCCATCCGCTCACCAGCCCGGCGGGCCGGCCGACTTACATTGAGTTCAACCACGGCGAACTCGCCCGGCGGTTTCAAAAATGAACTCGTGACCGCGCGCTTGCGGTGGCACGGTTCCTGATACACCGCGAATCTCTTTCCGTATGTCCACCACACCCGCCAAATCGAAGAAAGCCTCGGTAACGTTGAAAAAGCCCGTTCTCGCCACCCCGGCTGAGGGCGAGCGTCCGCACTCGGATCCGCGGCCGGAGGTCCTCCGTTCGCTGATCTTGCGCCATCTCAAGTACACCCTCGCGCGCGATCCCGGGACCGCCACGAAGCGCGACTGGTGGATCTCCACGGCCATGGCGGTGCGCGATCACATCTTGGAGCGGTTCATCCACACGCAGGGCGTGCACAATTCCCAAAACGTCCGCCGCATCTATTACCTGTCGCTCGAATACCTCGTCGGCCGGCTGCTCGGCACCAACCTCCTCAACACCGATCTCTACGAGGACACGGTGGCGGCGGTGCAGTCACTCGGCGTGGATTTCCCCGCCATGCGCGACACCGAGGAAGACATGGGGCTGGGCAACGGCGGCCTCGGGCGCCTCGCGGCCTGTTTCCTCGATTCACTCGCCACGCACGACTATCCCGCCATCGGCTACGGCATTCATTACGAATTCGGCCTGTTCAAGCAGCAGTTCGTCAACGGCCACCAGGTCGAGCATCCCGACAACTGGCTCATGTACGGCGACCCGTGGGAAATCGTCCGTCCCGAGTACACCACGCGCGTGCAGCTCTACGGCGAGGTCGTCAACGAGTTCGACGACTACGGCAATTCCCGCCCACGCTGGATTAAGACCAAGACCGTCCTCGGTGTGCCGTACGATATTCCGATCGTCGGCTACGGCACGAAGACGGTGAACTTTCTCCGGCTCTGGGCCTCGAAGGCCACCGAGGAGTTCGATCTCGCGGCGTTCAATCAGGGCGGCTACGTCGAGGCCGTCGCCGAGAAAGCCCACGGCGAGACGATCTCGAAGGTGCTTTATCCGAATGACAAATCCGAGGCCGGCAAGGAGCTCCGCCTCGTGCAGCAGTACTTTTTCGTCGCCTGCTCGATGCGCGACATCATCCGCCGCCACCGCAAACAGCAGGGCAACTCCTGGGATAATTTCGCCGACAAGGTCGCGCTCCAGCTCAACGACACGCATCCCGCCGTGGGCATCGCCGAGCTCCAACGCATCCTGATCGACGAGGAAAATCTGCCGTGGGACAAAGCATGGGCGATCGTCACCCGCACCTTCGGTTACACCAACCACACGCTCATGCCCGAAGCGCTGGAGCGGTGGAGCGTGCCGCTGTTTCAGCGCGTGCTGCCGCGCCATCTCCAGATCATTTACGAGATCAACCGCCGCCTCATGGAAACCTGCGAGGTGCGCTGGCCCGGCGACAACCAGAAGAAACGCGTCTGCTCCCTTATCGAGGAAAACGGCGGCAAGCAGGTGCGCATGGCCAACCTCGCCGTCGTCGGTTCGCACTCGATCAACGGCGTGGCCGCGCTGCACAGCGAGCTGCTCAAGCGCACGCTCTTCCCGGAGTTCAACGAACTCTACCCGGAAAAATTCAACAACAAGACCAATGGCATCACGCCGCGCCGCTGGCTGCTGAAATCCAATCCGCGCCTCGCCGAGTTGATCACTCGCGCCCTCGGTAGCGACGCCTGGGCGCGCGATCTCGATCTGCTCCGCGGTCTGGAAAAATTCGCGGACAAGGCCGATTTCCGTCGCGAGTTCATGGCGGTGAAGCGCGCCAACAAGGTCGATCTCGCCGCGTTGATCGAACGCGATTGCGGCGTGCAGGTTTCGCCCGACGCGATCTTCGACGTGCAGATCAAGCGGCTCCACGAGTACAAGCGGCAGCATCTGAATTTGCTGCACATCCTCGCGCTCTACCGCCGCCTGTTGCAGAACCCGGGTCTCGACATTGTGCCGCGCGTCTTCGTCTTCGCCGCCAAGGCCGCCCCCGGCTACGACATCGCGAAAAACATCATCCGCGCCATCAACGTCATCGGCGACCACATCAACCGCGACCCGCGCATCGGCGGAAAACTCAAGGTGGCGTTCCTGCCCAACTACCGCGTTTCACTCGCCGAGCGCATCATCCCCGGCGCGGATTTGTCGGAGCAAATTTCCACCGCCGGCAAGGAGGCATCGGGCACGGGCAACATGAAGCTCTCGCTCAATGGCGCGCTTACCATCGGCACGCTCGACGGCGCCAACATCGAGATCGGCGAGGAAGTCGGCGCCGACAACATCTTCATCTTCGGCATGACCGTCGAGGAGGTGGAGGCGCTGCGCAAGAAGGGCTACAACCCGTGGGATTACTACGGGCGCGACGAAGAGTTGCGCGCGGTGGTCGAGTGGCTGGGCTCGAATTATTTTACGCCGCACGAAGGCGCGGCCTTTGGCGCGGTGTATCACAGCCTGTTGCAGGGCGGCGACCCGTACATGGTGCTGGCGGACTTCCGCGCGTACAGCAACTGCCAGGCGCGCGTGGATGCCGCCTATCGCGACCAGCAACGCTGGGCGCGCATGGCGATCCTCAACACCGCGCGCATGGGCAAATTCTCCAGCGACCGCACGATTCGCGAATACGCCGAACAAATCTGGCAGCTCCCCCAAGTCCCGGTGCCGTGAGTCGGGCTGCGATGCATGCCGAAGTGCTGCGCCACGTGTAGTGCGGGTCTTCAGCCCGCACTTCCGTGTCCTGAATACGCGATTCTTTGGCTAGCCACCGGCGGGCGAATCCGCACGCTGGCGGCGTGTTCCGACGCCGACTCTTACTCCTCCTTGGGCTCGCTGGATTCGGGCTTATGGCTGTCGGCTGGTCGGCTCCTGCCAGTCTGCCGCCGCTCGTCGGCGAGCTCGCGGGCAAAATCGCGCTGAACGCGTTGCCCGGTTTGCCGCCTTTGGCGTGGGATGTCGCCTTGCTGCCGGCCGACGCCGGACGGTTGCGCGTCAAAGTGTCGGCGCGCAACGAGAGCACGCAGATCGTGGTGCACGCCGATCTTGATGCCACGGGCACCGCCGGCACGTGGCGTCTCGAAACCGGCCGTTTCGACGCGGCGCTCTGGTTGGGGATGATCGCGCCGCAGTTCAGCCCCAAGGCCGCCAATCTCACCGGGCAGGGATTTTTTCTGTTCACGGGCGGAGGTGTCATCCGCGATGGCCGGCTCACCGGGCGGATTGACGCGGAGTGGCGCGATGGCGTGTTGCGCGATGCCGTCATGGGCTGGACGCTCGACGGCGTGGCGTTTCACGGGCAGTTCGACCTCGACTCGGTCGGTCCGCGGCTGGTCAGCGCCGGTCCGTGCGAGTTCACGGCGAAGACGATCAGCACGGCGCGGTTTGGCGCGCGCAACCTTTTCGCGCGCGGCGTGCTCGTCGACGACTGGCAATTTGCGTTGGCGGCCGGACGTGTGGAGATCGCCGGCGGCGAAGCGGTGGTCGATCCCTGCACCCTTTCGTTGCTGCCACCGGTGTACGAGGTGAACATGCACCTGCACCGCGTGGGACTGCCGGACATCGTGGCGCTGGCGCCCGGCGGGTTGTCCGACGCGCGCGGCCTGATCGAGGGCACGGTGCAGGTGGGCTGGAGCTCGAAGGCCGGCTTGAAGGTTGGCGCGGGCGGTTTGACGGTGAGCTCCGAGGAGCCCGCGGTGGTGCGGCTGGCGCCGACGCCGGGGTTTTTGACCAAACGCGTGCCGGAGCGTTTCGAGCTGCTGCCGCGTTCGTTTGGGCTGCTGGCCCGCTGGCTCGCGCCGAAAAATCCCGCCTTCCCGGAGTTGCGCGAGATCGAGCTCGGGCGCACCGAACTCCAGGTGAAGACGCTCACTATCAAGTTGACGCCCGGGGGCGACTCGCGCGGGCGCTCGGCCGTGGTGCAACTGATCGGCCGTCCGGTCAAAGCCGACAGCCATGTCGAACTGGTGACAGTCGAAGTCGCGTTGGCGGGACCGCTCGACACTGTGCTGCGTTTCGGCCTGAACCAGACCGTGTCGGTGCAGATGCGGTGACGAGAACTTTTGTTGCCACCAGCTGTCAGTTATCCGAAATTCTCCGCCATGTACCGCCTTCTACTCCTCGTCGGCATCCTCCCGCTCGGTGGTTGCATCCATGTGAAACTGGATCCGATCCAGGTGCACGCCACCCTCGATGTGAACGTCAAGGTCGACAAGGCCCTGGATGACTTCTTCGGGGACCTCGACAAGAAATCCACCACCATCGTCGAAACTCCCGCCAAAAAGTGACCACCATGAATACTCTCCTTTTCCGTCTGCTCTTTTCGCTTTCGGCCCTTGCGTTTCTAGGGTCGGCTGTGGTGCGCGCCGAGGATCTCAATGCGGTGAAACAACGCATGTCGCAACGGCTGGGCGCGATCGATGCGCTGCGGGACCGCGGGGCGGCGGGCGAGAACAACCGGGGCTTTGTCGAAGCCCGCGGCGCGCTTTCGGCCGAGGAAAACAAGACCGTGGCGGCCGAGAATGCGGATCGCAGTGCGGTATACGCGGCGCTCGCTCAGCAGACCGGTTCCTCGTCTGATGCCGTCGGCCGCGCGCGCGCCAAGCAGATCGCCCAGGGCAGTAAAGCCGGCGTCTGGCTCCAGCGCGAAAACGGCGAGTGGTATAAGAAATAGCGGATCGCTGAAGCGGTAGGCAATAGGCAGTAGGCGGATGGCTCAGCAGGCTTCCGCTCCACTTGGACGTTTGTTTGCGAGCGTCGTACGCTTACAGCCTATAACCCACAGCCCACAGCTTCCGCCCGCCTCACGTCAGCATGCCGGCGACGCAGGCAGAGAGATAGCAGGCGAGGGTGCCGCCTATCATGGCTTTGACGCCGAGGCTGGCCAGGTTGGGACGTTGGCTGGGAGCAAGTGCGCCGATACCGCCGATCTGGATACCGATCGACACGATGTTGGCAAAGCCGCACATCGCGTAGGTCAGGATAACGATGCTCCGCTGGTCGGTGAACGTGCCGTTGGCTTTGAGCTGACCGAGCTGGAGAAACGCGACGAACTCATTGAGCACGGTGCGGGTTCCGAGCAGCGCGCCGGACTGCATGAGGTGGCCGTAGTCGATGCCGATCAACCAGGCGATGGGCGCATAAAGCAGACCGAGGAGGAATTCCAGCGAGAGCCCTTTGAACGCGCCGCCCGTGGCGTGCTCGATCCAGGCGTTGCAGCCGGGCGTGGCGAACACCGTCGTGTTGCCGAGCGTGAGCGTGTGAGGCGCGCCGCACCAGCCGAGGAGCGCGTTGCCCAGGGCGATCAGCGCTGTGAAGGCGATCAACATGGCACCCACGTTGACGGCAAGCTTCAGGCCGTCCGTCGTGCCTAGGCAGATGGCGTCCACGAGATTCGTGCCGAGCTTCTCGCGGGAGACGGCGAGATCGCGGTTCACCGACTCGGTCTGCGGCAATATCATCTTGGAAATCAGCAGGCCGGCGGGGGCGTTGATGACGGAGGCGGTGATTAAGTGCGTGGCGAAATAAATCTTTTGCTGATCGTCAGCGCCGCCGAGAAAGGTGATGTAGGCGAGCATCACCGCTCCGGCGATCGTGGCCATGCCTCCGATCATGATGGTGAGCATCTCCGACCGCGTCATGGCGGGCAGATAAGGTTTTATGAGAAAGGGCGCCTCCGTTTGCCCGAGAAAGATGTTGGCCGATGCGCTGAGCGTCTCGGCGCCCGAGAGCCGCATCGTCTTGGCGAAGACCCAGGCGAAGCAATAAACGACTCTTTGCAGAATCCCCAGATAGTAGAGCAGGGAGGTGAACGCAGAGAAGAAAATGATCGAGGGCAGGATGCCGATGGCAAAAATCACTCCGTGCTTTTCCTGCTGGGCGAGCGAACCAAAGACGAAGCGTGACCCTTCCGCGGTGAAACCGAGGAGATCCACGAACCGTTTGCCCACCCATTCGACGACGGTGCGCGCCGGACCAAAGTAGAGGACCAACGCGGCAAAGATCAGCTGCAGGGCCAGGCCAGTGGCGACGACCCGCCAGGGGATGCCGCGCCGGTTTTCGCTGAGCAGCCATGCAAGGGAAAGCAGAACGGCGATGCCGAGCAGGCCGCGGAGCACGTGGATGAACTGTTCCATGGAGAAAAGGCAAAAAAGCGAACGCACGCCGAGCTTGCGGAGGCCGGCGGACGGCGCGAGAACAAGTTTGCCATGACCGTCCAAGAACGCCTCGCCCAGCATCTCGCCCGCACGCCCGACACCGCCCAGGCCAACTGGGTGGCCGCCAACGCCACCGTGGTTGGCGATGTGACGCTCGGGCCCAAATCCAGCGTCTTCTACGGCGCCGTGTTGCGCGGCGACATCGCCCGCATCGTGGTGGGCGAGGGTACAAATTTGCAGGACAACGTGATCGTCCATCTCGCGGATGATCTCGATGCAATCATCGGCGCGTGGTGCACGATCGGCCACGGCGCGATCATCCACGCCTGCACCATCGAGGACGAGTGTCTCATCGGCATGGGAGCGACCGTGCTCGACGGCGCGCGCATCGGCGCGCGCTCGATTGTCGGCGCCGGGGCGGTGGTGACGCCGCGCACGCAGATTCCGCCGGGCTCGCTCGTGCTGGGCGCGCCGGCAAAAGTGGCGCGCACGCTCAGCGAGCAGGATCAAAAAGACCTGCGCAAATGGGCGGAGAAGTACGTCCACGTCTCCGCGGCTCACGCAGCGCGAGCGCAGGGCAAGTGATGGGTTTTCGTGCGGCCAGCGCTCAGCGCTCCAGCACGAAAAACGTGTACCGGTAGCTGGCGTCGCGGCTTTCGCGTCGGGAAATTTCGCGCCAGGGGAGGTGACGCCACTCGGGGAAATACACGTCGCCCGGCACTTCGGCGTGGACGAGGGTGAGGTATAGCCGCGTGGCCAGTGGCAGCGTTTCCTCGAAGATGCGTTGCCCGCCACAGACGAGAATCTCGCCGGGCAACGTCTCGGCGATGGCCAGCGCTTCCGGCACGGAGTGCGCGACGCGCGTGCCGGGGCGCGCGATCTCTGGGCGGCTGGTGAGTACGATGGGTTGGCGGCCGTCGAGATCGACGCGCGGCCAAGTCTCGTAGCAGATGCGACCGAGCACGACGGTTTGACCACGGGTGTGTTCGTGAAACCACGCGAGGTCTTCCGGAATGCGCCACGGCAGGCGGCCGGCGCGACCCATCACGCGGTTTTCAGCACAAGCGACGACGAGATTGAGCGGCTTCGGCATGACGCAAAAACGGGTGCGGCGGGACGTCGCTGCTCAGTCGGCGAACTTCACCGTGACGGTGGCGCGCTCGAAGTCGGCGGCTTGAAGCAACGGTTCCGGGCGCATCGCGCCGAGCGCGGAGACCCAGCGGTCGGGCACTTGTTCGAGGCGCGTGGCGAATTGGGTGGCGATGTCGTTGTAGTAAGTTCGGGCGAGCGCGATGCGCTGTTCAGTCTCCACCAGCTCGCGATGCAGCCGGGCGAAACTCTCCTGGGCCATCAACTGCGGGTAACGCTCGACCACGGCGCGCAGCGCGCCCGCCACGCCCGCGTAATCCGGCCCGGCGACGCCCGGAGGTGTGGCGGTTTGCTGGGCGCGCAGGGCGGCGACGGCGGTCTGCGTCTCGCGTTCGTGCGCGCTCAAGCCGGCCACGGCGGCGGCGAGGTTCGGGATCAGATCGTGGCGGCGTTTCAACTGCACATCGATGAGCGACCAACCCTGGCGCACGCGTTGGCGCAGGCTGACGAGACTGTTATACGCCATCCACACCCAGCACAGGCCCCAGAGCAGCAGGTAGCCCGCCACCAGCCCGCCGGCTTGCCGTGCGATCTGCGCCGGGTCGCGCGGGCCAGTGCTATTATAGAGCACCACCGCGAAACCGGCGGGCGTGGCCAGCAGGCCCATCGTCCAACAAACCCACGAGCCGATGCTGAAGCCGGTTTTCACTTTCTCCTCGGTGCGCGTGGAAATGAGAAAGAGCGGGGCCTCCTTGTCGGCGGCGATCTCCGGGGCGACCACGTCGGCGCGTTCGCGGGCCTGACCGACGAGGTAGAGCGGCGCATGCAACGGAATGCCGCATTCGACGAAGCGCCGGCGGTGATCCGAGTGCGAGACGGCGCCGGCCGGTCCCTTGCCATAATAGAGCGGGTGGCCGCGCTCGACCGTTTGAGAAAAAAGTTCGAGCGGCTCGATCTTCGCTCCGGCGGGCTGCACGCGCACGGCGCCGGTGTCGTCGCGCAGGTAAAACGGCGTTTCTTCGCCGCCAGTATCCACGTTTTTCCAACCGCTCTCGTGCCGGGTGCGGGTGCGCGTTTTGCCATCCTTGTCGGTGTACGTTTCGGTGACGGTGCGCGACCAGTGCTCTTCCACGGTATAGCGATAATGGACGCAGGCGCGCTCGCTCAGAAAACCCCGCAGCGGCGCCTCGCATTCGGCCGCGCCCTTGAGTTCGACGAGGCCGATGAACACGCCGTGGGTTTTCGAGGTCGGCAGATCGTCCAGCAGGCGTTGCTTGCGGCGCAGGTGCAGACTGAAACCGAGAAAGACCAGGCCGAGCGCTGCGCCCGCCGCTGTGAGACCGAGGGATTCGCCGTTCATCGCGCTCGATTACTGGCGCAGCGGAGCGGTGATTCCAAGCCGCGAGTCGTTCCACTCGGATGCGTCAATTCCACAAAGCATGGTCCGGAGACGACTTGCTAGTGCGCGGTGATTAGCCATGTTAGCGGCGATGAAAATTGGAGTCCCCAAGGAAATCAAAGACGGTGAGACTCGCGTCTCACTTACCCCTAATCTCTGCCGCCGTTGCGTAAAGCTGGGCGCCGAGGTTCTCGTCGAGAAAGGCGCGGGCTTGTCCGCGGGCTTCACCGACGCCGAGTACGCCGCCGCTGGCGCGCGCTTGGTCAAAACCGCGAAGGCGGTGTGGAGCGATGCCGAGCTTATTCTCAAGGTGAAGGAGCCGCTGCCGAGCGAGTACGCGCGGATGGAGACCGGGCAGGCACTGTTCACCTATCTGCACCTCGCCGCCGGGCCCGAGCTCGCGAAGGTGTTGGTGAAAAAGAAAATTTTGGGCGTGGCTTACGAAACCGTGGAGGCACAGGACGGTTCGCTGCCGCTGCTCAAGCCGATGTCGCAAATCGCGGGCCGGCTCTCGATCCAGATCGGCGCGTATTTCCTGCAAACGCAGAACGGCGGCTCCGGCGTGTTGCTCGGCGGCATTCCCGGCACGCGGCCGGGCCGGGTGACGATCATCGGCGCGGGCAACTCCGGCGCGCATGCTTGTCGCATGGCGGCCGGCATGGGCGCGCGCGTGACCATTCTCGATCTCGACACGCGCAAGCTGGAGCTTCTCGACGAGGAATATCGCGGCGCGGTGGTCACGTTGGTGGCGAATCCCGGCAACATCGAGGAAGCGGTGGCGCAGGCCGATTTGTTGATCGGCGCGGTGCTGATCCCGGCGGCCAAGGCCCCGGTCGTCGTCACCAAGGAAATGGTCAACTCGATGCGTCCGGGCAGCGTGGTGGTGGACATCGCCATCGATCAAGGTGGTTGCGTGGAGACGATCCGCGCGACGTCGCATCACGCGCCGGTGTACAAGGAGCACGGCGTGGTGCACTATGCGGTGCCCAACATGCCGGCGCTCGTCGGGCACACTTCGACCATCGGCCTCACGCAGGCCACGGAGCCATACGTGGTGGCGTTTGCCGAAAAGGGCGTGCGGCGGGCGTTGGAAGAGCACCGCGGCCTCGCGCGCGGCGTCAACACCCGCGACGGCGTCATCGTTAATGCGGCGGTGGCCCTGGCGCTCGGCTACCAGGGCTGAGCGTCGCGCCGGGCGCGATGATTTCTCCCGCCTCGCTCAGACTGATTTGAGCGAGGCGATGACTGGCAGGCGCGCCGCGCGCAGCGCGGGCAAAAAGCTGCCGAGCAGGCCGACCACGATGGCAAAGGCCACGGCTTGGGCCGCGAGAATCGGCGTGATTTGGAAATCGAAAACGATTTCCGAAAACGTTTCCCAGCCGAGCGTGCCCGTGCTGTAGCCGTGCATCGGCAGGGCGAACACACAGCCGAGCGCGCCGCCGAAACCGGCGAGCAGGCCGCCCTCCAGCAGAAAACCCAGCAGGATGCTGCGACGGCGGAAACCGAGCACGCGCAACGTGCCGATCTCGCGCGTGCGTGCGCCGACGCTGGCGTAAAGCGTGTTCATCGCGGCGAACATCGCGCCGATCGACATGACCACCGCGAGGCCGTTGCCCAGCCAGCGGATCGGGCCGGCGGTGCGCGTCTGCTCCTTGTAGTAATCGACTTCGCGCACGGCTTTGACCTTGAGCCGGCGCTCGGCTTCGAGCGCGGCTTTGATGCGCGCGGCGGCGGCCTCGTTTTCGGGGCGCACCAGCACGCTGGAATAATCGGGGCGGTCAAACGCGCTGCGGGCTTCGTCGGCATCGATCCAGAGCTCGGAATCGAAGGCGCTGCGCGCCGCATCGAACAGCCCGACCACGGTCAGCTCGACACCGCCGGTTTTAAATTTTTGCCCGACCTGCAAGTTGGCGAAACGTCCCGCCAGCCGGCGGCTGGCCACGGCCTCGCGGCGGCCCGGCTCGAACCAGCGACCCTCGACCAGCGTGACCTGCGGCCGGAGTGCGCGGCCCGCCGGGGCGACGCCGCGGAGCATGACGTTGGCATTGCCGGTGGCCTCGCGGCGCGGGAGATTGATGATCAGTAGCACGTCGGCCGAGGCGAGCGGCTGGCCGGCGTTGTCCTGCGCGAGGCCGGGCAGGTAACGGATGATGTTGAACTGCTCGCGGGTGATGACGCTGGTGGTCTCGGCGAGCGCGCCCTGGCGGGTGATGAGCAGGTTGCGCGGATCGCCGCTGTTGGCGCTGGCTTTCTCGATGCCCACGGCGAGCGACTGCACGAGCACGAAGACGGCGATGACCAGCGCGAGGCCGAGAATGGTGGCCACCGTCGAGCGCCAGCGGATGAAGATCGAGCGAAGGTGGTATTTGAACAGCGGCAACATGAGGGAGGCGCGAGCGTGGGTTGATTTAATCCAGGGTCTTCAGGCCTTCGACGACGCTCAGGCGCATGATGGACCACGCGGGAGCCAGACTGGAGACCACGCCAAGTCCGGTCGCCACCAGCGCCGCCGTGCCGAGTATGCGCGGCGTGACCGTGAGCGTGGCGAAAAGTCCGCCGGTGAGCGCGGACGCAGAGAGCGAGTTGTAGAGCAACCATGCCCCGCCGCCGCCGAGCAACAAGCCGACCACGGCGAGGCCGAAGCTTTCGGCGAGGATGAACGCGAAGAGCTCGTGGCGGCGGAAGCCCAGCGCCTTGAGCACCGAGAGTTCCCGCAACCGCTCGCGCACCGCCATGCTCATCGTGCTGGCGGTGACGAGCACGAGGGCGAACACCACCACCGAGCAGATCGAGCCGATGAGGATTTTGATATTCGCCCACATCGAGATGAAGCCCATCTGGAACGCCCGCTCCGTCTCGGCGAGCACTTCGGCGGAGGTGTTGGCAAACGCGGCGTTGATGCGGTCGATGAGCCCGGGGACCTCCTCGGCCGAGCGCGCTTTCACCCACCACATGCCGACGGTGCCGGGATCGCCGAGCAGCTCGTCGAGATATTTTTGGTGGAAGAACACGTTGCGATCATCGGTGGTGCCGCGGTAGATGCCGGCGATGGTGAGGTCGAGATCGACGGGATAAATCTGGCCGACGAGGGGAAACTTGTCGCCGATCTTGAGCTGATAGCGCTGCGCGGTGTCGTAACCGACGATGACGGAAGTGCGGTCTTTGATCCACGCGGCGAGCTGGTCGGCCGGCATCTTGGCCTCGCCGAACACCGCGGTGAGTTTCTCCGGGTCCATGGCGAACTGGGCGAAGAACGTGTTCTCGTCGTTCTTGTACTTGCCGCCGAAAAACGTGAGCGCGGTGACGCCGTCAATGCCCGCCATTTTTTCGATGACGGCGCGCTGGCGCACGGGCAGCGGGTTGGCGAGAGAGACTTTGTTGCGCACGGCAATGCGCAGCGAAGCGCCGGCGTCCTCGGGCGGGTTGGTGAATTCGTTGAGCACGACCAGCAGCGTCACGAGCAGGAAGAGACTCATGGCCACGCTGAGCACGCACAGCGCGGCGCGGCGCTTGTTGCGGAAGGCGTTTTTGATGATGAAGCCGGAGACGGTCACGGGCGGAGAGGCGGCGCGGGCTCAGTTCGTGAGCTCGCCCTTTTCGAGGTGAATGCTGCGGGTGCCGTAGGCAGCGGCTTTCGGATCGTGCGTCACCATGATGACGGTTTTGCGCGCGTCGCGGCTGAGGCGGCGGAGGATGTCGAGCACGTCGGCGGCCGAGTGCGAATCGAGATTGCCCGTCGGTTCGTCGGCGACGATGAGCTGCGGATCAGTGACGAGTGCGCGGGCGATGGCGACACGCTGTTCTTGTCCGCCGGAGAGCTGGCGCGGCAAGTGTTTCATGCGGTCGCTGAGACCCACGAGCTCCAGTGCGGTGGTGACCTGCCGACGGCGGTCCCGCGCGCTCAACTGAGTGAGCAACAGCGGCAGCTCCACGTTCTCGAACGCGCTGAGCACGGGGATGAGGTTGAACGTTTGAAAAACGAAACCGACGTTTTGGTTCCGCCAGTCGGCGAGCTCGGATTCGTTGAGCGCGCCGATATTGCGCTCCTGCACGATGCAGTCGCCGCTGGTCGGCCGGTCGATGCCGGCGATGATGTGCAGCAGGGTGGATTTGCCGGAGCCCGACGGCCCCATGAGCGTGAGGAATTCGCCCGCGGCGATCTCCAGATTGATGCGGTGCAGTGCGGTGACGTTGATTTCGCCCTGGCGAAAAACCTTCGTGAGCTCGCGGACTTGGACGATGGGAGCGGCAACAGGCATGACGGCCGCAAAATGGCGCGTCGCGGAGCAATGTCAAAGTCGGCGACGGCGTTTGCCGCAGTGCCTCCGAAAAGCTTACTGCGCGGGCTTGGCGATTTTCCAGTGCGCCGGTTTTTCTCCGGGAGGGAGGGCGAGTAAATCGTAATCGTGATAGCCGGTGATCTTTACCTCGGCAAATTCGCCGACCTTCAGTTTCGCCGGTACGTAGACGCGGCCGTCAATGTCCGGCGCGTCCGCTTCGCCGCGCGCGACACCGGGCTCTTCGACGAGCACGCGCAGTTTCTGGCCGACGTGTGTGCGGCTGACATCGGCGGCGATCTCTTTTTGCAGCGCCATCGTGCGGTGCCAGCGCTGTTCCTTTTCCTGGTCGGAAATCTGATGCGGCAACTTTGCCGCGCGCGTGCCTTCTTCCTGCGAGAAACGGAAGACGCCGAGCCGCTCAAACTTCGTTTCCCGGATGAAATCGCAAAGCTCGGTGACGTCGGCCTCGGTTTCCCCGGGGAAACCCACGATGAAGGTCGTGCGCAGGGCGATGCCCGGGATGCCGGCGCGGATGCGGCGGATCAGGTCGCGGATGTAGTCGCCGCCAGTCTCACGTTGCATCGCGGCGAGCATGCGGTCGCTGATGTGTTGCAGCGGCATGTCGACGTAGCGGGCGACCTTTGGACACGCGGCGATGGTGGCGATAAGTTCGTCGCTCCAATGCGCCGGGTGCGTGTAGAGCAGCCGGATCCAGAAATCGCCCTCGATGGCCTGCAATTCGCGCAACAGCGTCGTCAGCGCTGTGCCGCGCTCGGAATCGACGCGCGCGCGCGGACCGGCTTTTTCGGCCCAGGTGTCCATGCCGAAGTACGTCGTGTCCTGGGAAATCAGGTTCAGTTCTTTCACACCCTCGGCGACGAGCTGGCGCGCCTCGGCGACGACGCTGGCGATGGTGCGGCTGCGATGCCGGCCGCGAATCTGCGGGATGATGCAGAACGTGCACGGATGGTTGCAGCCCTCTGCGATTTTTACGTAAGCGAAATGGCGCGGCGTGAGCCGGAAACGCGGCGTGTCGTAGTCGGGGATGAACGTGGAGCGCGGCGTGGTGAACGTCTCCGGGGCCGCATGGCGGCTGCGTTCCTTGGCAAAGATCGCTTCGATGATCGGCGCGACTTTGGTCACTTGATCGAGGCCGATGAAGGCGTCGACCTCGGGCATCGCGTCGGGCAGCTCCTTGGAGAAGCGTTGGGCCATGCAACCGGCGACGATGAGCTTTTGCTCGCGGCGGCGTTTGCGCATCCCGCGCTGCTGGTTCACCTCCAGAATCTGGCTGATCGACTCTTCCTTGGAGGAGTCGATGAAGGAGCAGGTGTTGACGATGACGACGTCGGCCTTGTCGGCCTCCGGGATCACCTGCATGCCGGCCTGATGGAGATGGCCGACCATGATCTCGCTATCGACGAGATTCTTGGCGCAACCGAGGGAGATGAGACTGACTTTGATCATGCGGAGACAACCACGACGCCGTGACAGTGCGCGGAAAACGCGCCGGCGCCACTCCCGGGGGCAGAAAACAAAAAACCGCGGCGGGTCGGCCGCGGTTCGAAGTTATTTCTTGGCCTTCGCCACCTTCTTCGTGGCTTCTTTTTTGCGCTTCAAATATGCGGCGCGGCGACTGCGTTTCTGAACTTTGTTGGTTTGTTGGCCCATGGTGGAAACAGTTGTTGTGAGCCGCGCGGCGGAGTCAAGCACGCGGCGCGTGTTTGCCGGCGGAGGCGGCACATGGAGGCGGGCAGGCCGAAAAACCATATTTGCGAGCCTTTCCTCCATTCCCGGCGTTTGCGGGAAGCACTAGGATATAACCTCAGGTCGTAGCTTGTGACCTTCGGCGGTGTGTGGCGGACGTTTCCCCCGCATGCGGTCGGCGGGGCGCGGCGTTGTGCTGTGCACCTGTTTTTGGTATGCAGGCTTACGTCCGTTCTTTGCTCGGTTCCTTACACCTAACCCAAAAAACCATGAAAATAAATCGTAGTAATCCTTCATCTCTGCGGCTCATGAGCGCATGCGCCGCATTGCTCTTGAGCGCCACTGTCGGTATCGCTCAATCCGCCGTTCCCTCGGCGACAGCACAAACAGGCAGTCGCGAAAATACCGGACTGGTCATCGGCCAGATTTCCAACGAAGGCACCAAGGATTACCTGCAAGGCGCGGTCATCCAAGTCGATGGCTCCACGATCGCGACCGTCAGCAATGAGACGGGCGGCTTCCGCCTTTCGCTGCCGAGCGGCAATCACACGTTGGTTGTCAGCTACTCGGGTCTGACCACCAAACGGGTTCCGGTGACAGTGCAGGCCGGGCAGATGCAGCAGAGCGACATCGCGTTGACGACCGAGATCTACAGCCTGGAGCCGTTCATCGTGAAGGGCGTCCTGGAAGGATCGGCGGCCGCCATCATGCGGCAACGCGAAGCGATGAATTCCAAAACCGTCACAGCCATCGACGCGTTCGGCAATCCCGCCTCCTCGGTGGGTGAGTTGATCCAGCGCATGGCAGGCGTCGCGGTCGATGTGAGCGGTGGCGGCGAGACTGGCGCGATCTACATCCGCGGTTTGAATCAGTCGTTCAGCACCATGATGCTCGACGGCAATACCATGCCGGTGAGCGACGGTCAGACCGTCGGTGGCAAATATGTCTACCTGGGGCAGGTGGCCACCGGTAATTTGGAATCGGTGGAGTTGATCAAGGCCCCTTTGCCGGACATGGATGGCAACGCCATCTCCGGTTATCTGAATTTGAAAACCAAGCGGGCCTTTGACCGCGCACCCGGCCGCAACATCATGGTGACCGTGGGCACCAAGTTTGCGGACAACGGCGAACACAAGAGTCTGCCCGGTCGCGATCGTCCCAAGCTGGATTTGTTCAGTGTTTCGTATTCCGACGTGCTCAGCGTGCTCGGCGGTAAAAATAATCTGGGCCTGCTCGCCCAGATTAACGTGACCGCCTCCAGCGGCACGATTCACGAGGCGGGTCCGTTCCTGGCAACGGCGTATGGGCATTACTTTATTGCTGCGGCCGATCCGAAGAATCCGCTGCCAACAGCGTGGAATGAAGGGCACTGGTCCGGTTCAGGCGATCCCAGCTATGTCACCGGCATGACGTTCAATGCCGACTACAAGATCAACAAGGATGCCATCGTTTATTTCAAATCGAGCTACAATACCTCCAAGTACGAGAAGAAGGCGCGGCCTTCCTACATGCGCTGGCAACTGACAGCGCCGGCGAATGTCACCACCTTCGAGCCGGGCAGCACGTGGAATCTGACCACGACCAAGCCGGTCGGGACCGTGGATCTGCACTCGACGTTGTACGGTCGCTTCTCGGAGTCGGCCACCTTCGCCACCGGTTACGAGCAGAAGCTCTTCTCGGGCTCGGCCAAGTTCAACATCGACGGCAGCTTCTCTGAGACCATTTCCACCTATCCGGCCATCAACGAAGTGCACGCGCAGGTGACGGGTGTGGCGTTCCAGATCGATCGGCGCGGCCAGGACCGCTGGTTGCCCAAGGTCACACAAGTCGGCGGCCCGAATTGGAGCGACCCGGCCAATTACAACGTGTCGGCGCCGGTGGCAGCCAATGGCGCGTCCCGCATCATCCACTTCAACGTGCCCTCGACGACGCGTAACATTAAGGCCGATTTCCAAAAGGACTTTGATGCGATCGTTCCCGCTTACATCAAGGTCGGCGTCAAGCGCAGTATGGAAAAGAAAGAGTCTGATCGCTTCGTCGACGTGTACACCTGGAACGGACCCACCACCGGCGGCATCGCGCCGTACGTGGCGTACAATGCGACCTTTGGTGAAGGCCGTTACGGTCCATTCCCAATGTTGCAGATTCCCACGACCGGTTTGCCCGGTGATCTCTGGAAAAATCCGGCCAACTTCAGGCAGACGATGGCGCAGGTCTGGAACAGCCAGTCCGACGCCTTGGCTGGCCACGTCCAAACGTGGGAACAGATTTCTTCCGCGTATGTGCAGTCGCAAGTGAAGCTCAACAGGCTGCGCATCTTGGGCGGTTTGCGCGTGGAAGAAACGGAGGCGATCGGCGCCGGCTTCAAACGCAAGCCGACCGATGCCACCAATAACGCCAATGAATCCCTCTCGGTGGAAGAAAACCGGGCGCGGGCGCGCTCAACCTTTACCGGTTGGGTTACGCGCAAGGCGGAATACACCAATGTTTTCCCGGGCATTCACTTTGTGTATCAGTTCAACAAGAACTTCCAGGCACGGGCGAGTTACAACGTGTCGATTTCCCGTCCGGGCGCCGCCAATTACACTCCTGGCATCACGGCCAACGACGTTGCCCGCACGCTGACGGCGAACAACGTGGAACTGAAGCCCTACACCTCGGACAATTTCGATGCCGGCGTGGAGTATTATTTCGAGCCAGTCGGTACGTTGTCGGCCACGGTTTTCCTGAAGGAAATCAGCAATTACACCCGCACCATTTCCTCGGTCGTGCCGGAAGGCCCGGATAACGGTTTCAATGGCGACTATGCCGGCTACACTTGGAACAAGACCAGTAATGTCGGCGGCGCGCATGTGCGTGGCATCGAGTTGAACTATAGCCAGCAGTACACGTTCCTCCCCGGGATCCTGCGCGGCTTGGGCACCTACGCCAACATCACCCTGCTCCAGACCAAGGGAGATTTCGGTGGCGTGACCACCGTTACGCAGCTGGCCAACTTCACGCCGCGCACGATGAATGCCGGCCTCACCTTCAAGGGGTACGGCCTGTCGTTGCGCCTGCTGGCCAACTATCGCGGCGAAACCTACATGGGCTCCATCCGCGTCTCGGGTTCCGCACCGGCTGAAACCAACAGCATTTACGGACGAACCAGCGGCGGCATCATCGGCATCCACACCTTCGATTATTACAACCGTGCCCGGCTTCAGTTCGATCTGAAGACTGAATATACCATCAACCGAATCTATTCAGTCTATCTCGATGTCTTCAATCTGACGAATGGCTGGAATTTCGAGCGCGTGGTCAAGGCCTTTGACTTCGAAAGTCCATGGACGGCGCAGCGCACAGGTATCGCTTTCAGCGCCGGTGTGAAAGCGCGCTTCTGAACCATTAGCAGCAATAGCTGCTCAATAACTTGAGCGCCGGGTCATTTGGACGTGATCTGGCGCTCTGATTCATAGCGAATCGTTTCGTGGGCGGGGACTCCGGTCTCCGCCCACGAAACATATAGGGCCTATGCAATGTATGCGGTTTGCGCATGGCCAGTTTGCGCATCCGCGTGGCGACTGCGGGCGGTTATTTATTCATTGGCGGTTACGCGACAGACAGAACCAAAAGACCGAAAAAGCAGGCTTGAAATCTGGATACGGTTGGCGCACTCCGGGCGAGGATACCAAGGCAAATTGAACCCTCCCCGCACAACTGAGCCTCTTCCGAACAACGACGAAGTTCGTTGGTTTGCCACCGAGGTGTATCCGCACGATGCCTCCCTGAAGGCCTATCTGCGCAGTTCGTTTCCGGCGGTGCACGACTGGGAGGATGTGGTGCAGGAGTCGTACCTCCGCATATGGCGTAATCGGGCGGCTGCACCTATCCGGTCGGCCAAAGCCTTTCTGTTCACGGTGGCACGGCGTGTGGCGCTCGATTTGTTGCGTCGCGACCGGCGTTCGCCCATCGCGCCAGTAAAGGAAATCGAGCAGTTATTCGTCATAGATGATGCGCCGCATGCCGCAGAGGTGGTCAGTCGAACGCAAGACGTGCAAATGCTGGTCGATGCGATCGATTCCCTGCCTGCGCGGTGCCGCGAAATTTTCGTACTTTGTCAAATTGAAGGCTGCACGCAGAAGGAAGTCGCCCAGAGGCTTGGTCTCTCGGAAAGCACCGTGGCCGTGCAATCGGCGCGCGGCTTGCAGCGTTGCGAGAAATTTATCCGGCAACGCCTGAAGCAGCCATGAAACCCGTCCTCCACTCCGGAAGGGAAAAGGCCGACGTCGTCGAGGCGCAGGCGTCGCAGTGGGCTGTGCGGCGCAGCGAGGGATTGACCGCGAGCGAAGAACAGGCGTTGGCGACCTGGCTGGCGGAGGACGGCGCGCACGCCGCCGCTTTCGCGCGTATGACGGGGATGGCGGAAGCGCTCAAACGAGCTCGCGGCATTGGAGTCGGTTACGCGGTGGTGACCCAGCTGTCAGCCAGGCAACACCGACGGCGGCAACGGCGGCTGGTCGCAGCCGCGGCCGCAGTGGTGCTTTTTTCCGCTGTCGGTTGGTGGGCCAAGGGAAGTTTGTGGCCCGCCGCCCAGCCCGCGCTTGCAGTTGCCAACGCTTTCGAGCCGATCCGGCGATTAACCGATGGCTCGATGGTGGAGTTGAACACCGGGGCGGAAATCGCAGTACGGTACGACAAGCATGTGCGCCGGGTCGAGCTGGTGCGCGGTGAGGCGCTTTTCCGGGTGGAAAAAGATCCAGGGCGGCCGTTCATTGTGCGCGCTGGAGAGATCGAAGTGCGCGCCGTGGGCACGGCGTTCAACGTGCGCATCCAATCCTCGGCCGTCGAAGTCCTCGTGACTGAGGGTAAAGTCGGGGTCGACGACACGAAGCGCAACCAGTCGCTGTTGCCACAGACTCCGACCGCAGCGGCGCCGGTGCTGGAGGCCGGGCAACGTCTGGTGGTGGCGGCACCCGCGGACGCCGGGGCTGCGCCCTCGGTACAAATCGCACCCGTGGCGGCAGCCGAGATCGCACAGAGCCTGGCCTGGCGCCAGCCGCGTCTGGAGTTCGACGGCGTGACGCTCGCGCAGGCGGCGCATGAGATGAATCGTGAAAACCAGCTCCAAATAGTCGTCGCTGATCCGACACTGCAGGCCCTGCATGTGAGCGGCACATTTTTGCGCAATGATCCGCGGACGTTTGCCCGGTTGATGGCGGCTTCGCTCGGGCTCAAAGTCGAGGCGCGTGGCGACGGCGAGCTGGTGTTGAGCAAGCCGTAGATCGTTTGCGCGCGCCAAGTTGGAGCGTGGGGCGGGATTAGCGTAAAGTTTTTTTTCGGTGAGGCGTCTTAGATGGTAGACCTGACCGATTTCATGAGCTACCGACGAAGCGCTATCATCGATGGCGCGATACTCCTCCTTCTCTGCCTGTTCGCGCCGCCGCTTGGATGCATGGCATCCCCTGCGGCCGAGGCGGGAGTGCGTCATTTTGATATCCCGGCGGGCGTGGCCGAGCAGACCTTGAAGCGGTTTGCGGTGCAGGCCGTGGTGCAGCTGGTATATCCGACCGATCAGGTGCGTGGCATTCGCACGAATGCGGTACAGGGAGATTTTCGCCCGGTAGACGCATTGGAAAAACTACTGGCGGGCACACCGCTCATCGTGGTGCGCGACGAAAAGCCAGATGCCTTTGCCATCCGCATAGACCCAAACGCCGATCGGGCGGCGCTGCGCGAGAGCAGCGACCGCCCGGAAACGCCGACAGCAGCTTCAAGCACAAACCCTAATCCTCAAACTATGACAACGAACAGACGCACACCCGCGTTCCAGCGGGTAATGGGGGCATTTGCCGCCTTAATCATCGGCGGAGCCACAGGCTCGGCTGATCCTGCTGCAGGCGGCACCAGTGCCGGCGCACATGCACGCGAAGGTTACGGCGTGGTTGCCGGCCGCGTGCAGAACGAGGCTACCAAGGATTACCTGAAAGGCGCCTCAATCCGGATTGAGAATTCCAGCTTTGAGACAGTCAGCAGCGGTGGCGGAGAGTTCAACCTCGCGGTGCCGCCAGGCCATCAGGTGGTGCTGGTTGACTATGCCGGCCTGAAGCAGGCGCGAGTGTCCATCATGGTGCGTTCGGGAAAAACGACTTTCGTGGACGTGCCGCTCAACTCCGACATTTACGTATTGGAAACCTTCACCGTCACAGGTCTGCGTGAAGGCCAGGCAGCCGCCATCCAGGAGCAGCGGCATGCGATGAACGTGAAATCCATGGCCGCCATCGACGCCTACGGAAATCCCGGCGCGTCGACGGGCGAGTTGATCCAGCGTCTCTCTGGCGTCGCCGTGGATATCGGAGCGGGCGGCGAACCCAATGCGATATATCTGCGCGGCATGTCGCAGAATTTCACCTCGATGATGGTCGATGGCGCGGCGATTCCGCAGACGGACGGCCAGTCGCTCGACGCGCGTTATACGACGTTGGGCACGGTGAGCACCAACAACCTCGAAGCGCTGGAAGTCATCAAGGCACCGCTGCCCGACATGGATGCCAATGCGATCGCCGGGTATATTAATCTGCGCACCAAGCGCGCGTTCGACAAAGCGCCCGGGCAGGATGTCGCCGTCACCGTCGGCACGAAGTGGGCGGACACGAAAGTCGACAAAAGCGTCCCGGGGCGCGATCTGCCCAAAATTGATCTGCTGACGCTCAGCTACACGAATGTTTTCAGCGTGTTGGGCCGGACCAATAACTTGGGCGTCGCCGCGACGTTCAGCCAAATTTCCGGCGCGGGCTATGCCGGTTACACTCATCTGACCGGACCGTGGGTGGCGGGCAGTGCGGCCAATCCCTCTGGTGACTATTTCATTATGCCGCCCACTGCTGGCGGACCTCCGGTAGCTTTGGCGCGATTTTGGGGCGATGGCCACGTCAACACCAACACCGCGCAGAATTTCACGCGCAATTTCGGGCTCAATTTCGACTACAAGGCGGGCCCCAACACCGTCCTCTGGCTGAAAACAACCCTGAGCGATGTGGGGCCGGAGAAGGGCGCGTTTCCGGGCGACTTCCGCTGGTACCTGCAGTTTCCGCAGACCAGCACCAGCTTCAAGGCCGGCTCGACTTACGATCTGATCGAGACCAATCCGGTGGGCACGGTAAATATTTTGTCTCGTCTTTACGTGCAGGAACGCAGGACCACAGGACTCAGTGCAGGGCTGGAGCAGAAATATTTTTCCGGGACGGGTGTCTTGACACTCGAAGGCACGTATAATGACGACACCAACAATTTCCCGGCGATCAATGAAGCCTATGCGACCTTGTCCAATGTCGGGATCAGATTCGACCGGCGGGGGCGCGATCCCTGGGTTCCCGCGATCACTCAGATAGCCGGGCCCAACTGGTCTGACCCGGCCAACTACACGGTGATGCCCTACATCAGCGGCGTGACGGGCGGCGTGCGTCGCGTGTCGCAGAATGCGCCCGCAACGTACTCGACCTTGAAGCTCGATTTTAAGATGGATTTGGCAACAGCCCGGCCGATGTATTTCAAGGTGGGCGCGAAACGCTCGATCCGGGCCAGCATGCTGCGTAAAACCGTCGACAGCTTCACCTGGCAAGGTGGCGGCACACCGGCCACCGGCGGCATCACCAAATATCTCGGACCGACGATCAAGGTGGGGCAGAACGGCGCTTACGGCCCCATCCCCATGTTGCAGGTGCCGGGCAGCGGCTTGCCGGGCGACATCTGGAACGATCCGTCGAACTTTTATCAGACGGGTGCGCAGGCATGGATCAGCGAATACCAGCAATTGGATCCGATCGCCGATGTGCGGCAGGTTTTGGATGCAACGTACGCGATGGGGCAGGTGAAATTCGGCAAGTTGCGCGTCTTGGGCGGCGTTCGCATGGAGTTTACCAACAACAAAGCCACGGCCAGTCGCCGCCGCCAAGTTACCGACAGGAACAATCCGGAATACAACGTGTATGACAACGCTGTCTCGCTGGCGGAAAACGCCCGCCGCGGTCGCGCCAATTATCCGGACATGACGACCCGGAAATCCGACTATCGCAATGTCTTCCCCGGGCTGCATCTGGTGTACCAGCTTTCGAAAAACTTCCAGGCGCACACGAGCTACAACACCTCGATCACGCGGCCCAGCCCGGCCGAGACTTCCGGCAAGGCGTTCGTCAACGACACTACGCGCTCGATCAGCAAACAGAACGAGGCGTTGAAGCCCTACACCTCCGACAACTTCGATTTCCGGTTGGAATATTACCTCGGATCGATCGGCCAGGTGTCGGCGGGAGTGTTCCTGAAGGAAATCAAAAATTACTTCCGCTCGTTTACCACGGTGGTGCCGGAGGGGCCGGACAATGGCTTCGAGGGCCTGTACGCCGGCTATTCGCTGGGCATGAACCGCAACGTCGGCAATGCGCGCATCCGGGGCGCGGAGTTCGAATACGTGCAGCAGCTGAACTTCCTGCCCGACTGGGCGCGCGGCTTTAGCGTCAACGCCAACGCCACCTTCCTGGATACGAAGGGCGATTTCGGCACGCTGGCGATCACCACCAAACTGCCCAACTTCACGCCGAAAACGTTCAACGCGGGCCTCAATTACCATCGTGATCGCGTGGATGTGCGCCTTCTGGCCAATTATCGCGGGCGCACCTTCGTCTCCAACACCAAGATCGCCAATTTTGGCGCCGCAGCCAGCGGCGGCTGGCAGGGGCCGTTCGACATCGACCTATACAACGACTCGCGGCTGACCTATGACGTGAAAACCAGCTTCCGCATCAACCGGGTTTTCTCCCTTTATTTTGACGTCTACAACCTGACCAACGAGTACAGCCTGTCTCGTTCCTTCGACCTGGCGGGGCAGCACTACCTGCACATGGCGCAGCGCGAAGGCACCATCTATCAGCTCAGCGTGAAAGCTAAGTTCTGATTGCCACGCCTGTAGGTACAGATTGGGCGCGTTCCAAATAGCGAAAAGAATACGCGTCGGTTATGGCCGGCGCGCATATCCTTTTGGCTGGCGCGTTGGTCGGCCCTAAGGAGCGGCCGCAGATAGTGACGAACCTTGGCTGATCACGTTGCCGTCGCGTTGCCAGCGGTACACGAGGGGCGCTTTGGAGCGGTCCAACTCTTTGTAGAGCGCGGGCGCGGCCCGTTTGGGCAAAGTGAGTTCGGCCACGCCGGTGGCGTCGCAATTCAGCAGGCGGGCGTAGGGCTTGAAATGCTCCGGCCGGCCGATCACCCGCGAAAGACCGGTGTCCGCTGGCGCGGCGCTGGCGGCGGTTTTGCGCTCCAACGCCACAAAGCAGTACGGCAGACTGCGCAGATCGACGCCGGCGCGTTGGCCAAATTTCACCCAATCGGGGTTGGCAAAAATCTCCGAGGGCGGTGGCGCAAAGAAATGACACCAGTCGCGCGTGCGCTCTGGCGCGAGCAAGCCGCAGGCGCCTTGGTGTGTGCAGGGCGCGATCAGGCGAAATTCGGCGCGCAGTTCGTCGCGGATGGTTTGCAGACCGCGGGCGACTTCATGCGTGCCGGGCTCAACCCACAGGACGGCCGAGGAGCGCAGGATCAACCCGCGCAGCTCGGCGAGCGCCTCGGTTGAGAGTTCGTTGAGCACATGGCTGACGAGCAGAAGATCCAGCGGAGTGTTGCCGGCGAGAAAGCCCGGGGTGACGGTGGAAACGCGCAGGCCGGGGAACGCTTTTTCTGCTGTCGCCGCCGCGAAATCGGCGGCCAACGGCGAGTGATCCCACACCAGCAGTTCGCCACAGCGCTCGGCCCCGAGGGCGGCCAGCACGCGCCGGATGGCCACGCCGCTGCCGCAGCCCCAGTCGAGCACGCGGCCCAATGGAGGCGTCCAACCGCGCAGCTTCAGCTCGCGCAGCACGGCGTCCCATTTCCAGCCGATGCGCGCGCCGTAGGTGAGATCGTAGTTGGCGAGATCGGCGGGCGATTGCCAGTAGGGGCCGCCCGCGGCGGAGCCGGAGAGAAATTTGTCGCGCAGCCGGTCGAGCGCCGGCCAATCGAGCTCGGTCCAGTTCATGGGAAAAGCGCCATCGGCATCGCATTGCGCCCAAACCGCAATGTTACGTAATACGTAACAAGCGTGGATTGGCCCCTGCGGAGCGGCAGGGAGTTTGTAACGTAATACGTGACAAACGGGCGGTTCATGTGAGCGGGAAAGCGAGGTGTTCCGCGAGGCGCTGGCGGCGGATGCCGTAAAAGCGGGCCAGCTCGCGGAGGCGTTGCGCGTGGGCGTCGTCGGGTTGGCCGGCCGGGCCGGATTTGATCGCGGCGATCATGAGGTTTTTCGCGGTGTGTTCGGTGGTGACAAACTCGAACACCTTCGTTCGGTACCCGGCCCATTCGAGAAGCTGCGCGCGGAGGGCGTCGGTGACAAATTCGGCCTGGCGCTCCTGAAAAATTCCGTGGCGGAGCGGCTCAGCCAACACCGGCGGGGCGGTGAGTTGCGGGCGCAGTTCCTTCTGGCAGCACGGGGCGACAAGGAGGAGGCGCGCGCCGGCTTGAATGCCGCGGGCGAGGGCGTCGTCGGTGGCGGTATCGCATGCGTGCAGCGCGATGAGCACGTCGATGCCGGCGAGCGGGGCATCGGCAATCGCGCCGGCTGCGAAACGCAGATTGGCCAAACTGTGCGTGCGTGCGACGCCGTTGCAGAAGGTGACCAGCTCGGGGCGGGACTCGATGCCGAGCACGTCGGCGCGTTCGCCGAGGAGCGCGGCGATGGCGAACGTGAGGTAACCCTTGCCGCAGCCCATGTCGACGATGCGGAGACGGCGAGCGGCTTCACCCTCGCGTTCGTGGCTACCGGCTTGTTCGAGCAAATCGCGCAGGAGCTCGGCGAATTTCTGAATCTGACGGAATTTTGCCGCCATCTCGGCGCGCGGCTGGCCGCGGTCGTTGGTGATGCCGAGGGCGCGCAGCCACGGGCTCTCGGCGGCGATGAGATATTGTTTCGGCCGGTCGTGACCGGCCGCTTCTACTGCGGGCGCAGCAGTCGGGGCGGCGGCTTTCACGACGAGGCGCGAAGTTCCGTCGGGCTGGCATTGGAGCTGGGCGGTTTGCGCAGCGGTGAAAAGGTGCGCGTCGAGAAAATCGCCGCCGATGAGCGGCTCCAATTGTGCCAGGGCGGCGGCGGGCGCGAGGTTTTTGGTGACGTCGCGCGTGGCGTGGCGCCACACGAAGCAGAGGTGCGGGCCGGATTTGAGGACGACGGGGCGCACGAAAAGGTTGTGCAGCGTCGGGTCGGCGCCGCGGGGCTTGCCGAGGGTGAGTTTTACCAGCGAGCCGTCGTCGGTGGCGGTGCGAAGCAGGGCGAGAAACCGGTCGCGAGCGGTGGGCGTGGGGGCGGGCATGATGGGTTAGTTGTCGGAGCGACCGTAGGAATCGTGCCAGTGGTGCAGGGCGAGCCAGCTCAGCCAGATGACACCGCCGGTGAAAAAGAAACCGAGTGCGCAGGTGGTGACGACGGTGGCGAACAGCTCGGGATAGCGGAAGTTGGCGCTGTAAATGATGGTGAGGAACCCGAGGCCGGCGCGGGCGGAATTGCCGGCGGTGAAATCGCCCACGACGGCGCCGATCGGCGCGAGCGTGGCGGCGATGCGCAGGCCGGTGAAGAAGTAGGGCAAGGCGGCCGGTACGCGCAGCACGAACACTTCCTGCCAACGCGAGGCGCGCGCCATGCGGAAGAGTTCGACCAAGCGGCTGTCGACCGAGATCAGGCCTTGCGTGGAATTGACGACCAGCGGGAACACACAAATGAGAAACGTGATCACCGTCACGCTCTTGAAGCCGGCGCCGACCCAGATGATCAGGATGGGCGCGAGCACGATGACGGGCGTCATCTGGAGGATCATCAGGTACGGGTAGAAACTGGCGCGCACCCAGGGTGACAGGGAGAGCAAAAGCGCGCAAAAACTGGAGACGACAATCGCGAGGACGAAACCGGCCAAAGCACCAGCGCCGGTGTTGAGCGCGGCGGAGAAGAGCTCGGTGTGATTGGCAATGAGCGCGTGGAAAATCTGGTGCGGCGCTGGGAGGAACAACCGCTGCTCCGGCGAGAAAAGCAGGAAAGCGCCGTACCAAACGCCGAGCAGCAGCGGCGCGGCGAGGACCGGCAGCAGCAGGCGCAATTGTTTGGGCGTGAGAGCGGGAAGTTTCACGGTTGATAGCACTCGACCGAGCGGAGCTGGCGGGTCACGCCGGCCACGAGTTGCAGATAGTCGGCGGATTCGCGCGTTTCCGGTGTGCGCGGGTACGGCAGGTCGATGCGCACCTCGGCGTGGAGGCGGCCGGGGTTGGCGGACATCACGAAGACGCGGTTGGAGAGAAACACAGCTTCGGCGACCGAGTGCGTGACGAAAAACGCGGTCCACGTCTGCTGTTCGCGCACGGCCAGCAGTTCCTCGTTGAGATGCTCGCGCGTCATTTCGTCGAGCGCGCCGAAAGGTTCGTCGAGCAGCATGATTCGCGGCGAGAGCGAGAGAGCGCGGGCCAGGGAGACGCGCATTTTCTGGCCGCCGGAAAGTTGCCGCGGGTAGCAGCGCTCCTTGCCGGCGAGCTGCACGAGGTGGAGCACGCGGGCGCACGCGGTGGCGCGCTCGGCCGCGGGGACGCCGCGCAGCCGCAGGAGCAGTTCGACGTTGTGCTGAACATTGAGCCAGGGCAGCAGCGTGGGCTCCTGGAAAACGTAGGCCAGTTCGTTGAGAGCGGCGGCGGGCGGCTGGCCGGCGATCAGCAAATCGCCCTGCGTGACCGGGCTCAACCCCGCGAGGAGGCGGAGGAGTGTGGTTTTGCCGCAGCCGCTCGGGCCGATGAGCGTGATGAAGTCGCCCGGTTGCGCGACAAAGTCGATTCCGTCGAGGATGCGCGGGCCGTCGCCGAAGCGCTTCTCGACCGCGCGGAATTCGACAATGGGCGGCGGCGATGCGGACATGTTGGTTTCCCAGCACACCGAGCCCGCGCGGCGACGCAAGCGGGGAACGGCTTCCGCTGCGCCACGCGTGGGAGCTTTGGACGTGTGGCGTGGATCGGCGTGGCGCGGTGCTTTAGCCCGCGCATGGCGTAACAGGGCGCGGGCTAAAGCACCGCGCT
>JACRHS010000012.1 GCA_016217595.1 Opitutia bacterium | reverse complement strand
TCGAGCCTCCACTGCCTCCCGCGCCCCACGCGTCAATCGTGATGCTCGTAACTCCCGCCGGTATCGTAAATGCCGTCGGCGTCGTCACCGCAGCGGTCACACTCGTGGTCTGCGGCAATATCGTCCACGTTGTCGTCCCAGAAACGGTCCAATTGACAGTATAAGTCCCAGGCGCAGTTGCTGTAGTGCTCGACGTCCCGCCGAGTACTGAGTAAGTAAACGTCGAACCGACTGGGGGTGGTGTAAAAGCAGGAGTCAGAGGAATGCCACTATAGATGGAAATCGCAGCGGTTATGGCTTCGCTTGCAAAAAGGTCTCTCGAGCCTGAAAACAGGCAAACGACAATGGACGAGGCATATGCAAGCCAAAGCCCACCTTTTTTTAATGCCATATGTACCAACATGCAAAGTACGACACGCGGAAACGACAACATAGTCTTCATGATAATTACGCGATTAATATGGGATAGTGGCACGTTGATGTTACAGCGTGCCCATGGCGTCAATGAAACGTTAGCAAAATTTACACAAAAAACATTAATTTCCTTTTATTCTCAATAGCTGCTTTACGCCATAAAGAAGGTTACAACACATTCAGATATATTTTAAATTCGTCGCCGCTGCGGTGCAACGCCTGCCGGCCCTGCGGCAGCAGAGCGAAACCGCCGCCCCGCGCTTCCGCCGGGAGAATTGCGCGCAGGCTTTCTGGGAAAAACTGCTCGCCGCCGCCCAGGCCCTGCCCCCGGCCCAATTATAGTCTTCCGCGGACCGAGATCTTCGGCACCGGGATTGGCTGAAACGTAGCGCGCTTTGCGGTCCGCAGCCGTGCCGTCCCGGGCTTGCCATCTCCACAGCGGCTCGCCTCTGTGATCCGAGTTCTGCGCCAGTCGTTTTATCGTCTTTCGCTCACCTGCGTTTCCCCGCCATGAAGATTCCGCTCCGTCTCGCCGGCCTCCTTATTGCCTTCGCGTTTACTAGTGTCCTCCCCGGCCTCCGCGCCGAGGCCCCTCGCGCCACCGCCGCTGTCGCCGGTCTCGTCCGCGATGCCGACACCGCCGAGCCCATCGCCTACGCCGCGGTGCAAATCGCCGGTCAGGCCGCCATCGTCACCACCGATTCTGCGGGGCGTTTCGCCTTTGAGTCCGCGCCCGCCGGTCGGGCCGAGGTCTTGGTCCGCCGCAATGGTTACCAGCCGCTCCGCCAGTCCGTGCAACTCGCCGCGGGCAAGGAGGCGACGCTCGATCTCCTGCTCGCCCAGGCGCCCATTCCGCTCGCCGCGGTGGTGGTGACGCCCAGTCGTTTCGACGTCGCCAGCGACCGCAGCGTCTCGGGCGCCACGCTCACCAGCGCCGAGATCGCCACCCTGCCGCAACTCGGCGAAGACCTGTACCGCGCCATCGCCCGCCTGCCGGGACTCGCGGCGGACGATTTCACTGCCAAGTTCTGGGTGCGCGGCGCGCCCAACAGCCAGGTGCTCGCCCGGCTTGACGGCGTGGAGCTGTTCGAGCCGTTTCACCTCAAAGACGTCGATGGCGCGCTCTCCGTCGTGGATATCCAGACGATCAACCGGCTCGATCTGATCACCGGCGGCGCCACGGTCGATTACGGCGACCGGCTGGCCGGCGTGCTCGCAATGGAGACCGGACCGCATGGCCAGAAACGCACCCTCACCTCGCTCGGCCTGAGCGTCACCAGCATCCGCGGCGCGCATCAAGGCGGCACCGAAGACGGCCGCGCGCAATGGCTCGTCTCCGCCCGCCGCGGTTATCCCGACGTCGCTTTGAAAATTCAGGGGCGCGACGACGAAGTTTTCCCGCGGTATTACGACGCGTTCGCCAAATTCGAGTACCGCCTCACGCCCCACCAGACGCTCGCGCTCCACGTGCTCCACGCGGCCGACACCATGATGATCCGTCCCTCCGGCGATCCCGTGCTGCACAGCAACTACGGCAGCGATTACGGTTGGGCGCGCTGGCGCGGCACCTTCGGCGAAGTGCTCACCGGCGAAGCCGTGCTCTCCTACGCCCGGCTCGACTGGCAACGCGCCGGCGACGGTTTCTACGACCAGCGTCTCGCGCTCAATCTCCGCGATGACCGCCAGCTCAACGTGGCCGCCCTGCGCCAGGATTGGACGCTCACGATTTCCGAGCACACGCTGCTGCGCACCGGCTTCGAGGCCAAGACCGGCGAGGCCGATTACGATTACACCTTGCTCCGTGAAGAATTCGCCGCGCGCAACGGCGTGCAGGTGACCGACCGCCGCACCGCCAACCTCCACCTGCGCCCGTCGAGCGACACTTTTGCCGCCTACTTCGCGCCTCGTTTCCAACCCTGGTCGGCCCTCACCGTCGAGCCCGGCGTGCGTTTCGACCGTTACGACGCCGCCCGTGATCGCAACTGGAGCCCGCGCTTCAACGCCTCACTGCGCCTCGACGCCCGCACCACCCTCCGCGCCGCGTGGGGCCTCTACTACCAGTCGCAAGGTCTCCACGAACTCGCCATCGCCGACGGCGACACCGCCTTTCACCGCGCGGAGCGGGCCGAGCAACGCGTGCTCAGCCTCGATCACCGCCTGCCGTCCGGCATCAATCTGCGCGCCGAGGCTTACCAACGCCTCACCTCGCACCTCCGGCCGCGTTGGGAAAACACCGTCAACCTCTACAACGTGTTCCCCGAAGTGCAGTCCGACCGCACCCGGCTCTCGCCCCAGAGCGGCTCGGCCCGCGGCATCGAGTTGCTCGCCGAGAGTCGCGCCGGTCAGCGCTTCGGCTGGTCGGTCAGCTACGCGCTCGCCATCGCCGAGGAGAAAATCGCCGGCCGCACCGTCCCGGTCGCGCGCGACCAACGGCACACGTTCTACATCGACGGCACCTATGCGCCCAACCCCAACTGGCGTTTCAGCGCCGCCTGGCAGTACCACACAGGCTGGCCGACGACCGACATCTCGTACGTGCTCATCCCACTCAACAACGGCAAACGCTTCCTCCAGCGCGTGGTCGGCCCCGCCTACGCCGCCGAGCTGCCCGCCTACCACCGCCTGGACCTGCGCGCCACGCGTCGCTTCCAGCTCAAGCACGGCGAACTGCGCGTGTTCCTCGACATCTTCAACGCCTACGACCGGAAAAACATTCTCGGCTACGGCCACAGCGCCGTCATCCAGGGCAACAACGCCGGCGTCGCTCTCAACCCGCGCGAACTCCTCCCCATCCTGCCCAGCCTCGGAATCACATGGGAGTTTTAGTCCAAAGCCAACTCGGCCAATTACGCAGATAAAGAAGGCATTCACAGGAGGCCGCAGAGAGCGCAGAGCCCAAACTCCGCCGCTCCTTCTCCGCGTCCTCTGCGACCTCCTGTAAAATCAAAAAAAATCGGGTTCTCACTTCCCCGGCTGCCACTCCATCGCCAGGTACACGCCATCGCTCACGCCGGTCTCGCGGAAACCAAGCCGCGCGTAGAGCCGCCGAGCCGGGTTTTGCATCTCCACGCTCAAGGTCACGCCAGCCCCCGCCGCCGCGGCCTGGCGCTGCACTTCGCGCAGCACCGCCGCGCCGATGCCACGACGTCGCCACTCGGCCAACAGGGAGATGTCCACCACGCGCCACGCCCCAGCCGCTTCTTGCAGGTACAGCCGCCCCGCGGCACGTCCGTCGGCCAACAGGATCAGGCGGGACAGCTCCGGGAATTTCTCGCGATAAGCGTGGTCCTGCGCCTCGAACTGCATGCGCAAAAACCTCTGTTTCTCCGCCACGCTCCAGGGCAGCCGCGCCAATTCCGCCTCGCGCGTGCCGGCGTAGACGCGCAGGAGAAAAGGCGCATCGGTCGGCACGCTCGGACGCGTGGCAACGAACACCTTTCCAAGCGGCAGATCTTCGAGGGAAAACGAACTGGGCATCGGTGGAGGGCTGGCTTCCTCCACGCGAAAGCACCCCGCCGTCAGCGCAAGGGCAAAATCGCCTTCGCGCCCGGACTGGGGCGGACGCCCCTCGCCGCCTCGGGGCTTGCTTGCGGGCGGGGCGGGCACTTTGCTGCGCCGCGTGATGCGTCGTTTTCTCGTCCTCCTGCTGCTGTTCGCGAGCACCCTGCACGTCCGTCTGGGCGCGCAGGACGCCCTGCAACCCGAACTTTCCGCCGATCAGTCCGAGTACGACGACCGCACCCGCGAGGCGATTTTCCGCGGCCACGCCCGCGCGATCTACGGCGAGATCGAGCTCACCGCCGAGGAAATCCGCTGGCACCAAGGCACCCGCATCGTCACCGCGCTCCGGCAGGCGGTGCTCACCGCCGGCGGCCGCCGCCTGCTCGCCGACAAGGTCACCTACCGGCTGGCCGACGGCACTTATTTCGCCGAAAATCTCCGCCTCGGCGAATATCCGATTTACCTGCGCGGCGCGTCGGCCGAGGGCAACCGCACCCAGCTGGTCGTGCACCACGCCACGGCGTCGTTGCGCGAACCCGGCCCGTGGGCGCCGACGCTCGTCGCCGACACGCTCACCTACAAGTTCGGCGAGCGCCTGCAAGCCGAGCGCGCCCATCTCGGCATCGGCCCGATCCGGCCGTTTGCGTTGCCCCATTTTGACCACCACCTGAAAGAGCCGCTGCGTTCGTACTTCTCGCTCTTCGGCGGCTACCGCGGGTCGTTGGGCGCGTTCGTCGAGGTCGGCATGCGGCTGCCCGTCTCGTCCAGCGTCAATCTGGGCGCCGATCTCGGCGTCTACTCGGCGCGCGGCGTGATGGCCGGACCCGCCGGTGACTACGCGTGGCGCGATGGCGCCGAGCAGGAGATTTGGGGGCGTTTTCGCTCCGGCTACATCAACGATCACGGCGATAAAAAGACCGACGTCTTGCACCGCGCCGTGCCAGAGGAGCGCAGCTATTTTGCCTGGGATCACCGTCAGCGGATCAACGCCCACCTGACCCTCGACGGTACGTTCAACTACTGGCGCGACTCCGAAATCCTGCGCGATTTCAAGCCCGCGAGTTTCTTCCCGGTGCAGACGCCCGATAGCTACGTCGAGTCGGTCTACACCGGCGACAACTACCACGTTTCGCTCTTCACCCGTTTTCAGCCCAACCACTACCACGCCGTGCAGGAACGCCTGCCGGAGTTGCGTTACGATCTGCTGCCGCTCGCGCTGCCCGGCGGTTTTTATGAACGCTTCCAGGCCAGCGCCGCCGTGTTGCGCGACGATGTGTTCATCGGCAGCCGGCCGACGCTCCGCAGCGATCGCGTCGACGCCTACTACGCGCTAACCCGCCCCATCTCGCCGCGCGAGTGGCTGAGCCTCAATCCGGTCGTGGGCGGCCGCATGACCCACTACGCGCGCACCAATCCCGGCTCCGGTCGCGACGATTACACGCGCTGGCTCGGCGAAGTCGGCGCCGACGCCCAGCTGCGGACCAGCGCGAGTTTCGATTACAAAAACGAAACGTGGAAAATCGACGGCCTGCGGCACCTGCTCACGCCGCGGCTCTCCTACCGCTACATCCCGGAAGCCGGGCGCGGCCGCCGTTACATTCCCGTCATCGACCGGCGCACGTTCTCCTCCTATCTGCCGCCGCTGGGCCTCGGCGACACCCGCAACCTCGACGATCTCCACGCCACCAACACCCTGCGCGTCGGCTTCGACAACACCCTGCAAACCCGCGACCCCGTCTACGGTTCGCGCGACCTCGCGGTGCTGAATGTCGCCAACGATTTTCGCTTCGCCCGTCAACCCGGCGAGCGCGACGTCTCCGAGACGCATCTGCAACTCGGCCTGATGCCGGCCCACTGGGTGCGTTTCGATCTCTACCAGAGCGTCGCCCCGCAGAATCTGCACCTGCGCGAGCTCAACACCGGACTGACCTTGCACGACGGCGACGCCTGGTCGCTGCAACTCGCCACGCACTACCTCGCCGGCGATATCAACGAGTACGGCCTCGATTACCGCCGGCGCATCAACGAAGTCTACGAAGCCTACACACGGCTGCGTTTCGACTCGCGCCGGCACCGGTTCAACGAGCGCGAATTCGGCGTCTGGCAGAACCTCGATAACACCTGGTTCGTGCGTTACTCCGTCACGCTCTACTCCGGCCCGCGGCGCGAGAGCAGCTTCGGCTTCCACGTCGAGGTGCAGGCCCACGGCTTCTAGCCCGCGCCGCCGCCATGAGCGTCGCCAGCAGCCAGCGGCACACGTTCCTGCAACTGCTGGACCAACTGCGGCCGCAGTTGCGGCGCGATGCGAATTTCCCCGCGCGACTCCAGGCCGCATTGGGCCAGCGCCGCGGCATCGGCTCGCGCGACCGCCGGCTCTACCGCGAACTGCTCTACACCACCTTGCGCTTTCTGCCCTGGGTGGAGCAGCAGCCCGAGGAGCAACTCGTGGCGATGGTCGCCGCGCTGGCCGCCGAGACCCCGGCCACGCGCGCCTTCCGGACCGCGTTTGCCGACGCGAAACTGCTCGAAGGGCTGCCGCGCGAGGCGCTGCTGCCTGAGTGGTTGCGCACGGAATGCCCGGAAGCCTTCGCACCGCCGCAACTCGACGCGCTGCTCCGCCGCGCCCCGCTGTGGCTGCGCCTCCAAACCGACACGCCCGCTCCGGTTCTGGCAGAGTTCGATGAATTCGGCTGGTCGTGGCAACGCAGCGACGTGCTCCCGTCCGCGATCCGGCTCAACACCGAAGCCGACGTGACGAAGACCGACGCGTTCAACCACGGTTTGATCGAGGTGCAGGATCTCGGTTCGCAGCTGCTGCTCGAAACCGTCGGCATCGCCGCTGGCGAGCGCTGGTTCGACGCCTGCGCTGGCGCGGGCGGCAAGACCCTGCAACTCGCCCGCCTCCTCGGGCCCGGCGGCAGCGTCGAGGCCCATGACATCCGCCCCGCCGCGCTCGCCGAACTCGCCCAACGCGCCCAACGGGCGTGCCTGCGCAACGTCCGGGTCGTGCCCCGCCCCGCCGGCCTGTACGACGGCGTGTTGGTGGACGCGCCGTGCAGCGGCTCCGGCACCTGGCGACGCGCGCCGCATTTGAAATGGACCACGACGCTGGCGAGCGTCGCCCAGGCCGCCGCGCAACAGGCGGCGATTCTGGCCCGGTACGCCGCGAGCGTGCGCCCCGGTGGCCGGCTGGTCTACGCCACCTGTTCGCTCTGCCGGAGCGAAAACACCGCCGTGCTCGCCGCGTTTCTCGCCGCGCACCCCGAGTTTTCTCCCATGCGGCCCGCCCGCGATTTCGGTTTCGCCGCCGCATCCGGCGGACTCACGGTGTGGCCGGCGGCACACGATACCGACGGGTTTTTCGTCGCGTCGCTCCGGCGAACTGACTGACCGCCACCGACTCCGGCGCGCCCGCGGTTTTTTCATTGCCGCGCCCGGTCTGCCGCCAACCATCGCGCCACCGTGGTTCCCGACACCGAATATCGCATCAAGCTGCAGGTCTTTGAAGGCCCGCTCGACCTGCTGCTGTTTTTGATCCGCAAAAACGAGCTGGATATTTACGACATCCCCATCGAATCGGTCACGCGGCAGTACATCGATGCGTTGCACGCGATGCAGCAGCTCGACCTGGAGGTGGCGGGCGACTTCTTCGTGATGGCGGCGACGCTCATGGAGATCAAAAGCCGCATGTTGCTCCCCAAAGGCCAGGCCGCGATCGATCCCGACGCCGACAAGGAGGAGGTCGATCCGCGCTGGGAACTGGTGCACCAGCTCATCCAGTACAAGAAGTTCAAGGAGGCCGCCGCCAAGCTCGACGAACTCATCCGCCTCCGCCAGGACCGCATGGACCGCTACGTGGAGTCGCTCACGGTCAGCCTCGACGAGCGCCCGCTCCAGAACGTCGACCGCATCGAAATCTGGAACACGTTCAACATCGTGCTGCGCCGCCTCGCCGAGAAACTCGTGGTCGGCGAAATCAAGGACGAGCAGGTCACGGTGTCGGATCAGATGGAGTGGATCCTGGAGCGCACCCGGCAGGAGAAGCAGTTCGTGTTCTCCCAGCTCTTTCCCGGCCAGATCACGCTGCGCATGCTCGTCGCCACTTTTCTGGCGGTGCTCGAGCTCACCCGGTTGAAGAAACTCACGCTGCGGCAGGAGGAAGTGTACGGCGACATCGTCATCTCCGTCGTGGAAGAAATCGCGCTTGAAACCACCCCGGACCCCAACACGTTACCCGCGTGACAAAAAAGAAACGCAAGCCACGCGCCGGACTGCTGGGGGTCGGTCTCGACAATGAGGACGGCCACAAACGCATCACCACGGGCGAAAAATTCCTGCTGGTCGGCGGCTCCGAGGAGACGCATACGCGCATGACCGAGACGGTGGTGAAGACTTTCGAGGAGCTCAAACGCCGCGACAAACAGCTCGAAAGCGTCGAGCCGAAGGAGCTCGCCGAAATCATGCACAAATCCACCCCGCGCTGAGCCCCGAGTTGCGCAGCGAACCGAATCCGTTAACCTTCCCTCCATGTCTGCCAACATCATCAATCTCTCCGACGATACATTCAAAAACACCATCGCCAGCGCCAGCACGCCGGTATTGGTCGACTTCTGGGCCCCGTGGTGCGGCCCCTGCAAAAGCCTCGCCCCGATCCTCGAGGAAGTGGCGACGGAACTCGCCGGCAAGCTGCGCATCGCGAAGGTCAACACCGAGGATTACCCGACGATCGCCGCCGAGTACGGCATCCGCGCGATCCCCACGATGCTGCTCTTCAAGCAGGGTCAGCTGGTGGAGCAAATCGTCGGCATGACCTCGAAGGCCGCGCTCAAGGATAAGCTCGCAAAAGTCATCTGAGCTCGCGACCGCCTTCGCATTTTCGCCTTTGCCCGCGGCCTTTCCTCCGCGGGCTTTTTCTTGGTGCGCCCTGCAGCGCGCACCAAGAGAAGCGGCACAGCCGGGTTATCCTTGGGATTGTTCAACAAGCGTCGCAGTCACGGCTTCGCGTGACTACAACGCTCCGGGTTAGGCATTTTTATTTTTGTCATCGGCAATGTCCTGCGAATCCCAGCGACGAACTCTTGCTTCGATCGCCAACCCAGAAATGAGCAACAGTGCACCAGCGATACCCGTGAAAGCATGCGGAACGGTCGACTCGACAGAAATCAGAACGTCCGTCGTCGGAGTAGACGACACCGAAACTGGTCCGTAGATCTCGAGGACGAACGATGCCAGCAAGATCGCACCAAGGATGATCGCGGGGGCGGAAATGAATCTGAGGCGCATGGCTTTGCCGAGACACTATAGCTGCGTAATGCAGAGCGAAGGAGAAAATGGTGCTGATCCCCGGGAGCATGGGTGGCGCTCCAAAAGCCAATCGAGCGATGGGATGGTGGCGCGCGTTGTCCCCAACGCGCGCCGAACGTCATGAGTTCTCCCCGAGATCTATTCCAATTGTATATTGACTGGCGGTGGTGTTCATAAGGCGGAGCCGACCGCATCTCGCCCCTACGCGCGACACGGCCCACGCCTTCTCATTCCTACTGGTTAGCCCTTTTCCGCTCATGCGACGGTTTTGGTAATCTTGGCCGTGCCATCGATAAGGTCTGCGATTTCTGCTTCACTAGGCTCTTTTGCCTTTCCGTGATCACATAGATTTCTCAAGTCACCGAGGTGCTGAATGAAACGCCAGGTAGGAATGTCTATCACCGCCGCATCTTTAAGTGCATCATTGAAGGTGGAGATAGTCGGGTGGGTTTTCTTGAGGACTATTTGGTGCGCACTACACACCGCGCTTAGGTGCTTCTCCAAAACAACGCCTGCGATGGCGCCGGAACCGCGCAGAAATTTGTGCTTAAGAAGTTCCTTCGCGGCTTCTAACTCTGAATCGAAAAGATCGGCTCTCAAGAGCTGCTGAATGTCGAACAGCGAGCTTTCGAAACGGCGTTCGGCGGACTCCAAGATCCCTTTCTGTGAGGTGAATTTCGAGGATGCGATTGGAAGGTCTTCGAAGAACTTCTTCCCGGTTCTCCAATTCTCGCTGGCACGAATGCCGAGCAGCCAGTCTTGGAGTGTGAAATTGAGCAGAGTAACTTCTCTTCGCTTCGGGTTGGCTAGGTAGTAGCCAGTGAACTCATCCAACCGGTCTGGAAGGAGCTGGGCGAGTAGCGCGCAACTTTCCGAATACCACTTCTGGTAGTTCTTTTCGAACTTCCCGCTGTATAGCTTCTTCAGAGCTTCATACTCGGCAGGCTTATCTTTGGAGATAGCGTCTTGCTGAAGGAGAAGGTCGATGCGCATTTCATCCGCCGTTGCGATTAGGGCTTTCAAGTCCGCGCGGTGCCGTTCGAGATTCTTCATTTTTGACTAACGTTCAGGGATGAGACATGGCCGCGGGTGACGCGCTGGCTGCGTCAGCAGCCGGCGTGACAGCCGTGGCCATTGTCTCTGGCCGCTCCGGGTTGGGCTGCCTTTTCTTCGCTTCTTCGACCAAGCTGACAATGAAGTCATAAAGGTAGCTCTTCTGGTCGGCATACTGGCTGAATATATCCCGAGCGCGCTGGTCCTGCTCCTCAAAATAGAACGGTGATACCTTCACTCCATTCATCATCAGCGTCATCGGGACACCGGCAGCGGACTGTATCGCTGCGACCTGCTCCCGATTCTTCTTCTTCTCTTCTTCCGTCTGGAGAATCGTGCCGCCAACGGCCTGCCAGTAATCCTTCGCCAAAAGTATCCGCTGCTCCACCAGCCGCCGATTCTCTCCTGAAACCAAATGCGAAGTGCGGAGAGACTCAAAAAGGCCAAGATTCATGTAGAGCTGCTCACGATTCATCTGCACGAGCTCCTTTTCTTTTCCGGCTCCGATGAGCAGGAGATTCATCAGCGGGCCGGTGTCTTTCGCAGCAGCCTCGACACGGCCATTGAACTCACCGTAGCGCACGCCGACGATGAAACAACCAATGCACAGGAGCAGGCAGGCTACGGAGATGAGCAGGATCTTTTTCATTCTTTGCACCCAGACACTATAGCTGCGTAAAGCCGAGCGAAGGGGGAAAAGGTGCTGGTCCCCGTGAGCGTGGATTGCTCGCCCAAAGCGAGCCGAGCCACAAGTTGGAGGCGTCAGCCAAAACCACCGACAAAGGAGACAAGCACATGAGCACGCACGGTAGATTCGTGTGCCTGGATGTCCACCAAGATACCAGCGTCATCGCCGTGGCGCGATTGCGCCTCGCAAGATAGCGCAGAGGTGGCGCGCGTTGTCCCCAACGCGCTTGTTTGGCTCAGTCATCGGAAAAGCGCCTTGAGGACAAGTCGCTCCACCGAAACGGCCGTTCCTGTTGTGGCAAAATGGCAAGGCAGCGTTGCAGGTCAAAGAGGCTACCTTGCCCGAGGTTTTAGGTCGGTGGCGCCAATGGCTGGCACAGCAGGCACCATAGTTTTCCAAACAGACTTTGCCCGCGGCTCTTTCTGCCGCGGGCTTTTTCTTGTCGGGCGAAACGCCGCCGCATTAGTGCGGCGTCTCGGGTTGAACGATCAGCGTTTGCTGAGGACGTCGCGCTCGTAGGCGCGAACTTCTTCGAGCCAGGCGCCGCCGACGGGGACTTCCTTGCGGCGGCAATACTCGTCCCACACCGGGCCAAACGGGAGCGACTTCGCCTCTTCCATGAGCGCGAGCCGGCCGGTGTGATCGCCGGCGATTTCCGCCGCGCGCAGCGTCTTGGTCGGTTCGAGCAACGCGGCGAGCAGGCACTTGAGGGCGTTGCGCGTGCCGATGGTCCAGGCCGCCACGCGATTGATGCTGGCGTCGAAGTAATCGAGGCCGATGTGCGTCCGGGCCAGGAAACCGCCGCGCACCACTTCTTCCATGATGGCGCGGGTCGGGTCGTCGAAGAGCACCACGTGATCGCTGTCCCAACGGACGCCGCGACTGACGTGGAGCAAAATCTCCGGCACGAATTGCAACACCGAGGAAATCTTGTCGGCGAGCTGCTCGGTCGGGTGGTAATGGCCGGCGTCGAGGCAGTAGAGCTTCTGGTGTTTCACCGCGTAACTCAGGTAAAACTCATGCGAGCCCACCGTGTACGACTCCGCGCCGATGCCGAACAGTTTGCTCTCCACGGCGTCGAGATTGTGCTTCGGGTTGAGCGCGTCGGCGAAGACGGCGTCGAGCGATTTCTCCAGGCGTTCGCGCGGACCCTTGCGGTCGGCCGGAGTGTCCTTGTAGCCGTCGGGAATCCAGACGTTGGTGACGCAGGTCTTGCCCAGCTTCTTGCCGATGGCGGCGCCGATCTTGCGGCTGGCGATGCAGTGCTCGACCCAGAAGCGCCGGATGCCGGCATCGCGATGCGAGAGGGTGAAACCGCTGTCGGCTTTCGGATGCGCGAAGCAGGTCGGGTTGAAATCCATGCCGAGCCCGAGGGCGCCGGCCCAGTCGATCCAGCTCTGGAAATGGGCGACGGTGTATTCGTTGCGCTCCACCTTGCGGCCGCCGAGGTCGGCGTAGCAGGCGTGGAGGTTGATGCGGTGCTTGCCCGGGATGAGCGAGAGGGCCTTTTGGAAATCGGACCTCAGCTCGTCGATCGTGCGGGCCTTGCCCGGGTAATTGCCGGTGGCCTGGATGCCGCCGCCGGAGAGGACGGCGTTGGGTTTCTCGAAGCCGCCGACATCGTCGCCCTGCCAGCAATGGATGGAAATCGGAACGCGAGCGAGGGCGGCAAGCGCCAGCTCGGTGTCGACACCCACGCGGGCGTAGGATTCGAGAGCGAAAGAATAGGATTGGGAAGGCATGGTGATGGAGGAGTAAAAATGCAGTTGCGGGACGGCCGGATCAGTTGGCTCCGCTCTTCAGATAGGTGCCGAGGCCAATGATGATGGTGGAAATGATCAGAGCGAGGATACCAGACGCGATCAACCGGTGCGCCTTCTTGCTGGAGCCCTTCCACTCGTGGAAGATCCAGCCCCACATGGTGCTGAAGATGATGATGCTCGCCATGTGCAGCGTCCAGGAGGCGAAGCCGAACTTGCCCATCTGGGTTTCGCCCATCGTGTAGAAAAAGAACTGGAAGTACCACGTCGCGCCGGCGAGCGCGGAGAAGAAGTAGTTGCCCAGCCGGGGCACCTTGAGGTCGGCGGCGGGCACGGCGGCGCCCGCGGCGGCCGGGGCGTGCTCGCCACCGGAGGCCTTGAGCCCGGCGTGCTCAGGGCGCACTTCGGCGGCCAGATATTGGTAACCGGTTTTGTTGCGCACATTCAGAATCACGCACCAGACGAAGTTGGTGGTGAAGCCGCCGAGCAACACGACCACGAGCTTCGGCAGCCCGGTCCAGAGCGTCGAGGTGCCGGCCGTGGCCGAGGCTTCGCCAATGGGCGCGCCGGCGGTCAACGCGAACGAAAAGCACGCGCTCATGATGCCCGAAAACGTCGCGACCAGAATGCCCTTCGAAAAATTAAACTCCGTGATGGCCTTCTTCTTTTCCGCCTCCGGCATCTCGCGCTCCTTGGTCAGACCGGCCAGCGCTGCAATGCCGATGCCGAGCAAACACACCGCCACGCCCGCAAGCGTGATCTGGCCGGGGGTGGTCGAGGCGATCTGCGCGATGGTTTCCGGCACCGGAATCGAGGGGACGAAAATCTTGAAAATCGGCGGCAGCAGCGTGCCGAACGCCGCGCAATAGCCCAACGCCACACCCATGCCGAGCGACATGCCGAGGTAGCGCATCGTGAGGCCGAAGGTCAGGCCGCCGAAGCCCCACATCGCCCCGAAGAAATAGGTCCACCACAGCGTGCCCATCGTCTGCTGTTGCAGCACGCCGAGCAGCCCCTTGGTCATCAGCGAGGCGAAAAACCACGGCATGATGATCCACGAGAAAAATCCGCCGACCAGCCAGTAGGTCTCCCAGGACCATTTTTTCACGCCCTTGTAAGGCACGTAGAAGCTGCCGGAGGCCAGGCCGCCGAGCCAGTGAAAGAAAACTCCGAGGAAGGGGTTGGGCGTCATAAGAGAAAGTCTGACAGGCGGTGCGAGGGTAAACTGTTACTCGCGTCCACCGATCCAGGAAGGCGACAGGGTGCACGGGCCGGTGCCGCAACGAGACTCTAAACGATGCCTATTTCGCGACAAAATAGTCGCCGATCAGGGCGAGGTTTTGCATCGCGGCGAGACACCATTGCGCCGTGTCGTTGGTTGAAACTCCGGCCGCTTCCTGCACGGGATTGAGCACCGTGGGTCCATTGACCGGCGCGAGCGACAGACCGGAGCGCAGTCCGCCGCGGGCAAACTCGTCCCAGGCGCGGCGGGCCAGCTCGGGGTCTTTTTTCCGCCACGCGGCGTAGGCCGTGAGCCGCGAGTGCGCCTGCGTGAGTCCGAGCCCGCGCAGGCTGCGACCCAACGCCGCCTGCTGCTGCTCCGGCGTGCCGTTGTAGAGGACGCAGTACTGGAGCCAGGCGCGTTCGAATGGCTCGAACTCCGGCTGCCCCTCGGTGAGCTGGATCAGCTCGCCGCAAATCTCCATCGCGCCGAACACCGCAGAGAGATGCGAAGCCGCGGGCTCGTTGCCGAGGATGTTGTAGAGATGCCCGGTCGTCGGATCGTAGCCGAAACGTTCGCCGGAGAAAAAACCGTGCGTCGCCGCGCCGATGTCCTTCATGCCGGTGAGTAGTTTGTCGCGGTACTTCAGATCGCCGCCGCGTTCCCACTCCGTGAGCCACGCCGCAGCGAGCGAACACCAGTCGGTGCCGACGCTGATGCGCGCGGGATACTGGCCCCGCGGCGGCATGTTCTTGAGCTTCCGCGCGGGGTCGACCATCTCCAACTTGGCGTCGCCGTCGAGCAGCTCGCGCAACAAGTCCCCCACCCGCTCGTCCGCGGTGAGGTAATAATAGAAGCGGCGATAGGCGGCGTTGCTGATGCGCACCTGTTTCGCGCTGCAACCCCAGTGCTGGACGTTGTGCCGTGTGCCCAGACCGGAGAACCGTCCCGCGTGGTACACGTCGACCTCCCCGGTGTGCCGCGTCATCGCCTCGGCAAAGCGGAAAAGATCCGCCCGCCCCGAGCGCAGGAATGCGTACCAGAGCCAGAGATCCGGCGAGAGCTCGGAGTTGTCCCACGCAAAGCCGCCGACGTCGTAGCGCCATACATGGCGGTCGGCGTCGTAGGTGTGCATCACGTCGCCATAATTCCAAAAGCCGTACCAGTGCCGCTGCTCCACCTGCTGCCGGTAGAAGTCGAACAACAGATCGATCCGGTTCTCCAACGCGGCTTTTTCCGGCGTGGACCGGTCGGGCGGTCCCCAGAGCGCGCCGAAAACCCTCGCGGCGAGAAAACGCGCCGGCTCGCACACCAGCAGCGGCGGCGTGCGCACCGCCTCCGCCAGCTCCACCAGACGCTCGCGCGTCGGCGTCGCCGGCAACGCCCAGAGCATGAGTTCGCTCGTGCGCGCCGTGCCGTGCGCCGTGCCCCAGCCCGGCTCGTAATCTTCGTAGGTGATTTCGAGCCCGCCGTTGTACTGCTTCTCGAACGTGTCCATCCCGAGCCCGTCGTGATAAAACCGCAGATCCATCGGCGGCGCCGCGGGCGACCAGAGCCAGAGCGTGACCTCCGCCGCCTCGGTGTTCGCGCCGCGGATGTCGAGCTGCGTGGGATGCCGTTGCCAGAAATCGCGCAAACCGAACGCCACGCCCCCGCCCGTCGCGCCGCCGACGAAACCGACTCCCGCCGCGCGCCGCCCCTGGTCGACATCGATCCAGCCGTGCCCGGGTTTGGTGCGCTTGCGAATCGCGAACGCGTTGGCCGCCGACTGGCACAACGTGAAGTCGCCCCACGCGGGGATGTAGTCGAGGCGCGTCCGGACATTTTCGGGCAACTCGGCCACCGGCGGACACGCGCGCCCGGCGAGCTGCGCCTGCTTCGCCGCCGCTCCCGGATCGCGACGCAAGCCGGTGAGTCCGCGCACCGCCTCGGCCCACAGCCCCGCCCCCTCGCCCACGAAACGCACATGCCGGTCGTGCGGCAGATCGCGCATCGGCACCGCGAAACGCACGCCGAGCCCGCAAATAAAATCCTTCGCCTCGTCGCCATCGAAGACAAACGAGTGCATCAAGCGCACCGCGTCGCCGCCGCTGTAGAAATAGAGGCGCACCGTGAACGGCAGCCACGCGCGCCCCGCGGCGTTGACGTGCCGGCCGGTGATTTTCACCACGGCGCGCACCGGCCCGCGTTGCTCGACGGTCACCTGCTCGACCGTACTGGCAAAGGCCTCCTGTCGCACCGCGCCATCGCCCACCACTTCCGGTTGCTCCTGGCGCAGACACACGAGCCGGCCGTCGCGGGCGATCTCCCGCCCGTCGCGCACGAGCGAGAGGATGAGCGCCGCGCCCTGTTTCGCCACGCGACAAACCATCGCGCCGGTATCGATCTCCACCGTGTCGGCGCTTTCCCTCACCGTCACCCCCGCCGCGGGCGCGGCAGGCACGCCCGGCGACAGCCGCAGCGAATCGACGCCACCGGCCGCGGCCGGAATCGCGTGCGCGGTCCATTTCAAAGATCCATCCGGCCAATACGCCGTCGGCCAGCTTTGCACCGGCACCGGCGCCCCGGCGGCAGTGTGCAACGCAAACTTCGTCGCCTTGCTGCAACGGCCGCGCGGCCACGGCACACCCCACGTGACGCCGGCAAGCGCGGCGGGAGTCTGCCCATCGAGCCAACGCAACGCCACCTCGTCACCGCCCGCCGCACCCGGCGCGGCAGCGACACTGCTCGGAGTCGCGGCACCTACCGGCGACTCGCCGGCGGCGCGCAACGCCGACGTCAGCTGCCAGGTGGCCGCCGCCAGAGCGGTATTTTTCACAAAAGTGCGCCGGGAAAAACGGGGAGTTTTCATGGGAGAACGAAGGTTGCCTGCGACCGCAAATGGGCGGACATCCGCCGAAAGCACCACAGTTCCAAGCCAACGCCCCGCCCGTCGCGATCCAGCCCACAACGGACAGTCCGCGGCCGCACCCGCAGTCTCGCCCTCGCTGCCCCACAAACGTACAGAGTGTGTGGCTCCGCTCTACGCCCAAATGTGCGCGCGTCTTGGGTGCGCAACTATGAAGCGGCGGCGGCCAACTATGCCGCGTGTCGTTTTGTCGAGAGTCGGGGTAGCACATCGGCTCACCCCAAAGCCGATGCCGTCTGCCAGCTACACGATAAGAAATGTCAGGCGACCAGTGGCCGCGAAATCGCGTAGCCATCTTTTCTTACCAGCGCGCCATCTCAAGCAAAGCTGCCGCGAATTACTCACCGCCTTGGACACAACACGCCATCGGCTACCGAGCATACGCATATATGCCAAACTTTCGTGAAGAATAGAGACCGATGGCAGACTCTGTGATTTTGGCGTGCTTTTTGCCGCTGATGTCTCAGCTTCTTCGTCCCATGTACCAGAGCTTCTACGGGTTCTCGGAGATGCCCTTCAACATCACCCCCGACCCGAAGTTCCTCTATCTCAGCCCAACCCACCTCGAAGCACTCCAACACCTCAAATTCGGGGTACAGGAGAGAAAGGGGTTCATTGTCCTCGTCGGCGAAGTCGGCTGCGGCAAAACCACCCTCTGCCGCCGCTTTCTCAACGAAATCGACTCCGCGCGTTTCGATACCGCCTTGATCCTCAATCCGCGCGTCACCGAGACGCAGATGCTCAAAGCCATCCTTGCGGAACTCGGCGAAACCAAACTCGCACGGAGTCAGGTCGATCTCGTGGCCCAAATGAATCGCGTGCTACTGGAACGCATCGAGCGCGGCCGCGACATCGTGCTGATCATCGACGAAGCCCAAAACCTCAAGGTGCCGGTCCTCGAACAAATCCGCCTCCTCTCCAATCTGGAAACCGACAAACAAAAGTTGCTCCAAATCGTTTTGATGGGACAGCCCGAGCTCAAGGAAGTGCTCGCGCGCGACGAACTGCGCCAGTTGCGACAACGCATTCTCGTCCACTATGAGCTGCGTCCGCTTACGCTCACCGACACCGAGCATTACATCCAACACCGGTTGTCGCTGGCAGGTAGCCAGGGGCGCCCGACCTTCAGTCGCTGGGCCACGCGTTCGATTCATGGCGGCAGCGGAGGAATTCCGCGCCTGATCAATAGTCTTTGCGACAAATCCCTTCTCTCCGCGTTCATCCGCGAATCCGATGAGGTCAGCTATTGGGATGCCCGCCGGGCACTGAAAGAGCACCGCGAATTAACCGAATGAGCCTGATCAACGAAGCTCTCAAGAAGGCGCAGCGTATGCGCAGCCACGAGTCGACGATGCCGTCTGCCGGCACCGGCCACGCAACGGCGTCCCGAGGGAGCAATCCCATGCCCGTGCAGACGCTAATCTTGATCGCCTCTGGCGCCGCTGTCGTCGTGGCGGGATTGGTCTTCGCCACCGTCTATTGGTTGCGCCAGCAAGCGGCACCAGCCCACGGCAATCCAGCGGTAGCCGAGGTCAAGATGTCCCCGCCAGCAGCGACGACCACGCCGATCGATGCGGCCAAGCCCAAGCAGCTACCACCCAGTCCTCTGAAAACTCCTGAGCCAACACCTGCCGCGCTCATCGTTGTTCCAGGCGTCAAACCGAACGCAGATGTCCAACCCGCCAACCCGGCAACAGCAGCCACACCAACAGTGACTCCGCCGAAACCCGTGACGGCAACATCAACACCCGCGCCCATCATCACGCTGACAGCGCCCGGGTCAGAAGTGGTCATACCGGCAAGTATCACAAATCCGAGCGCCGCGACGTCCTCAACCGCTCCGGCGGCGAAACCCACGCCAAAGCCCAATCCCGACGCACAGGCGTACATTGACGCCATGCGCATCACCGGCATCCGCGCCGCGGGCGCCGACAGCAAAATTTTGCTCAAGGATCGCGTTTACCGAATCAACGATATCGTCGATCGCGCAACGGCACTGCGCTTGACGGAAGTTGCCGCCGACCACCTCGCGTTCACCGACGAAAACGGCATCGTGTACAAGCGTAATTTCTAAATACTGCCGTGTAGCCCGCATTCCCCGCACGTCCATGCTGGCCCAAACCCGCCAAATCCGCGTCCGTCTGCTCCAGGTCGCCGATGGCACGCTCTTCGCCGTAGCGTTGACGCTGGCATATTTGGCACGCGCGCGGTTTCCGTGGTTGGATCTGCCAGAGCTGGAAACATTCGATAAATATTTGTGGCTGCTTCCGACCGTCGGTGGCTTGGGGCCGGCGATGCTCGCCAGCCAGGGGTTTTATCGACCAGCCCGCATTCCCTCGCGCTTAATGGTCGTCCTGCGGGTGCTGCGCGGCGCCACGTTTTTGGTGCTGGCGCTAATTTTGATTCTGTTTCTCACCCGTGAGCAATTCGCCCGCTCCGTCGTCATCATGGTGGGTGCGCTAGGCGCATTACTCGTCTATTCTCGCCACGAACTGGTGGCATGGATTGAAGCGTCGCGTCTGGCCCAAGCTCAGTCACGCCGTCGCGTGCTCTGGCTCGGGTTACCCGAGGAGAATCGACGCTTGCAGAGCGTGTTGACCGCATCTGAGCACTCCGCCCTGGAAACGGTGGCCGATCTGTCGCCACGTGAATTGTCGGCGGAAAAACTAACGGAGCTCCTGCATGTTCACGCCATCAATCTCGTCATCGTCAACCTCGCAGGCATCGAGTCGCCATTGGTCTCGCCGTTGCTGGCAGCCTGCGAGCGCGAAGGCGTGGAACTGCTCTTGCGCCCTGGATTGCTGACGGCGTCGCCTTATCGACTGGAGGTCGACGAGCTGGGCGGCGAAGCGGTGTTTTTCTATCGGGCGCAAGCCGCGCCGGCATCGCACCTTTTCATCAAACGTGTGCTCGATTATCTGCTCGCGACAGTATTGTTGGCGGCGCTCAGTCCGCTCTATCTGGCTGTGGCGCTGGCGGTGCGACTCTCCTCCCCCGGACCTATTCTCTACCGCCAACCGCGCGCCGGCCTGAACGGGCGTGCGTTCACCATGTACAAATTTCGCTCGATGCGTGCTGACGCCGAGCAACAACAAGCTGCACTCGCTTCGCAAAACGAAATGCGCGGTCCGGTTTTCAAAGTGACCCACGACCCGCGCGTCACGCCCCTGGGTCGGATTCTCCGCCGACATAGTTTGGACGAGCTACCACAACTATGGAACGTGTTGCGCGGCGAAATGAGCTTGGTTGGCCCACGCCCTCTCCCTTTGGAGGAAGTGCGGCGGTTTGCCGACGATGCGCATCGCCGGCGCCTCAGCGTACGGCCTGGCCTGACCTGTCTCTGGCAGATCAGCGGACGCAACGATATCGCGGACTTCGAGGACTGGGTGCGGCTGGACCTCGCCTACATCGACCAGTGGTCGCTCTGGCTCGATTGCAAAATTTTGTGCGCGACTATCCCCGTGGCGCTGCTCGGGCGCGGTGGACGCTGATGTTGCGATATCGCTGACGTTTTTGACCGCAGCTAAGAACTTTCCGCTTTCCGCCAGACGAGGAAACCGCAATTAAAGAGGCTCGTGGATCCTCACAGCCAGACTCCTGATAACGAACTCGCCCGTCGCCAGCGCCCGCTGGAAATGTTTCGCGCGCGCACGCGCCGGCTCAGTATTCACCCGCGTGAGCAGCTACTGCTCATTCTTGTTTCAGTGCATCTGATCTTTTTGCCGTGGGCGCTCGGCACCATGCATCTCTGGTCGCAATGGACGAGTCTCGGTCTCGCGGTGCTTAGCATGATGGTGGCATTGATTCCGCGCATGTACACGGAAGACCACACCGGCGAAACCAGCTTCCGCCTCGTGATGTGGCCCAAACTGGTGCACTTCCCCATTTTTTGGCTCGGACTCGCATTTTTACTCTACGTCGTTTGTCAGGCGTTGAATCCAGCTTGGACGTATGTGCAAAACGAACGCGGCGTCTGGTGGATGCAGGGCATTGATCACAAAGGATGGTTGCCCTCCGGTGTGAGCGTTCCCATGGCCAAAGGAGGACCTTGGGCGCGCCTGATTGTTTTTCTGTCGGTATGGCTGACCGTTTGCGCGCTCTGGGTCGGAGTGACGCGACGGCGTACGCTGCAAATTCTCTTCACCGTTATCGCAGCCAATGGAGTCGCGCTCGCGCTTTTCGGTCTGATGCAACGCCTCCTCGGCAATGGGAAAATCTTCTGGTTCTACGAGTCTTCCAATCCGTCCTTCTTCTCTAGCTTCATCTACAAGAACCACGCTGGCGCTTACCTCAATCTGACCCTCGCCGTGACCTGCGGTCTTGCCGGCTGGTATTATCTCCGCGGCCTGCGGCGCCTGGAAAAGTCTAACCCGGCCGGCATCTTCACCTTTTTTGCCACCTTCATCGCGGTCAATGTTCTCATCAGCTATTCTCGCGGTGCAACGATGGTGATGTTGCTGTTTTTAACCGGAGCAATTGCGGGTTTTCTGTACCAACAAATCACCAGTCCCAACTCCCTGCGCCGGCCCATCATCATGATCTCTCTGGTGATATTCTTCGGCTACTTCCTGAAAACGGGACTGGAAGCACTTAACACGGGCGAAGCTTGGTCTCGGTTTTCGCAGGCATTTTCTAGCGAAGATGTCTCTGGTAAGGCTCGCACCAAAGTGACCTCAGCCTCGCTGGAAATGCTCGGAGATCATTGGGTCAAGGGTACTGGTGCCGGCAGTTATGTGTTTCTGTTTACTACCTATCAATTTCGGCACGCCGAGTTATTGCCAAATCAAATACTCTGGGAGTATGCCCATAACGATATCGTGCAATATCCCATCGAGTTTGGTTTGTTGGGCATGCTTCTGCCATTGGCCGCAGCGATCTTTTTAGTGATGCGCTTGGTGCGAAACTTTTTCTGGGATAATCCGCTCAGCATCTGCCTACTCTTCGGCCTCGGCCTGACCATGGGACATGCTTGGTTTGAATTCGTATTCCAGAATCCTGCAATCCTCTTAACCGCGTGTGTATTATTGGCAACGTGCGTGCAATTTAACGACTTCGAGGAAACGGCAACCAAGGGGTAACAAGACCTCACAACCCCATTCTTCATACTTCCTTTCAGCGCATACTACACGCTGCATAACAAAGCATTGCTAATTTATTGATAGTTATTGGTAGTTATTGGTCTTTTTAGCTCTTTTGCGGGCACTTTCTTTCTTGCGTTTACCCTAAAAGCCCCCACGCTCCGCCCCATCGCCATGCTGCCCGCGCCTCCATCCCCACACCGTGCTGAAATCGAGCACGCTGTCCGCCGCCTCCTTTATGCGCGCCTCGGACGCCCGATGCCCAAGGCTGTACGCGCGCCCAACCCACTTGTCGTCAACGTCAGTGCCCGGCATTGCCATCTTTCGCCCGCCGCGGTGGAAACCCTCTTCGGCAAAGGCTACAAACTGCGGCCGATGAAATGGCTTTACCAGAACGGCCAATATGCCGCGCAAGAGAGCGTCACGCTCATCGGACCGCGTAGCCGGGTGATATCCAATTTGCGGATTCTCGGCCCCTGTCGCGATTTCAACCAGATCGAGCTGGCCTACACCGACGCGATCTCGCTCGGGTTCGATATTCCCGTGGCGCTTTCCGGTAACATCAAAGGTTCGCCCGGCTGCATGCTCATGGGCCCGGCTGGCTTCCTTGAGCTGCCCGAGGGCGTGATTCGCGCCGCCCCACACGTGCACATGCATCCCGACGACGCCCAGTTCTACGGGGTAAAAAATGGCGACTTCATGAAACTGCGCATCGGTGGACCTTGCAGCATGACCTTTGAAAAGGTCCTCGTGCGCATCTCGCCCGATTTCAAACTGGAGGTCCACATCGACACCGACGAAGGCAACGCCTGCGGACTCGGTCCCGACACGCCCTGCGAACTGATCGTATGAAGCGCCCGCCGCGCGCCGATCTCGCATCTCATTTTTCTCAACCTGCAACGTTTCCAATAACCCACAATCCTCAGCTCCATTCTTCCATGAATGAATCCCTCGGAATGATCGAAACCAAAGGCTACGTCGGCTCCGTTGAAGCCAGCGATGCCATGGTCAAGGCGGCGGGCGTCACCATCGCCAAGCAAATCCAAATCGGTGGCGGTCTCGTCACCATCATCGTCAAAGGCGACATCGGCTCCGTCAAAGCAGCCGTCGAAGCCGGCGCCGAAGCCGCCAAACGCGTTGGCGAACTCGTTTGCGCCCACGTCATCGCCCGGCCGCACGCTGATCTGCTCAAGCAGTTCGGCGTCTAAACCGCCCTCCCCTCTCAACCGATAATCCTCAATTTCCCAATCCCATGGCTCAAGAAGCTCTCGGCATGATTGAAACCAAAGGCCTCTGCACTCTCCTCGAGGCCGCAGACGCCGCCCTCAAAGCGGCCAACGTCACCATGACGGGCTACGAGACAATCGGCTCCGGTCACGTCGCGGTGTTCTTCCGCGGTGACGTCGCCGCCCTCAAGGCCGCCGTCGACGCTGGCGCCGAAGCCGCCAAGCAGGTCGGTGAGGTGATCGCCGTTCAGGTGATTCCGCGTCCGCATGAAGACCTGGCCGGCCTCGGCCGCTGGGCTTCCTAAATCCGCCATCGTCTCCACGCCGCGGGTACTCCGGTGCTCGCGGCACCCGCACCGTCACGCATGCACATCCTCGTCGCCAATCTAGGCTCCACGTCGTTCAAGTACCGGCTCTTCGCCCTTGCCGGCGAACAGGCGCGCTTGCTCGCGCGCGGCGGCAGCGAGCGCGTGACGGATTACAGCCAGGCCATCTCTCATGCGATGCACGAGCTGGCCGCGGCCGGCCACATGCAATCGCCGCAGTCGCTCGATGCGATCGGTTTCAAAACCGTTTTTGCCGGCGATCTCACCGGCTGTGTACTGGCCGATGCCGCCGTCGAGCAGGCCCTGCGCGATACCGCCGACCTGGCGCCGGCCCACAATCCGCCCTACGCCGAGGGCCTGCGCATCTTCCGCGAACGCTTCCCTTCGGTGCCGCGCGTGGCGTTGTTCGAGACCGCGTTTTATCAGTGGGTGCCGGACGCCGCCCAGCGTTACGCTGTGCCTGAAGCATGGCACAACGTTGGCATCCGCCGCTACGGTTTCCACGGCGCCAGCCACAAATTTGTCGCCGAACGCTCCGCCGAATTGCTCGGCCGCGACGACATCGCGCAAGCCGCACGGCGGCTTTATCTGGACGGCCCGCAAACCATCGCTGGCGCGCCACTGCGCGTTATTTCCTGCCATCTCGGCGGCTCCAGTTCGATCACCGCGATTCGCAACGGTGTCGCCATCGGCACGAGCATGGGACTCAGCCCGCAGTCCGGCCTGCCGCAGAATAACCGCGTGGGCGATCTCGATTCCAGCGCCCTGCCCTGCGCGATGCGCCGCCTCGGGTTGTCGCTCGCCGACGCCGAACGCCAGCTGGTCAAAGAAAGCGGCCTGCTCGGTCTCTCCGGCGTCAGCAACGACGTCCGCGACATCAAGACCGCCGCCGACGCCGGCAACGCCCGCTCCAAACTCGCGCTCGACGTTTTTGTCCGCAGCATCCGCCACTGGATCGGCGCATTCTTGTTCGAACTCGGCGGCTGCGACGCCCTCGTGTTCACCGCCGGCATCGGCGAGAACAATCCCTGGCTCCGCACCGCCGTCTGTCAGGGCCTCACCGAACTCGGTCTGGAGCTCGATGTGACCCGCAACACCTCCGCCCCGGTCGAAACCGATTTATCCGCCCATGGTTCGCGCACTCGTATCCTCGTCATCCCCGCCAACGAAGAGCTCGTCGTCGCGCGCGAAACCGCCCGCCTGCTCACCGCCCGCCGCGACGCCTGAGCCCCGTATTTTTCAACCTGAATCCTTAACCCGCAACTCCTCCACCATCATGGCACAACTCGCCCTTGGTCTTCTCGAAACTCGCGGCATCACCGCGCTCGTCGCCGGTACCGACGCGATGCTTAAATCCGCCAACGTCTCCCTCGTCGGCCCGATGAAACAGGTCGGCAACGCCCTCGTCACCGCCGTTGTCACAGGTGATGTCGCTGCGGTCAAAGCCGCCACCGAAGCCGGTGCCACCGCCGCGCGCGCCGTCGGCGAAGTCATCAGCGTGCAGGTGATCGCCCGCCCGCACGAAGACGTCACCGCCGTCCTTCCCAAGCCGGCCGCTCCGGCCAAGAAATGATCCGCCGGACGCGCCTCGCGCGTCTGCGGTCCCTCGTCCGCCTCGTAACTTTTAACCGCGCGTAGCGCCATGTTCCTCGCCCGCGTCATCGGCTCGATCGTTTGCACCAAGAAGGACGAAAACATGCGGGGCCGAAAGCTCCTCCTGTTGCGTCCACTCCTGGTCGACGAAGCCAACCCCGCGCAACTCCGCCCGGGTAGCAATACCATCGTCTCGGTCGACACGCTCGGCGCCGGTCTCGGCGACGTGGTGTTGTTCTGCCAAGGCAGCTCCGCCCGTCAGGGCGCGGGCTTGAAGACCCTGCCGGTCGATGCCGCTGTCGTGGGCCTCGTCGATTCTGTCGAGGTCTTGGGCAAACGCATCCATCCGCAGTAACCGCCGGTAGTTTCCCGTCTGTCACTCCTCTTCCCTCGTTATGTCCGCTCCTCTTCAGATTGACGAAGCCCTCGTCCGCTCGGTGGTCGAAGAAGTTGTCCGCGCTTTCGGCCGTCCCGCCGCCGCGCCTGCCGCGTCTGCGCCCAGCGCCACGCCGGCCATCGTGACCTCGTCGGGTGGACGCCGCTATGGCGTCTTTCCCGATGCGCCCAGCGCCGTCAGCGCCGCGCAGGTCGCGTTCGAGCAACTGCGCGCCAAGGGCGTCGAAGGCCGCGCCAAGGTGATCGAGATCGTCAAAACGCTCTGCACGAAAAATGCCGAGGCGTGGGGTAAGTTCGAATTCGAGGAAACCAAGATTGGCCGCCTCGCCCACAAGGTCGAGAAGCTGCAAATCGTGAAGCTCGTGCCCGGTGTCGAATGGCTGCGACCCGATGCCCGCAGCGGTGACCATGGAATCACGCTCGAAGAATACACGCCCTACGGTGTCGTCGCGGCGATCCTGCCGGTCACGCATTCCATCCCCACGTTGTCGGGCAACATCGTCAACATGGTCGCGGCGGGAAATTCCGTTGTTTTCAATGCGCATCCCGGCGGCGCCCGTTCCGCCGCGCTTGCCGTGCGGACCTTCAACGAAGCCATCTTCGCCGAGATCGGCATCGAAAATCTCGTCTGCTGCATCGAGAAGCCGAGCATCGAGTCGTTCGACGCGCTCTGCAAAGCGCCCGAGGTTCGTCTGATTTGCGTCACCGGCGGCCCGGCCGTCGTCGCCGCGGCGATGAAGTCCGGCAAACGCGCGATCTGCGCCGGCCCGGGCAATCCTCCTGTGCTGGTCGACGGCACCGGCTGCATCGACAAAGCCGCGCGCAATATCATTCAAGGCGGCGCATTCGACAACAACCTCCTCTGCATCGGCGAAAAAGAGGTCTTTGTCCTCAACAGCATTTTCGACCGCTTCATGGAGTCGATGGCCCGCGCCGGTGCCCGTCGCATCAACGACGCCCAGCTCGCCAAACTCACGCAGGTCGCGTTCACCATGAAGCCCGACGCCGGCGGCTGTTCGCATCCGGTGCTCAACCGCGCGCTCGTGGGCGCCGACGCCGCCGTGCTCGCCCGGCATGCCGGCATCGAAGTTCCCGCAGATACGCCCATGCTTTTCGCCGAGACCGACGCGAATCACGCGTTTGTCATCGAAGAGCAGATGATGCCCATGCTCCCGATAGTCCGCGTGAAGACCGTCGAGGAAGGCATCGCCGCCGCCGCCCGCGCCGAGCACGGCTACAAGCATTCCTCGATCATCCATTCGCTCAACGTCGACCATATGACGGCGATGGCCCGCGCGCTCGACACCACTCTCTTCATCAAGAACGGTCCCTGCGTTGCCGGCCTCGGCCTCGGCGGCGAAGGCTACCTCAGTTACTCGATCGCCACGACGACCGGCGAAGGCATTTCCAATCCGCGCACGTTCACCCGCACGCGCCGCTGCGTGATGGTCGACAACCTGCGCATCTACTGATCGCTGTACTCATGCAATACGCGCGCATCGACGGCTCCATCGTAGCTGCGGCCTGCCATCCGAGTATGTCAGGCTGGCGCACCGTGATCTGCCAGCCGCTCGATGCCGAGGGCCGCGAAGAAGGCACGCCGGTGCTGGCCATCGATCCGCTGGGCGCGGCGTTGCACCAGCGGGTGATTATGTCGACCGATGGTGCCACCACGCGTCAGGTCGTGGGCGATCCGCACACACCTTTGCGCAATATCATCGTCGGCATCGCCGACCCGGCCACCTAACCCGCGCACCTACCCATGCGTCTTGGCACCGTCATCGGCCGCATCACTCTGACCCAACAAGAGTCCGTCTACTCAGGTAGCCGGCTCGTGGTCGTACAACCCTTGTCGCGCGAACAATTCGCCGGTGCCGCGATGCAGCCACTGGCCAAGGGCTCCAGCGTGATCGCCATCGACCAACTCGGGGCCAATGTCGGCACGATCGTTGGTTTCACCGAAGGCGCCGAAGCCTCGCAACCGTTCAAGGAAGACGCGCCGGTCGATGCCTACATTGCCTGCCTCGTCGACCGGATTCTCTACCAACCACCGCGTTGACGCTCCGCGCGTTTCTGCGATTTCACTCCTAGATTTTTCCCATGGCTCAATTCCTCACCGCCCGCGAAGTCGAAGCTCTGGTGCGCTCCGGCCAGTCCGTTCCCGCGGATGCCAAGCTCACCCCGTCGGCGCGCGATTTTCTTGTCGAGCACGCGCGCAACCGCCGCTCCGCCGCCCCCGCCGCTGCCGGCTCGACCAAGAAATCCGGTTCCACCGAGCCGACCGTCCCCGACTACGAATTTAAATGGAAGCCCGGCACCGATCCCAAGACGCCCGCCGAGATCGAGCGCTTTTTCCACTCTGAACCGATCGAGGAGTTGAAACGACGGATCTGCGAAATGGGCCGACGCCTCTGGGTCAAAGACTACACCGATGGCAATGGCGGCAACATCACCGTCCGCGTCGGCGATAATCTCGTGCTCTGCACCCCCACGCTGATCTGCAAAGGATTCATGACGCCGGAAGACATGGCGTTGATCGATCTCGACGGCCGCCAGCTCGCCGGAACGCGCAAGCGCACCAGCGAAGCGATGACGCACCTCGGAATCATGAAGCGCCAGCCCGCAGCCAAGTCCTGCGTGCACGCGCATCCGCCGCACGCCACTGCGTTCGCCATCGCCAACGCCACCATTCCCTCGTGCCTCATCCCCGAGGCGGAAGTTTTTCTCGGCAAGATCGCCGTCGCCAAGTACCAGACGCCCGGCACGCCCGAAAACGCCGATGAAGTCGGCCAGCTCGGCGTCGATCACCAGGCGATCCTGATGCAGAACCACGGCGTGATCGTGTGGGGCAAGGACGTCGAGGACGCATACTGGAAGATGGAGAACATCGACTCTTATTGCCGCACCGTCTGGATCGCCGCCGGACTCGGCAGCGGGTTGCACCGCTTCGGCCCCGACAAGCTCAAGGATCTGATCAGCCTCCGCCAGAAACTCGGCATGCCCGACACGCGCACGCAACTCAAGGAGTGCGAGCTGTGCGACACGAATGATTTTCGCCCGGGAGCCGTCTGCGAAGCCAACGCCCCCGCCAGTCCGGCCGAGCCCCCGCTCTCGCCCGATGTCGAAGCCCTGGTGCAGAAACTCACCGACGAGATTTTGAAGAAGCTTCAGGGCAAATAAAGGCTCTCACTCCAGCCGCGTCGTTTCACTGACGCGGCTTCTTTGTTTTCATTGCGGAGAAGCATGCCCCCAAAGCTTGCTCCGGGGCTGTTAATTGCTGATCTACTTGCGCATGAAATTCGCGATCATCGGCGGCGGACTGGTCGGCTTGGGGACGGCGCACGAATTACGGCGGCTTGCGCCTGAGGCTGAAATTCAGGTCCTCGAAAAAGAGGCACAGGTTGGACAACACCAGAGCACTCACAACAGTGGCGTGCTCCATGCCGGGCTCTACTACAAACCCGGTTCGCTCAAGGCCCGGCTCGCCGTCGAGGGTATCCGCCGGATGGTCGCGTTCTGCCAGCAGCATCGCGTCGCGCACGAGATTTGCGGCAAACTCGTCATCGCCACGAGCGAGGAGGAACTCGGTCGTCTGCGCACTTTACTGGAGCGCGGTCAGCAAAACGGGCTGCGCGATCTCCGCTGGCTCGCGCCCGAAGCGTTGCGCGAGATCGAGCCGCACGCCGCCGGCATCGCCGCGGTGCACGTGCCCGAGGAGGGCATTGTCGATTACCACGGTGTCTGCGCCGCGCTGGACCGCGAACTGCGCGCCCAAGGCGTCGTCATCACCACCGGTGCGCGCATGGAAAAAGCGGTGCGCTCCGGCACGCAATGGACCGTGGTGACCACCGCAGGCGATTTCACGGCCGACTTCATCATCAACTGCGCCGGGTTGCATTGCGACCGCGTGGCGGCGGCGGCCGGCGAGCAGCGCGAGGCGCGGATCGTGCCGTTTCGCGGCGAGTATTACAAGCTGGCTCCCTCAGCGCAGCATTTGGTGCGCAATCTCATTTACCCGGTGCCCGATCCGTCGTTCCCGTTTCTCGGCGTGCATTTCACGCGGCTTATCGAGGGCGGCATCGAGGCCGGTCCCAACGCCGTGCTCGCGTTTGCGCGCGAGGGCTACAGCAAGTGGACAATGCGCCCCGGCGACCTGCTCGACGCGCTCGCCTACCGCGGCCTGTGGAATTTCATGTGCCACCATCGCGCGATGGCATGGCAGGAAGTGCGGCGTTCGTTCAGCAAGGCGCTCTTCTGCCAGTCGCTGCAACGGCTCGTGCCCGCAATCCAGTCGGCCGATCTGTCGCCCGGTGGCGCAGGCGTGCGCGCCCAGGCCATGTTGCCCGACGGCACGTTGGTGCAGGACTTCCAGTTTCAGGAGCGCGCGGGCGCGTTGCACGTACTCAACGCGCCGAGTCCCGGCGCCACCGCCTGCTTTGCCATCGGCGACTGCGTGGCCCAAAAGGCCCTCGCACTCAGTAGATCGTAATCATCACCGCGTACGATTTCTCCGGCGGCCGGTCTTTTTCCGCCGGCTGCAAATAAACCAAACGCAGCGTGGTCTGCCCGCGATTGACCGACATCAAACGGAAGGTCGCCTTGCCGGGCGCACCCGCGGTCTCACCCGGTGTGTAGGTCGGCGTGCCGTCGATGCGCATGAACGAGGGATTCAAGTCGGCGACCTGCCACGTGTAACCGGCGGCGGCATCGCTGGGCATGACGACTTCGAGTCCCGCCCCTTTCTTGATGCGAACCGTGCGGCCGTGATCGGCCTCGGTCAGGCGCAATTGCTGCTCGGTCGCCGTTTGGCAACCGCTCAGAAAACCCAGGCTCAACAGAGCCGCGGCAAGAAGGAAGGTGAGACGTGACATGGGAAGGTGCTGGTGGCAACGCGGAGCGCGTCGCCAGCCGGATGTTCGACAAACTGATGCGTTGCGCAAGCGTCAGATTTTCCGTCCGCTCAGCCGCGCGGCTGGTAGACGGTCTGCTCCAGATGCGCGCCGTGCAGCCGGCGGAACGCCGCGAGATCCTTCACCGCCCGCAACGCGATCAATTGCCGCGCGAGATTGCCCACCGCGGTGCCTTCGAGACTGAATGACACCACGGGAATGCCCGCCGCGTCCGCCGTTGCCTGGCACATCAGCCGGTTGCGCGAGCCGCCGCCCACGACGAGAATACGTTTAAACGTCCGCCCGGTCATGCGCTCGAACGCCGCCTTGGCGTTGGCGTGCCCGCGCCCCAGCGAGTCGCAGATCAGGCGCACGTAGCCGGCGAGATTCTTCGGCGCTTGGCCGCGGTGCTTGCGCAGGTGCGCATCGATCGCGGCGCGCATTGAGGGCGGGTTGGCAAACGCCGGGTCCGCGACATCGAGCAATACTTTCGGCGCGGGCAGCGCGGCCGCGGCGGCATTGAGTTTCACCCACTCGCCTTCGTTTTTCGGACGTGAGGCAAACGCCTTCAGCACGCCTTCCAGTAGCCAGAATCCGATGACATTCGTGAGCGGACGATAGCGTCCATCGCCAATGCGCTCGTTGGCCACGCGCGCGGCCAGCGCCTCGGCGCCGAGCACCGGCGTGTCGCTCTCGAAGCCGACCAGCGACCACGTGCCGGAGCTGAGGAAGAGATCGCTGCCGTCGGGCGCAGCAGGCATCGCGTCATATGCGCAAGCGGTGTCATGGCCGGGCACGGCGATGACGCGCGTTCCCTTGAGCTCGGGAATGCTGGTCACAGTGCCGAGCTTCGCACCGGAGAGCACCGGTTTGGAAAACCACTGCGCCGGGATATGAAAATGATCCAGCGCCGCGCGCGACCATTCCGTGGAATGCACGTCGAGGAGTTGCGAGGTGCTGGCGATGGTGAGCTCGTTTTCCATGCGGCCCGAGAGCAGATAATTCAGGTAGTCGGGCAGGAAGAGGCAGCGCGTTGCGATGTCGGTGACCGCGGGGCAACTGGCCACCACTTCCTCCAGCTGGAGCGATGTGTTGTAGAAAACATTCGGGATGCCCGTCGCCGCGTAGATACGCTCCAGCGCGGCGCGCGTGCCGCCGAGGCGTTTCAGCCCGGCTTGCGTGCGGTTGTCGCGATAGGCGTGAAACGGAAACACGAGCCGGCCCGCGTCGTTGAGCAACACGTAGTCCACGCCCCAGGTGTCGACGCCGACCGAGGCGATCTTCGCGCCCTTCGGCAAAGCGGTGGCGGCCTTGCGCAACCCCGTCTGCACTTCGTGCCAGAGCGTGCCGATGTCCCAGTAGTCGTGCGCGCCGAGCGAGCGAAACGCGTTCGGGAAGCGGTGCACTTCGGTGAGCGTGAGGCGATCTTTCGCCCACTTTCCAAGAATGACGCGACCGCTGGTCGCGCCGAGATCAACGGCGGCTGAATAAATCGCTGAGGACATAGTCGGGTGGTTTTGGGTTTGAGAGTACGCAGCGTGAACACCCCGCCTGCCAATTTCTACCAAATTCTAGCGATTTCTCTCATTTAGGGTTTGCGCGCTCTGGCGTGCCCGGCACGTTAAAGGAAACCTCCGTCATGTCTAATCCCGAACGCCAGCGCCCAACCGGCAAGCGCGTGCAACTGATGGCCACGTGCCTGTGCGACGCCTTCTACGCCGATGTCGCCCGAGCCACCGTCGAGGTGCTCGAACATCTCGGCTGCACCGTGGAATTTCCCGACGGCCAGACGTGCTGCGGCCAGCCCGCATTCAACGCCGGCGACTGGGCCGCCTCGCGCCGCGTGGTGCGCCACGTCGTGCGGACCTTTGCCGGTGACGCGCCCGTGATTGTGCCGAGCAGCTCCTGCGCTGCCATGCTCTCCCACGGTGCGCCGGAGGAATTCGCCCACGAGCCCGATTTGCCCGAGATCCTCGCACTCGGTCAACGCACGTGGGAACTCGCCGACTTCATCGTCAACGGCCTCGGCGTCACCACTTGGCCAGGACGCTACGAGACCAAGGCGGCGTTTCACCGCTCCTGCCATGCGCGCGGCACCGGCACGGCCGACGCGGTGCGCACCTTGTTGCGCTCGCTCGCCGGGGCCGAGCTGGTGGAGTTCGACGAAGCGGAGCAATGCTGCGGTTTCGGCGGCACGTTCTCGGTCACGTTTCCCCACATCTCCTCGAACATGGGGCATCTCAAACTCGAGAAGATCCGCGCCGCCCGGCCCGACCTGCTGATCGGCGTCGACACCAGCTGCCTGATGCACCTCGGCGGCATCGCCAACCGCGACGGCGCGCCGATCAAAACCCAGCACATCGCCCAGGTCCTGCGCGATGCGTTGAAAAACGGAGGCCTGCTCTGACGCGCCATGAAACCTCTTTCCATCGACCAATTCGCGGCGCAGTTGCGGCCGGAAACCCAGCGCTCCGTCTACGAGAGCACCAAGTCCACCCACGAGAAGCGCACCAAGGTGCTTTTCGATCACTTTCCCGATCCCAACCGGCTGCGCGAGCTCGCCGGCCAGATCAAGCAGCACGTCATCGAGAATCTCGACACCTACCTGCCCGCCGTCGAAGCGAAGCTGCAAGCGCACGGCGCGAAAGTCCACTGGGCGGCGACGGCTGAGTCCGCCAACCAGACCGTGCTCTCCATCCTCCGCGCCCGCGGTGCCACCAAGCTCGTCAAGGCCAAGACCATGGTCAGCGAGGAAATCGGCCTCGGGCCGTTCCTGGAGAAGCACGGCATCGAAAGTCTGGAGACGGATCTCGGTGAGTTTATCGTGCAGATCGACCACGATCACCCGAGTCACATCGTCCGCCCGATCATCCACAAAAGCCGCCGCGAGATCGCCGTGAGCTTCGAGAAAAACGGCCTCGGCGCGTACAACGACGAGCCCGCCGTGATCACGCGCCGCGCCCGCGAGTTTCTCCGCCAGAAATATCTCCAGGCCGACGTCGGCCTTACCGGCGCCAATTTCGTGGTCGCCGAGACAGGCCGCCTCGTGCTCGTGACCAATGAGGGCAACTCGCGTTTCAGCCTCGCCGCGCCGAAATGCCACATCGCCCTCGTCGGCATCGAAAAAATCCTCCCGCGCGACCGCGACCTCGCCCTGTTTCTCAACCTGCTCGCGCGCTCGGCCACCGCGCAACAGCTCACCGTTTACACCGAGTTCATCAGCGGCCCCAAGGCGCCCACGCAACCCGACGGCCCCGAGGAGATGCACGTCATCTTCGTCGACGCCGGCCGGACCGAGGTGCTCGCCAGCGAATGCCGCGAGATTCTGCGCTGCATCCGGTGCGGCGCGTGTATGAACGTCTGCCCGGTGTACCGCCAAGCGAGCGGCCACGCTTACCGCGCGGTTTATCCCGGCCCCGTCGGCGCCGTGCTCTCACCGCTGCTCGCCGGCAACCGTTTCCCCGAGCTGGCCGATCTGCCCAAAGCCTCGACGCTCTGCGGCGCTTGCTCGGAGGTGTGCCCGGTCAACATCCCGATCCCCGATCTGCTGCTGCGGCTGCGCAACAAGAACAAGCTCGCGCACGGCCCCTCGTCCGGCACGCCGCCGATGGGCGCATGGTCGGTGCTCGCGAGCCAGCCGACCGCGTGGAAAACCTCGCTCGCGTTCGGCAAGGCGGTCGGGCTCGTGCCGTACGTGCCGCGGGCTTTCAAGCCGTCCGTGTTGCGCGCCTGGGACGACCATCGCACGTTGCCGGAGTGGCGCGGCGGCGAATTCCGTCGTTGGCTCGCGGCCCGCAAACGTTGATTCCTAGCCCATGCCCAACCCGAAAGGTTTCGAGCCCTTCATCCCCGCTTCCGTCACGATGCGGGAGTTTTCCTTCCGCGCCGTCCTCACCGGCACCATCCTCGGCATCATCTTCGGCGCGTCATCACTCTATCTCGTGCTGAAAGTCGGCCTGACCGTCAGCGCGTCCATTCCTGTCGCGGTCATCTCGCTCGCGCTGTTCCGCGGTTTCTCGAAACTCGGCGGGCGCGACGCGACCATCTTGGAAAACAACATCTCGCAGACCGCGGGCTCGGCCGGTGAATCGATCGCCTTCGGTATCGGCGTGACGATGCCAGCGATCCTCATCCTCGGGTTCGACCTCGAAATCACCCGCGTGATGCTCGTGGCGATACTCGGCGGCCTGCTCGGCATTCTCATGATGATCCCGTTGCGTCGCGCGCTCATCGTGAAAGAACATGGCACGCTCAAATACCCCGAAGGTACCGCCTGTGCCGCCGTCCTTATCGCCGGCGCCTCGGAGGAAAGCCATGCCGTGGCATCGGATTCGGCCAAGGCCGACCGGGTCGCCGCCACCGCGGCTGGGCTCGGGCAGTCTGCCGGCGGCAAAGTGATCTTCACGGGCTTCATCGTCGGTTTGCTCTACAAAACGCTGAACGTCGCGTTCAAGGGGTGGAAGGACATCCCCGAAAAAGTCTTTGGCGCGCCGTTTAAGGCCGGCTCGGTAGGCATGGAAATCTCGCCCGAGCTCCTCGGCGTCGGTTACATCATCGGTCCGCGTATCGCCTCGATCATGTGCGCCGGCGGCGTGCTCGCCTATCTGGTGCTCATTCCGATGATCAAGTTTTTCGGCGATAAGATCGCCGGTCCGCTCGCCCCCGGCACCATCCCGATCTCGGAGATGGAGCCCAACCAAATCCGCGGCGCGTATGTGCTCTACATCGGTGCCGGCGCGGTGGCCGCGGGCGGCATCATCAGCGTCTTTCGTTCGTTGCCCACAATCTGGCACGGCTTGGTCGGCGGGCTGAGCGACTTCCGGAGCTCCCGCGCCGCCGATGCGACCGCGGGCGCGGCGACCCGCACCGACCGCGATCTTTCGTTGAAATTTGTCGTCGGTGGTTTGATCGCGCTCCTGGCGGCAATCGTCTGCGCGACGCCGTTGCACATGAATCTCCTCGGCGCGCTGCTGATTGTCGTGCTCGGATTTCTTTTCGTCACGGTTTCGTCTCGGCTCACCGGCGAGATCGGCTCCTCGTCGAACCCGATCTCGGGCATGACCGTGGCCACGCTGCTGCTCACCTGCCTCGTGTTCCTGCTGGTGGGCTGGACGGGCAACACCTACTACGTCACCGCGCTCTCGGTCGGCGCGATCGTCTGCATCGCCTCTTCCAACGGCGGCACGACCTCGCAGGACCTGAAAACCGGCTTTCTCGTCGGCGGCACGCCGAAGCTCCAGCAATATTCCATCCTCATCGGCGCTCTCGCCTCGGCGCTCGTGCTGGGTCCGATTCTTCTCACCCTAAACAATAGCAAGACGGTGTACGTGCCGGCGGCGCAAGTTGCGCCCGGTTTGCACACCGACGTGCAACCGCTGACGGCGACCGCGGCGTTGACCGGACCGCAGGCGCGCGACGATTCCGCGACCTACCGCGTGTGGCACAAGACCGACACCGCCGGCGGTCCCGCCGGAAAATACCTCGTGAACGACCGCGGCGAAGCCGTATGGCTCGTCGATCCCGGCATCAACGGCACGTATAATGTCCGACCCGACGGCTCGAAGGTCGAGAAATTCAACGCGCCCAAGGCCACGTTGGTGAGTTACATCATCAAAGGCATCCTTGACCGGCAGCTGCCGTGGTCGTTGGTGCTGCTCGGTGTCTTCATCGCCGTCACGCTCGAGCTGGCAGGCATTCCGTCGCTGGCGTTCGCCGTCGGCGTGTATCTTCCTCTCGCTTCGTCCACGCCGCTCTTCGTCGGCGGACTCATCCGCTGGATGGTCGACCGCTACTGGAAAAAGCAACCCAGCCACGCGCATCTTGATGCCGATGGCCTCGCCGCCGAATCGGACAAAAGTCCGGGCGTGCTCCTCTCGTCCGGCTACATCGCTGGCGGCGCGATCGCGGGCATCATCATCGCCATCCTCTCGGGCGTGCCTGGACCTGATCGGCTGGATGCGTGGCTCACAAAATGGTCCACCGCCCACAATCCCTTCTTCAACGGCCCGATGTCCGACGCGCTCGCGCTCGTGCCATTCGCCCTGCTCGTCGGCTTCCTGTTCCTCGTGGGCCACGAGAAAATTCTCTCCCGCAAAACCAAGCCATGAACACCGAACGCGAAGCGATTCTTTCCCGGGTTAATGGGGCTCTCGTCCCGCTCTCCACCCGCGCGCCGCTGCCCGATTGGGACGCGGAACTCGCCAAGGCCCGCCGCCTGCTCGGCGACCGCGAAGCGCTGCCGGTGTTCACCGAGCGCATCAAGCTCGTCAACGGCACCGCGCTCACCGATCCCGCCGCGGTGGTCGCCCAACTCCTGGCCGGCGGCTGGACGCGCGGCTACTGCGACCCCGCACTCTGGCCGCAACTCGCGCCGCACTTCGGCCCGAAGTTCACCGTGAGCACCGAGTATGACCGCACGCGCGTTGACGATTACGCCTTCGGCATCACGCGCGCCGTCGGCGCCATCGCCGAGACCGGCACGATCATTCTCAACGACGCCACGACCTCGCGCCGCCTCGGTGCGCTCGCGCCGTGGGTCCACGTGGCCGTGGTGCCGCAGAAACGCATTTTCCTCACGATGGCCGAAGCCGTGTTGGAGCTCGGTGACGATCCGAACGTGATCTGGGTCACGGGTCCGTCGAAGACTGCCGACGTCGAAGGCATCTTGATCGAAGGCGTGCACGGCCCCGGCGTGCAAATCGCCCTCGTGCTGCCCTGACGTGCTGCTGCGCGCGCGTGCCGCGTCCTGCTGACACGGCACGCGCGGTCGATCACAGCGACCCTTCGTAGAGCCGCTGGTAACCCTGCGCCGCGGTGGCCCAGCTGAAATCGCGCTCCATGCCCCGGCGCTGCACCTCGGCGTAGCGTGCCCGGTCGGCGAATAGTTTTTGCGACCGCTGCAAGGCGTCGCGCAAACCGGCCGCGGTCGCCGGATAGGTCAGCCCTGTGCCGGCCGCGGGCGCTTGATCGGCGTCGATCACCGTGTCGCTCAATCCGCCGACGCGACTGGTCAGCGGCACCGTGCCGTACGCTTGCGAGTACATCTGGTTGAGACCGCACGGCTCGAACAGCGATGGCATCACGAAGAAATCGCTGCCGGCCTCGATCCAGTGACTCATCTTTTCGTCGAGGCGGGTCGCCAGGGCGATCTTGTCGGGCGCGGCAGTCACGAGACTTTGCAGGGCGTTTTCGTAGCGTTTTTCGCCGGAGCCGAGCACGAGCAGGCGGACATTTTCCCGGAGGAAGAAATCCTGATTCGCGAGGAGCAGATCGATGCCCTTCTGCTCGGCGAGCCGGCAAACCATGCCGTAGATCGGCGTGTCATCGGTCGCCGCCAGTTTCATCACGCTGAGTAGTTCGGCGCGGCATTTGGCTTTGCCGCTGAGGTCGGTGACCGAGTAACGCGCGGGGATCAGGCGATCCTTGGCGGGATTCCACACGTCGGTGTCGATGCCGTTGATCAAACCGGACAGATCCTCGGCGCGCGAGGCCACCACGCCCTCCAGCCCGCAACCGAAAAGCGGCGTCTGGATTTCCTGCGCGTAATGCGGGCTCACCGTCGTGATGCGGTCAGCGTAGATCAGCCCGCCCTTCATCATACTCAGCTGCCCATAAAACTCGACGCCCTCAATGCCCTTGAACTCGTCGGGCAGATTCGTGCGGTGATAGGACCGCATGGGAAACAGTCCTTGAAACGCGATGTTGTGAATCGTGAACACCGTGGTGACGGCCAGTGTCATGCCCTGCCGGCGCTCCGTGTAGCGCAGCAACAACGGCAGCAACCCGGTCTGCCAGTCGTGGCAATGCACGACATCGGCGTTCAACCCGAGCAGGCGCAGCGCCTCAATCACGCCCTTCTGAAAATAGAGGAACCGGTGGAAGTTGTCCTCGTAATCGCGCTCGCCGTTGCCGTACAGCCCGCGCCGGTCGAAGAGTTCGTCGCGGCAAATCAGATAAATGGTGAGATTTTTGCGCGGCGAAAATGCCCAAACCTCGCCGGTGAAATAGCGGTCGCCCATCTCGATGCGCAGGCGCAGGCGGCGCTCGGCCTTGGTGGCCTCGGGATGTTCCAGGACCGCGCGATAGCCGGGCAGGAAGACCGCCACCTCGTGTCCGCGTCCGGCCAAGGTCGTCGCGAGCGATCCCACGGCGTCGGCTAGCCCGCCGGTTTTCACATAGGGAAACAATTCGCTGGCGACATGGACGATTTTCATCGCGCCGTGCTTAGCCAGCGGCGACGTTAAATCCAACCGAAATCGCGGCCCCGGCGCCGCCAAATATATGAACTTGCGCGACCGCCTGCTGGCCCATCTGGCCGAACCTGCCTACCGGCCGGCCAACGAAACGACTCTCCTCCGCCAACTCGCGCTGCCCAAGAAGCAACGCGCCGTGCTCGCCCACGAGGTGCGCCGGCTCCTAGCCAGCGGCGAATTGCTCCGCGTCGAGGGCGACCGCCTCAAGCTCCGCGGCGCCGAGGGCGAGATCACCGGCCACATCCGGTTTCGCGCCGGCGGTTCGGCCTTTGTCGTGCCCGACAACGTGCGCGTGGGCGATGACGATGAGGCGATCCAGATCGCGAGCGACGACACCGATGTGGCGTTGCACGGCGACCGCGTGGCGGTGCGTTGCTACGCGCACCGGCAGACGCGGCGCGACGGCCGCGGCACCGAGGCGACCGGCCGCGTGCTCCGCGTGTTGGAACGTGCGCGCGAAACGGTCGTCGGCACCTTGCAACGCGCCGGTCGGCATTTTCAGATTTTGCCGGACGATCCGCGTTTGTCGCAACCGGTCGCCGTGCGCGACCCGGCGGGCCAGGCCTTCCGTCCCATCCCGACCGTCGGCGACAAAGTGGTGGTCAAACTCGATCCGTGGTTGCGCCGCAGCGATCCCATCACCGGCGAGGTGACCCAGCGGCTCGGGCGCACCTTCGAGCCGCGCGCCGAACTGCTCGGCGTCTACGAGAAGTTCAACCTCGACCCGAAGTTTCCCGCCGATGTCGAACGCGAAGCGGCCGCCATGCCCGACCGCGTGCGTCCGCCCGACCTCGTCAACCGCCTCGATTACCGGCAGGTGCCGACGTTCACCATCGATCCCGACGACGCCAAGGATTTCGACGACGCACTTTCGCTCGAAACGCTGGACCACGGCGAGGTGCGCGTCGGCGTGCACATTGCCGACGTGTCGTACTACGTGCGGCCCGGCACTGCGCTCGACCGCGAAGCGCAAAGCCGCGGCAACTCCACTTACCTCGTCGGCACGGTTGTGCCCATGCTGCCGGAGCGGTTGTCCAACGGACTGTGCTCGCTCGTGGAAGCCGAGAACCGGCTCACGAAAGCGGTGTTTCTCACCTTCGACCGCGCCGGCAAGCTCAAGGCCACGGCCTATGCCAACACCGTTATCCGCAGCCGCAAGCGCCTCACCTACCGGCAGGCCTACGCGCTGATGTTCGAGAACAACCTCGACCGGGTGCGCGCACTCCCGCTGCCGGCGAAACATCAGACCGGCTCAACCGGCCGCGCCCTGAGCAGCCTGACCGATCTCGAACTCGTCGATTTGCAGAGCTGGATTCGCAAACTCTGGGCGATCGCGCGCCGCCTCCGCACCGACCGCATGGCGCACGGCAGCCTCGACCTCGACATGCCCGAGACGAAAATTTACGTCGACGCCGAGGGCTACGCGGACCGGTTGGAAAATGTCGTCCACGACGAAAGCCATCAATTGGTCGAGGAGTTCATGCTCGCGGCCAACGAAGCGCTGGCGCGCCTGACGCGTTCCAACAAACTGCCGTCGCTCTACCGCGTGCACGACGAGCCCGACGCCGACAAGCTCTCCGAGTACCGCAAATTCGTCTCCACCTTCGGCGTGCACTGCGGCGATCTGACCAAGCGCAGCGAAGCGGTGAAGCTGCTCGAAACGCTGCGGACGCACCCGCAGGGCTACGTGCTGCGGACCCAGTTCCTGCGCAATCTGCGCAAAGCCTGCTACCGCGCCACCGCGGACGGCCACTACGGGCTCAACAAAAAAGATTACACGCACTTCACCTCGCCCATCCGCCGGTACTCCGACCTCGCGGTGCACCGCGTGCTCGAGCACTACCTGATCAAATGCGGCGGCCATCCGGCCCCGGCGCATTATCGCTTCGATTACGATCTGCCGCGGTTGGACGCGCTCGGCGAACACCTCAGCCTGACCGAAACGAATTCCCAGGAGGCCGAGCGCGAGTCGCAAAAGATCAAGCTCCTCGAATTCTTCGAGCGCGAGTGCGCCAAGCGCCAGCGCACCCGTTTCCGCGCCGTCATCACCGATGTGCGCGCCAACGGATTTTTTATCGAGCTGGTCGAGTCAAAGGCCTTCGGACTGGTGCCGGCGAGCGCGCTGGTGGACGACAACTATGTCCGCAACCCGGACGGCTCGGCGCTCGTCGGACGCCGCAAGCGCAAGCGTTTCGCGCTCGGCGCGGAACTCGACGTTGTGGTCGACAAAGTGGATCGCTACCGGCGCACGCTCGATTTCCGCCCGGCCGATTGAGCACAGGCGGACTCCGCTTGTCTCACGCCGTCAGCGCCGCCACTCGCAGCCCACGGTGAAGCGGCGCGGCGCGGTGGGCAGGAAGATCGCGGTTGCAGCGGGATTGCGCACGACATCGAGCACCCCGGCGGTGCTCGCGATGGCGTTGCGATCGGCAAGATTGCGCGCCTCGACAAAGAACATCCACCCCGCCCGCGACCGCCAGCCTGCGCGCGCATTTAAGCTCGTCTGCCCGCCGTATACCATCCGGCCGGCGTGATCCACCGGCGTCTTGCCGGCGGTGCCGTCCACTCCGGTTCCGAGGAAGTAGCCGCGAGGATGTTCGTAAACCAAATCCAGCACACCAACCACGGGCGGCACGCCGGCCAGCCGGTTCTCGCCAAACAAGGTGTCGCCGACAAAAATACAGCGCGTCCACACGCCCGAGGCGTTGAACGTGAGCCGGTGCGCCCCGTCGAGCAGCCGCCAATGCACCGCGGCTTCCAGTCCGGTATGACGCGTCGGGCCGGCATTCACCGCGCCGCGCGCCACACCCCGCGCATCGGCGAGCCGCAGAATTTCGTTGGACCAATTCGCCCGATACACTGTCGCGTCCCAACGCACCGAACCGCTGCGCCCGCGCACTCCGGCCTCCCATGTGGTCGCGCGTTGCAGGGCGAGCGCCTGACTGCGCCGCGCCAGACGCGGGTACGCGCCACCGACGATTAGCAAGTCATCGAAAGTCGGCGGTTCCGCCGTCCGCGCGACGCCGGCAAACGCGGTCAACTCCGGTCGCAACGCCCAGGTGACGGTCGCCTGCGGTTGCAGCTCCGTCCAATGCAGTCGCAGCTGCGTCGGCGCAGCGCCGGCAACTTCGCCGCGGTCGGCGATTTCGCGCGTGGCGCTCGTGGCGGCAATGCCGAGCGTGGCGCTCACGCTGCGGTGCAGCGTCACGCGATCCTCCAGCAACAGCGCGGCCTGGGTGGCGTAAAGCCCATCCCGGCCGAAGAGCGCGCCGCTGCGCCCGGAGTCGTTGTTATAGCGACGCAATTCCCGCCAGCCGCGCGTCGCGATCACTTGTGCGCTCGGGCGGTGTTCCTGTCCGGCCAGCATTCCCTGCCCCCGCGTGCTGGCGCGCAAGCTGAGGTCATCGCTGCGCGAATCGGAAATTCCGTTGGCCTGCAACTGCTGGAAAAAATCCGCGGTATGCTGCCAGGCGAGTTTGGCTTCGTAACCAAAGTTTGGTTGCTCGGTCGCCGTGCCCACGCCCAGCCGCCAGACTTCCGCATCGCGGTACGGTTGATCACGCACGACATCCGCCGACACCGCACGCGGCGTGGCCTGCACCATAGCCAGCGTGAGCGGACCCGGCACGCCATAGCGCGCGCGCACATGCAACGCTTCCACCGTGGTGGTATTCCCTGGGCTCAAGCTGCGGCTGAGCTTACCCAGCAGACTGGTGCGCTCCTGTTCGCTGTTGGCCCGCCACCCTTCCTGGCGGGCGTAGGTGGCCGCGCCATATCCCGCGAAGCCCATCAGGGCGGCGCTACCGCTGGCCGCGCCCCGCCAGGCATTGCCTCCGCCTGCTTCGGCGTGCAAATCCGTCGTCCCTGTGCTCGCACTGGCCGGCGTGCGCAGATCGAGCGCTCCGCCCATGGTCAACGGCGACAGCCGCCAGCCGTCGCCGCCGCGAAACACCGCGAGCTCGTTGCCCAGCTGTGGATCATAGAGCGCGCTGTTGAAGGATCCGTCGGCCAGACTCAGCGGCAGTCCGTCGAGCAGCAAGGCCAGTCCACGACTAGAGGGCGCGCTCTGTACGCCGGAGCCGCGCAGCGAAAGGCGCGGCGGTTCGAAGCCGCCAAAACTTTCCTGCATGATCAGCCCCGGCACACCGCCCAACATCGTGCGCAGCGTATCGGCCGAACGCCCTGCCCACGCGTCGCGCGGCACCCAGCCGGTGGCGGCATTTAACCGGAAATCCGTGGCGCTCGCTTCGATCACCCAAGGTGCCATGCGCACGGGCTCTTCGGCTGTCACCTGGTGGCCAAAAAGACCTGTCAGCGTCAGCAGCACTCCCGCAGTTCTCCACGCCGCAACGCCGCGGTTTTTCACTGAACGTGTAACTGGGTTCGTCATGGTCAGCCCGTCGAGGACATGGCAGCGCCACGACAAGGCAAGTTAGTTAAAATTTCATAATACCATCAGCCTGCCGCTCATAGGGAAAGTTTCGCTAATAAAGGTATGTTTTGTGCCGATATCTAGGCCTAACCAGCCCCAGTCAGCCCACCTGATTGGCAGTTTTTTCTTCGAGCCAGGATTAGCAGTTACAGTCGCCCGCTCCGCCAGCCACGCAGCGAGCCCCGCTCACACCGCCGATCCTGACTCTCTAGCTATCCTTGCATTGTTACTCTGTTCACCCGCTCTGTTCCCGCCCCTCCATGAAAACCCACTGGACCATCTGTCGTAAACTGCTCGCGTTTGGCATTCTTGGCTCGAGCATTCCCCTCCTCGTTTTCGGCGTCATCGTTATCTGGCAAGGACAACGCAACGAGGCCACCGCCGCGCACGAAAGTGGTCTCCTCGCTTCCGCCGACCTCACTCATATCGTCGAGGGTATTCACACGATGTTGGTTACCCAACAAGAGGTGCTGCAGCACAAGGTGGCCTATGATTTGAACGTCGCCGTCGAGACTCTGGCCCAAGCAGGCGGCACCTCTCTCGGGCCCACCACCGTGACGTGGCAAGCCCGCAATCAATTAACCAATCAAGAGCAGACGGTGGCGTTGCCGCAATTGCTCATCGGCAAAACCGTCCTGTCCCCCAACGACGATTTGAAAAAGCCCTCCCCCGTGGTCGACCGCGTGAAGACCATCGTGGGCGATGCCTGCACGATCTTCCAACGCATGAACGAGACCGGCGACATGTTGCGCGTCAGCACCAACGTCGAGACCAAGGACGGCCGCCGCGGGATTAACACGTTCATCGCCGCCTTCAACCCGGACGGCACTGCCAATCCCGTGATTCAGACCGTGCTCCGCGGCGAGCGCTTCGTCGGCCGCGCCTTCGTCGTCAACGCTTGGTATGTCACCGCCTACGAGCCCATGCGCGACGCCACCGGTCGCGTGATCGGCATGGTTTTCGTCGGCGTGCCCGAGAACACCGCCAAGAGCATACGCGAACAGATCATGCGCACGGTCATTGGCAAAACCGGGTACGTCTACGTGTTCGATAGCAAGGGTAACTATATCATCTCGCAGGGCGGCAAACGTGACGGCGAATGCATCTGGGAGGCCCGCGACGCCAACGGCCAGCCCTTCATCCAAAAAATCGTCCGCGGCGCGCTCGCCCTTAAACCCGGTGCGACCGGTGAGGAGCGGTACCTCTGGCAAAATCCCGGCGAAAGCCACGCCCGCATGAAGATCGCGAAGTATGTGTATTTCGCTCCGTGGGACTGGGTCATTGGCGCCGGAGGCTACGAAGAGGAAATCAACGCAGGCGTGCTCGCCATCCAGGAAGCCAATCACCGCGGCAATACCATCCTGCTGATCGTTTTCGGCCTCTGCATCGCCGGCGCGGCCCTGCTCTGGCTGCTCATTGCCCGCGGCATCACCCGCCCCATCGTGCGCATGGTCGAAGGACTTGATCGCATCGCGCTCGGCGACCTCAGCGTCCGCGTACACGTCAATTCCCGCGACGAGATTGGTCAGCTCTCCCACGCCGCCAACGCCATGGCGGAAGCCCTCGATGCGAAGGCCCAACTCGCCCTCCAGATCGGCGAAGGCGATCTTCGACAGGAAGTAAAACTCGCCTCTGAAAAGGACACACTCGGCCTCGCGTTGCGCACCATGGTGCACAACCTCCGCGATGTCGTCTCCAACGTCCGGAGCGCCGCAGAAAACGTCGCCGCCAGCAGCGAGGAGCTCACCAGCACCACCCAGAACCTTTCCTCCGGCGCATCCGAGCAGGCCGCCTCCGTGGAGCAGGTTTCCTCGGCGATGACCCAGTCGTCCACCGCCATTCAGCAAAACACCACGAATGCCCGGCAAACCGGGAAGATCGCCTCGGACGCCGCACATGACGCCCAGGAGGCGGGAGCTTCTGTTACCAAGACCGTTCAGGCCATGAAGGAGATCGCGCAGAAAACCTCGATCATCGAGGAAATCGCGCGCCAGACCGACCTGCTCGCCCTCAACGCCGCCATCGAAGCCGCCCGCGCCGGAGAACACGGCAAAGGTTTTGCCGTCGTCGCCTCCGAAGTGCGCAAGCTCGCCGAACGCAGCCAGACGGCCGCCGGCGAGATCAGCCAGCTCTCCGCCGCCAGCGTCGCACTCGCCGAAGGCACCGGCGGCATGCTCGACAAACTCGTGCCCGACATCCGCAAGACGGCCGATCTGGTGCAAGAGATCGCCGGCAGCAGCGAAGAGCAGGCCACGGGCGCCACGCAGATCAACAAAGCCCTGCTCGAACTCGACAAAGTGATTCAGCAAAACGCCTCCGCCGCCGAAGAGATGGCCTCCTCCTCGGAAGAGCTCTCCAGCCAGGCCGAGCAACTGCAAAGCGCCATCGAGTTCTTCAAGGTGAGCGACAATGCCAGCGGTACCATCACGCCACACGCCGCCCACTCGTCACACCATTCGCAGTCGCCGCGTCAGCCCACAAGCCACCCGGCTCCGCACCGCCACCATACCACTACGCACTTGCACCATCCGACCCCGCATCATGCCGCGCCGCACCACCACCAACCTGCGCCCGCGGAGAAACCGGCGCACAACCCCGAACGCCGCTCCCATAATGGCGTCAGCATCGATCTCGGCGACAACGGTCACGATTCCCTCGATGCCCAATTCACCCGCTTCTGAGCTGCGTCCTCTCGTCCCATGAGCACGGCGAAAATCACCACCACCGCCCGTTACCTTACGTTTCGTTTGGGCGGAGAGCTTTTTGCGGTCAACGTCTTCAAGACCCGCGAAGTCCTCGACCTTAGTCACATCACCCAAGTCCCCACGGCGCCGGGCTACCTGCGCGGGGTGGTCAACGTCCGCGATCATGCCATCCCGGTCGTGGACTTGCGGCGGAAATTCGGTCTGCCTCCCGCCCCCGATACGCTCAACACCCGCATCGTCGTCCTCGAACTGACGCTCGACGGTGAGATCGTGGTGGCCGGCGGCCTCGCCGACGCCGTGCACGAAGTGATCGAACTGGAGCCGGACGACATCAACGACCCGCCCGCGTTGGGCCTGCGCTGGCGCACCGACTTGATCCTCGGCCTCGGCCGGCGTGACGGACAATTCATCATCATCCTCGACATCGAAAAAGTCTTCTCCGCCGACGACCTCGTCGCCCTCGCCGCCACCGGCTAAAGTACAAATCCAACGCACCGCCGAGAGCACAAACCAAAGCCCATCATCTTCCCAATATCGTTATTATAAATGCCTATACCGAGTAACGACCACAGCGTGGCGCATCTGTCTTGACCGTCCCCCCTCCCCTTTCCTTCCGTTTCAGAACGCACCCTTATGCCGTCGGTTCCCGAAACTCTATACCTATTGTAGATTGACGATGGTGTTCATAAAGCGGAAGGCCCGATACTCGCGTGAAGCTGAGAAAAGGAATAAGCGACCGCCCTTCGAAACAAATCAGGCCGCTATCGATGGAGAGACAGGCAGCCCCATGGCGCCGCACTGGCCGATCCACGGAAAATTTCTCACCACGAAACCCACCAAAAACACGAAAAGGAAGACGTGAACCACAGATGGCACGGAAAACCCGGATTTGAATCGCATGCATCGCAATACCAGCGGGCGGCGGTAGCACGGGGCGCATGGGTGGCTCTCCAAATGCGAATCAATCGACCGGAAGGTGGCGCGCTTTGTCCCCAACGCGCGTCGAGCGTCTTGAGACTGTTTGGGCCGGAGACAAGGGTAACAGGTGTTCGGACACATGGGTAACACTCGCGGAGGTGCGTTAAGGTGCGGTGGCGAGGTTGACGGACGAAGGATAGATGGAGCGCAGCCGGTGCTTCTCAATGCGAGGGAGCGTGA
>JACRHS010000013.1 GCA_016217595.1 Opitutia bacterium | reverse complement strand
GCTCGCGAAAGTTAATGCCGGGCGCGTTGGCTAAGAGGACAAACTCGTGACGTTGCGACATGATCGTTTTCAGGTTCCAGGGCATACCCACCTGTTACCCATGTCTCCGTACAGTGTAACCCATGTCTCCGGTCCATACAGAGACAAGTCGCTCCACCGATAATGTCGTCCCTCTTGTGGGAGTGCCTAGCGGGTTCGCGCCATCATCGAGCCGGTACGCACGCGTGTTGACGATGGCTCTTCGGCAACGATCTCGCCCGCGGCATTGCGGACACACCCCGTGTGCCGGCTGTCCCCGAGATCTATTCCAATAGTATATTGATGGGCGGTGGTGTTCATAAGGCGGAGTCTACTGCATCACGCCGCTTCGAGCGACACGGCCCACGCCTGCTCATTCCTACTTGTTCGCCTCAGTTTTCATGGTCGAAAAACATGATTGCGGCACCAGCAAGAAAAAAAGCCCCAAACGAAAAATGTACCGCTATGTAGAACCAATACCCAAATTTGTCTCTATTTCTTTCACAAATACACTGCACTCCTTTCCCGAGTACCACGCCTTCCCGGAGTGCTAATGCGGCGAATGTGAAGATAGTAACAGCCGCCACTGCGAACGCCAGTGGCATCAAGCGCTGCGAATACGCGCTGAGAGCCAATGATCCGACCATGGGCGCAAGCTCTAGGGTGAACAGCCTGATGACTAGAATGCGCTTCATGTTTTCATGCCTAACGCGCGTACGGAGCGACGGGGCGATACCCCGTTCGCTCGAGTGATTTCTTAGGCCACAATGTCATTGCCGGAAGATTCTCAACATCTGGTTTCCGCCGCGCTGTAATTCATACGCTACGCCGACAACCTCAGTCGTCCATCCCGCAACCTCAAGTTCCGAGCGCACGGCGGCTAAGTGCGGTGACGGCTCACCTCGCAGTGTCAGCAGCGGAAACACGCGCACCTCGCGAGCCACCCGGCACAACTCGCGCACAAACCGAACGTGAGTAATTTCTGACAACAAATCAGAATACAAGAACAGCAGGTGAGAACAGAGCGCCAATCCGAAGGAATGCGCAGGGAATGGAAGCGCTGGCAGCTCGCTCATGATATAGCGGTGCTCGCGAAGCCCCACCTCGTAGTCAGCCAAAAACCCTTCCAGCGCTTTGCGTCGGTTGGCCAGAAGATCGTCGGGATCGCGATGGTAACCCCAGGTCCAATGGTCCGGTGTCGCCCGCACCTGCGACAGCATCGAATCCGCCGTCGCCTCGAATCGCACCCGAATCTCCGCACCGGAGTAGGCGTAGACCGGATCAACGGAAACCGCACGATAACCACTGGCGGACACCTCGGCCGTGAAACTTGCCGGGCCACCGCCGCAATCGAGCACTCCCAAGGATAGGTCCTCAGGTGTGAGCCCGAACATCAATTCATACTCCTTGCGCGAGCGTCCCCAAGGAACGATTTGATTGAGATGAACGGCCATAAGGGTTGTGCCACCTCGCGTTCAGTGATGAATCATAGCGGTGCGCAGCACCGCCATGGGTTCTGGCCGCTGGCTAGGCCGATTTTCGCTTCGCATGGAGAGTAACGTGCGAGACAAAACAGGGCGCCTTCTACGAAACTCAGTGCGGATGCACCGGGGTGAAACTTCCCTCGGTAGCCGAGTGAAAACAGGACGCTCAAGCATGCTAGCCCGAGCGCGGCTAGGAGAGGTTTCTTCGGAGAGAGGCGATTCTTCATCTTTCTGCCGCCGATCAGTGTAATTAGCCCACACGGAGTGGGGCTTTGGCCGGGAAGGCAGAATACGTGATTCGAATGCGAAAAGCGTTGTTCATCTGAGATATTTTTGTTTGGGCTGGGCTTTTCTGGTTCTTTTTTACCCGGCTATTTCAAGAGTCAATCCATGTCCCCTTCGGCTTTTGCCCGCGACACGGCTCACGCCTTCTCATTCCTACTGGTTGGGCGCTTTTCATAATATCCCATGATGCACGGCATATTCACGCCCGCGCTGAGACAGTCCGTAGATGGCAACGCCCCCGCGGCCGAGCTACAAGCCCGGCGCGCCTCCCGCGCGTCACTCAGCACCCCTACCAGCCGCGGTTTTCGAGTCTGCCGACTTCGTCAGCCGGCAGTCTGCGGCCGAGAAAACTCCCGATTCGCTTTATTCAGCATCTCCTTAACGGCTGTACCGTCATGCCGGAAAATTTTGGCGCTGCGATGGTGAAATTGTCCTGTTGACCTCCTTTCTCTGTCCATACTCTTCTCTCCATCCATGAAACGTCACTCACTTGCCTTTTTGACATTCGCCTCCGCACTTGCGATCACCAGCTTCGCCGCTGACAAGGCTCGGAGCCCCGCGCCGGCTCAGGCTGCGAAACCGATGAAGCTCGTTTATATGGCAACGATCAAAGGCGCGCAGGCCAACCGAGAGTTCCAAGCCAATGTGCAATTGGTCCAAACTCAGCGCCAAGTGGCCGTGGAGCTCAATGCAGCCATGGAGAAAGAGAAGGATGCCAAAAAGAAGCAGGAGCTAAAGACCAAGCTCGATGCGGTCATGGCCAAGCTCAACGAAAACGACGCGGCGATGCAGAAAGCTTACGGCTTTACCCTCACACGGAATTACACGATGGAGATCGAAACCGCCAATATCTACCTGCAGGTAACTGAGGAAGAGGCGGCCAAAATCGAGCAGGCCGCCAAAGCGAAAAAATAATTAACTGCGTAAGCAGACCGGACCTTTTGACAACACGGGCGCTCCCTCTACTCACCAGCCAAGTCCGGATCTAAGCTATCGAGTGCTTCAGTTAACGTTTTCATCATCTGCTCACGCGGTGTGTGCTTGAGCAGATAGGCGATTGCGCCCAATTGATGCATTTCCTCCACAATTTTCAGTGAGGATTGGGACGTAACTACCACCACAGGAACATCGGGCTCGATGGCTTGCAAATCGCGCAATGTCTGCGTGCCACCAACGTGGGGCATCACCATGTCGAGCAGAACAACCGCCGGACGGTGCTCAGTGTAAAGCTCCACCGCTTGTTTACCATCGGAGGCCTCCCAAACCTGGGTAACTCCAAGCGATCTCAGCAACATCCGCAAATACACGCGGACGTGCGGTTCATCGTCGACGATCAACGCCGTGGTTGGGCGGGCCATATCGACAGTCTTTATCTCTTCTTTGCCCGGCGCAAGCTTGAGATCGCCGCGATGCATGGACTGCACAATCCCCATACTGCATCCACACAACTTCGTCTACCAGTCGCGCACACCGTATTTGGAGAGAATCTTACCCAGCTCCCCTGATTTTCTCAGACGAGCCATGCCTTCATCGAACCATTGAGCATAGCGTCGCCCGGCTTCGCCGTGGGCGGTAAATGCGATGTATGCCTCCTCACCCTCGTGGCGGTAAGCCAATCTAAAGTCGGTAATTTTCAGTCCGGCATCCTTCACCGCCCAGGTAAATACCAGTATATTTTCAGGCATCGCATCAATCTCAGCACCCTTCAGTTTTGCGATGGCTTCTTTTAATGGCGCCTCTCCCGTAAAAAGCACAACCCGCGGCGGTTGATTAGTACGTATGTAGGCATTAAGCGCATCCCAATAATCGTACCCATCAATCGCACCGAGACGGATTTTCGAGAACGAACTGATATTACTATAGGTCCAAGTGCTGTCCTTGAGTACGTAAACTCCCATATTGAGCACTGTTATGGACTCTCTCGGGAGAATTAATCCTTCAGCCTCCTTTTTCGAGGCACCGATCACAGCTTCGATCTCGCCAGCCGCCACGGCTTTTAACGCGTCAGTCCAGGGCATCATTCGGTAGTCCACCTTGACCCCGCGTTCTGGAAAAATGGCGCGAACTATCTCGATCGCATAACCAGGCGCTTCAGCAGATGGCTCCCCATTGATAGGCATCCACGCATCGGCACGCAGTCGGATAGTTTCTTCCGCCAGACCGGCAGTGGGGCAAAAACTCTTCAGACCGATGCCACAAAGGCATAGGCCAAACAAAGGAAAGCGCATGGGCGGAGTAATCGTCTCGCCGTAGAAAAACTTTAATACACCCCACCCTCAGCGTCCGGCACCCATGAACACTACGCTCAATGAGTAGAAAGAACTGCGTTCGTTCAGCCGCGGAGCGCTTTGACAGTGGCCGCTACTAGCTCATCCAGCGAAGGATGTTTGGCGCAAAATCCGATTGTAATGCCCAAACGGGTCATCGTTTCACTCGTTTGCGGGCCGATACTTCCAGCCATCGGCGCAGTAATTCCCGGCGAGAATGGAGCTTGCGCCCGCATTGCCGCATAGGCCTCCACGGCACTGGAACTGGCGAACAAAATGGCGTCGGCCCCCTTGCGGCGAAAATCAGCAACCGCCGGGTCACCCGTCAAATCAGTGGCCTCGGTCTTGTAAACCTGAAGCAGGTCCACAATAGCTCCCGCTTGTTGCAGCTTCTCCATCATGATCGGGCGGTTCAGATTGCCCGTGATGACAAGTACCTTGGCGTTTTCCAGACTGCCCGTCCCGATGAGCTCATCGGCAAGATTTTCAGCAGTGGCGATCTTGGGCTGGCATTCCACCTTGAGATGCAACGCCGCGATGGCAGCCACCGTTGCATCACCAACACCAGCCAATCGTATCAATCCGAGGGCTCGAATATCATCGAAGAGGCGAAAGAACTGTTCGAAGAAAAAGCGCACCCCATTGGCACTCGTGAAAACGAGCCAGTCATAACTGCCGAATTCCAGCATCACGTCCGCCAGTGCCTGCTTGTCCACTTCAGCGGAAATCCGGATAAGGGGAAGCTCGACCACTTCAGCCCCGAGTGCGTTTAACTTCTGCGCTAGCTCGGAAGCTTGTTCCCGCGCCCGGGTGATGGCTATGCGACGGTTGGCAAGTGGCAGTTTTGGCGTTGGCATGGCGTGGTTGTTAGGTCCTCTCCGGGCAAAAGCGAGCCAGCTCTTCCACTCAATTCATCGATCAAGCGCACCCACGCCAAGGAAGCGCTGATTTAATCCCACGCCCTGATTTTCAGCCCGCGGCACCATGTGGTGCGCGAACTGCTACGTGGTGTGCTATGCCACACCAAACGACGTGCGCCCACGCCGAGTTCTCCGCGAAGAAGAAGTCCACGCGCCGCGAGCGGATGGAGGCAGTCATCCCGTGGGCGCTGTAGCTAACCGTCATCGTGCCGCGCTGCTATGATGGCGAGAGGGGCAAGCGGGAAAAGCTTGAGTGGGTATTGCTACATAGCAAGTGGGTTGAGGGAGGTGCTGCAAGCGCTCGACCCCGTGCGCTCCGACCGCCAGCTTTGCGCGCGGCTGGGCACCGACCTGCTGTTCCATTGGTTCATCGACCTGCCGCTGGACGAGGAGGTGTCCGATCCGACCGTGTTCAGCAAAAACCAGGCGCGGCTGCTCACGCACGAAGTCGCGGACCTGTTCTTCTCCGAAGTGGTGGCATCGGCACGTCGCCATGGCTGGGTCTCGGACGATCACTTCTCGGTCGACGGCACGCTGATCGAGGCGTGGGCCTCGATGAAAAGCTTCCGCCCGAAAGGCACCGCCACTGGGCCCGGCGGCGGCAACGCGTGGATGGATTTCAAAGGCGAGAAGCGCACAAACGACACCCACGAATCCACGACCGATCCCGCGGCGAAACTCGTGCGCAAAGGCCCGGGCAAGGAAGCGCGCCTATGCTTCGCCGGCCACGCCACGATGGAAAACCGCAACGGCTTGTGCGTGCTCTTAGCGGTGCAGCCGGCCGTCGGCGCGCCCGAGTCCGCGGTCGCCGTCGAACAGATGACCGAGCTGCGCAACCGCGGCTTCACTCCGAAGACGGTCGGCGCCGACAAAGGTTATCACCCTCGCGAGTTCGTCGAAGGCGTGCGCGAACAAAACATCGTGCCGCACTGTGCCCGCAAAGAGGGACAGCGGACGCTCCATGTGCTCCTCACCCTCGCGCACGCGATCAGCCAGAAACTGCGCAAACGCATCGAGGAAATCTTCGGCTGGACCAAGACCATCGGCTGCTTCCGCAAGAGCCGCGACCGCGGCGTCGAGCGCACGCACGCCCAGGGCCAATACGTCGTCGCCGCATCGAACCTCGTGCTCATGGCCAAACTCATGGTCACCGCGCCACCGAAAATGGCGCGGGCGTGACGCCCGCCGCGGCCGCAGTGCGTCCGCACACCGCGAATCAGCCGCCCAACGATGCGGACCGCGCCGAAATCGGCGCGTAACGAGCCGCCGCGCAGCCTGCTTCGACCGCCAAAATCCCCAACAAGTCGCTCCCTGTATCAAATCAGCCACTTTTTCAGCAGCCTGTTAGCGGTTGAACTGAAGCATGGCGTGAGGTGCGGCATTGCGGAGTGTCTCTCGTCCCGGACCTGAACATGTGATCGTCCAAGTTAACCTGCTATCCGCGCGTGGTGGGGCCAGCGCATGATACTTTGTGCAAAGTGGAGAGCAAAACGGACGGAGTGCTGCAGCACCATCTACAGAGCGGCTTGTCGCCTAAGCCGGACACATGCAGTTAACGAGGTAGTCGCCAAAAGGGGCACCGTTTGGCGTCGTTGAATTGGTGTGAGCAATAAAACGACCGAGGCAGTCGACCCGACGGCGAACCAAACGGTGCGGCTGGATTTGGGCACCATAGACGGGGTGAAGTCGATGCGGATCGGCTTCACCGATCAGCGTCTCACGGCTAAGTGCGGCAACGTGCGCGCGTACACTCCGAAAGTATTCTCGCGGGCTGGCGGCCGCCGGCGGCACGAAAGTTGGCGGCGGTTAACTCAGGCGCGCACCTCCCCGAACATGGTCAGCACGAGTTTTTCCGGCGTGGTCTGGGCGGTCGCCAGCCGCCACAAATCGACCGCGATGTAGTCATACGGCGGACAAGTGTGACCGCCTTCGTCCCCTTGTCCGCATCATGGCATCTATCCGAAAGGCGAGCGCGGCCGCCCGCCCCTTGGCTTGGAGCGGATGCTGCGCTTCTACTTCCTGCAGCAATGGTATGCGCTGGCCGAAGAGGCGCTCGAAGACGCCCGCTGCGACAGCCAGACGTTGCAACGCTTCGCGCGCATCGAACTCGACGCCGAGGGCGTGCCCGATGCCACGATGCTGCTCAAGTTCTGCCGCCTGCTGGAAACGCACGATCTGTGCAAAGCGCTCTTGGCGGCGATCAACGCCGACCTCATCGCTCGCGGCCTGCTCCTGCGCGCAGGCACCTTGGTGGATGCCACGCTCATCGCCGCGCCCGCCTCGACCAAGAATGGTAAACGAGCCCGCGATCCCGAGATGCACCAGACCAAGAAAAGCGACCCGTGGCATTTCGAACTAAAAGCCCACATCGGCGCGGACCGGGACAGCAAACTCGCGCACACCCTTGTCGTAACCGCCGCGAACGTCGCCGACATCGCCCATACCGCGGAACGGCTGCACGGCAAGGAGACGCAAGTGCACGCCGACGCCGGCTACACCGCTTGGAAAAACGCCCGGAGATCGTGACCCTGGCACGCCCGATTGACTGGCAGATCGCCGCCAAACGCGGCGCGATCAAGACGCTCGCGGGAGGCGCGCAAAAAGATGCACTCAAAGCGGTGGATAAAGCCAAAGCCGCCGTGCGCGCGTTCGTCGAACACCCCTTTCAAATCGTGAAAAATCTCTTCCGGCACCAGAAAACGCGCTGTCACGGCCTAGCGAAAAACGGCAACATCATCCACACCCTCTTCGCTCTGGCCAACGTCGTGCTCAGCGCCCGCCGGCTCCCAGCCTGAACCGCCCGCCGCCGCCGAGCGGTTTTTTCTAGTCTGCCGCCCTCGGCATCGGCTGGCTGAAGCCGAGAAAATGCTCTCCGCGCTTTATTCAGCGCTTCCTTAGCACAAAAACGGGCAAGGAAGTGATCCGGTCGAGAACTGCCTGCGCCCATCCGCCAAATCGTGCCTGCGCGCCAAATGCTGAAACTCCCAGTACGGTACGCGCGCGAACACTTGAGGGAACCCCCTCTTGCCCGGATTCATATCGCGGGATCCCGCCGGAATTGCTCCGCTTTTTCAAATCGTGAGCACCTCCGAAACTATGGCTCATGATCTTCTATACCTACTTGCAGTCTTTAAAACTCAATCTGTTGGGACAGCATTAGGGCCGCCCCACGTCTGCGACTCATCGTAATCGTACAGCAAAGTATGGATTGGCCTTCACCAAACAGAAAATTCATGCGCCCCAAGGCCCCACCGTAGGTGGGGCCTTTTGCATGCGCATTTCCACCTAACGCAAAAAGCTGGCTTGAAATTGCCCGCCGCGCCGCCTATCCGCTCGCCCCCCACATGAAATCTCTCGTCATCGCCGAAAAACCGAGCGTCGCCGCCGATTTGGCGCGCGCCCTCGGCAAAGTTCCTAAACAAGGCGATGTCTTCGAGAACGACGAATGGGTCATCGCTTCCGCGGTCGGCCATCTGGTCGAACTCTTCATGCCGGAGGACATCGACAAGAAGAAATACGGCTTCTGGCGGCTGGAGACGCTCCCGATCATTCCGGAGAAATTCGAGCTCAAGCCCATCGAGGACTCCAAGGATCGTTTTGCGCTGCTGAAAAAACTTCTCGCCCGCAAAGACATCGATCAGGTCATCAACGCCTGCGACGCCGGGCGTGAGGGTGAGTTGATTTTCGCCTATCTCTATCAGCTCGCGAAGGGGAAGCTCCCCGTGAAGCGCGCGTGGATGCAGACCATGACGCCCGAGGGCATCCGCACCGCATTCGAGAATCTCCGCGATGGCGCGCAGATGGCCGGGCTCGCCGATGCCGCGCGTTGCCGCAGCGAGAGCGACTGGCTCATCGGCATCAACGGCACCCGCGCCCTCACCAAGCGCATGTTCGGGTCGCGCGCCGGCAATGTCGCCGCCGTCGGCCGCGTACAGACCCCCACGCTCGCCATTGTCTACGCCCGCGAACTGGAAATCCGTGCTTTCAAACCCCGCCCGTTCTGGCGCATCACGGCGAACTTCGCCGTCACGCAAGGTCAGTACGAAGGCGTCTATCAGCGACCGAATTTCAAGAAGGCGGAGAACGACGACGCCGACCGCATCGACCGTATCTGGGATCAAGCCGCCGCCGAAGCCGTGCTCGCCGCCTGCCAGGGCCAGCCGCCGGCCGCCGTCAGCGAAGAGAAGAAAGCCACGACGCAGGCCGCGCCGCGTCTCTACGATCTCACCACGCTCCAGCGCGAGGCCAACTCCCGCTTCGGACTCTCCGCCAAGCGCACGCTCCAGATCGCGCAAGCCCTCTACGAGCGACACAAGATGATCACCTACCCGCGTACCGATTCGCGGGCGCTGCCGGAAGATTACATCCCGACCTGCAAGCAGACTCTCGCCAACTTGAATGGCGGACTGGCCCCGCACGCGCAAAAAGTCCTCGACGCCGGCTGGGTGCGGCCGAACAAGCGCATCTTTAACAACGCCGGCATCTCGGATCACTTTGCCATCATCCCCACGACGACCGAGCCCAAGGAGCTCGACGAGATGGAGGCGAAGATTTTCGACATGATCGCCCGGCGCTTCGTCGCCGCCTTCTATCCGGCCGCGGAGATCGATGTGACCACGCGCCTGAGCGTCGTCGCCGGACACACCTTTAAGACCGAGGGCAAAGTCATCACCGCCCCCGGCTGGTTCGCCGTCTACGGCAAAACCTCGCTCAACGGCGGCAATGGCGACGGCGAGAATGACAACTCGCTGCCCGCGCTCTCGGCCGCCGACGGTTCGCCGGCCCGCGCGCAAACGCTCGCCGCCGAGTTGCACGCCGAGATGACCAAGCCGCCGCCACGCTACACGGAAGCGACGCTGCTCTCCGCCATGGAAGGCGCCGGCAAACTCGTGGACGACGAAGGTCTGGCCGAAGCCATGAAAGAACGCGGTCTCGGCACCCCCGCCACCCGCGCCGACACGATCGACGGCCTCATCAATCAGAAGTACATCGAACGCCAGCAACGCGAACTCGCCCCCACCACCAAGGCCGAGCAGTTGATTCAGTTTATCGCCGCGGTAAAAGCCGACGTCCTCACCAAGCCCGACATGACCGGCGAGTGGGAGTACAAGCTCCGGCAGATGGAGCACGGCAAATTCCCGCGCGACAAATTCATGGCGGAGATCGTCGAAGTCACCAAGGGCATCGTCGATCGCACGCGCAATTTCGAGGAGGACGAGTCCAACTCGCGCGTCACCGACATCCTCTCGCCCACCGACGGCAAGCCGATGTTGGAAACCCTCCGCGGCTACCGCTCGCAGGACGGCGTGCTCACGGTCTACAAGGTGATGACCGGCCGCCGTATCGAGGAAGCTGAAGTCCGCCAGCTCGTGACCGCGGGTGAAATCGGGCCGCTCGACGGCTTCGTCTCGCCGCGCACCGGCAACCGTTTTCCCGCCAAACTGCGCCTGATCGCCGATCCGAAGGATGAGGCCAAACGCAAAGTTGAACTCGACTTTGGCAACAAGTTTGAGGTCGCCGAACTCACGCCGTTCTGGACCGATCCGCAAACCGGCGCCGAGCTCTGCGAAGCGCCCACCAGCTACGTGCTCCGCCAGCGCGAAGGCGACACGTGGAAGAACGTGTTCCAAGTCGGCCGGCTCATGTGCCAGAAGCCGATCACGCGCGAAAACGCCATCCAGCTGGTCACGCAGGGCAAGACCGAACTCGTGCAAGGCTTCACCTCCAAGAAAGGCCGGCCGTTCGATGCATTCCTCGTGCGGGCGGGCGCCAAAATTTCCTGGGAATTTCCGCCGCGCAAGCCCCGCGAAGGCGGCGGCGCCCGCGCTCCGCGCAAAGCCAAGGCTCCGCTCGATCTCGCGACCGCCGTGAAACTCGGCGAAAGCAAACTCCACGACGGCGAACTGCTGCAAACGCCCGACGCCTTCGTCGTGCGCAAGCCGACCGCCGACGGCGCGGGCCGTGTCGTTTTCGAACTGAAGCGCACGCTCTGCCAACGCGAAATCACCGGCGAGGAAGTCGAGCGTCTGGTCGAGACCGGTCGCACTGGCCTGATCGAAGGCTTCGTCTCGAAACGCGGCTCCAATTTCAGCGCCTACCTGACACTGTCGAAGGACAAAAAGAAGGCGGAGTTCGAGTTTCCCGAGCGCTGACGCCGCCGTGGCCGGAACTTTCGGCCATAACGGACGTCTAGTCGGGGCGTGAAAACCCCGAAAGATCGCGCACTCGTTTTATTGATTTTGGCCGTCCTCGGCGCTGGCGGCCTGGCTTGGTGGCAACATCGCGAACTCGGCCGATTACGTGCCGCCGGTCTGTCCGAAGCGACCGAGCGCAACCAGCTCCAGCGACGCATCGGCGAACTCGAAAAGCACAAAGCCGAGCTGGAGCGGTTGTTGAGCGCCGCCCGCAAGTCAGGTGCCGCGGGCGTGCCCGCCGGTGGCATTGCCGCCGGCCCCGGCGAAAACGATCCCCGCCGCGTGGTGCAGCGCGGCCCGGGCTCCCCGCAGATACGGGCGTTGATGGATTCGCCCGAGTTTCAGCGGCTGGCCGCCACCCAACAACGGGCCATGCTCGACGGGCAGTACGCGGCACTTTTCAAAAAACTTCGCCTCACTCCGGCGCAGATCGAGCAGTTCAAAACGCTCCTCGTCGAGAAGCAGAACATGGTGCGCGATGTCATGGCGGCCGCGCGCGACCAAGGACTCGATATGCGACAAAACCGCGACCAGATCGGCGCGATGATTCAGCAGAGCCAGGCGGAGGTGGACAGTAACATCAAGTCGGCCATCGGCGCCACGGCCTTCGCCGACTATCAGCAGTACGAGCAGACCCAGCCCCAGCGCAATCTCGTCAACCAATTGCAGCAACAGCTCAGTTATACCGCGACGCCACTCACGGAGACGCAGGCCGAGCAACTCGTGCAAATCCTCAAGCAGAACGCCCCGGCCAGCAGCACCTCGACCAATTTTGTCTCCAATACGGTCATGCTCGGTGCGCCACCGCCGGGCGGCTCGTCCGCACTGCCCAACGTAAATGTGATGGTCGCTCCCGGCGGCGGGACCGTCGTGACGTCCATGCAGCCCCCGGGCGGAGGCACCGCGATCACCGACCAAGCCGTCGCTCAGGCGCAGAGCGTGCTCAGCCCGCAGCAAGTTCAAGCGTTGCAGCAATTGCAGCAGCAACAACAGGCGGCGCAGGCCATGCAAAAGTCCCTGCGCGATGCCATGGGCAACCAAACCCCCGGCGCGGGTGGCAGCACCGGCAATCCGCCCGCCAGCACAAGCAACAAACCGCCCGGGAGCTGAACGTTGCCAAGCCTCGCGCACTCCTTCGCCAATTTTGCACAGAGAAAACCCTTGCCGGGGCTTCTGCGCCACCCGTAGGGTCAACCCTCGGTCAACCCATTTCTCCTATGATCGTCACCACCGCGCAGCTATTCAAACACGCTTACGGCAAATACGCCGTCGGCGCTTACAACATCAATAACGCCGAGCAGGCGATGGGCCTGTTCAACGGCTGCATCCAGTCGAAGGCGCCGTTTATCATCCAGATTTCCAAGGGGGCGCGCAAATACACCGACAAGCGCATGCTCGAAGGAATCATCCGTTCCGCGGATCAGATTTTCCCGGACGCGATCTTCGCGGTGCATCTGGATCACGGCGACGAAGAGACCTGCTACGACTGCATCAACTCGGGCTTCTACAGCTCGGTGATGATCGATGCCTCCCACGATCCGTTCGAGAAGAACGTCGAGATTTCCAAGCGCGTCGTCGAGGCCGCCCACAAGAAGGGCATCTCCGTCGAAGCCGAACTCGGCAAACTCGGCGGCGTTGAGGAAGACATCAAGGTCGAGGACGGCCACGCCACCCTCACCAATCCCGCCGAAGCCCTCGACTTCGTGAAGAAGACGGGCTGCGACTCCCTCGCCTGCGCCATCGGCACCAGCCACGGCGCCTTCAAGTTCAAGGGCAAGCAATCCCTGCACTTCGATGTGCTGAAGAAGATTCAGGACATGCTCCCGAATTTCCCGCTCGTCATGCACGGCTCCTCCTCCGTCCCGAAGGACGAAGTGGACCGCATCAATCAGGCCGGCGGCACCATCAAGGACTCCTCGGGCGTCAACATCGACGAGTATCTGCCCGCCGCCAAACTCGGCGTGACCAAGATCAACATCGACACCGACGGCCGCCTGGTCTGGACCCGCGTGCACCGCGAGTTCTTCCGCGACAAGCCCGCCGAATTCGATTTCCGCCCGGTCGGCAAGATCTTCATGGACGAGTACGCGAAGTTCATCATCAGCCGCAACGTTAAGCTCGGCTCCGCCGGCCAGCTCGACAGCCTGCGCGCCAGCTTGAAGAAATAAGCGTCCGCCAGCTCTCTTGTTTTACTCTCGGCGCGGCCCGCAAAGCCGCGCCTTTTTATTGTCTGATTTCGGCAAGATGACTTTGCACCCCCGGAGAAATCACCCCAGACGCGGTTAGGGAATTTTAGATCAACGACTAGGGAATGGGCTGCCTTGTTGCATGCGGAACGCTCTCGCATGCTGGCGCAGTTCCCATTCCCACATGAAAATCACAAACGATTCCACGAATCTGCGCGCTACAGCGTCCCTGAGCGCTCAGTCCGTTGAACCGGTTACACGCGCCGACAAAAAAGTCAGCGCTGCAGAAAAACCCCGCAATTCCGACGCCGAGTTTTCCACGCGGTATCGGGCCTTGATGCAGTTGCTAGGTGTCCATGCCTCCATCTCCCGCATGGTCGCCGAGCTCGAAATGCAGCCCGATATCTGACCGAACACCCACGCTCTCGTCGTTGCGCCCCTGGCCATGCCCGGAGGCGTGCTTTGCTATTGGCTTGAAGCTTCGCGCCCGCGGAGAAAGGAACTGACCGTCCTTTCGGTCTGTCTTTCCTCTACGTGCCCGACGCCCTCTCCTCCCCGCCCGAACTCGATCCAGTGCTCCTGCAACGCGCGCAGGCCGGCGACGAGGCGGCATTTGGCGAATTGATGCGGACGCATTACGAGCGCGTCTTCCGACTCGTATACTCGATCCTCGGCCGGGAGCACGATGCGCGCGATGTCTGCCAGGAAGTGTGGCTCACCGTCTGGCGCGAGCTGGGCAATTTTCGCGGCGAGGCCAAATTCACCACGTGGCTGCATCCCATCGCCGTGCGACGTGCCTTGGACGCCCTGCGCAAACGCCGCCGTTGGTATGATCGCTTTCTGCCCTTCGCCGTGGCGGGCGCGGACGTGGAGTCCGTCCCCGAACCCGTCGACGCCAACGACGCGCGTCAGGAAACCGAGGGGGCCGAGCGGCTGGAGCGTTTCAAACGCGCGCTCGATTCTCTACCGCCCAAGCTGCGCGTCGTGCTTGCCTTGCGGGAAGTCGAGGGGCTTCCCTACGAGGAGATCGCTCGCATTGCCCAGATTCCGCAGGGTACTGTCATGTCCCGCCTTTACCACGCGCGCCGGCAGCTGGCGCGCAAACTCAAAGCCTCCCCATGAAAACCATCCGCTTCGCGCTTTGCCTCAGTCTCCTCGCCGTTGCGACGGCCTTCGCTGCGGCCCGCCATGGCGACCGCGCCGCGATCCGCGCCATCCTCATTTCTGCCTCACCCGCCGCGGGAGAAACCGATCGCAGCCTCGCGGCCTACGAACCGACGTTGCGGCGTTTGCTGCGCTTCGAGAGCTTCCGCAGGCTCGGCGAAGGCTCCGCCACGCTCACGCCCGCCAAGCCCAGCCAGCTCTCGCTCGGCAACGGTCAGCAACTCGAATTAACCAGCGAATCCGCCGAGGGCCGCAGCCTGCGCGTGCGTGTCAACTGGACCGCCAACGGCCGCTCGCTCATGAACACCGCGCTGGTGCTCCAACCCGGCGTCCCCGCAGTCCTCGGCGGCCCGGCCCACGGGAGAAAAGGCGATGTTTACGCAGTTCTCGTGATCGCCCAGTGAAAACCGCCCAGCCATCGACAGCATTTTCCTTTTACCAGCAAGTTCTTACGCGCATCCCAGAATTCTTGGAAGAATTTTGAATAATCGCCGCGGAGGCTTCGTCCCAAGGAGTGAAACCAACCTTGGAGGACATATGAAGACTCTCACCACCCTGCTCGTAGCCAGCACACTCGCCCTCGCCCCGAAACCCGCCATCGCCGGTAACGACGGATTGGCTGCCCTCGGCGGTTTCGTCGGCGGTGTCATCGTCGGCAGCACGCTTAATCATCACCCCGCCCCGGTATGCCAACCCGGCCCGCGCGTGATCATCGCTCCGCCCGCCCCGGTCCATTGCAACGGGTATTGGAAGGACGTCACCGTGCGGACCTGGGTCCCCGGCTATTGGACGATGCGCATCCATCACGGCCGGCAGATCCGTTTCTACGTCGACGGCCATTACGAACTGCGTACCGATCGCATCTGGGTCGATACCCGGCATCACGACCGGCACGCATACAACCATCGCCGCTAAACCCGCCACGCTTTTCGGGAAGCCACTGCCATGAATTGCCGCCAAGCCCAACGCCTTCTGCTCACCGAGCGCGATCACGCGCTCGCTCCGGAGCAAACCGGTCCGCTGGCGGCTCACCTCGCAACGTGTCCCGAGTGCGCCGCATATCGCGCCACGTTGCTCGACGCCTCCGCCATGATGCGAACCGCAGCGACTCAAGTGCCGGCGCCGGATGCGACGGAAGAGTGGCTGCAATTACGCGCCCGACTTCGCACTCCCGTCCGCCGCGAGACGACACGCCGGCTCGCGCCCTTCGCCTGGCTGGGCCTGCCGCTTGCGGCGGCGGCGGCGCTCGCGTTCTATTTCTTCGCCGGACAGCCCTATCCGGTCGAGCGCGATGGCGACACCACCACCGAGCTCGCCCGCGCCGAATTCGTCGAGGTCAAAGACGCCTCGGCTTCCACCATGGTCTACGTCGACAAAGAGAGCGGCTGGCTGGTGGTCTGGGCCGTGGACGGCTCCGCCAAGGGTTGATGCGGTGTCGCGATGTGGGCGTGCTTTTCGCTCGGCAATCTGACGGCTGCGACGCTTGCTCGTGAAGCAATCGCCCCTTCACCCTCAGACTAGCCGCCGCTCATGAAACGACGCACCTTCCTTTCCACTGCCGCTGGCGCCAGCGCATTGCTGGCCATCAAACCCACTGCCGTCGCCGCTGAAGCCGGCGCGAATTCGAGCAGTCAGCAGTACTTCGAATTGATCAAGTACCGCCTGCTCGTCGGTCCGAAGAAAAAGCTGTTCACCGACTACGTGAAGAACGCGCTAATCCCCGCGCTCAACCGCGCCGGCATCGCCACCGTCGGCGCCTTCACCGTCAAATATGGGCCCAACGATCCGACCCTCTACCTGCTCCTGCCGCACGCCTCGTTGGAGTCCGTGGTGAGCACTCCCGCCCGGTTGCTCGCCGACACCGAGTACCTGAAAGCCGCGGCCGGTGTGGTCGACGCCCCGTTGTCCGACCCAGCTTACGCCGGAATTGAAACCATCGTGCTGCGCGCGTTCACAGGCATGCCCCGCATCGAACCGCCGACAGCGTTGTTGAAACACAACGCGCGAATTTACGAGCTGCGCATCTACGAGAGCTCCAGCCAGAAGGTCGGCAAGAAGAAGGTCGAAATGTTCAACGAGGGCGGCGAGATCGAGATCTTCCGTCGCACCGGACTGCTTCCGGTGATGTTCGGCGAAACCGTGATCGGCGGCCCGCAACCGAGCCTGCAATACCTGCTCGCCTTTGAAAATATGGACGCGCGCGACAAGTGCTGGGCGGTCTTCGGCAAAGATCCGGCCTGGGTGAAACTCCGCGCCGATCCGCAGTACGCCGACACCGTCTCGAACATCACCGACTTGATTCTGAGCCCGCTGCCCTGCTCGCAAATCTGACGCGTTCGCCGCAGTGAATAACTTGTGGGCAACGTTGCACCCAAGTTATTCACCGCCTGCCGCAGTGAGCAAATTGTGGAGAACAAAGGCTTTCGTTTTCGCGCCTCGCGCCCATGGTCTCGTCTCGTTCTTTGGCAGAACAGTCGAGAGCGCAGCAGCCTGAAAAAAGCCGCTGAAAGCGCGACTGGGATAATCCCGGGCGACCGGGGAAAGACCCGCGGCAGCTGGAGCTGCGGAGTCCCTGGACGGAGGCGCAAGCCCCCGCCGCAGGCAGATGTCACCAGCTCCTCTGGACGGTGTCACGACCGTCTAGCAGCGTGAACAGGAGCTGCGCGGCCAGGCCCGATTAGAAACCGAGCCCAAGCCGAGTCAGGTGCGCCGGAAGTTTCGACCGGCGTCCCGACACAGTAACCCAGAGGGTTTAGGTTGCTACTGTGCTAACCAGCACGCAGCCACGAAGTCCGGCGGGACGACCCCGCCAAAAGGCCCAGCGTCCCTGTGACGCCGGGCGCGCAAGGACGGCGTGGCGGCGGGGAGCGAGTACGCCTGGCAAAGCGTGCGAACCTCCTCTTTGGGCGGCGCGAAAAACCACGTCACCCAACTGCGATTCGAAGGCAACCTGAGAGTTAAGAGGTCAGACCCGTAACGCGCGGTCAACGCCCGGCCAAAAGCTGGGGCCGCCCGCGCGGTCAAGGTGCCGACGCGATAGATTGCAAGATCGTAGGCGTGTCTGCAGCCCGTCTGGCGAGTGGCCACCGGCAGGTGGTCGCCGAACCAGGCGAAGAGGCCTCACTCGAGAAATTGCAGCTGGCAACAGCCGCAACGGTCCCGCCATGAGACCGAGACCACCGCCTGCCGCGGTGAGTGGCGTCGGGGAGCACACAGCCCGCGAAAGCGAGTGCGCCCAATGTGTGCGCCGGGAAAGAGTGCGTGGCGAACACCCACCCCCAAGTTTGGCCCCGGGACGAAAGTCCCGGGGCCTTATTTTTTCCCAATATCGCCTCCGGCGCTTCACGCCGGCGTGGCGGAAAATTTGACACCGGGGCCGCGGACTCCGTTTGCTGGTGCACCATGAAATTCCACCCCTTGGTCGCGTCCGCCCTCCTTCTGTTCGCGGCAACCGTTTCCGCCCAACCTGCCGCCACCCCCACGCCCTCGCCGGCCGCGGCCAATGTCACCGTGCTCTGGCCCGCGGGAGCCCCGGGCAAACTCGGCGACCAGCCACAGGATATTCCGACGCTCACGGCCTACCTGCCCGCGCCCGAGTCGCGCACCGGCGCTTCGATGCTGATCCTGCCCGGCGGCGGCTACAGCAAGCTCGCCGAACACGAAGGCGTGGGCTACGCGGAGTGGTTCACCCAACACGGCATCGTTTGCTACGTGCTGAAATACCGCCTGGGCAGCAGCGGCTACCGCCACCCGGCCATGTTGCAAGACGCCGCCCGCGCTCTGCGCCAAGTCCGGGCTTGGGCGCGCCGCGACGGGCTCGATCCCGCGCGAGTCGGCGTCATCGGCTCCTCGGCGGGTGGTCACCTCGCATCCACGCTAGTCACGCATTTCGACGCCGGCCAGCCCGCCGCCGCCGATCCTATTGAACGCGAAAGCTCGCGGCCTGATCTCGGCATCCTCTGTTACCCCGTCATCACGATGGGCGACAACACCCATGCCGGTTCGCGCAAAAATCTCCTCGGCGACAATCCCGCGCCCGAGCTGGTGGAACTGCTCTCCAACGAAAAACAAGTCACCTCGCAGACTCCGCCCTGCTACGTGTGGAGCACCGGCGACGACAAAGTCGTCAAAGTGGAAAACACCCTGCGCTTTGTGGATGCCCTGCGCCGCGCCGGCGTGCCTTTCGATCTGCACATCTTTGAAAAAGGCCCGCACGGTCTTGGTTTCGGCCGCCCTGGAAAACCGGCGCCGCCGTGGGCTGACTCACTGCTCTTTTGGCTGCGCGCGCGGCAATTCGTGAAATAGCTGCGCGCTTTCTGCGACTGATTGCAGTTTTTTGCTCCGGCGACGGCGGACATCCCGCTCGCCCTCGCCCTCCGCGTGTTCTCGAATCGCCTCAATTACCCATGCACACCCACACTGCGAACACGTCACATTCCTCCCGTCGCCAATTCCTGCGCACCACGCTGCTGGCTGGCGCCACGGGTGCGATGGCCAGTTATCTGCGCGCCGCCGACAGCGCGCCCGCCATCGTCCCCGCCAAAGTCCTCGGTAAAAACGCTCCGAGCAAAGTCATTCAGATTGCCCAGATCGGCTGCGGCCGCATCGGGCGCGAGTCGGAAATCCCCGGCATCGTGAAGCAAAGCCACCTCGCCCGCATCGTCGCGGCCTGCGATGTCGACGCCCAACGCCTGTCCCTTGGCAAGCAGCTCATCGAGCAACTCTACGCCAAGCAATCGCTCTCCATGAGCGTCAAGGCCTACGCCGACTACCGCGAGATTCTCCGCGATCCGAGCATCGACGCCGTCGCCATCAGCGTGCCCGACCACTGGCACGGGCAGATGGCGATCGAGGCCGCGCTCGCAGGCAAGGACATCTATCTGCAAAAACCGGCCGCCATCACCATCCGCGAAGGCCGGCAGATGGCCGACGCCGTCAAACAGGCGGGCCGCATCCTCCAGCTCGGCAGCCAGCAACGCTCGTCGGAAAACTTCCGCATCGGTTGCGAACTCGTGCGCAACGGCCGCATCGGCCGGTTGAAGGAAGTGCGCATCGGCCTGCCCACCGATCCACTCGGCGGGGTCGTGCCCGACATGCCCGTGCCCGCCGGTCTCGATTACGATGCCTGGCTGGGCGCCACACCGATGGTGCCGTACACCGAGAAACGGGTGCATCCGCAGAAAGGATTCGGCCGGCCCGGCTGGATGTGTCTCGAAGCGTATTGCGCCGGCATGATCACCAACTGGGGCGCGCACCACGTCGACATCGCGCACTGGGGTATGGGCGCAGAACTGACCGGCCCGGGCGAAGTCATCGCGCAGGCGACCTACCCCAAGTCCGGTCTCTGGGACGTCGCCAGCACTTTCCACGTCGAAATGAAATACCCCAACGGCGTCACGATGATCATCGACACGATGAGCGATACGAACGGCATTCCCAATGGCGTGAAGTTCATCGGCGAAGAGGGCTGGATTTTCGTCTCGCGCGGCAGCGCCAAAGCCACGGCGAGCGACCCGACCAGCGGTCAGCCGGCGGGCAAACCGCTCGCGGCCAGCAATGCGAAAATCCTCGAACCACTCAGCGGTTCCAACGTGATCCGGCTGCACGCGAGCAAGAACCAACATCTCGACTGGCTGGAGAGCATCCAGACCCGGCAGGATCCCGTGGCCTCCGCTGAAGTCGGCCACCGTTCTTGCAGCGCCTGCCTCGTGGCACAGATTGCCATGAAGCGCGGCAGCAAGCTCACCTGGGATGCCAAAGCCGAGCGCTTTGTCGGCGATGATGCTGCCAACGCCATGCTCACCCGGCCGCAACGCGCGCCATACGGCACCGACGCCGCCCTGAAAAAAGCGACGGCCAAAGCCTGACCGCATTCGCCCCACCCTTTGCACCAAGGCGGACCCGAACCGGTCCGCCTTTTTTTGCGCACGCGCTCAGCCGGCGGCATCCGGCGCCAGCGGGAGGGTAAACCAAAAGATGGAGCCCCGGCCCGGTTCGCTGTCCAAGCCGATTTGGCCGCCATGCGCCTCCACGGCCAGCCGGCAAAAGGCCAGTCCGAGCCCCGTGCCGAGCCGTTTTTGGGCACCCTCCACCTGAATGAATTTCTCGAAAATGCGTTCGTGGAATTCCGCCGGAATGCCGATGCCGGTGTCGATCACGGCCACGCGAGCGACATTGGACTCGCGCGCCAACACGATCTTCACCTCGCCACTGGGCGGGGTGAACTTCACGGCGTTTCCCAGCAGATTGCCCACGATGCGCAGAACGATTTCCTCATCGCACCAGGCGACGACCGGCTCCAACGCCACCAGTGTCGCCGGCCGCCCGGCCAACAGCGGCTTGACCGCATCGAGGCTCGCCTGCGCCAACTGCGCCAAATCGCATGCGCCTTTGTGCAAGGGCAGCTTGCCCGATTCCAGCCGGCTGATGTCCAGCAATCGCGTCACCATCTCGATCAGGGTGTCGGCACTCTGTTCGGCCGTATCGACACACTTGCGCTCCTGTTCCCCCCAAGAGCTTGAGGCTTTTCGCAATAATCCCATCGCGACGCGGATGGCGGTGAGGGGCCCGCGCAGATCGTGCACGATCATGTGCGTGAGGCTGTCGCGCGTTTGCTCCAGCTTCCGCAACTGATCGAAGCTCTCCTGCAGCTGGCGGTTTTGTTGCTCCATCCGCACCTGATACTCGCGCAGTTTCAAGTGGGTGACCACCCGTGCGCGCACCTCGGCGATCTGAAACGGTTTGGTCACATAATCCACCCCGCCGCAGCGGAAAGCCTTCACCTTGTCCTCGGCCTCCGCAAGCGCGCTGATGAAAATCACCGGGATCGACGCCAGCTTCGGGTCAGCCTTCAACTTCCCGCAAACCATGTAGCCGTCCATATCCGGCATCGCGATGTCCAACAGGATCAGATCGGGCGGTTCCTTCTCCGCCGCAACCAGCGCTTCTCGTCCGCCCGTGAATGCGCTGACCCGATAGCCCTCTTTCCTCATCACACTGTGCAACAGGTCGAGATTAGCGACCGTGTCGTCAACCAACATGATGTGTGGCTTGTGCTCCGCTTGGGTCATCGCGCCATAACTAGGAGGCACTGCGGTAAAAACACAAGTCACGCATCATAGAGCCCGCGCCACTCGGCATCGGCCGGTGGTCTCATGGGTCCTGTGAGGCGACAGGCCGAAGCACAGCAGGTATGCTGGTTTCAGAGCGCCGCCTCCAATCGCTGGACAACGGTGCGCAAGATTTGCACGCGGGCGAATTTCTTGTCGTTGCCCGCCACCAGCGTCCACGGCGCGTATTCGGTGCTGCAACGGGTGATCATGTCGTGCACCGCCGCTTCGTAGGCCGACCATTTCTGCCGGTTGCGCCAGTCCTCGGCGGTGATCTTGTGCTGCTTGTACGGGATGGCTTCGCGTTCCTTGAAACGGCGCAACTGCTCTGCGGGACTGATCTGCAACCAGAATTTGAGTACAACGATGCCGTGATCGGTGAGCTGCTCCTCGAAATCGTTGATCTCATGGTACGCCCGACTCCAGTCCGCCTCCGGCGCGAAACCCTCCACGCGCTCAACCAGCACGCGCCCATACCACGAGCGGTCGAAGATCGTGGAAAAACCGGCGCGCGGCAGATGACGCCAAAACCGCCACAGATAATGCTGCGAGCGCTCTTCGTCGGTCGGCGCCGCGATGCCGACGATGCGGTACAAGCGCGGATCCAACGCCTGCGTCACGCGGCGGATCGCACTGCCCTTGCCGGCGGCGTCCCAGCCTTCGAACACCAGCACCATCGAGCGTTGTTTCCGGTGCGCGGCCCACGCGAGTCGCGCCAGCTTGGTCTGCCATTTCGCCAACTGCTCGCGGTACTCGGCCTCGGACAATTTCTGCGTGAGATCCACGCGGCTCAACACTGTGCCGGCCGCCGCGCGGCGGGTCGATGGTTTGGCCACGCGCTTTTTCATCTCCGCAGCGGGCGCCGCATCGCCGGACACCGCCGGGGCCGCCGCGAGGCGCAGCCGTTGCTGGAGCGCATCGAGCAAGATCTGGCCGACCGTAAACTCCCGGTAGCGCCGATCCGTCGCCTCGACGATGTGCCATGGCGCCACGCTCGCATCGGTGTGTCGGATCGCCCGCTCGGTCACCTTGATGAACTTCGCGTACAGCCCGTAATGCTTCCAATCGAGCGGCGACACGCGCCCGTTCTCCTCCAGTTTTTCCAGCGCCTTTTTCTGCTCCTTCCTCCCGAGGTGCAGCCAGATTTTCACGAGCAGCGCGCCATCATCGACGAGCATTTTTTCGAATGCCGCCACGCGATCGAGCGCGGTGTCGAACGCGCTGCCTTTGCTCTCGCCGTAGACACGACGCACGATCGCCTCGCTGTACCACGAGCCGAAGAATATGCCGATGCGCCCGCGCCCCGGCATGGCGCGCCAGAACCGCCAGTACGGCGGCCGCTCGCGTTCCTCCTCGCTCACCTGCCAGAACGCGTGCGTCTCCACGCCGCGCGGATCGAGCCACTCGTTGAGCCGGTGCACCACCTCGCCCTTGCCCGCCGCATCCGCGCCGGAGATGATCACTATCACGGGGAACTTCTGTTCGCGCAGGGCGAAATGCGTCGCGAGCAAATCCGCGCGCAATTGCGGCAGCGCGGCGGCGTACTGCTCCTTCGTCAGCTTTCGACCCAATTCGACGGTTTCAAACATGGCGACCTCCAGCGGAAAACGATGAACGCGGTTGTTGCGGGACGCGGCACGCGTCCTCCCGGAGGCGCGGCGCACGGTCGCCACACTGCTCGCGCCCGCCGGCCAAGGCGAGCCCCAAGCCGCCGCCACCCGCGGCATGCGTTTGCCTGCGAATGACATTGCCGGGCATCTCATCGCCCCTACTTTGGCGCCTGTGCGCGGCTGGCTCTCCGATCTCTTCCGGTTCTACTGGGGATTGTTCTACTGGAACATCCGCAAAACCGTCTTTCGCCTGCGCGGCGGACATTGCCCCTGTCAGTCGCCCAGCGATTCCGGCAAAGGTGGCGAGACGCAATGCGAAGCCTGTCTGAGTTGGGACCGCCCCAAGCGCTTCCGCCGCGTGTGTCCGCTGCTCATCGAAACGCCGGCGGGATTGCGCTGTGCAGTAGATACCGCCCAAGTCCGGCCGTTCTGGGGACGCGCCAGCGCTTACTGGTGCGGCACACTGGCGGCAGTCTATCTCGGGTTGGTGCTCGCGGTATTTGCCGGCCTGCGTGTGATCGGCTACCCGGTGCCGTTTCGTGTCGTCGCCTGGCCGCCGGCCTGGCACCGCATCAACGAGAGTCGCGCCCTGTATTTTCTAAATCAGGGGCGCGTCGCGCTGCAAAACAACCGGGTCCGCGAGGCGGTCTTCGCGCTGGGCATCGCTTACGAAATTGATCCGCGCAACTATCACGCCGGCCTGATTCTCGCCCAGCTCTGGCAGACCACGCAGCCCCAGCTCTCCGACAAACTCTACGCGCAACTCCTCGTCCAACATCCCGAGTCCGGCCCGGCCACCGCCCAGCTCTGGTTTCGCGCACTGCTGGCGCGGGGCGAATTTGACCGCGTCCGCCAGCTCGCGGCGCAACAAATGCAGGCCGACCCGCGCGAGGCGTTCAGTTGGTTGCATGCGTGGTTGTTCGCCGTCCGGCAAAGTCGCGATTTCGCCCCGTTGCGCGACTGGCTGGCACAACCACAAGCGGTGCCGCCCGCATGGCGTGCCCTGCTGACGACCGAGTTGCAGTTGCGCACCGGTCAGACGACCGCCGCGCTGCCCTGGCTCCGCCGTGTCCAATCGGAAAACGCCCCCTATTTTGCGTACTACCAGATCCGACAACTGCTCTCGCTCGCTCGGGCGCAGGAGGCGCTGAGCTTGATCGAGGCCTACGGCGCGCGGCTGCCCGATAACGACCGCGTGGCGTTCCGGCTCGACGCTTATGCTTTGCTGGGCTGGAGCAGCCTGCGCCGCAGCGATGTCGAGCTCCTGCTCACCGCCCCGCCCACGCCCGCCGTGGTCGATTTGCTGGCCACGCACCTCGTACGCCATCCGGATGCAGAACTGCTCGCGGTCCTGTATCGCCGGGTGCAGCAAGTGCCGCTGCCCGAAACGATCGCCGGCTACCGCGCCTATTGCGCCCTGTTTTGCGCAGTCGGGATGGCCAAGGATGCCGTCAAGTTGCGCGAAGTCACTGCGATCATTCAAAAACGCTCGGGCACCAATTTCCGCGCCCTCGGGCAAGCCGAGGAGTTTTTTCTCGGCAAATCCGCCTCGACGCGCCTCACCACCTTTCTCCCCGTGCTCACCCTGCCGGTCCGTCCCACCGTGCCTGTGGAAACCACGCTTCCACTAGAGCTGACGTATGCGTTGTTTGAGCACTATGCTCCGCCTGTCGCCAGCGCTGCCACGCCGCGCTGATTTCTCTCACACGTTTCGCCATGCCCCTGCCCCTCACCCGTCTCGAACGTCGCGCCCTCACCGTGCTCGCCACGCTGCTGATCCTCGGCCTGATCGGCATGGCCGTATTGTAACGGACCGACACTCCTTCGCCAAAAGTGGGGCGCTTAGGAGAAAACCTCCGAAGCGCAAGCGCCCGACTAGTTTTCTTACTTGAATCTTGTCACTGCCCGCGCCGGGAGAAAACTCCGTCGCTTTATGGTCATCCGACCCAGAATCCGAGGCTTCGTTTGTATCACTGCTCACCCGGTGGGTTGCGCTGCGCATATCCAGGAGCAAATCGACTACGTGAAACGCCATGGCGCGATTACCGGAGGACCAAAGAACGTCCTGGTGATCGGCGCCTCCACGGGCTACGGACTCTCGTCGCGCATCACGGCGGCGTTCGGTTGCGGCGCGAAGACCCTCGGCGTGTTCTACGAGCGCCCTTCCGAAGAGGACCGCCCCGCCACGCCCGGCTGGTACAACAGCATCGCTTTCACCAACGCCGCGCGCGCCGCGGGCCTGTACGCCGCCAATCTCAACGGCGACGCCTTCACCGACGACCTCAAGCGTCAGGCCATCGACATCATCCGCCGCGACATGGGCCCGATCGATCTCGTGGTCTACTCACTGGCCTCGCCGCGCCGCATCCATCCGCGCACCGGCGCCGTCCACAAATCCGCGCTCAAGCCCGTCGGCTGCGTTTATTCCAACAAGACCGTCGACACCGATCTCGGCATCGTGAGCGACGTGACCATCGACCCCGCCTCCGAGCAGGAAATCGCCGACACCATCGCGGTGATGGGCGGCGAAGACTGGGAATGGTGGATGCAGGCGCTCGACGAGGCGAAACTCCTCGCCCCCGGCGCCACCGCGACCGCGTACTCGTATATCGGACCGGAAGTCACCTGGCCCATCTACAAAAACGGCACCATCGGGCTCGCGAAAAACGATCTCGAGCGCGCCGCGAAACGCATCGACGCCCTGCTAAAGGTCAACGGCTACGGCCGCGCCTTCGTTTCCGTCAACAAGGCGCTCGTCACCCAGGCCAGCTCGGCGATTCCCGTCGTGCCGCTCTACATTTCCATTCTCTACAAGCTGATGAAGGCGAAAGGCACGCACGAGGGCTGCATCGAGCAGATTCAGCGCCTCTTCGCCAAACAGCTCTACAACGGCTCCGCATTGAACTTCGACGACGGCGGCCGCGTGCGCATCGACGAACTGGAGATGGCGCCCGACATCCAGGCGGGCATCGCTCCGATCTGGCAGCAGGTTAACACCGCGAATCTCGAAACGCTCACCGACATCGCCGGCTATCGTGCGGAGTTTTTGAAACTCTTCGGCTTCGGCCTGCCCGGCGTCGACTACACCGCCGACGTCGAGCCGCACATCCCGATGCCGTAAAGAGACCGGCCGCACATGCGCTGCGTCCTCCAACGCGTTTCCTCCGCCAGCGTGACCATCGACGGCGCGGTGCGCGGCGCCATCGAGCGCGGCTTGCTGGTGCTGCTCGGCGTGGCGGAAAACGACACTGCGGCCGATGCTGTCTGGCTCGCGCAGAAAATTGCCAAGCTGCGGATTTTCCCCGACGACGCCGACCTGATGAACCGCTCCGTCGTCGATGTGCAGGGCGGCGTGCTCGTGATCAGTCAATTCACGCTTCTGGCCTCCACACGCAAGGGCACCCGCCCCTCGTTCAACGACGCCGCCAAACCCGATGCCGCGCGGGCGCTCTACGAACAATTTCTTGTTCAGATGGAGACGGCGCTCGGCGGCCGGCCAGTCTCCCGCGGCGAGTTTGGCGCCATGATGCAGGTCGCGCTCGTCAACGACGGACCGGTCACGCTCATCCTCGACACCCGGCAGCGCGACGCCTGACGAATCTGTCGCGCTTTGAGGGTGGCTTTTGCTCCCGGTCGGATTACACCTCGCGGCAAATGTCGATTTTCCCCTCGTCCACCGGTCGCCAGGGATGCTGGTGCCGCCTCGCCGCCCTCCTGACTCTGTTACTGTTGGTCGGCGGCTGCGCCACGCCGCCCGCCGTCTCGCGCGCCACGTTTACGCAGGTTTCGGCCATCGATGCGCTGCTCGCCGGCAGCTACGACGGGCAAATGACGCTGGCCGAACTGCGCCAGTCGGGAAATTTTGGCATCGGCACGTTTCACGCCCTCGACGGCGAAATGATTTTGCTCGATGGCGAGTTCTATCAAGCCCGCGCCGACGGCCACATTTACCGCCCGGCCCCGAGCGTCACGACGCCGTTTGCCTCGGTGGTCAACTTTGCGCCGGAAAAGTCCACCGCGCTCGCGCCCGGCGCCGACTGGGCGGCGCTCATCGCTGCCGCCGATGCTCTCGTGGCCGACCCGAATGCGCTCTGCGCTGTGCGGGTGCGCGGCACCTTCCGTCACGTCAAAATCCGCAGTGTGCCCGCGCAGAAGCAGCCCTACCCACCGCTCGTCGAGGTCGCGAAAACCCAACCCGTGTACGAGCGCGCCGAGGTTCGCGGCACGCTCGTGGGTTTCCGCGCGCCGCCCTTCGTCAAAGGCATCAATGTTCCCGGCTACCATCTGCATTTTCTCTCCGACGACCGGCAGTTCGGCGGGCACGTTCTCGCGCTCACGCTGGAGTCGGGCACGCTGGAGGTGGCCGGCAGCACCCGCTTGCAAGTGTTGCTGCCGACCTCGCCCGGCGCTCTCGCAGGGCTCGACCTTAAGCGCGACCGCACCCACGAGTTGGAAAAAGTGGAAAAATAGCCTGGAGGTGTCCTCATTTTGGAGTCGCCCCGCATCGGCCGGACGCCATTAGCGATGGGGTCCTTTTATCCGTCCACCATGTCGTCTCCCGCCTGTCCCGCCTGTTCACTCGAAGAAGTTCTCAGCCACTCCGCTCATTGGGAGTGCGCCACCTGCGGTCACGAATGGCCCAAGGAACAGCCCGCCGACGGGCCAAGGGTGGTCAAAGATGCCAACGGCAACCCGCTGGCCGATGGCGATACCGTCGTCCTGATCAAGGATTTGAAGCTCCGCGGTGGCTCGGGTGTGCTCAAGGGCGGCACCAAGGCCAAAAACATCCGATTGGTGGATGGCGACCACGAGATCGACTGCAAAATCGACGGCACGCCGATGGCACTCAAAGCCTGTTTCGTAAAAAAGGCCTGAGGCATTGACCTGCGGCGGGCATTAAATTCTGTCGCACCACGGCGCGTTTTTGTGGTCTGTTCCGCCTCTGCGCATGCTTTTCCGCTTTTTTCTACTCTGTTGCCTTGGTTTACCGCTCGCCGCCACCGCGTCCTACACCGCGCTGCGCGACGGAGAATCGCTGCGCTATCAGGTAAGCTGGGGCATCTTCCCCCGTGCCGCGGAGGTCGTCATCGCCGCCCGCCGCGAAATCGTCGACGGCCGCCCGTTTTTCCGTGTCACCATGGACACCGCTTCGCGCGGCCTGGTCCGCGCCCTCTATTCCTACGACGACCGCGCCGAGGCATTGATCGATGAAGCGACCGGGCGAATCGTCCACGCCCGCCAACAATCCCGTAACATCGACATCACTTCCGACAGCGAAACGAAGTTCGACTACGATAAACGCCTCGTCACCCACCGCGACACCGTCCGGCCCGGCCGCAACCGCGATTTTCCCATCCCCGATGGCGAGCCCGTGGATTTGCTCTCGGCCCTTGTCGGCACACGCGACTGGCAATTGCCGCCCGGCGAGAAACGCGCCACCCTGATTTTCACCGGCAACGATGTTTATCCGCTGTCGATTTACGCGGAAAAAATCGAATCGGTGCGCACGCCGCAAGGCTGGCAAAACGCACTTCTCCTCTCGCCGCGCATGGAAACGGTTGAGCCGCGCGGAGTCTTCCGGCGCGGTGGCGAAATCAAGGTCTGGGTCTCACAGGAGGGCGAACGCCAACCGGTGCGAATGCAGCTCAAACTGAAGGTCGGCATCGCGGTGCTCACCCTGGTGGAGCGCAAAATCACGCCCGCCGAAACCCGTGTCGCCGGAACGAAATTCCCCAGCCCGGCGACTTCGCCGCAATGAAGGTGTTGGTACTGCGCGGCGGCGCGTTGGGGGATTTTATTGTCACGCTTCCGATGCTGGGATTGCTGCGCGCGCGCTGGCCTGACGCAGAGATCGTCCTCGTCGGCAACGCCCGCGCCGCCGCCCTCGGACAACTCGGCGGTTATCTCCACTCGGTCCACTCACAACACGAAGCGCGCTGGGCTGCGCTCTATGACTCTGCGCCGCTTCCGAGCGATCTCGCTGCGTGGCTGGCCACATTCGATCTCGTGGTGAACTTCTGGCCCGACCCCGAGAGCGAAATCGCCCGCCGGTTTCCCACGCGCGCCGGGCAAGTTTTTCTCTCTGGCGCCGCGATGCCAACTGTCGCCCCCGCGGCCCGGCATTACTGCGCCGCACTGCGCCCGCTTGGGCTGGCCACGGATGATTTCCGCTCGCGCCTCGCACTTCCCTCGCCCGGGCTGTTCGCGCCCGCTACCGCTGCGCCCATCGCCATCCATCCGGGCAGCGGCTCGCCCCAGAAAAACTGGCCTCTGACGCGCTGGGCCGAGCTCTGTTCCCGCCTGCAAACACAATCGCCGCTGCTGATCGTCGGTGGCGAAGCCGATTCCGCGGCAGTCACCGCGCTCGCGACCTATGGCACCGTGGTGCAAAACCTGCCGTTGCCGGAACTCGCCGCACGCGTCGCGGCCAGCCGGCTGTTTCTCGGCCACGATTCCGGCGTCAGCCATCTCGCCGCAGCTGTCGGCACGTGTTGCGTGCTGCTCTTCGGCCCCACCGCACCGGAAATTTGGGCTCCGCCCGGCGAGCATGTCCACGTGTTGCGACGCACCAACGAGCTAGCGACGCTCACCGTTGAGGAGGTTTTCATGGCCGCTCGCGTCCGACTAGACTCTCCATCGTGCACCGACGCGGTTTAACCGTAAAAGTTCGCATTGCCAAATCGGCGCGCGCCGGCCGGATTCGTGCCCTTCATGTACGGTCAAGCTCTCCTTCACACCCTCGCGCAACTCGACGCCACCACGGACGCCGCCGTCATGCTTCGCCATGCCGCGCGCTTCCCGATCACGGATCCGCGCACGGCGACGACCATCGAGCTCACGCCGCAAGGGTTTCGCGACGCCGAGGCGTTTGGCGGCAAGCTCACCGGATTTAGCCGCCTGCGGCTGCACCACAGCCCGGTGAAACGTTGTCAGCAAACGGCGGAAGCCATCGCCCGCGGGGCCAGTGCGAACGGTCTGGCCGTGGAGTGGCGCGGCGCACAGGACCTGCTCGGTGTGAGCTTCATCATCGACGAAGAAGAGACCGCGCGGCTGACCGTACTGCATGGCGAAGCATTTTTGCGTCTGTGGTTGGCGCAGCAAGTTGACCCACGCGTGATCCGCCCCGCGGCGGCACTCGCGGCTGATTATATCGCCTACTTCGCCGACGGTTTGCGCACGTCGGATGGCGGACGTCGGCTCGATCTCCATGTTTCGCACGACTGGAACACCATGGTTTTGCGCGAAATCGCCCTCGGCGTGCGTCACGAAGAGGCGGGCTGGCTGGAATTTCTCGACGGCATAACCTTCCAACGCGACAACGGCGCCCTGCGCACCATCTACCGCCACCACTCCGTCCGACACGCGGTGCCCGCATAGTCTCGCCGCGCCAGCCTTGCGCCGCGCGAGGGTTGTCGCTTCGGTGCCAGCATGCGCTTTCCGGTTGCCCGCTTCCTTTCATTGTCGCTCGGCAGTTGGCTCGCGTTGGCCGCGCTGACACTCGCCGCCGCGTCCACCGAAACGCAAATTCGCTATCTCTCCGGCACTGGAGCCGACGATGCCGTGCTCTGGGATTTCTTCTGCACCGGCGGCCGGCGCAGCGGCGAGTGGACGCAAATCCGCGTGCCCTCGTGCTGGGAGCAGGAAGGTTTCGGCACCTACAATTACGGGATGCATCACCGCCCGAAAAAAGGGCAACCGTCCACGCCTGCCCCCGCCGACGAACAGGGCAAATACCGCACCGAGTTCACTGTGCCCGCTGACTGGCAGGGTCGCACCGTGCGGCTCGTTTTCGAGGGCGCGATGACCGACACCGAGGTCTGGATCGACGGCCAATCCGCCGGCCCCGTGCACCAGGGCGGTTTCTACCGGTTCCATTACGACATCACTACACTCGTGCGCCCCGGCGCCCGCCATCGGCTCGATGTCACCGTCAGCAAGCAATCCGCCAATGAGAGCGTGAATCGCGCCGAGCGCATCGGCGATTACTGGAACTTCGGCGGCATTTTCCGCCCGGTCTGGCTCGAAGCGCGCCCGCGCCAAGCCATCGAGTGGACCGCCATCAATGCACGCGCCGATGGGACGTTCGCCGCCGCTGTGCACCTCGCTGCTCCCGCACCATCCGCCGGCGAAATCCAAACGCAACTCCTCGACGTCCACGATCAACCCTGCGGCGCACCATTCGCGACCGCGCTGCCCGCCGGGGCCAAAGAAGTCTCCGTGCGAACGCGTCTGACCGACCCCGCGCTCTGGACCGCCGAGACGCCGCGGCTGTACCGCGTGCGTTTCACGCTAAACTTGGGCGGCACTGCTCAGCACACGATCACGGAGCGTTTCGGTTTTCGCACGCTGGAGGTGCGCCCCGGCGACGGATTTTATCTCAACGGTCAGAAGCTGCTGATCAAAGGCATCAATCGCCATAGCTTCTGGCCCGAGACCGGACGCACACTCAGCCGGCGCATCTGTTACGACGACGCCCGCCTGATCAAGGCGACCAACATGAATGCGGTGCGCATGTCGCATTATCCGCCCGATCCCGACTTTCTCGCCGCATGCGACGAACTCGGACTCTACGTGCTCAACGAGCTCGCCGGCTGGCAGGGCAGCTACGACACGCCGACCGGCGCACGCCTCATCGGCCAAATCGTGCGGCGCGATGCTAATCACCCGAGCATCCTGTTTTGGGACAACGGCAACGAGGGCGGCTGGAACACCGCCAATGACGACGAATTCTCCCGCTGGGATCCGCAGCGCCGCCCGGTGCTCCACCCGTGGGAACTTTTTCGCGGCATCACCACCAAACACTATCCGTCGTACGCACAGCTGCAGCAGTTGTGCGCCGGCCCCGATATTTTCATGCCGACGGAATTTCTACACGGGCTCTACGATGGCGGCATCGGCGCGGGGCTGCGCGATTTTTGGACCGTGATGCGGCGCAGTCCGGTCTGCGCGGGCGGCTTCTTCTGGGTGCTCACCGATGAAGGCGTCGTGCGCACCGATCAAAACGGCCGCATCGACAACGCCGGCAACCTTGCGCCCGATGGCATTGTCGGTCCGCACCGCGATAAAGAAGGGAGCTTCTTCACCGTGCAGGAAATCTGGTCGCCAGTGCAAATCGTCGCACCAGGCGCGACGCTGCCCGCGGATTTCTCCGGCCGCCTGATCTTGGAGAACGACTACAATTTCACCTCGCTCGCTCAATGCCGGTTGGAGTGGTCGCTGGTGCGCTTCGCCCGCCCCGACAACACAGGCACCGGCCATACGGTCGTCGCGCATGGCGAAGTCGCAGGCCCCGCAGTGCGGCCCGGAGCCTCCGGCGAACTTTCCCTGCCGTTGCCCGACGGCTGGCGCGATGCCGACGCGCTATACGTCACGCCAAAAAACCCCGAGGGACAGTGGCTCTGGACCTGGTCGTGGAGCTGGAAATCCAGCCGCGAATTTAGTCGGCGTGCACCGGGACCATCCGTCGCACTAGCGACCGTACGCGAAACACCAACGCGCCTGCAAATCGTCGCGGGCAAACTGGCGCTGGAGTTCGACCGCGCAACCGGCGAACTCGCCTCCGTGACGACAGGCGGGCAATCGCTGGCATTGGGCCAGGGCCCGCGTCTGATCGCCTACAAACGCGAAAACCGCCAGTACCGTAATCTCGCCGCCGCCCCCCGCCTGACCGCGCTCACCGCACGCACCGAAAACGCCTCTGTGATCGTCGAGGCGCGTTACGACGGCGGCCTCCGCAGCACGCTCTGGCGCATCGCTCCCGACGGAGCTGTCCAACTCGATTACGAGTACGCGTTCGATGGCGCCGTCGACGTGCTCGGCGTGAATTTCGATCTGGCCGAAAGTCAGGTACGCGCGAAGCGCTGGCTCGGTCGCGGCCCATACCGCGCCTGGCAAAACCGGCGCGAGGGCGGCGTGCTCGATGTCTGGCAAACCGCCTTCAACGACCCGATCCCGGGCCAAACCTATGCGTATCCAGAGTTCAAGGGCTACTTCGCCGACTGGCATTGGCTCATGCTCGAAACGACCGCCGGCTCCATCGGCGTTGCACGCGAATCCGGCGCGCCGTTCTTCGGCCTCTACCGACCGCAGATGGGCATTGATGGATTGCTTGACCTGCCGCCGCTCGGCCTCGCGTTGCTCGACGTGATTCCGGCGATGCGCGACAAATTCAAATCCACCGACCAACTCGGCCCGCAATCGCAGACACCGGTGGTCCACGGCATGCAACGCGCCACCGTGCACTTCACCTTCGGTTCGCCGTAACCGGGCAGGTTCAGCCGCGAGCGCTTTTCTCCGCTGCCAACTTCAGCAGCCGCTCCGCATCGACGCGGAAACGCCACAGTTTTCCCGCCCACTCCGGACCGGCGTAATCCACACCGATGCGCGGTGTACGCTGAATCCACCGCGCCGGCACCGTCACACTTTCCTCCAAATGCAGCCCGCTCGCCGGCGCGACCGGCGCACCGTTGAGCTGGCGGTCAATCCCGAGCGCCTTGGTCAACCGCCCCGGACCGGTGATACCCGTCACGCCGCGGATCAGCACCGCCGCCGGAAAACCCTCCGGCCCGGTGACGAGGTTGAGCATCTCGTGCACGCCGTAGCACAGGTAAACGTACCAGATGCCGCCAGCGGCAAACATCGGAGCATTGCGCGGCGTGCGTCCGCGGCTGGCGTGGCTGGCGCGGTCCTCCCAGCCATTGTACGCCTCCGTCTCCGCGATCAGATGGCGCTCCTGCCGGCCGTCGGCCAGCGTCCGCACCAGCGCGCAGCCAAGTAACCGTCTGGCGAATGCAACCGTATTTTTACCCTGGAGTTCTTTCGCTTGAATAAGCCGTCCCATCGCATGTCATGTGACGTTCTAATCACGTGAACGCAACAACGCCGAGCTCCGGTCCCGCCCAGCGCAAAGCCAGCCTCCGTCGCGCCTTTCGCATGTGCAGCATCGACGGGTTGGTCGCCACGCCCATCGTGCAGATGTCGCAGCCGGTGAACGTTTTTCTCGCCGCCTTTTTCGCCAAGGCACTGGAGCTGCCCAAGACGACCATCGGCGTGCTCACGGCCATCCCGTTTGCCTGCAATTTTCTCCAGATTTTCATCTCGCCCTTCATCGCGCGCTGGCGATCGCCCCAGGTGATCTCCGTCATCGGGGCGGCGGGAGCGACCGTGAGCTGGGCCGCGCTCGGACTGCTTCTGCCATTTCTGCCGCGCCACAACCCCACCGCCACCGGGCACTGGTTGGAACTGTGGTTTTTCGTCACCAGCATGTGCGGCGCGCTCGCCGGCGTGGCGTGGAATGCCTGGATTCAAGAGTGGGTGCCCGGCCGCGTCCGCGGCAAATATTTCGGACGGCGCAACGGCTGGCTGCAGTTCTCCGTGCTGATCTTCCTCCTCGGGGCCGGCTGGACACTCGCCCGCTGGGATTATGCCATGCCGGCGTTTCAAGCCATCATCGGCGCGGCGGTACTGCTGCGGTTGTACAGCCTTTATCTGATCTGGGCCTCACCCACGCCGCGGCCGCCGCGCCATCACGTCACCAAACTGCCGCTACGCGAGCAACTGGCGGTCCTGCGAGCCGACCCGGCCCTGCTGCTCTTCATCGCGTTTGGCTCGGTGTGGTTTTTCGCCGCCAACGCGTTTGGCCCGTTCTACATCGTGTTTCTTTTCGAGCAGCTCCACTTCTCCGCGCTGGATCTGGGCCTCTTCTCCACGCTCAGCGCCCTCGGCGGCGGTCTCTCGATGCCCGCGTGGGGCCGGCTGCTCGACCGCTACGGCAACAAGGCCGTCATGGCCTTCTCGCTCATCCTCTGGCAGGGGCAAAATTTCCTCTGGTGTTTCCTCACGCCCGACAACCGCAACCTGTCCTACGCCATGTGGCTTTGGGGCGGCACCACCAGCGCCGGCTTCATGCTCGGCCAATTCACGCTGCTGCTGAAAGTGATCCCGGTGGAGGCCAAGAATCTCGCCATCGGCGTCAACCTCGCGATCACCTCGCTCGTCGCCGCCATCGCGCCCGTGCTCGGCGGCATGGCGCTGAGTTGGGCCTTGCAACACTGGCCGGGCCACACGCTGGCGGTTTACCATGTCTGTTTCCTCGTCCAGCCGGTGCTCGCGATTTTGGGGATCACACTGCTGCTGCGGCTGCGCGAACCGCAGGCCAGCAATTTCACCAGCCTTGTCGGCGCGATGCGCAGCATCCGCACCCTCAGCGGCATCTTCGGCCTGAGCTTCCTCACCGATTACATCTTCTACCGGGCGCCGACGAAAAAATGACCCCCGCGCGACATTTTCACACGTTCACCGGCAACCTCCTCGCCGAACGCACGCTCGATTTCGCCGCTTGGACGCCGGGTAAAACACACCGCGCCCAACGCGCCTCGTTTCAAGTCGGCGGCAAGGGCGTCAACGTCGCCAAAATGCTCCGCCGCTTCGGCGCGCCGACCACCGCCTGGTGTTTTCTCGGCGGACCGACCGGCGAGGAATGCCGCGCATGGTTGCAAGCGCAGGAGCTGCCCTTTGCCGCCTTTGCGCAAACCGACGCCAATCGCACCGGCACAGTGGTCCGCGCGCCCGGCCAGCCGGAGACCACGTTTTTCAGTCCTGACGTCGCACCCGACGCCGCCGCGTGGCACGCCGCCGCCGCAGCCCTGGACGCGCTCCCGCCCGACGCCCTCTTCGCCGTCTGCGGCAGCTCGCCCGGTTGGGCCACAACCGAAGCCTCGCCCTTCCGCGCCGCCCTCGCCCGTGCCATGGCACGCGGCCTGCCCGTCGTCGTCGACGCCTACGGCCCGCCATTGCTCGACCTCGTCGCCCGTCCAGTCGCGCTCGTGAAAATCAATGCCGACGAACTGCGCGCATTGCTGGGCGCCGACGCCGACACCGAAACCAATCTCCGCGCCGCGCTTGCCCGCTGGCCCGCGCAGGCGTGGATCGTCTCCGACGGCCCGCGCCCGGTCTGGTACGCCGCCCGCGGCGAAACGCCGGCGAACATCGCCCCGCCCCGCGTGCAAGAAGTCTCCGCCACCGGCTCCGGCGATGTGCTGCTTGCAGCGGTGCTGCTCGCCCGCTGGCAACGCGGATATAGTTGGCGCGCCGCGCTGGAATTTGCCCTCCCCTACGCCGCCGCCAACGCCGCCCACCCCGGCGTGGCGGATTTCCCCCGCGACAACAGCCTGCCCGCCTGACCGCTGAGCAAATTAGCCCTCTGATGCCCCTTCGTTAGCTGCACAAGATTCTGCAAAACATGAAGCACTGGACACGAACGAACCGGCGCACACTGATTAAGGATCGCTGGCTAACGCTCTACGCGGACGATTGCCTGTTACCCAACGGGGTTACCATCACGCCATATTACGTGATGGATGAGAAGGAGTGGGTTCACATCGTCGCGGTCGATTCGCAGGGGCTCGTTTTAGTGACGCGACAGTATCGGTATGCGACGAATGTGATCTGTGCAGAATTACCGTGCGGTGCCGCTGAAGAGGATGAGTTACCCCTCAATGCCGCGAAGCGTGAATTAAAGGAAGAGACCGGCTTCGAGGCTGCGGACTGGAGCCCGCTTGGCGTGATGTATGCGAATCCAGCACGGCAGACCAATCGGATCCATTGCTACCTTGCGCGCGAACTTCACGATAGCGGCCACCGCACGTTAGACATTTCCGAAGACATCGCCTTCAAATTCATGTCCCTGCCTGAAATCAAGCGGATGATTCACTCCGGTGAGTTTGGCCAAGCACTGCACATTGCATCGTTCTTCCTGGCAGCTGAGCATCTGAACCAGCCGACGACACAGAAGCGTTAGCTGACCTCCGATGGGGCAGTCCACGTAACGCCCAAGTCTGATTGATAACTATTAAATCACGCATAATAGCCAGACAGAGGTTTCGCTGGGGCCTGGCTAAACAACGCTATCACGGGGCAATGGAGCAACGACGGATGAAGGCCGCGAAATTATACGCGCAGGGAAAGGGGCCGAGTGAGGTGGCGCGGTTGCGCAAGGTCCGGCGGCAGTCCGCTCACGACTGGCAGCGCCGTGGCGCGGCTGGCCCGAAGCGTAAACTAACTGCCGACCAGCAAGCGCAGATTGCTGCTGCGGTGGTCGCCGGTCCGCAGG
>JACRHS010000011.1 GCA_016217595.1 Opitutia bacterium | reverse complement strand
ACTATATCGAAGGCTTTTACAACCGCTCGAGGCGCCACAGCTCGCTCGGCTATCTCTCACCTGCGGCTTTCGAAGAACAACCAACCAACAAGGACAGCAACGCGGCCTGAATCACTGTCCACTTTTTCGAGGCAAGCCCAAACCTTCCTGTATTTGAACAGAAGCTAGCGAAGAAAACGAAGGGCGTAATGACTTGCCGACCCCGACTTCGTTTCCTTCGTTAGCTTTTGTTCAATAATCCTATTTCAAGAGGAGTTGAGTTTCACTTCGCCGGCCGGCTCGTTTCCGTAAACGCGCGCGCCCTTACCGTGTGGCGGTCGTTTCGAGTACGGCGGGGGCGGCGTGGCGGCCGTTGGTGGCGGGCTTGGCGAAAGCGAAGGCGGCGTGTGCTTGGGGCGCGGGTGCGACGGTTTCCGAGGACCGTTGGTTGTCGCCGTGTACCAGGGCGAGCAGTTCGTGAACCGCCTCGCGCAAGGTCAGCGCCTGTTGGTTGAGCTCCTCGGCGGCGCGGGCGCTTTCCTCGGCACTGTGAGCTGCGGCCTGCGTGACTTGGTCCATCTGCCCGATGCTCTTGTTGCACTGGCTGAAGCCTTGATTTTGCTCGTTGGAGGCGATGGCGATTTCCGCCACGCGTTCGGCCACGCCGCGGGATTTGGTCACGATGGCTTCGAGATTGGCGGCGATTTTTTCGCTGATGGCGGCGCCGTGCTGACTTTTCTGCACGGCGTTGCCGATCTTGGCGGCGGTCTCTTTGGCGGCGGTAGCGCTGCGTTGGGCGAGGTTGCGCACTTCGTCGGCGACGACCGCAAATCCGGCTCCGGCTTCGCCGGCGCGGGCGGCCTCGACGGCGGCGTTGAGCGCGAGGATGTTGGTTTGAAACGCGATCTCGTCGATGGTCTTGAGGATCTGCGAAATGTCCTGACTGGCGGCACGGATATCGGCCATGGCGGCGGACATTTCCCTCATGTCGGCGGCGCCGGTCTCGGCGGCCTGGCGGGCTTCGGCGGCGAGGTGATTGGCCGACTGGGCGTTCTCGGCGTTGTGGCGGGTCATGCCCGACATCTCTTCGAGCGAGGCGCTGGTTTCTTCGAGCGAGGCGGCTTGTTCGGTGGCCCCGCTGGCCAGCGAGGAGCTGGCGGCGGAAACGTGCTCGGAGGTGTGCGCGACTTCGTTGGAACCGAGTTGCAATTTTTCCGCGGTGTTTTTCAGCCGGCGACTGAGCGAATAGGAGAAGCGTACGCTGACTCCGCCGACGAGGATGGTGGTGCCGAGGATGGTCAGGCCGATGGTCCAGATAAGTGAAGAATAGGCGTTGGCCACGAGTTCGCGGTCTTTGCCGACGAACCACATGCCGGCAACTTGCCCGACTGGATCGCGCAGCGGCCAGTACGCAGTCATGAAATGGCGCCCGAGAATCAAGTTCTCCTGTTGGAAGGACTGGCCGTCCCGGAGCACGGCCGCAACCACCGTCGGGTTGTCCATCTTGGTGTCGAGGATGCGCTGGCCATCCTTGATCAGCGTGGTGCTCACGCGGGTGTCATTTTGAAATAATGTACACTCGACGCGGTAGTGGGCTTTGACGCGTTCGACGAAGCGATGCTCGGTGGTGATCTCGGTGCCGGCGATGACCGCGCCCACCACTTTTTCGCCGGCGATAAGGGGCTGGCTGGCGCACAGGATCAATTGTCCGGAATCGCCCGCCTCGAATCCATTGGCGGCTTTGCCAGAGAGTGCTTGTTTCACCGAGGCGCGGGCGAGCGTGTCGCCGGCTTTGTCCGAGTGCGCGCGTGCGAGCACCACGCCCTGCGGGTCGGTGATGGTGAGGCTGGCGACGCCGGTGTCTTCGCGCCAGGTTTGTGCCAGCATGCGCAGGCGCTCCAAGTCCTTGCGACCGATGGCGGCGGCGATGTCGGAGCGTTCGGCGAAACCGCGGGCCGAAGTGATGTTGGTCTCCTGAAGAGTGCGCAGCTCGTCTTCGATGTTCTTCTGGCAAGAGAGCAGGACCTCGGTGTCCTCCTTGGCCAGTTTGCGGAAGCAGCGGGTGACCACGATGCCAGTCACGATGCTGGAGGCGAGACCCAGCACCACAATGGTGCCGAGATTCAGGGTAAGAATGCGTTGAGCGAGAGAGAGACGCATGGTGGGGCAGCGAGACGTGGTCTAGTGAAAATCAAACGACGGTGAGGGAGTGAAGACGGATAGACGTCCGCGTCGACCGGGGGGAACGACACGGCAGTATCTTCTCCATCGGTCCGTAGCCGGAATACTTTACCGGATTTTTCGCCAATGTTGATGACGCTGCGGGGCGGCTTGCGGTCCAGCCGGCGTCCGCCATCGTTTCACCCATGAGCGATTTCGTGCCGGCCACGCAGATCACCGAAGCCCAGCAGGCGCTGGACCGCCTCCGCGCCAACATGCGCGAGACCATCAAGGGCAAGGACGACGTGATCGACCAGGTTCTCGTCGCGCTCGCCGCCAGCGGTCATCTGCTCATCGAAGATCTGCCCGGCGTCGGCAAGACCACGCTCGCCTACGCGCTCGCGCGCTCGATGGACGGCCAGTTCTCGCGCATTCAGTTTACCAGCGATCTGCTGCCGAGCGATGTCACGGGCGTCGCCATCTACGACGAGACGGTAAAGGAGTTCGTGTTCAAAAAAGGCCCGGTCTTCGCCAACATCGTGCTGGCCGACGAAATCAACCGCACCACGCCGAAAACCCAGTCGGCGCTCCTCGAAGTGATGGACCGAGCGCGGGTGACGGTCGATGGCGAGGCGCACGCGGTCGGGTCGCCGTTCATGGTCATCGCCACGCAAAACCCCGTCGATTACGAGGGCACGTTTCCGCTGCCGGAGAGCCAGCTCGACCGGTTTTTCATGCGGTTGCAGATGGGCTATCCGCAACCGGCCGACGAGTTGGAGATTCTGCGGCAGGCGCGGCTCAGCTACGACTCGATCCAGCTCAACCCGGTCGTGATGCGCAGCGAAATCCTCCAGCTGCAGGCGCTGGTGCCGCGGATCTTTGTCGAGGACAGCGTGCTGGAATTCATTCTGAAAATCGTGTCGGCCACGCGCACGGAGACGGAGTTCAAAGCCGGCGCGAGCGTGCGCGGCGGACTGGCGTTGCGCACGGCGGCCCAGGCCAACGCGCTCGCGCGCGGACGCGATTTCGTGACGCCTGACGACGTCATCCGCCTCGTACCGGCCGTGCTGGCCCACCGTCTGGCCCTGACCCGGCAGCCGGGCGACGCGTTGGAGGAACGGCGGACCATCGTGACGGCGTTGCGGCGGATCGTGGCGGCCATCCCGCCGCCGGTTTAGCCCATGGCATCGGTCGCCACCGCCTCTCCGCGTCGCTTCTGGCGGCGGCTGTTGTGGTCGCTGGTGTTTCCCCGCGCCCGTCAGCGTATCCAGCCCACGGTGTCGGGCACGATCCTCATCGCGTTGGCGCTCTGCATCGGCACGGCCGCCTACAATTCCGCCAACAACATCCTGTTCATCACGCTCTCGCTGCTGCTCGCCTGTCTCGTGCTCAGCGGCGTGCTCTCGTGGCTCAACCTCCGCGGCATTCGCTGGCGGTTGCAGGCCGAGCCACCGTGGCGGGTGGGCGAGGAGACGACCGTCGCGCTCGCTCTGCATAATGGCAAACGCGTGCTGCCCACCTACGGGCTCTGGTTCGATTTCAAGGCGGTCCCGGAGACCCCGGTCGCCGAGGATGCTCCGCCCGCGACTGCGGCTCGCCCGAAACGCACGCGGGAACGCCCGCTGCGGGAGATTCTCGCTGCGGCCGACCGCGCCGTCACCCGCGGGCGGCGATATCTCGGCGACCGTCTGCCGCCGGGCGGCGACGTGCCGCTGCACTGGAATTTCACGCCCATGCGTCGCGGCCGGGTGCAGTTGGCGGTGGAAAACGTGGGCTCGCTGTTTCCCTTCGGTTTTCTGCGCAAGAGCCACGCGCTCGATCTGTGCCGCGATCTCGTGGTCTGGCCCGCGCCGGTGGAATACCGGCGGTGGGGCGGCGTCGCCGCGCGGCTGCCGTCGCCGGGCGAACGCATCCGTCGTACGGGAAACAGCGCCGATCTGCTCGCGCTTCGCCGCTATGCGCCGGGCGACTCGCACCGCTTGATCCACTGGAAGGCCAGTGCGCGCACGCGCCAGCTCCTTGTGCGTCAGTTCGGGGCCGAGAGCCAGGAGGGCTATGCGCTGCGGTTCGAGCCGGCCGCGGAACTGTGGCCGCGCGCCGAGCAGTTCGAGCTCGCGGTGAGTTTCGCCGGCACGCTTGCCGAGGACCTGTTTCGCGCGGGCCGGCTGCAGGCCGTGGCGCTCGGCGCGGAGCCGCCGTTCGCCGTGCGCCGCGGCGCGGATCTCGAAACGTTCCTCGACCGCCTCGCCGTGGTGGAACGCACGCCGGGGCCGGCCTCCGCTCTTTCCACCGGGACCGCCCCGGGGCATCGCAACCTCATCACGTTCGCGCCCGAGGGGGCGCGCACCGTGGCCGCCTATGTCGACGGACAAAAAACCGCCTCCACTTAGCCTGCACGAGTTGCAGCAGCTCCAGTGGCTGCTCGGCGGCGTGCTCGCGCTGTTCTCCGCGTGGACGGTGTTCTACCTCGACGTCGAGGCTTGGACGATGGTCGGCCTCACCACGCTGGGCGTGGCGGCGGCGCTCGTGCGGCCGGAGTGGCCGGCGTATGTGCCGACGTGGGTGCACCGGCTCGCGTTTCCCGTCATCGCGCTGACGACGCTCTACGATCTTTGGAGCGCGGGCCAGGTGTTGCCGGCGATGGTGCGGCTCGACCTGATGCTGCTTCTGTATCGCGGCATCAGCTACCGGGCCCGGCGCGACGACCTGCAACTGGTGGTGCTCGGGCTTTTCCTCGTCGTGGTGGCGGGCGTGTTGTCCGTCTCCATCGCGTTTGCGGTGCAGATCGTGGTTTTCACGGCGTGCGCGCTGGCGTTGCTGCTGGTGGTGACGTTGACCGACGCCGCGCAAGGCGGCTCGGCGCCGCCCCTGGCCAAGGCCAACGTCCGCCCGGCGTGGGTGGCGCACCTCGACTGGGGCCGGCTGCTGCGGCGGTTGCGCGAAGTCGCCGACTGGCGCGTGGTGACGCTCGGGCTGGCGCTCTTCGTCGGCGTCGTGGTCGTCTCGGGTCTGCTCTTTCTCGCGATCCCGCGTTTTCAAATCGAGAGCGGCTTGTTTCTCGACCGCTTCATCGCGAAGAAAGCGCGCACGGGTTTTTCGGAGAACATCCGGTTCGGCGACGTCAACGACATCATCCAGGACGACGGGCTCGCGGTGAGCATCGATGTGACCGATCCGCGCCAGATGCCGGCGACGCCGTATCTGCGGATGCTCGTGCTCGACGAGTACCGGCTGGAGGGCGGCTTCCGGCTCTCGGCGGGTTTGCGGCGCGCGACGTTCGAGGCGGAGCGCACCACGGCGCAATTCGCGGGCACCGGCCGCGGGCGTTTTGCCGAGGCGGTGGCGTGGACGATTTACCTCGAATCGGGCGTGAGCCGGTTTCTGCCGCTGCCGGGTCCGTTTCATCTGCTGCGCTTCAGCGAGGCGCAAAACGTGCAGTTCAGCCCGCGCCTGCAAGTGGTGTCATTGCGCAACGAACCCGCGTCGATGACCGCGTTCCGGCTCGAAAGCCCGGTGACGGCGGCGGTGCTGCCCGACGCGAAATTTACGCTGACGCTCAAAGAGGCACCACGCGACGACGCGGGCCGCTGGCGGCGGTCAGCGCGTCTGATGCTCGGCCTGCCGCTGATCGGCGAAGACCAGATCAAGCTCGGGCAGATCGCCGACGAGATTCTCGCGGGCAATGTCACCATGCCGCCGCTCGAATTTGCGCGGCGGGCGGGCGAGTGGCTCGGCCGGCGGCACAGTTACGCGCTGGGCTCGCGGCTGCCTGAGGGGCGGGGCGATCCGTTGGTGCGCTGGCTGGGCTCCCGCGAGCCGGGGCACTGCGAGTTGTTTGCCGGCTCCTTCGTGTTGCTGGCGCGCGTGGCCGGTTATCCGGCGCGGCTGGTCGTGGGTTTCAAAGGCGGCACATGGAACGCGTTTTCCAACAACCTCACGCTGCGCAATCGCGACGCCCACGCGTGGGCCGAAATCTGGAACGGCGAAAACGCCTGGGTGCGCGTCGATCCCACGCCGGGCGCGCTCTCCGCGGTTGGCGACACGGAGCCGACGGGCAGCGCGGCGCAGGAGCGGCGGCTTGACCGGAGCTGGACGGCGCGGCTGGAGAGCCTCCGCGTCTTTTGGTACCGGCGCATCGTCAACTTCGACCAGCGAACGCAGCTCGAAATCTTCCGCGCCTTGAAGGCCGCCACGCAGCGCACTGGCGCGCGGTTGCGCGAAGCGGTGGAGCAGGGCTGGCGGCGGGGCCGCGCGTGGCTCGCGCAACCGTGGGGTGCGCAGCGTGCGGCGACGGTGCTGGGCGGCGCGGCGGTGGTGGCGGGCGCGTGCTGGCTCGCCTGGAAATTCCGCCGCGACTGGCGGTGGCAATGGCGTCAGCGCAGCGGCCGGCGGGTCGATCCGGTGCGGCGCGAGGCGGGGCGTTGGCTGCGGCGGCTGACCGGACGCACGGTGTCAGCGGGTGGGGAAGCGGCGCACGCCGCGGTGTGCGCGGAGCTGGAGCGGTTGCGCTACGGCGCGCCGGAGACGTGGCCGGAGCCGGCGGCGGTATTTCGGCGGGCGCGGGCTACAGCTGCTTGTGCTCCCACTTGTCCGACGCGTCGCGGATGAGTTGTTGCAGGAGCGGAAAACGCAGTTCGCCGTAATTGAGCGCGTAGCGGAGCTGGCCGTCCTTGTACACCCACGTCGTCGGAATCCACGCGACGGATTGCCCCATGAACGACGTCATCTTTTCTCCCGGTTTGCGCGAGGCGTTGGGGTGCAGGTAGAGCTCGAAATTCTTTTGCGCACCCACGCCGTTTTTCTCCAACAGCGCGCGGCCGTCGTCGGCGTTCCACACGGTGACGAAGATGAAGGTCACATCGAAGTTGGAGTCGATGAACGTGCGCCAGCGATTCTCTTTGAGCTCGGCGAGGCAGTTGGCGCACCACGGCGCCCAGAAATGCACCACGGTCACCTGCGACGATTTCACGGCGGCGGCGACCTGTTTTTCGACTGGGAGCCACGCGGGATTGGCGGCGTGCGCGCTGGTGAGCCAGAGGGCGAGGAGAAGCGGGAGCAGGCGTTTCATGACGCGCCACTCTGCACACTTCGGCCCCCGAGGGAAGCCTGCGGCCAGCCGTGCGCGGGGCCGGTTGGCAAGCTAAAGTATGCGGCGCGCGCTTTCCCCTTGCGCGGTCCGCGCGGTCCGATGCACTCGGCGCTTTCCCGCATGTCCGACATCGTCGCCGCTCCCGCTTCCACCTCCGCGAAACAACCTAATCCCGATCACGTGCTGCGCGTCGCGCAGGAGCTCGGGATTAAGATCTTCCAGGTCGCCGCCACCGCGCAGCTTTTTGCCGAGGGCGCCACGGTGCCGTTCATCGCGCGCTACCGCAAGGAAGCCACTGGCGAGCTCGACGAGGTGAAGGTCACCGCGATCCGCGACCGCCTGGAACAACTCGCGCAGCTCGACGAGCGCCGCGCCGCCATCCTCTCCTCGCTCAAGGAGCGCAATCTCCTCACCCCCGAGTTGGAAAAAGCCATCGCCGCCGCCGAGACGTTGACCGCGCTCGAAGACATTTACCAACCGTACCGCCCGAAGAAGCGCACGCGCGCCACCATCGCCAAGGAAAAGGGCCTCGAACCGCTCGCCGATCTGATCTTCGCGCAGGATCCCGCGACCGATCCCGAGAAGGCCGCCGCCGAGTACGTCGGCCGCGAGTACGTCGCCGAGGATGGCAAAAATCAGAAGTCGAAAATCGAGAACGTCGCCGAGGCGCTCGCCGGCGCGCGCGACATCCTCGCCGAGCGGATCAGCGACGACAAAAACGCCCGCACCAAGCTCCGGCTGCTCTACCAGCAGGGCGCGACGATCTCCTCCAAAGTCATCGCGGGCAAAGAGGCCGAAGGTGCGAAGTTCAAGGATTACTTCGACTGGAGCGAGCCGCTGGCCAAGGCACCGTCGCACCGCGTGCTCGCCATGCGCCGCGGCGAGAAAGAGCTGTTTTTGATGATGCGTGTCACGCTCACCGACGAGACCGCCGCGCTCGCCGAGGTGGAGCCGTTGTTCGTCAAAGGCTCGGGCCCCGCCGCCACGCAGGTGCGCCTCGCCGCGCAGGACGCCTACAAGCGCCTCCTCGCGCCCGCGATGGAAACGGAGATGCGCCTCGAATCGAAAAAGCGCGCCGACGAAACCGCGATCAAGGTGTTTGCCGAAAACATGCGCGAGATCCTGCTCGCGTCACCGCTCGGCCAGAAAGCTGTGCTCGCCATCGACCCCGGCATCCGCACCGGTTGCAAGGTCGTGATGCTCGACCGCCAGGGGAAGCTGTTGCACAACGACGTCGTTTTCCCCGAGCGCGAACCGAGCGAGTCGAAGGAAAAAATCCTCGGCTTCATCAAGTTTTTCCAGATCGAAGCCATCGCCATCGGCAACGGCACCGCGGGGCGCGAGACCGAGGCGTTCGTGCGCGCGCTCGGGCTGCCGGCGTCGATTCCGATCGTGATGGTCAACGAATCCGGCGCGTCGATCTACTCCGCGAGCGAAGTCGCCCGCGAGGAGTTTCCCGACCACGATCTCACCGTGCGCGGCGCCGTCTCCATCGGCCGCCGGCTGATGGACCCATTGGCGGAGCTCGTGAAGCTCGACCCGAAGTCCATCGGCGTCGGCCAGTACCAGCACGACGTTGATCAGTCCGCACTGAAGCGTTCGCTCGACGACACCGTTATCAGCGCCGTCAACGGCGTCGGCGTCGAGGTCAACACTGCGTCGAAGCAGCTCCTCAGTTACGTGTCGGGTCTCAACGCGAGCATCGCGGCCAACATCGTGGCGCGGCGCAACGAGAAGGGGCCGTTCGCCTCGCGGCAGGCGTTGTTGGAAGTGCCGCGACTCGGGCCGAAGGCGTTCGAGCAGGCCGCGGGATTTTTGCGCATTCGCGACGCCGTCAACCCGCTCGATACGAGCGCGGTGCATCCGGAGAGTTATCCGGTGGTCGAGAAAATGGCCGCCGATCTCGGCGTGACCGTGGCCGATTTGATCCGCGAGCCCGCGTTGCGGAAGAAGATCAAGCTGGAGACTTACGTGACAGAGAAGGTCGGCCTGCCGACGCTTAACGACATCATGGCCGAGCTCGCCAAACCCGGGCGCGATCCGCGGCAAAAGTTCGAGGCGTTCGCTTTCGACGACGGCGTGCACAAGCCCGAGGACTTGAAGCCCGGCATGAAGTTGCCCGGCATCGTGACCAACGTGACGGCGTTCGGCGCGTTCGTGGACATCGGCGTGCATCAGGACGGACTTGTGCACGTGAGCCAGTTGTCGGACAACTTCGTGAAAGACGCGGCCGAAGTGGTGAAGCCGCAGCAGAAGGTGATGGTGACGGTGGTCGAGGTGGACCTGTCGCGCAAACGCATCGCGCTTTCGATGAAGAGCAACCCGCAGCTCGGTCCCCGCGCCCCGCTCGGTGGTGGTGGCGGTGGCCCTGGTGGCAGCCGGTCGATGGGTGGTGGCAGTGGCCCGCGCCCCGCCGCGCCCGCCCCCCGCGCCCCGCAATCGCTCCAAGGCGACTGGTTCTCCGCCGCGATCAAGAAGAAGCACTGAGCGGAGTAGCCGGGAGAAGGCGATGACTGGTTGCCAAGGAATTGTGTTTTCCCGGTGGGGCAGAGTTCTCGGTGGGGCGGGGTTTATCCCCGCCGTTGGGTCACGTGCCAGAGTAGCTGGATTGTTGGCCTAGTTACGAGTTGGCTCCATGCTTAACTTATCACTGACCATAGGGTTTGCGCTTGCGCGCGGGAGCGATGCCCATCAGCAAATACCCGCTTCCATCCTCGCCGGAGGATGCTTCAGGTAGACGTCAGGGCTGACCAGCTCACTCTCCCGCAATCATTTCCAGTTAATCCACTGATAGTTCCGATGAATACCAGCCCGAGTCTTTTGGGCCGCGCCGGCTTGGCGTGGCTCGTTGCCTGCATCGCTTTCATTTTCGCCGCCATGAGTGCCTCCGCGCAGGTGTCATCCGCGGCATTTCTTACGCTTACACCCGTAACGAAGGAAGTCGGTGCGGGCCGGGTCGTGTACCCGCTGTTGGTGACGAGTAATACGACATGGACTGCGATGCCGAGTGAGACTTGGGTCACGATGTCGAAGGCAAGTGGCGGCCAAGAAGATGTTATCGACGTGATAGTAGATCCCAATGCGACAAATGCGGATAGAACTACTATCCTCACTATAGGAAGCCAGACACACACGCTAACCCAGCGCGCTGCCAGCACTGCGCTGCGGGATCTCTGGGCGATGGGCAATGATTCATACGGACAATTGGGAGACAGTATTTTATGTCAGTATGTGATACCGAAACAGATCGCAAGCGAGGTGAATGTAGCAACTACGAACTTTACCCATAACTTGTACTTGAAGACAGATGGTACGTTGTGGGCCATGGGCTATAATGGCTATGGTCAGCTGGGCGATGGCACCAGGACCAATCGTAGGACGCCGGTGCAAGTAGCGGATGGGGTTATGAATGTGGCTGTTGGCGCTAGCCACAGCCTATTTGTGAAGACGGATGGTACGTTGTGGGCGATGGGCTCCAATGGCTATAGCGAGTTAGGTGACGGCACGACGACCATCCGCAGTACGCCGGTGCAGGTAGCCAGCGGGGTTGTGACGGTGGCAGCCGGCTATTTCCATAGCCTGTTTGTGAAGACGGATGGTACGATGTGGGCGATGGGCTACAATTATTATGGTCAGCTGGGCGACGGCACAACGACCAATCGCAGTACGCCAGTGCAAGTGGCAAGTGGAGTGGTGGCGGTGACGGCAGGCAATTCCCATAGCCTGTATGTGAAGACGGACGGGACGTTGTGGGCGATGGGACGCGGTTCTAAAGGTCAGTTGGGCGACGGTACGACAAGCAACCGTAACATTCCGGTGCAAGTAGCGCGCGGAGTGGTAGCGGTGGCGGCTGGTGGTGACCATAGTCTGTATATGAAGACGGACGGAACGCTGTGGGCGATGGGTTCCAATTACTACGGCCAGTTGGGCGACGGCACGACTACGGACCGTAACATACCGGTGCAAGTGGCGAGCGGAGTGTCAGCGGTTGCGGTCGGAGGTTACCATAGTCTGTTTGTAAAGACGGATGGCACCTTATGGGCTGCAGGCTACAATTGCAATGGTCAGTTGGGCGATGGCTTGACAACTAGCCGCTGCGCGCCAGTGCAAGTAGCAAGCGGTGTGGCGGCGGTGGCGGCTGGTAGATTTCATAGTTTGTACGTGAAAACCGACGGGACACTATGGACGATTGGCTACAATTACTACAGCCGGTTGGGCGATGGCATGACTATCAGCCGTAGTACGCCGGTACAAGTAGCGAGCAGAGCGGCGATGGTGGCAATCGGCAGTTTTCATAGTCTGTATGTGAAGGCGGATGGGACGTTGTGGGCGACAGGCTCCAATGACTATGGCCAGTTGGGCGACGGCACGATGATGAACCGTAGCACAGCTGTGCAAGTGGCGAGCGGAGTGGCGGCGGTGGCGGTCGGTGATTCCCATAGTCTGTATGTGAAGACAGATGGTACGTTATGGGCGATGGGTAATAATTACTATGGCCAGCTGGGCGACGGCACGACGATGAACTGTCGTAGCACGCCGGTGCAAGTGGCAAGCGGAGTGGTTATGGTCGCGGCTGGCTTGGCACATAGTTTGTACGTGAAGATGGACGGGACGTTGTGGGCGATGGGTAATAATTTCAACAGCCAGCTAGGCGATGGCACGACTACGGACCGTAGCACACCGGTACATGTGGCGAGTGGTGTAAGTGCTATAGCAGCGGGCGGTTCCCATAGTCTGTTTGTGAAGACGAATGGAACCTTATGGGCGATGGGCAATAATGACGCCGGTAAATTAGGCGACGGCACGACGACCCGCCGTAGCCTGCCGGTACAAGTGACGAGCGGAGTGGCCGCGGTGGCTGCCGGCAGTTACCATAGCCAATATTTAAAGATGGATGGGACACTATGGGCCATGGGTACTAATAGGTATGGCCAGTTGGGTGACGGCACGACAAGTAACCGTAGCACGCCGGTGCAAGTAACGAGCGGGGTAGCCGCCATGGCTGCAGGTGGACAATGTAGTTTGTTCCTGAAGTCAGATGGGACTGCATGGGGTGCCGGTGATAATTCCTACGGACAACTGGGCGATGGCACGACGGTGTCGCGCAGCACGCCTGTCCGTGTGGCGGCCAATGTGAAGGCCATCGCGGCGGGCGGCAATCACTCTTTCTTCATCGCGAACGGCGATATCGCACAATATGCGCCGAGGGTGGTAACTCCGCCGGCAAGTCAGGATGTATCGCTGGGCAGTAGTGTGATGTTCAATGTCACTGTTGAAGGAGCCGATCCGCTCACTTATCAGTGGAAGAAAGCCGGGGGCGCTATCTCTGGCGCAACCAACTCCAGCTATTCTATCGCCAGTGTGCAGGCGGGCGATGCCGGCGATTATACGGTGACAGTTGCCAATGCCGATGGCAGTGTCACCTCCGCCACCGCAACGCTGGCGATCAGTGGGGTTGATATTAATACATGGGTGGGTCGCAATTCGGGTGTTACTAGCGTCCTTCGTGGTGTAACTTGGAATGGCAGCCAATTTGTCGCGGTTGGCGAATCCGGGGTGATCCTGACGAGCTCGGATGGAATAACGTGGACTATGCGCAGCTCAGGCACGACGAATGTGCTGTATCGCGTGACATGGGGAGGAAGCACGTTTGTGGCCGTGGGCTATTCCGGTACAATTCTTACGAGTACGGATGCGATCAACTGGGTAAGCCAGCTCTCAGGCACCACGAACAAGCTATATGGCATCGTTTGGGGTGGAGATCAATTTGTAGCTGTAGGCGAAAACGGAGCGATCCTGACAAGTCCGGATGGGGCAGTATGGACCAGTCGTAGTTCAGGCATTTCCGACCGGCTTTCTGGTGTGGCTTGGGGGGAAGGTAAGTTTGTAGCTGTGGGCGGGGGATATACCGCAGATTTTAAGGAATACTCCACAGTACTGACTAGTTCAGATGGGGTTAACTGGTTCAGTCAGGCGGATGTAATTGGAAAGAAATCCGATCTGTATGGTGTAGCATGGGGGGCAAAACGGTTTGTGATAGCGGGGGATTGGGGCGCTATTTTTACCAGCGCGAGCGGCTGGGAATGGGAGGACCGCAGCTTGTCCGTGGAAGCCTTCGTCGCGATCCGTTGGCTCGCTGGGCAATTTGTGATGCTGGGCCTGTTTGATTCGGGCGATCTTTGGAGCAGTGACGATGGGATAGGATGGAAGCGTTGGAATTCAGGGGCTTCAAATCAGCTTTATGATATAGCATGGAATGGCAGTCGGTTTGTAGCGGTGGGCCGCGATGGAATAATCCGGACGTATTCAGGCACCGGCCCAAGTGTAGGCGTTCCTACGTTAACGACTCAACCACAGTCGAAAACCGTTGTTGTGGGCGATGCGGTCCAATTCACGATCAATGCCAGTGGCAGTGGAACTCTTTATTATCATTGGAGGAAAAATGGAATATATGTTTACGGTGAATATGGTCCCTCATTCACTATTCCGAACGTGCAGCCGGGTGATGCAGGTCGTTACTCAGTTGAGGTGAGTAGTGCCACCGGTGTTGTAACCTCAGATTTCTTCACGCTCACAATCGCACCGATGGCTGCGGTGCACGCGGTGGTGGGCGCGGGCTATGTGCCCGGCGGCACGGTGACGATCACCAACACACTGACTTACGGCGGCACCGTGCCGCGCATGGGCTGGCAGGTGTTGCTGCCGACCGGCTGGAGCTTCGCCTCCGACACGGGCAGCACAGCGAGCACCCGGCCGACCGCGGGGCAGTCCGGCACCTTGGACTGGGTCTGGACGACCGTGCCGGGCAGTCCGGTGACGTTCACGTACACCTTGAACGTGCCGACGGGCACGACCGGCAACAAACAGATCCAGGCGGTGGGCAGTGTAGGGCAGGGCGCGGGAGAGATCCAACGGTTCGCCCAACCCGACCCGTTGACGGTAATCCTGGCGATGTATCACACCGCGGACACGAACAGCGACTGGAAGATCAGCGCGACGGAGCTGTTGCGGGTGATCGTGCTCTACAATGCCCGGTATGGCACGCAGCGCACGGGCGCGTATGTGGTGGACGCGATCACGGCGGATGGCTTTGCGCCCGATCCGACACGCGCGCCGGGGACGGCCGTGACGCTCTCGCGGTACCACAGTGCGGACTGCAATCCGCGAGACGGCTACCTGAGCGCGACGGAGCTACTGCGCTTGATCGTGCTGTACAATTACCGCAGCGGCACGCAGCGCACAGGCGATTACCACGCCGACAGCACCACCGTCGACGGCTTCGCCCCCGGTCCGGTTGTGTCATTTGGCGTGGATCCAGTTATCAGGCCAGCTGCGCCTACCAATTAAGAGAGACATGATAACAGGATCGGCTGGCCACGAGGCGAGGTAGGCGCATCGTGGCGGGGCTGTGCTCCTCACCCTGCCAACGCTTTCCTATTGGGCTTATCCGCTGCTGTTCGTGGAATAGGAAGTGGATGTAAAAAATTCCTCTGTACTGGCGGAGGAATATGTTTTGAATTTATGAAAAATTCAAAACTTCAATAAAATCGTTTGCAATGGTTTGTAGCTTATAGCAAACGATTAACACGCGATGAATCTACCCCTGCAAGCCGAGAGCAGCTTCGGCCTTTTTTTACCCTCATGCCTACGGTGTGCATGCGGTGAACAGCGTCTTGGGGCACGATGTTCAGTGGCAACAGGGGAGGTTCTGTCGCGGATGCATAACTGCTCAATTCGCATATGCGAGTTGACCCATTTCTCTATGAATAAATACCTCCGTCTCCTCATCCTTGCACTGATCGGCCTCTGGAGCGTTCAGTTATTTGCCGGTAATCTCACCGTCACTTTGAGTCCATCGCAGGCCATCAGCGCCGGTGCTAAATGGCGGGTGGATGGGGGCACGTGGCGCAACAGCGGCACCACGGTGAAAAATCTTTCGAACACGACGCACACAGTCGATTTCAAGAGCGTCTCTGGTTGGCTGACTCCCGTCGCGACCACGGTGACGATCACGAATGGTAACACGGCAACGTTGACGGGAACTTATGTCCAGCCGGCATCATTAAAAATCTCCCTGACACCGACGACCGGCCAATGGCGCATCGATGGCGGTGCTTGGCAGTCCAGCGGTGCCACAGTTACGGGCCTTGCGCCGGGAGGGCATACCGTCGATTACGCCGCCGTAGCCGGATATTCGTTACCGGCGACCGAAACCGTCACCCTCGTCGCCAACCAAACGACGACTCTCGCGCGCAGCTATACGCAACTTGCTCAACTCAGCATCGCGCTCGTGCCGACTTCCGGCCAATGGCGTGTGAATGGCGGCGCGTGGCAAAACAGCGGTGCCACCGTCGCAAATCTCGCTCCTGGCAACCATACCGTCGAATACTCCACGCTCGCCGTGCCGAACTGGGGCACGCCACCGACGGAAACGGTGAGCTTGGCCGCCGGGCAGTCGCTTTCATTGACGCGCAGCTACGCGACTCTTGGACAGGTGATGATCGGCCTCGTGCCAGCCACGGGCACCTGGCGCCTCAACGGCGGCGCCTGGCAGGCGAGCGGCAACACGCTCTGGGTGCCGGCGGGCACCTATACGATCGACTACTCCGCGCTCGCGGACTACGACCCGCCGCCACCTGATACATTCGTCGATGGATTTCTCGGAACGCGTTACTACACCTCGACGAAACCGTCGCTGCGAGTTCATCTCGTTCCAAGCGCCGGACAGTGGCGCATTGATGGCGGCGCTTGGCAGGTGTCTGGCGCGCAAGTCACCGGCCTCGCCACCGGTTCGCACACGCTCGATTACACGGAGCTCGGCGGTGACTACAATTCGCTTGCATCGGAAACGATCTCGCTCGCTCCCCGCGAAAACGCGATCCTCTCGCGCAGCTATCCGCAGAAGCCCGCCACGCTCACCGTCAATCTCTCGCCCGCCTCTGGCCAATGGCTGCTCAATGGACCGACCGCCAGCGTATGGCGTAACAGCGGTGACACCGTAACCGGACTGATGCCTGCCAGTAACTATACGATTCAGTATTCGTCCCAAGCGAACTACCTCACGCCTCCGACCGAATCGCTCGCCTTGTCGCCGAATCAATCCGTGACACTCACGCGAGCTTATGTCGCGGTGCCTGCGCAAGTCACCGTCACACTCACGCCCGCGTCGGGCCAATGGCGGATTTACCCCGCGCAGTCCGCGCCCTCCGGCACATGGCAAAATTCTGGAGCGACGGTAGCCAGCCTCGCCCCCGGCAGCTACGCGATCGAATACAGTGCGCTTGGCGGTTACGCTGCGCCCGCCACGGAAACGGTCACGCTCACAGCCGGGCAATCTGCGGCTTACTCACGGAACTATACGGTATTACCTGCGCAGCTTACCATCACGACCGCGCCTGCCTCCGGCCAATGGCGCATCTACCCGGATCAGACTCCGCCCAGTGGCAATTGGAATGCCAGCGGCGCGATGGTCGCCAACATCGCTCCCGGAGCCTACGTAATCGCATACTCGACCGTGCAGGGTTATCATTTCCCCAGCGAAAACTATGTCGCGCTGGCTCCCGGCGAGAGCAAAACGATTGCGGCTGCGTACTATCCCATCCCGCCTCAAATCACCATTACGCTCGAACCCAGCTCTGCCCAGTGGCGGATCGATGGCGGTGCGTGGCAAGCCAGCGGGGCGTGCGCTACAGGCCTTGCGGTTGGCAGCCATCTGGTCGAATTCTCGGCGGTGGCGGGTTATACCACTCCGCCCGCGCACACTGTCGAGCTGGGGTTGGGTGATGCCTTGAACAAAGGAGTGATCTACAGTGTGCAGAGTCCGGCGAAGATCTTGGTCAACCTCACGCCCAGCTCTGCCCAGTGGCGCGTCGATGGGGGGGCGTGGCTCCCCGCCGGGACTGCAGCTGCGGACCTTCTCGCCGGTTCCCACCTTCTTGAATTCTCTTCCGAGCCGGGCTTTGCGACCCCGCTTTCTCAGACGATCTCGCTCAATGCGGGCGACTCCCGTAGCGTTAGTTTCCTTTACACGCCACTGACGCCCGGCCTGCTGAGCGTCAAGACGACACCCGCCACCGCGCAATGGCGGGTTGATGGCGGCGCTTGGAATGACAGCGGTGTTACCCTCGGTGGGCTCGCGACGGGGGCGCACTCGCTCGAATTTGCGGCGGTGCCCGGATATGTCACCCCCATGCCGACGAGCGTCCAGGTCAATGCCACGGAAGTGACGCGGCTCGATTGGACCTATAGTTCTGGGTATGCGGGAGTGCGGATCACGCTCAATCCAGCACAGGGGCGTTTCCGGATCGATGGCGGAGCATGGGCGAATAGCGGGGCATCGGCGTGGTCCGAGGCTGGTGTTGCGCACTTTTACGAATATGAACCCATCGCGGGCTACATCACGCCACCTGCCGAGTACATCAAGGTTGGTGTTGCGGGGCAGAGCCTCAGCCTGACGCGTACCTATCAAGCCATCGCCACCGCCACGGTTTCGGTGGGGCTAAATCTCCAGCAGGGGCAGTGGCGCATTTATTCCGGCGCATCTCCCTCAGGTGCGTGGCAGCTCGGTTCCGCTACAGTCATGGGCTTGGCCCCCGGTAGTTACACGATCGAGTATGCTGCCATCATGAACTATGGTTCGCCGACGACGGAAACGCTTACGCTTGCTGCGTCGCAGGAGGTGGTGCTGAACCGCGCCTACCTTGCGTTGCCGGGGCAGGTCACCGTCACAACCACCCCGGCCAACGCGCAGTGGCGAATTTCGCCCGTGGGTGGACCCGCCAGCACCATATGGCTTGCGAGCGGAGCGTCCGTTCCGGGATTGGTTCCTGGAAGCTACTACCTAGAATATGCTCCGGTTGCGGATTACAGCACTCCCTATGGGGAAACGCTCGTGCTGGGCAGTGCGGAGGCGGTGGCGCTTACGCGGAATTACCGACATAACCTCGATCTGAGCATTTCGCTCAATCCTTACACGGCCCAATGGCGGATCGACGGCGGGGCTTGGTTGGCCAGTGGCGACGGCGTGTGGAATCTCGCGTCTGGTTCGCATCTGATCGAATACAAGGACCTGCCGGGTTATGTCAGCCCGAGTGCGGAAACCGTTGTGTTCACGAGTGGCCAGCCACTCACGCTCTATCGTTATTACACTCCTTTGGCGCAGCTCACGGTGTCGCTCACGCCATACACGGCGCAGTGGCGAGTGGATGGCGGCGCGTGGCAGGCCAGCGGAGCCACCGTGGCTAATCTGGCTTTCAATGTGCCGCACACGGTCGAGTACGCTCCGGCGGCGGGGTATGTGGCGCCGCCATCGGAAGCGGTGACGCTGTACAGCGGCGAGCAACGGCAATTCAGTCGCTCTTACACTCCTTTGGCGCAGCTGACGGTGTCGCTTTATCCATTCTCGGCGCAGTGGCGCGTGGATGGCGGCGCGTGGCAGGCCAGCGGAGCCACCGTGGCTAATCTGGCTTTCGATATGCCACATATGGTCGAGTACGCTCCGGCGGTGGGGTATGTGGCGCCGTCATCGGAAACGGTGACGCTGTACAGCGGCGAGCAACGGCAATTCAGTCGCTCTTACAGTCCTTTGGCGCAGCTGACGGTGTCGCTTTATCCATTCTCGGCGCAATGGCGCGTGGATGGCGGCGCGTGGCAGGCCAGCGGAGCCACAGTGGCTAATCTGGCTTTCGATGTGCCTCACCTCATCGAATATCGCGCCCATGCTGGTTACAGCACGCCCAGCACGCAATCGGTCACGCTTTTTAGCGGGCAGTCGTTGCCGCTTTTCACATCCTACACCTCGCTCGGCATCCTTCGGCTGCGGTTCTTTGTGCATCCGGATCTCATCGGCAGTCTGCCGATCGCCGATGTGCGCAGTCGTCTGGCGCAATATGCTGCGCATGTCACGCAGGTCTTTTCGCGCGAAACCCTGCGTGTCTTTCTGCCGTTCGATCCGCTGAACGATGTGACGGTTGCGGCCGCGGATCCCTTCTCCGGCACGATAAGCGGCGGTTGGCTGCCCAATTCAGATTTTGAATTGTGGGTATACGCCACGGCTACCGATAATCCCTCGGTCGGAACCTATGGCGGCAGCGTCGGGGTCGATTCCTCTGGCGCCGGTGGGGTCCGTGAACTGCGGTGGGACCAAATCCACGATCCCAGCTCGCTCGCCAATGGCACGCCTGCGCTGGCGCAGTATTGGCGGCAATTGCATCTGATCCTACGCGGGTTTGAACGCGCCTTCCAGGCCGGGGCGGGCGACTATGCGTCGCTCGGCGGGTTGCACGACGCCTCGGGTGTCGTGCCAGTTTTGGCCGATGTGGCGGACGTGGACAGCGCCACCCCGGATGCGTTTTGGAATGCGCGCTTCGATTATTGGTCCGATCCGCTGACGGCCAATGCCCATGCCAACCCACGCCTCGGCTCGCCGATGGCCTTGAGCACCTTGCTCGATATCACGAGCTTTGCGCCAGCGACACGGGGCGTGATTAACGGACCCTATCGCAATGCTTCCAGCGCCGCCGCCACATTGCCCGATCTGACTGCGGTCGTGGTGAAGGTGGTCAACGCGCAGACCGGTTTGCCGATCACGGGATCGACGTTGCGAGTGTGGAATCGCCAAAATCCGGTGCCGCCTAACGACACCTACGAGGAAACCGTCACGGCCGCCGGTCCTGCCGGACTTTTCAGCTTCCGTTGGACGGGCGCGCCGGTGCCGCTCAATAGCGCGGAAAATGCGAAGCTGATCAAAGCCTTTGCGCCCGGATACACCCCGGCGGCGCAATGGATCACCGTGTACGACGCGCAGAAAGCCAGGCTGATCGACGGCAAATCCAGTCTCGAAATCACCATCGCATTGACGCCGCTCTGAGCCGGATCCTGTCGGTTTTTGGTGATGGAGCGATCTGACGGTTTTTTCGTCAGGTCGCTCTTTGCACATAACCAGCTCGTGCGACACGGTTGTGCTTTTGCGATGGTCATTTGGCGCTGGAAGTTGGGATCATGCGCCGTCGCTTTGACGCCATCCGTCACCATGCTCCTCACCCTGCCAACGCTTTCGTATTGGGCTTATCCGCTGCTGTTCGTGGCGGGCGGGGTGGCGGGGTTGGTCGATGCCATGGCGGGTGGCGGCGGGCTGATCACCGTGCCGGTGTTGCTCAATCTCGGGCTGCCCGCGCCGCTCGCACTCGGCACCAACAAGCTGCAGGCGTCGTTCGGCTCGGTGTCGGCGGCCATGCACTACGCGCAGGGTCGTGTCGTCGATTTGCGCGAATGCGGGCTGGGCATCGTTTGCACCGCGGTGGGCGCGTTGGCCGGCAGCGGTTGCGTGCAGCTGCTCGATGCGCAGGCGCTCGGGAAACTCATCCCGTGGCTGCTCGCGGCCATCGTGATCTACATGGTCGTCCGCCCCAAGGTCGGACAACACGAGCGGCCGGCGCGCATGGAGCGTCGGGCGTTTTTCGTTCTCTTCGGACTGGGGCTCGGGTTCTACGACGGCTTCTTCGGCCCGGGCACGGGATCGTTCTGGACCATCGCGCTGATTTTGCTGCTCGGGCAGGATTTCCTGCGCGCCACCGGCTACACCAAGGTGATGAACGCCACCAGCAACCTCACCGCGCTCGCGTTTTTCGCGCTCAACGGGCAGCTGGTGCTCGATGCCGGTCTTACGATGGCCGCGGGCCAGTTTCTCGGGGCGCGAATCGGCGCGAAGCTGGTGATGCAGCGCGGCAGTCGTTTCGTGCAACCGGTGTTTTTCACGATGGTCGTGCTGGTGATCGCCCGGCTCCTGTGGGTGAATTATCTGCGTTGAGCGGCGTGCGGCTGTTTCCGATATGCTCGGCGTGCTCTCGTGAGGTTGACGGCCTCCTGATACCAAACTCCTCCTGAATTTAGGCCATTGAACAAAAGCTAACGAAGGAAACGAAGCGCACAAAGCGCAGACTGAATCGGACTTCTTTATCTTCGTTTGCTTTTGTTCAAAATCAGAATGCTTGGGCTTGTTGGTATGACGCCCCCCGCTACGGGCATCAGTTGCGGCGGGCGAGTTGGCGCAGGTTGTCGGCCGTGTAGAGGGCGAGGCCGAGCCAGATGCAGGCGAACGCCAGCAGCCGGTCGTGGTCGAACGCCTCCCCGTACACGAACACGCCGACGAGAAATGAGCCGGTGGGCGCGAGGTATTGCAGGAGCCCCAGTGTGGTCAGCCGGATGCGGCGCGCGCCGTACGCGAACAACAGCAGCGGCACGGCCGTGACCACGCCCGCACTGAGCACGAATGCGTGTTCGCGCAGACTCACCCGGCCGAGCGCGCCTGTGCCCTGGCGGTGGCACCAGTACAGGTAGGCGAGGGCGAGCGGCGCGAGCAACAGGGTCTCGACGGTGAGGCCGGCGAGCGAGCCGAGTGGCGAGCGTTTGCGCAACAAGCCGTACGCGCCAAACGTGGCCGCGAGCGCCAGCGCGATCCACGGCAGCCGGCCGACGTGGAGCAGCTGCAACGCCACACCGGCCGCGGCGCAGGCGATGGCGGCCCATTGGGCGGGGCGCAAATGCTCGTGCAACACCAGCCGCCCGAGCGCGACGTTGACCAGCGGCACGAGGAAATAGCCGAGGCTGGTTTCGAGAATGTGCCCGTGGTTGACGCCCCAGACGAACACCAGCCAGTTGACCGAAAGCAACGCCCCCGTGAGGAGATTGGCGGCCAACGACCGCCGGGTCGCGAGCGCCGCGCGGATTGTGCCCCAGGCGCCGGTCGCGGTCGTGGCGGCGGCGACAAACGCCAGCGACCACACGATGCGATGTGCGATCAGTTCCCGCGCATCGATGGCTGCGAGCTGTTTCCAATAGAGCGGAAACAAACCCCACATCACATAACACACCCCGGCGGCCAGGGCGCCGCGGGACGACGGGGCCGTGACTTCGGCCGCCGGCATGACTCAGCGCCGCCCGTTAGCGGGCGCGCGCAGGTAGCTGTAATTATCGCGGAACTCTTTGTCGGCCTGCGTCCGGGCCTCGTCGGCCGATTTGCCCGTGGCGGTGAGTTCGGCGGTGCGTTTGTCGATCCAGCGCTGCTTGAAGCCGGCTTCGACTTCGGTGGCGACGGCGGAGCTCGGCTTGGGCGTCTTGGAGCTGCGGCAGGCGGAGCCAGCGAGCGCGAGCATTGCGGCGAGGAGTGTGAAGGCGAAACGGGTCGTCATGCGGAAAAGTGTGGATCGAAGGCTATGCGTTGGTGATTCCTGACCGCGAGACCATCTTTTTGTTTTCTCTGCGCAAGGAAATCGTTTTGCTACCGCCATGAGCGATGAGTCTCAGCCGCCGGTCCTTCGTTTGAAACCTCGTCTCCGCACCGAGGGCGAAGCCGCGTCGACGACTCCTGCCACCCCGCCGGCCCCCGCTCCCGGCGCCGTGGAGCCGGCCGCGCCAGCGCCTGCGCCCGCGGGAGATACTCCGGCCGAGACGGCTCCGCGCCCGAAGATTCAGCTCCGACCCGCCGCGCCTGCTGGCGCGACTCCTGTTGCTCCGGTGCCGGCCGTGCCGATGACGCCGCCAGCTGCGGGTTCCCCGGAAGCGCCCGCTGGCGAACCCCGGGTTCGTTTGAAGCCGCGGCTAGCCGTGAATCCGCAGGCGGCCACGCCGGCTTCGGATACGCCGCCGGCAGCAGAACCTCCGTCGCCCGAGCCCGTTGCCACGGGGCCCGCGGCCATCGAGCCGCCTCCGTTGTCGTTGCCTCCGATCGGTGCCGTAACCGCACCCCCGCCGCCGCCCCCGCCACCCATGCCTGAGGCGAGTGGCGCAACTCCAGAAGGTGCGCCCAAATTTAAGTTCCGGCCCAAGGTTGCCGCACCTGCGGCCGAGGCCGCGTCGCCCGCTCCCGCGCCCAAGCGTCCGCCTGACCCAGGTGCGCCTATCCCGCAAATTCCGGGTGGCGAAAAAATGATTCCGCCGCCTCCCGCACCGCCACCGGCGCCTCCGCCTGCCGCTGTAGCACCCGAAGCGCCTGCGGGGGCAGAGCCGATTAACGTGGTGGCTCCTCCGCCTCTTCCGCCGGCCAACGTCCCTGCGCCGAAGACAAAAATTCTCGCGAAGGTTCCGCATATCCGTGCCCCCGCCGGGGAAGTGCCGATGCCAGAGCCGCCGGCCAAGCCAGTGGCCAAAGCTCCGCGGATGAACAAGCGCACGTTGCTGCTCGTGGTTGCTGGTCTGGTCGTGGTGTTGTTGGGCGGCGTGGCCTATCGCCTGTTCATGGATAGTCCGCCCCCGCCTCCGCCGCCGAAGCCCGTGGTGAAATCCGTCAAACCGGCCCCGGCGGCTTCCACACCGGCTCCGACCCCGGCGCCGGCGGCAGCCAGTCCCGCGCCTTCCGCCGCCGCGCCCGCCATTACACCTTCGGCGACGATGAACCAGCTCGCGACCGTGCCGAAGAAGGCCATCGACAAGACACAGGATGTCGTCGCCGCCCGTCGTAATAGCGAGCAGGCTCGCGTCGACGCGATGGTGGAAGGTCGCGATGTGCCCGATCAACGCGCGATCAGCGGTCCGCCGCCGAGCCAGGGAATGCCCCCTGCGGCGACGACTGCTCCCAAACCGGCACCGGTACAGGTGGCCAGCGCGAGCACCACCATCGCACCGGGTGTTACTGCGACCTCCAACGAGGTGCTCGCAGTACCTGCGGCTTCAGCGGAATTTCGCCGCTTCGTCTCGAACGCGGTCATCAAGGGTGTTTTCCAGGGAAGCCAGCCGCGCGCTCATCTCAACGGCCGCATCGTGCGCGCGGGCGAGGTGATCGATCAGAGTCTCGGCATCGTCTTCGACAGCGTGGACGCCGACAAAAAGACGATCACGTTCTCTGATTCCACCGGCGCGAAGGTCACGCGGAAATATTGAGCTCGTGATGCGCTGCCCGCAGCCGCGAGCGCGGACGGGCAGTCGGCCTTCACCAGAACTCCACCGGCCCCTTGGGCACGGGGATGGCCTGACCGGCATCGCCCGCGCTCTCACCGGCCGGGCGCATGAACGAAGCGGTGAGCGGCGCGGGCTGGTATTTGGCCAACAACTCGCCGCGCTCGTCGCAGAACGGTTTCCGCCACTCGAAAAACTCCGCGAGCGCCGCCTCGAAATCGGCGCGCGTCGTCATCTTCACGACGCGTTGCTTGAACATCTTCGCCGGCCCGAACCGCCGCGCGTACCACGGCGCGACCTTGCGGAAAAACTTCACGCCCGTCTCCTCGCCGTAGAATTCGCAATAGCGCTCCAGATGCCGCCGCATCACACGGACGCGCTCGGTCAGCGACGGCTCGGGTGCGAGTTCGCCGGTGCGCAGATACTCCGCGGTCCGCCGGAAAATCCACGGATCGTAGAACGCGCCGCGCCCGATGGCGACGCCGGCGCAACCGGTTTCCGCGATCATGTGCCGCGCCGCTTCCGGCGAAGTGACGTCGCCGTTGCCCAGCACCGGAATCGCGCGCGCCGCCTGCACCACGGCGCGGATGCCGGCGAGGTTGACGGTGCCGCCGAAACCTTGCGCGCGCGTGCGGCCGTGAATGCAGATCGCCGCCACGCCGACATCCTCCAGCACGCGCACGAGGTCGGGCGCGGTGAGGTTGGCGTCGTCCCACCCGAGACGCATTTTGACCGTGACCGGAATTTTCACCGCGGCGACCATGCCGCGCACCAACGCCGCCGTCTTGGTCAGCTCCGTCATCATCGCGGAGCCGCCGCCGATTTTTACGACCTTGTGCACGGGGCAACCCATGTTGATGTCGACGCCCTGCGCGCCGAGCTCCTGGCAGACGACCGCGGCGTCGCGCATCTCCTCGGGCACCGCGCCGAAAAGCTGGATGGCCATCGGCTGGTCGTCGGGATGGCGCGCGACGAGCCGCAGGGCGTTGCGATTGCGTTCGAGCAACGAGCGCGCGTTGACGAGATCGGTCACCGCCCAGCCGAGCCCGCCCAGCTCCCGCAGCGTGAGCCGCATGGGCAGGTTGGTGTAGCCGGCGAGCGGCGCCAGCGCGAGGTTCGACGTCAGCTCGTAGGGACCGAGACGCATGTGCGGAGCCGCTCAGCGCGGAATCGCTTTGGCCATGCGGCGCAACGCCTCGGTGAGCGTGGCGCGCGGGCAGCCGAAATTGAGGCGGAGATTGCGGCCGCGCGGCACGCCGAAATACGCGCCGTCGGAGAGGCCGACGCCGTGCTGCTCGAAATGCGCGACGGGTTGCGCGAGGCCGAGCGCCTCGATGTTGAACCACGCGAGGTACGTCGCCTCAATGGGCGCTTCGATTTGCATGCCGGGCAGTTCTCGCGCGGCGAAATCGAGGATCAAATCGCGGTTGCCGCGCAGGTAGGCGAGGAGTTCCTGCCGCCACGGCTCGCTGTCGCGGTAGGAGGCTTCGCAGGCGGTGTAGCCGAGGCAGTTGACCTCCGCGACGATGCCCTCGGTGGCGGCGATGAATTGCGCGCGCAACTGCGGATCGGGGATGATCGCGAGCGAAGTGCCGAGGCCGGGAACGTTGTAGGTCTTGCTCGGCGCCATCAGGGTGATGGTGCGGCGCGCGATCTCGTCACCGAGCGTGGCGGTGGGAATGTGGGGCAGCGTCGGATCGAGAATCAGGTCGCAGTGAATCTCGTCGCTGCACAACACGAGGCCGTGGCGCAGACAGAAATCGGCGAGGCGCACCAGCTCGTCGCGCCGGAAAACGCGGGCGACGGGATTGTGCGGATTGCAGAGGTAAAAGAGTTTGGTGCGCGGTGTGACCGCGGCCTCCAGCGCGGCCCAGTCGATATCCCAGCGGCGGGCGGCGCGGTCGAGGACCAGCGGCACGGTGCGCGCCACGCGTCCGCTGTTTTTCGGCGCGCTCATGAACGGCGGGTAAACCGGCGTGGTGCAGAGCACCTCGTCGCCCGGTTGCGCAAAGGCTTGGGCGGTGACGTTGAGGCCCACGACGAGCCCCGGCAGCCACACGAGCCAGGCCGGGTCGATCGCCCAACCGTAGCGGGCGGCAAACCCGCCGACGACGGCGTCGACGGTGGCGGCGGTCGGACGGGCGTAACCGAAGACGCCGTGCTCCACGCGGCGGCGCAACGCTTCCAGCACGGCGGGCGGCGAACGGAAATCCATGTCGGCCACCCAGAGCGGCAGCACGTCGCGGCCGGCATATTTCTGCCATTTCTGCGAGTCGGTGTCGCGGCGTTCGGGCACGGTGTCGAAATCGAAGACCATGGCGCAAGTTGGGCGGCGTGCCCCCGGCGCGGCAATAAAAACCCTCGCGGTGCGGGTGCGGTGCGGTGGCGCGAGGGCGCTTTGGCGTTGGCCGGGGCGGGGCGGACGGTATCTATTGGGCGCGATGACGGAACCGGCACAGGCGGACGGGGCACCCGAGGCGCGCGAGGAGGATTCGCTCGCCGAGGCGGGCGTCTACCCGACGGCCGCGGCCGGTGCCGAGCACGGGCTGGTCGTGCTCGCGATGGGTGGCGCCTACTGGCTGGCGCCGTCGGAGCGCGGTTTCCGTTTGCTGGTGGAACCGGACGCGTTGGCTGTGGTGCGCGAGCAACTCGCCCGATTCGACCTGGAGAGCCGGCGCTGGCCGCCGCCGCCCGTGCGCGACGATGCGCCGGCGCATCCGTTTGGGATTTTCGCGTCGCTGTGGTGGGCGCTGCTGACGATCGCGGCGTTTGCGGCGCAAGGTCAGTGGCCCGGAGTGATGGAGCGGTGGGGCGCGTTGGAACCGCGGGCGATTTTCGATCGCGGCGAAGCGTGGCGGCCGATGACGGCGCTCTTGTTGCACGGCGATGCGGGGCATTTGACGGCCAACCTGATCAGCGGGCTTTTCGTGTTTTCCACGGTGCTCTCGACCATCGGTCGCTCGCGCGGGGCGCTGCTGGCGGTGCTCGCGGCGGGCGTGGGTAATCTCGCCATTGCCGCACTGCATTATCCGGGACCGTATCAGTCGCTCGGCGCATCGACGGCGGTGTTTGCTGGTCTCGGCCTGCTCACGGGGCGGGCGGCGCGGCGCATGGCGCAGGCTCCCGCGGCGCGGCGGTGGCCAGCGGTGTTTGTGCCGCTGGCGGCAGGCGCGACGTTGCTCGGGCTGTTTGGCGCGGGAGCATTGCCGACGGATGTCGGCGCGCACCTCACGGGCTTCGCGGCTGGACTCGGGCTGGGCTACGTCGCCGCTTTGCGGAGACGGGAGCTGCGGGCAGCAGAGTGAAATTGGACGTTTCCGAATTGTAGGGCGGGGTCGCCGAACCCCGCCGCGGATCCCCACTGAGCCGGCGGCATTCGGCGATGCCGCCCTACAGTCGGTCACACTCGTGTCTACGGCTGTTTCGGCGCGGGCGCGGGCGCAGCAACTGGCGCGGGCGATGTGGTTGGTGCAGGTGTGGCGGCGGGCGCTGCGGGCGGAGTGGGCTCGGGCGGTGGCGCGGCGCCGACTACCACGCGTTGCCCCACGCCGCCTGAACCGTCATGTATAAACTTTCCCTCAGGTTTTGTCTTTGGGCCACTGCGCTCTAGCGCCGGCATCTTAAACAATGCGATAACCAGTAAGCAGGACCCAATGCCAGAGCGGACTCCTCCCTGCACCGTGCGGCTGATTGACGCCGCCACTTCGAGTGCGTATGGAAGCCTGACCGGGATTCTACTCTGCCACCCAGCCAACCCACCAAAAAGGTGAACCTTTTTAATCTTAACTCTCGACACGCCTTCTCATGGAAGCAGCCAGAGCCAACACCGCTCGCTGTCACGCCGGCTGCTCACGCAGCCGGAGCGCCATCGAGCGTCGTAGCTCATCCTTGACGATGGGCAGAAGACATGAAGATCGAAATCAAGTCCCGTAAGAGCCAAGTCGTCTTCTTTCTCATTGCTGCCGGATTTGCGACGTGGGTTGGCTTCGGGTTCGTTGATTTCATCCAGCTTCAACGCACCCGGAACGTCTTTTCCGCCATCGAGCAAGCGAACGATCAAAGGAAGAAGAAGGGCGAGAGCCTTGAGGCGGCCGACGCTTATCTTGCGGCATTGCGCGCGATAGATGTCGACTACACGAAGAAAGAGCTGCGGCCGGCATACACGTCGTATGTAAGCGGTTTTGCCGAGGGCATTCAGCTCGCGAAGGAAGGCAAGAGCACCGAGCCCGCAGACGCGAAGATCAAGGCCGCGCATCAAGCACTCGTTGAAATCGCCAAGCGTTATGAATGAAGAGCCCTCCAGCTCATCACAGAAAACTCCGGGGAGCTGACGCTCCCCTCCGTGTCTGACTGAGGACGTTCGCCGAAGGAAATATGCCGAAGACATATCTTGAGCGTCGCTGGGGTGGCGGAGGCCAGAATCCGGACGAGAAGGAATTGCGTGCGGCGATTGCCGAGCTGGCGACGCCTGACGAGGAACATCCGGACTGCTGGCTGAGCGACGAGAACGGATTGACCGTTGCCGCCCATCAAAACGGGAAGGTCGTGTTGGAGAATCCTGAGACTGATGAAGGACCATGGCATATGAAGAGCCAGTCTGCGGACCAGATCATTGAGTTGTGGCGATTGCTCCAGGTCGGCGACATCGAAGCGATACGCAGCAAGCCGTGGCAGAAGGGTTACGGAAGCAGCTCATGAAAACGGAGGCGAACCGCCGCGCAGGGGCAGTGGCCCGGAGTGATGGAGCGGTGGGGCGCATTAGAACCGCGGGCGATCTTCGACCGCGGCGAAGTGTGGCGGCCGATTACGGCGCTCTTGTTGCACGGCGATGCCGGGCATTTGACGGCCAACCTGATCAGCGGGCTTTTCGTGTTTTCCACGGTGCTCTCGACCATCGGTCGCTCGCGCGGGGCGCTGCTGGCGGTGCTCGCGGCGGGCGTGGGCAATCTCGCCATCGCCGCACTGCATTATCCGGGACCGTATCAGTCGCTCGGCGCTTCGACGGCGGTGTTTGCTGGTCTCGGCCTGCTCACCGGGCGGGCGGTCCGACGCATGGCGCAGGCTCCCGCGGCGCGGCGGTGGCCAGCGGTGTTTGTGCCGCTGGCGGCGGGCGCGACGTTGCTCGGGCTGTTTGGCGCAGGAGCGTTGCCGACGGATGTCGGTGCCCATCTCACAGGCTTCGCCGCGGGACTCGGACTGGGCTACGTCGCCGCTTTGCGGAGACGGGAGCTGCGGGCGGCGGATTGATTCGGACGTTTCCGAATTGTAGGGCGGGGTCGCTGAACCCCACCGCTGATCACCACTGAGGCGGCGGCATTCGGCGATGCCGCCCTACAGCTGGTCACACCTGATCGTTGCATCGGGTCCACTCGCTCACGCTCGTGGCTACAAAGCTGCGTTCTACGGCTGCTTCGGCGCGGGCGCGGGAGTCGCATTCGGCGCGGGCGGTGTGGTCGGCGCAGGCGTGGCGGCGGGCGTTGCGGGCGGCACGGGCTCTGGCGGAGGCGCGGGGACAACTTCGACGGGGATGGCTGGCGCGGTGGCGATGCCGCCGGCTTTGCCGGCGCGCAGGGTGCCGGTGAGCACGAGGGTGTAGCGTTGGCCAACTTTCACCTGGCCGCCGACGTTGAGCGTGATCTCGGCTTCGTCTTTTTCCGCGGGGATCACCGACTGGCGCAGAAACATTCCCGGAGGCGGTTTCACGGCCGCGATGGTGACGGGGCCGCGCAGTCCGGTTTTGCGCGCGGTTTTCATGACGAAAGTCTTGGGCGTGTTGGGCGACACCTTGAGCACGCCGTCGGGTCCGAGGTCGGCGGTGACTGTGACCGGGCCCGCCTCCATCACGGTGAGCAGTGTGGCGTCGGTGGGAACGAGGTGCGTGTAACTGAACGCCTGCATGACCGACTCGGCGGGCGAGGCTCCGCGGGTGACGGGCCGGCCGCTGATTTCTGCGGTGCCGCTGACGCGCATCTCGTGCAGACCGACGGGCGTGCCGGGCGGTACCGTGACGGTGAACTGGGCTTCGTCTCGATCGGCGAAAATCACCGCGCCCCGGGTCTCGAAACCTGCAGGCAGGTTGGCCACCGCGAGCTGAATCTCGCCGGTGAAACCGTCGCGACGGAGCGCATTGACGGTGAACACCACCGAATCGCCGCAGGAGACGCGCGGATTGTCGGGCGCGACGCGCAGCAGGAAATCCGGCTGGAGCGGCGCGATCGCGAGGCGGTAGGCGTAATCGTCGCCGCCTTTGCCCTGGGCGTCGCGCACCCGCAAGGTGTAGTCGCCGGTCGCCGGGAAAGTGAACACGAGGCGCGAGTCGGCGTGGTGCGTGGTGAGCGCGCGGGCGGGATCGACGAGATCGTCGTTTTGCGCGAGCTCCCGGCCTTTGCTGTCGAAGAGCGTGAGGACGGAGTCGAGCGGCGATTCGAGCCGGCGTGCCCAAATTTCGAGGACGAGCTTGTCGCCGGAGCGCACGGGGAACGTGATGTAATCGGCGTCGCCGGGCCGGTCGATCCGGCCGTTGACGGTGACAGGCGGGGCGACGCGGGTGGCCGTCTCGGGCGTGTCGTTGGGCTCGGTTTCGGTCACTTCGAGGTACTCGCCGGTGGCCACGGGCATGGGATTGTAGCCGCGGCCCGCGCCGGTGTTGACGGAGATTGAGCTGAGTGGGGCGGCGTCGGCGGCGAGCGGCAGCGTAAGCGAGTTTTTCGGCAGGTTGACGCCGTGCAAAGCGAGCTCGACCTTGCCCCCGCGCCGGCCGCCGAGCGGGTAGAAATAGGAAATGTGCGGCAGCTCGCCGACCGTGATGCGGTAAACGAAATCCGCGCGGCCGCGGTAGATGGAGTCTTCGATGAGCAAGATGTAGTCGCCGTCCTTCGGCACCGGGAAAATCAGCACCGGGTCGGGACGGAAACGATAGTCGTCCACCGCGGCGAGCTTGTGGCCGGCGGTGTCGAAGAGCGTGAGATTGGCGTCGAACCAGCCCGGCACGGCGTCGGCGAGGTAGGGCTGGAGCGCGCGCGCGGCGACGTTGAATACGAGTGTCTGGCCCGCTTTGGCGGTGAAGCGAAAATAGTCGCGGTCCTCCTGCTCGACCTGGCCGTTGATCACAACCGGAAACGCCGCGATCTTCTGGGCGGTGGCGGACGCGGAGTTGGGCTCGGTCTCCTTCACCTCGGGCAACGCGCCGACGACAAAACGCAGGCGGTTGGAGACGCCGCCCTTGTTGACGAAACGGATCTCGCGTTCGCCCAGCTCGGCGTCGGGCGCGATGGTGAGCGCGACACGGAGCGAGCCGGCCTGCTTTTCGGCGGAGGTGTCTTTTGGTTTGGGCGCGTTTTTCGCGGCGGGCGTGGCGGTGGATTTCTGCGGTGTGTAATCGTCGAGCACCACGAGTTGAGCGGTGACGCCGGCGCCGCTGACCAGGATGGGATTGGCCAGCAGCAGATCGGTCCCCTGGCGCAGATCGGTGCCGGCAAGCGTGACGGTGACGGTCGAGCCGCGCATGCCGCCCGCCGGAAAAATATAGCTGAGCCCCGGCTCGGGCGTGAGCGGGTTGATCGGCGCGGCCTCCTGCGCGTTTTTCCGATTCTGGGCGTTTTGTTTTTCGTTGGCCGCGTGCACGGCGACGCTGGACAACGCGAGCGCGAGCGACGCCTGGAGCAGGCGGCGGGCGAAACGGGAGCGAAGCGGGGAAACGTTCATGGCGACTTCTTGGGCTCGGCTTTGGCGGGTGGCGGCGGCGAAGCGGGTTTGGCGGCGGGCGCCGGGGTGGCCGGCTTGGCCGGAGCCGCCGGTTTGGACGCGGCGGGTTTCGGCGGCGCGGGCGGTGGCGGCAGCGGATCGAGCAACGCTTCGCGCACCTGTGCCGGTTGGTGGAAACGCGCGAGCACATCGGCCGCGGGCAATTTCTGGCCGTCAGCCGCGGTGGCGACGATCTGGTCGGGCGCAGCGGCGGCGAAGACTCCGCGGGCCGCGTAGATCAGCCAGTCGTCGGAGCGCGGAGCGAGTTGCACGAGAGTCGCGAGCAGATTGCCGGAGCGCGTGCTCCAGACGTTGATCGCGCCGTCGCTGGCGGCGGTGGCGATGCGGGTGAGCGCGGCGACGGGATTGCCGGCGGCGGCGTAAACCCAGTCGCGGTGTCCGCTGAGCGTGGCGACGGGCTCGCCGGCGTTGGGATTGAAAACTTTCACGACGGCGTCGCGGCAGGCGACGACGATGCGCTGCGGCACCGGAGGTGGCGGCGGGGCCGGCGCGTCTTTTTTCGGCGGCGCGGGCGGCGGCGGCGGCGCGCCCCAAGCCCACGCGAGACCGAGCGGCAGACTGCCGCCGAGATTGAGCGTTTGCACAAGCGCGGGGCGCTCGTTCGGCTTGGGCTTGCCCTGCGCCAACGCCACCGCGACGGCGGGATCTTCGAGCTCCGAGCGCAGGATGCGCAACGCGCTCGTGCCTTCGTTGGGCACGCAAAGCGCCGCGGCGATGAACTGGCCGCCGGGCCCAAACGCGGCGCACGCGACTGGCATCGGTTGCGGAAGCGTTTTCACCGATTTCCACGCGCCGGTTTCCCAGAGGCGCAGCGATTTGTCGGCGCTGGCGGTGAGCAGCAGTTTGCCCTCGGGATGGAAGGCGACGCTCGTAACGCGGTCGGTGTGCTCCGTCAGCGTGGCGAGCAACTGGCCGGTCTTCGCGTCCCACACGAATGCTTCCGCGCCCGCTCCGGTCGCGGCGAGGCACAGGCCGTCGGGACTGAGGGCGACGCTGGTGAGTTCGTCTTTCGCGCCGGAGAACGTGGCGGTGACCTGGCCGGTGGCGACATCGACGAGCGCCGCCGTGCCGGACACGCCGGGCACACCGCCGGCCACGGCCAGCAACGGGCCGTCTTTGGCCGGCTGCACCGCGCGCACGGAGGCGAAGTTGTCGCCGAGATCGATGCGCCGGGCGAGCCTGGCCTCGGCGAGATTCCAGAGCACCACTTCGCGATAACCGCCGGCGACGAGCGTCTGGCCGTCGTTGAGAAACACCAGCGCGGTCACCGGCACCTGCGGGCCGAAGGGCGCGTAAGCCTGGACGGCGGGCGTGTTGGTCGCGGGCTTGAGTTGAAAATAATGCCGGATGGGCCGCGGGGCGCTGGCGGGCGCGGCGGAGGCCGGCGCGCCGACGAGCAACGCGGCGGCGAAAAACGCGAGGGCGGCGCGGCTCATGCCATGATCTCCTTCAGCAAACCGCCGGTCGGCACCGTGCCGCTGGCGAGCGGACTTACGAACGCCACGCAGCCGCGCGGATGCGGCAGCTGGCCCTTGGGGTCGATGCCGAGCAGCGTGTAAATGCTGGCGGCGAGGTCCCACGGATAGACGGGGCGCTGGGCCACGTTTTCGCCGCGAAAATCCGACGCGCCGAGCACCGTGCCGCCCTTGAAACCACCGCCGGCCACGACCGAGGAGAACACGGCGCCGAAATGGTGCCGCCCGCCAAACCACGGCGCGTCGATCGCGACCTTCGGCGTGCGCCCGAACTCGCCGCCCCACGTGACGATGGTGGAGCCGAGCAGCCCGCGCTGGTGCAAATCTTCGAGGAGTGCGGAGAAGCCCTGGTCGAGCGGCGGGAGCAGCCGCTTCATCGCGTCGAAATGATTTTTGTGGGTGTCCCAACCGCCGGAATTGACGGTGATGAACGGCACGCCGTGCTCGACCAACCGGCGGGCGAGCAGGCACGACTGGCCGAATTGCGTGCGGCCATAACGGTTGCGCGTGGCCTCGGTTTCGGCGGAGAGATCGAACGCTTTCTTCGCGTCGCCGAGCAGCAGGCCGTAGGCTTTCTCCTGAAACTCGTCCATCTCGCCGAGCGCGGCCTGCTTCTCCACCTGGCGGGCGAGCCCGTCGACGGCCTGCACGAGCGAGCGCCGCTCCTGGATGCGTTCGTCGGTCATGCCGCGCGGCGGCACGAGACCCTGCACGCGGTATTCCTTGGCGTTGGGATCGCCGCCGGGCGCGAAGGTGCGGAAATTGTTGCCGAGAAAACCGCACTCGCTGAACCGGCCGAGCGGATTGGTGAGCGTGATGTACGGCGGCAGCGAGCTGGCGACGGCGCCGACCTCGGCGCGTTTCAACGCCACCACGGCGCCCTGCGCCGGGTAGACGAGGTCGCCGGGCATCGTGCCGGTCTGCATGATGTACGCGGCGGTCTCATGGCTGTTGTTGCCATGCGTCATGCTGCGGATGATGGAGAACTTGTCGGCCTGTTTGGCCAGCAGCGGCAGCAGTTCGCCGATGCGCATGCCGGCGACGTTGGTGTCGATCGCGCGGTTGAGCGGGCCGCAGTAATCGACGCCCGCGCCCGGCTTCGGGTCGAAGGTGTCGAGGTGCGGTGGGCCGCCGCCCATCCAGAGCTGGATGACGGAGCGCGCGGGCGCTTTGGCGGGCTGGCCGGCGGCGCGGGCTTGCAGCGCGAACCAGTCGGCGAGGGTGAAACCGAGCGCGGCGAGGCCGCCGACGCGGAGAAAATCGCGCCGGCCGAAACCCTCGCAATTGCGGTGAAAATGCGGGCTGTTGAGATCGATCATGGCGGGACGGGCGGCGCGCAGCCGCCTCAATGGTTGAAAAGAAACTCCTTGGTGTTGAGCACGGCCCACATGAGGTCGCGCACGGCGGCGGGGCGGCTGGCCTTGTTCTTCGCGAGATAGGCCGTGAATTTTTCCTTCTCGGCCGGAGTGGGGAAACGCGCGAGCGCGGCGAGCACGATTTCATCGACGATCTCGGCGTCGCTGCGGGCCGGCGGCGCGAGCAGGCGTTTCACGCGCTGGCCGTTGGCGACCTTGTTTTCGAGATGGTCGGAGTTGATGAAATAGAGCGCCTGGCGGAGCGACGCCTCGGAGTCGCGCTCCTCCTCGTACGGCGTGTCGCGCGGCGGACGGCCGAAAAGTTCGAGGAACGAGCACTCGGCGTTGCCGTCTTCGAGCTGCGTCGCGCGGGTCGTGGAGGGCCAGAAGGTGAATGGCTCCGGGATCTTGCTCGAATATTTCTCGGTGGTCTCGGTCACCTGGCCGATGGCGTCGAGCAGCTGCTCGGCGGTGAGGCGCTTCACGCGGTAGTGCGAGAAATGCGTGGCGTCGGCGCGGTTGAACGGCTGCGGCACGGACGAACGCTGGTAGGTGCGCGAGTTGAGGATCAACCGGTAGAGGTGCTTCAGGTCGTAACGGTGGCTGACGAGCTCCTGCGCGAGAAAATCGAGCAGTTCCTGGTGCGACGGCGGATTGGTGGGGCGCTGGTCGTCGGGCTCCTGCGTGAGGCCGCGGCCGAGCAGCCAGAACCAGACGCGGTTGGCGGCATTGCGTGCGAACCACGGATTGTCGGGCGCGGTGAGCCACTCGGCGAAACGCGGCCGGGCGTCCTCCTCCTTGCCGACGGGGACAGTGTCGCCGCCGAGGAATTTCGGAGCGACGATCTCCTTGGTACGCGGATGCCGCACGACGCCCTTGGGCTCGACGTAGACGATTTCCTCTTTCCATTCGCCGGTGCCCTTGAACGCGACTTTGGAGAAAAACGCCGCCATGCCGAGGTTGTCGGCGAGCGTCCAGCGCTCGGTGGGATGACCGTGGCAACGCGAGCATTCGAGACGCACGCCCATGAAAATCAGCGAAGTCGTCTCGGCGAAACTCAGCGGGTCCTTGGTGGGATGCGCGCGGAAATAGTTGGCGGGACCGTCGCGGAAATCGCTGCCGCTGGCGGTGAGCAGCTCGCGCACGAACTGGTCGTAGGGCTTGTTGGCCGCGATGCTGTCGCGCACCCAGCGGTGGTAGGTGACGACACCCTTGGGCCAGACGCGCACCGGATATTCGCTCTTGATGCGCAGGAGGTCGCCCCACTTCAGCGCCCAGAAATCCGCGTACTCGTCGCTCGCCAGCAAACGCTCGATGAGCTGTGCGCGCTTTTGCGGATTCGCGTCGGCGAGAAACGTCCTGGCCGCGGCGACCGGCGGAAGCAGACCCGTGAGGTCGAGGTAAACGCGCCGCAGAAATTCTTCGTCGTGGCACACGCCCGACGGCGCGAGGCCGAGGAGCTTGAGCCGCGCGTACACCAGCTCGTCGATGCGGCCGGCGGCGTCGGACGCGGGAAACGGCGCCGGCGCGGGCTGCGGCACGACGACGCGCACCACGGCGGATTGCCGCAGGTAGGTGATCACGAGGGCGCATTCGCCGAGCCGCGCGGCCGTCACCCGGCCCTCGGGCGAGATCGCGGCGACGGCGTGATCGTTGGACTGAAAATGCGCGAGGCGGGTGACGTCGCGCCGCGCGCCGTCGGAAAACTTGGCGAACACTTGCAACGTCGCCGACTCGCCGGGCCGCAAGCGATGCTCTGTCGGCGTGACGTCGAGCGCGACAAACTGCGGGGCGTTGGCCTGCGCGTACACCGTGTGCTGGGCGATCCAGCGCGCGAGCGTGGTGTAAGCGGGCGACTTGGCGGGGAGCACGGCGGCGGTTTTGTCGTGCGGCAATGCGCCGGAGATTTTTTGGAGCAAAAGACTTTTCTCGGGCTCGACGCGGTTGATCCGGCGACCGCCGCCGTCGCGGGTGAGCGCGTCGAAATCCGCCTTGGGATCGGCGCCGAAGAGCGAGAGTTTCAGGCCGCCCTTGCCACTGGTGCTGCCGTGGCACGCGGCGGTGGCGCAGCCGGCTCGGTCGAGTTGCGGCATGACGTCGGTCACGAAACAGAGCGGCGCCGGGGCGGGTTTGCCTCTGGGCGCGGCGGGCGCGGACGCAGCGCCGAGCGACAACATGCCGGGCAGAACCGCGCACAGGGCGCGGGTGAAGAGGCGAGGGCAGGAGAAGAGCAAAAACATGGAAAACAGGAACCAACTTGATCCGCGGGGTAAACAGGCGGCGGAACGGGACACGCTTAAGACGTCGGGCCGCGGTGGCGGCTACAGCGAAAACTGACCTAGAAGAACCAACCGTAAAGAACGTGAAAAAACTAGCGAAAGGCCGGTGCATTGCGCCAGTCTGTAACTGACGCACAGGCGCACCGTCTCCTTTTTCATGCTAACTTCCTCCGCTTCCCCGCTGAAAACCTCACCCACTGTTTCGCCCAACTGCACCCCGGCTGATGAAGCCGCGGTTTCCCTGCCGACCGAGTTTGTGCTCACCGTCACCGCCCGCCCGGGCGAAGGGGTGGCACCGCTCTTCAGTCGTCTGGCCGCCGCGCTGCGCGAGCGCGATGCTACGGTGCTGAAACTGATGATTTACGGTTCGCTGGCCGCCCACGAGGAGAGCGTAAAAATGATGCGCCGCTACCTGGGCGCCATCGACTGGCCGGTGACGTGGGTCGAGGGCGCGAGTTGCGACGATTCGCCGCTCGCGGGCGTGCAGGCTTTCGCGGTGGAAGGCGCCGCGGATTTGCAGCGCGTGATGGTCAACGGTCGCGTGGTTGCCTCGGTGTACGAGGATAACGGCGCGCGGCATTGCCTGCTCGGCGGCGTTGGCCCGACCGATCCGACCCAGACTCAAGCCGTTCAGACGCATCAGGCTTTTGAGAATCTCGAAACGGCGCTGCATCAGGCTGGCTTCGAGCTGGCTGACGTGGCGCGCACGTGGTTTTTCAACGACGACATTCTTGCGTGGTACGGCGATTTCAACCGCGTCCGCACCGCTTACTATTCGCGCAAACCGTTCCGCATCGGCTCGCTGCCGGCGAGCACCGGCGTCGAAGGCTACAATCCCGCGCATGCCGCGCTGGTGATGGGCGCCTGGGCGGTGAAACCGTTACAGGCCTCGGCGTGCGTGCAAGAGGTGGCCTCGCCGCTGCAATGCCCGGCGCCCGCGTACGGCAGCTCGTTCAGCCGCGCGATGGAAATTTCTTCCGGCGGCATCCGCCGCCTGCTGGTCTCCGGCACGGCGAGCATCGCTCCCGGCGGCGCCACGATGTGGCCGGGCGACACCCGCAAGCAGATCGATCTCACGATGGAAGTGATCGCCGCGATGCTGCACTCCAAGGGCATGACCCTGGCCGACACCACGCGTGCGACCGCCTATTTCAAACATGCCGCCGACCGCGCGATCTTCGCCGCCTGGCTGGCCGAGCACAGCTTGCAAACGATGCCCTACGTGCCGGTCCACTGCGACATCTGCCGCGACGACCTGCTGTTCGAGCTCGAACTCGACGCCACGGTAAGCGTTTGAAAGCAACGTTTCCGGACCCGGCCATAGCCGCCGGGCCGGGAATTTTCTCCCGGGCCAAAATTGCCGTTGACGGCGGTGGGTGGGTTTGGCCTAGTGCACTCTTTTTCGCCGTCAATCTTCCGTTTTCGACATGTCTATCGAGATCAAAATCCGCAAAAGCGAGCCCATCGACCGTGCGCTGCGTCGCATGAAAAAGAAGCTCGATCGCGAGAACATCATCAAAGGTGTTCGCGCCAAACGTTATCATGAGAAGCCGTGCGAGAAGCGACGCCGGAAGGAGAAGGTCCAGGCCTTCACCGCCATGTTGCGCCGCCGCCACGAGGGCTGACCGCGCCTCGCGCTTCGTCAAGAAAGCGTAAATTCTTTTCCCGCGCCGCGCTCCCCAAAAAGGGCGCGGCTTTTTTGTTGTGTAACCCGTTGGTCGGTACATTCGTCTGTTCTGCTCATGTCCCTGCCGATACTCTCCCTCTCCACCTGCTGGTGCTCACACCGTCATCAAGACGGTTATGCCATGCTGAAAGAGATGGCGGCGTTGGGGTTCGAGTACGTGGAGTTGAGTCACGGCATCCGCATTACGCTTGTTCCCGGCATTCTGCGGGCGATCGAGGAGGGCGTCGTCAAGGTCAGCTCGTGTCATAATTTTTGTCCGCTGCCGATGGGTGTGGTGCACCCGTCGCCCAACCATTACGAGCCGTCGAGCCTCGATTCCCGGGAGCAGGATCAATGGCTGCGCCAGACGAAGCGCTCGCTCGATTTCGCTGCGCAAGTGAAGGCGCGACTGCTGGTCTGCCACCTTGGGAGTGTGGAATTTTTTTGGTTCAACCCCACGCGTGGGTTGAAGCATTACCAGCGCGATCATTCCCGGACGGATCTCGCTTTTGACAAGGAATACCTCGCTTTGCGCGACAAGGCGTTGACCAAGCTGCGCAAGCGCCAGCCCAAGTTTCTCGACCAGGTAAAGAAGAGCATCAGCTCCGTCCTCGATTACGCGAAGCAGAAGGGCGTGCAGCTCGGCTTCGAGAACCGGGAAAAATTCGACGAGTTGCCGCTGGACGACTCGTTCGAGGAGTTGCTCGCGGGTTTTCCGGCTGATGCCCCCATCGGTTACTGGCACGACACCGGTCATGCCGACATCAAGGAGTCGCTGGCGTTGCTCAAGCACCAGCAGCATCTGGAGAAAAACGCGCCGCGGCTGCTCGGGATGCACCTGCACGACGTGAATGCGCAGGGCCACGATCATCAGGCGATCGGCAGCGGGCACATCGATTTCAACATGGTGAGCAGCTTTTGGCGTCCGCAGCACTTGCTCGTGTTGGAAATGAATCCGCGGGCGACGGAGGAAGAGATCACCGTCTCGCGGCAAAGGATCGAAGCGTTGCGCGCCGGTGTGAAAGCCTGAAAACGCGCGGCGGGCCGGCGGGGTGGGGCGATGCTTTCAGCCCGGCGGTTGGGTCGGCAGCGTCACGTGAAAAGTGCAGCCGCAACCTTTGCCGGCGGACTCCACCCACACGCGTCCGTTCATCGCCTCGACAAGCTGTTTGGTGATCGAGAGGCCCAGCCCGGTCGAGGGCTCGTCGCCGGTGGGCCGCGCACTCAATCGCGTGAAACGCTCGAACGCCCGCGCCAGATCCTCCGCGCTCATTCCGAGCCCTTCGTCGTGGACACTGAGGCGGGCGGTTGCGCCCTCGGCGTGAACTGCGAGGGAGATGGTCCGGCCGCGGGGAGTGAACTTGATCGCGTTGTCCACGAGATTTTGGAGCACCTGCTCGACGCGTTGGGCATCGGCAAAGGCCCACACCGGTCCGGCCGCTGCGAGATCGAGCCGCTGATCTTTGCGCGCGGCCACAGACGCTGACTGTTGCCAGACCACGCGGGCCGGAAGCGTCAGGTCGATCATGGTCGGCTGCAACGCGAGCCGGCCTTCCTCCAGGGCGGCCCGGTCCAGCAATGACCGGATCAGTCGCTCGGCCCGACGGGTGGCGATGGCGATGTAACCGCAATTTTCCAGCTGGCCGGGATCGGTGGTGCCGGCGCGGAGGCATTCGGCGGCGAGACCGATTTGCGAGAGGGCATTGCGCAGATCGTGGGCGACGATGCCGAGCAGTTCCGATTTCAGATGACTCTCCGTCTCGGCCCGCTCGCGTTGACGTTGAGCCTCGTTCAACGCCGCCTCCAATTCGTGGGCATGGGCCTGGGCGAGCTCGGCTTCGCGCCGGTGGCGTTCCAACGCGTAATAAACCTCGGCGCGGGCGACCGCCTGTTTGGCCTTTTCCTGCCAGAACGCCTCCTGCAACCGGTCGTGCTCGCGACGATGGTGCAGGGTGCCGGCGAGATCGCCCTGGCGCTCGCACCACGCGGCGAGGCGGCCGCGAGCCTCGCGTTCAACGGCCGGCAGCTCCCGCTCGACGCTCAGCTGCACCGCCTCTTCCAGTGCGGCTACGGTGGTGGGCAGCGCGCTCCAGGCCGCGGCGGTGGGGGCGATTTCCCGGGCACGGACCAATGCAAGCAGTCCGGCCGCGCGGGCCGGGTGATGCTCCGGTGTCGCGGTCAGCGTGAGTGCCCGCACAAAAGCGGCGGCGGCAAATTCGCTCCGGCCCTGCCGGGCGGACACCTCGCCGAGACTGAACAACATTGCGCCCAGCTGGGCGGTGAGCTCATGGCGTTCCGCCAGCGCCAGCGCCTGTCCCAGTGCGCCGGCGGCCTCAGCGAGAGCGTCGGATTGAAGCCGGGCCTGGGCGAGCTCGCCCCAGCTGACCGCTTCCTCGGGAGCGAGCCCGAGGGTGTTATACTCGGCGATGGCCTGACGATAGCTTTCGACGCTTTTCTCGTGGTCGCCGAGTTTCAGATACACCCGGCCCAGCGCGCTCCAACCGTCGGCGAGGCCGCGGCGGTTGCCCAACTCGCGCCATGTCCGCAGTCCGGCCAGAAAGTAATCCGCGGCCTGCGCGTACTGGCCGAGGGCGAAATGGGTGTGTCCGAGCTGCGCGCGCGTCGCTGCGATGCCGAAGCGATCTCCGCAGGCGATAAAGTGCGACAGCGCCGTGGTCAGTCGCGTGACCGCCTCGACGTGCCGGCCGCGCTCGTTGTGCGCGACGCCGGCGTATAACTGGGCGAAGCCCTCCATCGGCAGATCGCCCAACGCGTCGGCCTGTTCGATCGCGCGATGGAGCTGGGCCAGCGCGGCCTCGTCGTGACCGAGCCGAAGCTCCGCCATGCCCAGCGCGATGCGCGCCGCGAGTCGGGGCCGCGAGGGCGGCGCATCGGCGGCCAGCAACGGTTGCAGCGCGGTTCGGGCTTCGACGTTGCGCCCGAGGCTGGCCAGGACGCTCCCGTGCAGCAGCGCGAGTTCATTCACCACTTCGGGCTCAGTTGCGCTCTCGTCGAGCAGTCGTCGCGTCTCGTCGACCTGAGCCAGGGCGAAAAGCGGATCTTTGATCAGAGTTTCCCAACCTCGCCCAAGCGCGGCGCGAATGGCCGTCAGACGATCGGGGCTGGAAAGCGGGGTGGGCAACATGGGGAGCAACGCCAGCCTGCGAGGTCGTTACACCGACGGCAAGCAAGGGCTCGGTGAAATTGCACCGCGGGTCGGCGCTCACACGCCCCAGACGCCGGCGATGGGGGTGTGGCAGAAACGGCATTTGCCTTCGTCGATTTGCACGCGAGTGATCGCGAAGACGTCGCGTTCGAGCACGGCGCGTTTGCACTGGGGACAAAAAGTCGTGTCGGCGTCGGGCACTTCGCGGGCGTTGCCGATGTAGACGTAGCGGAGGCCGGCGGCGCGTGCCGCGTCCCGCGCCTGCACGAGCGTCTCCACCGGCGTGGGCGGCAAGTGGTCGAGCTTGTGCTGCGGGTGAAACCGCGAGAAATGCAGCGGTCGGTCGGGGCCGAGGTTTTCCACCAGCCAGCCGCACATGCGTTTGATGGTATCGAGGCGGTCGGTGTACGTCGGCACGATCAGGTTGATGACTTCAAACCACACGCCGAGATCGCGGTAGAGTTTCAACGTTTCGAGGATGGGCTGGAGTTTGCCGGAGTTGAGTTTCCGGTAGGTGGCGTCGTCGAAGCCCTTGAGGTCAACGTGGGCGGCGTCGACAAATTGCGCGAGGTCGCGCAGCGGGCGCTCTTCGATCGAGCCGCAGGTGACGAGCACGTTCTTCAAGCCGGCGGCGCGGGCCTGGCGGCAGCACTCGCGTGCATATTCGTAATAGGCGGTCGGCTCCGAGTAAGTGTAGGAAATCGAAGGGCAGCGAAGCGCGCGCGCGACCGCCGCGATGTCGTCAGGGAAAAGGCTGAGGCGGCTCATGTCGTCTTGCGAGAGCGCGGCCGGCAGCGGCGGGCGGAAGCGCAGTTCGGGACCGCGGGCGTTTTTAGTTTCCTCGGGTTTGCGCTGGGAAATTTCCCAATTCTGGCAGTTGAGGCAGCGCAACACGCAGCCCGAGGTCGCGAGCGAAAACGTGCGGCTGCCGGGGAGGTAGTGGAACAGCGGTTTCTTCTCGATCGGGTCGATGTGAAACGTGCACGGGTTGCCGTAGGCCAGGGTGTAGAGCGTGCCGTCGCGGTTGATCTTGTTGCGGCAATGGCTGCGGTCGCCGGGGGCGAGCAGGCAGTTGTTGGGGCAGATCTTGCACTGCACGTTGCGGTCGAGCTTCAGGTAGTGCGCCGCCTCCCGCGCCCAACCGCGCTGCTGCCAGAGCGACCAAAGCGCATCGTCGGGCGCGTCGCCTTTGAAGATGTCGGCCGGCGCTTCTGCGGAATCGCCGAGCTTGAGCAGATCGCCGAGCCACGATGCGGCAGCGCCGCGCGGCGCGAAGCCGGCGGCTCCGATTGCGCCGCAGCAGGCGAGCGCACGGCGGCGCGTCATTCCGTGCCCGGGCGTTGTTTGATCCAGCCCCATCGGAGAAGTGCGAGGTAGAATGAAGGCACCACGTGCACCAGCACGAGCAGCCCCAGCGGCAGGTGCATCAACCGGTGCAACGTGAGCGCGGTCTTTTCGTCGGCCAGCGCACCGAGTCCGTAGCGCCCGCTCATGGCGTAGCCGGTGGCGAAAAACGCCAGCACCACCGGCAGCAACAGCCAGCCGGTCCAGCGAACGAGTTTCAGGCAAATGAGGGAGAGCCGGTTCATGCGCGGGGCGAGGAGCGCCAGACTAGAATGGCGGCGACGAGATTCAATCCCGCGGTGAGCGCGCACACGAGGCCCACGCCGAAGAGCGGCAGCAGCCACGCGCCCACCAGCAAAGCGCCGAGGGCCGCGCCGACGAGATCGGCGGTGAAAAGTTGCGCGGCCGTGGCGCCGGCGCTTGCGCCGGCCAAGGGGAATTGCGCGCCGACCAGTCCCGCGAGGGCGAACGTGAGCGCGAGCAACACGCCCTGGCCAGAGACTGAAGTTCCGAGCGCGATGTCGAGGCTGCCGAGGTGCGGCAATACGATGGGCAACGCAGCGGCCAGCGCGGCGAGAGCGAGCGCGTTGAGTGTCAGGGCGCGTCCATTTCCGCTCTGGCGGTTGCCTACGATGGCCCCGACTGCGAGCCCGGCCATGAACACCGTGACGACGAGCCCGACCTGCCGGTAGAGCGAGCCGTAGAGCGCCTGGAACGCGAGCAGGAGCACAAGTTCCAGCGTCGAGGCCGCGAAGCCGGCGGCAAAAACGACGCGCGCTGCGGTGCGCATCCGCCCGAGATAGACTGCGAGTAAAAGCAGGCCGACGCCTCCGGCGATGCCGCCGGGCAGGGTGAACTGGCTCAGCCAGTGCCGCAGGTGATAATGGCATAACGTGGGCGCAAAATCGGCGTTGCGCGCGGCGGGTTGCGCGAGGGCGCGGTCGAGATCGGCCAGCCGGTCGGGCGCGAGCGTGGCGGCGAGGTAGTGGCGGTTGACGTAACGCGTGACGATGCCGCTCGCCTCCAATTGCGTCGCGATGTCGAGCGTGAGCGGCGCGTCGGAGGCGAGGAAGTAAACGCGTCCGCCCGGAATCAGCCGCACCTCCGCGAAGCTGTCGCGCACCGTGCGATGCGCCGTCGCTAGGAGTTGCGCGAGCTCCGGGCTCACATAGTTGGCGTAGCGCCCGAGGCCGAAAGCCAGCACGCCGCCCGGCGCGAGGCAGCGCTTCGCCTCGGAAAAAAATTCGGCGGTGAAATAGCGGTTGAGTTGCAGCGTCGCCGGATCGGGCACGGCCACGATCACCACGTCGAAACGCTCGGCGGTCGTTTGCACGAAGCGCCGTCCGTCGGTGGCGAGGGCCGCGATGCGCGCGTCGGCAAATTCATCGGGCAGCAATTGTCGCCCGGCGGAGAGCAACGCCGGGTCGAGTTCCACGACGACGACGCGCTCCACCTGCGGATAACGCAGGATCTCACGCGCAGCGCCGGTGAGTCCGCCGGAGAGCAGCAATACGCGGCGCGCCGCGGGGCGCTGGCTCAGCGCGTAGTGCACGGTTTCCTCTACGGCTTCGCGCTGGGGCGTGGAGAACATGGGCGCGCCGTTCTCGAAAAACGTGAGCTGCCCGGCGTCGCGGGTCACCACGAGCCGAGCGTAGGGGGAGTTGACGCGATGCACGATCTGCCGGCCGGCGTGCTGCCAGCCGGTGGAGCGCGCATCGACGTCGACCCTCATCAGCAAAGCGCCAAGACCGAGCGTGACCGCACCCGCGATTCCGAGGAGAAACCAAGCGCGCGCCCGCCACGCCAGTGCGCCTACGAGCAGCAGATGCAGTGCGGCGGGAAAAGCCAGCAGCGCGAAATGATCGTATCGCGGCACCAACACAAAGGTGAACAGCGCTCCGCCGGCGATGCCGCCGAGTGTGTCGGCCACATACACGCGGGCGAGTCCCGGCGCGCGTTCCGCAGGGTCGGCCGATCGGGCGCTCGCGAGCGCGAGGAGCGCTCCGGAGATCAGGCAAAACGGCAGTTGCAGCGCCAGGGTGCCGAGGAGAATCCCGGTGGGGTCGACCGTCGCGCCGCGGAGGAAAACGACATCGCGCAATCCGCGCACGGCGAGCAGTTGACCGAGCGGCAGTAACGCGATGCCGAGCAGTCCGGCGCTCAGAAAACGCAGCGAAAAGCGTTCGCGGCGCAGGCATCCGCCGAGCCAGGCGCCCGCGCCGGTGAGCAACAACCAGCTGCCGAGGGCGACGCCGACCACGAGTTCGTTGCCGGCAAAAGCGCCGAGCAATTCCCGCAGCAACACGAGCTGTGTGATCACGGCAGACGCGCCGAGCCCGACGATGGCGGACAGCAACAAGCGCGTTGGAAGCGCCGGGTCGCAGTCGGGGCTGGCAGGGTCGGTCATGGCCGAGCAATGGCGTTTTCCTGGCACGGTTGAAACCCAGATTTTCGGCGACAAAAACTCGCGCCATGTCGCCGGTAGTTATCTGGATGTCGTGCCGGGCCGCCGGGTAGGGGAAAAACATCTCGCCAGCTTGGGGATGGCGGTGCACTGGTGTGGCTCGTTTCGCTTTTTACTACCCATGCCCCCGCAAGACGCAGAGGCCGCCCGTTGGTTCGCCGATCACCTAGAGCCGCATGAGCCGGTGTTGCGGGGTTATTTGCATGGCCAGGTTGCCCCTTCCGAAATCGACGATGTCGTGCAAGAGACTTACCGGCACTTGTTGCGGGCGCGGGAGCGGGGACCGATCGAGTCGCCGCGGGGGTTGTTATTCGCCACTGCGCGCAATGTCGTGCGGGATTTGCACCGCCGGCGTATGACGGCGCAGACTTTTTCTGTAACGGAAACGGATGTGTCGCGCGTCCTAGATCAGGCACCAGGCGTGGCGGAGACGGTTACGCGCCGGCAGGAGGCTGATCTCCTGGCGGCCGCGATACAGGCTCTGCCGCCGCGGTGCCGTGAAATTCTCGTGCTGCGCAAATACGAAAATCTTTCCCATCGCGAAATCGCCCAGCAGCTGGGCATCGCGGAGCATACGGTGGAAGCGCAGCTCACCAAAGCGTTGCATCGCTGCCAGGAATTTTTCGCGCGACAAGGAGCGCTGCCGCCCGGTCGCCCATGAGTTCGCCAGATGCATCTTCGCCGCAGAACCACGCGCCGATAACCCAGGAAATCCGGGAGTTGGCGTCGCGGTGGATCGTGCGTCGTGATCGGGGTTTGTCGGCGGCGGAAGCAATCGAGTTTGAACTTTGGCTGGCTGCGGACGAAAGGCACGCCGCCGCGGTGCGTCAGGCGGACGCAGCGTGGGCGATGCTGGATCGCATTCCGGACGACACTGCGCGCGCGGCATTGGCCCGGCCGCAGCGCCGCTCGATGGCTGCTTGGCGGTGGTGGGGCGGTCTGGCGGCGGCATTGGCGCTGGCCTGTGGCGGCTGGCTGTGGTCGAGTCGCAATGTGCCGCTGCCCACCGTACCCATTTCGCTCGATACTAATCAGGCGCGATGGCGGGAGTTGCCTGACGGTTCGACGGTTCGACTCAATGCTGGCAGCGAAATGAGCGAGGCGTACACCTCCACGGAGCGGCGGGTACGGGTGACGCAGGGCGAAGCACATTTCACGGTGGCCAAGAATCCGCAGCGACCGTTTATCGTCGGCGTGGGTGACATCGAAGTGCGCGCTGTCGGGACGGCTTTCAACGTGAAGGTGCAGGCCGCGGCGGTGGAGGTGCTCGTGACCGAGGGGCGCGTGCAGGTGCAGGCGTCGCCGCCTGACTCAGGAGTCGCGGCGCGCGCCGAGGCGGCGCCGGTGCTACCGATCATCGAAGCGAACCAGCGCGCCATTATTTCGCGCGAGTCCGCGGTGAAGGCGGATATAGTAGTCACGCCGGTGCGACCAGAAGAGCTGATTCGCGAGCTGGCGTGGCAGAGCCGGCTGCTGCGTTTTGGCGGCGCGACGCTGGCCGAGGTGGCGGTAGAGTTTCAGCAACAGACTGGCTATCGCATAGTGCTGGCCGATCCCGAGCTGGCCCTACGGCGCATTGGCGGGCGTTTCCGGGCCGACAACGTCGAGGATTTTGTCCGGTTGCTGGAGGAGCATTTTGCCGTTGTTTCGCAACGGACGCCGGAAGGCGTGATCGTTTTGTTGAAGCGTCCATGAGCGAAGCCCATGCGTGCCGAGCCGCTTCACCGACGGAGCCGTGAGGGCGGTTGCCCGTGGCGCAGTTATAGCGCCGGAGGTTGGCCAGCTCTGCTGCTGGGCTTCCTGCTTGTGCTGACGGCCGGGGACGGCCGCGCCGGCGCGGCGGAAAATTATTTCGCAAAAACGGATAGCGGGAAATGCGGGGTGTTGCGTCTTCTTGGCGCCGGTGGGTGGTCCATCGGCGCGATTACACCCATGTCAAAAGAAGAACTACCTGCCGCGAAGTCCGCGGAAAAATATTACTCATTGCCGGCGGAAGACGCCGCCCAGGCGCTGGAGCGCTTCGCCGAACAGGCGGGCGTGCAAATCGTCTTTTTGCTCGATCAGGTGCGCGGAGTTCGGACCAACGCTGTTACCGGCCGTATGACAGCCGATGTAGCGCTTGGAAAAATGCTGGAAGGTAAGGAATTAAAATTTACCACAGACATAAAGTCTGGAGCCTTTGTGGTTAAGCAACCGGTGGCAGCGCGAACGGCTAAGCATCGCGGTGTTTTGACGGCTGCGGCTACTTGGATGGCGCTTTTGTTTGGGCCGGTGCCGGCTGCGCATGCAACGGAACCCAAGACGGTGGTAGAAGCGAGCGTCGCCATGATCAGTGGCAAAGTGAGCAATGCCGCCACCGGCGCTTACCTCGAAGGAGCGATCGTGGAAACACAGGATCGCAAATATTCCACGACCACAGACCGAGAAGGACGGTTTGAATTGGCTGTGCCCCCGGGGACCTTCGTTGTGCGGATCGCCTATCCCGGGTTGGATTCCGTTCAGCTCGATGTCTTGGTGCGCGAAGGGCAGAAGATAACGCGCAATATTGAGATGTCTGCTGCGATTTACACGTTGGAGACATTCGTAGTTTCTACGCCTCGGGAAGGCGCCGCTCTGGCTATTTCACGACAACGTCAGGCGCAAAATGTCAAAAACGTGGTTGCCTCTGATGATTTCGGCAATGTCGCGAGCGGTAACGTTGGCGAGGTGCTGCAACTCATCCCCGGTGTGTCGGCCCAATGGAATGGGGCGGATATCCAGAGCGTGCAGATCCGCGGAATTAATCCTGAATTAAATACTGTGACGATCAACGGTGCGCCTACGGCGCAGTCCCAATCCGGCGGTCTCACGCGCGTCTATGAGTTCGAGACCACTTCGCTGGTCGGTGTGGAGTCGATCGAAGTGACCAAAGCGCCCACGCCCGACATGCCGGGATCGTCTATTGGCGGTAGCATCAATCTCATTTCCAAAAGCGCCTTCGATCGCACGGGCGGACGGATCATCAACTATGCCCTCGGCGGTGTGTACCGGAGCAAATTCCAGACTCCCACCAGCAACCGGCTGCGCCAGCCCATCCAGTCCATCGGGCCGACGCTCAACGTTTCCTATTCGGATATCTACAACGCATTCGGCGGAGAGAAAAATCTCGGCGTGACGATCAGCGCTTCGGTCTACGATCAACCCGGCGGCGACACGTCCTCGATTCTGGATTATTCGCGCAACCTCAGCGGACCGGCTTTCATCTGGCAATTGCGGGCGCCGCGTCCCGCGCAGGCGGAGATCAACCGTGTGGCCTATTCCGGCAAGGTCGATTACAAGCTGAGCAGCCATACGGTGCTCTCGCTGGCCGGCAATTATTCCTGGTACTACCAATTCTCCGATGTGCGCACGCATACGATCACTGCGGCTCCGAGTGCAGCGGAGCTGGCCAATCCCGCCGCGGGCTTTGCCACGGTCGATGCCAATGGCAATCGCACGGGCGGCGGTTTTCTGAATCCCAATTTGAGCGACACCTACACCGAGTGGTTTCAAAAGACCGGGGCCAGCAGCCGCCTGGTGGCCAGCGCGACGGACCGCGTCAGCGTCGCTTATCAGATTCAACCGTCCGTCGTGCACAAATTTCCCGGACTCACGATTGACTACGGCGCGTCCTACTCGAGCTCAGTCACGTGGTTCGACTTCGGCCCGGACAACCGCCACTACAAATCGCGGCCCAAGGGTTCGGTGACCACGCCGGCGTTGACCAATATCGGCTTCAAGGTGGATCGCAGCCGCAGCTTGGCCTGGCCCAGTTTTATTCAGACCGCGGGCAAGGACATCTATGACCTGAACAGCTACACCGGCGCCATGACACTGGGCGACTCGACGCGCGGCGGCGTGGAAAACATCCTCTCCGGGCAGCTCAATCTGAAAAAGGATTTCAACGTGGGCGTGCCGGCTTGGATCAAGACCGGCGGCAGCTACCAGCGGCAGTCTCGGCGCACGTGGTCCCATGCCAAAACCTACACTTTCCTCGGCAACGATGGCATCGCGGGCAATGCAGAGGATAACATCGGGCAGTTCCTCGACACCTCCGGCTCCATCACCTCCGATTATTTCCACGGCTGGCGGCCCGCGCCCTATGCCAGCCCGTATCTCGCCGCCAAAGATCTGGCGACCCGGCCGGAGCGTTGGAGTGTGGATACTGCCGGGATGGCGACCAACGAGTTCAATGGCCGGCGGATCGTTTCAGAAAGTGTGACCGCCGCCTACCTCATGGGCAATGTGCGGCTCGACCAAGTGTCGGTCATGGGCGGGTTGCGCATGGAGGAGACCGCGGTCAAAGGCGAGGGGCCGCAGACCAAATCGGGCGTGCGGAGCGTGGTGACCCGCGAGGGCAAGTATCGCGATGTCTTTCCGGGCGTGCATCTCAAGTACGCGCCCAGCCGGAATTGGCAGGTGCGCGGCAGCTATTCGACCAGCATCGGCCGGCCGCCTTTCGGCTCCATCATCCCGCTCGACACGGTCAACGACAACGCCATGACGATCTCGGCGAGCAATCCGAATTTGCAGCCGCAACACGCGGATAATTTCGACCTCAGCGTCGAGCATTACTTCGAGCCGGTAGGCGTCCTGTCGGCGGGCCTCTTTTTGAAGGAGATCTCCAACTTCATTTTCACCGACAACAGTCAGAAGGTGGCGGCTGGCCCGAACAATGGTTTTGGCGGCCAGTACGAAGGCTACACGATCACGACTTCGCGCAACGGCGGCGCGGCGCGCTATCGCGGCTACGAGCTGGCTTACCGGCAGCAATTCCGGTTTCTGCCGGGCTTTTGGAGCGGCTTCGGCGTGAATGCCAACTTCACCCAGCTCCAAACCCGGGGCGACTACGGTGGGACGGTGCAGACCGATAAGCTGGCCCGCTTTGTGCCGAAGTACGCATCGCTGGGCATCAGCTATATTCGCGGCAAATTGAACCTGCGGCTGATTTCGGTGTGGCAGAGCGAATACTTTAATGGCGTCAACGCCGACCCGGCGTTGATGCAGTACTCGAAGCAGCGGTTCACCATGAACTTCAAATCCGAGTATAACTGGACCAAACGAGTGCGGTTCTTCCTCGATGTGGATAATCTCAACGCCGCTTCGGTCGCGGAGTTTTATTACTACGTGCCGACGCACGTGAATCAGGACCGGATCGCGTCGCCACGGTATATCTTCGGCATCAAAGGCGTCCTTTAATAGAGAGCTGACGCAATTTACTTTATATGCTTTTTCACCTATCGGGCGACTGAAGCGCCCGGTAATCATTGCAACGGAGACGGCGTTTACAGCGACCTACTGTCGTCGTCTCCCTCTTTGCCGACGGATGAGCGATACCTCATTATAGATCGTTACAGCAGGGCGGGGCGCGCCTGGTGCAAAACTCAAAGGTGTGCCCAAGGCCAAATCTTTTGTGGATGAGAGCGTCCTCAGGCGCTCAAGCGTCATTTGGGAACGCAGCCTTTTATCTGAGGTTGGAAAATAATTTCGGGTTAAGTCCGAAGCTGCTGTAGGTATTAACGTCGAGCGGTGAACGTGCGCTTGCTTCAGGCGCGGACATCTGTCGGTGAATAACGCATGGGCTCCGAGAACCCTGAAAATGCCCGCTGGTTTGTCGAGGAAGTGCACCCGCATGGTTCCTCGCTGCGGGCCTATTTGCGGAGCCGGTTCCCGTGGTTGACGGATGTGGATGACATCGCCCAGGAGGCGTTTTTTCGACTCTGGCGTCGCCGCCAGCAAAACCAGGACGAGGAGGTTCGTTCCAGCAAGGCCGCCCTTTATGCCATCGCGCGCAATGCCGTGCTCGATCTGGGCCGCCGCCGCAATGTCGTGGAAATTTCCAGCGTAGCTGAAATCGAGCAGTTATCCGTCTTAGATGAGCGCGTGGACGTGGCGGAGACCGTCAGCACCCGGCAGGAACTCGAGTTTCTCGCCGAGGCGTTGCGGGATCTGCCCGACCGCTGCCGTCAAGTGCTCACACTCTGCAAAATGTACGGTTACACACCCAAGGAGGTCGCCGAACGGCTCGGCATCTCCGAGCACACGGTGCGCGCCCAGATCGCCAAGGGCATGCGCCGCTGTGCGGCACACCTGCGCCATCAAGGCGTAGGCCGCGAATCCGGTCCCACGCCATGAGCTCGCAGCCCCGCAAATTCGACGTCCAACCGGTCAAGCCTTCCGCGGCCATCGAGCGCGAGGCCGCCCGCTGGTTGGCGCTCCAGGAAGACCGGACGCTGACGCCCGCCGAGCGACAGGCTTTCGATGCTTGGCGCCAGGCCGATTCGCGTCATGCCGCAGCAGTGGCGGAGCTGGAGAACGCATGGCAGACCTTCGATCAGCTCGCGCATTATCCGCGGCCGGATAAAGACGATGCCGATCCCGATTTCTTTGCGCGCCCCCGCCGTTTTCGGCGTCACGCCTGGACGATTGCTTGGGCTGCGGCCGCATCGGTGGCGCTGGCGTTTGTCCTCTGGCCGCGCTGGGGAAAGACCACGGCTTTAGCGCCCGCAACCACAGTCGCTTCTTCCGTCCGGCAGTTGTCGGATGGCACGGAGGTAGAACTAAAGACGGGCAGCCAGATCGAGGAACAATTTACTCCGGGTGAACGGCGCGTGCGGTTGACGCGGGGTGAGGCGCACTTCGCGGTCACCAAAAACCCGCTGCGCCCGTTTGTGGTGGAAGCCAACGGCATCGCGGTCCGGGCTGTCGGCACCGCGTTTGCCGTGCGCATGGATCGCGACGCCATCAAAGTATTGGTCACCGAAGGCCGGGTACGCGTGGCAACTCCGCCGCCCATCGCTGCGCCCACTCCCGCGTTGGTATCGACGAGCCTGCCCGCGTCTGCGCCCGAACTGGTCGCCGGACAACGCATCACGGTGTCCACCGCCATGTCTGCGCAGGACCCGTTGCGCCCGGCTGTAATCGAGACCCTTTCCCCTGTGGCCATCGATCAGGAGCTGGCCTGGCAAAGCAGCCGGCTGGTCTTCGACGCCACGCCGTTGGCCGAGGCCATCGAACGCTTCAACCGGCACCCGACATCGGCCGCGCGCTGCCGGCTGGTGCTGGCGGATGCCAGACTCGGCACGTTGCGCATCAGCGGTCGCTTCCGCGCCGACAATGCCGATAGTTTTGCAGAGCTTTTGCAGACCAGCTTCGGGTTCGTCACCGAACATCGGGGCGACACGATTGTGTTGCGGTCCGCGCCGTGAGTTTTTCTTAAAAAAGCCGTAGCTGGATTTGCCCGCTGCTTCGTCTTAGGGGCGCACCCGCCGCTCTGTGCGCGTGGGGTTGCCCCCTATTTATGGAAACCGTTTCGTCCTTCGTCGGCCATCTGCGCACCCGGCTTCTTGTCGGGTTCGGCGTGGTGGGTCTGGCCATGTGCCCTGGCTACGGGGCGCCGCGTGAGCAGTCGCTTCCGCGGATCGCGTTCGATGTCCCGGCAGCCGATGCCACGATCTCGCTGCGCCGCTTTGCGGAGCAGGCGATGCAGGAGGTCATTTATCCGCCAGACCGCGTGAAGGGCGAAAAGACCACGGCCATCAAAGGCACGTACACCGCGCGCGAGGCCATCGACCGATTGCTGGCCGGCACCGCCTTGCGGGCCACGCAGGCGAAAAATGGCGCCATCGCCATCAACCGGGTGGAGCCAACAGGCGACCGTTTAACCGAATTTCAAAAAAAACCGTAGCGAATTTCTGCCCTTGCTTCGTCTTACGGGCGCGTTGGTGCCGCGTTTGGCGATCTGCGCTCCTCTTCCCCTATGAACCATCCCTCCTTGTTATCCCGACGTAGTGTTGTCGCCGGAGCCTACCTCCTCCGCCTTTGCGCAGTGCTGCTATCGGCCCTGACTTTTGCCACCGCGCAAGAGCCCAAACGCACGTTCGATCTGCCGGCGGCCGACGCGGCCACGGCGCTGCAACTCTTCATGGAGCAGTCCCAGCTCGAAGTCATTTACCCGTCTGACGCGGTCCGCGGGGTGCAACTGCCGGCGATCAAAGGCAGCTACACGGCGCGCGAAGCGCTGGAGCGTTTGCTGGCCGGCACGCCGCTGGCGGCCACACAAGCCAGGAACGGTGCTTTTGCAGTGAACCGTACGACTGCGACGACGGAGACGGGTCGCACGGCCGGTCTTGTCGGCACGGGCGGGATCGAAGGTCGCGTCTTCGACGCCGGCCGCGGCGAATACCTGGAGAAAGTGCGGATCACGGTCGATGGCACGGCGCTGGAGGTTTTCACCGACGGGATCGGTCAGTATCGTCTCGTCGATGTGCCGGCGGGAGTGATGAAGCTGCGCGTTTTTTATACAGGCTTGGATCCCCACACCGAGACGGTGGCGGTGGACAGCGGCAAAATCGTGCAGCGCGACATTACGTTGCGGGCGGTGAAGCCGAAAGAAGGCGTGGCGGGCGACACCATCCATCTCGCGGAATTCGTGGTCTCGACCTCGCGCCGGATGGACGCGGCGGCCATGGCCCTCAACGAGCAGCGTTTCGCGCCCAATGTCGTGAGCGCGATCGCGGCGGATGAGTTTGGCGTCGTCGTCGACGGCACGCCGGGCGAGGTACTGAAGTTTTTGCCGGGCGTCACCATGGAATATGGCGCGGGCGAGGCGCGCACGATCTCCCTCAACGGCGTGTCGCCGGCCTACGTGCCGGTCACGGTCGGTGGCTTCGACATCGCGGCCATGGCCAGCAACGGCACGGCGCGTGCGGTGACGCTCGATCAGGTCTCCGTCAACAACATCTCCCGCATCGAAGTGCTGCAATCGCCCACACCGGAATCGCCCGGCTCGGCGCTCGCCGGCTCGGTGAACATGGTGCCGCGGAGCGCGTTCGAGCGCTCGCGTCCGGAGTTCAATTACAGCGTGTTCATGATGATGAAGGACTCCGCGCGCGATTTTCACAAAACGCCCGGACCGTTCTTCAATCCCTCCCGCAAAGTCACGCCCGGCCTCAATTTTTCCTGGATCGTGCCGGTGACCAAACGCTTTGGCTTTACGCTCTCCGGCAACCACAACGTGCAGGTGCAGGTCGAGGACTGGTCGCAAAACTACTGGCGCGGCGGCGGCAACGTCACCAACGGCACGACCATCCCTCATACCACGCCCGACAAGCCGTACCTGACCGATTACCGCGTCGCCGACAGCACGCGCCTGAGCACGGCGGATTCGCTCAGCACGACGATCGATTACAAGCTGAGCAACTACGACCGCATTTCGGTCTCCTTCCAATACAACTTCCTCGATGTGGAGGCCAACAACCGCCAGCTGTATTTCATCGCCTATCCCATCACCGTGGGAAATTTCGGCGTCACCTGGGCGCATAGCGATCCCGGCAAGGGCGAGATACGCACCTCCGACACCGCGCGCTGCTGGATGGGCAACACCATCGTCAGCACTTTCATGTATCGGCATGATGGCAAAATCTGGAAGGCTGAGGCCGGCACCGGGTATTCGACGTCGGTCCTCCATCTGCGCGATATCGACAAGGGCTACTTCAGCGCCGTCCAGGCCCGCCGGCAGAATGTCACGGTCTGGTACGACGACATCTACTATCTGCAACCCGGCCGCATCTCGGTGTTCGACGGGACGTCAGGCGCGCCGGTCGATTTCCACGTGCTGAACAACTATGCGTTGAACAATGCCACCTCCCAGCCGACGGACGCGATCGACCTCAAGCGCAGCGCATTTGCCAATCTCCGCCGCGATTTCATGCTCGGCACCGTCCCGGTCGGAATCAAAGCCGGTCTCGATGTGCGCCAGTCGTTGCGCGATCTGACCGGTTATACCGACACCTACACGTTTCGCGGCGCCGATGGGAAACCCAGCACGACTCCGTCGGCGCCCGGCAGCGACGATGCCGCGGGCATCGTGCTCGACGATATCTTCTCGCAACGCACCACGCCGTTCGGTTTCGGCAAATTGCAATGGATCAGCAACGTCAAGTACTGGGAGCTCTACAAAAATAACCCGAGCTATTTCACCACCGATCCGAACAGCCTCTACCGCTCCGTGGTGACCCGCTCGAAGCATGCCGAGGAAACCGTCTCCTCCGCCTATATCCGGGGCGACGTGGCGTTCTTCAACCGCCGGCTCAAGTTTACGGGCGGCATCCGCGCCGAGCAGACCAACATCAATGCCGAAGGCCCGCTCACCGATCCGACCCGCAATTTCCAGCGCGACGCGAGCGGCAAATTCATTCTCGGCTCCAATGGGCGCCCGCTCACGATTTTGCCGACCACCGATACGCTGGGCGTGTCGCGGCTCACTTACCTCGCGCGCGGGCTGCATGCCGAAAAGGAATACCTCCGCTGGTTCCCGAGCATCAATGTCAGTTACAACATCACGGACAATCTCATCGCACGGGCGGCCTACTACTATTCGGTCGGCCGGCCGGACTACGATCAGTACACCGGCGGGCTGACGCTGCCCGACTTGACGGTGCAACCCAACACGAGCAACGCCACCCGCATTCAGGTCAACAACGCGGGCATCAAGGCGTGGAGCGCCAAGTCGGCCAAGGTGCGGCTCGAATATTATTTTGCGCGCGGCGGGCAGTTGTCGGTTGGCGCGTATCTGCGGGATTTCACCAATCTCTTTGAGAGCACCATCGTGGCCGCCACGCCTGAATTCCTCTCGCTCTACGGCTTGGATCCGGCGTCATACGGCGCGTACGAGGTCGTCACGCAGAAGAATCTCGCGAATGTCGTCCGGATGACGGGCGTGGATCTGGCCTATAAGCAGAATCTGCTGTTTCTGCCGTATTGGGCGCGCGGAGTGCAGGTGTTTGCCAACGTCACCGCCCAGCGTTCTGCCGGCGATGAAGCCGGCTCCCTCGATAATTTCATCCCGCGCACGTACAATTGGGGCGTGGGCATGGTGCGCGAAAAATACAGCGTGCACATGAATTGGAATTATCGCGGCCGGCAGCGCCGCGGCCCGGTCACCCCCGGCCCCAGCATCGCGCCCGGCTCCTTCGTCTGGGGCTCCAAGCGGCTCTACGTCGACCTCACGGCCGACTACAAGCTCTGGAAGAACCTCGCGGTGTTCGCCAGCTTCAGAAACCTCACGAATGAGGTGCAGGACACCCAGAATTATAATCCGCAAACGCCCAAGGTCGCGCGCTTCGGTTCCCGCGGCGACTATGCCGGCTTCTGGACGTTCGGCCTCAAGGGCAGCTACTGACCGGTCTGCCGGCAGGATCCGCCTCTGCTTTTACGGCGCGATACCGGAGTTCGCCCGACGAAGAGTCTTCTGGCTGCCGATGGGACCACGGTCAAATCGACGGCAGGAAGACTGCGCCGCGTTTCGCGCCCGAAACTTTTCCTGATAGTTAACCCTCCATCTCAGTCCCCATGACCGGTACCATAATTAAAAGCGGCGCTCGTTCGCTCTCCCGGCTGTACTTAACCTTCGGCCTGCTGTGCGCCGGAGCATTGCTCACCCTCTCCGCGCAGGCGCAGGGCAAGCCGCGTCTCAGCGAGGCCAACGGCGTGGTCCGCGTCGAGGCCGCCGCCTATCGGTGGGAATGGAACCAGGCCAAGGACACGTTCCAGGTGTTCGACGCCAAGGATCGCCCGGTCGTAAAAGGCCGGCTGCAGCCGGAAATCATCGTGAGCACGGCGGCCAATGCCCGGCAGTCCCAAGTGGGGCGGGTCGCCGCGCACACGACGAGCGCGGACTCTCTGACGGTGAAATACGCCTGCGCGAACGGCACGGCGACCGCGAGTCTCACGCTGCGGTTCGATGCGACGGCGGTGTGGTTCGACCCTGTGGCCTACGAAAGCACCACGGCGGAGGACATCGTCGAGGTGCGCTATTTCTCGGACAAGGAAAAGCCCAGGATGCAATGCACGTTTGCGGTGATTCCCGGCATCGAGGACTCGGCCGCCATCAGTCCCATCATTGCCCAGAAGGTTAATCTCAACATGACCTGCTGGCTGGGCCGCGGCGGCGGGCCGTATCCCGGCGCGCATCAGCAGTGGGGCTTGCCCGTGCACTATTTTTGCGGCTTCGAGCGCGGGAAAAATTACCCGTCGCCCGGTTTCCTGGCCGAGGGGCTGTCGGATGCGTTTTGCTGCGGCCTGGCGGAATTGCCCGCGGGCGACATGTTTTTCCAAACGCTGAGCGGCACGCATAGCGTCATCATCAGCACGCGCAGCGATATTTGGCATCACCTCCGCGGCCCGGGGAAAATCGCTCTCGGCGCGAAGCTGGTGTTCACTTTCGGAGCGGATTTTCGCGCCGCGACGCGGGCGTATTATGCGAAGCTGGTCGAGGCCGGCATCGTGCAGATTCCGCAGCGCTCCGCGCACAAGGAGGCGGTGATGGCCGCGCCGCAGTTCAACACTTGGGGCGATCAGACCGCGCAGCGCACCATCGGCGACAAACTCACCGACGCCGCCCTGACCAGCATGCACACGCGGCTGCGCGGCCTCGGGCTGCGCCCCGGCATGTTCGTGATCGATGACAAATGGGAGGGGACTTACGGCAACCTGGAGCACTCGGCGACGCGGGTGCCGCAATTCGAGAAATTCCTCGGCCAGCTGCGCCAGGAGGGGATGTACGTGGGCGTCTGGGCGGCGTTCATGCGCTGCGAAAACCCGGCCGAGCTGGGCCTCACCCTCGAGCACATGCTGCGCGACGTGAACGGAAAGCCGTTCCGAAAAAACAACTACTATCTGCTGGATTTCACCCAGCCGGAGGTACAGCGCGGCTTGCGCGAACGCGCCCGGCGCTTCATCCAGCGTTACCATCCCGACCTGGTGAAATTCGATTTCGGGTACGAGATTCCCTCGCTCGCGCTGGCGGCGCCGCGCGACATGAGCTTCGCCGGCGAGCGCATGATGGCCAAGGGACTGGAGATCATCGTCGAGGCCATGCGGGAGGAAAACCCGGACATCGTGCTGATGTACTATTCGCTCACGCCGCTGCTGGGCCGGTACATCGATCTGCACAGCCCGGACGATCTCTACGTCTGTCCGGGCGAGTACGACGTCGAGGCCAACCGCCGCTTTTATTTCAGCAGCATGCTGGCCGAGATCGGCATGCCGACCTACGGCTCGGGCGGCTACGATTGGGAGAGCATGCCGGAAATCTGGTTCGACTCCGCGCTCATCGGCACGCTGGGCCTGCTGCAGCCACTCGGCCCGGATGAGCGCGGTATGAGCCCGACACCCGCGCAGATCGCGAAGTTCAACGGCCTCGCGCAACTGCTGCGGCCGGCCTCGCGCTTCCGCATCGAGGTCAAGGGCGACCGACCGGTCTTTGCCTCGACGCGCGCCGCGCACGCCAGTTCCTGGGCGCGCTACGAAGGCGCGCTCTTGACCGGTGTGGCGCTGCGGGACCGGAGCTGGGCGGAGATGGGCGTGGAGGCCACCGCGCCGCTCGTGCTTGTCACCCGGGAGGCGGCGGATATTCACGCCGCGCGCCAGCTTCGCGCCGTGCCGTACGGCCAGGGCGAGGTGAAGCTGCAGCACGCCGGCCCCGACGGGCGGGTCAAGCTGCGCACGCATCTGGTCGGCGGCGCCATCGAGGAGAGCGCCGGCGCGCTGGCCAAGGGCGTGTTGCAATTCGCCTTCGCGGAGCGTGGGGCCAACGCCGCGCCCGTCGAGTGGATCGAAATCACCCTCGAATAAGCCACGGTTGGCTCACTCCCCTCCATCCCCCATCCGCCCGTGAAAAACATCGTGTTGGCAAGCGAACCGAGTCTCACGCGCTGCTCGGCGCGTCGGCCAGGAGCGGAGGCGGCGTCATGATTGCCGCGCCCCTCCCTCCAACGCCATCGCCGGGCGAGGCGTCTTATCGCGCGGCATATGTCTGGGGCATCGCCTTCGTCGCCGCGCTCGGCGGGCTGCTCTTCGGCTACGACTGGGTCGTCATCAGCGGCGCGGATTTGTTCTACGAAAAATATTTCCAGCTGGTGACGCCGTTCGACATCGGCTGGGCGAAAAGCTGCGCGCTGGTCGGCTGCCTGCTGGGGGCGGTGGTCTCGGGCGGACTCAGCGATCGGTTCGGGCGCAAGCGGCTGCTGCTGCTGTCGGCGCTGCTGTTCATGGGCTCGTCCATCGGCACGGCGCTGGCGGACCGCTATGGCGTGTTTGTGCTCTGGCGGATCGCGGGCGGGGCGGCCATCGGGCTCGCCTCGAATCTTTCGCCGATGTACATCGCGGAGATCGCGCCGGCGGCGATTCGCGGCCGGCTCGTATCCATCAACCAGCTCGCCATCGTCGTGGGCATTTTGCTGGCCCAGCTGGTGAACTGGCTGATCGCCGAACCGGTGCCGGCGGCGGCCACCGCGGCGGAAATTCTCCGCTCGTGGAACGGGCAGTTTGGCTGGCGCTGGATGTTCGCCGCCGCTGCGCTGCCGTCGCTGTTTTTTCTGGCCGGGATGTTGCTGGTGCCGGAAAGCCCGCGCTGGCTGGCCAAGAACGGACAATCCGGCCTGGCGCGAAGCATTCTGGCGAAGATCGGCGGCGACGCCTACGCGGCCCGCGCGCAGGCGGAGATCGCCAGCACGTTGGTGCAGGAAGACGCCCGGGTGAATTTCCGGGAACTGCTCAGCCCGGGCCCGCGCAAGCTGCTGCTTTTCGGCGTGGCGCTGGCGTTCCTCCAGCAATGGTGCGGCATCAACGTGGTCTTCTATTACTCGAAGGACGTGTTTGCCGCCGCCGGTTACCAGGTGTCGGACATTTTGCTCAACATCGTCATCATCGGGCTGGCCAACCTGACGTTCACGTTTGGCGCCATCGCGCTGGTCGATCGCCTCGGCCGGCGTCCGCTCATGCTCGCGGGCTGGGTGGGCCTGGCGATAATCTACGTGCTGCTCGGCGGATGTTATTTCGCCGGCGTGCAGGGCGCGGTGCTGGTCACGTTGGTGGTGGCGGCGATCGCGTGTTATGCGAGCACGCTGGGACCGGTGGTCTGGGTCGTGTTGGCGGAGATTTTCCCCAATCGCATCCGCGGCGCGGCGATGTCCATCGCGGTGTTCGCGCTGTGGACCGGCTGTTTCACGCTCACCTACACCTTCCCGCAGTTGAACAGTCTGCTGGGACCGGCGGGCACCTTCTGGGTCTATGCCGCGATCTGTCTCGGCGGCGGTTTCTTCACCTGGGCGAAGCTGCCCGAGACAAAAGGAAAAACGCTGGAGGCCATCGAACGCGAACTGGCGCAATGAGCGCCGCGAATAAATTTCTCTGCCTATGAAGACCACACGCACTCTCACGCGCGCCCTGGCGCTTTTCCTCACGCTGGGCGCATCGCTGGCCAGCGCCGCCGCCGTCGCTGCGGAGCCGGCGATCCGGCATCTGGCGAAACGCAACGTCTGGCTCATCAACCTCGCGGGTTCGCAATACGCGTTGGGGCTGACCAAGGAGAAGGAGCTCGTGCACCTGTGGTGGGGCGCGAAATTGCCCGCCGGTGATTACGAGCGCGGCGTGGTGGCGCGCATCCCCGTGCGCTCCGGTTTCCCCGAGGCCGTCGAGCGCTACGAACTGCCGCCCTGGGGTGGCGCGCATCAGATCGAGCCGGCGCTCAAGCTGCGTTTCGCCGACGGCGTGCGGGATCTGCGGCTCGCGTACGCCGCGCATGAGGTGGTGGGCGAAAACGAACTCGTCATCAACCTGGCGGATCCGCACTACCCGCTGCAGGTCGCCGTGCATTACCGCGCGCATCCCCGCTTCGATGTGCTCGAGCGCTGGGTGGTGCTAAAAAACACCGGCAGCCAGCCCATCGACATCGAGCAGGCGCTGTCGGCCGCGTGGCATCTGCCGTTGCACGAGCGGTGGACCTTCCGTTACCTCGCCGGTTTCTGGGGCGCGGAGACGCAGGTGCGCGACGTGGAGTTGCAGCACGGCAAGTTTCAAATCGAGAGCCGTCGCGGCGCGACCAGCCACCAGTTTAACCCGTGGTTTGCGGTGCGACCCACCGGTGAGACCGCCGAGGAGCAGGGCGAGGTCTGGTTCGGCAGCCTGGCGTGGAGCGGGTGCTGGAAGATCGCGGCGGAGGTCACCTCCAACGGCCGCTTGCAAGTGCTCGGCGGCATTCACGATTTCGATTTCTCGTGGCGACTCGCGGCCGGCGAGAGTTTCACCACGCCCGCGTTCGTCGGCGGCTACGCCAACGAAGGCATGGGCGGCGTCAGCCGTCGGCTCACGGCCTACCAGCTGGCCGCCGTGCTCCCGCAACCGCAGGCCGGCCAGCTCCGCCCGGTCATCTACAATTCCTGGTACGCGACCGAATTCAGCGTCAACGCCGCCCAGCAAATCGCCCTCGCCGAAAAAGCTAAGCTGCTCGGCGTCGAACTCTTCGTCATGGACGACGGCTGGTTTGGCCAACGCAAGGATGCCCGCGCCGGCCTGGGCGACTGGACGCCCAATGCCGAGAAATTCCCGCAAGGCCTCAAGCCGCTGACCGACGCCGTGCACGGGCTGGGCATGAAATTCGGCCTGTGGGTCGAGCCCGAGATGGTCAACCCCGACAGCGATCTGTACCGCGCGCACCCCGACTGGGTTTTCCATTTTCCGACCCGGCCGCGCACGCAGAAGCGCCATCAGATGATGTTGAATTTCGCCCGCGCCGAAGTCCGTGAACACATTTTCCAAGTGCTCGACCGGCTCCTCACCGACAGCCCCATCGATTTCATCAAATGGGACATGAACCGGCACGTCACCGAGGCCGGTTGGATGGAGGCGCCCGCCGAGCAGCAGCGCGAAGTCCTGGTGCGCCACGTCCGCGCCGTCTACGAAATCTTCGACCGCCTTCGCGCGCGGCATCCGCAGGTGTTGTGGGAAACGTGTTCCGGCGGCGGCGCCCGGGTCGATCTCGGCATCTTCCAACGGACCGATCAGGCGTGGGCGAGCGACAACACCGACCCGCTGGACCGCCTGCAGATTCAAGAGGGTTACACGCAAGCCTACGCGCCCAAAACCATGGTCGCCTGGGTCACCGACAATCCCGACACCATCAACAAGCGCGACACGCCGCTGACGTTCCGCTTCCACTGCGCGATGATGGGCGCGCTCGGCGTGGGCGGCAATTTGCTCAAGTGGTCCGAGGCCGAGATGAGCCAGACGCGGTTCTGGGTCGAGACGTACAAGGCCATCCGCCCGCTGGTGCAGGAAGGGCAGCTATACCGGCTGCGCTCGCCGCGCACGTCGGCGTTCTCCGCGGCCGAGTATGCCGCCGCGGACGGCTCGGCCGCGGTGGTGTTCGCTTTTCTCCAAGCCTCAAGCATGGGCAAGCCGACGCCGCCGCTGGCGCTGCGCGGACTGACGCCCGAGGCAGTTTACCAAGTCGAAGCCATCGTGCCGCCGGGAGTCACCGCGCCGCTCGCGCCGCACCAGGCCAGCGGCGCCGCGCTGATGGCCCAGGGCCTCACGCTCAAATTGCGCGGCGACTACGCCAGCGCCTTGGTGCGATTGACTCGGCTGCCGTGACGTAGCCTGCTTGCCCAAGATTATGAATCGGAAACTTGCCCCATGGATCACGGCCTTGGTGTGCGCCGTCAATCTCGCCGCCGCCTCCAACCCTTTGTCGCTCGCGGGTGAATGGCGTTTTCGACTCGATCCGACCGATGCAGGTGAACGCGAGCAGTGGTTCGCGCAGTCATTACCGGATCGGATCGCATTGCCGGGCGGCCTGACCGAGCAGGGGATCGGCAACCCGCCGTCACCTGCAACGCCGTGGATTGGCGGCATTCAAAATCCGCGCTGGGCCACGGACCCAGAATTCGCGCCGTATGCGAAGCCGGAGAATTTTAAGTTCCCGTACTGGCTCACGCCGGAGCGGTATTACGCGGGTGCAGCATGGTTCCAGCGCGACATTACGGTTGCGCCGGAGTGGGCCGACAAACGCATCGTGCTCACGTTGGAGCGGGCGCACTGGGAGACGCGCGTGTGGGTGGACGGAAAATCCTATGGCGCGAACACCGCGCTCGGTACGCCGCACGAGTACGATCTCGGGCGGTTGGCTCCCGGAAAACACGTGCTGGCGATCCGCGTCGATAACCGTCTGATCGTCGATGTCGGCGTGGATTCTCATAGCGTGAGCGATCACACGCAGGGCAACTGGAACGGCATCGTCGGCCAGATCGAGTTGCACGCCACCCCGCTCGTCTGGGTGCAGGATTTGCAAGTGTTCCCCAACGCGAAAACCAGGTCGGTGCGCGTGCGCGGTCAGCTCGGCAACGCGACTGGAAAAAGTGTCAGCGCCAACGTCGCGCTCGCTTTGACCGAGGCCGGTGGCGCAGTGCGTGCCGCAACGGCGTTAACCGCGAATTGCGCGGAAACTGGCGGCGTCTTCGAAGTAGATTTGCAGTGCGCGGCAGACGTGGCGCAGTGGGACGAGTTTCACCCGCAGGTCTACCATTTGACGGCGGAAGTGGGCACAGGCCCGGAACGGAATGTATGCCGGGTGGCGTGTGGCTTTCGCGAGCTGACCGTCGACGGCACGCAATTTCGCATCAACGGCCGCAAGGCATTCTTCCGCGGCACGCTGGAGTGCGCGATTTTCCCGAAGACCGGGCATCCGCCCACCGATATCGCCTCGTGGGAGCGAGTCATCCGTATCGCCAAGGCGCATGGTCTGAATATGCTGCGTTTCCACTCGTGGTGTCCGCCGGAGGCGGCGTTTGTCGCCGCCGACACGCTCGGGATGTATTTGCAGATCGAGTGTTCGTCGTGGGCCAATCACTCGACCTCGCTCGGCGATGGCAAACCGGTGGACGCCTGGGTCTATGCCGAAGCCGACCGCATCCTCCATTATTTCGGCAATCACCCCAGCTTTGTCCTGATGCTTTACGGCAACGAGCCGGGTGGAAAAAATCAAAACGCCTACCTGACCAAATGGGTTGAACACTATCGCGCGCAAGATTCGCGCCGCCTCTACAGCAGTGGCGCGGGTTGGCCCCAAATCGCGGCCAACGAATTTCACGTCACGCCCGATCCGCGCATCCAACGTTGGCGCGAGGGGCTGAAGTCGCGCATCAACGCGCAGCCACCGGAAACTACCACCGATTACCGCGCCTACATCGGCGAACGCAAAGTCCCCGTGATCAGTCACGAAATCGGCCAGTGGTGCGTCTACCCAAACTTCGACGAGATCGCCAAGTACACCGGCTATCTCAAGGCCAAGAACTTTGAGATCTTTCGCGATCTCCTCACCGCGCAACACATGGGCGGGCAGGCCCGCGCCTTTCTCCACGCCTCCGGAAAATTGCAGACGCTCTGTTACAAAGAGGACATTGAGGCTGCGCTGCGCACGCCGGGGATGGGCGGATTTCAACTGCTCGATCTGCATGATTTCCCCGGGCAAGGCACCGCGCTGGTCGGCGTGCTCGATCCGTTTTGGGAGAGCAAAGGCTATGTGACGCCCGAGGAATATCGCCGCTTTTGCAATGCGACGGTGCCACTCGCGCGACTGACGAAACGCGTGTTCACGACTGCTGAGGCGTTCTCGGCCACGGTGGAAATCGCCCACTTCGGGGCCGCGCCGCTCGATCAGGCGGTCGCCACCTGGAAGCTCGTGGGCGATGACGGTCGCACGGCGGCGCATGGAGTTTTGCCGGCGAAAACCATACCCGTCGACAACGGCACTCAGCTCGGCAGCGTCACCGCTGATTTGCGCAACGTGCCCGCGCCAGCACGCTACAAATTCGTCGTCGGCCTTCGCGGTACCGAGATCGAAAACGACTGGGACGTGTGGGTCTACCCGGCGCAACTCGCCGAGCCGAAAGCCGACGATATTCTCACCATCGACAATCTGGATGATCGTGCGCTCGCCCAGCTCCGCCGCGGAGGCAAGGTCCTGTTGCTGGTGCCGCCGGCGCGGGTGAAAAACGCGGAGAAAAATCCCGTGCTCCTGGGTTTTTCCAGCATCTTTTGGAACACCGCATGGACGAAGCGTCAGGCCCCGACCACGCTGGGCATTCTCTGTGATCCGCAGCACCCGGCACTGGCCGCGTTTCCGACCGATACGCATAGCAACTGGCAATGGTGGTATCTGATCCACAACAGCGCCGCCATGATGTTGGACAATCTCCCCGCCGACTTCCGTCCCACGGTGCAGGTCATCGACGATTGGTTTACGGCCCGTAAGCTTGCGCTGGCTTTCGAGGCGCAGGTCGAGGGCGGCCGGCTGTTCGTGTGCAGTGTGGATCTCCAGGGCAAACTTGATGCCGATCCTGTGCGGCGCCAGTTCCGCGCGAGTGTGCTGCGCTACATCGCCAGCGATCAGTTCCGCCCGACCACGGTCGTGACAGCGGAACATATTCGGCAACTCATGAACGCGCGCCACAGCTCGCCCTAGCGGGTTCTGTGATTTAGGTGCGAAGGATAGCGCTCAGGCCGCGTCAGCCGTGGAAATTGCGTTTCCGCGCATCAATGGCCCTTGCAACTGAATGCATGCATCGACGCGCCTCATGGGAGAGAAAATTTCATTCGCGGTAAACGTACGTGAAATTACGGCTTCCGCTGACCGTGGCCGCCCGCTTAGCGTGTCGGCGTGCTTCCGTCCCCCGAGGTCATCGCTCCGTCTGCGCTGAAACGGCGCAGCGTGCGCAATTTCTTCGCGTCGGTGAAGTACTCCATCGAGGGGTTCTTCGCGGCGCTGAAGCACGAGCCGTCGTTTCGCGAGGACATCATCTTCGCGGTTTGCCTGATCCCGGTGGCGATCATCCTGCCGGTGAATGCGGTATCGACGGCGATCATGATCGCGTCGCTGTTTCTCATTATCATCGTCGAGCTGCTCAATTCCTCCATCGAGTGGATCATCGACTATCTGCGGCCCGAACAGCATCCGGTGGCCAAGCGCATCAAGGACATGGCCAGCGCGGCGGTGTTTGTGAGCTACATCAACTGCATCGTGGTGTGGGCCGTCTTGCTCTGGCCGTCCAACGCCGTGTGGGCGCGCATCGTCGAGTGGGCAAAATTTTTGCACTAAACGCGTCCGTCAGCGCAGTCGCGCAAACAGCCACGCCGCTAGTGCCGCCATGCCGAGATTGGGCAGCCACGCGGCCATGGCGGGGGAGAGCACATGTTTCACGGCGAGCGAGCCGCCGAGATTGGACAGCAGATAGTACAGCGCGAACAGGCCGATCGCTTTCGAGACGCCCACGGCGGGGTTGACGCGCACGCCGGTCACCGCGAATGGCACGGCGAGTCCGATCACGATCAGCGGCGCGAGCGTGCCCGCGAGCAGACTGTAATAGCGCACGGCGTAACGGATGACCTCGGCGCTGCCGATCGAATCAAGGTAATCGATCAGCCGTTTCAGCTCGAAGAACGAGAGGTCGATGGGCCGCCGGTCGATCAGCAACATGAGCTGCGGATCTTCGTCGAAGTCGGGACAGATGCGCTCGGCGAACGGTTGCGTGCTGACCAGGTCGCCGTTGTCGGCATCGAAGATCAGTTCGCGACCATTGCGGAAAATCCAGCCGCGGGGCGTTTCGCTCCGCCAGGCCTGCGCCGCCAGCAGGCGCGATCGCTCGCGACGCTGTGGATCGAGCACCGAGACGGTGACGCCGTAACCGCGCTGCGTGAAACGGCTGAAGCGGTTGAAAAACCACGTGCGCCCGGCGCCTCGGTTGTCGAAGGCCACGCTGGTCACGGCGCCGGCGCGGTCGAGGGGGAGCGTTTTGGCCTGCTTGGTGAATTCCACCCGTTCCATGATCCGGCGCGATTCCTCCACGGACCAGGGCACCACGCTGGCGTTGAGCCACCAGGCGATGCCGCAACAGAGAATTCCCGCCAGCCACACCGGGGCGGTGATCCGCCACAGGCTCACGCCCGCGGCGCGCAGGGCGGTGAATTCATGGTGCCGGTGCAACTGGCCGAGCGCGTACAGCAGCGAGACGAGCAACGCCAGCGGCAGCATGATCGAGAGAAAACTCGGCACGGTGACGGCAAAGTACCAGCCGATGTCGACCGCGGTGGCCTTCGCGTTGATCAGCTTGAACAGATCGTCGTACATCACCTGCACGAGCAGCAGCCCGAGCGTGGCGGCGAGCACCAGCCCGATGATCTGCAGCCATTCGCGCAGGAGATAACGGTCGAAAGTTTTCAATCCGCGCCGATGAAAGCCGCGCCCCCGCCGAAAGCAATCTCCGGCATGCACCGCCAGCCCATCGCAATGGTTGATTCATTGAACCACTGTTTGGGGCTTTCGCCTGTGCTGCGTCCGTGACAGTCTGCCCGCCCATGAAGCGATCACCTCGTCCGCTCTCGCACAGCGCTTTGCTCGAACTGAAACGTTGGAACACGCCCACCATCTACAACGGCTGGGAGCAGGTGACCCGGCATCAGGCGGCCACCGACGGTTTCAATCTGGAGGAGACGCGCGACTTCATGCCGCACATGGGGCCGATGGTCGGCTATGCCGTGACCGTCGTTTGCCAGCCGGGAAACGGCGAGCACCCGAAGAAAAACCCCCGCGCGTGGAGCGAGTATCGCCGCTACATCGCCGCGCAACCCGGGCCGAAAATCGTGGTGGTGCAGGATCTCGACAAGCCGAGGACCCTCGGCGCGTTCTGGGGCGAGGTGAACAGCAACATCCATCGCGCGCTCGGGTGTGTCGGCACCATCTGCGATGGCGCCATCCGCGACGTCGATGAGATGAACAACGCCGGCTTCAAGGCGCTCGCGCGGCGCATGTGCGTCGGACACGCCTTCTCGTGTCCCGTGCAGTGGGGCGTCGCGGTCGAGGTGTTCGGCCGCGTGATCGAGCCGGGCCAGCTGATTCACGCGGACAAACACGGGTTTCTGGCGGTGCCCTTCGGTGACGAAAAACATCTGCTGGAGGCGGCGCGTTTCATGGATGCCAACGAATGTCAGACGCTGATTCCCGCCGCGCGCGGGAGCGCGGGAAAATCGTTGCAACAAGTGTGCGACGATATCGACGCGGCGGGCGTGGCCTTCAAGAAGGCGGCGCAAAAAAAGTTTTCGCGCCGCGGCGAGTGGTGACGTTCCCGGTCGCCGTCATGAAGGCGGTGTGCCTTTGGGTATCAAGCCCGGCATGGGCTTTCGTCGAAAGGTCGTGAAGAGCACGGGGAGCACGAGCAGCGTCAGCACGGTGTTGCTCAGGATGCCGCCGATGACGACGGTCGCCAACGGCCGCTGCACTTCGCCGCCCACGCCGACGTTCACCGCCATCGGGATGAAACCGACCGCGGCTACCAGCGCGGTCATCAACACCGGCCGGAGTCGCACCAGGCAGCCGTCGCGCACGGCGTCGTCCACCGGCGCGCCGGCGGCGAGCTTTTGTTGGATGAAGGTTACCAGCACGAGACCGTTGAGAATCGCGACGCCGCTGAGGGCGACGAAGCCGACGGCGGCGCTGACGGTCAGCGGCATGCCGCGCGCCCAGAGTGCCACGATGCCGCCGACCGCGCCGAGCGGAATACCCGAGGCGACCAGCAACACATCGCGGAACGTGCCGAGGCTGAAATAGAGCAGAATCAGAATGAGCCCGAGCGCGACGGGCACGACAAAGCGCAGCTTGGCGTTGGCCCGCTCCATGTTCTCGAACTGCCCGCCCCATTCGATGGCGTAGCCTTCGGGCAGCTTGACCTCGGCGGCGATTTTGCGCCGCGCCTCGGCGACGAAGCCAGCGACATCGCGGCCGCGCACGTTGCATTGCACGGTGATGCGCCGCCGGCCCCATTCGCGGTTGATCGTCGCCGGGCCCTCGGTCTCGCGAATTTGCGCGAGTTGAGCGAGCGGCAACACCGCGCCGGCCGCGGTCGGGATGAGCGTGCGCGCGAGCGCCGCCGGATCGCTGCGTTCGCGGTCGGGCAGGCGGACGACCAACGGGAAACGCCGCTGGCCTTCGCGCACTTCGCCGACGCGTTTCGTGCCGACGCACTCGATCACATTGAGCACGTGGCGCGCGGGCACGCCGTGGCGGGCGATGGCCTGCGGATCGATCTGAATTTGCAGCACCGGCTGGCCGGTGAGTTGTTCGCCCGCGATCTCTGCCGCGCCGGCGATGCCGCCGAGCGTCTTCTGCACCTCGTCGGAGAGCGCGCGCAGCCGGTCGAGATCGTCGCCGTAGATTTTGATGCCGATATCGGAGCGGATGCCGGCGATGAGTTCGTTAAACCGCATCTCGATTGGCTGACTGAACGCGACCGTGAGGCCGGGCAGCTTGGCGAACAACGCGCGCATCTGCTCCACGAGCTCGGTCTGTGTCCGCGCCTTTTTCCACTGCCCGCGTGGATGCAGCGCGAGGAAGAAGTCGGACAACTCGATGCCCATCGGATCGGTAGCGACTTCGGCGGTGCCGAGGCGCGTCCAGATGTTGGCAATCTCGTCGGGAAACTCGGCGAGCAGCAGCTGTTCGATGCGGGTGTTGTAGGCGACCGCCTCATCGACGGAGACGCCGGCCAGGCGGACGCTTGTGCCGACGATGGCTTGCTCGCCGAGCTTGGGCAGAAACTCGCCGCCGAGGCGCGTGGCGATGACCGCTGCGCCGGCCAGCAGGGCGAGCGCGATGAGTAGCGTGGCGCGACGGAAACGCAGCACCGCGGCCAGCGCCGGCGCGTAAAGCCGGTGCGACCAGCGCACGAGCCACGGCTCGGTTTCCCGGACGCGTTTGGGCAACAGCAGGCTCGCGAGCACCGGCATGAGCGTGAGCGCGACGAGCAGCGAGCCGCCGAGTGCAAAGATCATCGTCAGCGCCATCGGCCGGAACATTTTTCCCTCGACGCCTTCCAGCGCGAGGATCGGCAGAAACACGATCAGAATGATGCCGACGCCGAACGCCACGGGGCGCGCGACTTCGAGCGGCGCGGCGGCGAGCACGGCGTTGCGCTCGTCGGCGGTGAGCGTGCGGCCCAGCTCGTGCTGGCGCGCGGCCAGGCGGCGCATGGCGTTTTCGATCATCACGACCGAGCCGTCGACGATCAGCCCGAAGTCTACCGCGCCGAGGCTGAGCAGGCTGGCGGCGATGCCGGTCTGGAGCATGAGATCGCCAGCGAACAGCATGGAGAGCGGAATGGCGGCGACGACGATCAGGCCGGCGCGGAGATTGCCGAGAAACGCGAAGAGCACCGCGATCACGAGCAGCGCGCCGGCGAGCAGGTTTTCCTCGACGGTGCCGATCACTTTGTCGACGAGCTCGGTGCGGTCGTAGAGCACTTCCACGCGGACATCGGCGGGCAGCGTCTTTTGCACCTCGGCGAGTTTTTCCTTCAACGCGTGGGTCACGACCGCGCTGTTTTCGCCCATGAGCATGAAACCGAGCCCGAGCACGATCTCTCCCTTGCCCGCGCCGGTGACGGCGCCGCGGCGAATCTCGTGATCGATGCGCACGGTGGCGACATCGGCCACGCGCACGGGCAGGCCGTCGCGCGCGGTGAGCACGATCTGGCCGAGCTGTGCGACGTCGGTGGCGAGGCCGATGCCGTGCACGAGCAGCGACTCGCCATTGCGCACGAGCTGACCGCCGCCGACGTTCTGGTTGTTGGCCGCCAGCGCCTCGAACAGCGTTTCAAACGTGACGCCGTGTTTCACCAACCGCGCGGGATCGGCGATGACGTGAAACTGTTTCTCGAAGCCGCCCCAGGTGTTGACCTCCGCGACGCCGCGAACTTTGCGCAGCTGCGGCTTGATCACCCAGTCCTGGAGTTCGCGCAGCTCCATGAGCGAGCGCCGGGGGTTGTCCGAGCGGACGACGTAGTGGAACACCTCGCCGAGGCCGGTGGAGATCGGGCCGAGCTCCGGACGCGTCATGCCCTCGGGCAACGCCACGCTTTGCAGCCGCTCGGCGATGAGCTGGCGCGCGCGGTAGATGTCCACGCCGTCCTCGAAGGTGGCCACGACTTGCGAGAGGCCGAATTTCGAGACGGAACGGATGTTGGCGAGACCGGGCAGACCGCCGACCGCCTGTTCGATGGGAATGGTGATCTGCTGCTCGGCCTCCTGCGGATTGAGCGCGGGGGCGACGGTGTTGATCTGCACCTGCACGGGCGTGGTGTCGGGGAACGCGTCCACCGGCAGTTGCAGGAAGGCGCGTCCGCCGAGGACAACGAGCACCGCCGCCAGCACGCAGACGAGCAGGCGGTTTTGGAGCGAGAGAGTGATGAGCCGGTTTAACATGGCGAAAGGGATGAAGGTGGTGGCTCAGTCGTCGGCGCAGCCCGCGCCGAGGCGCGAGATGAGCAGCTGCGATTTCAGGGAGAAACTGCGGCGCACGACGACGGGCTCCAGGGCGCGCAACCCGGCCAGCACCTCGTGTTGCCCCGCGACCTCGGCGCCAAGGCGCACAGCGCGCGCGTCGAACAGATCGTCCTCCAGTTTGACGAAGACGAGCGGCCGGCCGTCGATGCGTTGCACGGCGGACGACGGCAGGAGGAGCGCGCTGGCGTTGCGGCGCGTGAGAATTCGGGCCTGCGCAAACATGTGGGCGCGGAGCGCGCCGTCGGGGTTGGCGAACTCGGCGCGCGCGCGGGCGAGGCGGTTGCGTTCATCCACTTCGGCCCCGATCCAGGTGAGTTCGCCGGTGAACACGCGGTCGGGCAGGGCGTCGACGCGCAGTTCGACCATCTGGCCGACGCGTACCTGCGCGAGCGTGGCCTCGGGGAGATTGAGCATGGCCCACATCGTCGAGCGGTCGGCGAGCGTGAAGAGCGGCTTGCCCGCCTCGATGAGCGCGCCGCGCACGGCGTCGCACGCGACGATCTCGCCGGCAAACGGCGCGCGCACATCGATGACGATGCGGTCCTGCGGCGCGGCGATGTAGGCGTCGATTTGCGCCTCGGTGAAACCGAAGGTGCGGAGCTGCTGGCAGGCGGCGCGGTGCGCGGCCTCGGCCTCCTGCAAATCTTTCTCCGCGGTGACGCGGTCGGCGCGGAGCTTGCGTTCGCGGTCGAGCGTCTGGTGCGTGAGCATGGCCTTGGCGACGGTGTCGGCGATGGCGGCCGACCACAGGCGCGCGACCGGTTGTTGCTCCTCGACCTTGGTGCCGAGGCCGGCGTCGACCGAGTGGAGAATGCCGCTGACCGGCGCGACGATCTGGGCGAGCCGCCGCTGATCGAAGCTGAGTTCGGCGAAGCACTCGACGCTGTCGGCAATCGCGCCGGCCGAGAGCGCCGCCGTCTCGACGCCGGAGAGCTTGGCGGAGTCGGTGGCGGCGAGGCGCACCTTCAAACTGTCGCCGGGCTTGAGCTGCGCGATGAGCTCCGGCTTGCAGATGCCGCATTCGGCGAGGGGCACATTGTGCTCTTTGCACATTTTGGCCCCGGTGGCGGGTTCACTGGCGTGCTCGCCAGCCGCGTGATTGTGGCCGGCATGGTTATGGCCGGCATGACTGTCGCCGGCTGATTCGGTGTGACGCGCGCAGGAGGCTAGCAGGGCGCAGGCTGCAGCGAGCGCGAGTGGGAGAGTGAAAGGAAAAGGTTTCATGGACGATGCGGGAAAAGTTTCAGGAGGATTTGGGGTCGCCGGCGGGCGCGAGGAGCGCTTCGACGTCGGCGTGGGCGAGGTGCAGTTCGAGGAGTTTTTGCTGGTAGGCGAGGCGGGCTTCGGCGGCGGTGCGTTGGGTGTCGAGCAGATCGACCAGACCGAATTTGCCCTGCTCGAATCCGATTTGCACGAGACGCTGGGCGGCGTCGGCTTTGGGCAAAATGCGCTCGCGGTAACTGGCTACTTGCGCGGCGGCGGTGCGCAGCCGTTGCGCGGCGAGCTGCCAGTCGCGGGCGAGTTTGCGCGTGGCGGTGGTGAGCTCTGCGTCGGCGATGGCGACTTGAGCGGTCGCTTCCTGTTTGCGGCCTTTCGAGCGGTCGAAGAGCGGCAGGGGCACCGAGAGGCCCAGTTGCACGACCGAGGTGCCGGAAGCGCCATCGCGTCCGCCGGCGACGGCCATGGTAACGTCGGGGTACGGCTCCAGTCGCGCGCGGCGCAATGCGAGCTCGGCGCGGTCGCGGGCGGAGCGCGCGATGGCGAGACTCGGGTGGGCGGCGTCACGTGCCGGAGTGCGATCGAGGATCGAGAGATCGACGGTGTCGGCGAGAGCGCCGGCGATGGCGGTGTCAGCGAGTTCGGCGCGGCCGAGGAGCGTGGCGAGGGTCTGCCGGGCGGAATCGGCCTCGCGGGCGAGGCTGGCGGCTTCGTTGCGCGCCAGCTCGAGGGCGATCTCGGCGCGCAGCAGCTCCTGATCCGGTGCGGCGCCGGCGGCGACGCGTTTGCGCGCGGTGTCGGCCGAAGCGGTGGCGACGGCGGTGAGCTCGGCGGCGACAGCGACGCGCTGGCGCGCGGCCAACACCTGGAAGAACGCGCCCTTCACCTCGCGGATGAGTTCGAGGCGGTGCTGCGCGACCTCGGCTTCCGCGGTGCGGACGTCGGCGACGCCGAGCTGGCGGTCGAGCCGCTTCTTGCCGGGAAACGGCACGGCCTGAGACAGACCGACGAGTTTCTTTGCTTCGGAGAAACCGCCGCGGCCGGTCGGCCAGTCGTCGGCGTTCAAGGTGAGTTCGGGGTTGGCCCAGCGGCGCGACTGGTCGGCGCGGCCGAGGGCGGCGGCGATGCGACCGTCGGCGGCGCGCAGCTCGGGGCTGGTGGCGAGGGCCAGTTGCACGGCGGCGTCGAGGGTGAGTGGTGGAACGGCTTCGGCGCCGAAGACAGAGCGGGCGCCGAGCGCGAGGAAGCAGAGAAAGGCGGAACGATAAAAAGAGGTGTGCATGAGGAAGGACAGGTAAACGGCGCAATGACGCCGAAGGCAGAGCGGAAGAACGCACCGGCGACGGAACGCCGGCAGCGAATCGCAAGCACCGGTTCGCGCAGGAACCGGCCGACGGGGGGAGACGCGCCTAGGGCGCTTGAGCCACCGCGGTGGCGCGCTCGGCAAACTGCCAGGGGTGGCGCGAAGTCACCGCATCAGGAGGCGGCGCGAAAGTCGGCAAAGGCCGGGCGAGCAGAGGTGGCGCCAAGCAGAGCAGGTCTAACAGAAGGCAAGGCTCTGGCTGGAGCGGCGGCGGGGCTGCGAGAGTGAGTTGTTCGGAGCCCCGTGCGACAAACGTGCCTTCGATGATCTGGCAGATATCGGTGGCGCAGTGCTCGTCGTTGGCCTCGGTCTCCGCGGCGCTTTCGCAGGCGGCGATGCCGTCGAGCCCGGCCGCTTCGAGGGCGCAATGCAGCGTGGCTGGCAACCAGAGGGCCAGCAGGAGGCACGCGAACCAAGTGCGCACTTTTCGCATCGGGCCGAAAGTAACCGCGGCGAGTGGAATGGAGTCAACTCCCGCGATGTGAGGTAAACACCGCTTGGAGTGCGCGGTGTTTTGGTGGTAGTTTCCGACGGCAGGAGGCGGTTGCATGGGGGAGTGTTTACGGAGCGCTCCGGCCTCGTTACCACGGCCGCTACGGTGGCGCGGTGTGATCGGGTGCGGGCTGAAGCACCGCACTACGTTGGGGCATATGTGCCCGGACTTGCGCCGGGCGGGGGTTTTCGTACGGTGCGCACTTCCATGTTTGCTCTACTCACCGATCGTCAATGGCTCTGGATCGCCGCCGGTTGCTATTTGACGGGCGTGCTGTTCGGCACGATTTCGCTGGCGCGCCACCGGCGGCATTCGCGCGTGGCCATGTACGCCATCATCGTCGCCGGCTATCTGGCGCAGACGTTTGGGTTGCTGATGCGGGGGAGGGCGGTGGGCGGTTGTCCGCTGGGCAACGCGTTCGAGATTTTTCAGTTCACCGGCTGGTCGGCGACGGCGCTGTACCTCGCCATTGGCGCGACTTTCCGGCTCAGTCTGTTCGGGTATTTCACGGCGTGCCTGACACTGGTGTTCACCTTGGTGTCGCTGAACATTCCGGCGTGGGATGCGGTGCGGCACACGGCGTTGCTGGGCGGCAATCCCTGGATCGCGGTGCACGCGGCGCTGGCGATGTTCAGCTACGGGGTGTTCGCGCTGCTGACGTTGAGCGCGGCGATGTTTTTATTCCGCAACCATTCGTTGAAATCGAAGCAGCCCGGGGGCTGGTTCCACTTTCTGCCGTCGGTGCTCGATCTCGATCATATGAGTGTGCGGCTGCTCACGGCGGGCGTGAGTGTCATGACCTTGGCGATCGGCGTGGGCTGGGTCTACTGGCGGCGCGACGATGCGGAGGTCGATCACATGAAGCTGCTGATCGTGGTCGCGGTGTGGTGGGCGTATGTGCTCACGCTGGTCCTGCGGCTCGCGGGGCGGCTGACGGGAAAATATTTCGCGTGGATGTGCGTGGCGATGTTTGGCCTGGCGCTGTTGTCGCTCTGGCCGGTGAATCGGAGCCGCCATCCTGAGCCGCGAGTACGCGCTGCGGTGTCGGCGCCGGCGCCATGAGTGCTGCGGCGAGTCTGTTTATTTTCGGGGCGACCCACCAGCGCACGCCGATCGCGGTGCGCGAGAAACTGGCCTTGGCGGGCGGCGCGGCCGATGCGGTGCGCGCGGCGTTGAAGGGGCTGGCCGGGCTGCGCGAGTTTGTGGTGCTCAACACCTGCAACCGCGTGGAGTTTTACCTCGTGGCGGAGTCGGTCGAAACGGTGGCCGAGGCCGAGCGGATTTATTGCGCGCAACAGCGGTTCGCGGTGGCGGAGTTTGCGCAATTCCGGCTGGCGTTGCAGGGGCGGGCGGCGGCGCTGCACCTGTTCGAGGTGGCGAGCGGGCTGGATTCGCAGATGCTCGGTGAGACGGAAATTTTCGGCCAGGTGAAAGACGCGTATGCGGCGGCCCAGGCGGCGGGGAGCACGGGCGCGGTGCTCAACCGCGTTTTCCAAAAAGCGTTCCAGGCGGCGAAGCATGTGCGCACGCAAACGGCGATCACCGAGGGGCAGATCAGCGTGGCGAACGTGGCGGTGGATCTGGCGGTGAATATTTTCGGCGAGCTGGCGGCGACGCGGATTTTGCTGCTCGGCGCGGGCGAGATCGGCGAGAAGACCGCCAAGGCGTTCCAGAGTCGCGGCGCGGCGGCGCTCACGGTGGCGAGCCGCTCGTTCGACAAGGCGCAGGAGCTGGCCACGACGCTGGGCGCGGCGGCGCTGCCCTTTGCCGAGCGTGAGGCGCGGCTGGGCGAGTTTGACGTGGTGGTGTGCTGCACGGCGGCGCCCGAGGCGGTGATTTCCGCGGCGGGCACGGCGGCAGCGCTCCGGCACCGGACGGCGCGGCCGTTGTTTTTCATCGATCTGGCGTTGCCGCGCGATGTGGACGCGGCGGTGGCGACGCTCGAAAATGCCTACGTGTACAATTTGGACGATCTCGCGCGGATCGCGGAGGAGAACCGCCGGGCGCGCGAAGCCGAAGTGGTGCGGGCGCGGGCTTTATTGGAAGAACGCGCCGAGACGCTGTGGCGGACGGTGGCGGAGCGGCTGGGTGGCGAGCTGCCCGAGGCACAAACCGGCGCGGCGGAAGCGTAAAGACGAAGCCAGGCGGCGGGACGCGCGAGCGCCCACGATTCCCGGATTATGAACTCGCTCAGTTGCGATGCTCGACGGCGCGCAGGAGAGCGGCTTTGAGTTCTTCGAGTTTGACCGGCTTGCTCACGTAATCGTCCATGCCGGAGGCGAGACACTGCTCGCGGTCCTCGGACATGGCATTGGCGGTAAGAGCGATGACCCAGGGGCGTTGCGGGCCGACCGGCCAGCGTTCGCGCAATTTCTCGGTGGCTTCGAGCCCGCTCATTTCGGGCATCTGCATATCCATGAGAATGACGTCGTAGTGCTGGCGCAGCGTGGCTTCGAGGACTTCGAGGCCGTTGGCGGCGACATCTGCGCGCTGGTTGAGGCGCTTGAGCATGTTGAGCGCCACCTTTTGGTTCACGACGTTGTCCTCGGCCAGGAGGATGCTGATGGGCTGTTCGCTCTTCTCTTTCGACGCAGAGTCGGTGGCTTCGGCCGATGGCAGAGCAGAATTACCCGTGGTCGCGCTTTGCAGACGTTGGGTCGCGCCGAGGATGTTGCACAGCACTTCGAGGAGCTGGGAGGGTTTCGCGGGCTTGGTCAGATGAGCGGCGAAGAGCAGGCGGTCGGAACTGTCGCGCTGGCCGATGGAGGAGAGGAGGATCAGCGGGAGCTGGTCGGCGGTCAGGAGCTTGCGAATCTCTTGCGCGAGCATGCGTCCGTCCATGTCGGGCATCTGCATATCGAGGATCGCGATGTTGAAGACCTCGCCGTTGCGAATCCAGGTGAGCGCTTCGTCGCCGGAGACCGCGGCGCGCACGAGCAGGCCCCACTTCGCGGCCATGGTGGTGAGGATGCGGCGGTTGGTGGCGTTGTCATCGACGAGGAGGAGGCGTTGGCCGACGAGCTGGGCGGTACCGAGGCTTTGATAGAGGCGGGGTTTGCTGGGCACGACTTCGCCGCGAATGGTGAAGGTGAAGGTCGAGCCTTTGCCGACTTCGCTACGCACGCCCATGTTGCCGCCCATGAATTCGACGAGGCGTTTGGCGATGGCGAGGCCGAGGCCGGTGCCGCCAAAGCGGCGCGTGGTGGACACGTCGATCTGGCTGAAAGATTGGAAGAGCTTGCCCATCGCCTCCTGCGGGATGCCGATGCCGGTGTCGCGCACAGCGAAATGCAGTTCGGCCAGATCGGCGGAGATGGCGAGTGCGCGCACGCTCAGTTCGACCTCGCCCTTGGTGGTGAATTTGAGGGCGTTGCCGAGCAGGTTCATGATCACCTGCCGCAGGCGGGTGGCGTCGCCGATGATGGTGCCGGGCACGCCGTCGACGATTTCGTAGAGCAGGTCGATCTGCTTCTCGGCGGCTTTGCTGGCGAGGAGATCGAGCACGCTTTCGACGGTCTCGCGGACGCTGAACGGCACTTGCTCCAGCTCGAGTTTGCCGGACTCGATCTTGGAGAAATCGAGGATGTCGTTGATGATGGTGAGTAGGGAATCGCCGCTGGTGCGGATGGTCTCGACGTAATCGCGCTGCTGGGTGGAGAGCGGAGTATCGAGGAGCAGCGAGGTCATGCCGATGACGCCGTTCATCGGCGTGCGGATCTCGTGACTCATCGTGGCGAGGAACGCGCTCTTGGACTGGCTGGCGAGATTGGCTTCGAGGGCGGATTGCTGGGCGTGGGAGATGGCTTGTTCGAGGGCGCGGTTGAATTCCTCGGCCTCCTCCTTGGCCTGGTTGAGCAGGGCGGCTTGTTGCTTCTGCTCGGAGATGTCGACGATGGTGGTGAGCTGTTGAAGCTTGCCCTGATCGTCGCGGAAACGGCGCATGGTAAGCGTTGCCCAGACGATTTGGTTGTCGGGGTGGAGGTAGCGTTTTTCCAGTGTGATCAGGTCGGTCTCGTTGCGTTCCAGCTTGGCGACCAATTCCTGCTGGCGCACGAGGTCGTCGGGATGCGTAACCTGAGCGTAGGTGCCGGGGTCGTAGGTCTGATCGGCCGGGACTCCGGTGATTTGCACATGGGCGGGATTGACGATCCGGGTGGTAGCTTCGCTGCCGGGCACCATCCATGAAATGCCCACGGGGATGGATTCGACGATGAAGCGGAAGCGGGCGTGTTCGAGCGCGGCTTTATCCTGCGTCTTTTTCAGGTCGGTGATGTCGATCAGCGTGGTGACTTCCTGGATATCGCCGGTGGCGGGATCGCGGTAGGCGTGCATGCTGAAGACGGTCCAGATCACCTGCCCATCGGAATGGCAGTAGCGTTTCTCGATGGAGAACTCGCCGATCTCGCCGCGATAGAGCCGATCTTGCAACTGTAGCTGTTTCTCGCGGTCCTCGGGGTGGGTGGCGGCGACATAGTTTCCGGTATCGTGCGAACGTTCGCGCGAGACGCCGGTGATGCGGGTGTGGGCGTCGTTGACGATGCGGGTCTCGGCCCGGCGACCTTGCAACCACGAGAGACCGACCGGCGCGTGGTCGAACACGAAACGGAACAGGGCCTCCTTGCTGGCCAGCTCCTCCTGGGTTTTCTTCAGATTGGTGATGTCGATGAGCGCGGTGACGACCTGGCGCTCGCCGGTGGCCGGATTGATGGAGCTGCTCGCGGTGAGTGCGGTCCAGACCAGACGGCCGTCGGGGTGCAGGTAGCGGATTTCGGTTTCGTAGCGCTCGATCTCGCCGCGGGCGAGCCGGCGGTTGAAGTCGCGCAGTCGTTTGAGGTCCTCGGGGAAAACGCATTCGTCTTCGATGGACGGATCTTCGAGCTGCTTGGCTTTGAGGCCGGTCAGCTCGGCGTGAGCGGGGTTGATCAGGCGTTTGGATTCGTCGTCGAGCACGACCCAGCTGATGCCCACCGGGACCGATTCGAAAATAAAGCGCAGCATTGCCTCCTGATGGCGCAACTCCTCCTGGATGCGGTGGCGCTCGGTGATGTCAGTCTCGATGCCCATGTAGCCGGTGAGTTTGCCCTGGGCATCGCGCAGGGGCTGCACTTCGACATCGACCCAGTAGCGGCGGCCACTCTTGGCGTAGTTGATCAACTCGACGTGGAAACCTTGTTGCGCCGACAACGCCGCATGCATGGTGGCGATGGTGTCGCGCGAGGACTCAGGGCCCTGGACCAAGGCTCCGGGTTTTTTCCCTTTGGCCTCGGCGAGGGTGTAGCCGGTGATGGTGGTGAACGCTTCGTTGACCCACTGGATGCGGCCTTCGGCATCGGCGATGACGACGCTGCTCTTGGTGGCGCTCGCGACGAGGGCCATGCGGCGGTTTTCTTCGCTGGCGCGCAGGAGCTCCTGCGTCATGCTCCCGGCGAGCTGGTCCGATTGCTCGCGGGTACGCTTGAGCAGGCCGACCAGCCCGGCGGACATCGCACTCATGAGTGTGCCCGCGATGAGAATGATCCAGGGCAATTGATGGGTGCTGCCCGAGGTAAACTCGGGTCGGTTGGTCAGCCGCAAGGTCCACGCCGGTCCGTAACGGTCGAAACGCATTTGCGATTCGAAGGTGCTGCGTCCGGACGGTACGCGTTCCAGATCTTCTTCCGGGGAGTCGGTTGCCTCGCCTTCCGAATCGAACAGGTGGAGCGAGCGCGCGCCAGCGCCACTCTCATAAACGTTGAGTGCGACTTGCCGGTCGGTCACGCGGGTGAGGCCGGAAAAGAGGGCATGCAGGCGGATTTGCGCCACGATCCAGCCTTGCAGCCGTTCGCGGCGCTCCGGCTCGGTGGCGGGCGGGGTGTCGCTGCCCCGGTAAACGGGAAGCAGGAAAAGCACACCGGGTGTTTGCTCGGGGGGCATGGGCACGCGCCGGCTTAGCGTTGCGCGGCCCGAACGGAGGGATTGTTGTGCGGCCTCGTGACGCAGGGGATCGGCCGCATAGTCTTGCCCGAGCACAAGCGCCGCCGTGGCAGGCGAACTCACGCGGGTAACCACATACAGACTGTCGCGACCCGGTGTGACACGCAGTGAGCCGAGATCACGACCCTCGGCCTGTTGGGCGCGGATGAAACCCGCCAGTTGCGCGGGTTCGATGCGGGCGAGAAAATCGTACGAGACGACGCTTTGACGGGTGGCGAGCGTCGCAGTGCTAAAAAACTCCGTCCATTCTTTCTGCGTGACATCATTGCTGGCTTGCAGGAAGGCGCGCGCGCTATGGAGCGTCTGCTCGGTGGATTGGAGTCGTTGGTTGAGCTCGGTGATGATGCGTTCGCTCAGGCGCAGGAAACGCAGGTTATCAGCGTCTAGCGCTTCCTGGCGGGCCAGGCTCCAGCCCCAAAAGGACAGGCCGGTGCCGCCGGCGAAGATTAGTGCGCAGACTAAAATGCGTCGGACCGACCAGGGCCGAGTTGTGCCTTGAGCAGGGGGCATGACTGATTTTGAAGGGGATATCGACACAACTGGGCGTGGCTACAGTGCGGGGAGATACTTCGATCTTACGCTTGGGTTTGGTTTACCTGTTCCAACGCCTGTTTCAGTTCCGCAGGGTCCAATGGTTTGCTCAAATAGGCGTCCATGCCGGCGGCCAGGCAGCTTTCGCGATCTTCCTGCATGACATTGGCCGTCAAAGCGATGATCCATGGGCGCGGTTCCTTGCCCGCCAGCTGTCGCCGCAGCTCCCGGGTGGCATCGATACCGCTCATGCGCGGCATTTGCATGTCCATGAAAATAACGTCGTAGGGGTGATGCCGGGCGGCTTCGATGGCGGCAATACCGTCGCTGACGACATCGGCACGGTAGCCGAGGCGTTGCAGCATCTGTACCGCGACCTTCTGGTTGATGAGATTATCTTCCGCCAAAAGAATGCGGGTGGGGCGTTGCGAGACGGGGTTGGGCTGGGTCGTTGCCGGGGTTTCCGCCGGGACGGGAATATGGGCCGCATGGGGATCGGCATAACCGATCAACCCGACCAGCAGGTTGCGCAGTTGGGCGGGTTTGGCGGGTTTGGCGAGATAGGCGGCGAACAGGTTGCGCTCTTCCAGTTTGGCTTGGCCGATGGAGGAGAGCAGTACGAGCGGGAGCTGATCGGCCGTACGCAATTTCTGGATCTCCGGGGCGAGCATGGCGCCGGTCATCTCCGGCATCTGCATATCGAGGATGGCGACGTCGAACGTCTCGCCGGCGCGCAACCACGCGAGTGCTTCCGCGCCGCTGGCCGCCGCCCGCGCACTCATGCCCCAACGTTGGGCCAGGGTGCTGAGGATGCGCCGGCTGGTGGCGTTGTCATCGACCACCAACAATCGGCGGCCGACCAGCAGGCCGACATCGGGCGCCTGCCGGGCCAGCGGGGGCTCGGCGACTGCGTTCGTTTGGATCGAGAACGAGAAGGAGGAGCCTTTTCCGGGCTCGCTCTCCAACCACAGCCGTCCGCCCATCAGTTCGGCAAGCCGCTTGGAAATCGCCAGACCGAGCCCGGTGCCGCCGAATTTCCGCGTGGTCGAGGCATCGACCTGACTGAACGATTGGAACAACCGTGCTTGGGCTTCCTGCGGGATGCCAATGCCGGTGTCGCGTATGGTGACGACCAGCGTGCAAGCGCCCGGTGCAGGCTGGGTGCCGGTCTCGGCGGTATGGTTTGGTGCAGCGGAGGGCTGGCGTTGTACCCGTACTTCCACTTCGCCGTGCTGGGTAAACTTGAGGGCGTTGGCGACGAGATTCATGAGGATCTGCCCCAGCCGGGTGGTGTCGCCCATGATATATTCGGGCACGTCGTCGGCGAACTCGTAGAGCAGGTCGAGTTGCTTCTCCGCCGCCTTGGTCGCGAGGAGATCGAGCACGCTTTCGACGATGGTGCGCAGGCTGAGTGGCTCGTGCTCCAGCTCCAGTTTCCCCGATTCGATTTTGGAGAAATCGAGGATGTCGTTGATGATGGTCAGGAGCGTGTCGCCGCTGGTGCGGATGGTGTCGATGTAGTCGCGCTGCTGCGGCGTGAGCGGGGTGTCGAGGAGCAGCGAGGTCATGCCGATGACACCGTTCATGGGCGTACGGATCTCATGGCTCATCGTGGCGAGGAACGCGCCCTTGGCCACGTTGGCCTTGTCGGCGGATTCCTTGGCTACGCGCAACTCTTCGGCTGTGCGTTTCTGCTCGGTGATGTCCACCACGGTGGAGAGCTCTTCATAGGCGCCGCTGGGGTGGTTGTGCCGTTGAATGCTGTAGGAAACCCAGACGGTATGGCCGTTGCGGTGGAGATAACGTTTTTCGATCGAGAAACGGTCGATGTCGCCGGCGGCGAGGCGGGCGTACAGCTCCTTTTGACGGGCACGATCCTCGGGGTGGGTGATGCGCGCAAACACTTCGGGCTCATTTGTCTCCTCCAGTGTGAGACCGGCGATGGCGAGGTGGGCGTTATTGATCAACCGGGTGACCTGGCCGGCCTTGTCTACATGGCGCCAGGAGATGCCGATCGGCACGGCGGAGAAGATCAGGCGGAAGCGGGCTTCTTTCTCGGCGAGAATCTGCTCGAAACGCTTGTGCTCGGAGATGTCGAGCTGCAGTGCCATGAAACTTTCGATACGCCCCGTGCTGTTGCGTAGCGGCTGGATTTCGTTGTCCACCCAAACGGTGCGGCCGTCTTTGGCCCGGTTGAGCACTTCGCAGGTAAACGGAATGCCACGAGCGGTGGCATCGGCCATCGCGAGCACGGTGCCGGGATCGGTCTCCGCCGTGGTCAGAAAGTCGCCCGGGCGCCGGCCGCGAACCTCGTCGAGCGTGTAGCCGTAGAGGCGGGTGAAGCCCTCGTTGATCCACTGGATGCGCCACTCGGCGTCGGCCAGAATCACGGCATTGCTGGTGTGTTGGGCGACGAGGGCGAGCCGGCGGGCCTCGGCCTCCTTGCGGGCGAGATCGAGCTGCGAGGCCTTGCGCGCCGTGATGTCCACCTGCATGCCCATGAAGCCGGTGATCTTGCCGGCGGCATCGCGCAACGGCTGGATCTCGACCTCGGCCCAATACGGCCAGCCGTCCTTGCGGTAATTGATCAACTCGACCTTGCAGCTCTCGCCGGCCTGACGTTTTTGCTGCATCGTGGCCAGCGTGGCCGGGTCGGTGTCGCGGCCCTTGAGCACATCATTGGGCCGGCGGCCGCGCACGTCTTCCAGCGTGTATCCGGTGATGCGGGTGAAACCGGTGTTGACCCACTCAATAAGGCCGGCGGCGTCGGTCATGATCACGCCGTTGATCGTATGGCTGGCGACCAATGCCAGTTTCTTGGCCTCAGCTTCTGCCAGGTGGAGGTCGCGGGTCATCTGTTCGGCCAGAGCAAGGGCGCGATCGCGGGCACCGACCAGTGTCCACGCCAGACCGGCGGCGATGAAGGCGATCAAAATGCCGGCACCCAACGCCAGCCAGGGCAGGGCGTGCTGGCCCGTGCGGTCAAACTCCGGACGCGTGCTCAGCCACAACTGCCAGGTGCGCCCGTGCAATTCCAGCGGGACAACCGAGAGAAAACTGCGATCGCGATAATCTGATTTGGTAATGGCGCTACGGTTGGTGCCCTTGAGGTGATCATCGGCGTCATAGGTCAACGCGCTCACCAAGGTGTTGTTCTGATCGAACACCTCGAAATCGATCTGGCGGTCGGTCGATTCGAGGATTTGGCTGAGCAATAGATCCACGCGCAGTGCGGCGTAAGCCCAGCCGCGCAACGTGGCCTCCCGCTCTGCGACGGTCGCCGGAATTGCGGGTTTGTTGTACACCGGGCTGAAAAAGAGGAAGCCCGGCACCGTGGTGTTGTTCCATATCACCGAGACGCGTTGGGTGAGTATCATCTCGCCGGTGCGCATGGCGTGCTCGGCTGCCTGTCGTCGGGTGGTGCCGGTGGTAAGATCGCGGCCGAGGGCCGAGGCCGTCTCCTGCTGCGGCTCGATATGGGTGACGACATAAGCCAGTGCGCCTTTGCCGCCGGGCTCGATCGCGAAGGCAGACACTCCCTCCTGATGCATTCGCGCCACCAAATGGGGCAATTGCTCGCGTGGCAACCGGGCTACGAAACCGAGTCCGACCGCGCCGGCCGGCATGTACGGTTGGATGGTGTGGTAGTAGTCCCGCCATTCCTGCTGGCTGACGCTGGGCTGGGAGGCGAAGTATGCCTGCGCGCCGCTCACGCCTTGGGCGACCTCGTGCAATCGATCCCGGATGGCGACAGTGATGCGTTCGCTCAACCGTTCGAATCGGGCACGCTCGCTCTCGCGCTCAGCGCGGCGCAACAACCACCAGGAAGTTACCGCGAGTGCCACGCCCACTGCGAGCACCGCCCCTGGCACCACCCACTGGAACCAAGGACGTGCGCGGGAGGGACGCGTGACGGCGAACATAAGTCGGAATGTGCGCAGTTGCCCGGGGCAGGCCAATTACATTTTTACATAATGGAGGAATGAGGCTCGGACGGTGCAAGGCGGCGTCCGGACCTGGCGCAAAAAAGCTCCGGTGCGGAAGGCCGCACCGGCCCGGTATTTTGGTACAGAGATGGTTGATGGCGCCAATCGCAGGTCTGACAAATCCTGTCAGCTGGCGCGCTCGGTTGGCGGGTGAACTGGAGTGCGGCGATGGCGCTGAGCGCGAGGAGCAGCAATGCCATGTAGCTGGCGCTCGTGCGCGTGGTCTTGCTCAAGCCGATTTTCAGTTCGAGCGGCGCGTGGCCATCGACTTGGAGGCGGCGGGCCAAGGTAAACACGCGGCCGCGCTCCGGCAGCGTGACGTCGAGCGCGCCGGGCGCGGACCGAAGATTCCATGGCGGCGGGCGCAGTCAAAATTCATGCGGCTCCACCGATAAAGACACGCCACCCGCCAGTTTCTTAGAAATTTGTGCAGTGAGTTCCGAAATGACTGCGGGAGGCTAGAAGCATGCGCCGCTCCTCAGACGATAGGAGACACTCCTTATGCACCTCGGTTGTCATGGCCAGCGGCTATAGGGACTGCGAGGCGTGCGCCTTTACGCACCATCTTGGGCGGTTTTCCATTCGCGCAGGAACCAATCGGCGGCGGTGCCGATGTCGTGTTGATGGAGTGGGGCGAGGCATTGCGCGGCTTGTGTGGCCGTTCATTTCCGCCGCGTGGGATCGTATAGGCAGGCGCTAAGCTCGGCAGCCAATGCTTCGGGGGCGGCTGCGGGTGTCAGACTGTTATCGTTCGAAACGGTGGTCCTCCGGCGGGTTCACCGCGGAGTGAATGTGTGCAGTGTGAGACAGCCTTCGTCGTCCAACTGGATGCACCCGGTGCCGTCGGAATTGTCGAACTGAAACCAGCGGGTGATGCCGTCCTGACCGCATCTCATGCTTCGAATGCGCTGTCCATAAAGGGCGCGTTGGGCTCGCAGCATGTATGCGCCGATTAGATCGGCGGCGTTGCTGGGGATGATGGGTTGCGAAAGATCGATGCCACTGTGGGTGCCGCAATGGTAAATGGCCGATCCCAGCGTCCGAAATCCGAGGAAGGGCCACTGGTTAAAAAAGGCCGAGAGGATGTTCTCCACCTCAGCGATATTCGCATCGCCCGGCACCGAGGGGCAGCGCAGATAATTCAACGCGATCGGGGTCAGCCCGCTCCATAAGGCAGGGATGTGCTGATGGTCTCCCCCTGGCTGCGCCGCCGCCGCGGCCAGATAGAAGGCGAACGCCGCGCCGAAGTCGGTGGCATTTTGCGCGACGGTGGCGGCAAAATTGGCGGCCGCGATGTTCAGATTGTTGTCCGACGAGAGGCTGTTCTGGGCCACCAGCAGTTCATACAAGCAGACTTGGTCCGACAGGTTGGAAGAATGCAGGGAGATCTGCCCAGCGACTCCGAGCGCGGCTAAAACCTGGTCGAGTTTGGCGAAATTGGCTTCGGTTTGGAAGCTGTGGGCATTGAGGGCGGCCTGGGCGGCCGGAGTGAGTTGCCCAGTTTCAAGACTCGAAACGATGCTGGCAAAATCTGCAGTGGATAACACCAGCAACATCGCTGGTGCCAACCGTAGACCGGCCGACTGAAAAACGGCGACCCGCGAACCGTGCAGAGCGAATTGAATCTGGCTCAGGAGCTGCACTTCATCGTCCGCGTTGAAAGCGGAGCCGGAGGAATGGAGTGCCCATTCCAGCCATTGTGGCCCGCCGGGGATGAGGTGGAGAACGGCTTGGAAACGCGGCGAGAAATCGCTGTATTTGACCCGGGATTGGCCGCCCACGTTGACGGTACCCAATTGCGGCGCGGTCGTGGCGTTGACGGGGGCCGTGGCGGTGGCTGGGGCGAGGTTGCCCCTGGTCATCGCGGGAACGTCGCCGCCGACCCTGAGGTTGGTTTGAGTGACGGCATCGGTGATCTGGGAATTGACGGCAGTTGGGTAGGCCATGGGGTTGAAAATGGGGTTATAACTTGAGGGGAAAGAACACCAGCAGGGGCGTGGCAGCTCACGAAGGCAACGCTGGCAGCTTCACGCATCTCAGGCACCTGTGCGGGCGGTCTGCCATTCGCGCAGGAGCCATTCGGCGGCGGTGCCGGTGGCGGGTTGATGGAGGGTGGTGTGGAGTTGCGCGGCTTGTGCGGTCGTCCGTTCCCGTCGCGCGGGATCGTGGAGGCAGGCACGCAGCTCCTTGGCCAACGCGTCCGGCGTGGCCGCGCCCTGGATCAATTCCGGGTACATCGGCTCAGGCAGCAGCAGATTTGCGATGCCCAGATACGGCACTTTCACGAGCAGGCGGCCGATCAGGTACGTCAACGGATTCGCCCGGTACACCACGGCGCCGGGGATTCCCGCCAGCGCGCAGTGCATCGACATCGTGCCCGAACTCGTCAGCACCGCCGAGGCTGCCAGCGGCGTTCCGGTGGGATGCAGTTGCATCTGCGCCGGCAGGGGAAACTCCGCCAAGGTCGCGCGAATGTCGTCGCTCGGATAGAGCGCCACCGCCTCGCGTTCGCCCAGCGCGCGAAATCCCGCCAGAAGCACCGGAAAAATCCGCCGCACCGCCTGCCGCCGGCTGCCGGGCAGCAACAAAATTGGCCCCGCGGGATCGTAACGCACGGGCGCGGCGTAGTGGCCGGTCACGAAGGGATGTCCGACGAATTCCACCGGCAGGCGCGTGTCGGCGTAGCACTCGACCTCGAACGGAAAAATCACCGCCAGCGCGTCGAGATCGCGCGCCATCGTGAACCGTCGCCGGGCCTTCCACGCCCAGATTTGCGGCGAGATGTAGTACACGCAACGGATGTCGCCGCCGCCCTGCACCGACAGGCCGCGTTGCCGCAGTTCGGCCGCGACGCGCAGATTGAGTCCAGGGTAATCGACAAAGCACACCACGCGCGGCCGGTGCGTTGCGATCCAGTTAACCGTCTCGGCAAACAGCGCGCGGAAAAAGCGGAAGTTTTTCAACACCTCGACGAGTCCCACGACCGAGGTCGCGGTGAGATCGTGCAACACCTGCGCGCCCGCGGCGGCCAGCTCGGGTCCGCCGAGCGCCGCAATGCGCAGGCCGGGTTGTTGGGCGAGCATGCCGCGCACCATCGTGGCGGCGTGTTGGTCGCCAGAGTGTTCGCCGGCGACGATCAGCACATCGACGCCGTCCGCGACGGGCGGCGGCAGACGCAAGGGCAGGCGGGGGGCGCTCACGGGATGCGCAGGCGTTGACCCGGCCGCAGGGAATTTTCGCCCTTCAGCACGTCGCGGTTGGCGTCGTAGATGTCCTGCCAGCGGTTGGGCGTGCCGTAGTAGCGCATGCTGATGCGCGTGAGCGATTCGCCCTCGGCGACGTTGTGATAACGCGGCGCGGGCGCGGCCAGTTCGGCGGTGCTGGAACTGATGGGCCGCACCGGGGCCACGGCGGTGTTGGCCGGTCCGGTCGGATTGATGAGGCGTGCGGCGGAGGCGATCTGGTCGAGCGTGGCCTGCGCCTGGCGCAACCGGGCGGCGAGGGCGGCGTTCTCCTGCTGGAGCTGCGCGAGCCGGCCGGCGCGATCGCGCTCGAACGCCTGCAACTGGTCGCTCAGCCGCGCCACCTCGGCGCGCGCGGCGGCGAGATCGCGCTGCGTGGCGGTCAACTGGGTGGAGGCGCTGGCGAGCCCGGCGGCGCGCTGTTCGGCTTCCACCCGGGCCTGATCGGCGCCGGCGAGACGCGCGGCGTCGGCGCGGGCGGCGGCCAGCTGCGCGTTGAGGTTGTCGAGATTCTGCTGCAACGCCGCGCGCTCGGCGGCGTTCTTTTCGTTCAGTTGGGTGAGCTCGGCGACGCTGGCGCCGTGCTTCTCCGTGGCTTTGTCGGCCTCGGCGAGGCGCGCCTTCAACGTCTCGATTTCCTTGCGCGCGGCCGTGGCTTCGTCGCCGGTCTGGCCGAGGCGGATGATCTCGGCGCGCAGGCTGGCGTTCTCGGTCTGCTGGCGGCGCAGATCGGCGGCGAGTTTCTCGTTGGTGGCGGTGAGCTCGTTGACGCTGGAAGTCTGCATCTGGGCCACGCGGTCGTTGGCGGAGAGACGGGCGCGCAGTTCGGCGTTGTCGCTCGTGGCGCGCTCCAGCGATTGCTTCGCCTGGGCGAGCTGCGCTTCCCACGCTTTGCGGTCGCTCGCGTGGCGCTCGGTGAGGGCGGTGAGTTCGGCGACGTTGGCCCCCTGCTTCTCCATGGCGCGGTCAGACTCGGCGAGCTTGGTCCTCAGTGTCTCGATTTCCCTGCGCGAGGCGTTGAGCTCGTCGCTGGTCTGGCCGAGGCGCGTGATCTCGGCGCGCAGGCTGGCGTTCTCGGTTTGCTGACGGCGCAGATCGGCGGCGAGTTTTTCGTTGGTGGCGGTGAGCTCGTTGACGCTGGACGTCTGCATCTGGGCCACGCGGTCGTTGGCGGCGAGGCGGGAACGCAGCTCGGCGTTGTCGCTCGTGGCGCGCTCCAGCGATTGCTTCGCCTGGGCGAGCTGGGCCTCCCACGCCTTGCGGTCGCCCGCATGGCGCTCGGTGAGGGCGGTGAGTTCGGCGACGTTGGTGCCTTGCTTTTCCAACGCGCGGTCGGACTCGGCGAGCTTGGCCTTCAAGTCGTCGATTTCCCGGCGCAGATTTTTTGCGGTCTCGCCGGTCTGGCCGAGGCGGGAGATCTCCGTGCGGAGGCTGGCATTCTCCGACTGCTGGCGGCGCAGGTCGGTGGACAACTTCTCATTGGCGCCCGTGAGCTCGGCCACGGTGGCGTTCAGCTTTTCCGCCGCCGCATCCGACTCGGCCAGCTTGTTGCGGGCATCCTCGCGCTCCTGCTTGGTCTTCTCATTGGCCGCGGTGAGTTCGCGAATGCGGGTGTTGAACTGGTCGATCTGCGCCTGGCGCGCGGCATCGTCGGCGCCGCGGGTGTCGGTAAAGGTCCGGTTGGCCTCGGTGAGCGCGCGGTTGGTTTCGCGGGCGCGCTGGAGCTGGGCGGCGAGGGCGGCGATTTCCTCGGCGGCGTGTTTGCGCTCTTCCTCGACCTGATTTTCGAACTGTCGCACCTGCGCTTGCAGCGTCTGCATTTCGAGGCGCATCGCCTGCGCATCGGGCATGGCCTTGGCGGCGGCGGCTTGCGCGGCGAGGGCGGCGGCGGTGGCCTGTTTGGCGACATCGAGATCCTTTTGCAGCTCGGTCAACGCGGTCTGGCGTTCGGCGAGCGCCTTGGCGGCCTCGTCGAGCTGGGTGTTGAGCCGGGCGATCATCTCGCGATCGGTGGTCTGCGTCTGCTGCACGGCGGCGAGCGAACTCTTCAGGTTGGCGATCTCCTGCTGGCGCGCAGCGGCGGTGCGCTCGGCCTCCTGGAGGCGGCGGTTCTCGGCGGTGAGTTTTTCGCTCTCGGTGTCGAGCTGGGAATTCTGGCGGGCGAGCTCGGCGTTGGTGGCCTGGAGCTTTTGCTGGGCGGCCTCGGCGGCGGCAAGGCGTTCGCGCAGATCCGCGGCCTCGCGGGCGGCGGCCTGCGACTGGCCGCGCTGGGACTGGGCGGCGGCGAGTTGCTTCTGCGCCGCCTCCAGCTGCAGGCGCACATTGGCCAGTTCGGCAGCGGCGGTGTCGCCCGCCTGCACTTTGCCCTGCAACGTCTCGATCTGGCCGGTGGCCTCGCGGAGACGCGCAGTGGCGGCGTTTTCCTTTTCGCGCGCGGCGGCGAGTTGGGCCGGCAAATCTTCCAGCGCCTTGGCCTGCTCGCCTTGCTGGCGGGCGGCGAGCTGGAGCTTGTCGCGTTGTTGCTCGAGCTCGGCGTTGGACGCCTGCAACTTTTGCCGCTCAGTGTCGGCGGCAGTGAGACGCTCGCGCAAATCGGCGGCCTCGCGGGCCGCGGCCTGCGCTTGTTCGCTTTGGGACTGGGCGGCGGCGAGTTGCTTCTGCACGGCTTCCAGCTGCTGGCGCACATTGGCCAGCTCGGCGGCGGCGGTGTCGCCCGCCTGGGCTTTGCTTTGCAACGCTTCGAACTGCGCCGCGGTCTCGCGGAGACGCGCGGTGGCGGCGGTTTCCTTTTCGCGGGCGGCGGTGAGTTGGGTCTGTAAATCGTCCAGGGTCTTCGCTTGTTCGCCTTGCTGACGCGCGGCGAGTTGAAGCTGGTTGCGCTGCTGAACGAGCTCGGTGTTGGCGGCCAGTAATTTTTCGGCGGACGCCTTGCTCTCGGTGAGCTGGCGTTCGAGCGCCGCAACGCGGTCGGTTTGGGCCGTGCCCACTTCCGCCTGGCTGGCGACGCGGGCGCGCAAGGCCGTCAGCTCTTCGCGCAGGCTGGCGAGGTCGCGGTCGGAGGTGGCGCGGGCGGCTTTGAGCTCATCGGCCAGTTTGGCGCGGGCGGACTCGGCGTCGGTGGCGACCTGCTGGGCGGCGGCCAGTTGGTTCCTGGCCTCCGTCAACTGCTGGCGCGCGCCGGCGAGCTCGGCCACGGCGGCCGGATCGACCACGGGCGCGGCCTTGGCGCCGGCGAGGCGTTTGTTCTCGGCGAGAAGCTGATCGACGCGACCGGCGAGGGTGGCGTTGGTCTCCTGCTGCTTGCGGAAAAGCGCCTCGGTGTCATCAACCGCCTTGCGCGCGTCGGCCACCTGGGCCTCCAGCTTGCGGATACGGGCGGCGTTTTCCTCCTGCGCGCTTTGCAACTGGCCGCGGGCGGTCTCGGCCTCGCTGCGGGCGGCGGCGAGTTCCAGCTGCGCCTGGGCGAGTTTGGCGCGCTGCTGTTTGCCCTCGCTGGCGACGGATTCCGCCGATTGTTGGGCGGACGCGGCTTGTTGAAATTTCTGTTCGGCCTCGGCCAGTTGGCGGGCGAGGTCGGCTTTTTCCTTCTCCAGTTGTTCGCGCGCTTTGCTGGCGGCATCCAGCTGCTGGGCGAGGCGCGCGGTGTCGCCGCGGCTGGCGGCGGCGGCGGTCTGCGCCGTCTTGGTCAGACGGGTGTTTTCCTCGGCGAGCCGCTGGTTGGAAACGCGCACTTCTTCGAGCAGGCGGGTAAGCTCGGCGATTTTTTCGGCAGTGGCGGCGGCGTCTGGCGCGGGTTCGGCAGTGGGCGCCGTCGCGGGGGCCTTGGCGGCCTGGTCGCGGGCATTGCGCAGCTCGCGGTTGAGACGGCTCAACTCGATGGTGGCGCGTTTGACCTCGTCGTTGAGCCGGGCGTTGTCGGCCTGCGCCGCTTTCAAGTTGGCTTCCATCCGCGCCAGGTCGGCGGCGCTGGCCGGAGGGGCGGCGCTCTCGGGGCGGGCGGCGGCTTCGCCGTTGAGGCGGGCGATGGTCTGGCGGGCCGGTTCGAGCTGGGTGGCGGAGTCGGCGGATTGTTTTTGGGCGGCGGTTTTGTCCGCCTGCAACGTGCGGTTTTCCTCGGCGAGGCGGGCGGCGACGGTGCGCAGCTCGGCGAGTTGCGCCTGTCCGGTGGCGTCGCTGCTGCTGCGTTGCGAGGCGGCGAGGCGGGCGTTCTCCGATTCGAGCTTGGTGGCGCGCTCGAGCGCGGCTTTGAGCTGTGTTTGCAGACTGGCCAACTGGCTGGCGTTGGCGGCGGTCTTGCTGTCGGCGCGGCTGGCGGTCTGCACCTGCAATTCGAGCTGGGCCTTTTCGCGCTGGAGACGCTGGTTGACCTCGACGAGCTGGTTTTGCGCGGTGCGCTGGCGGGTGAGTTCCTCTTCGAGCGATTTGATGCGCGCGGTCAACAGCGTGTCGGACGCCAGCGGGGCGGCGGCGGGTTTAGCGGCGGGCGGAGTGGCCGCGGCGAGAGCGGTCGTGGCGGCCGTCGAGGCGGGAGCGCCGGGCACGGAGGCGGGGGCCTGGCTGTTGAGCTCGGTGCGCAGAGCAACGAGCTTGGCGTTGGCCTGGGCGCGTTGGGCGGGGTTGAACTGTTGCGCCACCAGATCGCGGCCGGTGGGCTTGGCACCGTTTTCCACGGCGAGCGCGAGCCACGCGTAGGCTTGCGGCAGATCGGTGACGAGCCCGCCGCGGCCCTCGGCGAGCATGATGCCGTAATTGTTTTGCGCGGGACCGAAGCCCTGCCGGGCGGCGGCGAGATAGAGCTGGACGGCGGCGGCCTCGTCGCGCGCGCCACCGCGGCCTTCCTCGGCCATGAGCGCGAGGTTGTACCGGGCGCGGGAATAGTTGCGATCGGCGGCGAGCTGGTACCAACGGCGGGCCTGCACCTCGTCCTTGGCGACACCGCGGCCGAGTTCGTAGGCGAGGGCGAGGTTGTGCTGGGCCTCGGGGATGCCCTGATCGGCGGCCTGGCGGAACCAGAGCGCGGCCTCGAAATAATCCTGCCGGGTGCCGACGCCGTTGGCGTACATGTTGCCAACGTTGAACTGCGCGGGGGCGAAACCGCGTTCGGCGGCCTTGAGATAAAAACCGAACGCCTTGGCCGGGTCGGTGGCGACGCCGCGGCCGAGCTCGTGCATCATGCCGAGATTAAAAAACGCCGGCGCATGTCCGCGTTCGGCGGCCTGCTGGTAAAGGCGGAGTGCGGCGGCTTCGTCGCGCGGCACGCCCTGGCCGCTGGTGTAGGCGTTGGCGAGGGTGTTGAGCGCCTCGGGATCGCCGGCGTCGGCCCTGGCCTTGACGGCGGCGAGATCGGGGGCGGCCGCGGGCGCGGCGGGCAGGACGGGACCGAGAGTCAGCAACGCGGCGGAAAGAAGCGCGCGCGATTTCCGCGAGAGGAAACGGGTGGAACTGGAAGCGGCGGTGCTGGGCACGAGGTTTATAAGAGGGAATCCCGGCACGGGCGCAAGGCGGCATGCGGCCGGTTATTCGCCCGGCCGACGAACGTTTGCGAAAGCCACCGAAGCCAACCCTTGCGTCGCGGGTTGGCTAGTTTCCGGGGCGCTGCGTTCGGGCCGCCAAACTCAGGGCACGGCTTCGAGCAGGAAGACGGCGCTGGTGTAGATTTTGCCGATGTTGGCTTCCAGGCCGATCTCGGTGAGGTACTCGCCGGTGAAGGTCTGGCCGTTGCCCCAGAAAGCGCCGGCGCCCTTGGCCGGGGCGAGGCGGTTCAGCTCGGTGACTTTGTAGCGTTTCGCGGGATCGAGTCCGCGTAACCGCAAGGTGGGCACGACGCCGCGGCGGTGGGCCTGCGTGCTGAACACGAACACCGCCGCCTGGGTGCGGTCCTTGGCCACCAGCATCTGCGAAACCCAGCCGCCGGGTTCGTAGGGCGAGTGCATGCGGTAGAGGTCGCCCTGCGCGAGCAACGGCCGGATGCGTTTGTACGTGGCAATGGCGGCGCGCGCGAATTCCTGCTCGGCGGCGTCCATATCCTTGGGTTGCAGCTCCAGGCCGAGGCGGCCGGTCATCGCGACATCGAAGCGGAATTTCAGCGGGGTGACGTTGCCCGTCTGGTGATTCGGGCTGGTGGAAACGTGCGCGGCGGTGGCGATCGGCGGGTAAATGAGGTTGGTGCCGTACTGGATGGTCAGGCGGCTGAGGGCGTCGGTGTTGTCGGAGGCCCAGAATTCGTGGTGGTAAGCCAGCGCGCCGAAATCGACGCGACCGCCGCCCGAGGCGCAAACTTGGAGGATGATCTGGGGATACTTGGCGCGGATTTTCGCGTAGACCGAATAAAGTCCGCGAACGTAGGCCGTCCAAAAACTGCTCTGGCGGTCGGCCGGCAGCGCGGTCGTGCCGGGTTGCGAGACGTGACGGTTGGCGTCCCATTTCAGGTAGGCGATTTTCGGGTGCTCGGTGAGGAGGCGGTCCACCATTTGCCAGACGAACTCCTGCACGGCGGGGTTGCCCAGATCGAGGAGCCACTGGTTGCGCATGGCGATCTTCTCCCGGCCGGGACTTTGCACGATCCATTCGGGGTGGCGCTCGGCGAGCTCGCTGCGCGGATTGACCATTTCGGGCTCGATCCAGAGACCGAACTTCATGCCCTTCGACTCGGCGTAATCGGCGAGATAGTTCAGGCCGCGGGGGAGCTTTTTGATGTTGGTCTGCCAGTCGCCGAGGCCGGCCTCGGCGCTGTCGCGCGGGTGCTTGTTGCCGAACCAGCCATCGTCGAGGACGAAGGTTTCGACGCCGAGTTGCGCGGCGCCGTCGATCATGCCGGTGAGCGTGGCTTCATCGAACTTGAAGTAGGCGCCCTCCCAGCTGTTGAGCACAATGGAGCGCGGCGTGAACCCGTCGGCCAGCGCGTAGCGGCGCGCCCAGTCGTGCAGGCGGCGCGAGACAAGACCGCGGCCCGCCGGGCTGTACGTGAAGATAAACTTGGGCGACACGAACGGTTCGCCGGGGGCGAGTTTGAGCTCGGAGACGAAGGGGTTGAGGCCGGCGAGCGTGCGGAGCTGGCCCCACTCGTCGACTTGGAACGAGAGCCGGAAATTGCCCGACCAAGCGAGCGCGCCGCCGATGATCTCGCCCGTTTCCTCGGTGGCGGGTTGGTCGAGCGCGAGCAGGAACGAAGGATTGTCCTGCTGGGTGATGCGGACGCCGCGTTGCGACTCGATGATTTTGACGCCCGGCTTCAATTCTTCCTCGGAAAGCGTCATCTCGCTGGACCACGCGCCGTGGAAATGGGACAGAAAATATTTTCGGGCCGCGCTGGGCAGAAAGCCCGAGAAGATCGAGCCGATCGCGATGGGACCCTTTTCGCTGTGGCTCACCTCGACCCATTGGGCGAACACGTTTTCCTGCGCGTAGGCTTCGAGGTGGAGCTCGGCCGTGAGCGGCTGCACGGCGTCGCGCAAAACGAAGACCGTGTGCGTCACGCCCTCCGGTGCGGGCAAGGTCTTGCGCTGGGCAAAAACGAGCTCGGTGACGAGGCTGCCGTCGGCGTGCGTGACCTGGAGCGCGGGGCTGTACACCTCGGCGCGGCCGTAGGCGGGATACGCCTCCCAATGGCGCATCGAGCGCACATCGGAGACGGCGGGAGTTTTGGCGCGGGCCAGCTCCGCTTCGTGCGCCAGCTTGGGGCCGAAATGCCGGAACATGAGCCGGTGCGCGGCATCGACGGAGTAGACGAGCGCCAGATCGCGCGTTGTGACGGATTGCACTGTCGGCTCGGCGCCGCGGAGCAAACTGGTGACCGCGAGGAAAACCGCCAGCCAGGGAAGGACGTTAGATTTCATGGGTGGGCCTAAGGGGAAGATGGTCGTGGCGGCGGGAAAGCATATTATTTATTCGGCTTCGCGTAGACGGAGTACTTTTGGGCCTCGGTCCACGACCGCACACCTGCGCGTTTCGCCCAGGCATCGTAGGCGCGGCTCAGACGCTCCACGATCTCGGGATGCTGCGCCGCCAGATTGCGGGCCTCGCTCCGGTCCGCCTCGATGTCGAAGAGCTCCCACGGCTCGTTGTAGAAACCCACGAGTTTCCACTGGCCGTCGCGAATCATGCGGTTGCCCTCGTGCTCGACGCAGATGGACTGCTGCGGATGCACGGGGGCGTCGGCGCCGCGGAGCAGCGCCTGCAAACTGCGGCCGTCGCTCGCGGGCACGGGCTGGTCTTTCATCGTCGCGGGCCGGGTGGCGCCGGCCACATCGAGGCACGTCGCGGTGATGTCGGGGAGGAAACCGTATTGTGTGAGGATGCGGTTTTGTCGGGCGGCCGGGATGGCGGCGGGCCAGTGCACGATGAGCGGCGTCTGGATGCCGCCCTGGTGCATGTAGTGTTTGTACTCGCGGAACGGGGTGTTGGAGCACGTGGCCCAGGCGCGACCGTATTGTTTTTCGCCGCTGCCGTACCGGCCGAGGTTCTCCAGCTTGAAAATTCCAAGCGGCGGACTCTCGGCTTCGGCACCGTTGTCGGAGAGGAGGAAGATCAACGTGCGGTCGAGTTCGCCGCTCTCGCGCAAATGGGCGACGAGCTTGCCGACATTCTGGTCCACGCGATCGATCATGCCGGCGTAGGTCGCCATGATCGCATCCATCGCGTCTTTCTGCTCCGCCGTGAGCGAATCCCAGGCGGGCACCGGACCGCCCTCGCTGCCGAGCTTGGTGCTCGCGCCGGGGCGCGGCGCCAGCGGGGTGTCGGCGGGGAGCAGGCCCAGTTGTTTTTGGCGGGCGAGGATTTTTTCGCGCATCACGTCCCAGCCTTCCTTGAAGCGACCGCGGTATTTCGCGAAGTCCTCGGGCATCGCCTGCAACGGGAAGTGCGGAGCGTTGTAGGCGAGATAGAGGAAGAAGGGCGACTTGTCCGGCCTGGCCCGGTGGTTGCGCAGAAACTGGATCGCCTCGGTCGTGAAGGCATCGGTGGTGTAGTAGCGTTCGCCGGACGGCTCGATGCGCTCGTTGTCGCGGTGCAGATCGTTGGGTTTGAAATAATCGGAGGTGCCTTCGAGGAAACCGTAGTAACGGTCGAAGCCGCGCTGCTTGGGCCAGGTCGCGGGATCGCTGTTTCCGACATGCCATTTGCCCACCATGTAGGTGCCGTAGCCGGCGGTGCGCAGCATCTCGGGCAGCGTGGGCACGGCGTCGCCCAGCCAGCCGCGATACGCGTAGGGCAACTGCATGCGCTCCGGGATGCTGGAGGGCGTTTTCCCGGTGCGCTTGAACGTCATGTGGCCGACGCCCGCCTCGTGCGGGGACAGGCCGGTCAACAAGCTGGCCCGCGTGGGGCAGCACCGGCCGGCGTTGTAAAACTGGTTGAAACGGACGCCCTGCGTGGCGAGGCGATCGATGTTGGGCGTCTCGACGACCCCGCCGTAGCAGCCGAGATTTCCCCAGCCCATGTCGTCCACGAGAACGACGATGATATTGGGTTTATCCGCCGCCGGGAGCGACAGGGACGAGAGGATCAACGAAACGAGGAGAACGTGGAGGCGTGACAGTTTCATGGTGGGGAAAACGAAGTCTGCGCACAGCGCGCAGGTAGGGTTGGACGTGACCACAGGCAATGAGACGGCATCACCACAGCAGGGCAAACTGCCCGCGGAAAGGGTGATATTTATAGCCAGCGGACAGCTGGAATAAACTCAGCCCGCCACCCGGCAGGGCAGCAGGGCGGCGTCTTGCATGCCGTGGATGATCTTCTTGTCGGGCGGGCAGAAAGTGGCGAGGGCGCCGCCGAGGTGCGTCTGGCCACCGACGACAAAATAGTACGGGCACAGGCGCAGCCGGCCGTCTTTCTCCGCGATGGTGTGCGGCGCGGCGGCGTCGTAAAGCCGGTGGCGCGCGCGCTTCGGTTTGCGGTAGGCTTGCAGCACGTGGAGATTGGTCGGCGCGAGTTCGAGGGCGCGTTCGAGGCCGAACTGCCACTCGTCGCGCGAGCAATCGCTGCCGAGCACGACGCTGCGCGCGCCCCACGCGGTCTCGTGGTAGCCGCTGATTTTAACGATGAGATCGCGTTCCTTTTGCGAGGCGGCGGCGAGATCGCGCCAGTCGTGCAGCGGTCGGCCGCCGACGGTTGGACCGTCGAGCACGGCGCCGGGCGGGAGCGGCGCGGCGTCGAGCACCCAGGAGGGCGGGATCAATTGACGCAGCAGTTCGAGTGCGCGCCGGCTGAGCGTCTCGGTCCAGAATTCGCGCAACCGGTGGTGGTGAAACAACGCGAGCGCGAGTTTCTCCTCCTGAAACGGGCGCATCGGCGGTGCGATGGCGACTTCGCCGGCCTGCCACGCTTCGAGGAAAAACGGGGCGGTGCGGATGTTGGCGAGGTCGAAGAGCTCGAAGAAGCGGTAGATGATGTCGACCTTCTCGGGGTTGCCTTCGAGGTCGAAGAAGAGCGCGGAGCCGAGCGGGAAAATCTGGTCGGGCCGCAGGCAGTAGACGCGGCGGCCGAGCAACTGGAGCTGTTGCGCGAGCCATTCCATCTCCGGGCGGTAGGTCGCGGCCTCCTCACTCACGACGAGCGCGATCACCGGATTGGCGGCGTCGGGGCGCAGGGCGGCGAGCGCGGCGTGGAAGTGCCGGATCATCGCGTCGTTCGCGCCTAAAATCGCGCCGGAGCCGTCCGCGGCGTAGAGCCGGTTGAGGAACGCGGTGAGGCCGATGCCGCCGGGCACGGAGTCGAGCTCGGTGAGCACGAAACCGTCGTCGGTGAGCAACAGGTCGGGCCGCAACACGGGCGGAAATTTGCCGCGGTTTTTCGGATCGCGGGCGTGCACGACGAGTTCGCGCGGTTTGCCGCGGTCGAGGTACTCGGCGACCCAGGGCGCGAGCAGCGGTTTGTTGCGCAGGAGATTTTTTCCGGCGACCGAGCGCAGGTAGAGCGTTTCGAGCGCCTGATGAAATTCCAGACACGCCGCGCCGATGGCCTCCAGCTGGGCCAGTTGGTCGGGCGCGAGCGGCCATGCCTCGGGCGCGAGCTGCCAGCTTTTCGCCTCGAAGAGCGGCTGCGCGGCGAGGGCGGAGCGGATGGATTCGTAGGCGAGCATCGGGCGGCAAATAAGAAACAAGCCGGGGAAAAGCGAGCGGTCGGGCGCTTTCGCGATCAGCGCGAGAGCGCATTTGGCGCTTAGTCTTCCATCTTGATGTCTTTGTTGCGGTGGCGCGGGCTGCCGGCGCGGAGCCAGGCGTTGATGAAGCGGTCGAGGTCGCCGTCGAGCACGGCCTGCGTGTTGCTGGTGTCGATGCCGGTGCGCAGATCTTTCACCATCTGGTAGGGCTGGAGCACGTAGCTGCGGATCTGGCTGCCCCAACCGATTTCGCCCTTCTCACCGTAGAATTTGTCCATCTCGGCGCGCTGCTCGTCCTGCTTCTTTTCGTAGAGGCGCGCCTTGAGGATGCTCATGGCGGAGGCCTTGTTTTTAAGCTGCGAACGCTCGTTCTGGCAGACGACCACGAGGCCGGTCGGCAGATGCGTGATGCGCACGGCGGAGTCGGTGGTGTTGACACCCTGACCACCTTTGCCGGAGGAGCGATAGACGTCGATGCGCAACTCGGTTTCGGGAATCTCGATTTTGATTTCGTCGGTGATTTCCGCGACCACGTCGATGGCGCAAAACGAGGTGTGGCGGCGCTGATTGGAATCGAACGGGCTGATGCGCACGAGGCGGTGGACGCCGCGCTCGGCCTTGCAGTAGCCGTAGGCGTTCTCGCCCTTGATGAGCATGGTGGCCTTGCTGATGCCGGCCTGGTCGCCAGCCTGCACGTCCTGCACTTCGAGGGTGAAGCCGCGGCGCTCGGCCCAGCGGTTGTACATGCGGAAAAGCATGTCGGCCCAGTCGTTCGCCTCGGTGCCGCCGGCGCCGGATTGAATGGAGAGAATGGCGTTGTTGCGGTCGAACTGGCCGGTGAGGAAGGAGGCGATCTCGAGTTTGTCGAGCTCGGCGCCCATCGTGGCAACCTGCTGTTCCAGCTCGCGGGCGTAAGTTTCCTTCTCGGCGGCATCGGCCGCGTCGATGAGCTCGACCATCACGGCGACGTCATCGAGTTTCTTTTGAAACGCGACGACGGGCAGGACGGCGCGCTTCAGGCCGTTGAGCTTGGCGATGTGCTGCTGCGCGCGTTCGTTGTTGTTCCAAAAATCGGGGGCGCCCATCTGCGCCTCCATGGCCTCGATCTCGCGTTGTTTTTGTTCGACGTCAAAGAAACCTCCACAGGTGGCCGGCGCGTTTCTTGATGTTCTCGATGTGGGAAAAGGTCTCGGGTGCGATCATGGAACGGCTATGGCCGCAAACTCGTCCGCCCGACGCAACCGGAAAGATGGCGCTGCCGCCGATTGGTCAGACGACCACGCGCGCCCAGAGGAGTTTCAGGTAGCGGCTTTCGAGGCAGTTCGAGTAAACGGGGTGATCGGGCCCGGCGCCGGTGCGGTCGAAAATCTGGAGCCGCCGGCCGAGCCGGTGCGCGGCCTTGATCACGTGCTCCTCGAAATCTTCCAGGCTCACCAATCCCGAGCAGGAACAGGTGACGAAAATGCCGCCGGGCTTCACGAGACTGATCGCGAGCTGGTTCAGATCTTCGTACTTGCGGCGACCCTCGGCGGAGCCGGCGGGCTCGCGCGTGAGCACGAACTTCGGCGGATCGAGGACAACCACCTCCCATTGCTCGCCGTTTTTCTGCATCTGGCGGGCGTAGGCGAAGGCGTCGGCGTGCACCCAGCGCAGTTTTCCCGGCGAGAGCTGGTTGAGGTTGGCGTTGCGGCGCGCCTGCTCGATGGCGGTCTCGTCGAGATCGACGCCGGTCACCTCGGTCGCGCCGCCGAGCTGGGCCGCGGCGAGCGCGAAGCCGCCGGTGTAGCAGCAGAGATCGAGCACGCGGGCGTCGCGGACAAAACGGGAGAGGCGCAGACGGTTGTCGCGCTGGTCGCAGAAAAATCCGGTTTTGTGGCCGAGCGCGAAGTCGACCTCGTAGCGCACGCCGTGCTCGCGGACGCGGACTTTGCGCGGCGCGCCGGCGACGATTTCCTTTACGAGCGAAGGCTTGATGCCTTCGAGACTGCCGAAGTCGTGATCGACGTGGATGTGCGTTTGCGAAGTGCCGGCGAGCTCGTGCAACAACGGCAGCCACTGCGGCAGACGTTGGAAAATGCCGAGGCTGTACACGTCGCAGAACAGGACGTCGCCATAGCGGTCGATGGTGAGACCGCTGAGCCCGTCGCCGTCGGAATTGATGAGGCGGTAGGCGTCGGTGTGCTCGTCGAGTTTGCACAAGTCGCGGCGCAACGCCACGGCGCGACGGATGGCCGCGGTAAAGTATTCCTCGCCGAGCGGCTCGGCGGTGTGGCAGACGACGCGCAGCGGCATCTTGGCGCGCGGATTGTAGAGGCCGATGCCGACGCGCTGACCGAGTTTGTCGTAGACGTTGACGAGATCGCCGGGCCGCGCGTCGGACGACACTTCGCCCAACATGCGCGGAAAGATCGCCGGTTGAAACGTGATGAATTTCAGCTGGGCCCACGGGCGCGACCAAGTGCTGCGGTCGCTGGAGGCGGCGGGCGTGGATTCCGTGGGCGGAAGTTCGGGCATGGCGGTGAGAAAGTGCGCGAGCAGGGCGGAGTGCAACAAAAAGGCCGACCGGGAATGCCGGTCGGCCGGAAAGAAAAACGCGAACGGATCAGGCGACGCGCTCGACCACGAGCGGCGGCGGGGTGGGGCGTTTCGGCGCGAGCCGGTACGCTTCCTTGAAGTAGTTGAGCGCCTGCTCGAGCTTCGATTCGTCGTTGTAGTGAATCATCATCAGCGGCTCGCCCTGTTTGACCTGCGTGCCGACCTTCTTGATTTCGGAAACGCCGACCGAGTGGTCGACCTTGCCGTGGTGGTCGCGGCCGGCGCCGAGCAGATGCACGCCATGCGCAATCATGGCGGCGTTGATCGTGTGGACGTAGCCGCGTTTCGGCGCGGGCAGCTTGCGGATGTGTTTCGCCATCGGGAACTTTTCCGGATGGTCAACGTAAGTGGTGTCGCCGCCCTGGGCCTTGACGAGCTCCTTGAATTTTTCGAGGGCGCTGCCGTCGGTGAGGTGGCGCTGCACGGTCTGCTTGGCCGAGAGGGTGGAGCCCGCGACGCCGGCGAGGCGCACGATTTCCATGCCGAGCTTGAGGACGAGTTCCTTCATGTCCTCGGGGCCGCCGCCCTTGAGCAAAGTGATGGCCTCTTTGATTTCCAACGAGGTGCCGACGGTGTCGCCGAGCGGCTGGTTCATGTCGGTGACGAGCGCGACGCAACGGCGCTTCATCGAGCGGCCGACGCGGGTCATGGAGCGGGCCAGTTGCTTGGCTTGTTCGAGATCCTTGATGAAGGAGCCGTTGCCCCACTTCACGTCGATCACGAGGCCTTCGGCGCCTTCGGCCAGCTTCTTGGAAAGGACGGAACCGGTGATGAGCGGCAGACTGGGGATGGTGCCGGTCTCTTTGCGCAGCTCGTAATATTTGGCGTCGGCTGGGGCGAGATCTTCGTTTTGCGCGCAAATGGCGCCGTTGATCTTGGCAAGCTGATTGGCGAATTGCTCGTTGGAGAGGTGGGGCTTAAAGCCGGGGATCGCGCAGAGTTTCTCCAAGGTGTTGATCACGTAATCGTGTTCTACGCCGCACATCATGGGAACCACGACGCCCGCAGCCATGGCCAAGGGCACCAAGACCAGCGAGGTCTTGTCGCCGATGCCGCCGGTCGAATACTTATCGATCTTTGGCTTGGCGATATGCGAGAGATCGATGACCTCGCCGGAGAGCATCATTTCCTCCGTCAAATCCGCCGTTTCCTGGGCGGACATGTTGGCGAAGTAAATCGCCATGAGGAGCGCGGCGAGCTGGTGTTGGGGCATCTCACCATCCAGCGTGCTATCAATAATGTAGCGGATCTCTTCTTGGGTGAATTCCCCGCCGTCGCGCTTCTTCTCAATTAGCGATTCGAACGTCGGTTTAATGAATTTCCTCAGCGGCAGAACGCGTTTCGTCATTGGTAGGTTTTTGAGTAAAGATAGGATCGGACGGCTGGTCAGTAAGTCATTACTGTTACGATTTTCTGGGTTATTTGTCGAGTCAAAATTACCCACTTGGGTAGTTTAGGTAGCAGTCCGAACGCAGCTTATGCAATGATCCCCGGGAACTTGCCCGTTCAATTCCACGCTTGCAGACTGGCGCACCGGGTTGGTTGAGTGGGCCAATGGAGATCATGTTCAATCTCGCGCTGACGCTCGAAAAAGCGCTGCAGGCCGCCGCTGTTTCCGCCGGTTTTTCCGGGGGTGCGTTTGCGCCCGATGTGCGCACGGCCGATCCGCGTCATGGTGATTATCAGGCTAATGGCGTGCTGGCTTACGCAAAGAGCCAGAAGCAGAACCCGCGGGCGATGGCCGAGAAACTCGTGGCGGCATTGGCCCCCGATATTCAGGGCGCGTTTGCCGTAACCATCGCGGGTCCGGGCTTTATCAATTTCAGCATCAAACCGGCGGTGTTACAGGCTTGGCTCGCGGCGCACGCCACCGCCGAGCAACTCGCGCAAGGCGCCGCCTCGGTTTCGCCCAAGTCCGGGCAGGCCTGGATCGTCGATTACAGTTCGCCCAATACCGCCAAACAGATGCATGTCGGGCATCTGCGTTCCGCCGTGATCGGCGAGGCGGTGTGCCGGTTGCTGGCGTTTTGTGGCGCGCGGGTCATTCGCGATAACCATATCGGCGATTGGGGCACGCAGTTCGGCAAACTTATCTGGGCGTACAAGCGCCAGCTCGACACGGCGGCGTTTGCGCGCGATCCGTTGGAAGAATTCGAGCGTCTCTATAAGGTGGGCAACAACGCCAGCGAGGCCGATCCCGCGGTGCTGAAAGAGGCGCAGCAGGAGTTGGTGAAATTGCAGGCGGGCGACGCCGAGAATCTCGCGATCTGGCGGCGCATCAGCGAAGTTTCCCTCACGGCCTTCCAAGTCATCTACGACCAGCTCGGCATCAAATTCGATACCACGCTCGGCGAGAGTTTTTATAACGACAAGGTCGAGGCGGTGTACCGCGAGCTTGCCGACTGCGGCCTGGCCGAGGTGAGTCAGGGCGCGCTGGTGGTGTTTCATCCGGAGCATCCGCGTTTCAAGACCCAGCCGTTCATCGTGCGCAAATCCGACGGCGCGGCCAATTACGCGTCGACCGATCTCGCCACGATCCGGTACCGCGTGGAGCAGTATCAGGCGTCCGGCGTGCTCTACGTCGTCGACAAGCGGCAGGGCGACCACTTCGAGCAACTCTTCCTCACCGCCGGCAAATGGTTCGAGAAAACCGGGCGCAAGCTGCCGCATCTCGAGCATCTCGATTTCGGCACCGTGCTCGGCGAAAACGGCAAACCGCTCAAGACCCGCAGCGGCGAAAACATCCGCCTCAAAGATCTCCTGGCCGAGGCCACCGAGCGCGCGCGCCGGCTCGTCGACGAGAAGAGCGCCGAGCTGCCCGAGGCCGAACGCCAGGCCATCGCCGAGGTGGTCGGCGTGGGTTCGGTGCAGTATGCTGATCTTTCGCAGAACCGCTCCAGCGACTACGTTTTCGCGTGGGATAAGATGATCTCACTCGATGGTAACACCGCGGCCTATCTGCTCTACGCCGTCGCGCGCATTCACTCGATTTTCCGCAAACTCGATCTCGCGCCCGGCGCGGGCGAGGCGGGTGCGAGCGCGTTGGAGACGCCGACCGAGATCGCCCTCGCGCGCAAGCTCGTGAAGTTCTCCGACGCGGTGCAGCTCGCCACCACGCAGCTCCGGCCGCATTTCCTCGGCACTTACCTGTACGAACTGGCGGGCGAGTTCAGCGCGTTTTACACGGCCGACAAGGTCGCCGTCGACGATGCGCCGGTGCGCGCCCGACGTCTGGCGCTCTGCGCCCGTACGGCGTTGGTGCTCGAGACCGGTTTGCGACTGCTCGGCCTGCGCACGCTGACCCGGATGTGAGGACGGGAACGGGTTGACGGAAAACACGCTTGCCGCCTCCCGGGGGTCGCCGCAGCATGCCGACCCCATGGCGACGCAGGAGTTCTATATTCGCAGTGCCTCCGAGACCGAAGCGCGCGGCCCTTTCTCAGTTGAGCAACTGGTTTCTCTGGCCGAAGCCGGTCAGGTGACGGCCGAGACCCTCTACTACGATGCGGGCAACGAGCAGTGGCTCGTCCTCGGCGACAACGCCGAGATCAAGGCCTTGATCTTCCCCGAGAAAAAGAAGCTCACGATCAAGAAAGATCCCAAGATCGCCACGCTCAACAAAGAGAGCACCGACACCCAGGCCCAGATTTCGGTGCACGACATGCTGGCTGCCGCCGAGGGCAAGACCGAGGACACTCAGGACAAGAGTGCCGGCCTGGTGATGGCCGATCGTTGCGCCAAGGCCGGCACCTGGGGTTGCATCGCGATGCTGATAATCGCGGCCGCCGCGGAGATTCTTCCTTTGATCGAGGTGCTGACGAAGTTTTCCCTGTCCGGATTGCTCGGCGCGCCGCTCGTCATCCTCGGGCTGCTTGATGTCTTTCTCGCCGTGGTGCTGATGCTTGGCGTGGTGAGCATGTATCCGTTTGTGCGTTTCCGCGCGATGCTCGGGATCGGCTTTCTCGGCTTCTTGTTTTGGACGCAGGGGCAAAGCACCCCGCTGCTCGCGGCCGTGGCCGGATCGATCGGTCTCTATTTCAGCACGGTGTTTATGAGCTACGCGACGCTTGGCATTGCTCTTGTGCTCGGCCTTGGCGGCATGGGCGGGCTTGCCTATTTCCTGTTCGCCTAGGCGGCACCTGCTGCCGGCAGCCTTGCAATCGAAACTTTCTCCCATGGCGCGGCTCGTCGATTTGTTCAACCGGCTCGTCCGGCTTTATCAAAAGGAGATCTGGCAGCCGGCGTTGTTGCGCGACCGTTCGCCACGCGGCTGGGTCTATGCCGCGCTGCGCGTCATATCGATCACGTGGACGGTCTTCAACGAAACCAAGGCCGCCAGTCGTGCCGCCGCGCTCAGCTACAGTTCGTTGCTCGGCCTCGGTCCGTTGCTGGCCATCGCGATGCTCGTGGCGGGCTTCATGCTCGATACGAAAGACCCCGATCTCGCGGTCGACTCGCTCAACCGTCTGATCAAGTTCGTCGCACCGCAGGTGGTGCAGTTTGAGCAGCTCCAGGCCGTCGATGTGACCGATCCCGAAGCCACTCTGGCCCCCGCGTCCGGTCCGAAGGTCGCGGTCAACCAGGACCTCGTGAATTTCATGAACGGGATCATCTCCGGTTCCCGTTCGGGGGCGGCCGGCGCGCTCGGCGCGTTCTCGCTGATTTTCATCGTGCTGATGCTGTTCACCTCGGTGGAAAACACCTTCAACGAGATCTGGGGCGTGCGCCGCGGCCGCAGCTGGATGACGCGCGTGGTGTACTACTGGACCATCGTGACGCTGGGCGCGGTGCTGTTCTTTGCCTCGATCACGGCGTTGGGTGCCGGCGCATTCGTCAATGTCTTCAACGGCCTCATCACGCAATTGCCGCACGGGGCCGAGTTGCTGGCGGTGGTGAGCTGGGCATTGCCGGCCTTCTCGGTGGCGATGCTCGTGTTTATCCTCACGCTGTTCTACCGGTTCGTGCCCAACACCCACGTGTTCTGGCGGGCGGCGCTGGTGGGCGCGATCGTGGTCACGGCTTTGATCTTCCTCAACAACCTCGCGGCGTTTTTCTATTTCCGCCGCGTGTTGCAGACGCGCAGCCTCTATGGCCCGGTCGCCATCGCGGTGATACTGATGCTCGGGTTCTACATCTTCTGGCTCTTCGTGCTCATCGGCGGGCAGGTGAGCTACGCCGTGCAAAACGTCCATTTCCGCAACAGCCAGGCCGCGTGGGGTCAGCTCGCGGAATCGATGCGCGAGCGCCTTTCGCTCATCGTGCTGCTCACCATCGCCCGGCGTTTTCACGAATGCCTGTCGCCGTGCACCGCGTCGCAGCTCGGCGACATGTTGCGCGTACCGACGCAGATCATCAACGAATGCCTCAACCGGCTCATCGACATGCAACTCGTCGTGGCGACACCGCCGGCACCGGGCGCGAACGCGACTGATTTTCGCTACCAACCCGCGCGTCCGCTTCACCGCATCACGCTGCAACAGTTCAAGCGGCTCGACGACACCTACGGCGATGATCCCACGGGCGACACGCTGATGCGGCTCGATCCCGTGCTACGGCATTACGAGAACGAATTGGATGTCGCCACGGCCTCGGAGTTTTTCACCAAGCCGCTCGACCGGCTCATCACCGAGATGCCGTTGGACGAGTCCCGCCCGCCGTTTGCCACGATGACCAGCCGCTGACGGCTGGCGCGACGCGCTTCAAATCACCTCGCGATAAACGTCGGGGTGCGGCCGCGGAATGACCACGGCGTTGACCAACATGCCGGCCTCGGCGATCAGGCGCCGCCCGGCCATCACGGCGGCTTCCACCGAAGCGACGTCGCCCGTCATCGTACAAAAGGCTTTTCCGCCCATCGCCATCGCGAGACGGATTTCGATCAGCGTCACGTTGGCGGATTTCACCGCGGCATCGGCGGCTTTGACCAGCGTGGCGACGTTGAACGATTCGATGACGCCGAGCGCGCCCGACACCGGCGGCGGTTGCGAACGGCCGAGCGCGGCGAACACGTCGGGATGCAGCGAGGAAATCACCAGGCTGTCGATCAGGCAGCCGTTGGCCGCTTGCGAGCCCGCGGCGACGGCGGCTTCGACGGACGAGGTATCGCCACCGATCAGCACCATGTATTTGCCCGAGCAAATGGAGCGCGAAAGCAGCAGCCGGACATCGCCGGCTTTGAGCATCGTGTCGGCCACCTGGAAGCCGGAGGCGATGCTGGAGAGTTCGATCAGGCCGATGGATTTCTCATTCATGCGGTGCGGAGGAGGACAAGGTGGGTGTCGGTGACGGTTTCAACGCGGGCGGCAAACGGCGCATGTAGCAACGCGCCGAGGGCGTTGGCGGCGGGCGCGGCGACCACCTGGCCGGCGGTCACGGTGTCGCCGGCTTTCACGGCGGCGATGGCGGGCGTGCCGGCGCTTTGTTTCAGGCGCAGCGTTACGCGGCTCGGTTGCAACGGCGCCGGGCGCAGCGGCGCGGGGCGGTCGTAGTCTTGAAGTTGAAGTTTGCGCAGGAGCGATTTGATCGGCACGCGGCGGCCGTCGCGCATCGGGTGCGGTTTCACCGTCGCCGGGCCGGTCCACTTGACGTTGGCGGCGCGCATCTGGGCCTTGGAGTTGTCGCAAGCCTCCTTCGGGAAGAGTTCCTCCGGGCAGGCGTAAAGCGTGCACAGGCCACACGAGCAGCAGAGCGCTGCCCATTGGTTCCAATGCGCCGCGCCCGTGGCGGTGAACGCGAGGCTGCGCATCACCTGATGCGGCTCTACCTGGTAACCGAGCAGGAAACGCGGGCAGTACTCGGTGCAGTACCGGCATTGGTCACAGGCGGATTTGCCGATGGCGGCCTGCGCCTTGGCGGGCTTGAGCTTGCGGGCGACGACGTGGTGCTCGCGCGACAGCACGATGGCACCGGTGGAGGTCTTGGTGATCGGTGTGTCGAGATTGTCGGTCGTCTCGCCCATCATCATACCGCCGAGGCAGAGCACGGGATCGGCCACGGTCGCTCCGCCTGCGGCTGCGATGCAGTCGCGAAATGAGGTGCCGATCGGCACGACGAGGGTCGCGGGTGTGGCGACAGCGCCGGCGATGGTGATGGTTTTGTGTGTGACCGGACGCCCGGTGGCGGCCGCGGCCACGTTGGCGAAGGTCTCCACGTTGCCCACAACGACACCGACGTTGATCGGGATTCCCGCCGGCGGAATCAGCCGGCCGGTGACTTCGTACACGAGATCGTATTCGTCGCCCGCCGGATAGTAATCGCCGAGGAGATGGACGCGCACCGCGGTGCCGGCGCAGGCCTGGGTGACGGCGGCCACTGCGTGCTTGTTCTTGGCCTTGATGCCAATCACGCCGTCTTTCGCGCCGACCGCCTCCATGGCGAGCTGCATGCCGCGGACGAGCTCGGCCGCGCGGTGTTCCATCACGGCGCCGTCTTTGTGGAGCAGCGGTTCGCACTCCGCGCCGTTGGCGATCACGGTGTCGGCCTTCGCAGCCAACTTCACGTGGGTGGGGAAACCGCCGCCGCCGGCGCCTACGACGCCAGCGAGTTTTACGTGTTCAACCAAGGTCATTGGGCGTCGGGTATAGAGGGGGATGAGGGACAGGACAGCTCGAAAGATGCCCGCTTTGCGTCATGAATGTACACAATATGAACAGGCAGATTTCAACTAGTTTTGCAAGTACATGAATAAATGAATGAAGTAAAATAGCCAGCGGGACACTTTAGGCAAGGGGAGGAAATTTCGAGGTCCCTTTGCGCGATATTATCTTAGGTGGGCCTTAAACCGTAAACTTACCTGAGGGTGAGCTCGCCGCCGCGCTAAACGTCCGCCTCATTTTCAGCGAGCACAGCTGGTAGGCGAGAATTGCCGTTGGATCGTATCGGAGAAGGTGGTTGCCTTAATTCCGATTAGGGTAATGTAGATTACCTTCCCCAACCGATGAAGCTTTCCAAAAAAGGCGAATACGCCCTCCGCGCCTTGATCGATCTCGGCATTGCCGCGATGGTCGGCCGGAAGATCGTGCGGGTGTCGGAGCTGGCGGAAAACGCGAAGCTGCCCATCAAGTTCCTCGAACAGGTCATGCAGCAGCTCCGCGAGGCCGGTTACGTGGCGAGCGAGCGCGGCAAGTACGGCGGTTACCGGCTCGCGCAACCCGCCAAGCAGATCGTCATCGGCCAGGTGATCCGGTTGATCGACGGCCCGCTCGCGCCCATCGGTTGCGTGTCGCAGACGGCGTACACCCGCTGCTCGTGCCCCGACGAATCGCACTGCGGCTTGCGCATGGTGATGCTCGATGTGCGCAACGCCATCAGCGGCATCCTCGACCGTTACACGCTGGCCGATGTCGTCGAGGTGACGACGCGAAAGATGCTCCGCGACGGCCTGCCCCTGCCGTTCAGCACGCCGCCGGCCCACGAGCTGGCCCGGCCCAAGCGCGGCGCGAAAGCGCTGACCGGCGACGGGCTCGGCCATCAACTGCTCGGAGACTATACGATATGAAACCGGCGCGTTGTCAGTTGCATTGCCTGTTGCTGGCCTGGGTCGCACTCGTTCCGGCCCGCGCCGAGAAAATCACGCTGCGCGTCGGCTATTTTCCCAACGTCACCCACGCGCAGGGCGTGATCGGGGCGCACACCACCCGCGAGGGCCGGGGTTGGTTCGAGCAACGGCTGGGGCCGGATGTCACGATCCAGTGGTTTCCGTTCAACGCCGGGCCGAGCGCGATGGAGGCGATCTTCGCCGGCACGATCGATCTCACCTACGTCGGCCCGAATCCTTCGCTCAACGCCTACATCCGCTCGCGCGGCGACGAGATTCGTGTGCTCGCCGGCGCGGCCGAGGGCGGCGCGGCGCTGGTCGTGTCGGCCAAAGGCACGCTGGCCCAGCCGGCCGACTTCAAGGGCCGGCGCATCGCCACGCCGCAGCTGGGCAACACCCAGGACGTCGCCGCCCGCGCGTGGCTGAAAAAACAAGGCTTTAAAATCACGCTCACTGGCGGCGAAGTGCAGGTGATCCCGACCGCGAATCCCGACCAGCTTACGCTTTTCCAGCAGGGCAAAATCGACGCGGTGTGGACTGTCGAGCCGTGGGTCGCCCGGCTCGAACTTGATGCCGGCGGCAAAGTTTTCCTCGAGCAGGCCGACGCGGTTACGACCGTGCTCGTCGCGAGCGTCAAACTTCTGAAAACGCGCCCGGCGTTGGCCGCCAAGTTTGTCGCCGCGCACGCCGAGCTTACCGCGTGGCTCGGCACGCATGCCGCCGAGGCGCGCGAGACCGTCCGCGCCGGCCTCAGCGCCGAGGTGAAGCGTGAAATCTCCGCCGCGCTCGTCGCCAAGGCCTGGACACGTCTGCGCTTCACCGGGCAGGTGACGCAGAAACAATTCGAAGCGCTGGTCGGCGACGCGCAGAGCGTCGGCTTCCTGCGCGACGCGATCCCCCTCGACCGTCTGTTCAGCCGCCGGCCATGACCCTGCAAAGCGAGCTCCGCAACGAGACGCCCTCCAAGCTCTCGGTCCGCAACGTCTCCAAGCGTTTTCGCTCGGGCGCGCGCGTGACGCAGGCGCTCGGCGACGTGTCGCTCGACGTGGGCGAGGGCGAGTTCGTCTGCCTCGTCGGCCCCAGCGGGTGCGGCAAATCGACCTTGCTCAATATCATCGCGGGCTTCGAGGAGGCCGACTCCGGCACGGTGTTGACCGACGGCCAGCCGATCACCGGCCCCGGGCGCGACCGCATGGTGATGTTTCAGGAACCGGCATTGTTCCCGTGGCTCGACGTCCTCGACAACGTGCTCTTCGGGTTGAAACTCAAGCCGGGTCTGACGCCCGCCGAGCGTTTGGAGGTGGCGCGGTTTTACCTGCAGCTCGTCGGCCTGGAGAAATTCGCCAAGGCGTACATTCACGAGCTCTCCGGCGGCATGAAACAACGCGTCACGCTGGCGCGCGCCCTCGCGCCCAACCCGCGCGTGCTGCTGATGGACGAGCCTTTCGCCGCGCTCGATGCGTTGAGCCGCGAGCAACTCTACGGCGACTTGCAACGCATCTGGGCCGAGCGACGCAAGACCATCGTCTTCGTCACGCACAACGTCCGCGAAGCCGCGTGCCTCGGCGACCGTGTGTTGTTGTTTTCACCGAATCCCGGGCGCATCCGCGAGCAGTTCACCGTCGATCTGCCCCGGCCGCGCGACATCAACAGCGTGAGCCTGGCGACCCACGCCACCGAGATCATGCGCGCCCTGAAATCGCACGACGCAACCGCTGCCCAGGAGGTGGCCGAATGAAACGCTCCCTCGGCGCCATTTTGTTTTTCGTGGTCGCGGTCGCCGCCTGGGAGGCCGCCTGCCGCGCCCGGCTGTGGTCGCCGGTGCTCGTGCCCTCACCCGACTCAGTGGCGCAGTATCTCTGGGCGTCGTTGCTCGATGGCACGCTGCTCAGCGCCGCGGCGGTGACGATGAAACGCCTCTTGCTCGGCTACGCGTTCGGCATCGCATTGGGGTTGCCGCTCGGCCTGCTCACTGCGCGTTTCAAGCTGCTCAACGATACCCTCGGCCTCATCGCCCTCGGCCTCCAGACGCTCCCGAGCGTGTGCTGGGTGCCGCTGGCGCTGCTCTGGTTTGGGCAGACCGAGTCGGCCATGTTTTTCGTCGTCGTGATGGGCACGCTCTGGTCGGTGATCATCGCGACCGACAACGGCGTGCGCAATGTCCCGCCGATCTTCTCCCGCGCCGCGCGCACGATGGGCTCGAAGGGCCTGCACACCTGGTTGCACGTGATGCTCCCGGCGTCGCTGCCATTCGTCGTCAGCGGCATGAAGCAAGGCTGGGCTTTCGCGTGGCGCTCGCTCATGGCGGCGGAAATCTACGTCACGATTCTCAGTGGTTTCGGCCTCGGCCACCTGCTGCACTACGGTCGCGAACTCAATGCCATGGAGCAGGTCATCGCCATCATGCTCGTGATTATCGGCATTGGCCTGCTGGCCGACAAAGTCCTCTTTTCCCCTTGGGAGCGCTACCTGCACCGGCGTTGGGGCACGGCGCGAAATTAGCGCCGGCTCTGGCTTCCCGCTCCATTCCACTTATCTTTCACCACCATGGCTAAAATTCACAACGACATCACCGAAACGATCGGCAATACCCCGTTGGTGCGCCTCAACCGCACCGCCCGGACGCACGGCGCCATCGCCGACATCGCGCTCAAACTCGAATTTTTCAACCCGCTCTCGAGCGTGAAGGATCGCATCGGTTTCGCCATGATCGACGACGCCCTGAAGTCCGGCCACATCAACCAGGACACCGTTCTCATCGAGCCCACGAGCGGCAACACCGGCATCGCGCTCGCCTTCGTCGCCGCCGCGAAAGGCCTGAAACTCATTTTGACGATGCCCGAGACGATGAGCGTCGAGCGCCGCAAGCTCCTCAAAGTCCTCGGCGCGCGCCTCGTGTTGACCGAAGGGCCGAAGGGCATGAAAGGCGCCATCGCCAAGGCCGAGGAGCTCGCCGCGAAAATCCCCGGCAGCGTCATCCTCCAACAGTTCGTCAACCCGTCCAACCCCGCTGTCCACCGCCGCACGACCGCCGAGGAAATCTGGCGCGATACCGACGGCAAGGTCGACATCGTCGTCTCCGGTATCGGCACCGGCGGTACAATCACCGGCATCGGCGAGACGCTGAAAGTCTACAAACCCGAGGTGAAGATCGTGGCGGTGGAGCCCGACGCCTCGCCGGTGCTTTCCGGCGGACAACCCGGCCCGCACAAGTTGCAAGGCATCGGCGCCGGCTTCGTGCCCGCGGTGCTCAACACGAAGATTTACGACGAAGTGATCCGCGTGAAAGAGAGCGACTCCGGTCCGGTGTCGAAGCAGGTCAACCAGCTCGACGGCATACCGATTGGCATCTCGTCCGGCGCGGCGGTGTGGGCGGCGTTGCAACTGGCGAAGCGGCCCGAGAACCAGGGCAAGCTGATCGTGGTGATAGTGCCCTCGTGCAGCGAACGCTACCTCTCGACCTGGCTCTTCAACGACCTGAGCGTCGAAAGCGACTCCATCGACGACCTGCTCCCCGCCAGCTGAGTCGGGCCAGCCTTGCGAGCTTGCCTCCGCTGCAATCGAGGCAAACACGACCGCGCTCAGCTCGCGAAAGGAAAACCACGACGTTTCGCGAGCATGAGGAAACGCGCTTGCGAATCTGTATTCCGCTCGTTGGTTGTATTCAGCCCTTCCGAATGGCATCCGTCTTGGGTAAAGTCACTTGGCGGGTGCCGAACACGCAGAGTAGCCTTGTGAATAACGTTAACCCATCATGAAGAAACCCCATCTGATCGGAGTGTTGCTAGTGTCGGCGGCAGTGATTGCCGGCGCATATTTGACCAATATCGGGCAAGAGATGGCGGTACGAGTGGGTAATTTGTCCGGAGACGATCTGCACAGATTCCCTTCGCCGGCTTTGCTTGCTGAAGCGCGCGCAGCGACGTCCGCGACAGAAACAAAGAAGGTGATGAGCGCGTTTCATATGATCATGAATGCGCAGCTGCTCCTAATTGGAGCGACGGGCGGTGTTGGTGCGGCCTTCCTTATTATGCAGCGGAAAAAATAGGCGGGTGGGGCGAGGGGTTAGCCTCTGCCGTGAGTAGTGCTCAGAGGTAAGGAGGTGCAAGGTGACGGCCGTCTGGCGCACGGCCTCGTCACCTCGGCGCGCTGCGCACCTCGGCTGCAAATTCTCGGTGGAGAGAGCTGCTCTCAGCTGCCCTTCATCTGGGCGCGGGTGACGGCTTCGTCGCTTTCGCGCACGGGAATGCGCATGGCGTAGAAGCTGCGATAGACGAAGGCCACGCCGACGAGCGCGATGGCGCCGCCGAAGAAGTGTTTGAAGCCCGCGTCCTGGATCGTCACCGCGATCTCGACCGCGAGCAGGCCGAAGAGCGTGGTGAACTTGATCACGGGGTTGAGCGAGACCGACGAGGTGTCCTTGAATGGATCACCCACGGTGTCGCCGACGACGGTGGCGGCGTGCAGCGGGGTGTTCTTTTGCTTCAGCTCGACCTCAACGATTTTTTTGGCGTTGTCCCAGGCGCCGCCGGCGTTGGCCATGAAGATGGCCTGGAACAGCCCGAAGAACGCCATGCCGATGAGGTAGGCGATGAAGAAGTACGGGTCGAAAAACGGCAGCGCGAGGGCGAAGCAGAAGATCACAATGAAGATGTTCACCATGCCGCGCTGGGCGTATTGCGTGCAGATGCGGACGACTTCCTTCGACGCCTCGGTGGAGGCGGTGGCGGCGTCGAGTTTCATGTTGTCCTTGATGTAGACGACCGCGCGGTATGCGCCCGTCACGACCGCCTGAGTGGAAGCGCCGGTGAACCAGTAGATCACCGCGCCGCCCATCAACAGACCGAGAATTGCCTCGGGGTGGACCAGCGAGAGTTTCTCGACCGCGCCGCCAAATGTGCGCTCCAGCATGAGAATGATGCCAAAGACCATCGTGGTGGCCCCGACCACGGCGGTGCCGATGAGCACAGGTTTGGCGGTGGCTTTGAACGTGTTGCCGGCGCCATCGCCTTTTTCGAGCAGGTACTTGGCGTGTTCAAAGTCGGGGGTGAATCCAAAGTTCTTCTCGATGTCGGCCTTGATGCCGGGCTGGGTTTCGATCTGCGAGAGCTCGTACACGGACTGGGCGTTGTCGGTCACCGGGCCGAAGCTGTCGACGGCGATGGTGACCGGTCCCATGCCGAGGAAACCGAACGCCACGAGACCGAAGGCGAAGATCGGCGCAGCGAAACCGAGCTCGGCGGGCATCATGCCGGCGACGCTGGGATGTTGTGAAAAGAAGTAGGACGTCGCCATCAGTCCGAGAATGGCCGTGCCCTGCCAGAACGCGGAGAAGTTGCCCGCGACGAGACCGCTGAGGATGTTGAGTGACGCGCCGCCCTGCCGGGAGGACGTCACGATCTCGCGCACATGGCGGCACTCCGTTGAGGTGAACACTTTGGTCAGCTCGGGGATGACCGCGCCGGCGACAGTGCCGAGGGAGATGATCGAGGAGAGCACCCACCAGAGGCCGGGCTGGCCGGGCAGATCGCCGAGCAGGAGCCAGCTGGCGACGAACGTGACGATGATCGAAATCACGGAGGTGAGCCACACGAGGTTGGTGAGCGGCTGTTCCAGGTTGAAATCCTTCGAGCCGCCGTAGAGCAGCCGGCTCATGGACTCGTTCATCATGTAGCTGACGAGCGAGGTGAGGAGCATGAGGCTGCGCATGGCAAAGAGCCACACGATGAGCGTGCCACAGAGCAAGGGCTGGGCGCTGAGCGCCAGGGCGAGAAACGCGATCAACGCCACGCCGGTGACGCCGTACGTCTCGAAACCGTCGGCGGTCGGGCCGACGGAGTCGCCCGCGTTGTCGCCGGTGCAGTCGGCGATCACGCCGGGGTTGCGCGGATCGTCCTCGGGCAGGTTGAAGACGATCTTCATCAGGTCGGCGCCGATGTCGGCGATCTTGGTGAAAATGCCGCCGCAGATGCGCAGCGCGCTCGCGCCGAGCGATTCGCCGATGGCGAAACCGATGAAGCACGGGCCGGCGAGCTCCGCGGGCAGAAACGCCAGAATGCAGATCATGAACAGCAGCTCGATGGAGACGAGCACGAGCCCGATGCTCATGCCGGAGCGCAAGGGGATGCCCAGCGTGCGCAACGGCTGGCCGCGCAGGGCGGAGAACGCCGTGCGGGAATTGGCCTGGGTGTTGATGCGGATGCCGAACCACGCCACGCCGTAGCTGCCGAGGATGCCGAGCACCGAGGCCGCGAGGATGATGAGCACGTGGACGAAGTCATCCTTGGCCAGCGCGCCGAAATAGTAGGCGATGCAGACGGCGATCAGGCCCCACAAGCCGATGAGAAATGTGCCCTGTTGCCAGAGGTATGTCTTGCACGTTTCCCAGATGATCTGGGAAACGGCGCGCATGCTGAGGTGCACGGGCAGGCGCTGGGTCTGCCAGTATTGCCAGGCGCCGAACGCGAGGCCGAGACCGCAGGCGGCGAGGCCGAGCATCAGCAGATTGAAGCCGTTGAGCCGGCCGCCGAAGAAGGTGACAGTTTCGAGATTGGGAATCCGAATCTTGGATTCGTTGGCCTGTGCCAGTGACGGGAGAAGGGCCAATGCCACGGCAGCAGCAAGGCCCGGACTGCGGAGGGAGGGGACAGTCATGGAGGGTTTTGAGGTTCGCCAAACCAATGACCAGAGACGGCTTGTCCGCGAGCCGTCGGGGATGGCTGAAGAAAACCTTATGCCCGGGGTGTCGGAGCCCCGGGTACCATTATGACCTGCTCTCGGCGGACGACCGCCGGGCCGCGCTTATCGGGCGGGGGTGGTCCAGATCGCGGGCAGGGAGATGCGGAGGGCGTCGCCGGGTGAGAGGTCCATGTAATCGAAGCGTTCGCCGGCTTTCAGGGTGGAACCCGGGGTGACGGCGATCTTGGCGGGCGAGCCCGGCGCCATCGACGTCAGGCGCGCGCTGCCACCGGAGCGGCCAAGCAGTTCCTTGCCGTCGAAGAAGCGGGTCGCGGTCGAGCGCTCCACGGTTTTCGCGTATTCGTGGGGGATGTCGCTCTCGAAGGCGGTTTCGCCGGTCTGCCGCTGCACGCGGCCGGCGCCGAGGCTGAGTGTGGACGCCTCCAGTTCGAGCCGGCGTCCGTGAGCGCGGGCGATCTGGTAACCGCTGGTGCGGGTCCACGCCGGGTTGGAGAAAATCGCGGTCTGGCCGGTCGCGGCGTCGGGCAGATCGGCGTCGACTTCCACAGCGCGCGCGGCGGCGTCGATTTTGACGATGCGCGCTTGCACGACGCCGCGGCCTTGGAGCAGGGAGCGGCCGGCCACGCTCAGGCGCTCCGCGCCCAGCGATTCGGCGCGAGCGAGCGTTTTTCCGTCGCCCGTAAGGAAGGCAAAGTCGCCGGTGAACTCGATCCGGCCGTAGGGCGTCTCGGCGGCACCGGGGCCGAAGAGGATCACATCGACCGCGCCATCGACGCGACGGACGAGCGTGGCGTAATCGCCCGCGCGTTCGACGCCTTGCAGGCGCGGCGCGGCGGGCTGGCCGTTTTTCGCGGGCTCGTAGACGGCGAGGAAGGTACTGCGGAGATCTTTGCCCTGCCGGCGCGCCAACACGTAGCTGGCGGGCGGGAAATGCGGATACAGCCCGGGTGCGGCGGCGAAGATCGGTTCGGAGGCGTCGCCGACGAGGTGCATCCGCAGGGTGGTGGGATGCGCTTCAGCAGAGCTGGCCGGGTGGCGGTAATCGGAGATGCGCCAGAGTCCGCCCCAGGTGCCGGCGGTCACCGGTGCGCGGCGGACATCGAAGAAGAAGCCGTAGCCCTCGCCGGGCGCTTTCCAGGAGGGGCGGTTGGGATAGCCGATGATGTCGCCGTCGCCGCCGATTTTTTCGCCCCAAGCGTAGTCCGGATGCAGGCTGCCGGGCTTGGCGGCGAGCGGGCCGGTGCCAAACGACTCCAGCGCGCGACCGAGGCTGCCGAAACCATAATCGTGCTGCTTGCCACCCTCGACGCGGAAACAGTCGGCCAGATAACCGGCGGAGGTGAGCGCCAGCGCGCGGCGGTAAACTTTCACGTCGGTGGTACCGTAGCTCAGCGGCGTCTCGGCGGAGACGAATTGCGCCGAAGGCAGCGCGGCAAACGCGAGCAGGCTGCCGCCGTTGCCACGAGAGTAGGATTGATTCTGCTGATCGACGGTGACGAGCGCGTGGCTGACGGTGCTCGACGCCCAACCCACATGCACGTGCGTGCTGCCGAGGCCGTAGCCGATGTCGTAGGAAAGCTCGTAGCCGTTGGCGTAGTAGAGCATCGCGAGCTCGTCGGGATCGCCGTGGTTGAGCGTCGGCCCGAAGCGGAGCAATGCGGCCTGATCGCCGGCGCGCAGCAAGGCGAGGCCTTTCACGCCGGCGACCCAGCTGCCGGAGAGCCGTTGTTGCAACGAGGCGGGAAGCTGGCCGGTCTCCTGCGGCAACGGCTTGATTTGCCAGAGCAGGCGGTTCCATCTGCCGGCGGCGTGGGTCGCGCGCAGGGTGTCGACGGTGCCGTTGCCCGCCAGGACGCGGAGCACGGCGGCGTATTTGGCGCGGGCCGCGGGCGTGTCGGCGGCGGCGAGAAGATGCTCGGCAAATTGATAGTCGTATCTGCTGGCGATGGGAGTGCCGGGTGCGAGGTAGCCGGGCTCGGGCGAGCAATCGCCGAAGTTGGGCTGGCGGCCCACCATCCGCAGCTGCTGGTCGGGCAGGGTCATGGCGGCGGAGAGCCGCGGATCGGCGAACAGGTTGAGACCCTGCGGATATTCGCGGTTACGCAGATTGTGCAGCGGAGTGGCGAACGCGACATACAGGTGCGTGGCATGCAGCGCGTAGAGCGGGGAGGTCTCGTAATACTGGCCGTCGCGATCGAGGTTATTGGCCAGCATCGCATTGATGGAGTAGGGGCCGTTGACCGCGGCGTCGATGAACTCGGGGATGTCGAGCAGACAGCCGACGGCGAGGGCGCCGCGCAGGTAATCGGCGTGGCCGTTGTGCAGCGCGCCGCTCCAGCTGTCGCGGTAGCAGTAGTAGGCACCATCGAGCAGGAGGTTGGTCTCGATGTTGGCGCGGCGGTTGCAGCCCGGGCGGAGCGAGGGGCGCAGCGCGGCGGGGCTCGCATAGAAGGCGTCGTAGCTTTCGCCGAGCGGCATGAGGGCGCGGGCGACCTGGTACTGCGGCCGGGAGAGGCGGCCGGTGTTGACGGCTTCGGGGTAATCGTAGGCGCCGGTGGTGGATTCCTTGTAGATCGAGGCGAGGGCGTCGAGGAAGAGCAGGCCGCGCTCGGCGTATTTCTCGTCGCCGGTAAACAAGTACGCCTGCGCCAGCGCCGGCAGCGCGACGGTCGTCCATTCCTCGCTCATCCAGGAGTTGAACTGGCCGGCGAGGTAAAACTTCCGGCCGTCCTTGCCGGTGTAGCCGGCGCCGGTGTCGGGATGCTCGGCATCGGGCAGCCAGTGGCCTTTTTCGCAGCGCACCTGACCGGGGTGTTCCCAGTCGCAGAACATGCGCACGCCGACGCCGGGCGAGAGGTTGGTGCGGCTGCCGCAGACCGGGCAGCCCGTGAAGCCGAGCGAAAAGATGGCGTCGGCCTTGGGCAGGAAGCGGAGCCAGTAGGCGTCGTCGTGCGCGAGCCAGGGCGCGGCGTTTTTCTCGATCTGCTCGGAGCAACGGCGCACCCAGTCGGAGGTCCTGGCCAGGTCGCGGGCGGCGGCGACATCCTCGGCGGTGAGCGCGACGCAGGGATGGCGCGTGTTGCCCCGCACCACGATCTCGGAGAGGGGCAGCGGGCGCGGGCGGTTGTCTTCGGCGGCGATGGCGGAGGCGCACGCGACGGTGGCCAGAAAGAGGAATCGGAGGGCGTTTTTCATGGGCAAAGCAAATGACGACAACACAGCGTCTGCGCGGTGTGGCGCAGGCGGTGAAACGGACGATGCAGACAGAGACGGTTAAGACCGGGCCGCGAGGCGGCGGACTACAGCGAGAAGAACCGGCGGGCGTTTTCGGCGTAGATCAGCTTGCGCTCCTGCGCCGTGAGCGGCGACTGGGTGAGCTTGGCCGCCTGCGCGCGGGCCGATACGAGCGGCGCGAAGGTGCCGAACATCAGCCGGCTCGGGGCGATCTTGTCGCGCAGCATCTCCATCATGGTGATGTTTTCGGCGTAGGAGAGGTCGGAGGAGAAGTTCGCGTGTTTCTCGGCGAGATTCTGGATGTCGAAAAGCGGCACGCCGGTGCAGAGGATGTGATGATCCGGGAAACGCGCCAGAAATGCAGCGATGGCTTTGCAGGGCACGCCCTTCACGCGCAGGGCGAAATACCGGTGGCGTTCGTCTTCGAGGCGCGCGGTGAGCACGAGCTTGAGCTTCGCTTCCGCCAGCGCGTCCATGAACGGATCGAGGCGGCGCGATTTGAGCGCGTAGTTGTGGTAATTGGGCAGGATGCGCACGGCGCGGACCGCGGCGTTGGCGCCGAGCTCGGTCAATTGCTCGCGCCAGTTGGCGAGCAGCGGATTGACGATGGGCAGCGGCGCGAGGGCGGGCGTGCGGCGCACGGCGGCGAGCAATTTGCGGTTGGCCAGCATCGGATCGGGCTGGAACACCGCGCCGAGATGCGAAACGACCGCGCGGCGGATGCCGCTTTGCGCGAGATAGTCGGCGAGTTGGGGCGCCGAGTATTCGGGGACGATGGAAAACGGCCAGGAGCCGAGAAAGGCATTAACGTCGCACAACATGGGAGGAGGTCAGTTGAGTTGGAGGAGGCGTGCGCTGTTGTCGTAGAGAATCTTTTTGCGCTCGGCGGGGGTGAGGCGGGCGCCGACGACGCGCTGGATCGCGACGGTGGCGGCGCGGCCGGGCAGGTCGGAACCGTAGAGCACGTGATCGACGCCGAGGTGTTCGACGGCGTACTCGATCAGGCCTTCGTCGGGGAGGCCGCCGGAGGTGTCGATATAGAGATTGGGAAGGCCTTTCGCCTCCAACACGCCGCGGACGCCGCAGCCGGTGAGATGCGCCATGATGATCTTCACATCGGGATGGCGGCGGGCGAGCAACGCGGTGTCGGCCGGGTCGGTGTGGAAGCTGCGCTGCTTGATGTTGGTCATGCTCCAGGAGTGTTGCAGCACGACGAGGTTCCAACGGCGGGCGGCCTCCATCACGGGCTTCATGCAGGCGTCGCTGGCGTTGTTGCAGATTTCCAGCTTGAGGCCTTTGAACCCGTATTTCGTCACGCAACGCTCGACCTCCGACATCACGTGGCGTTCGCCGAGCGTGGGGTTGAGGAAGCAGAAACTGACGAAGTAATCCGGGTACCAGGATTGCACCTGGGCCGTGACATCGTTGATGGCGGAGATCTGTTCGCCGGTGGGGAAACGGCCGTGGAGCAGCACGTCGCCCAACGTCACCATGCGCTCGATGCCGAGGGCGCGGCCATGCGCGACCAGCCAGTCAATCTCGGTGCGTTGCAGACCCCGGCGCATGAAAACGGGGTGGGTGTGGACGTCGATGATACGCATAGGAGGATTGGAGCGATTTTATATCAGAAAGCCACAATAATAACCGAATAGTTATGTGTTGCGACTATGCGCCACCGTCATCGCCGGGCCGGGCGGTGCTCGGAGACGAGTGCGGCGGCGGCCTGGGCCAGCTTCTCGAGGCTGCCGGGGGCAAAGCGGTCGCCGCCGTAAAACACGTGGGCCTGGTCGACTTCGTAGCCGCCCTCGGCGTAGGCGGCGCGGGTGCTGATGTAGCCCATGTTGCCGTTGGCGTAACCGACGGTGTAAACTTGGGGCAGGCCGGTGTCGCGGCGCACCCAGTCGGTGAAAGCGGAGAAAATCTCGGCGTTGGCGCCGAGGAAGGTCATGTCGGCCAGTTGCACGAGATGAAGCTCGGCGTCGCGTTGCCGGAGGACCTTGCCGGAGTGCAGCGCGGCGACCTGGCCCTGTTGCCACTCACCGACGCAGCGCACGAGTTTTTCGCCAAAGCCGGAGTTGGGCATGCCGGCCACGGTCTTGCGCACGAAAACCGCGATGGCGGCTTCGTCGAGCACGTCCAGCGGCAGTGGGCAAATGGCGCGGGCGGTTTGCAAGGCGGGCTGCGGCTGCGCGGGGGCGGCGAGCAGTGCAGGGGCGATGGCCTCGGCGATCTGCCGGCCCCAGTTCATGGTCTGGGTGGCGTCGACGCCGACGGCGGGCGGGTTGATGTTGCCGCAAGCGCCGTTGGTGGCGAGCACCAGCGGCCGGCCCGGAAGACGTTGCGACAGGGTGTCGGCGGTGGCGCCCAGAATGTCGCGGCTGACGGCGCGGTTTTCATGACCGAGGGCGACGGGGTGAATGCCGTAGTTAATGAGAGCCGCGATGAAGCGGCCATCGGCGCGGCGAAAACCCACTCCGGCGATGCGCGGATCGGTATGGCGGCTGGGCTGGTTGCGACGGTCGATGCCCAGCTGCAACAGGCTCTCGGTCGTGACGACGGTGCACTCCTCGGGCTGGGCAAGGGCCTGGGCGGCGACGGTCTGCAATTGTTGCTGAAGCTGCGCGATATACGCGGGATCAAATGTGCCGGCACCGCGCAAAAAGATCGTGCTGGGGCCGGAATGCGTGTGCGTGGCCGAGAGCATGACCTGATCGGGTGCCAGCCCCAGGTGCGCCTGCGCATGGCGCCGGAAATTTTCCACCGTGGCGGCATCGAACCCGATGAGATCGCAATGGATCCAGAGCAGGCGGCGCGTGCCGTCGGTGAGGTAAAGCGCCTTGGCCCAGAGCGGATCGAGCACGCCGGTGGACGGCTGTTGGCGGGCTGCGAAACCTGAGAGTTCGCCGCCGATATTGGGCGTGATGTCGATTTGGGAAGCCCCGATTTTCATGCGAAAGAAAGACAATGGATAAGCCGTGATGGTAGAAACGACAGGCCAGACGCCAGGCAATTGGCGCGCAGCCTGCGATTCCCGCGTGCGCACCTCATTGGTTCTGGTTATAGCTTGCCAGAGACAAGTAGGAACATTGGTTTTGGGATAAATGCTGCCGATAAGTTGCCGATAGGGAATAAGAATCTCCCGACGACAAATCTGCCGGGGCGGCGTACTCCGATTAATTTCCATGGACAAAAAAGAAACCGAGAAACAACCGCCGTCCTGGCGCGATTGCACCCCTTCGCAAAAACGCGTGTTGCTCGGCATCCGACGGTGCGGATCGTGCACGCGTGAGCACCTCGGCACGATCCTCGGACTGCCGGCCTCCTCGGTCAGCCGCGAGGTGAGTCCATTATTGTTGGAGGGCACGCTGATCTCCGATCCGCCCGGCGTGCGCCGGCGCAATGCCCAGCTTTCCGTGGCGCCCTCGCTGGCCTACGCGATCGGTGTCGAAGTTGGTTTTGAAAAAGTCCGCGCTTTGGCCGTGAACCTGCGCGGCGAGCCGGTGGGAGTAGTTAAAGAATACCGTCCCGACCGCCGTGACGCTCCCGCGTTTCTGCAGTGCGTGCAAAAAGTCGTGCGGGAAATCCTGGCCCAGCCCTATGCGTCGCGGGTGTTGGGGATCGGCGTGGGTTTTGCCAACCGCGGATTGTGGAACCCCGCGCAGGCGTTTGCGCGCGAGCGCGAGGAGGGCAAGGGCGATCCGCTCGTGCACGCGTTGGAACAAACGTTCCGGCTGCCGGTGCGCAGCCGCTCGGATGCCGCGTGCGCGGCGTTGGGCGAACATCGCAGCGGCAAATTGCGCGGCGTCGATAACGGCCTCTTTGTGCTCTATCTGGAGGGCATCGGTCTGGGCGTGATCGCGGCGGGGCAGGTGGTGTACGGCGAGTGGAACGACGCCGGCGAGCTGGGCCACATCCCGGTGGACGACGACGGCGATTACTGCCACTGCGGCAACATCGGCTGTCTCGAAACCGTCGCGGCGCAATGGGCGCTGGTGAAACGGGCGCGCCAGATCATGCAGGGCGGCGGCCAGGTGAATTTCCGGCGTATCCCCAACCTCAATTCGCTGCAAATCTCCGATCTGTGCGCGATGGCGGCGACGGGCGATCAACTCGCGCGCAACATGCTCGCGAAAGCAGGACGGGCGTTGGGCCGGGCGCTGGCGATCAGCGCCTCGCTCTTCGACCCCGCGGCGATCATCCTCGGCGGCGATCTGATGGACACGAAAGCCTATGGTCCGATGATCGCGGCCATGCGCGAAAACTTCCAGACGCTCACCGCCCATCGCACGCCGCAGCCGATCCGCTTCGAAGTATCCGCGCTCGGCAACGACGCCACGGTGTTCGGCGCCGCTGAGCTGGTGTTTGCGGATCTGCTCGCCTGAAGCGCTGGTGCCCGGAGCGGGGCTCGAACCCGCACGACCTTTCGGTCAGGGGATTTTAAGTCCCCAGCGTCTACCATTCCGCCATCCGGGCTGGTGCGTTTGACGGCCGCAGAGTTTTCGGGTGCCGCGACGGAATGCGAGCCTACTTTGCGCGCTTTTTTCGCCTCCAATATTTTTCAAGGCTGACCGACGTAGGCCACGCGCCAGAGGGTGCCGTTGCCGTCGTCGGAGACTAGCAGGGCGCCGTCGCGTGCGATGGTCACGCCGACGGGACGTCCCCACACTTGGGCGTCGTCGATCACGAAACCGGTTAGGAAATCTTCGTAGTCGCCTGTCGGAACGCCGTCGCGCAGCCGCACGCGGATCACTTTGTACCCGGTGCGTCCGGTGCGATTCCACGAGCCGTGCGAGGCCGCGAAAATGTCTCCGCGATATTCCGCCGGGAACGCCGAGGGGCCGGTTGGCGCGGCGGGGTAGAACGCGATTTGCAGGACGGCCGAGTGCGCTTGGAGCAAGACGTCCGGCACGATGGCCTGACCCGCCAGATCGGGGCGCTTCCCGGCGTGGCGCGGATCTTCGTGGTTGCCGATATAGTACCAGGGCCAGCCGTAAAATCCGCTGTCGCGCACGCGGGTGATGTAGTCCGGCACGAGGTCGTCGCCGAGCGCGTCGCGTTCGTTGTTGGAGGCCCACAGCGCGCCGGTGTCGGTCTGGACGGCGAGGCTGACGGCGTTGCGGATCCCGGTGGCGAAAATCCGCAGGCCATTTCCTTCGGGATCGGCCACGAGCACGTTGGCGCGATGAGTCTCGTAGTCCCACGCGGCGCCGCGCGCATGACTGGCCTCCCAGGCGCGAATTTCCTCGGGCTTTTTGGGCGGCAATTTATCGGCCACATTGGAGGCAGAGCCGACGGAGATAAACATCTGCCGGCCGTCCGCCGAGAACACGACGTCGCGGGTGGTGTGTCCGCCGGTGGTGCCGGACAGCTCGGGCAACACCGTCTCGGCGGGCGCGCGGGCTTGCAGGTCGCCGTTGCGATACGGAAAGCGCAGCACGGCGTTGAGCGTTGCCACGTAAACCCAGCGCGGTTCGCCGGTGACGGGGTAAAACGCGATGCCGAACGGGCCGCGCAGTTTGTCGGCGAAAACCGCGTTTTCCGTCGGCGCCTCGGCGCCGTCGGCGGCGCGCAACACGCGGATTCGTCCGGCGCGCGTCTCGGCGATGAAGAGGTCGCCGTTGGGGGCGGTGCGCAGGAGGCGCGGGGCGGAGAGACCCGCGGCGAAGAGTTTCACTTGGAAACCCGGTGGGACTGCGAGCGCGGCATGGGCCGGCCGTGCGACGACGCGCGGAGCATTGCCGACTGAACGGGTGGCGTAAGGCGGAGGCAGGTCTTCCGGCCGGATGCGGTGGCGCACGCCGGGACGATCGTGTTGCCAGTCGCCCGGGCCGGGAACACGCGGCGTCGCCGGTGTTGTCGCAGCTTTGGTCGCCGGGGCGAGCGGGCGCAGCGTGGCCAGAAAGGCGATCAGGTTTTGGCGGTCGGATGGTTGGGGTACAACGACGAGCATGTTGGTGCCGGGTACCAGTTGCGTCGGGTTGGCGAGATACCGATCCAGCGTTGCGTCATCCCACGTGAGGCGTGAAGCCGTCAGCGCTGGGCTGTAAGTGAAATCGGCCAACGCCGCCGCGCGCCGTCCGACGACACCCGCGAGCAGCGGTCCCTGTCCCGATTGCGGTCGGGCATCTGTTCCCGTGGCATGGCAAATTGCGCAGTTGCTCAGGAAAAATGTTTTCCCCAGGGCGGCATCGCCGATCGGTCGTGGCTGGCTGTCTGGGGCGGCGACCGCGCGGTGGCCAAGACCGAGGGCTAGTAACGACGTGGCGAGGGCGAGGCGACGGGAGCGCATGGGAAACGGGAGCGGCTGGTTATAAGGTGGGGCGGCGGAGCGGGGATATGGTTGCGCGAATCGATTCACGCTGCAAATGCGGAGATATTTTTCGAGCAACCGGCCGGTGCGCGGCGCGCCCGGGAAATGGCCTTGCGGCACCGGGGGCGGCGGGCAAGCTCCCGCGCTTGTGAGAATCGGCTTTCTCGGCGGCAGTTTCGATCCCGTGCATCTCGGGCACCTGTGCGTGGCGCAGGATGCGTGCGAGCGTTGTCAGCTTGATCGCGTGGTGCTGGTGCCCGCCGCGCAAGCGCCGCTGAAACCCCACGACGTGCGCGCGTCCGCCGCCGACCGGCTTGCGATGTTGCAACTCGCCATCGAGGACAATCCGCGGCTGGCGGTGTCGGACTTCGAGCTGCGCAAGGGCGGGGTGAGCTACACCATCGATTCGGTGCGGCATTTCCGCCAACAGCACCCGGCGGACGAGTTGTTTTGGATCATCGGCGGCGACCAGCTGCCCAAGTTGCCCCTCTGGCGGGAGGCCGAGGAACTGGCCCGCGCGATTGCGTTTATCGTGTTGGAGCGGCCCGGTCATCCGGCGGGGCCCGACCCGGCGCTGCCGGGGTTGCGGCTGCTCCGCTGCGCGGGGCACCAGATGGAGATCAGCTCCTCGGAGTTGCGCGAACGGGCGCGGCAGGGGCTGCCACTCGATTGCTTCATGCCGCACAAGGCGATTGTCTACCTGCGAAAAAATGTCCTCTATGGCCGCTGAATGATGAAATCCACCGGTTCCTCGCTCTCCGCCCTTGGCCTCGCCAAGCTCGTGTGCCGTGCGCTCGACGACAAAAAAGCCGAAGATCTGCGCGTGCTCGATGTGAGCGCGCAATCTTCCATCACAGATCTGCTGGTGCTGGCCACCGGCACCTCGGAGCCGCATCTGCGCGCGCTGCGGGTGGAGTTGGAAAAAGTCCTCGACGCCGCCAAGGTGCACATCGTCGGCGTCAATGACGACCGCGGCAGCGGTTGGACGGTGGTCGATGCGTTTGACGTGATGATCCACGTCTTCACGCCGGCGATGCGCGAGCACTACCAGCTGGAGCGTTTCTGGAAGGACGCCGTGGAAATTTCGGTGCCGAAACTGCTGGCGCCCGAGTCTGCGAAAGCGCCCAAGGTCGCCAAGCCCGCCAAGGCGCGGAAGACGACCAAGCCGGCCAAGACGCCCGCGCGTCCGGCCGCCAAGCGCGCGCGCGCCAAGCAAGCCTGATGCGCTTCGCCACGGTTTTGTTCGATCTCGATGGCACGCTGATCGACCATCTGCGGGCGATTCATCGCTCCTACAGTCACACGTTGCCGCAGCTCGGGTTGCCCGCGCCCACCTTGGAACAGGTGCGTCGCGCCATCGGCGGCGGGCTGGAACACGCGATGCGGAAATTCGTGCCGGAGGCGCAGCTCGCGGCGGCCCTGGCGATCTATCGCGCCTACTGGGATCGCACCATGCTCGACGATGTGGAGTTGTTGCCCGGTGCGCGCGAAGTGCTGACCGGCTTGCAGGCGCGCGGGGTGACTTGCGCCGTGTTTACCAACAAGCACGGTCCCTCGTCGCGCCGGGTGTGCGAGCACCTCGGCATCGCGCCATTTTTGCAACGCGTTTACGGCGCGCATGACACTCCCTGGCTCAAGCCGCAGCCCGAGTACGCCGCCCTGGTGTTGCGCGAGCTCGGCGCGGAGGCCGGCACGACGTTGATGGTGGGAGACTCGCCGTTCGATGTGCAGGCGGCGCGCAACGGCGGACTGGCCGCCTGCTGGTGTGTGATCACCGGCACCCACGAAGAGCATGAGTTGCAGGCGGCTGGCGCCGACCGGGTGTTCCCCGGATTGCACGAGGTGGGCCGGGAGCTGTTCAGCTGACCCTGCGGCGGCGCGCGTGGCCTGGTGCGGTTTTGGCAGATGGTTTACATTTCTGCCCTTGCCAAGGACCGGTACGAAAGCTCATTTCCCAGCACCGAGATTTCCGCATGGCCGGCCCCATTTCCCGACTTCTCGATCCCGCGCGGATCCAACTTAACCTGCAGAGCACGCAACATGTCGCGGCACTGGAGGAAACCGCCGGTTTGCTCAAAACCCACCCCGACGTCCACAACTTCGACGGATTTTTTCAGGAGCTGTTGGTGCGCGACCGGCTCGACACGACCTATCTCGGTTATGGTGTCGCCTTGCCACATGCCCGCACCGAGCACGTGAAGAACATCGTGATGGCGGTGGGATGCAGCAAAGCCGGCGTGCCTTTCGACAACGGGCAGGCGAGCGTGCGGATCATGTTTTTGCTCGGCACGCCCAAGACCAAGCCCGGCGAATATCTTCAGGTGATGAGCGCGCTCTGCAAGGTGCTGCAGGATCCGGTCCAGCGCGAAATGCTCCTGCGCGTGACCACACCCGATGATTTCATCGCGACCATGATCGCGGCCGAGGAGAAGCGACTGCGGCCGGCCTAAATAAACAGGGGGCGGACCCGGCGCGAAGCCAGACCGCCCCCGAATTGCGTTCGCAGAGTGCGTTTACTCGGCGAGCTGTTTCGCGAGTGCAACGCAGTCTTCGCCGCCCGCCAGCACCTTGAGGCCATAGCGGTAGGCAAAGGGCGGTTTCAGGAGGCGATGCTCATCGTGCGGCAGGTTGCCCCACGAGTTGTCGCCGCCGACGCCACGTTGCTTGTAGTCGAGATTCAACGTGACCGTCTTACGCTCGGGCAACTGGTAGGGGTAGTAATTGTCCATCTGCGACGCGCAGAACAGATCGTCCGTGGTCTGGTGCAGCGCGTTGGCGCTGAGCAACGGCTGGCCCACGGCCAGCAGGCCGCGGCCCTGGGCATTGGTGAGGGCGATCCAGCGCACGCCCTCCTTGTTGCCGGTTTCTCCGGGCTTGATGTAGGAGAAGAACTGCTCGGCGACCGTGCTGCGGTAGAGGCCGACGCGGGCGTCCTGGCGATCCCAGTACGTTTCCTGCGGACCCTTGCCGTACCAGGCGAGACGGTCGAACCCGGCCACCAGCGTGGTCTGCATGCCGAAGCGCGGCAACTCAAGCAGCTTGCCGGTGGCCGGCGCATTCAACTGCGCATCGACGCGCACTTCGCCGGAACCGAGGATGGTCCAGGCGAGACGATAGGGAGCGTTCACGGCCTCGATCACGCCCTCGGCGACAATTTCGATTTTACCGGGTTGGAGGCGGCGGAGCGTGACGGACTTGGCCTGCCAGCTCTCGTGGGCTTTGCGCCAGACGGCGAGCACCGGGCCCTTCTTGGCTTTGCTGCCGGCGGCGGTGCCGGCGCCATCGGCCACCTCGCCGGCCATGATGTTGCCGCGGTCGTTGTCCACCGGTGCGCGCCAGAAATGCGGCGCGAGCGGCGCGGCCAGCAATTCGGCGCCGGCGCTTTGCAGCGAGACGAGCAGACCGGTCTTCCGATCAACGGCGGCAACAAAGCCCGGGCCGGTGGCGGTGAAGCGTTGCGACGATTCGACGACATCGAGCGCCGGGGGCGTGGCGGCAGCAGGCGCGACCGGAGCGACGGACCACGGCAGGAGGAATTGTTCCCACGCCACTTCATGGCCGGCCTCGGCCCATGGGGTGGTGGACTTCAGTTTGAAGCTGACTTCGAGGAAATACTCGGTGGCCGGTTGGGGCGTCACCGGCTTCACCGGCAGGGCGAGCTTCTTTTTCTCGCGCGGGGCGAGGCGCAGGTCGGCCAAGGTGCCCTGTTGAAGCACGCGACCGTCGGCCACCACGCACCAGTCGGCGGCGAGCCAGGCTTCGGCCGGGAGGAAATCGAACCAGTTTTGCAACTCCACCTCGGCGCGCGCGAGATCGCCGGCACGCATCTGGATCGGTTGGTAAACTTTCTTCACCTCCGCGAGGCCGGGGTGCGGTACGCGGTCAGCGGTGACGAGGCCGTTGGCGCAGAAATTGCCGTCGCTGGTGAGCGGATCTTTCGGGCCGAAGGTGCCGCCGTACGCGAAGAATGTGCCGAGCTTCGGATCGAGCGGGAGGGACTTCGGGTTTTCCAACTGCTCGACCTTGCGGGAGGCCGGCACGGGCGTGCGCATGCCTTGATCGACCCAGTCCCAGATGTAGCCGCCTTGCAGGTACGGCTTGCCGTCGTAGATCGGGCGCCAGTAGGCCCAGATGTCGCCGTTGCTGTTGCCCATGGCGTGCGAGTATTCGCATTGGATGAAGGGCTTGGTCTGCGGCTTGGCGGAGTATTCCAACGCGGTCCACGGCCGGGCGTACATCGGGCACTTGATGTCGGTGTACTTGTTGTCGGCGTCCTGCTCGTACTGGACGGGGCGGGAAGGATCGCGCTGCTTGATCCACGCGGCGGCATGCTCGAAATTGGGGCCGTTGCCGGCTTCGTTGCCGAGCGACCAGACGACGATGCAGGCGTGATTCTTGTCGCGCTCGACCATGCGGATGTTGCGGTCGAGGTGCGCGGGCCCCCAGGAGGGCGCCTTGGCGAGGGTCTTCTCGCCGTAACCCATGCCGTGCGATTCGACGTTGGCCTCGTCGATCACGTAGAGGCCGTACTCGTCGCAGAGCGCGTACCACTCGGGGACGTTGGGGTAATGGCAGGTGCGGACGGCGTTGATGTTGTTCCGCTTCATCAGGAGGATGTCCTGAATCATGCGTTCGCGGGTCACGACCTGGCCGAGGTCGGGGTCGAACTCGTGGCGGTTCACGCCGCGGAACAACGTGGGCATGCCGTTGATGAGGAGCTGGCCATTCTTGATCTCCGACGAGCGGAAACCGACGCGCCAAGGAAGGACTTCGAGCACGCGGCCGGCTTCATCTTTGGCGGTGAGATAGAGGGTGTAGAGGTTGGGCGACTCGGCGGACCACTTGGCCGGTTGGGCGACTTTCTGCGACCATTGCAGTTTGGCGGAGGCGTTGCCCGCGACCTTGGTGGTGCCGACCGGAGCATCGAGGACCGTCTTGCCGGCGGGATCGAGCAACGTGGCGGACACGCTCACAGACTGGGCCTGGGCGCCGAAATTTTTCAATTCGACGGAGAGGGCAAGCTCGGCATCGCGATAAGCCGCGTCGAGTTTGGTCTGCACTTCGAAGTCGCGTACGTGCGTGGTGGGCGTGGTCCAGAGGAACACATCGCGGAAGATGCCGCTCAGGCGCCAGAAATCCTGGTCTTCGAGATAGGAGGCGTCGCACCAGCGGAAGACTTCGACCGAGAGCTGGTTTTCGCCCGCCTTCAAGTGCGGGGTGAGGCGGAAGGTGGCGGGCGTGCGGCTGTCTTTGCTGAAGCCGAGTTTCTGGCCGTTGACCCAGAGATAGAAAAACGAATTTACGCCGTCGAAAGTGAGGAAGATTTCCTGGCCCTTCCAGGCGGCGGGCACGGTGAAATTGCGCCGGTAGGCGGACACCGGGTTGTAGGTGTCGGGGATCAGCGGCGGCGTGGCGGTTTTCCACGGGTGTTTGATGTTGGTGTAAATCGGGATGCCGTAGCCCTGCACTTCGACGTTGGCGGGCACGGGGATGGTTTTCCACGCGGAGTCATTGAAGTCGGGTTGCCAAAAATTGGGTACGCGGTCCGCAGGCTTCGCCACCCAGTGGAATTTCCAGTTGCCGTTCAGCGAGGAGTAGAACGGCGAACGCTCCCGGGCGATGGCATTGGGCGCGGGCCGGGATGGGAAGATCGCCATGGTCGCGGCCGGTGCTTCGGTGCCGGCGTGGAGCAATGTCTCGTTTTGCCACTCGGGGCGCGAAGCGTTGTCCGCGGATTGTGCCTGGGCGCCGGCGGAGAACAGCAGACCGACCACCAACAGGCGGGATACATTTCTCGGGGAGGGGAGATAGTAACTCGGATACATGGCGGCAACCGCTAGCAGTCCCTTCCGGCACCAACCAGCCCGAAGTGGGAATAGTATATGCGAATGTTTATTTGACGTTGAAAACGTCGATCAACACGACGCCTTGCGCGCCGTTTTTCCCCTCCACGATGGCGGTGTAGGCACCGGGCTTGAGGTCGAGCACGCAGGCCGCCTCGCGGGGGTGTTTGGGGGCGTAGTCGGTGAGATTGGTGCGCAGGCGCTCGTTTTCGGGCGTCTGCCAGTCGTCATTGCGGACGATTTCCCGGCCGTCTTCCTGCCGTATGATCCGGAGGGTGGTGTCGGGCAGCGCATCGGGCACGCCATATTGCGTCAGGGAGGGCCCCAGCGTCCGTACCACGATGGTTTGGGGATGATCCGTCAGCGTGAATCCGATGATCACAACTCCGCTGACGCCTCCCACCCGGGCACGACAGGAGACGTTGGTCAGATGACTTTTAAGTTGGATATCCAGGCGGAAGATACGCACCAAACCCAGCACCACGCCCGCGATGATGCACAACGCGACAAACACGGTGACGCGCAACTGCCAGCGGGAGGTGGAAGGCGTCGTGTCGTCGGTCATGGCTGGGCGGCGGTGGGTGTTTCCACTTGGTGGGTGGCAAGCAGCAGCGATGGCACGCGGTAGACTTCGATGCGCTCGTTGGCGAACACTCGTTGCAAGTCAGTGAGCGGTACTCGCGCTCCATCCTGCACGGTACGGTCGAGCAGAATATAACACGGTTTGTTGCCAAACAGCGCCGTGGTGGGCGAGCGGTCGTGGTAGAAAATGTCCGCGGCCAAACGCATCCGTTGATCTGCCTTTTTCGGATCACGCGAATAGATCGGCCCCTCGACCCAGAGGCGGCGTTCGGCGAGGGCGGAATAGTAGAAGTGCAGTCCGATCTTGGTGCGGTCGAGTGCCCCCCAACGGTCGCGACGCAGGTTTTCCGGGGTGAAGACGTTGGAGATCAGGGTGGCATTGTGCTCGGTATGGGCGCGCACCCAGATCAGTGCCTCCTGCAAGGGCTGCATCTGGCTCTTGGCGTGATATTCCTTGTAGAACCAGCGGTGCAGTCCCGGGCGGTTGCGCACATGCCACAGTCCAACTTGGAGCACCAACAAAGCCAGGCCACCAGTGCCAGTCATGATGACAAGGGCGGCGCGTGTCCGGGGGGCCATCCACCAGCCGGCTGGGGCTGTGGTCACAGCGTGTACCGCCGGTCGCATCCAGGTGAGACAGCGTTGGCAGGCTTCCACCATGAAGGCGGCGGCGAGCAACGCCAGCGGCAGCCGCATCAGGAGCAAAATGTAGAGCTGACTGTAGCTGACCAGATGCAGAAAGAGGCCCATGCTGAAACAGCATCCGAAGACCAACCCGAGCCAGATGGTCATCGTGCGGTTCTGTTGCCAGCGGATCAGTAGCAGGTAGGGCAGGGCAAACGCCCGCAGTCCCGCCGTGCCCAAAAATACGACCAACAGGCAGCTCCAGGCTGCGAGGTTGGTGCTGAATTGCGCCGGGCACCATTGTGCCAGCCAGCTTTGCCAGACCGGGAAGGATTCGCGCCAGAAGCGCGAGACTTGCAGGGTTTGAAACGGTGCGATCACGGCGTCGCCTGAACCCCAGCCCGCCATCGTGAGCGCATAGACCACAACGAAGGTCGCCGCCAGGCAGGAGACAATGGCCAGCAAACGCCGCGGCATTTGCTGGTGGCGCAGCCATTGCCAGCCGATCAGAATCCCCAACGAAATCAACAAGGGCGGCAGCACTGTGCCCTTGGCTCCGGTGCCGGCACCAGCCAGCAATGCCAGCAAAAGGTAATGGCGCCAGGTGCACCGCGGCAGCTCGATGCATGTTTGCACGGCCACCAAGAGCGCGCCGAAGAAAACCATGCCGAAGAAAAAGGTCGGGCTTTGGAACAGCCACCGCACAAAAAGCCCCAGATAAGTGGGGTCCATGTAGTCGGCTGATAAGGAAACTTCACCGGCCATCAACGTCAGCAGAGCTGCCAGCACGCCGCCCCACGCCTGTTGGGTCAAACGGTGGCCCAGAGTGTAGGCTTGAAAAACGATCACGATCCCGAACGGCACCACGACCAATCGCAAAAACACCAGCGAGATTTCCGTCCCGGTTACCCAGGAGGCCGCCGCCGTGTGCACGAGCATGAAGTAGTGATATTGCAGCGGTTCGCCCGCGAGACTGGGGTCTTCCAGTGGCCAGTGATTCTTGATCGTGGCGGCCCGGCTCAACAGGTAAACCCAGTCGTGGAACAACCCCACCGCCGGACGACCTTCATTCAGCGGCGATTCCGAAAACATCTGGCTCGCCGCTGTTAGTACTGTAACCAGCACCAACAAGCTCAGTGCCAGCGCCACGCCCGCACGCTCGACCGGTAGCTCCAGTCTAACCAGCCCTTCCCGACGTCGTGCCATCAGAACGAAGCCCAAGCTGGTCCATATGGCCGGCAGCACGAAATACACCTGCCGCGCATCGAGTGCCGAGAGCGTGAGAAAGCTGAGAATTTCGAGCGCATAGCCAGCCGGAATTCCGATCGCGATGGCTGACACCAGCGATACTTTCCGACCCGAGACCGCACTTATAAACACGATTCCTGGCAGCAATACGTAGAGGCCGAAATACGCGGCATAGCTTAAAACCGATCCGTTGTCGTAACCGCAGCTGCGAGCCACCAGAAAGTATACCAAGGCCAACACTGTCAGCATCGCCACCCAGATGGTTCCGAGTGCAGCTGATAAAGCAGGTAAACGAATAGGGTTAGAGTTGGGCAGGATCAAAGGGCCGGGTAGGCTTTGCAAAAAAAGCGTAAAAGCACCGAATCACCAACCCTACCGAATCCAAGACTTTTTTCCAGGTGGCGAAGGGATAATTATTCGCTCCAGAGGAGGCGTAAGTAATTCGACGCCATCGCGGAGGGATGCGTCTATCGACTTCCGGCGAAGGACTTAGCCTCCTGATTCCACCGCTGTTCTTGGGGCGGAGGAGGTCATCTCCCGGAGCTTGCCATACAATTGTTCCAGCCGCAGCAACACCGCGCCGGCGGCTTGAGCTCGGCGCAATGGCTCGCCCCAGATCGCCTCCACCTCCACTTCGCGGCCCGCCTGCCAGTCCAGCAGGCTCGACGGCCGGTAGGCCCCCAGCGAGGGCGTCACATCGAGCTGGCTTTGGAGGAATGCTTCGGGGATTTCCATGCCTAGCGCCCGGGCGCCGGTGACGACTTCGTCCATCAGCGCCCGCACTTCCGCCGCGAGTTTGGGATCGGCCAGCAACCGGTCGGTGGTGAGTCCGCCGGCCGCGATGCTCAGGCCGTTGAAGGGCACAGTCCACACGAGTTTCCGCCAGCGCGCCGCGCGCAGGTCGTCGACGACATTGCAAACGATGCCGGCCTGCCCGAACTGCGCCGCCAATGCCTGCGTGCGCGCACCCGCCGGCCGGCCCAGTTCGCCCAGCGAAATCGTCCCCGGGTAAAAGCACTCCACCTCGCCCGGCGCCACCCGGTTGCTGGCAATGAAGCACAGCCCGCCGAGCACGCGCTCCGCTCCGCACAGTTCGGCCAGACGCTCGTCGGAGCCGAGGCCATTTTGCAAGGTGAGCACTGCCGTCCTCGGACCGAGCAACGGCGGCAACAGCGCCGCCAGTTCGGCGTTGGCGGTGGTTTTGAGGGCGACGATGACGAGATCGACCGGACCGATGGCACTGGTATTGGAGAAAGCGCGCACCTGTTCGGGCGGCAGCCGCAGTTCTCCGTCGCGCAGGCGCACGACGATTCCGCGTTGCCGCACGGCCACTAAATCGCGGCGCAGGAGAAAGCTCACCTCGGCGCCACCCCGCGCCAGCCGGGAGCCGTAATACAGCCCGATGGCGCCGGCACCGACGAGGGCGATGGTGGGAAACGCGAGCGACATGACGGGCGCATTACTCAGGCCAACCCGCGTCTCGCGCAATCCAATCCGCGCACCGCTGCCCACGGCCATGTGCTGCTCAAACCAACCCCGTTGGCCACATGGCGCATTGCAAACCCCGCCGGCCACTCGCTCCGCTGCGGCGGAGGCGCGTTCAGAGCATGGTGTTGTCGGTCAGCCGCACTTCGTCGACCCACGCGGCGATCGTCAGCAGCGAGTTGCCCGGCGTGATCTCGCGTTGGGCCTCCATCGTGACGGGGTCCACAATCGAAATGTAGATCACCCGCACGCGACGTTTCTGGCTGAGAATGTGCGTGACCTCGGCGATCACGCGGTCGGTGTTGCGCACGCCGCCGGCCACCATTTCCTGCGCGCGGCGGAGCGCCTCGGAAATCGCGAGGGCCTCGGTGCGTTGGTTGGCGGTGAGTTTGCAGTTGCGCGCCCCGCAGGCCAGTCCGCCCGCTTCGCGCACAATCGGCACGACGACGAGCTCCACCCGGAAATGCAGATCGGCAATCAGCTTTCGCACCACCGCCGCCTGTTGCGCTTCCTTCTGCCCGAAAACGATCACGTCGGGGCGCACGATGTTAAACAGCTTGGCCACCACCGTGGTGACGCCCCGGAAATGGGAGGGCCGCGAGACGCCGCACAGCGGCTTGGAAACGCTTTCCTCGACGACGTAGCTCGAATAGCCGCGCGGGTACATCGCCTCGACGCTGGGCGCGAAGGCCACATCCACCTGCGCCGTTTCACAGCGGGCGAGATCGGCTTCGAGGCTGCGCGGGTAACCGGCAAAGTTTTCGCTCGGCCCAAACTGCAGCGGGTTGGCAAAAATCGTCACCACCACGACCGCCGCTTTATGTTTCGCCGCCTGGATCAGCGCCAGATGGCCGTCGTGCAACGCCCCGCTGGTATTTACCAACGCGATGGTTTTGCCCTGGCTGCGCCACGCGTCAGCCATCTGCTGCATCTCTGCGACAGTCTCGATCTTTTTCATGATAAACACCTCGGCTGGGATTGCTGCTCCGGGCTTGAATCATTCAGATCCTCTGCGCTCACTTCAAGTTTTCCCTCTGCGCCCGTCTCACTTTCTCTCCTGCCATGATCCGCATTAACGAAAATTTCACCAAACTGAAGGCCTCGTACCTGTTCAGCGACATCGCCAAGCGCGTCGCCGCTTTCCAACAGGCCAATCCGGAGCGCTCGATCATCCGCCTCGGCATCGGCGACGTCACCGAGCCGCTGCCGCCCGTGTGCGTCGAGGCGCTGCACGCCGGCGCCGACGAGCTGAGCCGCCGCGCCAGCTTCAAGGGCTACGGTCCCGAGCAGGGCTACGCGTTCCTCCGCGAGGCCATCGCGCAGCACGACTTCCAGGCGCGCGGCTGCAAAATCGAGCCCGACGAGATTTTCGTTTCCGACGGCTCGAAGTGCGATTGCGGCAACATCCAGGAGATTTTCTCCGCCGACATCCGCCTCGCGATTCCCGATCCGGTTTACCCGGTGTACGTCGACACCAACGTGATGGCGGGCCGCACCGGCGCCAACGTCGATGGGCGTTACGCGGGCATCACCTATCTCGAATCCAATGCCGCCAATGGCTACGTGCCGGCCGTGCCCGCGGTCGCCACGGATCTGATTTATCTCTGCTTCCCCAACAATCCCACCGGCGCCGTCGCCACCAAGGCCCAGCTCGCCGCGTGGGTCGATTACGCCAAACGCCACCAGGCGATCATTCTCTTCGACGCCGCGTACGAGGCCTACATCCGCAATCCGGAAATCCCGCACTCCATCTACGAGATCGAGGGCGCGCGCGACGTCGCCATCGAGTTCCGCAGCTTCTCCAAGACCGCCGGCTTCACCGGCACGCGTTGCGCCTACATCGTCATCCCGAAGACGCTCGTCGCCTACGACGCCCAAGGCCGCCCGACGCCGATCCACGCGCTCTGGAACCGCCGCCACACGACGAAATTCAACGGCGTCTCCTACCCGGTGCAAAAGGCCGCCGCCGCCATCTACTCCGATGCCGGCAAGCCGCAGATCCGCGCGATGACCGACTACTATCTCGGCAACGCGAAACTCATCCGCGAAGCCGTCGCCAAGCTCGGCCTGCCCTGCGTCGGCGGCGACAACTCGCCCTACATCTGGGTCAACGTCGGCCGCGACTCGTGGGAATTCTTCGACCTCTTGCTGACCAAGGCCGGCGTCGTCTGCACGCCCGGCGCGGGCTTCGGCAAATGCGGCGAAGGCCACGTGCGCATCAGCTCGTTCAACAGCCGCGAAAACGTCATCGCCGCCCTGGAGCGCATCGCCGCCGCGTTGAAATAGACGCCGCGAGCGCGAGCTGTTCTCGCGTCGCCGGTGCGCTCTGTGGCCAAAACATAAACTCATGACTACCCCGACCACCTTGCCCGGCGCCCTCGGCGTCGAGTTCTTCACCACCGACCTGCACATGCCGCAATATCGCGCCGGCACCGCCGGGACGTGGTGCTTGCGGCACAGCGGTTTCACGCTCGATCGCGGCTACTACAGCGGCCTCTGGGCCGTGCAAGGCATGCCGGCGCTCCTGCGCCGCCGCGATCCGTCCGCGCCGTGGGAGACCTGGATGTCGCTTTCGGCGCACGAAATCGAAAGCCAGGAATTCGGCTGCCGTTACGCCGCCGGCGCGACGGTCGTCATGGGCCTCGGCATGGGCTGGATCGCCGCCAACCTCGCGCTGCGGCCGGCCGTCACGCGCGTCACCGTCGTCGAACGCGATCCGCAGGTGATCGAACTTTTCCATCACTCCGGCGCGACCGACGGGTTGCCCGCCGCCGCCCGGGAGAAGATCGAGATCGTCTCCGCGGACGCCCTGGAATGGCGGCCGGCCTCGCCGGTGGATTATCTCTACGCCGACATCTGGCTGAATCTCGCCGAGCCGCAAACGCTCGACGACGTGCGTCGCATGCAGGCCAACGTGCAGGCGCGCAGCCTCTATTTCTGGGGGCAGGAGCTGGTGATCGCCGCCCTCGCGCGCCGCCTCGCGCCCGAGGCGAAGACGCTCACTCCGGAGTTGCTGCAACGCTGCCTCGACGAAGAGATCCGCCTGCCGTTGCTCATCCCGACCGGACTCGATTACGCCGCGCTCATCGACCACATCGTCGCCAACCGCCGCGCCCGCGGCCTGCCATTGGGTTAGACGGACATTTGGCGTTCCACTGTGCGGAAGAACGCCTGCCGCTCTCGCAGGGTGCGCACATGAAAAACCTGTTTCTGTGTGTTGCTCTGCGCTGCCACGAGTGCGCGCAGTCTGGGGAGTGCGTGCCGGTCGATTGCCCAGATCATTTTCAACAACCGTCCCGTCATGGGTAGCATCGGACATCCCGGCGGACCATCGACTCGGGGCCGAAACAGACATGCGCACTGTCGTTTGATCGCCCACCAGTAATGTCGCCACAGCGGGTAATCGACCAAAACGATGGTATCGGCCCGGGCAAAGCGCGCTTCAATGGCGGCGAAATCGCCCCAGCCGTCGATGATCCACTGCGGCGCGGCGAGCAATCGTGCGTGAGCGGCATCGAATTCCTCCTTGGGCGCAGGCCGCCAACCGGGACGCCATTGCAACTGATCGATGGCATGCAACGGCAACCCCAGCCGATCCCGAAGCTGTCGCGCCATGGTGGACTTGCCGCCACCTGCATTGCCGATGATTGCGATTCGAGTCATGCCAATGTCTTTCAGGTGTTATCCTTTGTTTTCAGACAACAAGACCAGCCTGAAAAATGAAGTCTGCGGCCACGCATGCGGAACGTGGTCGGCCGCTACGGCTCCCTTTCCGTGCCTTCCGTGTGTTCGGTGGGCAGATCAACCGATGCTGATTTTACAGGGGCGCGCAGAGAGAGCGGAGGAGGGGACACGCTGAGTTCTATTTCGTGTCTTTGGTGTGTTTCGTGGTGACCCATTGCCTTGTTCAGGTTGGCGGTGCGGGCGCTTGCAGCACGAGAGACCCTGCGCTCCGAATCTCTCGCGGGGTTGCGACAGAGACCGGACGGGCGTCAGGCCTTCGCCAGGGCGGGCGCGGCAGGCGCGGCAGAAAAACTGGCTCTTCATCGGACACCCGGCGGCGGGGCAGCGTTCTGCGAACATCTACTCGCTCGTCGTCTCGTGCCAACGCCACGGCAAGGATCCGCTCGCGTACCTGCGCGCTGTGCTGGCGCGCATCCCCTCGATGACGAACCAGCACGATCTCACGCCGCTCACTCCTGCCGGTTGGCAGCCGTCGT
>JACRHS010000010.1 GCA_016217595.1 Opitutia bacterium | reverse complement strand
TTCGATGCGCGCGAAACGTTGCAAGGCCTGGCTGTCGTAGAGGGCATCTTCGAGCGCCTCGTCGGCCAGCGCGTACCATTGCTGGAGGAAGTAGACGCGCAGCATCCGCTCCAAGCCGATGGGCGGGCGGCCGCGCTCGCCTTTCGGATAGTGTGGCGCGATGACGGCCAGCAACTGCGCCCACGGGATGACTTCCTCCATCCGCGCGAGGAACCGCTCGCGGCGCGTGAGCTTCTTCTTCGCGGTAAACTCGGCGTGGGCGAACGTCGTCTGGTGTGTCATGGCACACCGCGTAGTAGTTCGCGCCCCACGCGGCGCCGCGGGCTGAAACCAAGGCGCGGGATTAAATCAGCGTTTCCCTAGGACTGCAACTTGGTGTAAGTCCATCTAAGCCTTACACATGCAGTTAGCGAGGTAGTCGTCCAAAGGGGCACCGTTTGGCGTCGTTGATGGTGTGAGTAATAAAACGACCGAGGTCGTCGACCCGACGGCGAACCAAACGGTGCGGCTGGATTTGGGCACCAAAGACGGGGTGAAGTCGATGCGGATCGGCTTCACCGATCAGCGTCTCACGGCGCACGGCGGGCAGGCGGTATGGACGCGCTTCATCACTGAGCGGGGCTTGCGCGAATAGCTGCGCACGGTCTTGCCCCCACGCATCGACCAGCCCCAACGCCAACGATCCGTGCGACACCGCGCTGGGCTTCATCGGCGGCATCCTTTGCGGCGCGGACAAACTCGCGCGCGTGGCGCAGGTGGCGCACTTCTGGCTGCGGCCGGGCAAAACCGCGTGCGTCTCGGGCGCCGCCACCTTCCTGAGCGACACTCTGGCGCGGCTGCCGGCCCACGTGCGCGCGCTGTGTCGGCATGACGATGCCGTCTGGACCCGGACCGACGTGAACGGCATTGAGGTCCAAGATCTCACCCTCGACGGGGCGTGGTTGGTGGTCTTGCGTCAACGCCTCGTCGAGCGGCCGCACGCCGGCGGTAAACCGCGGCTCGAAGTGCCCGGCTACAAGTTCCAGGCGCTGCGCACCAATCTGCCGCCCAGCCTCAGCGCGCTCGAGGTGTGGCGTCGCTACAACGGCCGCGCGGACATCGAGAATCGGATCAAGGAACTGGGCGCGCAGTTCGGATTAAAGGGCCTGTGCTGCCGCTCGTTCTGGGCGACGGAAGCGGCCTGCCATCTGGCGATCTGCGCCTACAACCTGTGCGTCAGTCTGCAGCGGCGGCTCGGCCAACCGCAACGCGCCGAGTTGACGACCCCGCGCTGGCGGTTGTTTTCCTGCGCTGCGGTCTTCAGCCACACGGCCGGCAAACCCACGCTCAAGCTCGCGGTCGCCACCGAAAAACGTCGCGCTTGGTGGCGCGTGCTCCTACGCCAACTCGGGTTGCCCGACGACTGCTATGCGGTTGCCGCCCTCGCGGCCCGGGCCGGTCCCCACCGTCTCATCATCCCTTCAACTGCATGAGCCCGGCTCAGTGTTGCGAACGGTTCTTGGTCACCTGAGCGGCCATAGCTTTCCTCTCAGGTGTCATAGTTGAGCTAAAGGGCGAACTTCTATTTGCCAGATGCGCCATAATACGCCCTTAAGTAAGGTTTACTCTCTGTTTTCAGGTACGAGGCGTTTTATTCATGAACAATTAAGTTTCAAAGAAGTCGCTATCATTTGTTAATTTGAATCCTAATTTCTTTCTCTTATATGGGCACCTTACGTTTCACTCGCTTCCTCTTTCTCTGCATTATTGCAGTAACGGCAGCATATGCGCAATCTCAGGCTATTACGGCAACTCCTACCCGCCAGCTAAAGCGCCTCTACATTGCTGATACGGAAGCCAAAGTTTTAGCGCTACAGCCAGCACCCACCGACGAATCGGTAGTCGTGCAGGGTGTGGAAGTGTTGGCGACCAAGGAATTCGCCGCTTTTATTGCAGCGTTTATTGGCCAGCCAATCACAGCAGAGTTGCTCAATCGTCTCGCGTCCGAAATTGGCATCTACATGCAAAAGCATGATCGCCCAGTAGTCAGCCTGCAGATCCCATCACAGAGCATTGCGACCGGAGAATTTCGGATAGTCGTAACGGTTGGCCGCTACAACCAGCTTAAATTTACCGGGAATCGTTGGTTCAGCCGGGAACTTTTGGAGTCGAAACTCGGGATCAAGCCTGGCGACGAGATCCGCTTGTCAACCTTGGAAGAGGCCGTCAATTGGTCAAACACGAATCCATTTCGACATATTCAAGTGGTGCTTAACAATCTGCCCACGCAGACAGCGGCACGTGAGCTTGTTATTCTTACCCAAGAGCGTATCCCGGTTCGCGTAGCCGCTGTTTATGACAATACAGGGACTGCGTTGCTTGGTGAAAATCATTATTCGGCAGCTTTGCAGTTGGGCAATGTATGGGGGCAGGATCATCAATTATCTTACCAATTCACCACGACTGACCAAAGCTCTGTTTTCCAAAGTCACAGTGCCGACTATCGGGTGCCATTGCCGTGGCGACACTACTTGCAAGCAACTACTGCTTATGGTTTTCAGCGCCCATCATTTGAGGATGGTCTTTTCTCTCTCAAGGGTGAGAGTTCAGTAGCGGATCTCCGTTATATTGTTCCTCTGGAGCGGGGGGCGTGGTCCCATGAGTTCTCGCTTGGACTCGATTTCAAGCGCACGAACAACAATCTCGAATTTGGTGGTTGGCAAGTCTTTGGAAGTAAAAGTGACACTTGGCAGGTAACTGTGGGTTCAACTACAGTGCATCGCGATACCTCTGGTTCTTGGGCTGTGAGTTTGAATCTAAATGCGAGCCCGGGAGGAATTAATGTCCGTAATACCGACGAAGCGTTGAGCCAAGTGCGCTACGGAGCTAAAGCGCGATACCTCGCTGGTTCGTTGTTGGTGCAACGCTTCACCCGTTTGCCTGCTGGATTCCAGCTTTTTTCTCGAGGACAACTTCAATGCTCAAGTACAAATCTGATTGGTAATGAGCAGCTTAGCATAGGCGGGCAAGGCTCTGTCCGTGGTTACGACGAGAGGATATTCTCGGGCGATCAAGGCTGGGTGCTTAGCAACGAATGCCAAAGCCCCTCATTGAATAAGGCTTTGTCTTCTTCACCCAAAAAATATCCTCCTTTGCAAACGCGTTTCCTTGTCTTCTGGGATTACGCGCGTGTTGCCTACAAACACCGCTTTTTCTCTGATATTAAACTCGATCCTCTTATGAGTGTTGGTATTGGCGTTCGCTGTAACCTCGCCACCAACTTCAGCCTATCAGCCGACTACGGATGGCAATTGCTCAAGACTACGCGGCCTCAGCCCACTCATGGCCGTGGGCATATCCGCGCGACTATCGCCTATTGATCACTTTTGATTCAACGCGGAAAAATCTCGCAAACCGGCAAGTGCAATTTGTATGATATAAGTGATTGATAGTATTAGTATATGAATAATCTTGATTGCGGAACTTAATGAAAAAAATCCACATTGGACACCATTTTTTCGGCGCGGGTAATCTGGGCGACGATTTTATGCTGGCTGGGTTTTTGGTGGCGATGGAGCCATGGCTTGGACGGGCGGAGTTTAGCTGCTGCGTGCCTCATCCCCGCGAATTGCTGTCACGCCGGTTTCCCCAAATATGCTGGTTGCCATACGATGAGACGACACGACGACGAGCCATTGCTAGCAGCGATGTATGGTTGGGCTTAGGAGGATCGCCGTTTCAATGTACCGTTTCGAGTTGGTTTATCGACCATCTAGCCGAGGAGCGTTGCTGGTGTGCTGCCGCCAACAAGCCGATGTATTTTCTCGGAGTGGGCGGACAAGATCCTGCCGCTTATTTACGACCAGAAATCCGTGCGATCTGTGCTCAAGCTACTGGAATTTGGACCCGTGACACTGCCACTGCTGAGGCATTGTATATGGCTGTGCCATCCGCTGCGATTTCTGTGTCGGCTGACCTCGCACATGTCTTCTTTTCTACGCAGCGGCCCCCTTCTGCCGTAGCAGGCCGGTTGACCGCTACATTCAACTTCGATTATGGCGTTTGGCCGAATCAGGGGGCTGCTCTGGCCGCGCTGGAAAGCTTGCCAGCGTGTGAACGTATCTGGCTCGCCCAAGAAACACGTCTGTTGCCGGGCGCAGAGCAGCAACTTTTTTCGCAAGTATCAGAAAACGTCAGGCGGCACTGGAGGCTGCAAATTGCCGACACAGGAGAGACTACGATGGCTGAAGTATTGCGGCATTGGCCTAGTAGCGAGTGGCTTATCGCCTCGCGTTACCATGCTACAATAGCTGGCGCTTGGGCTGGATCGCGTGCCATAGTTATCGCTACCAACGATAAAATCCGCGGTATTGCCCGTGATTTGGGCTACCCTAGCTTAGCGCCTGACGACGACTTCAGTATATTACCTTTTCTGTGGAGACAGAGTAAGCATCCCGCAAGATCTGTGTTACTTGAGAATGCGAAACTCGCACACACCGCTTGCAGCGCTTTTGCTCAAGCAATTGGCCTGCATTAGTGGGTCTAAGCCTAAAGCCGGCAGTTGAGCGGGACAAGGAATGTCCGATGTGATTGGCTGCTGGGTTGATGAACGAGAACATTGGCACTAAAAGCGTTCACCCCTGCGGGTGAGCCTGAAACCGCGCTGATGCCCGCCGCCCGCGCGGCGGAGGAAATGGTGATCGACACGCCCGGGGGACGATATCGGGCGAGTTTTGACGAGCGCACGCCGGTCAGTCCGCTGGGGCCGCTGGTGTTTTTCGCGCAGTTCCTGCACGCGAGCGGCCGGTTCGAGGCGTTGTGCCGGGCCGCGCCGCTGACGTATCGCAGTCCGCACGCCTGCGCGGCGCGCGAAGTGATCGGCACGTTGGTGCTGGGCATCCTGGCCGGGCACTGGCGCTATGCGCATTTGTCGGCGCTGCGTTTCGATGCGGTGGCGCCGGGGCTGCTGGGGTTGGGTGGACTGGTCAGCGAGGACAGTGTGCGTCGCGGCCTGCGGCGCATCGATCAGCTCGCGGGCCGGCAGTGGCTGACCGGCCATTTGCGGCAAAGCTGGTGGGAGTTTTTGGCCACGCCATGGATCATGGATGTGGATACCACGATCAAACCGCTCTATGGGCGGCAGGAAGGCGCGCAGGTCGGCTACAATCCGCAGAAGCCCGGCTGGCCGAGCCATGCGTTGCACACGTACTGGATCTCAACGCTGCGCTTGTGCCTGGACGTGGAGGTGCATCCGGGCAACGCGCACGCGGCCAGCTACGGGCTGGACGGCTTGTGGACGTTGCTAGATCAACTGCCCAAGGAACGGCGGCCGCACGTGGTGCGGGGCGATTGCAGCTACAGCCAGGAGGCGTGTCTGCTCGGGGCCGAGTCCCGCGGCCAGGGGTATCTGTTCAAGGTGCGGCGGACCCCGGGGGCGCGCGCCGTGATCCAGCTGGTCGAGCGCACGCGGGAGAGTCGCTGGCAGGACGCCGGGCAAGGCTGGCAGGGCGTGGACGCGACGCTGCGCTTGCGCGGGTGGAGCCGGGAGCGGCGCGTCGTCGTGTTGTGTCGCCGGTTGCGGGAGGCGCGCAGCCCGCGGGCGCGGCGCCATTGGGCCAGGCAGCAGCTCAGTTTGCTACTTTACGCCGGGGGGCGAGATCTCGAGCTGCGAGGTGGTGGACTACGAATATCAAATCCTGATCACCAACCTGCCGTACGGGCTGGAGACCCTGGCGCCGATGTATCGGGCCCGCGGCGACGCGGAAAATCCGTTCGATGAGTTGAAGAACCAGTGGGGCTGGGGCGGTTTTACCACGCACGCCCTGGCGCCAGGGCAACACACCGCGCGGCTCATCGCCCTGGTGAACAATTGGTGGACGCTCTACAATCGGCTGTTCGAACCCGGCCAGCACCACGAAGCGATCACGAGCCGGCCTCGCTTGCTGGGCGGGGTCGCCAAACAAAACGAACACGCCGGGCATCGCCGCCTGGCCGTGCGCCTGCTGCACGCGGACGCGCCGGACTTGCAGCCGCAGATCGTCGCGGTGGTCCACTGGTTGCAGGACTTGCTGACCCGTGCGGAGCAGTGGGACGTGGCGGCGCGCTGGCGGCGCATCGTTGACCGCATCCTGGAGCAAAACTTCGGGATTAAGGGGCCCGCGCCACCGGCGCTGCCGGCTCCGGCCGGCTGCCAACACGAGAAACTCTACGCAACCCGGCGACTGCCGTCGCCGGGGCGGCTTTCAATCGCCGTTTTTAGGATTAGGTGTGGAGTTGATATGCGGTGACCCCAGGAGGCGTGATTCGCCTCATCGTGCGCTCTGCGGCAACTCAGCTCAGTCGCGCGAACCTAGGCGGATGGTCAGCACGAGAGTGGTGATGACGGCGGCGTCGGCGGTGAGTGCTAGCAGGCGTAATGGCCGGGGCAGACGGATCGGCGCGATCAGCAGCAGCAGTCCGCCCAGCAGTAGCACGCCAATGGTGAGCAGCGTGAAGAATTTTCGCCGGGTGGCCGGCGGTAATAGAGCTTTTGGGGCGGGCGGTAGCATCCGTGGTCGGCTAGCTCAGATCAGAGATGTTTCGCGAGCGGCAGGAGCATGCGCAGCGTGGTGCCTGCGGTACTGGTGCGGACGAGTTCGATGTCGCCGTGGTGACTGCGCAAAATGCGTTTTGCGATGGCCAGACCCAGCCCCGTGCCGTCGGGCCGGCTGCTGAGGAAGCTGTCGAAAATTTTGTCGCGAATCGCCTCGGGGATGCCGGCGCCGGTGTCGGTCACGTCGATGATCGCAAAGCTGCCGCCATCGCGGTCAAGCGTGGTGACGGCGATGGCGATGGTGCCGCCGTCGGGCATGGCTTGGGTGGCGTTGAGCAGGAGATTGAGCAGTACTTGCTGGATCTGGCCTTTGTGCGCCTCGATCACGAGGGGGCGCGGCGGCGCGGTGTAGTGGAGCTGGATTTTGCCCTGGGTCAGCTTCAGGCGGATGAGGACCAGGGTGTCCTCGATCACTTCGTGCACCGGCCAGCGCGAATGCACGCTGGCGGGCGCTTTGCCGAAGCTGAGCACGCGGGTGACGATGGCTTCGAGCTGGTCGAGTTTCTCGCCGATCAGGCGCACGTCGGTGGCGCGGGGGTCGGTGGCGGGAAATTCTAGGCCGAGCGAGCCGAAGAGAAGTTTGATGACGGTGAGCGGATTGCGGATCTCATGTGCGATCTCGGCGGCGAGCAGGCCGAGGGTGGTGAGGCGCTCGTTGCGGCGGAGCGTCTCTTCGCTTTGGAAAACGCGGGCGTACAGCCGGGCGTTTTGCAGCGCGACAAGGGCGAGCGAGGCGAGCGCGGCGCAGAGGCGTTTTTCGGCGTTGGTGAACCGGTGGACGTGGTCGGTGAACACCGCCAGCGCGCCGTAGACTTCGCGCTCGAAGACCAGCGGTGTGAGCAGCACGGAGCGCAAGCGGGAGTCGGCGGGCAGGTCAGGCATGTCGCGGAAATCGGGCGACTGCACGTTGGCAAATTCAATGGGCTTGCGAGTGTGGATCGCGGCGGAAATGGCGCAGGCGTCGACAGGAAACTCGTCGTGTGGGTTGGGCCGGAGCGGGGTGACGGCCTCGGGGTCAGCGAGAGCGGCGAGGCGTATGGTGCCGCGCGTGGCATCGTACAGGTAGAGGCCGCATGCGCGGGCTTGCATGACCTGGCGGGTGTCGCGCACCACGGTGTCGAGCAGCTCGTGCTCCTCCACTTGGGCGACGAGCGAGCGGCCGCTGGTGATCAACGCTTCGAGCTGGCGGGCTTTGTCGCGCAGTTGCTCCAACTGCCAGAGGCGCTGCATGACCGCTGCTGTCTCGGTGGCGGCACGCTCCAGCCGGCGCAGATCGGCGGGGGTGAAGGCGTCGAGTTGATCGCTATCGAGATTGATGACGCCGAGCACCTGGCTGGTTTCCTCGACGACCTGCATGGTCTCCAGCAGCGGCACCGCCATCTCGCAACGCACGGCAGGGCGGATGCAGACGTAGCGGGCGTCGACAGTGACGTCGGGGATGAGCAGCGGGCGACCGTAGAAGGCCACCCAGCCGGTGATACCCTGGCCGAGGGTGAGCGCGAGGTCTTCGTTTTCCTCCAACGGGAGCCCGTGCTGGACTTCGATTTCGAGCTTGCTGGTGTCGGGATTGAGCAGGGCGATGGAGCCGCTGCCGGCGCGGAAGTCCGCCACGAGTTCGGCGAGGATTTGCCGGAGCGCCTCGCGTGGTTGCTCGGTTTTGCTCGCCAGCGAATTGATGCGGTAGAGCAGCGCCAACGTGCGCAGGTCGGAGTCCGGCGGCGAGCCGGACAGGGCGGCGGGGTCCTCTGCGGGCAGCATGGCGCGGCGTTACGGTGCGGTCGGCGGCGTGGGCGAAGGAACGTGGGGCGCGATCACCGCCAGCAGGGCGTCGCGCAGCGTGTTCAACCGGACCGGATCCTTGATGGGCTCGTGGTTGGCGTCCTCGATGTAGAAGGTGTCGATGGCGATGCTGCGCTCGGTGCCGATGCGCGCGAAGGTGATGTCGAAGGAGTGTTCGAAGATGACTTTGGCGAGCCGGTAGAGGAGGCCGATTTCATCGCGCGCCTGGATTTCCACGATGGTGCGTTGCATCGAGAGTTCGTGGTAGACGTCGACGGTCGGAGGAAACGAGCTGTGCAGCGCGTCGCCGGCCGCCTGCGGCGCGAAGCGGCTGGCGAACTTTTTCGCCTGCGCCACGATGTCGGGGACCAGATCCTTGTTTTGCACGAGCGCGGCCTCGACGGTCTTGGCGAAGACTTCCTGCGCGGTGGCGCTCTGCACGACGCCGCGGCCGGGCTCGACGATGTAGAAGGTGTCGATGGCGATGTGGTCGTTGCGGGAGAGGATGCGCGCGCTGAGAATGTTGAGTCCGGCGACGCTGAACGCGCCAGCGAGTTTGTAGAAGAGGCCGGCGCGGTCCCAGGTGACGATGTTGACGATGGTGAGCGAGCGGTTGATGTCGTCCTGCCAGTCGATGATGGGACGGAGCGAGCCGACGGAATCGGCCTGGGCGATCGTCTTGAGCAGGCGGTTGACCATCTGAATGTGCAGGGCGATCTCGGCGGTGTCGGTGTGGATGAAATAGCGTTCGGGCAGCAGATTGAAGTGGGCGACAATCTCGTCCGAGCTGATGCCCGGGATTTTCTTGGTGATCAGGTCTTGTTGGATCATGGCTTTTTTGGCGCGGTGACTGGCATGGACATTGTCGCCGAGGTGCAGGTGCTCCAGGGTGCCCCGGTAGAGGGACATGTGCAACGTGTCTTTGTAACTGTTCCAGAGGCTGGCGGCGGTGCCGCGGGCATCGCAGAACGTGTGGACGTAAAGGTGGCGCAGGCGGTCGGGATCGCCGACGAGCTCGGCAAAGGCGGCGGAGGTCTTCGGGTCGTCGACATCGCGTTTCTGCCAGAAGCGCGACATCGCGAGATGGTTCTTGATGACGAACTCCACGAGTTCGCGGTCGGCGGGCGCGACCTGCAGGCGTTCGAGCAACGGGCGCGCGATGCGGACGCCGCGTTCGGCGTGGCCTTCGATGCCGCCGGCCTTGCCGATGTCGTGAAGCAACAGCGTAAGGTAGAGCAGCTCGGGCTCCTCGGTCTCGTGCAAAACCTCGCGGTACTTGAGCGTGATGGGCTCGGCTTCGGTGAAGATGCGGTCGAGCTCGCGGATCGCGTTCAACGTGTGCACGTCGGCCGTGTAGCGGTGGTAGAGCTCGTGCTGGACGAGGCAGGTGAGCTGGTTGAATTCCGGGATGAAACGCCCGAGCACGCCCAACTCGTGCATGAGATTGAGCGCGGGAAACACGGCGCCGGGCTCCGAGAGAATTGCGCGGAAACTCACGTTGGCATCCGGCGAGTGCATCACCTTTTTGGTGAGCAATGGCAGCGATTCGCGGATCAACGCCTGGAGGTGAAAATCCGGCGTGGCGGAGAGTTGCTGGCAGTGGCGGAACGCCCGGATAAGCCGCACCGGGTCATCGCGAAACACCTGGTCGCCGTCGGCCGCCAGCTCCTGGCCGCGCAGCACGAAGCCATCGAGCCGCTTCGGGCGCAGATTGCGGGCGGCGCGGATCGCGTCGCGCAACGAACCGAGTTTCCCCTCGGATTCGAGGCTGAGGGCGAGGCGGCTTTCGATCAGCCGGGAGACGCGGTAGATCGCCTGCGCCGCCCGGTAATAGTCATGCATGAACTGCTCCACGCGCCCGAGCGGCTGGGCGTGGTGGTAACCGAGGTTTTGCGCCAGCCGCGGCTGCGTGGCCAGATCGAGCAGATCGGTCGGCCGCTTGCTCATGTAGTGCAGCTCGTGGCGGACGCGCAGGAGGAAATTGTAGGCGCGTTGGAAGCTCTGCACTTCGGAGCGGCGCAGGTAGTTTTGCGTCGCCAGCTCCTCCAGCTCGGTGATGCCGAGCTTCACCCGCGCCATCCACAACGCGTTTTGAAAATCGCGCAGGCCGCCGACGCCGTTTTTGATGTCGGGCTCCTGGAGGAAAGGCGTGTCGCCGTACTTCTCGCGGCGCTTGGCCTGGTCGGCGAGCCGGGAGGCGATGTAGCCGCGCGGATTTTCCGACATGGAAAACGTCCGGTACGCCTGCGCAAACGTCTCGTACAACACCGCCGAGCCGGCCACGAGGCGCGATTCGAGGAGCGAAGTTTTCGTCTGCACGTCCTTGCGCGCCTCGGCGAAAATGTCGTCGAGCGTGCGGGTGGAGTGACCGACTTTCAGCCCGCAATCCCAGAGGAGATAAAGGATCTCGTTGCTCAGATGTTCGAGCAACGGCTTCATGGCGGCGGCCTTGGCCTTGGCCGAGAAGAGGAACATCACGTCGATGTCGCTGAGCGGGCAGAGTTCCGCGCGGCCGTAGCCGCCGAGGGCCACGAGCGCGATCGGCGAAGGCAGCTCGCCATGGGCCTGCTGATAACTGGCGATGGCGTAATCGAAAAGCTGGAGCAGCATCGCGTCGATCGTCGCGGCGCGGGCCTGCGCGGTTTTCAGGCCCGGCTCGCCGGCGTCGTGCCGGATGCGGATCATGGCGCTTTCGAGTCGGAGAAAGGTCTTGCAGGCCGCCAGGCGTTTGGCCGCAGGCACATCGCCTGTGAAGTGCAGGCGCTCGCGAGCGTGTTGTTGTAGGCGACCGGTCATGAAGCGGAAAGGGAAACGTGAATCGAAAAACCGCAACTGGCGCAAAGCAGGAATGTGGCCAACCCGTGTGCGGGATGTCACGATTCTGTGACGCGAGTAGGGGCCGCGCGGCCGACGTCACGTCATGCGATGCGGCACGAAGCGGCTGATGTTGCCGGTGATGCGGCGGGTGTCTTCGCGGATGCCAAGGCCGCACGCCTCGTGATTCACCACCCACACGCCGAGCACGGGACGGTTGCCGTTACAGACCGGAATCGGCGCGAGCGCCTGGTACACGTAGCCCTCCTCGCCATAATCGCCGCTGTTTTCCTCCAGCGTGCGTCCGTGTTCGACAAGCGTGACGTTGGCGCCTTCGCGGCTGAGCTTCGGTTTCCGCGCGTAGCTGCCGCCGAGCGGCTCGGGCGTTTCGTAGGCGGGCAACAGATTCGGATGGTCGGGAAACAATTCCCAAAGCACCGGCAACAGGCCTTTGTTGCTCAGCAGCAGTTTCCACGGTGGCTCAATGAAGAGCGTGGTGGCGGTCGGCAGCTTTTCCGCGAACGGCTCATGCCAGAGCCATTCCCACGGATAAAGTTTGAACAGCGCCTCGATCGGCGCGCCCTGCACATCGGCAAAGCCGCGCGTGGCCAAATCCCACCCGATGTCCTCGACGGCGAGCCATTGCGGCGTGAAACCGGCCTGCTGGCATGTGTCCATCAGGTACGCGACGGTCTGCTCGTCCTCCGGCAGATCGCCGACGCTCGTGAAATGCACCCGCGCGCTGCCCACGCCGCGCCACGCCTCGATCAGGCGCTCATGAATGGAGTTGAACTGATCCGCCTGCGGAAAGCGTTCGCGCAACCAATGCCATTGCACGACGGCGGCCTCGACGAGCGCGGTCGGCGTGTCGGCATTGTACTCGAGGAGCTTCGGCGGCTGCATGCCGTCGTAGGCGAGATCGAAACGGCCGTACACGCTGGCGTCGTCGCGTTCCCACGAGGCGAGGATGGTTGGCACGGCGTGCTCCGGGATGCCGAGCCGCGACCACCAACCGCGGTCGATCACCGCCTGTGCCGCCTCGATGCAGAGGGCGTGCAGGGTGTTGGCGGCCGCTTCGAGTATGTCGATCTCGGCGGCGGAAAATTCGTAGTACGCACTCTCGTCCCAGTACGGGCCGGTCTCGTGCGTGTGGTAGGTGAACCCGAGCGCCTCGACCTGCTGGCGCCAATTGGCCCGAGGGGTGAGCGTGAGGCGGCGCATGTCAGGAGAAACTTGGCCGGGCGCTGCCGCCGAAACCGCCGCGCTTGATGGTGTTCGCGTGATGCGAGGCGGCGGCGGCGTTGGCGCGTTGCACCGCTTCGGGCGACGGGCGCGAGCTGGATACAAAACCGGCGGTGTGCGCGCCTCCGGTGCGCGACGGACTGCCCGGCGTCACCGGCGGCTCCTCGCGGTCGCGATGCCACTGACCGCCGCGGAAGTAGCCGCGGCTCGGGTCGTGAAAATTGTAGGCGAAGGGAAACCACGCGCCATGAGGGGCGTGGTAATAGCCGGCGCCGGGCAGAAACGAGTTGTTCGCGTAAGCGGTGTCCTCGTTCACCGTGGGCGGAGCGGCGTCGGCCTGCGATTGCGTGCGCGAACACTGCGCCACGCCGATGAGCAGTGGCAGGCCGATCGCACCGGCGGCGATGAGCAACGGCGTCAGCACCTCGCGCGACATCCGCGCCGGGCGTTCGCCGAAATGATGGCCCTCGTACCGCTTCACCCGATCATGGCCGCGGCGACGATGATGCAGACGCCGACGATCACGGCGGCACCGACCAACGCGGCGGCGGTGTTGCGGTTTTTGAGGATCTCCTCGTGCAGGTTGCCGGGCGTGCACCAGTCGAAGATTTTGTAGCCGAGGACGGCGAGGCCGGTGCCGCAGAGGGCGAAGAGGCCCATGTAGAGCAAGGCTTGGCCCAGCGATGTCGGATGCCAGTCGGCCGCGGCCTGCGCGAGCGGAAGTACGAGTGATTTCATAAGTGGCGGGTAACGCCTCGGCAGCATGCGCACTTGCGCGGTGCGGTAAACGAAAACTTCGCGCTTTGGAAACGTCGTCGCGAATTCCATGCCGGCGGCGCACGCGATTCCCTTTGCGCCCGGCGCGGGTTTTTGCCGCGATGCGCCCATGCGCCGTCTCGACCAACTGCTCGCCAATCTCGGATATTGCTCCCGCCGCGAGGCGCGTGGCTGGGTGGAGGCCGGCGCGGTGACGGTGCGCGGCGAGGTCGCCGACGATTTCAGCGCCAAGGTCGTGCCCGCTGACGTATGCGTGGACGGTGAACCGCTCGATCATCCCGACGGGCTGCTGCTGCTGCTGCACAAGCCGGTCGGCCGCGTGTGTTCGCACGACGGCCGCGAGGGGCCCGGCGTGTACGATTTGCTCCCGCCGCGCTGGCGGCAGCGCAACCCGGGCGTCACCAGCATCGGCCGGCTCGACAAAGACACCAGCGGCCTGCTGTTGCTCACAGACCAGACGCCGCTCGTGCACCGGCTCACGTCGCCGAAGCACAAAGTTCCCAAAGTGTACGTCGCCACACTCAACGCCGAGGTGACGCCGGAGCGCGCGACCGAGCTCGCGGCGTTGTTTGCCAGCGGCACGTTCCAGCTCGCGGACGAGAAGGAACCCTGCGCGCCGGCGACGTTGCGGATGCGCGGACCCCGCGAAGCCGAGCTCACGCTCACCGAGGGACGCTATCACCAGGTGCGGCGGATGTTCGCGAGCCAGGGCTTCGAGGTCGTGACGTTGCACCGCGAACGCTTTGGCGAGCTCACGCTTGGCGACCTGGCGCCCGGGCAATGGCGCGAGCTGCCGTTGGATTGCTTCGGCAGCGTATAGCGCGAGGTACCGGTTATCCGGTTACAGCTTGCCCTTGGTGCTCGGGAGCTGGTCGGCGCAGCGCGGATCGATCTGCGTGGCGGCGTCGAGCGCGCGGGCGAGGGCTTTGAAAATCGCCTCCGCCACGTGATGCGGCTCCTCGCCGTACTCGAGTTTCACGTGGAGATTGCAGGCGAGCGCGTTGCTGAATGCCCGGCAAAATTCCTTCACGAGCACGAGATTGAAATCGCGCACGTACATCGTCGGCGCGCTGGCGTCGTACACGAGGCAGGCGCGGCCGCTCAGGTCGACGACCACGCGGGCCAGCGACTCGTCCATCGGCAGGTAGAAAAAGCCGTAGCGGCGGATGCCGGTCTTGGCACCGAGCGCCTGCTTGAACGCCTCGCCGAGCACCAGGCCGACGTCCTCGACGGTGTGGTGATAATCGACGGCGACATCGCCCTTCGCCTTCACGGTGAGATCGAAGAGGCCGTGTTTGGCGAACAGCGTCAGCATGTGATCGAAGAACGGGATGCCCGTGTCGATCTGGGCGGCGCCGCGGCCATCAATGGCGAGCGTGAGCTGGATGTCGGTCTCGGCGGTCGTGCGGGTGACCGTCGCTAGGCGTTGGGTGCTTTGAGCCATGCGTCGATGGTTTGGTTGAGGACGCGCATTTCGGCGTCGGTGCCGACGCTGATGCGCAGGAACGGCGCGGTCAAGGCGTGGCTCGGGAAATACCGGACCAGCACCTGGTGCGCGTAGAGGAAATCGTAGAGCGCCTTGGCCACCGCGGGGCCGCTTTCGCCGCGGGCGTTGCGCGGCTCGGTGAACACGAAGTTCGACTGCGAGGGATAGGTGAACCAGCCGCGCGCGCCGAGCTCGCGTTGAAACTGGTCGCGGGTGGCGACGATGCGGGCGATCACCTCGGCGTAGTACGGCTCGGCTTCCAGCGCGGCGATGGCGGCGACCTGCGAGAGGCGGTTGACGTTGTAGCTGTCACGCACGCGGTCGAGCACATCGATCACCTCGGGGTGGGCGAGGGCGTAGCCGACGCGGAGGCCGGCGAGCGCGTACGCCTTCGAGAGCGTGCGCACGACGACCAGCCGCGGATTGCTGGCGAGGAGCGGCACGGCGTTTTCGCGGGCGAAGGGCGCGTAGGCTTCGTCGACCACGAAGAGGCCGCGAAACGCGTTGGCCGCCGCCGCGATCTCGGCGTTGCTGAAGGCGACACCGGTCGGGGCGTTGGGCGACGTGAGGAAAAACGCCCGCGCGGTCGAGGCCGCGATGCGGTCGAGCGGCAGGCGCATCGTGCGGTCGAGCTCGATGACGGCGCAACGGCCGTCCTGAATTTCGACGAGCACCGGATAGAGCGAGTAGCTCGGCATCACGTAGCTGAGCGCGGCATCGGCGGAGCAAAACGCCCGCACAAGGAGATTGAGGATGTCGTCAGAGCCGTTGCCGATGCAGACCTGCTCCGGGCGCAGGCCGTGGAGGCGCGCGACGGTGGCGCGCAGCGGCGCGCTGGTGGGGTTCGGGTAGAGGCGCAGCGAGGCGCCGTTGCCGCCGATCTCGCGTTGCAGAGCTGCGACCACGCACGGGCTGGGCGGGTAGGGGCACTCGTTGGTGTTAAGTTTCACCCAGCCCGACGCGCTCGGCTGGAGGCCGGGCGTGTAGGCGTGCAACTGGGCGACGTGCGGGAGAGCGAGAGAAGTCAGTTCGGACATGAGTGAAAGACGCTAAAGACACTAACGGTACAAAAGTGGCGTCAACGCCTAGCCGAAACGCCCCGCCGAGCGAAGCGCAGAATCCGCACGTGCGGCCAGCGGGGGCGCCGCGCGGTCGCCGCCGCTGGTCAGGCATGGCCGGGCACCACCGGCAGGTAGACGCGAAAAGCGCTTCCTTGGCCCGGTGTGCTCTCGACCGTGATGATGCCGTCGTTGGTCTTTGCGATGCCCAGCACCACGGCCAGCCCCAGGCCGCGTCCGGGGAATTTGCTGGAGAAAAACGGATCGAAAAGCTTGTCGAAATTTTGCTCGGTGATGCCGCAGCCGTTGTCCGCCACTTCGAGACAGGCGTAGGCGCCGGCTTGCGGCTGGGCTCCCACCGGGTACCGGTGCGAAGCGGAAATTTCCGTCGCGGCCACGGTCTTGACGGTCAGGCGGATCACGCCCGCCGCGATGCCACATGCCTCCCAGGCGTTGGTGGTCAGGTTGGTCAAAACATGCTGGATCAGGTTGGGGTCGGCGTGAATGACCGGCCCGGGCGTGGGTAAATCGGTCTCGAGCACCACCTGCGGCGGCTTGACCGCGCGCAACAACGACAGGCTCTGGCGGCAGGCCTGGACCAGGTCCATCGCTTCGCGTTTGGCCCCCGTTTGACCGAGATAGGTCAACATGAGCCGGCTCACTTCCGCGGCTTTGCGGGCGGAGCGCATGGCCTCGTCCAGATTTTCGTCCAGAGCCGAATCCCGCGGTCTGCCGTCCAGCGCCAGCTCCAGGCTCATCATCACCGCGTGCAATTGATTGTTGAAATGATGGGCGATGGCTCCGGCCATGCGACCGAGGCTCTCGGCCTTCTGGAGCTGCCGGTTTTGCGCTTCCAGTTTTTCCCGCTCTGCCGCCGCCTGTTTGCGCTCGGTGATATCGCGGACGATGACGACCATGCCGGTCGGCGCACCTTCCGCGTTGCGGATGAATTCGCTGTTCACCTCGATGTCGAAGATGCTGCCATCCTGGCGTATCCCACGGTATTCGGTCGGGCCGGTGACGACGCCCTGGCGCTTGAGGGCAACTTGCGCCAAGGCGCGAGGGCGGTCCTCGGCGACGATGAAATCGGTGACCGTCCGCCCCAGAAATTCCGCTTTCAGTTCATACCCGAATATCTTGAAGGCCATGGGCGAGGCCATCAGGATGCGCCCCTCCGCATCCGTGATCGTGATGTCGTCCGGCGAGGCATTGAGGATCGAGCGATACCGCTCCTCGCTTCGTTGCAGCGCCTCCGCCGCCTGTTTGTGCTCGGCAATTTCCCGGGCCAGTTCCGCATTGGTGCGCAGCAGATTGTCGTTGGCCGCGGTGAGCTGGCTGGTCCGCTCGGCGACCAGTTGTTCGAGAAACTGATTGCGCTCCACCAGCTCCTTCAGCGGGTAGACTTCGCCCACTTGCACCAGGTGATACGGGATGGAAATGCTGCTGTGGGCGATTTTCCAACCACCCTTCTCATGCCGGAAAATCAGCACCAGACGGGCGGTCTCGCGGGACAGGATGTGATCCTTTATCGGCAGGTGGATGACAAAAAAACTGGTCGCGACGGCGAGCGTCTCGGTGAGCCGCTGAATCGCCACGTCTTTGAGTTCGATGCGCAGCGGATCTTTGACCTGTGCGAAATCCTGGCGGGTGATCGCGACCCATTCCTTCCGATCTTTGACCAGGAAATCTCCGCCGCCGGTGAAGCCGGAAAAGTCCTCGCTGAAATAGGAGGTGAGACGATCGTCGCGGGTGGCATACATCCGCAGATAGTCGTCCAATAGTTGCCGGATGGTCGTAAGATCGGACACAGGTCCAGAACTGGTATCCTCAGGATTCATCGTGGCGATGCCTTCAGTGAACGCAGACCCACGAAAATGGCGACGCCATAGCGATGATTCTCTCCAGCGTGCCAAACGGGAGAAGGCCGGGGTTTGTCTTTGGCACCGTGTAGGCCGATTTTACCCGAGCAATTTCATCACCGACTGGGAGGATTGGTTGGCCTGGCTGAGCATCGCGGTGCCGGCCTGCACCAGAATGTTGAAGCGTGCGAGTTGCGTGGACTCGTCGGCCACATCGACATCGGCGATGCGACTGTTGGCGGCTTCGAGATTGGCTTTGTTGACGGTCAGCAGTTCGGTGGCGAAGCCCAACCGACTCTGGCTGGCGCCGTTTTGCGCACGATTCGTGGCAAGATCCTGAATCGCGCCCGTGATGCTCGAAAGCGACAAACTGCTCAAACTGCTCGCGGCGACCACATCGGCGATATTCCCAGTGCCGCCCCCGCCACCCGAACTCGTGAGGGTGAACCCGTCTTTAATGTGCAAGTCGTTCTGCGCGCTGTTCGTCTGCGTAAACGTAATCGCGCCGCCACCGCCCGGGGAGAAAGTGGCCAAGCTGCCCGTTTGCGCTCCGCTATCCATCGACCACGTGGCGTTGCCGCTCGCGTCCACGTTGATCACGAAGGCGTGATCCGTGCCATCCACGGCGCCGGTGATCGTTTTGAAGTCCAGGCTGGAGCTCCCGCCGGCCGACAGCGACATGACGCCGGTGCCGGAGGACACCGCATTGATCGTAAAGCTCATCGTATACGGGCCGGAGATGTTGCTCTGCGAACTGGTCAGGGTGCCGTCGGCGTGAAACCGGGTGTAGCCGGTGCTGTTGGAGATGCCAGGGTCGGAAGCGGTCCAATTGGCGCCCGGAGCGCTGCCGCTGAAATTTGACCACGCCGGCACAGTGGCCCCGCCCAGCAGGTCCACGCCCTGCATCGTCACCGTGCTGCCGCCATTTTCGGTCGCGCCGACTGCCAGACCGGAGGAACCAAACAAACTCACGCCGTTGAATTTTTCGCCGGCGATGGAGGTGAGCTCCGCCTGCAGCTGCGTAAATTCCTGGTTGTAGTTCGCGATGTCGGTGGAGTTCTTGGTCTGATCTTGGGCCAAGATTCGCAATTCGCTGATGCGATCCATCACTTTGCCCGCCACTTTCAACGCGCCGTCCTGCGTCTGCAGAAACGACACCATGTTTTGCAGATTGGTGTTGGTTGCGCCGGAGCGCCGCGCGGCGGCGGAGAGCTTCATGGACACCGCCAAGCCACCCGCGTCATCGGCGGGGTTGACGATCTTGGAGCCGCTGGAGAGTCGGTTGAGGCTGCGCTGAAGGCTGGTGTTGGATGCCGCCAAATTGTTGGCTGCCAAGGTGGCGGCAAAATTGGTGTTAATGACTAGCGGCATAAATCATCCTTGATTTGGTAGGTGCGGCATCCGTACCGCAGGCTCCGCGGCGAACCGAGCGGTGAAGCTCTGACTGCGCGCGGAGAGCGCCGTCACTGGTAATATCGGCCAAGGCTCCGCCGACTTGAGTAGTTCTACCTAGATATTAGCAGACCCCGTCATGCGCTGGAGACTCACACTCCAGGGGTTGTCTGGAGTGTGTCTGCTCCGCTTAACGCGTGCGGATCTCGACCGAGCGGCCGTGGGCGTCGAGCTGCTCCATCTGCGCAAAGGCGGCCACGGTGGGCGCGGCCTTCTTCAAGGCGGCCTTGTCGTAGCGGATCACGCTGGTGCGCCGCATGAAGTCCGCGACGCGCAGGCCGCTGAAGAACCGGCCGGTCCGGCCGGTGGGCAGGACATGGCTCGGTCCGGCGATAAAGTCGCCCAGCGCCGTGGGCGTGTAGTTGCCCACCATGATCGCACCCGCGGTGGTGAGTTCGCGCACCAAGCTTTTCACGGCGCCGTCCTTCACCAGTAGTTCGAGATGTTCGGGGGCGATGTAGTTGGCGACCTCGACCGCTTGCGCCAGCGAGGCGACCTCGATCGAGAGAAATCCGTGCTGCAAGGCGTGGCGCAATTGCTCGGCGCGCTTGAGCAGCTTCAGCTGCGACTGGACCTCCCGGTGGATCGCGTCGATGACGGCGCGCGAGGTGCCCACGAGGTAAATCTTCTCCTTGCCCGAGCCGTGCTCGGCCTGCGCGAGCAAGTCCGAGGCGGCGAAATCCGGCCGCGCGGTCTCGTCGGCCAGAATCATCACTTCGCTCGGGCCGGGGAGGCCGGCGACGCCGACCGTGCCGAACACCTGCCGCATCGCCTCGCAGACGTAGGCGTTGCTCGGGCCGAAAATTTTGTCGACCGCCGGAATCGAAGTTGTGCCGAACGCCATTGCGCCCACGCCATAGACTCCGCCCACGCGGTACACTTCGGTGACGCCGCAGAGATGGAACGTCGCGAGCAGAATATCGGCGACGCGCCCGCTCGAATCGCACGGCGTGAAGACCGCGATCTGCGGCACACCGGCGAGCTTGGCGAGGGTGATCGTCATGATCGCGGTCGAGGGCAACGGCACCTGGCCGCGCGGCACGTTGATGCCCACGCGCCGGAGCGGATGATGCACTTCGCCGACTTCGGCGCCCTGTGGATTTTTGCCGGTCCAGTTTTTCGGCAGGCTCTTGGCGTTGAACGCGAGCACGCTCTCGTGGGCGGCGAGGATCGCCTTCTTGTCCGCCGGCGCGAGCCGTTTGGCGGCGGCGGCGAGATCGTCGGGCTTCACGATGAAATTGCGCGGCGCCAGTTTAGCGCCGTCGAACTTCGCGGCGTAGTAGGCGATGGCGGCATCGCCGCGTTCGCGCACATCGGCGAGGATGGCGGCGACGGAGTCGGACATCTCCTTGGAGGCGCCGGCCGTGCGGCAAAACGCCGCGAGTTCATCCGCAAAATTCTTGGTGGCAAAACTCAGGATACGCATGCGCGGCAGGAGGGGGACGACGTCGGAGGATGGGGGCGGTTTATTTCTGGCCAATGCCAACAGAGGGCACGGCAAAAAGACTGCTGGGAAAAAATTCGTTCACGGTCACCTTGTCGAAATCGATGGTGAGGGTGCGTTCGCTGCCGTCCTGCTGTTTGCTGGTCTGGGCATAGCGCTTGGGGAAACGCACGCCGCCGGCGAAGAGTTCGCCTTCCTCGCGCATCTTGCCGCCGAGCAGCGGGGTTTCAGACAACACCAGCTTGCCGGTGGCACTTTCGAAGTAGCGGATGAAAAGAATGCCCTCGTCGCGTTTGAAGGAAATCTTGCGGCAAGCTTTGCCGTCGATGGTGACGTCGCCAAGATCTTCGACGACGCCGGCCTGGCGTCCGGTCAGACGGAAGAAATTGAGCTGCTCGGCGGTGTTGGCGCGGAGCATTTTGATCTGGTCTTTGCCGAGCAGGGTGAGGCGCCATTTGGTGGCGTCGGCGGGATCCTGCACGCGAATCCACGCCTCATAGTCGTCGAGCGCGGTGACTTCGATGCTCTTGTCGGTGGTGATGATGACGCGCTGGCGGCTGGGCTTTTGAAACATGAGTTCAATGGAGCCCTGGCTGCCGTCGAAATAAGTGATTTTTCCGGTGAAGTGGATCGACTGCACTGCTGCGAGTGCTGTGTCTCCGCCGAGGTAGGCGCGAGCTTTGGCGAGAATGGCCGGCTCTGCTGCCGTGGCAACCAGCTGGCTGAGCGCGAAGAGGGTGATAAGGGCGCTGTGGCGTAGGGAAGGCATGGTCATGGCGGCGATAAACGGTTAGAGTTAAAGCCCTCGCGACCGCAACGGCAAATTGGGGTTCCCCGTCGGTCGGGATGCCCAGTGTGGGACAATCTTCGCGCCCCGTTGTCCGGTAGCTTGATCTCTGGGCGCAAACCCGTGAAGCTGCGGTCCGGAGGCAAACGCCACCGCCCCGAAGCATGGAAGCCATTCATTTCATTCAGGATCTGGCCGTCATACTCACGGTTGCCGGCGTGGTCGGCTGGGTGTGTCAACGTCTCGGATTGTCGACGGTGGTGGGTTTCTTGGTGGCCGGGCTGGTGGTGGGGCCGCATACACCGCCATTTGCTTTGGTGACGGATGTGCCGCGGGTGGAAACGCTGGCGCAACTCGGACTGGTGTTTCTGATGTTTGCCATCGGTCTGCGGTTGAGCGTGCGCAAGCTGCGCCGGCTGGGGTTCTCGCTGTTGTTGGCGGTGTGCGCCAGCGCCGGAATTATTTTTGCGCTGACGCGGTTGCTGGGTGCCGCGGTGGGGTTGAGCGCGGTGGAGAGCCTGTTTCTCGCCGGCATGTTGATGGTGTCGTCGTCGGCGATCATCAGCAAGGTGTTGCTCGAAGCGTGTGCGACGCACGAACGCTCGGGCCAGCTCGCGATGGGCGTGGTGGTGTTGGAGGACGTGGTGGCGGTCGTGATGCTCACGTTGCTCAACTCCATCGTGCAATTTGGCGGGCCGGCCGAAGCGCGGGTGCCGCTCGGCGAGACGCTCGGAATGCTGGGCGCGTTTGTGGCGCTGGCCGGCGTGGGCGGGTTGATTTTGGTGCCGTGGCTGCTGCGGCGCATGAGCATCGCGGCCGACGAGGAGTTGCAGACGCTGGGAATCGCCGGGCTGTTGTTCCTGCTGGCGCTGCTGGCGTTTCGCGCGGGCTATTCGATCGCGCTGGGGGCGTTTTTGCTCGGTACCATCGTGGCAGAGACGCCGCACCGGGCGCAAGTGGAGCGATTGTTCGAGGGGATGCGCGATGTGTTTAGCGCAGTATTTTTCGTCGCCATCGGCATGCAGATCGATCCGCGCGCGCTGGGCGAATCGGCCGGACTGATCGCGGGGCTGGCGGTGTTCACCCTGCTGGTGCGCACGGGCGCTTGCACCACGGGGCTGGCCTTGATCGGCACGCCGTTTCGGGAGGCGTTGCGCACGGGGCTCTCGGTGCTGCCGATCGGCGAATTCTCCTTCATTATCGCGCAACTCGGGGTGTCGGCCGGCGTGGTGTCGGAGCGATTTTATCCGCTGGCGGTTGGGCTCTCGTTGTTGACCACACTGGCGGCCACGCCAGCCACGCGCCATTCGGAGCGACTGTCGGATATGGTGATGGCGTGGCATCCGAAGTGGCTCGGCGACTGGCTCCGCGCTTACTACGGCTGGCTGGATCATTTTGCCGTGCGGCAGAAGCGCAGCCTGCTCTGGCAAATGAGTCGCAAGCGCCTCATCCAGGTGAGCGTCGGTCTATTGTTCGTCACCGGACTGCTGATTTTTTCGGAGAAGCTTCTGTCGGTGTTGGAGGACTGGTTGGGGGCCGACTGGCCTTACCGGTCGTGGCTCGACATGTTGTTTTGGTCCGGGCTGACGCTGGTGGCGCTGGTGCCGCTGGTGGCCATCTGGCGCAACTTGTCCGCGATGGCCATGCTCTATGCCGAGGTGACGGCCCGCGGGCATCCGCATGAGAAGAAGTTGCGACCGTTCATCGAAAACGGACTGAAGGTGGTCGGGGGGGCGGGCCTCTTCGTCTGGCTCGCCTCGGTGTTGCCGGCGGAGGGCGTGGCCAAGTGGCTGCTGCTGCTTTGCGGCGCGCTGGCCATCGTCACGGTGATTTTGCTCCGACGGAAACTGATCTACTGGCACAGCGAGGTGGAGGTGGAGTTGCAGACGATGCTCGAGCCTGAGAAATATCGCATCTCCGCGACCTCGGCCCCCTGGCTCCAGTCGCACGACGATTGGAATCTCGCGGTGATCGACTGCGTGGTGCCGGATCTTGCCGATTGCCAGGGCCGGAGTTTGCGCGAGCTCGGCCTGCGCAGTCGCTTTGGTTGCACCGTGGTCGGGATCGAGCGGCAGGGTTACATGATCCCGCTGCCTCCACCCGAGGCGGTGCTGTATCCGCGGGACAAAGCCCTGCTCATGGGCACACCCGAGCAGGTGCGTGCCGGCCGGGAATTTCTCGGCCTGGTGACCGGCTCCTCGTTGAGCGATTCGCTATTCGAAGAAGTGCGCATGGAGGCGTTGGCGGTGCCGGCATGGAGTCGTGTGACCGGTTGCACGATCGGCGAGGTAGCGCCAGCGAAACAATTCGGCGTGCAGGTGGCGGGGCTGCATCGCGCCGGGCTGCGCATCCTCAATCCCAAAACCGGCGAAGTGCTGCGGGCGGGCGACGAGTTGCTCGTGCTCGGCACTACTGTGCAAATTCGTCAATTCCGGGACTGGCTGCGCGAGCGGCCCGAGGATCCATTGGCCGTAAAATAAAAACGCGCCCAGTGGCGGGCGCGTCGGTCAGACAGAAAATCGGATGGGCTTCAATTGACGCCAGTGGCGGGCGGATTCTTGGGCGTCTCGGTTTTCTTGGGCTCCTCGGCGGCGGGCTTGCCGGATTCGTCGTCTTTGGACGCCTTCTTGAATTCCTTGATTGATTGACCGAGCCCCTTGGCGAGGCTGGGCAGCTTCGCGCCGCCAAAAAGCAGGAGCATGATGGCCAGAATGATCAACAATTCGGAGCCACCGAGCCCAAGGAAGCCGGCAATGGGAAGCGCGTCGAAATTCATACGGCGCGCACCCTACTCCGGTGTGTCGGGGTGTAAAGGGCGAAAGCGTCGGGCTGGATGCGCGGGGCGCCCGGCGCAAAAAAGCCGCCCGGCGGAAACGCACGGGCGGCGAAAAAGGCGCAATGGTTTGGCTTATCTGTCGGGCGGCAGCTGCTGCTCGCCCTCGGGACCGACTTCCATGCCGCCGGGCACTTTGTTCGGCAGATTCTGCACGCGCATCGCCGTGGCGGCGTTGTAGGCGTTGGGCGAGTTTTCCAGCGGCTCGGCATCGAAGAAGCCGGTGAGCTGGCGCAGGCGCGTCGGGTGACGCATTTTGCGCAGCGCCTTGGCCTCGATCTGACGGATGCGTTCGCGGGTAACTTTGAATTGTTTGCCGACCTCTTCGAGGGTGCGGCTGTAACCGTCGACCAGGCCGAAGCGCAACGAGAGCACGCGGCGTTCGCGCTCGGTGAGCGAATCGAGCACGTCGATGATCTTTTCGCGCAGGAGCGAGTAGGCCGTCATGTCGTACGGATTCTCGGCCGACTTGTCCTCGATGAAATCGCCGAAGCTGGTGTCGTCGCCGTCGCCGACGGGCGATTGCAGCGAGATGGGCTGCTGCGCCATCTTCATGATCTGCTGCACGCGCTCGACGGGGAGGTTCATCTCCTCGGCAACTTCGTCGGGTGTGGGCTCGTGGCCGTATTCCTGAAGGAGCTGCTTCTGCACCTGCATCACCTTGTTGAGCGTCTCGATCATGTGGACCGGGATGCGGATGGTGCGGGCCTGGTCGGCGATCGAGCGGGTGATGGCCTGGCGGATCCACCACGTGGCGTAGGTGGAGAACTTATAGCCGCGGCGGTATTCGAATTTTTCGACCGCTTTCATCAGGCCCATGTTGCCCTCCTGAATCAGGTCGAGGAAGGAGAGGCCGCGGTTCGTGTACTTTTTCGCGATGGAGATGACGAGACGCAGGTTGGCCTCGACCATCTCGGTCTTCGCCTTGTGGGCTTCGCGGACGTGGACGAACGTTTGCGCCACAACCTTGGCAAGCTCGGCGGGAGCGAGGCGTTGCTCGGCCTCGATTTCCTTGAGGCGGGCGTGAATCGGCTTCGTGTCGATCGCGGCGTCCTTTTTGGTCTTCGGATGCTTGGCGCGGTCGAGGTACTCGCCGAGCGTTTGAATCTCGTCGAGCGTGGGCTGGAGTTTTTCGAGATAATCCTCGTAGACCTTCAGCTTGAAAAAGAATTTCGGGAAATTGGCGCGGAGCGCGGCCTCGCGTTTTTTGTGCTTCGCGAGAATCTTTTTGCGGTCGGCATCGGAGCGGGCCTTGAGGAACTCCTCCCAGGACTCGGCCACGTTGACCTCGTTTTTCTGGGTGAGCTCGACGAGCTTGGGCAGGCCCTTGAAGTAGGCGTCGCGGCTCTCGATTTTCTTGTCGATCACGATGCGGTCGAACCGCTCTTCGCGTGTGAGCAATTTCTGGCCGAGCGTGATGACGTAGCTGGCGACCTTGGTGGCGTGGAAGAGCGCCTCCTGGGCCTTGAGCTCGGCGTTTTCGATGCGCTTGGAAATCTCAACTTCCTGCTCGCGGGTCAGCAGCGGCACCTGGCCCATCTGCTTGAGGTACATCCGCACCGGGTCGTCGAGGATGTCGTTGTTCGATGTGCGCGATTCCTCCTCCTCGGCTTCCTCCTGCCGCTGCTTGTAGTCTTCGACCTGGTCGGGTTCGAGGATCTCGATGTCGAGGTTGTTGAGAATCGAGAGAACGTTATCGATCTCCTCCTGATTTTCGACGGACTCGGGCAGCGCCTCGTTGATGTCGTCGAACGTCAGGTAGCCCTGCTCCTTCGAGAGCCGGATGAGTTGGCGGATCTTTTCGTTCAGACCGCCGGGAGGAACGATCTCAGCCTCGGCCCCTTCGGCGGCCGGCGCGGGGCGCGGCTGGGCAAGGACTTCCTCGACGGCCTCGCTACGGGCGTCGGTGTCAGCGGTCTTCGTTTTTCGCGGCATAGGAAATTTGGCAAAATTACAAGCCAACCCCGGGCAAACCTATCGGTTGCCGAAGCTGGCGTTGCAGATCGGAGCGTTCTTTGATGAGAGAAATTGCGTCAACGTCACTGTCCGCGCCGTGGCTGGCTAAATCAAGTTCGATTTTGCGTAAACGCGGTTCCAGCGCCCGGGACCGGAGTTGGCGCAAACCCTCGCCTACTACCTTATGCGGATCGTCAATGACCGGCGTGTCGAAAAGCAACGATGCCACCAAAGTCCGCTCTTCGCCGGTTTCGAGCAGCGGATCGAGGTGATCGCGACCCGGCCAGTTGTCGTGCTCGATCTCACCTAAGAACCTGTGCAGCAACACGCCAGCCGGGTGGCTGGTGTCGATCCAATCGTGGGGCAGGGCATGGCTGAGTGGTTTGCCCAATGCCTCGTTATGTAACAACACCAGAAGAAGATGGTGCTCAGGCGTGGCCGAGGGACCTGTCGGCACCACGGGGGCGGAGGGTGGGGATGCCGGGGCCGGTCCCGTCGGCGTATGTTTGAGAAAATCGCGCTCGAATACGTCCGGCGTAATCCGAAACGCCCGCACCGAGGTGGACAACTCGCCGATCAGGCGGCGGCGCATCACCTCGGATTCGGCGGCGGAGATCACTTCGTAAACTTGCTTCAGGGCGCGCGAGAGTTGCTCCGGCGTGGCCGATTGGGGCTCGGGCAGAATGTACCGGCGCAGAAACTCGACGATGCTCAACGCCTCCGTCCGCAGGTGGGTATAGGCGTCCAACCCGCGTTCCAGAAACAGCACATCGGGGTCGACCTTGCCATCGCCGGCGGAACGCAAAAACCGCACTTCCAGCCCGGCGCGCAGCGCCATCGGCAGCAGGCGCAACGCCGCTTTCTGGCCGGCGGTGTCGCTGTCGAAGAAGCATTCCACTTGGTGCGAATAGCGCCGGAGCAGCACGAGTTGCGACTCGGTGATCGAAGTGCCTTGCGGCGCGATGGCGGTTTTCAGTCCGACCGACCAGCAGCGGATCGCGTCGAGCTGGCCCTCCACCACCACAAACGGTCGGTCGTCGCCCACCGCGGTGCGCGCGCGGTCCAAATTGAAGAGCAGGTTGCCCTTGGTGAAAATCGGCGTCTCGGGAGAGTTGACGTATTTGGCCTCGCGCGCCGGATCGTCCTCCGGCGTCAGATCGGTCTGGCGGGCGGTGAACGCGACTACGCGCCCTTGATGGTCGCGGATCGGAATCATCAACCGGCCGCGGAAGCGCGGACGCAGCGAGCCTAGCCCGAACAACCCGCTCTCACGTACGAAAAACAATCCGCATTGCCGGAGCGCATCCTCGGAGAAGCGCCGCTTGAGCAACATGGCCGCCAGCCCGTCGTCGGTCGGAGCGGCGGCGCCGATCTTGAACTCTTCGGCGATCTCCATCGCGAAGCGGCGCTTGTCGGTCCAGTACGTGCGCATGAACTCGCCCACCGGCGACTTGCCGCGTAGCGCCTGGTGAAAATGGTCGGCGGCGAGTTCGTGGAGCTCGAAAATTTCCTGGCGCAGCGAACGTTCCTCGCGGCTCGGCCCGGCGCCTACCTCGTACTCGATCGGCACACCAAAGCGTTGCCCCAACGCTTCGATGGCCTCGGCGAAGTTGAGTTGCTCGGTCTCGCGCACGAACGAGATGATGTCGCCCGCCTTGCCGCAGCCGAAGCACTTGTAGAAGCCTTTGTCGGGATCGACGTGAAACGACGGCGTCTTCTCGTTGTGGAACGGGCACAAGCCCTTGAGTCGCGCGCCGCCGGCCTTCCGCAGCGTCACCACCCGCGAGACGACGTCGGCGAGATTGATCCGCATTTTCAGGTCGCGGATGCAGGTTGGTTTGATGGAAGGCATGGTGCGGTGGGCGAGGCGGCGCGAGTGCACCCCCTCTATACATAGGGCAAAAAGCGCCGGATTGGCGGAGTGGCGCGCGGAAGAATGCACTTTCAACCCGCTCTGCGCCCTGTCAAGTTTCGCGGCTTCGCGTGGAAACTTTCTTCGTTTTTACGCGACTTACTCATCACATGCGCCTCACCCATCTTCTCGCTTTTTCGCTGGTGCTGCTCGCGATCGCGGGCCGCGCGCCGGCCCAATCGCCGGCTCACGCCAATGCGCCGACGCCGGCGAAGAAGGCGCCGATTCCGCGTGAGCCGATCTGGGAAACGCGTCTGCCTTCGTTCAGCGCGGAGGATTATGCCACGCAAGTCGAGACACTGATCGGCGCCTGGGAGAAGTCCATCGGCCGCAAACTCGCCCCTGGCGCCAAGGGCAAAGTCGGACTCAAAATTTACGCCGATTCCGGCCCCGGCATGGCCACTCCCGTCCCGTTGACGAAGGCGGTCATCGCCGCCATGGAGCGCCGCGGTTTCAAGCACGAGAACATCTTTCTCGTCGGTCTGAACCAACTGCGTTTGCGGATGACCGGCTACCTGCCGTCGTTCATCACCGGCAAAACCGCTTTTGAAGGCACGCAGATCTACGTGCTCGAATCGGGCCGGTATTACGACCCCGTGTGGTTTTACGACAGCCCGTTGCCCTCGCGTTTCGACCCGGTGTTCATGGAGCAGCAGACGAAGGGCGTCAACGCGACCACGACGAAGGAGGAGGACCGCAAGAGCTTCCTCGCCACGCCGCTGTTTCTCGACGCCGATTTCTGGATCAACCTTCCGGTGTACACCGACCACCCGACGCTCGGCGTCAACGGCGCGCTGGTCAACGCCACCCTCTGGAACGCCTCCAACACCGCGCGTTTCTTCCGCTCGCCCGCCAACGCTCCGGCGGCGGTCGCCGAGATGGGCGCGATCCCGGAATTGCGCGAGACGTGGATGTTTTCGCTCGTGAGCCTGGAGCACTACCAGTTCATCGGCGGCCCCTATTTCAACTCGCTTTACACGGTGTCGGAGCCGGTGCTCTGGCTGAGCCGCGACCCGGTGCTGCTCGACACGCTCATGCTTGACCGCATCAACACGTGGCGAAAAAAGAACCGCTTCGAGGCGGTGTCGGAGGAGATCCGCACGCTGGAGTTCGCCGAGATTCTCGGCGTCGGCTCGGCGAAATTGAGCAACGCGAAGGTCGTCGAAGTGCGTTGAGGCAGGCCGGAGCTGGCTCGCGCAGTCCAGCTTCGCGCGCAAGGGCGGCCGGTGCGTAGGCGTTAGAGGTGAAACTTTTTCCCGATGGTTTTGCCAATGCCGCCGACTGCCCCTCCGGCGGCTTTGCCGGCATCACCCACGGCCTTGCCAGCGTCGCCGACAGCACCTCCGACATCTTTGCCCACCTCGCCGGCGGTCTGGGTTGCAGCGCCAATGACGGTGTCCGCAGCGCCCGCGGCTTGTTGTCCGACTTTGCGGACAATTTGACCGCCCTCGACCACGAGATTGACCCCGTCCTCGATCACGCCGGTGGCGCAATTTTTCCACTGAAACGCGATCGGCGGTTCGGCGAGGCTGAGATCGGTCAGCGTGGCGCTGAGTCCCCACGGTTGCAGCGGACATTGGGGCGGGACGCTGAGTTGTAGTCCGGCACCACCGGCTTTGAGATCCAGTTTGCCGAACACTGTGCTTGCGGTCAGGCCCATGCGTGGCGCGTCGCCCAGACTGACATCGAGATAGAACCGAGCCGAAGTTGCCGCCAGCAGTCCGAGAGAGACGGAGACGTCCGCGACTCCCTTTACGCCAGAGTCGGAGGCCTGAAGCGCGATGGCCGCGACCGGTTGCTGGAACACCTTGCCCCGGGCGTTGGCGATCAATTCGCCGACGCCGGCAACTTTGCGTGTGCCCTTGAACATCATGGTTGCGAAGTCCGGGGGCGCACTGGCGTCCGGACGGGATTGATAAACCGGATTTTCCAGCGTCACCAGCTTCAGCGGCAGGCCGGAGGGCGCGGGCAGGTCGGGCAAGTGTAGGGATTTGCTGGCGACGCCCAGCACGAGGAAGAAATCCTCCAGCGTGGCATCCGACAAATCGAAGCCGAGGCTCAGCTCGTCGACGCCGACGCGTTTCACGTACAGCGTAACGTCTTTCTGGGCGCGGAGCGTGGCGGTGCCCCATGCCTCCACCGTTTGGTCGGTGTTGTCGCGTACGAGCCGCACGGTGGCGCCGCGAATGGTCGTGTCCGCCAGGTCGAATGGATTTTGCCAGCTCGTGCCGACGCCCAGGGACAGGCTGATGGCGTAACCCTGTGCGCTTTTGGCGACGCCCACGAAAAGGTTGTTGGGGTCGAGTTGCACTGGCGCGGGCTTCAACACGTCCGCCACAAATCCGCTGGCGATGCGGCCAAAGAGATTGAACCCCGGCTCGGTTGCCACGACGCCCGGCATGCCCAGCGTCTCCATGCGACGTTGCAAATTGCGTGGCATGACCGCGCGGGCGAGCTGACCGCCCTGCTTCATCCAAAACAGGACCGGTTGGCTCAGGCCCACGTCCAGAGCGGCGCCGACACCGAACAATGCATCGGCGGTCAGTTTGTCCGGTCCTACCACCGCGATGACCGGGGCCTGGGGTTTTCCCGGGTTCGGCCAATAGAGATACGCGGCGGCGGTTTTCCCCAGCAGCGTGATGCCGGCCTGATAGGCATGGGTGCACTGCGGCATTTTCTCGAAACGGTCCGGCGTGAGCGCGGCAAGCGGGGCGGGTAGGCCTTGCAAGACGGCGGCGAGCTCATCGGCTGGTGTTAGCGCAGTGCCGAGTGAAGACGGGCCCGGAGAGATCACCGAGGAAATGGGGGTGAGGTGGGGTTTGGTGGGCATAATTGGTTTCTATTTGGCGGCCGCAGGCGGCGGAGGCGTCTGTCCTGTTGGCGCGGGAGTGGGAGCAGGTGTTGGCGGCGCGAGCGGTTTGATTTCCAATTCCGCCCGACCAGGGAGCGCCGGGAAGGCAGCGTGCGGCTCGGTCTGGTACCAATAGGCCACCGAGGCGATGTCATCCTGCAGCGGGAGATAGGTGCGGTCTTTTTTCCAGCCGAGCGCCTGCATGGTCACCCGCAGATCCTTCTCAAAACGGATCGGATCGACGATGTGCCAGCGGTAAAGACTGAACCGTTGCGGCGGAATATATGCCGTGTCGGGTGGCAACACCTGCGCGAGGCCGGCGTAGGGACCGCTGAAAACCTGGTATTTTTTCACCGTGCGGTTTTCCACGGTGGAACGCGTCTCGAAATTGTAGGAGCCGCAAAAATAATCCTCGGTGCCGGTGCCACAGATCGTCGGCCAATCGCGATCGCCATCGAGGTAGAATTTGATTTCGCCCTCACCCCACCAGCCGGGACTGCGCGCCTCCCAGGCCATGTAGGTGCCGACGTAGTGACCGCGGCCGGTCACGCCATCGAGCAAGGTGTAAACCGCTTTCTCCGGCAGTGGATTCACGCGACGGAACTGGGCGTGGAAATAAGCGGCATCGGCTGGCACGGCGGTGAGCGTGTAATTGATCTGGTAATAGAGCCGCATTTCTTTCGGCCCGATGTTTTCCAAAGTGATCCGGGCGCGGCGGCGGAAGGGCATTTGCCAATAGCAGTTGAAGGCCGAGCCGGGGTTGACGCCGACGGCGAGCGAGTTCACTTGCGCGTACTGCCCCCAGCCGCAGGCGAAGAAATCGCCCACCGGGCACTCGATGGAGGGGGTGGTTTCGTCGTCCCAATAAAAGCGCAGGATCGAGTAGCGCCAGTTGCCGGTGGGAGTCATCCAAATTTGTTGGATACAGCCCGGGCCGACGATGTCGGCCAGGTCGAACGTGGTGCCGGCGGCAATGTAAACGCAGGGCGAGACTTTCCAGCCCTGGCCGAGATCGCGGGCGGCGTTCTTGCCGGCGCCCTCGGTGGCCATGCCACCACGGCCCTTTTCGCCGGTGAAGTTCTCCGGACTGATGGAGCGCGATTGTGCATCCGACAGGCGGTAGAGATTGCCGAGATGAGAATTGAGACCGTCGTATGGCGTCGCTGTTTGAGCCGCGAAAGCTGGGGCGAGCGAGAGCAGCGTCGAGAGCGCGGTAAGCGAGCGGAGCAACGATTTCATAAAGGGGCGGCTGATGGGAGAAGGCCTGCCGTCGGCCAGATTTGGTGCAGGCATGGCCAGCAAGCTTCGGCACATTACCATGAAGGCATGGTTACGAACCATGAAATTTGTGGCTGATATATTGCGCGGTACCGTGGGGCAGTGGTGCTCGGTTTAGTTGGAGTTTCAAGCGATCGGCGACTGCGCCGATAAGTAGAATCCGCCAAGCAACTCTCAGTCTGGTCGTTTGCGGCGGCAACAGAACCCATATACTGCGGTAACTACTTCCGATTGCATGATCACACGTTCTCCCGTTCCTGCGCTGCCCGCGCAAACCAAGGCTGCCTTGATAGTGGACGATTTTTCCAGCGTGCGTTTCTACCACAACAAGGTGCTGAAGAGCGCGGGCTTCGAGTGCAGCTCGGCGCGCAACGGCCGTGAGGCGTTGGAATTATTGCAGCGGCAGGCTTTCGAACTGATCGTGCTCGATCTCATCATGCCCGAGATGGGTGGTCCGGAGTTTATCCGCACCCTGCGCGCCAGCTCGGCGTGGGCGCACTTGCCGGTGATTATCATCTCGACCGAAATGGTGGGGAAACGACTGCGACAGGAGCGAACCGCCGAGGCCGGTCCCGTTGGCTTCGTACAAAAACCGGTTTATCCGAAAGAAATCATGAGTGAGATCCAGCGCCTGCTGCTGCCGGCCGGATGCTGAGCGAGCGTGTCCGGAAAATCCGCAAAAACCGCTTGTCTCCGTCGGTGGCTTTTTATTGCGGCAGATATTGCCGGTGCTGATCGCACTGATTTTTCTGCGATATGTCTGTCTGTATGGGTGGATATATAAATTGCATAAGTTATTAATTATAAATAAATAATAACTTATATAGGTGTGACGGCACTGAGATTGCTTTATTAAAAAGCGATGGGTGTGTCCTCACCAGCCACCACCCGTATGGCTCGCAAGGGCCATGCGTTGTCTTTTGTCCCAACGGAAAGTCGCTTCTTCCGACGCGCGTTGGCAGAGGAGGACTGTGGGGTCGTGGAGACATCCGAGACGATCGTGACCTTTTTGCGGGTAACTGAAGAGCGAGCGAAAGAGGTCTTCTGCTATTTCTGGCAATCTGGCGCAGTGCAGGTGATTCGTCGCGGCGCGTTGCGGCAGGAAGCGGAAAAGTACGCGCGCTTTTTCCGCGCCCAAGGCGTGCAGCCGGGCGAGGTAGTATTGATCATCCTCCGCCATTCCCCGGATTTACTGCATGCATTTCTGGGCGCGATGCTGGCGGGGGCGATTCCGTCGTTCATGCCTTTTCCGACGAGCAAGCAGGAGCCGGCACTCTATTGGCGATCGCATCGGCAGTTGTTTGCGCGCATTGGAACAGGCGCGCTGTTGACGTACGAAAGCAACATCGCGGCGGTGCGCGAGCATGCGCCCGATCAACCGCTGCATCTGCTCACCGTGGAGCAAGCCTTGGTCAGCCAATGTGCTTTTGTGGTAGATGCGGACCCGTCCGCCGAAGCGGTGGCTTTTTTGCAGCATAGTTCTGGAACCACGGGATTGAAAAAAGGCGTGGCTTTGACCCACGCCGCCGTGTTGCGGCAAGTGCGGAGTTATGCCACCAAGCTGCAGATCACGCAGGAGGACTGCATTGTCTCCTGGCTGCCACTGTATCATGACATGGGCCTGATCGCGTGCTTCCTGTTGCCACTGCTGACTGGCGTGCCCGTGGTGATGTTGGATCCATTTGAGTGGGTGGCTCGGCCGGGCATGCTCTTCGAGGCAATCCGGCAGTATCGTGGCACTCTATGTTGGCTGCCCAATTTCGCATTTCATCACCTTTGCCGTACGGTGCGCTCAACGCCGCAGTTGGATCTGCGGTCGATGCGCGCTTGGATCGATTGTTCAGAGCCGTGCCGTGCGGAGACCTTTCGCATATTTGCGCACACTTTTGCCCGCGCCGGAGTATGTGCGGAGCAGTTACAGGTCTGCTACGCCATGGCGGAAACAGTGTTTGCGGTGACGCAGACCGACCTCGGAGTCATGCCAAGAACGATGACGGTGGATGCAGCGGCGTTACGGACGCAGGGCGCGGTGTGCTCAGTGACAACTGGGGAAACCGTATCTATTCTCTCGACCGGCCGGCCCATCTCAGGGTTGGACATCGCTATCGTTGACAACACCGGACAGCGACTCCCGGAAGGGCGGGTGGGTGAAATCGCTATCAGCGGCGATTGCCTGTTCGCCGGTTACTATAAGCTTGAAGAAGAGACTCGCCGGAAACTGCGGCATGGTTGGTATTACACCGGTGACCTTGGTTTCCTGCACGCGGGCGAGCTGTTTGTGACAGGACGGAAGCACGATCTAATCATTGTGCATGGCCGCAACTACTACGCCCATGAGCTGGAGTATCTCGTGAATCAGGTGCCCGGAGTGCATCCGGGCCGCAATGTGGCAGTGGGTTGGTTTCGTCCCGAAGCTGGTAGCGAAGAGGTGGTGATCATTGCTGAAAGTGGCGACCAGTTAGAGGACGCGACTCTGGCTTCACGGATCAAGCAAACCGTGCTCGATCAAACCGGTCTGCTTGTTTTCGACGTGCATGTGGCTCCGCCCGGCTGGCTGGTCAAAACGACGAGCGGAAAAATCAGCCGCTCCGAAAACCTGCGTAAATACCAATGCCTCGCCGATCTGGCGCGCAGTTAACCCGATTCTGCTTTCATGACCTCCGAAGAAATTCTTCCGCAGTTGACTCGCATCATCATCGAGGTGGCGCATTGCGGTCCTGTACCTATCAACCGCGCGACGCGTGCGCTCGACGTGCGTGGCTGGGATTCACTCACGCATACCACGATCCTCATGCAAATCGAGGATCACTTTGGCCTGCGCCTGCCGTTGGAGCGCGTGCTGAATCTGCGCAACGTCGGCGAACTGGCCGACCTCATTGCCGAACTCCGCCATTCCGCCTGACCCGCCACACCCCATGTCTGCCAAGAAACGCGTCCTCTTGTATGCCAATTGCCAGGGGGTGTGGCTCGCAGACAAGCTTCGCAAGCTGGAGAGCATCGCGCCGCAATTTGACATTATCTATCTGGCGAACTTTGGAGAAACCCCGGCCAACCATCCCATCCGCCGGCCCGATTTCCTGGCCTCATGCGACTGTCTGATCTGGCAAACAGCAGCCGGTTGCCAGCCGCCAGAGCTGGTGCGCGCTGTGCCTGCGCAATGCCGGCAGATTCGTTTCCCCACGCTTTGCTTGAAACACCTGTGGCCGCTGCACATGAACGATCCACGTAACAAACCCGAACCCGGGTTTCCTTACGGTCCTTACCCTTACGGCGATCGTTTGGTGCTGCGTCTGCTCGACGAGGGCGTGGCTCCGGCGGACATACCGAAACGTTATATCGAGACCGACCTGAACAGCATCGTGAATCTCGACCGCTTTGCGGAAATGTCGCTGGCTGAGCTGCGATTCAATGACCAGCAATCCGACATCGCCATCACGCCGTTCATTGAGCGCACCATGCGCTGGCGCAAACTCTTTGGCACCGTCAATCACCCCACTTTGCTGCCGCTGTACTTCTTGTTGCGTTCGTTAATCGACGTCTTGTTGGAGCGGCCGGCAAGTGACGCCGCGTTGGAGCCGCCTGACGGATCGGTGGTGTTTGGCGGGACAGAAGTGCCGTTGCATCCACAGATCATTTCGCATTTCCGCCTCGCCTGGGCTGCGCCCGACCTGCGCTGGCGGCATAATTCTGCTTTTTTCACTCTGGAAGAATACTTGCAGGCTTACGCTGCTTTTACGCCCATCCCCTGTGTTGATACGCCCGAATTGTGGTTGGCGCAGGCCAGGCAGGCGATGCAGAGAAAACAACCAGACGAGGCGGCTCGATTGTTGCTGGAAGGTGCGAACAAGTTCCCCTCTAACGCCGATTTTCTGCTGATGCTCGGCGTGCTGCATGCGAGCCGGGGCAATCTCCAGGAAGCGGAACGCGTGCTGCGGTATGCCCTCAGCCGGCATTCGCCCAATGCTGCGCTTTGTCACGAACTGGGGGTTGTGCTTTGGAAACGCCGCTTTCCGGATGCAGCCTCCGCCATGTTCAACGAAGCGTTGCGACTCGACCCCGCGCATTCCGCCGCGCGGCAACATCTCGCTGCCCTGCAGCAGGCGCTCGCGGCTGCACGGAGATCAGTGGCGTCTGCCGTGGCCTGATTACACCCGGGAAAATCCGCAAAAACCGCTTGTCTCAGGGCGGGGGCTGGCACCTAGTAACCGCCGATGACCTCCGCTGCCTACCTGCCGTTTCTGATCCAGATCGCGCTCGCTGCGATCATCGGCGCCGTGGTGATCGGTGCCAGTCACTTCTTCGGCCAGCGCGCGCGCCGCAATGCCGTGCAGGACACCCCGTACGAGTGCGGTCTCAAATCCGAGGGCGTGGTCCACTCCCGCTTCACGGTGAAATTTTTCGTCACCGTACTCCTCTTTATCATTTTCGACATCGAAGTGGTTTTCCTGCTCCCGCTCGTCTTTGTCTATCGCGAGTTTCTCGCGCACCATATCGCCATCTTCTGGCCGGCGATGTGCTTCCTCGGCGTGCTGGCGCTCGGGCTGTTCTACGAGGTGAAGAAGGGCGCGCTCGCCTGGGAGAAGTGACGCTTCGCTGACCACCCGCCATGCGGCTCGATCAAATCATCACCCGCAGCCGCGTCATCGATCTGCGCAGTCTCGATCTGGAAGGGGCGTTGCAGGAATTACTGGTGGTCTCTGTGGCCAAGTTTCCCGATCTGAAATCGGAAACGCTGTTGCGCGGCCTGCTCGCGCGCGAGAGCACGATGACCACCTACCTCGGTCTCGGTGTGGCGTTGCCGCACGTGCGCGTGAAGATGAATCGGCGCTACGTGCTCGCCATCGGCCGCAGCCGTCTCGGCATCCGGCACGACGGCGCCAAGGACGAGGAACGCGTGCACCTCATCCTCATGCTCATCGCCGGCGAACAGGCCCGCGATTACCTGCAGGTGCTCGCCTCCATCGCCCGGCTGGTGAAGGAACGGGAGCTGGTCGACAATCTGATCAACGCCGCCGATCTCGATCAATTGCACGAGCGGCTCATCGGCGGTTTCGGTGGCGTGCGTCCGGTGCAGGCGCTGCAAAACCGCGTCAACCGCCTGATGTTTCGCGAGGCCGAGCGCGTGGCCAGTGGCGCGGCGTGTCGCGCCATCATGATTTTTGGCGACACTTTTGTCGGTGGCATCGAGTCGGGGGTGCTTTCGGCGAAGCTCAAAACCATTCTCGTCTCGCGCAACGTCATCGAGGCGCCGGTCGACGGCGAGAACAAGGACCAGGTCGAATCCATCCAGGTGCGCTCCTACTCGCGGCAGCGGCTGGCCCAGCTGCGCAGCGCGTTGCTTGTGGCGCTTACCCGCGGGATCATCGCGTTTACCGACCGCATCTGCTGCATCGGCGGCATGACCGGCAGCAACCAGTTCGACACGCTTGTGGTGGTCGACGTGGAGCGGGAATTTCAGACGCTGCTTACGGGGCAGAACGACCTGCTGCCGTCGGACGTGACACCCGAGGTGTTTGAGCGGGTGTTGGGCGTGGCGATCGAGCTCGCCGTCGAAGGTCGCGAAGGCCGGCCTGTCGGCTGCCTCTTCGTCGTAGGCGACATCGCCAAGGTCGACCAGCTCACCAAGCCGCTCGTGCTAAACCCATTTTACGGATACAAGGAGGAGGATCGCAATATCCTCAATCCGTTCATGGACGAAACCATCAAGGAGTTTTCCTCGCTCGACGGGGCATTCGTGATCCGCGGCGATGGCGTAGTGGCCTCGGCGGGCAGCCTCATTCAGGCGACCGACGTCGAGCACACGCTGCCCAGCGGGCTGGGCGCGCGCCATGCTGCCGCCGCCGCCATCAGCGTGGCCGCCAACTGTCTTTCCATCGTTGTTTCGTCGAGCTCCGGACAGGTGACGCTATTCCGCCGCGGCGTGATGCTGCCGCTCACGGAAAAGCGCATGAGCGCCACCGGCTGACCGCGCCTCAGGGTTGCAAGCGGTGGTCTGCCCTCCGCCACCCCAATCCCCACTTGTAACGTAATACGTTACAAACCCCGCGGGAGCCGCCCAGAGGAGAATGTTACGTATTACGTAACATCCCGGATGGGGCGCCGCGGCAAAACGGCGGTCGGGGCTGGCGTCCGGCGGCGGATGCGTTTCTGTTGCGCTGCTCCATGTCCGCCGCTTCGTCTTACTCTCGTGCCGATTCCGCGCCGTTCCTGCCCATGACGCAGGCGGAAATGGCGGCGCGCGGCTGGCAGGAGCTCGATGTGCTGCTCGTCACGGGCGACGCGTATGTGGATCATCCGTCGTTTGGCGCGGCGGTGATCGGGCGCGTGCTGGAGGCGGACGGCTGGCGTGTGGGCATCGTGGCGCAACCCGACTGGCGTTCACCTGCGGCACTGCAGGCGATGGGGCGGCCGCGGCTGTTTTGCGGTGTCACGGCGGGCAACCTCGATTCGATGTTGGCCAACTACTCCGCTGCGCGGCACCACCGCCGCGAAGACGCCTACACCGAAAATCGTGCGCCGGGCAAACGACCCAATCACGCCGCCGTGGTCTACGCGCAGCTTTGTCGGCAGGCGTTTCCCGGTGTGCCGGTCGTGCTCGGCGGCATCGAGGCCAGCCTGCGGCGCGTGACGCACTACGATTATTGGGAGGACAAACTCAAACCCTCGATTCTCGCCGATGCGAAGGCCGATCTCCTCGTGTACGGCATGGGCGAGGCGGCGATCCGCGAGATCGCCCGGCGACTTGCCGCGGGGCGCGTGGACTTGGACGGGATTCGCGGCACGGCGGTCATGCTCGGCGCGAAGGCGACGGCCGCAGGCGCGTTTGGCGAACACGAGCGGCTGCCGAGCTGGGAGGAATTACAGCAGGACAAAAACCTCCTGCGCACGCTCACGCGTCAGGTGGAGCGCCAGGAAAATCCGTACTGCGGCAAACGCCTCGTGCAATTCCACGGCGCGCGCGCGGTGGTGATCGAGCCGGCGGCGTTGCCGCTGGGCGAGGCGGAGCTCGATGCGATTTACGAACTGCCGTTCCGCAAAGCGCCGCATCCGTCGTATCGCGGCGAGATCCCGGCGTTCACGATGATCAAAGACTCGATCACAGTGATGCGGGGCTGCGCCGGTGGCTGCACATTTTGCGCGATCGGGATGCATCAGGGAAAATTTCACGCGAGCCGCAGCGCAGCGTCGGTGCAACGCGAGGTGGCGCGCATGGCGGCGACGCCGGAGTTTCGCGGCACGATCTCGGATTTGGGCGGACCCACCGCAAATCTCTACGGTTGCGAAAATGGCGTGGAGGAGGCGTGTCGCGTGTGTCGCCGGCCGAGCTGCCTGTTTCCGCGCATCTGCCCGGTGTTGAAAATCGACGAGGCACGTTGCCTGGAAATCATGCGTGCGGCGCGGCAGACGCCGCGGGTGAAGCACGTGTTCATCCAGTCTGGCGTGCGCATGGATGTGGCGTTGCGCACGCCGGCGTATGTCAAGGAGCTGGTGGCGCACCACGTGTCGGGGCACCTGAAGGTGGCGCCGGAGCATCTGCACCCGGAGGTGTTGCGGCGGATGCGCAAGACCAGCGGCGTGTTCGAGGCCTTTCAGGAGCAGTTTCGCGAAGAGACGCGCGCGGTGGGCAAGGAGCAGTATCTCGTGCCGTATTTCATTTCGAGTTTCCCCGGCTGCACGGAGGACGAGATGGGCGTGGTGGAGCGCTTTTTGCGGAAATCGAATTGGAACCTGCAACAAGTGCAGGACTTCATCCCGCTCCCGATGACGCCCTCGGCGGCCATGTACGTGACCGGTTTGGACTACGATACGGGGGAGCCGATTCCGGTGGTGCGGGGCGCGGGTGAGCGTCAGCGGCAGAAAGATGCGTTGCATCCGAATGCCGGCCGGCCGGCTCGCGGCGGTCCGTCGGGCGCCAAGGCGCCGGGGCGAAAGCCGTTGCGCGGCTCCGGGACGCCCCCTGAAAACCGTTGAAATTTGCAGTTGCCCTCGGCGGGTCGGGCGCTTTGCTCTCACCCCCTTCAACCTTTTTCGACCATGCAAGAACTCGTCACACTGGAATGCACCGAAGCCCGCAAAGAGGGCAAACCCGTCTCGCGCTACCTCACCCGGCGCAACAAGAAGACCGTGACCGAGCGCATCGAGAAGAAAAAGTACAACCCGCACCTGAAGCGGCACACGATCCACAAGGAGATTAAATAAGCGCGACGCGTTCGCGTTTTGTCCTCCTGCGCGAGCCGGGCGATCTGCCCGGCTTTGTTTTTTTCGCCATCCGCTGAAACGGAGCGCGATTACTGGCTGTTGGCGTGGGCGCCGACCGGTTGATTACCGGCATGATGCGCCGGCGGGTGGATCTGGGAACGGCGGGCGGCGCGCCAGCCTTCGCGGTGTTTACGGATCCAGTCGAGCAGGGCGCGTTCGAAGCCGATATCGTAACCCAGTCGCTCGGACTCCAGCCATTTATGCCGAAGAATCTCCTCCCTCTCGGCCAGGAATTCCTGGTAGAGGCTCGACTGCTTGACGAAGTCGCGTGAGGTTTCGGTATGTTTTTGCGGCAAGCTCATCTCGATCCAAAAGCTGAAGCGGCGCTAGAAAGATGGGCGCGAAGGTTTCTGTCAACGCCGGCAATTACTAATTGATATTTTTACTTTGAACTAGGTAGTCAGGGAACTCGTTGCGACACAAGCCGCGCTTGGAGGGCAGCGGCGATCTGGCGGAAAATACGCCCGGCGGTGCTGTCGGGTGCGGAAACTACCACCGGCTGGCCGGCGTCGCCGCCGGCGCGAATCTCGTTCAACAAGGGCACTTCGCCGAGCAGCGTGGTCCCAAGCTTTTCCGCCACGGTGGCGCCGCCGCCCTGGCCGAAGAGGTGGTGCTTGTTGCCCGCAGGATCGAGGAAGTAGCTCATGTTTTCTGCTACCCCCAATATCGGCACATTTACCTTTTGGAACATCAGTCCGCCTTTGCGGGCCACATTGGTGGCCGCCGTCTGCGGCGTGGTTACGAGCACGGCGCCGTCGAGCGGGAGCGTTTGCACGAGCGAGAGTTGGGCATCGCCGGTTCCGGGCGGCAAATCGACCAGCAGAATGTCGAGCTCGCCCCAGCGGACGTTTTGCACGAACTGCTGCACGGTTTTCATGATCATGGGACCGCGCCAGATGACCGGGGTGTCCTGATCCACGAGGAAACCCATGCTCATCACCTTCACTCCGTGTTTTTCCATGGGGATCAACTGCGCGTCGGGGCCATCGCCCTCGACTTCCGGCCGTCCGTCGAGGCCGATCATCAGCGGCACGCTGGGGCCATAAATATCGCAATCCATCAGACCCACGCGGCCCGGCCGGCCTTGGGCGGTGAGGACTTGGGCGAGCGCGCAGGCGAGGTTGACGGAGAACGTGCTTTTGCCAACGCCGCCTTTGCCCGAGGCGATGGCGACGGCGTACTTGATGGTCTTCTGCGCCGGTGTGGCGCCAGCGGGCTGACCGCCGGTAGCGGCGGGGCGGGCGGCGGGTTGCACGGCGATGTCGATGATCGTGGCCTTGACGCCGGGCAACGCGCGCAGGCACTTGTCCACCTCTTGCTTGAGCTGCTGTGGCACTTGCGGGTCGCTGGTGGTGAGTTGAAGCGACACTTTCACGGTGCCGTCCACCAACGCCGCCGAGCGGACCAACCCGAAGGATACGATATCGCGGCTGAAACCGGGATATTTCACTTGTTTGAGGTGGGCGAGAATGGCTTCGGGAGTCACGGTGTGGGCCTTGGTTTTACAAAACGAAAACGGAATTACGTTGTTAAGCGAGCCCCGGCTGTAAATAGAAGAAACCCGAACGACCTGCCCGTTTTTCCGCACACCATCTTTTTCCGTCATGAAAAAACTATTTTCGCTTTGCCTGCTCGCCATCCTGTGCCCGGCGCTCGTCAGCGCAGCGGCCAGCAATGCCTCTGATCTCGGTGTAATCTCCAAGGGGTATGACATCAGTACGCTTTCGATCCATGTCTCGGGCAGCACGCCTGAGCTCAACGCCCTAGCAAACACTGCCTTCAATGCTCACAAGCGTTACAAGGTGGTCCAAAGCGGCGGGCAGTTCGAAGCGAAGTTCACCCAAGTCGCGCCCAATCAGGTGAAGGTGGAAATCACCCGCGGCTCTACTCCCGTGCACACGCAGGTCGTCAGCGGCACGAGTACGCGCCATGCGTTGCTGAAAGCGGCCGATGTGGCCGTCGAGAAAACCAACGGACTCGGGCTGCGCGGATTCTTCGCCTCCAAACTCGCGTTCGTGAGCGAGCGCACCGGCAAACGGGAAATCTACGTCGGCGATCTTTTCTTTGGCGAAGTGAAGCGAATCACGCACGACGGTGCGTTGAAGCTCTCGCCGCGCTGGGCTCCGGATGGCAACCGCATCGTGTACACGAGCTATTTCCGCACGGGCTTTCCCGACATCTACCAGGTCGATCCGCATACGGGCATGAGCACCACGCTCGTGAGTTTGAAGGGCACCAACGGCAGCGCCCGCTTCAGCCCCGATGGCCGGCAGCTCACGATGATCCTCAGCGGCGAGGGCAACCCCGAGGTCTATGTGGGCAACGCTCAGGGCAAACTCGTCCGGCGGCTCACCCGCACGCCTGAGGGCGTCGAAGCCTCGCCCTGTTTTTCGCCGGATGGCTCGCGTCTGGTGTTCACGAGCGATATCCGCGGACGTCCGCAATTGTTCACGATGAGCATTTCCGGCGGCTCGATGGTGCCGTTGCCCACGGGGGGCACGTATTGCGCCGAGCCCGACTGGAGCCGGGGCAACCCGAACAAGATCGCTTACACGTTGCAGGTGGGCCGCAGTTTTCAGATCGCGGTGTTCGACATGGCCGCGCGCGAGAGCAAGCGCATGCCATCGGCGCCCTTTGATGCCGTGGAGCCCTCGTGGCTCGCCGACGGCCGGCACCTGGTCTACACCGCGCGCAATCCTAGCGAGAGCCATATCTGCATTCTTGATACCGAGTCGGGTCAGAGCACGCCGGTGTCGGGCTCCGGTCTCGGTACGGTGCAACAGGCCAGTGTGTACGGGCCGTGAGCGGTCGCCGCGTGCGACGACAAAAAACCGCGCCGGTTGCCCGGCGCGGCGGTCAGTCAACTGAGCAATAAGATCTAGCCGAGCGCGGCGACGTAGTTCGCCTCGGCGGCGTCCCAGTCGATCACGTTCCAAAACGCCGCGATGTAGTCGGGGCGGCGGTTCTGATAAAGCAGGTAGTACGCGTGCTCCCACACATCGAGGGCGAGCACCGGTTTGCCTTCGAGGCCGGCGACGGCCTTGCCCATGAGCGGGCTGTCCTGATTGGCGGTGGAGCCGACGGCGAGCTTCTTGTCGGCGGTGACGACGAGCCACGCCCAGCCCGAGCCGAAGCGCGTGGCGCCGGCCTTGGCAAACTCTTCCTTGAACTTGTCGAAGCTACCGAATGTGGCGGTAATCGCCGCGGCGAGTTTGCCCTTGGGCGCGCCGCCCTTGCCAGGACCGATCACGGTCCAGAAAAACGAGTGGTTGCTGTGTCCGCCGGCGTTGTTGCGCAGGCCGCCGCGGATGCCCTCGGGCACCTTGCTGAGATCGGCGATGAGCGCATTGACTTCGAGGGCGGCCAGCGCGGGCTGATCCTTGAGCAGGCCGTTGGCGTTGTTGACGTACGCCTGATGGTGCTTCGAGTGATGGATTTCCATCGTACGCGCATCGAAGTGTGGCTCGAGAGCGTTGTAAGCGTAGGCGAGTTTCGGAAGTTCGTAGGCCATGAGAGTAAAACGGATTAGTGGTTATATCTGGCTGGGCCGTACAGTTGTCGGAATCAGCGCCGACGTCAACCGCCGCAGCGATTTCGCCGGTTTCACCGGAGCGGCGCGCAGATCTGAGTTGGGGCGAATGCAGGGCAGGGCACTTATGCCTCCGACTCCGAACACAGCTGCGCGATTCTGGACGCATCCGGGGCCGGTCTGACCGCGTTGGGGCCAGATACCGGCTCATCAAGGGCGACACGTTTGACTCTGCGGGTCACATGCGTGGCCGGCAAATTTTTCCTGCTCATCTGTCGCTAGTTGCGAGATTTCGGGATTTTTCTAACTGGTGATTTATTGATTGTGTATAGTATTGGTAATTAGAGACAAAGGATAGCATGCGGAACTTGGCATCGACCTTGCATCGGGCGTGACAACCAGCATTTCGCCATGGAGCAAATCGTTTACACCGATCAGAAAGTCCCTGTTTTGCTTGTACCTTTGATGTACCGCGAGGTGCTCAAGGAACGGCCGTCGACGTTTTTATATGAGGCCGTCCAGCAGCGGATAGAGGCAGACCGGGCCGCGATAGACGCCTTCCTCGCGGAAATCCGCCCCTTTTGTTACCACGCAAAATTCGACCGGATCGCGCGGAACAATCCTGCGCCGGGCGAACCCTTTTTGGAGAACAAGTGGTTTACGGGAGGCGATGCGCGGGCGGCTTACGGCATCCCGGCGGCCAAGCGCCCCAAGCGCATCGTGGAAATCGGCAGCGGCAACTCCACGATGTTTATGAAGCGTGCCATTCGCGATTTTTCGCTGGCCACGCAGCTGACCTCCATCGATCCGGCCCCGCGGGCGGAAATCGATGCGCTTTGCAACACGGTGATTCGGCGCAGCGTGCTGGATGTCGATCTGGCGGTCTTCCGGCAGTTAAATGAAGGCGACATACTGTTTCACGATGGCAGCCACGTGACCTTCAATGGCTCGGACACGGTCCGTTTATTTTTGGAGATTCTTCCGCTTTTGCGTCCGGGGGTGTTGATCCACATCCATGACATCTGCCTGCCCTACGAATATATCGAGGAATTCAACGGCCGGGGCTACAGCGAGCAGTACATGCTCGCCACGGCGTTGCTTTATTCGCGCGATTTCGAGGTGATTTTGCCGGTGTCCTATCTGGGCCGGCAGAAAGCCTTCGAAGCCGGCGGTTCATTCTGGATGCGGAAAAAATAGTGATCTGACTCAGCCGGCCTCAATTGCATGAGTCCGGCTCCGGACGCTGGAGCGGTTTCAAAAGAGCCGCCGCCGCGATTTCGCCATAGCCACCTGAGCAGCGCGCATCGAGGACAACGCGCGCTACCACGGACAGTCTGATCCGCGCGACTCAATACGCCCCGGGCTCTGCGCGCAACCGACCGATCCACTCCCGCACTTGCGGGTCGCCATAACGCGCGCGGGCGAGGCTCTGGCTCACCATCGTCGGCGAGCCCATGTGCAGGCGCTCGGCCAGCCAGGCGTTGCGCGCATCGGTGCGCGATTTCAACTCTGCCGCCAGGGCGATTTTCCATGGCGCGGACTTTCGGTCGGCCGCGAGATCGTTATCGGACTTGCCGAGCTGGCGCAGCCCCGCCGTGCGCGCCGCCTCCCAACGGGTGCGGCGGATTTCACCCGCGCCCTCGGCTTCCCATGCGCGCGTCTCCGCCGCCACCGTGTGCTCCAGCGCCAGCGTGCGTTTAAACTCCGCGCTGCCCAGCGCCCAGCCCTGGCTCATCGACGCGTAGGCCGCGTTGCGTCCCGCCGACCCCTCCGCCATCTGCCATGCGAGATACTGCGCGTAGCTGTTCCAGCCCGCCGGAGTGTCCGCCAGCCCGCCGGCATCGACCAGCGCAGTTGCCAGGCGCAACCACGCCGGCCGGGTCGCCGGGTCGTGCCGCCAACGGTAGCTCGACCAGCGCCATTCCGCGAGTTGAGCCAACGGCACAAGGCCCGCGCGCACAGGATTGAGGTGGATGTAGTGGCACAACTGCCCGAGCGCCGCGCCAGGCTCGAGTGGCAGCGCCTTGTAGCGCCCCTGGAAGATGGCGCCCGTGCCCGTCTCGCCGCGAAAACGGTTGTAACGGTTTGTGAAAGTCGCCTGCATCCACTGCATCCCCGCCGCGAGATTCCCCAGCGGCGTTTCGAGGGCGATATGAAAATGATTCCCCATGATCACATACGCGTGAACCAACCACCCCGCGCGCACGCAGGCTTCCCCCAGACAGGTCTCGAACGCATCGCGCGTCTTTTCGTCGTCAAACGGACCGACGCGGCGGTTGCCGCGGTTGATGACGTGATAAACAGCGCCAAGAAACTCCACGCGCAACTTGCGAGCCATGCGCGGAAGCGAATAAATACGGTTGTTGTCAGTCAACTAAGAATTATCAACCTGACCCCATATTTCCCATATTTCTACCTCCATATTTCTCCCCTCGAAAATTATAAATGAAAATATATGAAGATTAATGAGGGTTTTTCAGGAATTGGGATGTTTGCTTTTCGCTCATTGGGGGTCTGCGTGGCAGTTATTTCATTTCTGATAGTAGCGTTTGGACTCTCTGGAGATCATGGAGCGGAGTGGTGTGATCGGTTGGCATGTATTCCTGTTATGATCCTAGGTATAAGTTGGAGTATAGGAGGAGATTATATATCACAAAGGCGTGTGTTGAGATGGATTACGAAGTTGCTGCATCTTGTAGTTTTTATTCAATTAATAATTAGAGTGTGCTATGACTATGTGAGGTATGGGGTTGTTCTTGGAGGGGTAGAAGATGTTATTGTATTACTGGCAATAGTGGCGGTTCTTCTTGCAGGTTTTTGCCGATTTTCATGCTCTAACGGACAAAAATAAAGGGATTTGGTAGATATTGTTAATAAAGTATTGCTTTAATAATATTGTCATATCCGAATTTGAAGCATGATACCACCGATTGAATCTTTGGGGCGACAGTTTGATAATGAAGTTGAAGCGCTGGCGGCGCTGGAGGCGGAACGGGCGCGATTGGAGGCGCAGCGGAAGTTCAAGGAGGAGGAGCGGTTCAAGCAGCTTTATGCCGAAATGAAGTTCGGGAGCATGGATGAATTCATCCTGCGGCTGGCCGACTTTGCGTCGCCGGCGTTGCGCGCGAAATTGAAGCGCGAGGGCGGCGAGGCGGTGCGTCGCGGCCGGGGGCGATTGACCGATGAGCAGAAGGCGCAGATTGCGTCGGCGTTGCGGGCGGGCGAGGGCGGTACGGCGGTGGCGGCGCGTTTCGGCGTTTCCTTGCCCTATGTGCAGGGCGTCAAAAAGCAGCTCGGGCTGGTGAAGCCTCGGGCAGCCAAGAGTTGAGCGGCGCGGTAGTTTGCCCGCGGATGCGGAAGCCGGACGTTTGGTGGCGGGAGGGAACGTTGCTTACTGCTCCGCTTCGCTGCGTTTCAGGCGGAAGAAGGCTTGCAGCAGCTCGCGGCATTCTGGCTCCAGCACGCCGCCGGCGGTGAGCTCGAGGTGGTGGTTGACGCGCGGCAGGTCGTTGAGGTTGGTCGCGCCGCCGAGGCAGCCCATCTTCGGATCGGGCACGGCGTAACAGACGCGTTTCACGCGCGACATCAGCATCGCGCCGGAACACATGGGGCAGGGCTCCTTGGTCACATACACGGTCGCTTCGCTCAGGCGCCAGTCGCCGAGGTGCGCGGCGGCCTGCGTGAGGGCGAGCATCTCGGCGTGCGCGGTGGGGTCGTGCGCGCCTTCGACGGTGTTGTGGGCGCTGGCGATGAGTTCGCCGTCGCGTTCGATCACGCAGCCGATGGGCACCTCGTCGCGGCGCCAGGCGTCGATGGCCTGGTTGTAGGCGAGGCTCATGAAAAACGTGTCGTCGCGGATCAGTTGCGACGGAAATTTTTTCTCGAACGGGCAGGGCAAAGGCGTGGCGGGCGAAGCATCCATGAAGCGGCGGTCGGCAGTGCGGCGGGACGTCCGCCGAGTAAAACCTTGACTTAGGCGGGTGCTTTACGCCCTTTCAAGGCTTTCCCCGCACTGACATCCACCCTCACCGTATGTATCAAACCAACTCCGGCTTGGCCGTTCGTAGCTAATTATGTCCGACGGCAAATCGATCGAAGTAGAAGGCAAAATCATCGCCGTGCTCCCGGGCACGATGTTCAAGGTGCAGCTCTCCAATGGGCACATTGTGCTCGCGCACATTTCCGGGAAGCTGAGGAAAAACTTCATCAAGATCGCCGCAGGTGACTCGGTGAAGATGGAAATGAGTCCGTACGACTTGGAGAAGGCGCGCATCACCTACCGGATGAAGGATGTGAATCCGGTGCCGCGCCCGATGCAGCGCCGGCGGTATTGAGCGGTCTGCCCGCCGCCGGGCGCTAACACTGCCGGCATGAGTCGAAGTTTATCTGCGCCCGCCATCCGTCAGGAGGAAAGCAAAGCGCCGCCGGCGTTTGCCACCGATATCGACGCGTTCATCGGCTATCTGAGCTTGGAGCGCGGTTTGTCGGTGCACACACGCGTCGCCTACCAGAACGATCTCGACCAGTGCGCGCGTTTCCTCGCGAAACGCGGCGCGGCCGACTGGCGCACGGTCGCGGGCGACGAGGTGACGGCGTGGATCCACGCGTTGAGCGGCAACGATTACACGGTGGCCAGCCTGGCGCGGAAGCTCACTGCGTTGCGCGGGCTCGCGCGGCATCTGGTGCGCGAAAAACTCCGCGGCGACGATTTTACCGAATTGCTCATCGGGCCGAAGCTGGCGCGCCATCTTCCCGGGACGCTTACGCCGGAGGAGGTCGAGCGACTGCTTGCGGCCCCGGCGGGCGGCGATGCGTACGCGGTGCGCGACCGGGCGATTCTCGAACTGTTTTACTCCAGCGGACTGCGCGTCTCGGAGCTCACGGCGTTGACGTTGCAGCAGGTGGATTTGGAAAACGGCTACGTGCGGGTGTTCGGCAAGGGCGCGAAGGAGCGCGTGGTGCCGCTCGGCGACAAGGCGCGCGATGCGTTGATCACTTACCTCGACGCGGCGCGGCCGCGTTTCGTGAAGGCGCGCACGGGCAGCCAGTTGTTTTTGAGCGAACGCGGCCGGGCGATCTCGCGCATCACGGTGTTCGTGCTCGTGAAGAAATACGCGAAGCTCGCCGGCATCACGAAGTCGGTGCAACCGCACTTGCTGCGGCACTCGTTTGCGACGCATCTGCTCAGCGGCGGCGCCGATCTGCGCGCCATTCAGGAGATGCTCGGGCACGCGAACATCGCGACCACCCAGATTTATACCGCGGTCGAGGAGCAACGTCTCTTGCGGCAACACGCGGAGTTTCACCCGCGAAATCGCGCCTGAGCGCGAAAAACGCGGGTTTCGGCAGATTTTTCTGAAGTTCCCGGCGGTTGTGCCGATGCTATTCCCCGTCCCCGGAAACCATCTGGGGTAATCACCCTAATTATTGGGATGCAACACCTTTTAGTAGTACTACGCCTTGGTAAGCACTGGACGTTCCGCGCAAATCCCTTCTTGTTGAGCACGTCATAAACGACACCCACTTTTCACGATGAACATGAAATCCTCATTCACGAAACTCGCCTTGATTGCATCCTTGCTGGGTGCCGCCTCCGCGCTCTCTGCTCAAAGCGCTGACGGTATCTTCACCAAGGTGGACGAGAATCCCGTGCCGGTCCGCACCGTCGCGCCCAAGGCTTCTAGCGATGCCACCGGCTTGGTTGCCGTGGTTTGCGTAATCGATGAGGACGGCAAGGTCATGCAGGCCGACGTCTCCAAGTCGACCAACGGCGAGCTCGACAAGTCCGCGCTGGAAGCGGTCAAGGGCTGGTCCTTCAAGCCGGCGAAGAAAGACGGCAAGGCCGTTAAGGTTCGCATCACCATCCCGATGCGTTTTGAAGGCAACGCCTGAGCGTCTCATCGCTCAACTCGAATTTCAGGCCAGCAGCCTCGGTTTATCCGGGGCTGCTTTTTTTTGGCAGGGCGCCAGCGGTTGGCACCAGCGGCTTTTCCCTCGGGGCGACCCATAAAACCCTTGACCGGTTTTCGATTCACGACGTCATCAAATCCCTCTCCCGGCCCGTGAAAATCAACGTTGTTGCCACTTCCTTGCCAGGTTCGCGCGCTCCGCAGGACGCGGTCATGGAAGCTGCCCGACTCGGCCGCGTTTTTGCGGACGCCCCGCGTGCCATCTTTCGCTCGTAATCTCGGCTTTCCCGCGCGCGAAACCTTTCTCCTCCAAAACCCAATATCCCCGTGGCAGTCACCCACCTCCCCCCAAATCCTACTCCCGCACTCAACCAGAGGATTACGCCTGAACTTGTGAAAAAGCATGGGTTGCTGCCGGAGGAGCATCAGCTCATCAAGCGCACCCTGCATCGCGAGCCCACGCTGACCGAGCTCGGCATTTTCAGTGTAATGTGGTCGGAGCATTGCTCCTACAAAAACACCCGGCCGTTGCTGAAACAGTTTCCCACGACCAAAGATGGCGACACCAGCCGCTTCGGGGCCGTGCTCGTGAAAGCCGGTGAGGAAAACGCCGGGATCATCGACATCGGCGACGAGTGGGCGGTCTCTTTCAAACTCGAATCGCGCAACCACCCCAGCGCGCTCGATCCCCAGGCCGGCGCGGCCACGGCGGTGGGTGGTGTTGTGCGCGATATTTTGGCGATGGGCGCCCGGCCGGTGCTGCTCACCAACTCGTTGCGCTTCGGTGAACTGTCTTCGCCCGTCACCCAGCAGCAATTGCAGGGCATCGTGGCCGGCAGCGCGCACTACAGCAATACCGCGGGAGTGCCCACCGTGGGCGGCGATGCTTACTTCGATCCCTGCTATGAGGGAAAACCGCTGGTCAATGCCCTTTGCCTCGGTGTGCTGCGGCACGACCAGATTCGCAGCGGCAAGGCCTCCGGAGCGGGCAATGCCGTGTACTACGTCGGCGCACCCACTGGTCGTGACGGACTGGGCGGGGCGGCTTTGCCGGCTCTGGAATCGACCGAAACGGTGGCGGACTCTCGGCCGGTGATCCAGACGGGCGACCCGGTGCTGGGGCGCAAACTCATCGATGCCTGCCTCGCGGCGCTGGCCGTGTCCGAGCTTGTCATCGGTATCCAGGATATGGGGGCGGCAGGGCTCGCCTGCGCCACCAGCGAAACCGCCAGCCGGGGCGGCACCGGCATCGAGATCGAGCTCGACGGCGTGCCCCAGCGCGAGGCGGGCATGAATTCCTACGAGTTGCTCCTCGCCGAGTCGCAGGAGCGCATGCTGTTGATCGTGCAACAAGGCCGCGAGGCCGAGTTCGAGGCGATTTTTGCCCAGGCGGCGGTGCCGGCGGCCAAGATCGGCACCGTCACGACCACCGGGCATCTGGTGGTGAAGCATCACGGCGTGCCCGTGGTGGATGTGCCGACGACGTCGCTCACCGACAAAGCGCCGGTGTACTTCCGCGAATCGATGGTGCCGTCCTATTTCGTCGCAACCTCGGCGTGGACGCCCGAAGTCTGCGGGCTGCCCGATCTCGACGCCGCCGGTGCGCAGTCGGCGCTGCTGAAACTGCTGGCGCATCCAACCATCGCCTCGAAGCGGTGGATTTATCGGCAGTACGCGCGGCCGGCCGATCACGGTATCGTGGTTGAACCGGGCAGCGACGCCGCCGTGGTGCGGGTGCGCCTCGGCGAGACCGAGCGGTTTCTCGCCATCAGCAACGACGGCAACGGCCGCTTCTGTTATCTCAATCCCCGCCGGGGCGCGCTCATCGCGATGTCGGAGTGCCTGCGCAACCTCGCGTGCGCCGGCGCCATGCCGCTGGCGATGACCAACAACCTCAATTTCGGCAATCCGTACAAGCCCGAGTCGTTCTATCAGCTCAAGGAGTGCGTGCGCGGGCTGGCCGAGGCCTGCCGGTTCTTCGATGTGCCCGTGGTGGGCGGCAACGTCTCGCTCTACAACGAATCGCCCGAAGGCACCATCGATCCCACGCCCACCGTGGCGGTGGTCGGGTTGATTGAGAAAGAGCAGCACATCACCAAACAGTGGGTCCGCGAGGCCGGCACGAAACTGGTGCTCCTCGGCGGCACGCCCTACGAACTCGGCGGCAGCCAGTTCCTCGGCCTGATCCACGGGCTCAAGACCGGCGATGCCCCGGTGGTCGATCTCGGCGCCGAAGAGCGCCTCGGCAACACCGTGCGCACGCTCATCCGCGCCGGTCTGGTGCTCGCCGCCCACGATTTGAGCGAGGGCGGGCTGCTGGTCGCCGTCAGCGAGATGTTGTTTGCTCCCGACACCACCTTCGGCGCCAAGCTCGATCTGGCCGCCGCAGGCGGCGCGCGCAGCGACAGCCTGCTCTTCGGCGAGAGCCAGGGGCGCGTCGTGCTGGCGGTGCAGGGCGCCTCTGCGTTGCGCGTGATTTCCGAATCGCACATGCAGGGTGTTGCCGCCGCCGTGATCGGCGAGGTCACCGCCGACGGCGCGCTGGCCGTCAAAACGAAGGCGTTCACCGCCACCTGGCCGACGGCCGATTTGCGTCGCGTCTGGGAAACCGCCATCGAGGAGGCCTTGCCGCGCCCGGGCGCCGGTTGAACCGCCACAGCCCGCTTCGTGGGCGGGCCTCTCCTCGCCGCGGTCACATTTTCACCATGTCTCAGTTCTCTTCCCATCTGCAACCATGAGCGACCGCCTCACCCACGAATGCGGCATCGCACTTGTCCGCCTGCTCAAGCCGCTCGACTACTATCAGGCCAAATACGGCACCCCGCTGTGGGGGTTCTTCAAACTTTTCCTCCTGATGGAAAAGCAGCACAACCGCGGCCAGGACGGCGCGGGCGTGGCTTGCGTGAAGCTCGATGTGCCGGCCGGCGATCCGTTCATGTACCGCGAGCGGTGCGTGAAGCCCAATCCGCTCGACCGCATTTTCAAACTCCTGCTGAAGGATTTTAACGCGAAGGTCGCCACCGGCGTGATCCACCCGGAGTTCGCCGACACGGTGAAGCAGCATTTTGATTTCGGCAGCGAACTGCTCATGGGGCACCTGCGCTATGGCACCAGCGGCGGCTACAACCTCTCCGCCTGCCATCCGTTCTTCCGGCGCAGCCCGTGGCCGACCCGGAATCTCGCGCTCTGCGGCAATTTCAACATGACCAACACCGCGGAGCTGAACGAATCGCTCATCGCGAAGGGTCAGCATCCGATTTTCGCCTCCGACACGCAGGCGATGCTCGAGAAAATCGGCTATTACCTCGACGAGGAACACGAGGACATCTTCCGGTTTCTGCGCAGCCGCGGCCTGAGCGGCGCCGAGATGTCGCGCCGCATCAGCGAAGAGCTCGACCTCGCGCGGGTGCTCACACGGGCTTCCGAGAAGTGGGACGGCGGCTACGCGCTCTGCGGACTCGTGGGCAATGGCGACTGCTTCGTCGCGCGCGATCCGTCCGGCATCCGCCCGGCGTACTATTTCCAAAACGACGAGGTGGTGGCGTTCGCCTCCGAGCGCGCGCCGCTCTGCACCGTCTTCGATCTCACGGTCGAGCAGGTGCGCGAGGTGGAGCCCGGCCACGTCATGGTGATCAAGAAGCGCGGCGCCTTGAGCTCCAGCCGCTTCACCGCGCCGCTGCCTCGGGCCGCGTGCTCCTTCGAGCGCATCTATTTCTCCCGGGGCAACGACCTCGACATCTACCGCGAGCGCAAGGCGCTCGGCGCCGGCCTCACCGACCAGGTGCTCCGCGCCGTCGGCCGCGACTGGGCCGACACCGTGTTCAGCTTCGTGCCCAACACCGCCGAGGTCGCCTACTACGGCCTGATGTCGGCGCTGCGCGTGCGTCGCCGCAACGAGGTCAAGCAGGCCGTGCTCGCCGCCGCGCGCGCCGGCGAACTCACCGAGGCGCTGCTCGACGATTTGATTCTGCGCAACTGGCCGCACGGCGAAAAAGTCGTCTCCAAGGACGTGAAAATCCGTACGTTCATCGGCCAGGAAAGCTTCCGCAATCACCTCGCGAGCCACGTCTACGACATCACCTACGGCTCCGTGCAGCCGAAGGACAACCTCGTGATCGTGGACGACTCCATCGTGCGCGGCACCACGCTGCGCCGCTCGATTCTGCGCATCCTCTCCCGCCTCAATCCGAAGAAGATCGTGATCGCCTCGACCGCGCCGCAAATCCGTTACCCGGATTGCTACGGCATCGACATGTCGGAGGTCGGCAAGTTCATCGCCTTCGAGGCCGCCGTCGCTCTCCTCAATGAGCGCGGGCAGGGCAGCCTCCTCGGCGAGATCTATCAACGCTGTCTGGCCGAGGTCGCCAAACCGCCGCGCGGCTCGACCGTCAACCATGTGCGCGCGCTCTACGAGCCGTTCACGCCCGAGGAGATTTCCCACAAGATCTGCGAACTCGTCCGCCCGAAAAACATCGAGTGGAATGGCGAGGTGGAGATCATCTTCCAGACCATCGAGAACCTCCATGCCGCGGTGCCGCAGCACTCGGGCGACTGGTATTTCACCGGCCATTATCCGACACCCGGCGGCTATCGCGTGGTGAACCAGGCCTACGTAAACTATTACGAGCAATCCGAGGGCCGGAGCTACTGATGCGCCTCACGCAACACCCGGAAGAATTTGGGTTGGTCTTCGCGCCTTCCGTGTGTTCCGTGGGCAGTCGTTTCCTATGTCTTTAAGCTACGAATCCTCCGGCGTCCGTTACGATCAACTCGATGCGTTCAAGCGCGCCTGCCAGCGGGCGGCGCGCACCACCGCCGGGCTGCTCGCCGATCACGGCTACGCGGAGCCGGCGACCACGCGCGGCGAAAGCGCCTATCTGATCGAGGCCGCCGACCACTATCTCGCGCACGTCGAGGAAGGGCTCGGCACGAAAAACCTCGTGGCCGACGCCGTCTACGCGCAGTCGGGCAAATGTTTTTACCGCGAAATCGCCATCGATACGGTGGCGACGATCGTCAACGACCTCGCCACCTGTGGCGCGTTGCCGATCTCGGTGGCGATGCACGCCGCCGTCGGTGATTCCGGCTGGTTTGCCGACGAGAAGCGCGCGGGCGATCTCGTGGCGGGCTTCGCCGAGGGCTGCCGGCAGGCCGGCGCGGTCTGGGGCGGCGGCGAGACGCCCACGCTGCGCGGTATCGTCAATCCGGAGACCATCGTGCTCGCCGGCTCGGCCATCGGGAAAATCGCGCCGAAGCATCTCCGCATCGTCGGCGACGTCCGGGCGGGCGACGCCATCATTTTTCTCGCTTCGTCGGGCGTGCAGACCAACGGCCTCACGCTCTGCCGGCAGATCGCCACGCAGCTCCCGCAAGGCTACGCCACGCCCATCGGCGACGGCCGCAGCTACGGCGAGGCGTTGCTCGCGCCCTCGGTGATTTACGTGGCGTTCGTGCGCGAGTGTCAGCGTCGCGGACTCAAGCTCAACTACGTGGCTCACGTGACCGGCCACGGCTGGCGCAAACTGATGCGCCTGGAGGAGCCCTTCGTGTACGAGATTACCAACGTGCGCCCCGAGCCTGCGCTTTTCCGTTTCCTCGAAACCGCGGGCCCGATCGCGAAGCGCGAGATGTACGCGACCTTCAACCAAGGCATCGGTTTCGCAGCCTACGTGGCGCCGGAGCTGGTGGAGGCGACGCTCGCCGCCGCGAAATCGACCGGCTACGACGCCTGGCACGCCGGTTGGGTGAAGAAAGACGGCGCGCGCAAAGCCGTGGTCGTCCCTCCGCTCGGTCTCACCTTCGAAGGCGACACGCTGCAAGTGCGCTGAGCGGCGCTTTGTCGGCGCGTGGCTGGCTGCGTGCTTAGCTCTGGACAATAGGTGTTTGTGCATTATCAACACAGCCATGCCCAAAACCCCATTTTATCTGGCAGTGTTGCTAAGCTTCGCCGCGCTCGCGCATGGCTCGGAAAAATCGGACTACAAAGTCGAATCGCGCATGACGCATGAGTTCTTCACGTCGAAAGTCGTGAAAGTATTATCCTTCTCGGAAGGATCTGCGGAGTATCAGGCGTATGTTGTGACTTGGAAGGACCATGAGGTGGTGGTGGCGGCACCGTTCAATGGACTCGCCAGCAAAACGTACAAAGTTGGCGACACTGTGCGTTGTGTGATGCGTCAGCAGAGTTTGCCGGCGAGAGATAAGGCCAACGACCGGCTATTCTTCGAGGTCGCGCCTGATTATAGCGCTGACCTGAATCCCGCGAAAGAGGCTGCCCGGCTCGAACAGTTTGCCGATGAAGTCAGACGTCGGAGAAATTTGCGTGAGACGAAGGCCCCACTCGCAGAGTCAGCCGAGGCCAAGCCCTGAAAACAAAACCGCCCTTCGCGAGGAAGGGCGGTTGTTACGGAAGGCGAATAGCGCGGGTGCGGCTTACTTTTTTTCCGGCACGCAGTGGGCGCAGGCGCTTACGAAGAAGTCGTTGCCCTTGTCGTCGACCAGGATGAACGCCGGGAAATCCACCACGTCGATCTTCCAGATGGCTTCCATCCCGAGCTCGGGATATTCGAGCACTTCGACCTTCTTGATGTTTTCCTTGGCGAGGATCGCCGCCGGGCCGCCGATCGAGCCGAGATAAAACCCGCCAAACTTTTTGCAGGCATCGGTCACCTGCTTGCTGCGATTGCCCTTGGCGATCATCAGCATCGAGCCGCCGAGCGACTGGAAGAGTTCCACGTAGCTGTCCATGCGGCCGGCGGTCGTCGGGCCGAACGAACCCGAGGCGTAACCCTTCGGCGTTTTGGCCGGACCGGCGTAGTAAACCGGGTGCTGCTTGAGATACTCGGGCAGGCCCTTGCCGGCGTCGACGCGCTCCTTGAGTTTGGCGTGCGCGATGTCGCGGGCGACGATCAACGGGCCGGTCAACAACACGCGGGTGGTCACCGGATATTTGGTGAGCTCGGCGAGGATGTCGGCCATCGGCCGGTTGAGGTCGATCTTGACGATGTTGTCGTCTTTCAGCGTGCGCAGGTGCGCCGGGATGAAGCGGCCGGGATTGGTTTCGAGCTTCTCGACGAAGAGGCCGTCCTTGGTGATCTTGGCCTTGATGTTGCGGTCGGCGCTGCATGAGACACCCATGCCGACCGGGCAGCTCGCGCCGTGGCGGGGGAGGCGGATGACACGCACATCGAGCGCGAAATATTTGCCGCCGAACTGGGCGCCGATGCCGCTCTTTTGCGCGATCTCGAGAATCTGTTTCTCCATCGCGATGTCGCGGAAGGCCTGGCCGTGGGCGTTGCCGCTGGTGGGCAGCGCATCGTAATATTTGGTCGAGGCGATCTTCACCGTCTTCAAGCACGCCTCGGCACTGGTGCCGCCGATGACGAACACGAGGTGGTACGGCGGGCAGGCGGAGGTGCCGAGAAGCTTCATCTTGTCGGCGCAAAAGGCCGCGAGGCTCTTCGGATTGAGCAACGCCTTCGTCTCCTGGAAGAGGTACGTCTTGTTGGCCGAGCCGCCGCCCTTGGCGACGAAGAGAAACTCAAATTTCGCGCCCTCGGTGGCGAGGATGTCGATTTGCGCCGGGAGGTTGGTGCCGGTGTTGACTTCCTCGTACATGTCGAGCGCGGCGGTCTGCGAGTAGCGGAGGTTTTCCTTGGTGTAACACTCGTAGACGCCCTTGGAAATCGCCTCGGCGTCGTTGGCGCCGGTCCAGACTTGCTGGCCTTTCTTGGCGACGACGGTGGCGGTGCCGGTGTCCTGGCAGAAGGGGAGGATGCCCTCGGCGGAAATCTCGGCGTTCTTCAACATTGTGAGCGCCACGTAGCGGTCGTTGGCGCTGGCCTGTGGGTCGTCGAGGATGGCCGCGACCTGCTGCAGGTGTTTCGTGCGGAGGAGAAACGAGCAGTCGCGCAGCGCGCTCTGCACCAGAAAGGAGACGGCTTCGGGCGCGACTTTCAAAATTTCGCGGCCCTCGAACGTCGCGGTGCTCACGCCCTCTTGGGAGAGGAGGCGGTATTCGGTTTCGTCGGCTCCGAGCGGGAAGGGATCCTGATAGTGGAAGGCGGGTGTCGGCATAAGGAAGGAAGATACTAGGGAAGTGCGCGATTGCGAGTAAAGGGCCGGCAGACTCCGGCCGCAGGTTTAAGCGCGTTGCATGTCGCTTATGAAATCGAGCGGTGGCGCGACGTAGCTGCCACGCTCACAGGAGTTTCATCTTGGGCAAATCCTGCACGTCGACGAGGCCCACCGGCCGGCCGTCGGCGTCGACGGCGATGAGATCGTCGATTTTGTAGGCATCGAACATCCGCAGCGCTTCGGTGGCGAGGGCGTCGGCCGACACGGTTTTGGGCGAACGCGTCATGTAGTTGGCCACGGGCTGGGCGAGAAAGCTGGGGCCGCTGAGGATGTTGCGGCGAAAGTCTCCGTCGGTGAGGATGCCCGCGAGTTTGCCGGTGGCTTCGTCGATCACCGCGGTGCAGCCGGCCTTGGCCTGGGTCATACCGAGGATGGCGTCTTGCACGGTGCGCGAGGCGGACAGAATCGGTAGCCGGTCGCCGGTGCGCATGATGTCGCGCACTTTCAACAAGAGCACGGTGCCGAGGTTGCCGGCGGGGTGGAGGCGGGCGAAGTCCTCGCGGGTGAAGCCGCGGTTTTCGAGCACGACCATCGCGAGCGCGTCGCCCAAGGCGAGGGCGGCGGTGGTGCTGGCGGTCGGCGCGATTTTGAGCGGGCAGGCTTCGCGCGGGACCTGGCAGATCAGCCGGTAATCGGCGGCGCGCGCCAGATCCGACTCCGCATGGCTGGTGAGCGCGACGATGGGCAGACCGAAGCGTTTCAACAGCGGCACGAGACGCAGAATCTCCTGCGATTGACCGCTGTTGCTCAACAGCACCGCGAGGTCGCCCTCGTCGCACAGGCCGAGGTCGCCATGCAGCGCCTGTGTCGCGTCGAGGAAGCACGCCGACACGCCCGTGCTGTTAAACGTGCCCGTGAGTTTCTGGGCGATGTGCGCGGATTTGCCCACGCCGCTGAAAATCACTTTGCGCCCGGCGGCGACGGTGGCCTCGACGGCCTGCACGGTGGCGACAAATTCATCGCCGAGCGCGTCGGCGGTGGCGGCGAGGGCATCGATCTCGATGCGGATGCAGGCGCGGGCGCGGGCCAGGGAGGATGCGGCGGCGGTGGGCATTTAGAGTTGAGTCGTGAACAGAGGTTGTGGAACTTACGCCCCACGTCTCGCCATTCAATCCCTTTCCCGCCGTTGATGCGTCTTCTTCCGCTCAGTCTGCTCGCACTCTGTGCGTTGTGGTTCGCCACCGGTTGCGAACGCGGCGGCAACCTGCCGTTTCGCGCCGAGGATGCCGAGGCGGATTTCCAACGCGGCAAACAGCTCATCCGCCAGGGGCGCAACCAGGAGGCGCTGGCCGCCTTCCTCAAGGTCATCTCCCGTCGCGGCGACGACGCCCCCGAGTCGTACCTCGAAGCCGGCCTGCTCTACCAGCAGCACATCAAGGACCCGATCGCCTCGATCTACTACTTCCGCAAGTTTCTCGAACTGCAGCCCAACTCCTCGCAGGCCGACCTCGTGCGCGGGCGGATCGATGCCGCCAAACGCGAATTCGCCCGCACGTTGCCCGCGCATCCGCTGGAGGATGCCAGCGTGAAATTGCAGTACATGGATCAACTCGAACGCCTGCAGCGCGAGAACGAGCAGCTCAAGGCGGAGATCGCCGACCTGCGCGCCGCCGCTTCCTCCAACGCAACCACTCCGCCGCCGCGTCCGCGTGCCGCGAGTGCGAACCTGCCGAGTCCAATTACGCCGGTGTCGCGCACCGTGCCGGTCGCGCCGATGGCCGACAGCTCGCCGCTGATCCGGCCCGCGACCAGTGTGGATAACCGCACCGCGCTCGAAAAATCGCCGCTGCAAGCGCCGACAACTCCACGGGTGGTGCCACCGGCGGCCACCCCGCCTCCGGCGACAGCGGGCCGTCGTCATGTGGTGCAGCACGGCGACACGCTTTCGGTAATTTCGCAGCGCTACTACGGCACGAAAGGCAGGTGGCGCGAGATCTACGCCGCCAACCGCGACGTGCTGAAGAGCGAGAACGACCGCTTGAATCTCGGCATGGAGCTGAAGATTCCGTGATCGCCGGCTGCGCAGCGCGCGGCGGATGGTAACGCGGTTTTTCTGTCGGTGGAGCGGTGCTTCGTGGCACGGGCGTCTCGCCCGTGAAAGAACGGGCATGCCCGTTCTTCCCGATCCCATGGGCGGGACGCCCATGCCACTACAATCCCTGACGGCACCTTCTGTTGCGCCACCGTTCTCGTAGCACGACCAAAAACGGGCTCGTCACGGCTGGCGACGCTCTTGAAGCTGCGCCGCGTTTTATGCCGCGCACGTCCCAACGCACCGCCCGGTTTACCGAATCGCTCATCCGCGAGATGACTCGTGTCGCGCAGCGGCATGGCGCCATCAATCTCGCGCAAGGCTTCCCCGACTTCGATCCGCCGCCGGCGTTGGTGCAGGCGGCGAAAGACGCCATGGACGCCGGCCGGCACCAGTACGCCATCACGTGGGGCGCGCCGGAATTGCGCGCGGCGCTGGCCGCCAAACTCGCGCGTTGCCAGGGCGCGCCGGTCGATGGCGACCGCGAACTCGTCGTCACCTGCGGCGCCACTGAGGCGATGATGGTGGCGATGATGACGGTGTGCGATCCCGGCGATCGCGTCGGGCTGTTCTCGCCGTTTTACGAGAACTACTCGGCTGATGCCATTCTCGCGGGCGCGACGCCGGTGCACGTGCCGTTGCATCCGCCGCACTACCGTTTCGATCCCGACGAACTGCGGCGCGCGTTTGCCGGCGGGCTGAAGGCCTTCGTGCTCTGCAATCCGTCCAACCCGACCGGCCGGGTGTTCACGCGCGCCGAGCTGGAGCAGATCGCGGCGCTCGCGACCGAGTTCGATACGTTCGTGATCACCGACGAGGTGTACGAACACATCCTCTTCGACGGCCACCGGCACGAGTATTTCATCACGCTGCCCGGCATGGCGGCGCGCACGCTGGCGTGTTCCTCGCTCTCGAAAACGTTTTCGATCACCGGCTGGCGCCTGGGCTACGTGCAGGCGGCGCCGGAGATCATCGCGCAGGCGCGGAAAGTGCACGATTTTCTCACCGTGGGCGCGGCGGCGCCGTTGCAGCATGCGGTGGTGACGGCCCTGGGGTTCCCGCCGGGCTATTACGCGGGGCTGGCGGCCGAGTACGCGCAGTCGCGTGACATCCTGCTCGGCTATCTCGACCGCACGGGGCTCGCGTACTCGCGGCCGGAAGGGGCGTATTTCGTGATGGTCGACATCTCGCCCTTCGGCTTCGCGAGCGACGTGGAGTTTGCGCACTGGATGGCGCGGGAAATCGGGGTCGCGCCGGTGCCGGGATCGAGCTTCTTCGCCGGCGGCGAGAACCGCTTTATCCGCCTGAATTTCGCCAAACGCCCCGCCACGCTGCACGCCGCCGGTGAGCGGTTGCTCAAGCTGCGTCGCTGACTGAGGTGTGAGTTTGCAGCGGATCGCGCGTTCCCGTCTCGCTGCAGCGGAGCGGAGGGATGGCCTACGAAACACACGAAAGGGCACGAAAAGGCGCGGCGGCGATGCTTCCCGTAGCGGCCGAGGTGACGAGGCCGGGTTCGTGGACCACGCAGTAGTGGGTTCACCACGCAATGTGCGAAAAGTCAGAGGCAGAGCAGAATGATTGGCCCCGCGTAGCGCGGAGCTTCAGCCCGCGCAATCCGGTCCGCGCTGCGATGGAGTGCGGGCTGTTCGATTCGTGGGCCTGGATGTCCACCAAGATACCATCGTCATCGCCGTGGCCGATTGCGTACCGCACCGTCGTGCAGAGGTGGCGCGCGTTGTCCCCAACGCGCGTCGGGCGTCTTGGGGACAAGTCGCTCCACCGAAACGGCTGTCCCTGTTGCCTTCGTACCTTCCCCGGACTCGCCCACGAAACACCCGAAAGGTCACGAAAAGGCGCGGCGGCGATGCTCCCCGTAGCGGCCGAGGTGACGAGGCCGGGGTTGGTATTACCAGACGAACGGCACCAGCCTGTACCGCACGTTTCGCACATAGTCGGCATAGCCCTCGAGTTCGACCTGCAGTGTGTGGTCCTCCAGCGCCGTCCGCAACACCGTGACCGCCGCCGTAGCGACGGACGGGATGAAAGCCCACCATGAGCCGAGGATCAGCGGAGTGGCAAAGAGGAACGCAGTCATGCCGACGTAACCCGGATGCCGGACGTAACGGTAGGGACCGCCTGTGGCCACGGTCTGGCCGCGATCACGCTGGATGCGGACCACGGCCGAAAAAAAGCGGTTGGTCCGCATGGCCCACACCACGATGCCGCCCCCGATCGCGGCCAAGGCTATGCCGCCCGCGAAAATCCATGAAGGCATGGGCCTCGACCAGTGATGGCGCACATCGAGGCCGGCAGTGATCCACACGGTGGCCGGTCCCACTAGCACCACGAAGGGGACGATGATCTTGTCCCAGCCCTTGCCCGCTTTGACGTTGCGCCGCTCGGCCAGCAGGGCGGGATCACGCGCGAGTACCACCGTTGCCGCGATCCCGGCGGCAAACGAGAGCCCGAGGAGGATCCATCCGCGCAGCCAGTCGAGTCGTCCGGCTGGCAAGAACAAGCAGAGCCCCGTGATGGTGAGGCTGATCAGGATCGGAATTGTCCGGCGGGCCAATGAAGCGCTCATGGCTTATCGTTGAAAAAGCGCGCTGGCAGCGTCGAGCCTTTCCCTGTGCCGGCCCCCCGCGAAGGTGGCATAGGGGCAGGTTTAATTTTCGTCGTCTAAGCCTGCCCCGATTTGACGGACAGCGGGAGTACCCAAAGAAAGGCCTTTGCCCACGAAACACGCGAAAGGACGAAAAGTCACCGTGCGTTGCTCACTGTAGCGGCCGAGGTGACAAGGCCGGGGTTGGCGGTTCGTCACCCCAGGCGGCAATTTACGCTACGTGGCATAAATTCAGGGCGTGTTAGGTGCCGCAGGAGCGTGGGCAGCGTTACCTACTGGGATGAAAATCAACACTACTCGGCCTGGGGCTCTATGTCTGGCCGCCTGGATGAATCTTCCCGCCAAGGTCTAACCCCGGAGCGCCGCCGCCATAGTAATAAGCCGCGCTCCCGCAATGGAGCGCGGCTTTTGTTTTCGCCTTCCGAGCGGTTTGCAGCAGAGCCCGGCCAGCCTCCGGACCGGGGGCCACAACCCGCAATTTGGCGCGCGCGCGCCAAATTCAAACACCCCCCACGAGACGCCCACGAATCACGCGAAAGGACACGGAAACGAACTGAGCTCCACCCCCGGTCTTCAAGACGCTCGGAACGCGTTGGGGACAACACGCGCTACCTCCGTCAGCCTATTCGGGGTCGGGCACCCAAACCCACTCGGCACCCAACGTTACCGACTTGCTCCCTTGTCGGGCTCCTCCCTTGTCTGGCTTCCGGGTTGGGCCTTTCTCTTATCGGCTATCACAAGTCGTCTCATTATGCGCCTTTCTGGGCTGGTCATAAAATTCTTCTGCACAAGAACGAGTGGACGATCAGGTCCGAGCGCCGCCGAGGAAAAAGGCTCGGTGAACGGACGGCCATCGACTTTGACGAAGGCGATGATGTGCGAGAGATAAAAGCGGCAAAACCGGACGCCTGAAAAGCGCTCCGGATGCGGGTCCAATATCCCGACATTCGGCGAGTCGAATGCCTGCAAAACTACGCCGAAGAAATCAATCGATCCCGGATCTGATCGCTCGATGGCTTTCTTCAGGACCGACTCGCGCGGACCAAGGTCGATCTTCGAGAACATCACATGATCACTTGTGGCTGCCCGCCAAAGCACAGAGAGAAAAAATAGCTTCAACAATGGATAATCGAACGCCGGTAAGCTGTAACCGATCTCGTGGCCGCGATCCGTGATCTTCTCGAACCTATCCCACGACTTTAGAAAGAGCTCGTCGGCGTAATCATCCCACGGTGCAAACCGCCGCTCGCACTCCTCGCACACAATCGAAGCATCATAGACTCCCTTTCTGATCTTCTGCGTGTAGCGCCCTTCGACGTTAGTGACCAGTCGACTCGGCTGCCGGTCGCTCGGATCAATGCGATGAAAACTGCGAGGTATAACATGGGCCTCAACAAGCTTCCTGTTCTCTCCACAAAAGCGGCAGATCATCGTCTTTGCCCAGACACTATAGCTGCGTGACGCCGAGCGAAGGAGAAAAAGGAGCTGGTCCCCTGGAGCGTGGGTGACTCGCGCAAAGCGAGCCGGGCCACAAGATGGAGGCGTCAGCCAAAACCACCGACATAGGAGACCAGCACATGCGCACGCACGGAAGATTCGTGGGCCTGGATGTCCACCAAGATACCATCGTCATCGCCGTGGCCGGTTGTGCCTCGCACCGGCGTGCAGAGGTGGCGCGCGTTGTCCCCAACGCGCGTCGAGCGTCTTGAGGACAAGTCGCTCCACCGAAACGGCTGTCCCGGTTGCCTTCGTACCTTCCCCGACCTCGCCCACAAAACACGCGAAAGGTCACGAAAAGCAGTGGCGGCGATGCTTCCCGTAGCGGCCGAGGTGACGAGGCCGGGGTTGGCAGTAGATATCGGCCAAGACTATCGGCAGGCATCACAAGAAAGGCGATGCATGTGGCTCCTGCGTCAGGGCTCAGATCGGCAACGAAAGCAGCTGTCAAAAGTCAACCCATGACCCCTTCAGCTCGGCCCCTTCGGCTCGGCCTTGAGCAACGCAAAGCCGCCGGCCACGGCTTCCAAGCCACCCTGCGCGCCCTCGCCTATAAATGGATCCGCATTCTCTTCCGCTGCTGGAAAAATGACTCTCTATACAACGAAACCCATCACCTCGAAAAACTCCGCGCTAAAAACAGCCCGCTGCTCCCTTTCCTGCCTCCTGAGGCCACTTCGAATGCCGCATGAAAATACTTTCACTTTTTTATCGACGGATGACCTCAGAGCTAAGGTCAGACACGACCGGGCGCAGCCCGGTCGTTGTCTGTGCCGACTGGATCGCCCTTCTTTTGGAGAATAACCTCCGCGCCTGCCGCCATGTCTCCCACACGCTGGCCCTTCGCGCTCTTCAAATGGCAGATGGTCGCCACCAGCCCAAATGACATCCAGAAATCAAATAAATCGCAGACCCGTCTTAATAGAGCACCGCCGAAGCCAAGGCGGCTGCCATCAGCTTTCTGGACTCTCAAACCGAGAATCTTCTTTCCGAGTGTGGCGCCCCAAAGCCACTCGGGAACAACCATCCACAAAAGCCAGAACCCAGGTCCGACAAGCGCCGGCAATCCGGTAACCTGATAGCCGCCCTCGGATGTCGTCTGCCCAACAGCGCGGATGTAAGCCATATCGACCGCGAATACCACGATGTAGTCTATTGCGAAGGCACCGAAGCGAGGACCGAGGATGTCTTTCATGATTCTTCCGGCGATCGATTGAGGTCAGACACGACCGGGCGCAGCCCGGTCGTTGTCTGTGCCGACTGGATCGGCCTTCTTCTTGGCAAGGGAAGCAGTAATCATCTCGGACGCAAACTCGACAATTTCGCCAGCCTGGATACCGCGTTGTGCCGCGTTGATACTGAGGTCTCCGCAGCCTGCTGCTCGTGTCGCCGTGCTGAATATCCTGCCGATAAAGCCCAGCCGGGCGTGTAACCCTGCTCGATCTCGCACGACGATGCAGACGTAGTCACGGGCACGCTCTTGCTTCAGGAAGACTTCTCGAATTTCGCGCCACTCTAACTTCCCGATGCGCCAGATGGGCTCACAGACTCCATCCTTGTCTATGTGGAATTTCTCCGTGCCGTAGTGAACGCTCATCTTTCTTCGCCGATCAGTGTTATTCGTACCAACTGAGTTGAGCTTTAGCCGGAATGTAAAAACAGGAATAACGCATGGGCAAGTGCTTTATGATTAATGATCGGTGGGGCTGAGTTGAGCTTTCTGCGGTGGAAATTAGTCCGGAGAAAGCTCAACTCGGGTGATGGGCGTGGACGCAGGCGGGGTTTGGTTTCCTGAGGTTCTGCAAGGGCAAGCATGCTCCGGCTTCGGTCATGTTGGCCAAGGTGTAGTTGCAAGAGTGTGCGGGGCAAGGGCCGAGTGTCGCTCGCGGTCTTTGATTATGCAGATCGGCAGCCCACGGCGGGACGCCCGTGCCACGTGGCATTGGCGTCTCGCCTATGTCAGATTGAAACTCTGCCGCGAGTTGTGGCGGAGGTAGTCGGCGATTTCGGCGGCGAAGACGGCGCTGAACTCCGCGCGCTTCTTCTCACCCATGCCGAAGACGCCGGCCATCGCCGTCTCGGTCGCCGGGTACTCGCGGGCCATCTGCCGGAGCGTGGCGTCGCCAAATACCACGTACGCCGGCACCCGGCGTTCGTCGGCCAGCTTTTTGCGCAGCGTCTTCAACCGCGCGAACAGGATCTCGTCGCACTCGACTTCGCCGATGCGTTTGACCGCGCGCTTCGCCACCGGCGCCGACATGGGTTTGGTCAGGGTGACGGGTGTGCGCTGGCGCAGCACTTCCATGCCCGCCTCGGTGAGTTCCAGCACGGCGAACTCGCCCTCGCTCTGGACGATGAAGCCCAGCCGCATCAGCTCGCGGCCGACGGACGCCCATTGCGGGCGCGAGAGCTCGGCGCCGATGCCGTAGGTGCTCAGCCGGTCGTGTCCCCAGCGGCGGATTTTTTCCGTATCGGCACCGGTGAGCACTTCGACGATGTGGTTGAGCCCGACGCCGAAGCGCCCCGCCTGCCGGATGCGGTAAACGCAGGAGAGAAATTTCTGCGCGGGGATGGTGCCGTCGAATGTCTCCCGCGGTTCGAGGCAGTTGTCGCACGCGCCGCAATTATCGAGGGGAAACTGTTCGCCGAAATAGCCGAGGAGCTCGGCGCGGCGGCAGCCGGCGCTCTCGCCGTAGTGCACCATCTGGCGCAGCTGCGCGCGCGCCACCTGGCGTTCGTGCTCGTTGGTCATCTCGTCGATGAAATGGATCTGCTTGGCGACATCGCCACCGCTGAAGAGGAGCAGGCAATCGCTGGGCAGGCTGTCGCGCCCGGCGCGGCCGGTCTCCTGATAGTAGCCCTCGATGTTTTTCGGCAGATCGTGATGAATCACCCAGCGGACGTTGGGCTTGTTGATGCCCATGCCGAACGCGATGGTGGCGCACATGATCCGTACCTCGTCGCGCAGGAACAGCTCCTGATTCTCGGTGCGCTCGGTGGCGGTGAGGCCGGCGTGGTACGGCCGGGCGGAGAAGCCGCGTCCGGCGAGCGCCTCGGCCACGCGCTCGGCGGTGGCACGGGTGGCACAGTAGACGATGCCGCTCTCGTCCTCGCGCTTTTTGGCGAACGCCACGATCTGCTTCAACGGCTCGTCCTTGGGCGTGACGCGGTAGGCGAGGTTGGGGCGGTTGAAGCTGGCGACGAAGGTCGCGGGCTCGCGCAGCTTGAGGTGGTTGACGATGTCGGCGCGCACGCGCTCGGTGGCGGTGGCGGTGAGCGCCATCACCGGCACGTCGGGCAGCAGCGTGCGGAGCCGGGCGAGCTGGCGGTACTCGGGGCGGAAATCGTGACCCCATTCGGAAATGCAGTGCGCCTCGTCGATGGCGAGCGCGGTGACGTTCCACGCCTTCAGGTTTTCCTGCCAGTTGTCGAGCATGAGGCGCTCGGGGGCGGCGTAGAGGATGCGCCATTCGCCGCGGTGCAGACCGGCCAGTCGCGACCGCGATTCGCGTACGCCGAGCGAGGAGTTGAGGTAGGTGGCGGCGACGCCCGCGGCCTGGAGCTGGTCGACCTGATCCTTCATCAACGCGATCAACGGCGACACGACCACGGTCAATCCGGTGCGGTGGAGCGCCGGCAACTGGAAGCACAGCGATTTGCCGCCACCGGTCGGCAGCAGGGCGAACACATCGCGCCCGGCCAGCGACGTCTCGATGATCTCGCGCTGGAGCGGGCGGAACGTCGAGTAGCCGAAGGTGGTTTTGAGCGTGAGCAGCAGGTCGGGCACGGTGGAAAAATCGCGGGAGAGTTGTTGGCGGCTGGGCGGGCGGAAGACACGGAAAATCGGCGCCGCGACGGGCGGCGCGGAAGTACGGGCGAGTATCGCGTTGCGCTGGAGCGGGCGGGGCGAAAGCATCGGGGCCGTGCGAGGCGTGCGAATTACCCTTTGGATCCTGCTGACGGCGCTCTGCGTGGTGCGGAGCGCCGGCGCCGAGACCATCTGGCTGGGCATGAGCCAGGAGCAGGTGGTGCGCGCGTTGGGCCGGCCGGAGGCGCAGGCCACGGCGGGGGCGCGCACGATTTTGGTTTATCCCGGCGGCGTGCGGCTGGAGCTGGAGAACAACCGCCTGATTTCCACCCAGGGTTATCGTGGGGAGGTGGCGTTGGAGCCCGCGCCGGAGGTCGCGCCTGCGCCGCCGCCCAAGCCCGAGCCCAAAGCGCCGCCGCCACCACCGCCCTCAGCGTCAGAAAATCCGCCGCCGCAGAGCGGGCTGTTTGTGCGCAATGATAATCTGCCGGCCTATAGCAACACGGGCGCGCCTTCGCCCACGGTGCTGTTGCAGACCGCGCGGTATTTTGAGCGGTTGCATCAGGCGCGGGTGTTCGACAGCGAGGGCAAATTGGAACCGTGGGAATGGCTGCTGCTCGCCTGTTTGATGCGGCTGGTTCTGACGATGTGTACGCTGCAATGGATCAGCCAGAAGGTGGAGCGGACGTTGCCGTGGCTGGGCGCGCTGTGGCTGGCGGCGTTGGACACCGGAGTGCGCGTGGGGCTGGACGCCGCCGGGTACGGGCTGTGGCGGCTGCACCTGCCGTTGCTGTTGCGCGAGGCGTGTGCGGCGGGCGTGTTGATCGTTTTGGTGACGTACCATCCGGATGTGCGCCAATTGTCACCGGCGATGAAAATCGTGATCGGCACCAAGATCGTCGTCTTCCTCCTCACGCTGGTGCTTTTCCTGGTGATGCTCAACGTCAGCGCGTGAGCGGTCGGGCGCGTGTTGCACTTTTGACAACGCGGGCCGGTTGCGTCCCCATACCGGCATGGATTCCCGATGGCTGCATCCCCGCGAGGAACTCGTGCGCACCATGGAGCGCATTTACCGCTACCGCATGACGACGACGTCGGGCGGCAACCTGTCGATTCTCGATCCCGACGGCAGTATTTGGATCACACCGTCGCGGGTGGACAAAGGCCGGCTGCAAGCGACTGACATCGTGTGCATGCACGCCGACGGCTCGCGCACCGGCATGCATCCGCCGTCGTCGGAGTTTCCGTTTCACCGGGAGATCTACCGGCGGCGGCCCGACATCAAGGCCATCGTGCACGCGCATCCCGGCGCGCTGGTGGCCTTCAGCATCTGCCGGCAACTGCCCGACACGCGGGTGCAGACCCACGCCTTCGAGGTGTGCGGCAAAGTCGCCTACGCGCCGTATGCCTGTCCCGGGAGCGAGGAGCTGGGGCAAAACATCGCCGCGACCTTCGCCGCGGGCGCGGACTGTGCGATGCTGGAAAACCACGGCGTGGTGATCGGCGGCCGCGATCTGTGCGAGGCGTTCCAACGGTTCGAGACGCTCGAGTTCGTCGCGCAGACGCTGGTGCGCGCGGCGGGGCTGGGCGCGGTGCGGACGCTGCCGGCCGCGGCGTTGCAGCGGCAGAGCTTGCCGGAATTTTCCGCGGCGCCGGTGGTGCCGCCCGGCAATGCCGAGAAAGCGTTGCGCGGGCAGATCTGCGAATTCGTGCAGCGCGCGTACCGGCAGCGGTTGCTCATCAGCACGGCGGGCGCATTTTCGGCGCGGCTGGCGGGCGAGGAATTTCTCGTGACGCCGCGGCGGCGTGACCGGCTCGAACTGGAGGCGCCGGGCATCGTGCGCGCCCGGCCCGGTTTCTGCGAGGCGGGCAAGCAGCCCAGCCGCGCGGCGGCGTTGCACGCACTCATCTACCGGCAAAATCCCGCCGTGGGCGCGATCATCAACGCCCAGCCGGCCCATGCCAGCGCCTTCTGCATGACGCCGGCTGCGCTCACCTCGAAAACGATTCCGGAGAGCTACATCGTGCTGCGCGATGTGCCCAAGCTGCCATTCGCGTGCATCGTCGAGGACGCCGCCCAGATCGCGGCGCACATTTCCCTGGAGCGCTGCCCGGTGGTGTTAATCGAAAACGAAGGCGCGGTCGTGGTGGGCAAGGATCTGCTCGATGCCTTCGACCGGCTGGAGGTGCTCGAAGCCACGGCGGAAGCGTTGATGCTCTGCCGTCCGCTCGGGCCGGTGGTGCCGATGCCGGAGGCGGCGCTCGACGAGCTCAAGCGGGTATTTAAGATGCTGTGACGCGATGTCAGCCGGCCGCGAGCCGGCGGAGGGCGTCGCCGGTGACGCGGCAGGTGGTCCACTCGGTCAGGCGTTGCGCGCCGAGCGAGGCGTAGAAGGCGAGGGCGGGTTCGTTCCAGTTGAGCACGGCCCATTCCAGCCGGCCGCAATCGCGCGCGCAGGCGAGTCCGGCGACGTGACGGAGCAGCGCGGTGCCGAGGCCGTGCCGGCGAAATGCGGGCCGCACGAAAAGGTCTTCCACGTACAGTCCGTGCCGGGTCAAAAATGTTGAAAAATTCGTAAAAAATAAAACGAAGCCCGCCGGTTGTTCGTCGGCAAACGCGAGCACGCATTCGGCGATGGGGCGCGGTGCGGCGTTGGCGGCGTTTGCGGTCGCGGGAAAGAGCGCGGCGCGGAGGCGCTCTTCGGTGGCGTTTACCTGGTCCGATAGGTGTTCATATTCGGCCAGTTCTCGAATGAGCTGAAGCAGGAGCGGCACATCGGCGATGGTGGCGGGGCGCAGGCTGGTAATCATGAAGAGCGGGAGACGGAGGATTTGCGCCGGTCTGCGCGTGGGACGGCGAGCTAAATCCGGACACAGGGCTCGAAGGATCGGTTGAGGGGAATGTGACTCGACAATGCGGAATCACCCCTATTGCTTGCGGACCCATTTTACCCCCATGGATCGAAATCTGCTTCGGGGCACAGGAATGTTTGTTTTTGCGGCCGGACCGCTTGTCGCGGTGGGAACGCAGGGTTGTGCCCAAAACCCAAATGGCGTGGCCACGCTGATCGGTGCTGGCGTCGGCTGGCCCTTGGTGGCCGGTGCGGCTGTGGCCGGTGCCGTGTGGCTCGGGTGGTCGCGACGAAAGCTGGCGCGGCAACTGGCGGCCATGACCGAGGCCGAGGCGCGGTGGCGTTGTCTCATCGATGGCGCGACTGATGCGATTGTGATCACCGACGGCGAGACGGGATTGATCTGGCAGGTCAACCGCGCTGCGGAGGAGCAGCTCGGATATAAGTTGGGTGAGCTTATCGGGCAGCACCACACGATGGTTTATCCGCCCGACAAACGCGAAGAGATGGACCGGCGTTTCCGCGCGCGGATTAGCTCCGGTGGCATCGGCACGGGCGAGGCGTGGGTGTGTCATCGCTCCGGCGAACGCATTCCGCTCGAAATCCGGGCCACGCCGATTCAGGTCCAGGGCCGGTGGTTCATGCAGGCGACGGTGCGCGATCTGCGTCCGGTTTACGCCGCGCAAGCCGCCCAGCGCGCCAGCGAGGCGCGGTTCCGGGCGCTGTTCGATCATGCGCCGGTGGCGGTGTTGGAGAAAGATTACACGGAAGCGGGCCGGTGGCTCGACGGTTTGCGCGCCGAGGGCGTGAAGGATTTCAACGCGTACCTCGAAGCGCATCCGACGGCGCTGGCAGAGCAGTTCGTCCGCTGCCCGGTGACGGCGGCCAACCGGCTGGCGTTGCAACGCCTCGGCCTGCCCGATGTCGCCGCCTACAATCGCGTGCTGGCGGAGCAGCTGCCGCCGCTGGTGGTGCAGGATTTTCATTGCGAGTTGGAATCGCTCTGGGACGGGCAGCTGACGATGACGTGCAACCTCGATCAACCGCCGTCGGTTGGTTACCTGGGATACAGTCTCATGCACTGGTCGGTGCCGTTGACGGATGGGCGGCCCGATTTGCGGCGCGTGCTGCTGGCGTACACCGACCTGACCGAGCTGCACGCGATGGCGGATCAGTTGCGCACGAGCGAGGAGCGCTCCCGCCTGGCGTTGCAAGGGTTCAACGTCGGCATCTGGGAGACCAATTTCCAGACGGGCGATTCCTATTACTCGGATCGTTGGAAAGAAATGCTGGGCTACGAGCCCGAGGAAATCTCCAGCCGGCGGGAAGAGTGGGTGCAACGCGTGCATCCGGACGACCGCGCGACCGTTGCGGCGGAAATGGAGGCACACTTGCAGGGGCGCACGCCGCGCTACGAGACCGAGCACCGCCTCTGCTGCAAGGACGGGAGCTACAAATGGGTGCATTCGCGCGGGCAGGTGGTGCGCGATGCGCAGGCCCGCCCGGTGCGCATCGTCGGGGTGCATGCCGACATCAGCGAACGCAAGCGCGCCGAGGCGGCGGTGCGCGCCAGCGAGGACCAGTACCGCCGGTTGTTCGAGAACAACCCCAGCCCGATGTACGTCTACGATCTGGAGACGCACCGGTTCCTGATGGTCAACGAGGCGGCCGTGGCGTTGTACGGCTACACGCGCGCCGAGTTCGCGCAGATGACGATCTTCGATCTGCGGCCGCCATCCGAAATCGCGCGCTTGAAGCAGGCGCTCAGCCAGAAGCGCCAGAGCGGCATCAGCGGCGGGATCTGGCAGCACCGGCGCAAAGACGGCACGGTGATGTTCATGGATGTCAGCGCCCATCCGCACGCGTTCGGCGGCCGGCCGGGCGTGCTGGTGCTGGCGCAGGACATCACGCAGCGCCATCAGGCCGAGAGCCGGTATCGCGAGCTGTTTGAAAACGCCATCGAGGGCGTCTACGAGACGACGCGGGAGGGCGTTTTCCGCACCGTCAATCCGGCGCTCGCCCGCATGTTTGGCTACGCCAGCCCCGAGGAGTTTTTCAATGCCGACATCCGCGCGGATGGCCGGTTGTACGTGCGGCCCGGGCGCCGGGCGGAGTTTATCGAGTTGCTCGGCAACAACGATTCGGTGGCGGAATTTGAATCGGAAATCTGGCGACGCGATGGCTCGGTGATCTGGGTGTCGGAAAACGTCCGCGCGGTCCGCGATTCCGACGGGCGGCTGCTGTACTTCCACGGTTTTGTGACGGACGTGACGGCCCGCCGGCGCGCCGACGAAGCGTTGCGAATGAGCGAGGAGCGTTTGCGCCAGCTGATCGAACAGGCCGACTGCATGCTCTGGCAGGCGCAGGTGCGCGAAGTGGAGGGACGGCTGGAGTGGCGCTACCACGTGCCAGCTTCGGGGCTGCACCGCCGGCTGTTTGGCGGCGAACGCGACGCCGAACTCACCCAGCTCTGGCCGGATGCCCAGGTGCCGCAGAGCGCAGAATTGCAGGCGCGCAGTGTCGCGGCCTTGCGCGATGGCGCGAGCGGTTATCAACAGGAGTTTTTGTTCCGGACGGCCGAGCGCGAATTTTGGCTGGCGGAAAAAATCGAGATCACGCCGGTCGCCACCGGCCGGTGGAATCTCGTCGCGGTGGTGATCGATGTGACCGCGCGGCGGCAGGCGGAGGAGGCCTTGCGCGCGAGCGAGGCGCGGTACCGCGAACTCGTCGAACACTCGCCGCTGGCCATCGCGGAGTACGATATCACGACCATCATCGTCTGGTTGGACAAATTGCGGGCGGCGGGCGTTACCGATCTGGCGGCCTACATTGAGACGCATCCCGAGGAGCATCTCACGCACCAGCGCGCGTGCCGGGTGCACGGCGTCAACATGGAGGCGGTGCGGTTGATGCGGGCGCCGTCCAAGGCGCGGCTGCTGGAGGAAGCGGAGTCCACCACCACCGCCGAGACGGCGCGGATGCGTTACCAGACGCTCCTCGCGATCTGGGCCGGGCGCAACGAGAGCGAGGGCGAGACCGCCTTCCGGGCGTTGGACGGCACACTGGTGCGCACCTTCTACCACTGGTGGGTGCCCGTGTTGGAAGGCCGGCCGGACTACTCGCGCACGCAACTGCTGCTCGTCGACCTGAGCGACATCGTGCGCGCGGAGACGGCGCTCGCCACGGAGCGCGAACGCCTGAGCGTGACCTTGCGCGCCATGACCGAGGGCGTGATCACGGCCGACACCGCCGGCGTGGTGCAGTTTATCAACGAGGCCGCGGAAAAGCTCACTGGCTGGAGCGCGGGCTCCGCCGTCGGCCATCCGCTTGCCGAGGTGTGCCTGTTGCAGCACGAGAAGACCGGCCAGCGCGTGCCGCTGCCCGCGCCGGTGCAACTGGCCGAGGCGCGGGTCACCGATCTGCCCAAGCAGAGCGCGGTGCGTTCGCGCGCCGGCGGGCTGGTGCTGGTCGAGGGACGCGTGGCGGCGATGTACGGCATTGGCGGGACCCTGGTGGGCGCGGTGCTGGTGTTGCGCGACGTCACCGAGCGCGCCCGGCTCGAATCCGAGCTGCTCCGCGCCTCGAAGCTCGAATCGCTCGGCATCCTCGCCGGCGGCATCGCGCACGATTTCAACAATCTCCTCACCGTCGTGATGGGCAACCTCACGCTCGCGATGCTCGACACGCAGGTGCAGGCCACCACCGGCCGCTGGCTGCGCGAAGCCGAGCGCGGTGTGATGCGCACGCGTGACCTCACCCAGCAGTTGCTGACGTTTGCCAAGGGCGGCGACCCGGTGCGCAGCGCCGTGATCCTGCCCGACATCGTGCGCGAGGCGACGGAGTTCACGCTCCACGGTTCGAAAGTCCGGTGCACGTTCGAGCTCGCCGCCAACCTCTGGCCGGCCGACGTGGACAAGGGGCAGGTCGGCCAGGTGGTGCAGAATATTGTCATCAACGCCGTGCAGGCGATGCCCGAGGGCGGCGTGATTCGCGTCACTTTGCGCAATGCCGAGGTGGCGTTTGGCGCGGTGCCGGCGCTGGCCGCGGGCCGTTATTTGAAGCTCTCGCTCGCCGACACCGGCCTCGGCATCCGCCCCGAGCACCTGCCGCGCATCTTCGATCCCTATTTCACCACCAAGCAGCAAGGCAGCGGGCTCGGACTCGCGACCGTCTACTCGATCGTCAAGAAACACCAGGGACACATCGAGGTGGAATCCGTGCTCGGCAGCGGCACGACGTTCCACATCTGGCTGCCCGCCGCCCGCAAGGCACCGGAACCGCCGGCGCTCACGCCGCAGCAAATCACGCGACAGACCGGCCGGGTGCTGTTCATGGACGACGAGGAACCGATCCGCCGGCTTGCAGGCGCGCTGTTGCAACGCATCGGCTTCGATCCCGTCGTCGTGGCCGATGGCGCCGAAGTGGTGCGAACTTACACGGCGGCGCGCGCCGCCGGCCGGCCGTTCGATGCCGTGATCCTCGACCTCACGGTGCCCGGCGGCATGGGCGGACTCGAAGCGATGCAGGCGTTGCGCGAAGTGGATCCGCGCGTGTGCGCCATCGTTTCCAGCGGCTATTCGAGCGATCCGGTGCTGGCGAATTATCGCGCGCACGGCTTCCGCGGCATGGTGCCCAAGCCGTATAAAATTACGGAGCTCGCGAAGGTGCTGGCGTCAGTCTTGATGACCGACGAATCCGACGAGCCCGATGCGCTCGTCGCCGGGCGCGAAGCTCAGTAATTGCCCGGCGTCGCCGGAGCGGCCGCGTTGCCGCGCAACTCGGCGAGCAGTGCGGCGGCGCTCGACGCACCGAGCCGTTCCGCGCCGGCATCGAGCAACGCCAGCGCGTCGCGCAGCGTTTTGATCCCGCCGGCGGCTTTCAATTTGATGGGGCCGCGGCGATGGCGTGCCCAGAGCGCGATCTGCTCGACCTTGGCGCCGGCGCTGCCGAACCCGGTGGAGGTTTTGATGAAATCGACTCCGGCGTCTTCGCACAACCGCAGCGCGGCGAGCATCTGCGCCTCGTTGAGATAACAATTTTCCGTGATCACCTTCACGAGCTGCCCGTGCCGGTGCGCGCGCGCGGTGAGCTCGGCGAGCTCCGCGGCGACCACGGCTTCTTCGCCTTCGCGGAGCGCGGCGTAATTCATCACGATGTCGACTTCGTGCGCGCCGGCGGCGGCCACGGCGTCGATCTCGGCGGCCTTGGCGGCAGTGCTGAACCGGCCGCTCGGAAAACCAATCACCGTGCCGATGCGCATGCCGGTGCCGGCCAGCGCCTGCGCCGCGAGCGGCACACTGGCGGGGTAAATCATCACGCAGGCGCAGCGGTGAGTGGCGGCCTCGGCACACAAGGCGCGGATGTCGGCGGCGGTGGCGTCGAGACGGAGATTGGTGGCGTCGAGCGTGGCGGCGAACTGGGCGGGCGTGAGTGGCATGATCGCGCCACCATAGGGAATTGCCGCGCGGCGGAAAGCCGGTTCTGCGCGTGCCGATGCATTTTGGAGTGGAATGACCTGGAGAAAACTAGTTTACCTCGGAGGACATGGAACTCCACGGCTTGCGCTCATTCATCGCGGTCGCTGAAACCCTGAGTTTTCCCCAGGCCGCGCAACGGTTGCGAATCACGTCGCCAGTTTTACAGCGACGACTGTCCGGATTGGAGGAGCATCTGGGGTGCTCGCTGTTGCGGCGGTCGGCCGCGCGGGTGACTCTCACTGCGGCCGGACAGGTGTTTCTCACGCGCGCGCGGGAGTTGTTGCTTGCGGCCGAACTGGCGGCTGGCGAGGTCAAGGCGGCGGCGCAGGCCGCGGCGGATCGCGTGCATTTCGGGCATCACGGCGCGCTGTGGGCGGGACTGTACGCGCCGGCGATCCGGCGGTTTTTGAAACGATTTCCCGGCGCCGAGCTGCAATCGGTCGAGGGCACGCCGAGCGAGCTGATCCGCGGTTTGCGGCGCGGCGAGATCGACATCGCCTTGCTCGGGCCGGTCGACATCGCCCTGCAAATCGAGTTTGCCTCGCGGGCGCTGGCGGCGGTGCCGGCGGTGCTGGCTTTGCCCGCCAAAAGCGCTCTCGCGCGGAAACCGCGCCATCGGCTCGCCGACCTGGCCGAGGCGACGTGGATCGGTTGGGACGAACGGCACTTCCCCGGACGCAAACGCCTGCTGCTCGATGCGGCGGCGCGCGCCGGTTTCACGCCCAAGCTGCGGGCCGAGGCCAATGGCGCCGCGGCGGTGCTGGCGCACGTGGCCGCCGGCGAGGGCATCGGTTATATGCTGCCGTTTTCGCGCCGCCTGCCGCACTCGGGCGTGGTCTTCGCCGAGCTGGAGTCGCCCGCCGCGATTCAATTCGAGGTCAACGCCGTCTGGCGCAATGACGCCGAATCGGTGCGCCGGCTGGAGACGTTGGCGGAGTTGCTGGCGGCGACGCCGCTGGCCAAAGCCCGGGCGCGTTAACCGGCGGCACCGCGGTTTTGCCGTGACCTCGCCGGTTCCTCTGCGCCAACCTCCCGCCATGATTGCAGTCCGCGGGCTCACCAAAATCTTCCGCGATAAAAAGCGCGGCGAAATTCGCGCGGTCGATGACGTGTCGTTCACCTGTCCGGCCGGCCGCATTTACGGGCTGCTCGGCGCCAACGGCGCGGGCAAGACCACCACGTTGCGTCTGCTCGCCACCTTGCTGCAACCCACCGCCGGCGAGGCCTCGGTCGCCGATTGCGATGTGCGCACCCAGCCGGAGCAAGTGCGCTCCCGGATCGGATTTCTCGCCACGAGCACCGCCCTCTACGGCCGGCTCACCGCCCGCGAGACCATCGCCTATTTCGGCCGGCTCAACGGACTCTCCGACGAGCGGATCGCGGCCCGCACCCGCGAACTGGCGGACGAACTCGACATGCACGAGTTTCTCGACCGGCGCGTGGAGAAATTCTCCACCGGCATGAAGCAGAAAACGTCCATCGCCCGCACGCTCGTCCACGATCCCGCCGTGCTGGTGTTCGACGAACCGACGCTCGGGCTCGATGTGATGGCGGCGCGCGCCATCGTGCGTTTCGTGCGCGACTGCCGCGACCGCGGCAAGACCGTGCTTTATTCCACGCATGTCATGAGCGAGGTGGAGAAACTCTGCGACACCATCGGCATCATCCATTGCGGCCGGCTCGTCGCCGAGGGCACGCAGGCGGAGCTGGCCGCGCGTTTTGGCGATACCGACATGGAGGAAATTTTTGTCCGCGCCGTCGGCGCGACGGAGGCAAACGCATGAATTGGCGCAACATTTTCACCGTTTATCTCAAGGAACTGCGCGACACCGTGCGCGACCGGCGCACGTTGCTTTCCACTCTCGTGCTTCCGACCGTGCTGATGCCGTGCCTGGTGTTTTCGGCGGGCACGGTGGCGTCCAGGATCATTCACAAAGCCAGCGCGGAAATCCCCACGGTGGCCTTGATCGGCGCCAAGGCCTCGCCGGCGGTGCGCACCGCGTTGGAGGCCAATCCTCGGCTGCGGCTGGTGGCGGCCACGGACGACTGGCGGACACGCATCGCCGACAAGAAACTCCGGGCGGCCGTGGAAATCCCGGATGATTTCGATGCCGCGTTGGAGCGCGGCACACCGGCGCTGGTGAAGTTCTACAACTACGAGAGCGAGCTGCGCTCCGGCCTCGCGGTCTCCGAGCTCCGCCGCTTCTTCACCGACTATCGCGACAAGCTCGTCGCGGCGCGATTGCGGGAGCGCGGGCTCTCACCGGCGTTCGTGCGGCCGTTTGAATTGCGCTCCCAGAACGTGGCGCCGCCGGAGAAAGTCGGCGGCAACTCCATCGGCGGGTTGATCCCGTATCTGTTCATCATCTTCTGCTTTGTCGGCGCGATTTATCCGGCGATCGATCTCACGGCCGGCGAGAAGGAGCGCGGCACGCTGGAGACCATTTTGTGCAGTCCGGTGGGCCGCACCGATCTGGTGCTGGGCAAGTTTCTCATGGTGCTGACCGCCTCGCTCGCGACCGTGCTGTGCTCGCTCGCCTCGATGGGCATTTCTCTGCTGCTCGGCGGTTCCTTGCTGCTCAAGAACGGTGCGGCCGTGGCTGGCGCCATGGCGGGCGCGATGCCGACGCTCGACCCGCTCGGGGTGCTCGCGGTGGTGGCGATGGTGCTGCCGTTCGCCATGTTGTTCTCCGCTTTGCTCATGACGATCGCGCTTTTCGCGAAAAGCATCAAGGAGGCGCAGACCTACGTGACGCCGCTCGTGGTCCTGGTGATTTTGCCGGCGATGATGGCGTTGCTGCCCGGCGTCGAGTTGAACACGAAGCTGGCGCTCGTCCCGATCTTGAACCTCTCGCTGGTCAGCAAGGAGCTCGTCTCCGGCGTGTGGCACTGGCCGCACCTCGCGCTCATCTTCGGATCGTCCTGCCTTTATGCCGCGGCGGCGCTGGCGTTGTGCGTGCGGATGTTCAATCGCGAGGACGTGCTTTTCCGGGCTTGAGCGAGGGGAAAAGCTGTCTCCGCCCGCCGGTGACAGTGCGGACGGTAAAATCCTTCTTAAACCCGGTTCTGTACCGGTAAAATGGGTGTAAATCCCTAGGGGAGCTATAGCCAGCGTGGGCTGGAGACGTCTATAGTTGGCGAAGCAGAAAACTTCCGACCCTCCCTCTTATGAACTTCGTCAAAAAACTTCTCCTGGTGCACGGCGACCCCCGGATTCGCCGGCAGCTTGTGCTGCTTTCCGCCGGTGCGGGTTTCGATGTTCGGTCCTATGCCACGGCGGCTGAGGCCGCGGCTGCCGCCCGCGACGAATGGTTTGAGCTCGCGCTGGTCGACCTCGAATTGCCCGACGCCCCCGGCTTTGCCTTTGTCGAGACCTTGCGCAAGATTCAACCGACCGTGCCGGTGCTCGTGCTCGTGACCAAGATCGAGCTGCCGCTGGTGATCAAAAGCATCCGGCTGGGCGTGGCGGATGTGTTGTTGCAGAGCGAAGACCTGCGTCCGGTGATGCGCTGTGTGCGCAGCCTGCTCGGACTTGGCGCCGCTGGCAACGACGTGACGCCCGAGGAGCTGGCCCAGGCCGATGCCATTTTGCACAGTCTCGATGAAGAAGGTGGGAACGCCGGAACGGGCGCGCCCACGCTTGCCGTGCCCGCGCCGGAATCCCGGGCCGAGCTGCTGCGCCTGACCAAAGAAAAGGCGTTGCTGGAAACGCAGGTCGAGCGTCTGGGCCGTGAGCGCGCCGCGCTGGAAATGCAGCTCAAGACCCTGCTCGCGCAGGGCGACGATCGCTCCCGGCTGCAGCACGAATTTGCAGAGCTGCACAGCCAGCGCGAGCTGGTGGCGGCGGCGCAGGCCACGATCGACGACAAAGCGCGGCAACTCGCCGACCAACGCGCCGAGTTGCAACGCGAGCGCAATCTCCTCCAGGCCGAACGCCGCCAGCTGGAGGCGGCCACGCCCGCGGTTTCCCGCAGCGAACAGGAGCTGGAGCGGGAACGCGCCGAGCTGGCGACCCGCCGGCATGAGCTGGTCGAGACCGAGGAGCGTTTGCGGGCCGATGCTGCGCGCTTGCAGCAGGAGAGGGCCGAACTCGCTCTGGAGCGGCGGGGCTGGCACGAGGATCTGGCATTGCTGCGCACCGAGGAGCAAAACCTGCGCGACTATGAGAACCGGTTGCGCGAGATGCAGGCCCAGCTGGAGGCCGATCGGGTGGGGTGGACCAGCGCCAATTCCAAACCGGCGTCGCGGTCGCCGTTCACCGATGATGCTGCGTTGCGCGAAGCCTGGGCCAAGCTCCAGCGCGCAACGGAAATTCTCGAAATCGAGCGCACCCATTTCCGCGAAGACAAACTGGCGCTGGCCGATCTGGAAAAATCCGTGAAGCACCGCGAATCGACCCTGAGCGTACGCGAATTGCGACTCGCGGAGGCCGAGCGGCGGCACAAGGAGGCGCTTGGCGGCATGACGCCAGTTGCTGCTCCGGCTGCGGCGCCAGCTCCGGTCGCACCGCCGTCAAAATCCGCCACCCGCGGCCCCTTCGCAATGGCCAAGGCCGTGTTCGGGGTGAAGTAACTGCCAACCGAAAACTGGCGGAGAGGGGGGGATTCGAACCCCCGGTACGGAAAACCGTACACATGATTTCCAATCATGCACATTCGACCACTCTGTCACCTCTCCGAGTGTTGTGCGTCGGTGGCGCTCTGAACGCCGGGCCCAAGCACAAAGGGCAGAGATAAGGGCGATGCGTTTGCGCGGGTCAACGGAAAATCCGCCGCATACGCCGCATTAGGCGGCTTTGCTGGAAATCGATGGACGGGATCAGAAAAGCTACTTGCAGGCGAACACCCCGCTGGTAGCTTGCGCTGGCACCCGCCTGTAGCACTTTCGCTACTCACCATGGTCTCCGCGCACACCGAGCTGAACTACGACCGCAAGATCGAGGGCGATGTCATTGTCTCGCGGCTGGACTCGGTGATTAATTGGATTCGCACCAATTCCATGTGGCCAATGCCCATGGGCCTCGCGTGTTGCGCCATCGAGCTGATGGGCGTCGCCGCCAGCCGGTTCGACATCGCGCGCTTCGGCGCGGAAGTCATGCGATTTTCTCCGCGGCAGGCCGACTGCATGATCGTCGCAGGTACCGTTACCTATAAGATGGCACCGCAAGTCCGCCGCATATATGACCAGATGCCCGCGCCGAAATGGGTGATCGCCATGGGCGCGTGCGCCAGCTCCGGCGGCATGTACCGCAGTTATGCGACGCTGCAAGGCGTGGACCGAATAATCCCCGTCGACGTTTATGTGAGCGGCTGCCCTCCGCGGCCCGAGGCGTTGCTCGATGCGCTGATTCGGTTGCAGGAAAAAGTGAAACGCGAGCCCGCCGCCCAGCGGCTCTTCCAACGCACCTGAACGCCGCCATGCCCGCGCCCACCGCTATTCTTCCCGCGTTGCAGACGCGTTTCCCGCGTCTCACGCTGCGCGCCAGCGCCGACCATCCCGCAGTCAACATCCCGGCGGACGAGGCCGGCGCGCTGTTGAAAACCCTGCGCGATGAGTTCGGTTTCGCGCATCTCGCCGATCTCACCGCGGTCGACGGCGGCCCCGGGGCGACGCCGCGGTTCACCGTGGTCTGGCATTTGTTTTCGCTGACGGCGCACGGCTATTTCCGCGTCGCGGCCCACTGCGCCGACGATGCCGAGCCCGCCATGCCGTCGACCACGCCGCTCTGGCCCGCGGCCGACTGGCACGAGCGCGAAATTTGGGACATGTTCGGCATCACGTTCCCCGGGCATGCCGACCTCCGTCGCATCTTGATGTGGGACGGTTATCCCTATCATCCGCTGCGCAAAGAATTCCCGCTCGCCGGTCTGCCGACCGAGCTGCCCGACGCGGAGATCGCGGCGGAAATTCCGACCAAGGTGATCGCTGCGCCGATGGCCGGCGGGCCGTTTGTGGCCACCACCGGCGAGCTCAACCTCGGCGAGGCCGAGCCCCGCGCGAAAGACGAGAGCTGGAACGAACGCCGCGAAAAACCCGACGCATGAGCAACGCCTACACTTTTCCCGACAACGCCGCCAAGACCGCCGGCGCCGCGGCCTCGGCGGAGCTGCCCACCGAGAAGATGTCGCTCTCGATGGGACCGTCGCATCCCTCGACCCACGGCGTGTTGCGGCTCCAGATGGAGATCGACGGCGAGACCGTGGTGAAGGCCGATCCGGTGATCGGGTATTTGCACCGCGGCGACGAGAAGATCGCCGAGAACATGACTTACAACCAGTTCGTGCCGTACACGGACCGGTTGGATTATCTCGCGCCGCTGGCCAACAACGTCGCTTACGCGCTGGCCGTCGAGCAGCTCGCGGGCCTCACCGTGCCGCCGCGTTGTCAGGCGATCCGCGTGATCTCCGCCGAGCTCGCGCGCATCTCGTCGCACCTGATGGGCCTCGGCGCCTTCGGCATCGATGTGGGCGCGTGGACGATCTTCCTCTACACGTTCACCGAACGCGAAAAACTTTACCGGCTCTTCGAGGAGCTCACCGGCGCGCGCTTCACCAACAGCTACACCCGCATCGGCGGCGTGGCGCGCGATGTGCCCGAAGGCTGGACCGACCGCGTGAACGCGTTTTGCGACCAGTTCCTCCCGATTCTCGACGAAGTGCTCGGGATGCTCTCGCGCAACAAGATCTTCCTCGACCGCACCGACGGCGTCGGCGTCATCTCGAAGGAAGACGCCATCGCGTACGGCCTCACCGGGCCGAATCTGCGCGGCTCCGGCGTGCCGCTCGATCTGCGCAAGGACCGCCCGTACAGCGGCTATGAGCAGTACGACTTCGACGTGCCGGTGGGCGTTAAAGGCGATTGCTACGACCGCTACGCCGTGCGCGGCGAGGAGATGAAACAGAGCGTGCGCATCATCAAGCAGGCCATCGCCCGCTTCCCGGGCGGCGACTGGTACGCGAAGGACGCCCGCAAGATTTTTGCGCCGCCGAAGGATAAAGTGCTCACGAGCATGGAAGAGCTTATCAACAACTTCATGATTGTGACCGAGGGCCCGCAGATTCCGCCGGGCGAGGCGTACTTCGAGGCGGAAAACCCGAAGGGCATTCTCGGCTTCTATGTCGTGTCGAAGGGCGGCGGCGTGCCGTGGCGGTTGAAGATCCGCAGTCCGTCGTTCTGCAACCTCTCGATCCTGCCCAAAATCTGCGCCGGTGCGCTCGTGGCCGACGTCGTTTCGATCCTCGGCTCGTTCGACTTCGTCATGGGCGAATGCGACCGGTGAAGAACCTTTTCAGCCACCACGAAACACACGAAATACACGAATGAAAAACCGTCCTACTCCAGCGCAGGGTTCTTTTCGTGCCTTTCGTGTGTTTCGTGGTGAAACCGCCTTTTTGTCTTAATGAACCTCAAGCCTGAGACCCTCCAACGCATCGACGAGGTCATCACGCACTATCCGGTGAAACGGAGTGCGGTGTTGCCGCTGCTGCACCTCGTGCAGGAGGAGCAGGGCTACATCTCCCGGGAGGCCATCGAGTGGATCGCGGCCAAGCTCGAACTCCAGCCGATCAACGTTTACGAGGTGGTGACGTTTTACCCGATGTTCCGGCAGCACCCGGTCGGTCGCCGGCACATCAAAGTCTGCCGCACGCTCTCCTGCGCGCTCAACGGCGGCTATCGCACGTGCGAGGAATTTGAAAAAGAGTTCGCCACGCAGCGCGGCGCGATTTCGCCCGACGGCGAGGTGACCATCGAGTTCGTCGAGTGCCTCGCCAGTTGCGGCAGCGGCCCGGCGGTGATGATCGACGACGACCTGCACGAGAAAGTCGATTGCGCCAAGGCCCGCGCGCTCGCCGCCCAGATCAAGGCCGAGGCCGCGGCGCGGACCAAGTGACACGCGCCCGGAACCGAAAAACTTAAATCGCGAATCGAAACTCCCTCCATGCCTCATCCGCTCGAACGCCGCGTAATTTTCCAGCACATCGACGAGCCCGGTTACTCGCCGGACCTGGCGTGCTATCTGCGGCAGGGCGGTTACGCGGTGTTGCGCAAATCCGTGCAGCGCCCGCCGGCGGAGTTGATCGACGAAGTGAAGCGTTCGGGTCTGCGCGGGCGCGGCGGCGCGGGCTTCCTGTGCGGCTTGAAGTGGAATCTCGTCGACCGTAAGAGCGGCAAGCCGATCTATCTCATCGTCAATGCCGACGAGTCCGAGCCGGGCACCTTCAAGGATCGCTACATTATCCACCAGGACCCGCACCAGTTGATCGAGGGCATCATGATCTCCTGCTACGCGAACAACGTGAAGCAGGCCTACATCTACATCCGCGGCGAGTTTCCGCACGGCGCACGCATCCTCGAGACCGCCATCGCCGAGGCGCGCGCGGCGAATTTCGTCGGCCCCAACATCTGCGGCGGCGCCTACAGCTGTGAAATCTACGTGCACCGCGGCGCCGGCGCGTACATCTGCGGCGAGGAGACGGGCCTGATCGAATCGCTCGAAGGCAAGCGCCCGTATCCGCGCATCAAGCCGCCGTTTTTCCCCGCGGTGCTCGGCCTCTACCAGTGCCCGACCATCGTGAACAACGTGGAGACGCTCTGCCACGTGAAGCACATCGCCGACATCGGCGGCGGCGCTTACGCCGGCATCGGCACGCCCAACAACACCGGCACGCGCCTCATCGGCGTGAGTGGCCACGTGCAGCGGCCCGGCTATTTCGAGTTCGAGTCCGGCAAGATCACGCTGGGGCGGTTGCTGCACGAAGTGTGCGGCGGTCCGTTGCCCGGGCGGAAATTCAAGGCCATCATCCCCGGCGGCTCGTCGTCGAAAATCCTCCGTTGCGACGAGCGTTTTAAGATCAAGCAGAAGGACGGCACCGTGCTCGACTGGGGTTACGAGGACATCCCGCTCGATTTCGATTCTTTCGCCGCGTGCGGCACGATGGGCGGCTCCGGCGGCGTGATCGTGATGGACGACCGCGTGAATCTCGTCGAGGCGTTGGGCAACTTGAACGCGTTCTACGCGCACGAAAGTTGCGGCCAGTGCACGCCGTGTCGCGAAGGCTCGCTCTGGATGAAAAAGATCACCGCGCGCATGGTGCACGGCGAGGCCCGTGTCGAGGACGGCGAGCTGCTCAAGAACGTGGCCGACCAGATCGCCGGCCGCACCGTTTGCCCGTTCGGCGAGGCCTGCTCCTGGCCGACGCAGAGCTTCGTCCAGAAATTTGGCGACGAGTTCAAAGCCTACGCGGAAACCAAACGCCAGCCGCGTCCCGTCGACGCGTTGACGCTCGTCTGATGCCCGCGCCCATTCTCCCATTCCGATGACCCAGCCCGCCCAGACCGACCTCATCACCGTCACCATCGACGGCCGGGAAATCGCCGTGCCCAAGGGCACGAACATGATCGAGGCCGCCCGCCTGCTCGGCATCGACATCCCGCATTATTGCTACCACCCGAAGCTGAGCGTGGCGGGCAACTGCCGGATGTGTCTCGTCGAAATGGGCATGCTGGCGTTCGATCCCGCGACCAAGCAGCCGGTCATGGACCCCGCCAGCGGCAAGCAGAAGGTCAACTGGATGCCTAAGCCGGTGATCGCCTGCTTCACCAACGCCGCGCCCGGGCTGCACATCCGCACCAACACTCCGCTGGTCCGCGAGTGCCGCGAGGGCGTGATGGAATTTCTCCTCATCAACCACCCGCTCGATTGCCCGATCTGCGACCAGGCCGGCGAGTGCAAACTCCAGGAGCAGGCCACCGCCTACGGCCGCGGCTATTCGCGGTTCATCGAGCAGAAAAATGTGAAGCCGAAGCGCACGCTGCTCGGGCCGCGCGTCATGCTCGACGACGAGCGCTGCGTGCTCTGTTCGCGTTGCATCCGGTTCAGCAAAGAGGTGGCCAAAGACGACGTGCTCGGCTTTGTCGACCGCGGCAGCTACTCGACGCTCACCTGCTATCCCGGCCGCCGGCTGGAGAACAACTACTCGCTCAACACCGTCGACATCTGCCCGGTGGGCGCGCTCACCAGCGTGGATTTCCGCTTCAAGATGCGCGTCTGGTTCCTCAAGCAGACGCCGAGCATCGACACGGAATCGAGCGTCGGGGTGAACACCACCGTGTGGTCGCGCGAGGGCGTCATCTACCGCATCACGCCGCGGCGCAACGACGCGGTGAACGACACCTGGATGCCCGACAGCGGCCGCGAACTCTACAAACAAGTCCGCGCCGAGAATCGCCTGACTGCCGCGCTCGCCGCCGGCCAGTCCGCGACGCTTGACGCCGCGCTCGCCGCCGCCGCCGAGTTGCTGAAATCCGCTGCCAGCGCCGTCGCGGTCGTTGGCTCGGGCCGCAGTTCTGTTGATGAACAGTTCCTCACCCGCAAACTCGCCGCTGCGCTCAAAGCGCCCGCGTGGATCGTCGGCCGGGCAGGGGAGGGCGACGGAATTCTCCTTTCGACCGACCGCAATCCCAACACCCGCGGCGCGCTCGTTACCGGTTTGATCAAAGCGCTGCCGGGCCCGCAGCTCGGCGAACTCGCCGCGGCCATCGATGCCGGCAAAGTCACGACGGTGCTCGCCGTCAACGAAGACCTCGCCGCCGCCGGCCTCACCGCCGCGCAGCTCGCGAAAGTTCGCGTGATCTATCTCGGCACGCACGCCAACGCCACGAGCGCCGCCGCCCAGGTCGTGTTGCCGGCGCTGACAGTGTTCGAGAAGAGCGGCGCGTTTATCAACCAGCAGTTCCGCCTCCAGAAATTCGTTACGGCCGTGCCCGGTCCGGCCGGCGTGAGCGACGATCTCGCGACGCTCGCCCGGCTGCTCGTCGCCGTGGGCGGTCCGAAGCTCGGCGAGACGGCGACGACGTTGTGGCCCGCGCTCGCCGCGGAAATCCCGGCGCTGGCGTCGGTCAGTTTCGCGGGCATTCCCGACGAGGGCTTGCCGCTCGACAGCAAACCGTGGGCCGGCCTTCGCTTCGGCGAGGGCGCATCGCTCCACTTTCAACCGGCCGCCGCCACCTAGCCCGCCGCGCCATGTGTGACCTTATCTGCCACATTCCCCCCGCCGTGCAGGATCTGCTTCTCAGCATCCTGAAAGGCTTCGCGGTCATTTTGGTGATCTTCCCCATCGCCGGCGCTTCGTCGATGGCCGAGCGCAAAGTGTCGGCGTGGATTCAGGGGCGGTACGGTCCCAACCGCGCCATCGTACCGTGGTTCGCCTACGTGCCATTTGTCGGGCGGTTCCTGCAACGCCTCGGCGTGTTCAATCTCATGGCCGACGGCGGCAAGCTGCTCTTCAAGGAAGACCCGCTGCCCGGGCACGTGAAAAAATTCTACTTCATGCTCGCGCCGCTCGTCGGCCTCGTGCCGGCGTTCACGACGGTGACGGTGGTGCCGTTCGGCGCGTATCTCGACCGCGCCGGGCAGGTCGTGCCGCTCATGCTGGCCAACGTCGATGTCGGCATCCTCGCGATCTTCGCCGTGGCGTCGCTCGGCATCTACTCGATGATTCTGGCGGGCTGGGCGTCGAACTCGAAGTACCCGTTCCTCGGCAGCGTGCGCGCGTCGGCGCAACTGGTCTCGTACGAATTGTCGCTCACGCTCTCGGTGCTCCCGGTGTTTCTCTGGGTCAACGCGCCGGGCACGGACGCCACGCTCAGTCTGGCGCGGGTGGTGGAGTTTCAGAGCCAGCCGGGGCTGATGGGCGGCATGTGGTTTATTTTCCTGATGCCGGTGTCGGCGTTGATTTTCCTTGTGGCGCTGTTTGCCGAGACAAACCGGCTGCCGTTCGACATGATCGAGTCCGAGGCGGATCTCGTGGGCGGATTCCACACCGAGTACGGCTCGTTCAAGTGGTCGCTCTTCTTCGTGGCGGAGTATTCGCACATGGTCGTCGGCTCGGCGGTGTTCGTGCTGCTGTTCTTCGGCGGCTGGAATCCCCTGCCGTGGCTCCCGCTCGCAACGCTGACGGGCTGGCTGCATCTCCAGGACTGGCCGGTGGTGGTCGGCGCGCTCTCCGTCGTCATCTTCCTCGTGAAGGTGCTCGCGATGATTTTCTTCTTCATGTGGGTGCGCTGGACCGTGCCGCGTTTCCGTTACGATCAGGTGATGAAGATCGGCTGGCAGAAGCTGCTGCCGCTCGCGATCGGCAACCTGTTGTTCTACCTGCTCGTGATCGGAGCCATCCACGCCTTCTAAATCGAAAGCCTTTAATCGAAAACTCCGATGGCTGTCATCACTCTCCACCGCAAACCGCTGACCTTCGCCGAGCGCACGTACCTGCCGCAGGTGGCCGCGGGCTTGTGGACGACCTTCAAGCACCTGCTGCGGCCGAAGGAGACGCTCGAATATCCCGAGCAGCGGCCGGCGATCCCGCCGGGTTACCGCGGCGTGCCGGCGCTGGTGAAGGATCCGCACGGCCGCGAGAAGTGCGTTTCCTGTCAGCTCTGCGAATTCGTCTGCCCGCCGAAAGCCATCCGCATCACGCCCGGCGCGGTGCCGGCCGACCAGCCCGAACGCACGCACGTCGAAAAAGCGCCGCAGGAGTTCGAAATCGACATGCTGCGCTGCATCTACTGCGGCCTCTGCCAGGAAGTCTGCCCCGAGGAGGCGATCTTCCTCCAGAACCAGTACTCGATGACCGGCTACTCCCGCGCCGAGATGGTGAACAACAAGGAGAAACTCTACGCGTTGGGCGGCACGCGACCCGACGCCCATTACAAGTGGGACAAGAAAAAGGCCGCCGAGTCCGCCGGCGGCGCCCATCATTGAGCCGCCAACCTTTGCCCCTGCCATGGCCGAACTGATCTTCTACTTCTTCGCTGCGTTGACGGCTGGCGGCGCGTTGGGCGTGGTGCTCAACCGCAACACCGTGGCCGCCGCGCTCTGCCTGCTGCTCAGCCTAATGGGGCTGGCGGGCTTGTTCGTGTTGCTCGACGCCTACCTGCTGGCCGCACTGCTGCTGCTGGTGTACGCCGGCGCGGTCGCGGCGCTGTTCCTCTTTGTCGTGATGCTGCTCGACATGCAGGGCGGGGCGAAGCGGACGCCCGGCTGGCTCAACCTCGGCGCGAGCGCAATAGGGTTTGCCGTGCTGCTCGCGGGCGTCGCCGCAACGCTCGCGCGGGCGCACCTGCCGGAGCCGGTCGTCACCGCGGCGCCGAGCTTTGGCTTTTCCCTCAAGTACTACGCCGCGCAACTCTTCACCACGTACCTGTTGCCCGTGCAGATTATCGGCTTCCTGCTGCTGATCGCGATGCTCGGCGTGATCGTGATTAGCAAGAAACCCCGCGAAGAGCAGACTCCGCCCGCCTCCCCATGACCATCGGCCTCCACCATTATCTGGCGCTGAGCGCGCTGCTGTTTGCCATCGGGTTTGGCGGCGTGTTGCTGCGCAAAAACACCCTCGTGCTGTTCATGAGCCTGGAACTCATGCTCATCGCCTCGACGCTCGGCCTGGTCGCGTTCTCCCGCTTCAACGGCACGCCGGACGGCAATGTTTTTGTCCTCTTCATTCTGGCCATCGCCGCGGTGGAGGTGGCGGTCGGTCTGGCGATCATCGTGGCGCTGTTCCGCCGGCGCGGCACGGTGATGGTCGATGAACTCAACGCGTTGAAACACTAGCCCGCCATGGCGCCCGCCCATCTCGCTCTTCTCGTCCTTGTGCTGCCGCTGCTCTCGGCGGCGGCGATCGCGTTGTTTCTGCGCCGGCAGGGCGTGCTCGCCTCCTATGTCTCCGTCGCGGCGGCCGCCGGCATCCTCGGCTGCTCGTCGCTGCTGATCTTCGGCGGCTATCGCGATTTCCCGGCGTCGGTGGAGTGGCTGCAGCTCGGCAGGCTCACGATTTCGCTGGGCGTGAAATTCGACGACCTCGCGGCGCTGATGCTTTTCGTGGTGAGCTTCATCGGATTTCTCATCCACGTTTTCTCGCTCGGGTACATGAGCGACGATCCGGCGCGCGCGCGCTATTTCGCCGGGCTGTCGGTCTTCATGGCTTCGATGTGCGGCATCGTGCTCGCCGACAATTTGTTCATGATTTTCATTTTCTGGGAGCTGGTCGGCTTCAGCTCGTACCTTCTGATCGGGCACTGGTTCGAGCGGCCGTCGGCCTCCGCCGCGGCGAAGAAGGCTTTCATCGTCAATCGCGTCGGCGACTTCGGCTTTCTCCTCGGTATTCTCGCGTGCTACTGGCTCAACGACACGGTCAACCTGACCGAGCTCGCAGCCAAGGGCTCGGCTGGCACGCTGGTGGTCAGCCGCGCGATTCCGCTGCTGCTCTTCTGCGGCGCGGTCGGCAAATCGGCGCAATTGCCGCTGCACGTCTGGTTGCCCGACGCGATGGAAGGCCCGACGCCGGTCTCCGCGCTCATCCACGCCGCGACGATGGTGGCCGCCGGCATCTACATGCTGTGCCGGATTCAGGTGTTGATGGTGCCGCAAGCACTGACGGTGATCATGTGGGTCGGCACCGGCACGGCGCTCTACGCCGCGCTTTGCGCCATCGCCCAGCGCGACATCAAGAAGGTGCTGGCCTATTCCACGCTCTCGCAACTCGGCTTCATGGTGGCGGCGTTTGGGCTGGGGGCGCTTAAGGACCACGGAGGCGCGATCATCGCCGCCGGCGTTGGCGCCGCGATGTTCCACCTGACAACGCACGCCTTCTTCAAGGCGTTGCTCTTCCTCGGTTCGGGTTCGGTGATCCACGGCTGCCACCACGAACAGGATATTTTCAAGATGGGCGGGCTGTGGCGGCGGATGCCGGTCACGTTCTGGACGTTCACTGTCGGCGTGGCGGCGATTGTCGGCGTGCCGTTCCTCTCCGGTTTCTACTCGAAGGACGCGATCCTCTACCTCGCGTTGCAGAAAAACCACGCCGTTTTCGGCGTACTCGTGTTCACCGCAATTCTGACGGCATTCTACATGGTGCGCATGTGGAAGATCGTTTTCCTCGGCGAGGCGCGGAGCGATGCCGCCGGACATGCCCACGAAAGCGGCGCAGTGATGACGGTGCCGTTGCTCCTCCTCGCGCTCGGTTCGATCTGCGCCGGTTACGGCTGGGCGCAACCGCAGGCTTTCCGCGGCGTGCTGACGCTCATTCCGCAGGCGCATGGCGAGGCGCACACGATCATTTTCCTTGTTTCGCTCGGCATTCTCGCCGTCGGTGCGGGCGCGGCGTGGTTCCTCTACCGGCCGGCTGCCGAAGATTCGCTCCAACGCAAAGCGCCGGGCCTTTTCGCGTTGCTGGCCTCCAAGCTCTGGATCGACGAGGCGTACCTCTATTACGTGCGAAAGGTGCAGCAGCGTTTCGCGCTCGTGCTCGATTTCTGCGATCGCGTGCTGCTCGCAGGCGTCATCATCCGCGGCACGGCGGGGGTGGTGGGGATGCTCAGCATGGGCGTCCGCACGCTGCACAGCGGCAGTCTGCACGCCTACGTTTACTGGTTCCTCCTCGGCGTGGCCTTCTTCTGGGCCTGCGCCGCGGGCATCTTCTGACCCATGGCGATGATGACGAATTTCGATCCCCTGCTTCTGGCCATCGCGACGCCGCTCGTCGCGGCGTTGATCCTGGCGCTCGGCCTGTCCGAGCGTTGGGCGGCGAAACTGGCCTACGTCGGTTTCGGCTGGCCCGCCGTGATCGCACTCTGGTGCTGGTGGGGCTACGGCTGTGAACCGCAACAGCACGGTTATGCCTTTCTCCACCGGTATTCCACCGGACTCGATGGCCTCGGCATCAGTTTGAAACTGGGCCTCAACGGCATCTCGCTGCCGCTCTTCGTGCTCGCAGGGATCGTGGGTTTTGCCGCCGGGCTTTACGCCATCCGCTCGCAGGCGGCGCGGTTGAAACACTACCTCATGCTGCTGCTGATCATGCAGGGCGGTTTGATGGGCGTGTTCGCCAGCGTGGACATTTTCTTTTTCTACTTCTTCCACGAACTCGCGCTGATCCCGACGTTCATCATGGTCGGCGTGTGGGGCACCCGGCGGCCGACGGAGAACGGCTACGCGGCGATGAAGATGACGATTTATCTCACGCTCGGCGCGATGCTGTCGCTGATCGGCTTGATCGCGCTCTACGTGAAAAGCGGCGCGGAATCGTTCGACATGATCGAACTGCGGGCGCGCATCGGCACCGAAGGGCTGCTCGCGCATTCGCAGAGTCACATCTTCGGGCTGCTGCTCTTCGGCTTCGGCATTCTCGTCTCGCTCTGGCCGCTGCACACCTGGGCGCCGCTCGGCTACGGCGCGGCCCCGAGCTCGGCCGCGATGCTGCACGCCGGCGTGCTCAAGAAGTTTGGCCTCTACGGCCTGATCCAGATCGCGGTGCCGCTGCTCTCGGCGGGCGTCACGGCGCGGCTGACGATTCCCACGACCTACATTCCGAACTTTCTGTTGCCGACGGCATGGCATTCGGGGATCGGCGCCAGTTGGGTGACGCTCCTCGCGGTGCTCGCAGTCGTGGGCAACGTGCTCGTGATCGGCCTCACCACCATCGCGCAACGCGACCTCAAGCAGATGATCGGCTACAGCTCGGTGATGCACATGGGCTACGCCTTCCTCGGCGTGGCGACGCTCTCGACGGTGGGCTTGGGCGGCGTGGTGTTGCTCATGGTGGCGCACGGCCTCTCGGTGGCGCTGCTCTTCCTGCTCGCGACCAGCATCTATCACCGCACGCAGACGTTCGACCTGGAGGAAATGGGCGGACTCGCGCAGCACACGCCGGTGCTCGCGGCGTTTTTCGTTGCGGCCACGTTTGCCGGCATCGGCCTGCCGGGCTTTGGCAACTTCTGGGGCGAGCTCGCGATCTTCGTCGCCGCGTGGCCGCTCTCGAAAGTACTCACGGTGCTCGCGGTCGGCGGCGTGGTGATCTCGGCGATCTACGGGCTGCGCGCCGCGGCGAAGGTCTTCTTTGGCCAGCCCTCCGCGGAGTTCGCCAAGGTCATTGCGGCGCGGCCGCCGCAGGATCTGACGTGGTGCGAGAAAATCCCCGCGATCATTTTGCTGGCGGCGCTGCTCTTCCTCGGCTTCTGGCCGAAATCGCTTTCCACCCCGCTTGATGCCGCGCTGAACGCCCGCCCGGTCGCCACCTCCACCGCGCCCGCCCCGGCGACCCACCGGTAACCTTTCCGCCGTCGCGATGAATCCCTCTCTCCTCCAGCAAGCCGCCGAAGCCGCGGCGAACAATTCCTGGGTGCTCATCACTCCGGAAATCATGCTCGGCGCGATCGCGCTCCTCCTGCTCGCGCTCGAACTCGTGCTGCCCAAAAAGCACCACGAGCTCATCCCGAGCATTTCCATCGCGGCCCAGCTCGGCCTCTTCGTCGCCCTTTTGGTCAACCGCCCGATAGGATTGGAGACGGAGCCGTTCAACGGCCTGCTGCGCCTGACCGGACTCGGGCATTGTCTGCGGCTCTATTTCCTGGCGGCGTCGCTGCTCGTGAGTCTGCTCGGCGCCGTGGCGCTGGCGCGGCGGAAGCTCCCGCGCATCGAATTTTTCGCACTCGTGGCGGTGGTGACGGCGGCGCTGATGCTGCTCGCGCAGGCCAACCATTTCGTGCTGCTGTTCGTCGCGCTGGAGACGGCCACCATCGGATTCTACATCCTCGTGAGCTATTTCCGCTCCAGTCCGCTGTCGCTGGAGGCGGGCCTGAAATATCTCGTGATGGGCGCGCTCAGCTCGGCGATTTTGCTCTTCGGCATCGTGCTGCTCTATGGCGTCGCGGGCAATCCGCAGCTCGCGGGTCATGCCGCCGATCCGCTGCACTTCGGCGCGCTGCGCCATTTCCTCTCGGCCAATCCCGACAACCTGCTCGCCAGCGTCGGCATCGTGCTCGTGCTCTCCGGCGTGGCGTTCAAGATCGGCGCGGTGCCGTTCCAGATCTGGGTGCCCGACGTGTACCAAGGCGCGCCCACGCCCGTCACTGCCTTCCTCGCGGTGTCGTCCAAGGCGGCCGGTTTCGCCGTGCTGCTGGTGCTCACGCAGGAAGTGTTCTCGCCGTATCAGGGACTGGTCCTGCCCCTGCTCGGCGTCATGGCCGGCGCCACGATCCTCTTGGGCAACATCGCCGCACTCACGCAGCACAACGTGAAACGCCTGATGGGTCTCTCGGGCGTCGCGCATGCCGGTTATCTGCTGCTCGGCATCATCGCGGCCTTCGATGACAGTGCCCGGCAGCTCGCGGTCGGCGCGGTCTTGTTCTATCTCGTCGCCTACCTGCTGGCATCGATGACGGTGTTTGCGGTGATGACGCACCTCGCCGGCGAAGAAGACGCCGAGCAAGAGCTCGGGCACTACACCGAACTCGCTCAGCAACGCCCCTTCCTCGCGTGGATGCTGGCCATCGGGCTGGGTTCGCTGGCGGGCATTCCGCCGCTCGCGGGATTTATTGGCAAACTGGCGATCTTCGTCGCCGCGTTCAAAGCCGGCCTCTATCCGCTGCTCGCGATCGCCATCGTCGGCGTGGTGCTGTCGATCTACTACTATTTCGGCTGGATCCGGGCGGCCTTCTTCGCGCCGTGGCGCGCCGCGCCGCAAGCGGGCGAGGCACCGGTCGCGCGCATGTTTGCCCCGGCGGGTTTGCCGCTGGCTTTCGTGCTTTGCCTGCTGGCCGCCGGCACGTTGTTGCTCGGTCTGTACCAGGGCGCACTCGGACAGTGGTTGCTGGCCTGGTGACGGTGCGGGCCGTTTAGAAACGACCCGCGAGCGTTACGAGGAGATTGCGGCCCGGCTCGTTGAGGCCTGAGCCGTGGATGCGGTAATCCCGGTTCGTGAGATTCTCCAGGGCGATGGTGATGGTGGTGTGGCGGCCCGGGTTCCAACCGGCGCGCACATGCAGGACGGTGTAGCCCGGTGTGCCGCCGGGCGGGATGCGTTGCGTGTCCAGGCGGTCATTGGCGGCGAGCCGGTCCTGCCGGGCGGCGATGGTGCTGGCGCACTCGGCCCACACGCCGTGCCGCGTGGACTGCCAGCGCAGGCCGGCATTGACCGTGACGGGCATGAGCCGGCTGAGCGGTTCGGCGCGCAGCGGACCGCCCACGGTGGCCGGCGACTCCACTTCGCCGTCCAACCACGTGTAGTTGCCCCAAAGCGTCCAGTCGCGCGTCAGCGTCGCGTTTCCACTCAGCTCGATGCCCTGTGCGTAGCCGTCGCCGGAGTTGAGTTTGGTGACAATCGGTATGCCGCCGGCCAGCGCGCCGGTGGGCACGCGCACGATCATCCGGTCGATCAACGTGCGAAAAATCACCGCCTCGGCGCGGAGGCGTTCTGTGCGCAGCCGTGCGCCGATCTCCAGTGAGAGGAAGCGTTCCGGTTGCACGCCCGGGCTGGGGATTTCCTGGCCCCAGTCGGCATCCCAACGGGTGAGGTCCGAAAGATTGGGCGCGCGAAAACCCTGCGCGGCGCCAACGAAGAGCGTGCGTTGCCCGGCCGGGTCGAGCTGACAGAGCAGTCGCGCGTTGCCCACGACATTGTCCCAGGAGTCGGTCAACGCGAACGTGGCGCCGGAGAGCGGATCGCGGATCTTGGCGGCGTCGACTTGTGCCCGGGTGTAGCGGCCGCCCAGGTGCAACCGCAGCCGGCGGCCGGCGAGCGGCAGTTGATTTTCAAAATAGGCGCCGGCGAGGTCGTAAGTCGCATCGTCCGCCACCGGTCCTTGCGCGCGCACAGTGGTGAGGAGTCCGGCGGCATCGTAGCCGCGGTAGGCGGAGTCGACCCAGTCGCGGTAGTAATCGACACCATAAACCCAGCGGCCCAGTGCCGATGCGCTCTCGCCCTGCGCCGTGAGGCCGAGCGTCCGGACCGCCACGGTCTGAACCTGCCGGGTGAGATTGGCGCGGACGCGGTCCTCGCACTCGTCCTGCCGTTGCAACGAAAGGCTGAGGTGCACGGCCTTGACCGCGCCGGACTGCGCCGTGGCGTGATATTGCAGGTAGTCCAGTTGCCGGCCCTGGTCGAAGAGGCGGCGGAGGTCAGTGCCCACGGTGGTGCCGGCCCATGATGTTCCGAAGACCGTCGAGTGCGTGCGCCAGGCTTCGTCGAGGTTCACTGTTTGGTGCCCGTAAAGCAGACGGGTGTTGGGCGTGAGCGCGTAAGCCAGCGCGGCATCCCAATCGCGCTCGGCATAACCGGTCTGGCGCAGGGTTGCCGTGGCGCCGCCGGCGCGCAAATCGCCAAATTTTTTCCACGACACGCCGGCATGGGCGCTCAACGCGCCGGTGCAGGGGCCGCCGGCGGCGAGGCGTGCAATGTGAGAATCCTCGGCCGTGGCATGGCGGTAAAACGTGCGGAAGTCCCAGGTTTCGCCGGCGGCGAGGGCGCGTTGTCCCGGGCTGAGTGCCTGCACGGTGCCGCCGATGGCGTCGCTGCCGTGCAACACCGAACTCGGTCCGCGCACGACTTCCAGCCGGTCGAGGGCGAGGGCGTCGACTGTGCTCCAGTATTGGTTGGGGCCGTCGCGAAAGGTGGAGTTGTTCAACCGGATGCCATCCACGAGCATCAGGGTGCGAAACCCGGTGAACCCGCGCAGATAGGGCGACCCCTGCCCGTGCGCAGTTTTTTGCAGCATGAGGGAGGGCAGCTCGCGCAGCGCCTCTGGAGTGGTGCGCGGCGCTTGTCGCATCAAGTCCGCGGAGGTAACTACGCTCACCGCGCATGGCACCAAGGCGGGATCTGCCGCGGTGCGCGTGGCGGTGACGACCAACGGGGAAAGCTGGACGCCCGCGACGGGGACTGCCGGCGCGCGATCCGTTTGGACGGGATCGGCGCGCATGGCCGGGGCGGACGAGACGCCGAACAGCAGGAGGAGGCTGAGATGCGCGGGTCGGCGCAAGATCCATGAAGATGACATCGGCGGCATGACGCGCGAGGGAGCGAAAAGTGCCATCCCGTGTCGAGGGCGAACCGCGTCCGGGGAGGGACAGAAAAAGCCGTGTTAACCTGTGTCAGCGGCACGCCCCTTGAAGGAGCCATACAGGCGCGGCATACGGACAGGCATAAACCCGAGGCTTGTCGCCTGATTTTGTCATCGATAAATAACCTAAACCTCCAACTCAAACCCCTGGGACTGCTCTGATCCCCTGCGAACCCGCACTATCATGAAACGCTCACTCGCCCTAAGTTTGTTCGCCGCGCTGCCTCTGTTCAGCGTTGCGCAGAAAGTAACCCCGGCTGCACCGCCCAAGCCGGAAGAAGATAATGTGATCACGCTGTCGATGTTCACTGTCATGGTGGAGAAGGACAGCGGCTATATCGCGGCTGATACCATTTCGGCCAGCCGTTTGAGCACCAACCTGCTCAAGACTCCCGGCAACTTCGATGTGCTGACGCGCGATCTGATCAACGATCTGGGCGTATTCAACATCGATGAAGCATCAAGCTGGCTGACCAACTCGCGTCCGCTGGAACTGGGCGCCATCGAGGGCAACAGCATGAATCCCGGCAGCTTGGCGCAGAACGACTCGGCCACGAACGTCACGCTGCGCGGTCTGACCGGACAGGCCAGCACCCGCAATTACTTTACGAGCGGCTCGACGCCGAAGGAATACAACGTCGACCGTGTCGAGGCCTCGCGCGGTCCGAATGCGATTCTCTACGGTGAAGGCGGCCCCGGCGGTCAGGTCAATTATATGACCAAGCGCGCCCGCAGCCGCAATTTCACCACCCTGCGTTTCCGGACTGACTCCCTGTGGTCCAAAGGCGCGTCGCTGGATATCAACCGCAAGCTGACCGACAAGGTCGACATGCGGGTCAATCTCAGCGGCATGGATCAGCGTTATCACATCGCGCGGTCGCGCTTCAAGACCGACGGCGGCGCCCTCAATGTGGTGTACCGCCCGTATGAACGCACGACGGTGACCGTCGATTTCGACATGTCGCGCACCTCCCGCCCCGGTTTGATCATGACCTACGGCGAGCAATACGCCAAATGGGACCGCAAGCCCGTTACCGGCAAGCTGACCACGGCACAAGCCACGGCGGCGGGGCTGGTCAACTGGACCGGTGATCATCGTTGGACCTGGGTCGATGGCTTGGGGATGTTGGATCTGACCGGTTATCCGCGCACCTCAGGTTACGGACTGCCGATTCCTACGGAAGTGGAATACGGGGATGCCGTGTTCCCCGGCATCGGTGGCAGTTTGGTGAAGGCTCCCGACCGCGGTTTTAATGCGAATCCGAAGCAAACCGATGTGGTGGACCGCACCCGGGACGTGCAGCTCTCGATCGATCATGTCTTCAAAAACAAACTCTCGCTGCAACTCGCCGGGCAATACTCCAAATATTATGCCGACAAGGGAATGTACACCTTTACCACGGTTTACGTCGATCCGATGTCCGTGCTGCCCAACGGCCAGACCAACCCGAACTTCGGCAAGCCGCTGAGCAATTCCTACGTGGGCCGCACCATCGATGCCGAGCGCGACTCGAAGTCTGTCCGCTTCGTGGCGGCCTATCCGGTAAAATTCTACGGCACCACGACCTTCAGCGCCTTCTTGCAGCATCAGGAGCAGAGTTCGGACACCGTCTATACCGATCTGCATATTATCGACCCCACCTCGACCCGTCCGATCACCGATGGCTCCAGTCTCATCAACGTTTATCGTTACTGGGATAATCTCTCGGACAGCATGCCTGATTTCCGGAAAATGTATAACACGGTTGATGTGCCCACCTCCCAGGGTAAAACCAAGCAAAAGATCCAGGCGTTCATGGTCGCGATGTCGGGCAGCTATCTGGACGACACGCTGACCGTGATCGGCGGTTTCCGCCGGGACAAATCCGGGCTGGATACTGCCAACGGCGACTCGGGCACGCGGAATCCGGTGACTGGCGCGTTCACCACCTACACCCGCGATTCCCGCCTCGCCTTTAACAACACCACCACGGTGGGTCTGGTTTATTTCCCCATCAAAATGGCCGGCGTGTACGCCAATCATGCGGAAGGCTTCACCATTCAGACCATCTCGAACCCCCGGTTCGATGGCACCTTCACCAAAGCCAATATCGTGCCCGCCACCGACGAGTCATACGGACTCCGGTTCCAGTTCGGCGATGGCAAGGGCATCAAGATCGTCGGCTCCGTGGGGCATTACATGGCCAAGCAGGAAAACAGCGCCTTCACCATCGGCGTGGGCAGCATCAATACGCTGTGGAACAACCACGGTATGCCGGGCAACTTCATCAAAACCTTCAGCCCCGATCCGATTAGCACGGCGGCGGCCAATGGTGTCACCAGCTCGCGCTCCTTTATCGGCAGCGGCTGGGAGGCTTCGGTCACGGCGAACATTGGCAATTCCTTCCGCCTCGTCTTGAACGGCGCTCTGCCCCGCACGAAGCAGGCCGACGTCGGTGCCGATTACGCCAAGTACACGAGCACGCACATGGCACAGTGGCAGGCTTGGGCTGATTTGCCTGCGGCGCAAAATCCCACCAAGGCGGCCGACACGACCGCTGTGAACCAGATCAAACAGGCATTAACCGGGTTCCAAGATGGCCGGGCGCAAAACCTCACCTACAAGTATCGCTACAATGCTCTGGGCGTCTATACCTTCTCCAAGGCCGCGCTCAAGGGCCTGCGACTCGGCTTGGGTGCGCAGTTCTTCGGCCCGTCGCTCATCGGCAATCCCACCAATGATGCCTTCGCCTATATTTACGCGAAGTCGTACTACACGATGAATGCCAATCTCGGCTATCCCTTCAAAATCGGGCGGACGAAGATGGATGTGCAGCTCAATATCGATAACCTGCTGAATTACGACAAGCCCCTGTTCAACGGCTTGTTCCCGCAGACTCTGCCCAACGGCAGCACCGCCATGATTCCCTACGGCTTCAAATACCAATGGCCGCGGGCGGCGCGTCTGACGCTGACGATTCCGTTCTGATCTGAGGCGATAGACAAAATTACTTCTGTGCAAACGGCGCGGCTCATGCGAGTCGCGCCGTTTTTATTTGGCCTTACGGCGAGACAATCTTGGGCGGCGCTTCCCGGCGCTGCCGTTCCTGGGTGCGCGAACTGCGCCCATCCCGCATCTCGCAGGAGCGTTGAATCTCGGCGAATTGCTTGGGCGAAAGCAGGCGGCGCGGCACGCGGCGCTCGGCTTCGGCGAGCAGGCGCTGCCATTCCTCATCACCAGGAGAAAACGGCTCCCACGAGGTATGGTGCCCCTGTTTGCGGCGCCACACGATGTTGCCGCCGTGAATCTCCACGCAGATCTGAAATTTGCCCGTTTCGGGGTCTTTGGCCCACCAGCCGAATTCCATCGCCATAGTAGTTTAGCTCTGTGACGCGCCGGGGCGGTCAACGCCAGCGCAAATTCATGCCGTCGCTCGCGCCTTCGCCATCCGGCGGGTGCGGAGCGGGCTTGCCTCGTCGGCTGCTTCTGCGAACAGATGTCGCTGTGCACCTCCGGATCGCAGCGCTCTGTTTACTCTTTGTCTCCGCCGCTTGGGCCGATCAGGCGTCCACCATCGCGCGCATTCATCGCGACGTGATCGGCGGATCGACGCGTATCGCCGAGCTCTCGGCGCTCCGTGCGACCGGCGTCATTCGGATTGGCTCCCGCACGCTGCGCATTGGCATTGTTGCCCAACGCCCCAACCGGGTGCGCACCGTGGTGCAGGCCGAGGGCAGCACCGCCACGCAGGGCTACGACGGCGAGCATCAACCCTGGCAGATCAGCTCGAAGGCCAACCCGCCCGTGCCGCAATTGATGGATGACAGCGCCGCCCGGGAGTTCATCGCCGATGCGGAGTTCGACGATCCGCTCGTCGCGCCGCCGGAACGCGGATACACGCTCGATTATGCGGGCGAGACCGAGGTCGATGGCCGGCGGATGTTTCGCGTGTTGGTGACGCACCGGCTCACCGGTCCGGCGGAGCTGTTGGTCGATTGCGAGACGTATTTCATTGTCCGCCGCCTGTGGCAGCGCCGGCAGGCCAAGGGGCGCGAAGTGCCGATGGAGATGCGTTACGCCGATTTCCGGCCGGTGGGCGGAGTGATTCTGCCGCATCGCATCACCGTGCTGGCCAGCGGCCGGCCGGCGCATGAGACGGTGCTGGAAGAGGTCGAGGCCAACCCGATCATCTCGCCGTTCACGTTCAGTTTGTCGGCGCCGGCGGCCGCTCCGAAAAAGTAACCAGTTGGTTCGCAATTTTCCCGCGGGCCGGCGCGGATTTTCGTTTGCCGAGCGCCGGGGCAATCGTTGGAGTCGCGCGTATGGCTATTTTTGGCTCTCTCTCCTCGGTCCGCTCCCAAACAGCACGTAATGCGGCGTTCGATGCCGCGTTCGCTTATCTCGACGAGTTTACCCGCCCGGACTCGGCGGCGCTCGCTCGTCTCAAGGCGGTCGGCGTGGGCGAGTCCAAGCGCATCGATCTGGCCGGCGGCGTTTACGCGCTGGAGCAGGCCTATATGACCAAGCCGCGCGCCCAGGCCCGCATGGAATCGCACCTGAAGTACATCGACATTCAGGTGGTGATGGAAGGCGAGGAGCTGATGGCGGTGGCCGACGTGGCCCGCCTGCGCGTGACGGAGAACCAGACGCCCGCCAAGGATATGATTTTCTACGCCGATGCCGACGTCGCCTCGGTGCTGCGTTTTGGCGCAGGTGAAGCCGCGGTGTATTTCCCGGCCGATCTGCACATGCCGGGCGTGGCCATCGCCGCCCCGTCGCTCGTGCGCAAGATCGTGGTCAAGGTGCCGGTGCAATAAACGGCCCGCCGACGGCGGCAGTTCCCAGCCGGCATGAATTACCGCCATCATTTTCACGCCGGCAACTTCGCCGATGTCTTGAAGCACGCCTTGCTTGTGCAGCTCGTGCGCGGGCTGCAACGCAAGGACAAGGGCTTCCTCTATCTCGACACACACGCCGGCCGCGGGGCCTACGATCTCGCGGCGGCGGCGTTTGGCGACACCCTGACGCGCCGGCCCGAATGGCCGGAGGGCATAGGCCGCCTGTGGTCGCTGCCCGATTTGCCACCGGCCTTAACCGAGTACGTGGACATGGTGCGGGCTTTCGATCGCACCTTGGGACCTGCCGGCACGGAGTCGGTGACATCGATTGCCCCGCAGTTTTATCCCGGCTCGCCCAACCTGGTGCGGGCGCTGGCGCGGCCGCAGGACCGGCTGGCACTCTGCGAGAAGCACCCGGAGGAGTGCGCCGCGTTGCGGACGGAGCTGGGCGGCGCCGCGCGGACGGGCATTCACGAGATGGATGGCTACGCGGCGCTCCGCAGCATGTTGCCCCCGCCCGAGAAACGCGCGCTGGTGCTGATCGATCCGGCGTTTGAAGCGCAGGACGAATTTGCCCAAATTGCGGGAGGACTGCGCGAAGCTCTGCGCCGGTTTTCCAGCGGCGTGTACGCGATCTGGTATCCGCTGACCGAACGCGCGCGGGTCGATGCGTTTTTCGACGAACTGCGCATCCTCTCCCTGCCGCCGACGCTGGTGGTGGAGCTGAGCATAGCTGGCGAGAATTCCTCCCTGAAATTGAAGGGCTGCGGGCTGGTGGTGCTGAATCCGCCCTGGCAATTCGATGGGGCCACGCAGGCGTGGCTGCCGGTGCTGGCGCGGGCGCTCGCCCAAGATGCCGGCGGTGGCGTTTCCCAACGTTGGTTGGTGCCGGAATAGCCGGCGGAAAACAAAAAGCTTCGGCAGGCAAACGCCGGCCGAAGCTTTTAGGTGGGCAACCGTGGGCCCGTATTTCCTAGCGGTTGACGTCCTTGGCGCGGAAATTCACCGAGAACGGTAGTTCGCTGTAAACCTGACGGGGCGTCGGCAGACTGGGCGCCCGGAAAACGGGACGTTCCCATTGGGTATCCATGACCCGCACCAGTCGGATGGCCTCACTGTCGCGTTGCGCGGGGGCCGGTTCGAGTCGGAAGAAATGGAAGGGGAGCTGCATGGGGATTTTTTTCGTTACCTTCTTCATCGGTACGCCGGGGGGAGAAGTTGAGTACGTAGAAGCTCGTAGTGTACAAACTATCGAACCCGTCGGCGCCCGAAGGTTCCGACGGGTTCGTTATAAGACGCCGATTTTTTAGGCTGCGCGACGGACGCCGGCTGGCAGCGTCGAGCGCTTGCGCAACGTGATGGTCAACACGCCGTCGGCGAGCTCGGCAGTGAGATTGGCGTAGTCGAGGCCGTATCCGAGCCGCAGTGTCAGCTCGTAATCGTTCTGCGCCTTTTCCAGGTGCAGGGCGCGCCAGTTGACGCGGACAAAGCGGGTCTTGCGCGCCAGCACCCGGAGATCCGGGCCGCGGGTCGTGATCTCCACGCCGGCGGCGTTCACGCCGGGCACGTACACGACGAGCGTCAGGCGGTCGGCGTGCTCCTGGCAATCGAACAGCGGACGGCGCACGGCGACGCGGGTGGTCGCGCGCGGGCGGGAGCGGTGGGCGATTGGGAGTGGGAGGTTGCGTGTGGTCATGGGAGAAAAAATAAATTTTTTCCGGGAGGCTTGGTGGGCCACCGGACTCTCGAATTTGGGCTGTGTGTGTTTTCCGCTAAGCGGAGGTTTAGCCCGGAGAGCCGGTGTCGGCGTGTTGCTGGTGCTGCCAGCGACCAACGACCGGACGCATCTCAACGCGGCAAGACGTCGCCGTGGCCTTCGTAATCGAAGTGCCGGCGATGCCGCAGAGAGATTTAATTGTCCGTGTCATGGTTTTTGAACTAACGCACCATGCACAATGCAGGAGGCGTGCCAAGTGCGTTTGCGATTTTTTCGAGCGAAAGTTGAGTCCTGCGAGGCGGGAAAAAGTTCCCGTGCGCGCCGCCGGCTTGCACCGCGGGCGCTTTTGGCGAGCATCCGCCCATGCCTGCCACCGACACCGCCACCACGATAGCCGAGCTCAAGTCCCGCATTCTGGCCTTTGCCCGCGAGCGCGACTGGGAGCAGTTCCATGCGCCGAAAAATCTCAGCATGGCGCTCTCTGCCGAGGCGGCGGAGTTGATGGAGCATTTTCTGTGGACGACGCCCGAGCAGTCGCGATCCGTCGCGGCCGATCCGGCCAAGCGGGCCAAAATCGAGGAAGAGCTGGCCGACGTCGTGATCTACGCGCTCGAATTCGCCAACATGACCGGCATCGACCTCGCCTCCGCCATCACCGCGAAAATGGCGGCCAACGCAAAAAAATATCCGGTGGAAAAAGCCCGCGGTCGCGCCGACAAGTACGACGAATTGTAAGCGCGCGAAAGCGCGTTCAGCAGCTGCAACAGCCGCCACCGCCGCAGCATTTGCTGCCGTGCCGGCCGCAGCACTTCTTCGACGAACTCCGCGCTTTCGATGTGATCACGCCCGCGCCGCCGGTGATCACCCGGCGTACCGGCTCGCCGGTCTCGGGGTGCTTCTTCAACGCGGCGTCCTTGATCGACTGTTTGAGCTCGAAGCGGCGCGCTTTCTGCCGGGGCTTTTGCGGAATGGTTTCGTAGACGTAGATGGGCATCGGAGTTTCGACTAAAGAATCTCGGTTTCGATCAGGCGGGCACAGATGTTCCGCCGAGGGGGAACGGCAATCGAAAACCGATAATCGGCAATCGAAAATCTCAGAACGTGTCGCCCTTCCAACCCCACATCGTGCGGGCGACGTCGATAAACTTCACGTAGACGCGCTCTTTTTTGATGCCGAGGTGGGTTTCGATCAGGGCGCACAACGACTGGCAGAGCTGCTTGGTGCGCCGCGCGGGCAGACCGATGCTTTTTAGCTCCAGGAAGGCCACCGGTTCGTCGCTGCCGCCGAAGAGCATGGGCGTGTCGGCCTGGATGGCGACCATCACGTACTCTTCGGGCTTGTCGAGCTCCTCGGCGACGAGGGCGGAGGCGTGTTTCAAAACGGTGCGCTCGGCTTTCTTCGTCAGCGGCAGATTGGTCTGGATTTTGAGGTATGGCATGACGGGGCTGGGTTGAGGGTTGAACGACGCGGGGCGGAGTTGCGCGCTTCACGGGAAGCTGCCGCAATTGTGTTCCGAAACAGTCCCGCCGCAAACGCGAAGATGAAAACCGACCAAGCCGTCCGCTCCTTCTATGTCCTGCCGTGCTGCCTGCTCCTGCTCAACCTCTGCATCGAGCTGGTGAGCTACAAGGCGCGCATGATTGGCGATCCGCTGCTGCGCACGGCGGCGATCATGGGCATGGTGTTGTTTGGCGCTTCGGTGGTGGGGTTTCTGGTGGCGCCGGCGATCGGCATGCTCATCGGCTGGCTCCAACGCGGCAGCCGCACCGAGGGCGGGCGGCTGGGCGAGATCCTGTTTCTCGCCGCGCTCGGCGTTGTGGTGTTCTGGCTCTACTACCGCGTGTACATCATCGGCCCCGAGTCGATCCTGCCGCGCGATTGGCACAACCCGGCATTGCCTCGTCGGTGAGCGCTACGGCGCGGCGGTCTCGGCAAACTGCGCCAACAGCTCGGCGGGTGTTTTCCCCTGGGCGCGCAGGGTGCGCAAGCTGAGCGCATCGTGACGCTTGGCCAGGCGCACGCCGCCGGCGTCGGTGACGAGCGGACAATGATAAAACGCCGGCACCGGCGCGCCGAGGGCGCGGTAGAGCAGGAGTTGCCGGAAGGTCGACTTGATGAGGTCGGCGCCGCGCACTACTTCGGTGACACCCATCGCGGCGTCGTCCACGACGCAGGCCAGCTGGTAACTCGGCGTGTCGTCTTTGCGCCAGACGACGAAGTCGCCGAAATCGCGCCCGGCCACGGCTTGTTGTTCGCCGTAATGCCCGTCGCGAAACGCGATCGTCTCGCCGTCGGGCACGCGCAGCCGCCAGTTGACGGAGATTTTCCCGCCGAGCGGTGGCAACGGCGTCTCCGCCGGGGGGCGGAAATCTCTTGGGTAAACCGGTTCGTCGTCGCCACCGCCGCCGTCTTCGTGCGGCGCGCCGGCCGCCTCCAGCACATCGCGACGCGAACGCGTGCAGGGGAAAATCAGTCCCGCCGCGTGCAGCCGGGCCAGCGCGGCGCGGTACAGCGCGGTGCGTTCACTCTGATGGTAAGGCGCATGTGGTCCGCCGCAATCCGGCCCTTCGCTCCAACGCAGCCCGAGCCAGCGCAAATCTTCCAGCATGGCGGCGACGAATTCCGGCCGGCAGCGCGCGCGGTCCAGGTCATCGTTGCGCAAGAGCAGCGTCCCGCCCGCGGCGGCGGCGCGTTGCGCGGCAATCCAAAACGTCCGCGCATGGCCGAGGTGCAGATGCCCGGTCGGAGACGGGGCGAGGCGACCGCGATAGCTGGAGGGAGGTGATGCCACGGATGCGCTCCACTGGACACGTTTTTTCCCAAAGCTCAGCTCGAAATTGATGGGATTCGGCGTTCGTTCCTGCTTTTCCCTTTTCCATGACGAAGCTCCTTTGCGTCTACTGCTCCTCCAGCGACCGGCTGGACCAGAAATATTTCACCGCCGCCGAGGCGGTGGGGCGCGCGCTGGCAGCGCAGGGCTGGGGGCTGGTTTACGGCGGCGGGAAGACCGGTTTGATGGGCACGGTGGCGCGCGCGGCGAAGTCTGGCGGCGCGCGCGTGGTGGGCGTGATTCCCGATTTCATGAAGGCCAAGGAGCTTGCCTACGAGGGCGCCGACGAGATGCACACAGTCGTCACCATGCGCGAGCGAAAGCTGCTCATGGAAACGCGCGCCGACGCGTTTCTCGCCCTGCCGGGCGGGTGGGGCACGCTGGAGGAGATGATGGAAATCGTCACGCTCCGGCAGCTCGATGTGCTGCGCAAACCGTGCGTGTTTTTCAACCAGGACGGTTTCTACGACGACCTGTTGCGCTTCTTCGAGAAAATGGTGCGCGAGCGTTTCAACAAGCCGAGCAATCTGGAACTGTTCACCGTGGCGACAACGGTGGAGGAAATTTTCGCGCAGCTGGCGGCCTTCCGGCCGACGACCGCCGAGTCGAAATGGTTTGTGACCACCTGAACCGATGCACCGCGCTCCCGTTCTCGCCCTGCTGCGTGCCCATGCGGCGCTTCCGCTCGACCCGCACGAAGCGGAGATGACGGCGGAGATCATCCGCTTTGTGGAAGCGCACGCGGACTGCTTTTTGCGTTCGTGTCTGACGGGGCATCTGACCGGCTCGGCGTGGATCGTCGATCCGGCCCGCACGCGCACCCTGCTTACGCATCACCGCAAACTCGACAAATGGCTGCAACTCGGCGGCCACGCCGACGGGCAGACCGAGCTGGCGGCGGTGGCGCTGCGCGAGGCGCAGGAGGAGAGCGGGCTCAATCGGTTGCGCCTGGTGACCGCAGAGCCGTTCGACGTCGACCGCCACTGGATTCCCGAGCGCAAGGGCGTGCCGGGTCACTGGCATCTGGATCTGCGTTTTGTGGTCGAGGCCGATCCGACGGAGCCGCTCGTGGTGAGCGACGAGTCGCACGATCTGGCATGGGTGGAGCTGGCGCGCGTGGCGACGCTCAATCCCGAGGAATCCATGGTGCGCATGGTGCGCAAGACAGTCGCCGGCAGCTGAGCTGGCGATGCGCGGGCGGCTTATTCGGTCGTAGTCGGTACGGCAAACGCGAGCGACGAGCTGGCGGAGTCGGGGTGGGTGGTGCGCACGTCGGCTTTGGCGCGCTTGATGGAAAGCATGTCGAGTTCGAACAGACGGTGTGCGATTCGACGGACTTCCTCCAAGTCTGTGGTCAAGGTGCCGAGCGTCTGCTGGAGATCGTTTTTACGACTCAAGAGCTGGGCATACTCCGTGCGCTCATCGGGTGTCAGATGTTGGTGGTCAGGAGGAAATCGGCAGAACATGGGGGTTCTAGTCGTAGCTGGAAGGAGGCGGCATCATCAGGATGACGCACCATTTGAACAGAAAAAACTTCGCCGGAGCGGAAATTTTCTCGGTGACGCTGGTCACTGCCAAACTGGAGCCTTAAGCGGCGGGCTCAACGGCTCCTTACCGCCAGAGCATGACGATATCTTCCTTGCGGACCCAGCCCGTGTGACCGCTGCCGAAGGAGAGCCGTACCCAGCCGAGGAAAGTTTTGTCCACCACGCCGAGCGAGCCCGCCGGTAGTGCGGTGGTCTTTTGCGACGTCTCCACTTCCGTCGGGATCGAGCGCAAAACGCATTGCTGCCAGACCAGCGCGGCGTGGTTGTCGGCCGCCAGACCGTAGGTGCGCAACCCGATGGTCGCGGTCATGGCCAGGAGCAACGCGAGTGTCAGCAGCGCCCAACCGGTGGGTTTAAGCCACCGCGAGCGCCGGCCATAGCCGAGGGCCAGCCAGCAACCAAACGCGAGCGCGGCCAGCGCCGCCGCGGCGACAAACAGGCGCTGCCACTCTGCCGGCGATGCCAGCATGGCGAGCTGTTGCACCACGCCGGGCCGCAAAAATCCGCCGAGCACGGTCGGCGTGTAGCCGGCCTTGTCGCAACCCAACGCGAGTTGGCGCGCGAGCACCGGGTCGCGCGGGTGTTGCACAAACGCGGCGGCGAGTTGCGCGGCGGCTTCGCCCGCGGCGTCTTGTTGCAGGAGCGCCAGCCCGAGATTGTGCCGCGCGCGCCAGTCGGTCGGCTGTTGCGCAATGGCATCGCGCCACACCTGCGCGGCTGCGGCGAAATCACCGGCGTTGTAGAGATCGGCCGGGGTTTTGGCGGGAGCGGCAGCAGACAGCGCGGCGGGCGTCAGTACGACGAGCGCCACGAGCGCGGCGGCGAACCACCAGGGCAACAGATGACGCGGCAGGAGCAGCGTGAAGGGCGAGAACGAGCGCACGGATTTGCTCGCGAGCGCCTGCGCGGCGCGGTTGCACCAGTCTGCCGGCAGAGCTTCGCCGGCGCGGTAAAGCGTGCGGTCGGCTTCCTGCCAGAGCTTGGCCCATTCGTCGGCCGCGCTGCGATTCGCGGGCTGCGCCGCCTGGATCGCCGCGGCGAGCGCGGTGGCGGCGGGCGCGGCATGGTCGATCTGCCAGAGCGCGGCGACGTCTTGTTGCCACGCGAGCAAATCGGCGCGGAGTTCCGTCGCGAGTTCGGGGCGCAACGGCAAAGCGGATTGGGTCACGCCGAGGCGGGCGAGGGTGGCGCGGAGGCGTTGGCGTGCGGCACGGCGTGTCTTCCACGGATCGCCGGCGCGGGCGCGCTGCCAGGCGAGGCGGCCCCAGAAAAGCAACAGCGCTCCGAGTGGCGCGAGCAACGCGTACAAAAGATGGTGCGGCGCCCACGGCGCGGGCGCGGCGGTGCTGCCGCCGGCGGGCTCGGTGGGGAGGAGGCCGGGCGGGTTGGGCGGCGTGGGCAATGGCCGGGACGGTGTTGCCGCGGTCGACTCGGCTTTGGTTTCGGGTGTCGCGGCGGATTTCGTCGGCTCGGATTTCTCGGCCATGCCCGCGGCGATGGTCACTGTCACCTTTTCAGTGGTGAGTGTTTTGTAGCTGCCGCTCTTGGGATCGAAATAGGCGAAGTTGATCGGCCCGAGCGCGTACGTGCCGGCGCGCGTGGGCACGAGCACGACGTCCTCGGTGATCGTGGCGTCGTAAATTTTCCCCTCGGCCGGCGTGCGTTTGGCCTGCGGTTGCACGACCTGAAAATCCTTCGACACCTCGCGCGCGGGCAGGCCCGGGATGTCGGGCCAGTTGCCGGTGCCGCTGAGCGCGAGCGTCCAGGTGATGGGTTCGCCGACCTTGGCGCGCTCGGGCACGACCTTCGAAACGAGTTTGAACTGGCCGACCGCGCCGTTGAAGCCGGCGGGGGCGGGTTGCGGCAGCGGCTTGACGATGAGTTCGGGCTGGTCGCTGGCGATGCTCTGCTGTTGGAGCACGGGGTTCTGGAAAAAGCCGAAGCCGGAATTGCCCGCGAGCAGGTTGACGAGCTGGTTGACGGGTTCGAGTTTGTAGGTGCCGGGCGCGGCCACGTAGGCGCGCGTGCGGTAAATCACCGAGATGCCCTGCTCGCCGCGGATGGCGGTCTCGACCTGTTCGGGCTTCGCCCACTCCTCTATGGCCAGCGGCGCGGGCGACCACTCCGGACCGGAGCCGAGCTGGTAGAGGTAGCGGCGCACGGCCGACAACGTGTACGTGAGGGGAAACACTTCGCCGGCCCAGACCGATTTGCCGGGCAGGCCGATGCGGCCGTTGGCGATGGCGTCGACGGCGATTTCGGTGCGGCCCACGGTGGCGTTGCCAGCCTCGAAGCGCGCCGGTTCGACGCGGAGGCGGCCCTTGTTGGTCTCGATCTCGAACGCAGGAATCTCCACCGATTGCCGGCGGTCGAGGCGGACGGCGAACGTGTAGCCGACGCTTTTTGTGACGTTGAAATTCACCATCGAGACATTCTCGGAGCGGCCGCGCATTTCCATGGTGAGGCCGGGGGCCTTGGGCGGCGCGGGAGTGTCCTTCGGCTCGCAATTCTCGAAGACGAGCGCGATCTCGCTCACCTGACCGACGGCGAGCGTGCCGCCCGAAGGCTCCCAGCGCACAGTTTGTGCGGCGAGCGTGGTCGCGAGCGCGAGCAGGATGACGAGGGATGGCAGGAGGCGCGTGATCATGCGGCGGTTCACCAGTCTTTGCCCTTCTTGGCCGAGTTCGGTTTTTTCTCGCCCTCCATCAACTGGAAGAGGCGGGCGGGAGAATCCTGATTTTTCAATTGTTCCAGCTTCTGCAATGGGAGCGCGAGCGCGGGGTCGGTCTTCTCGGTCGCCGGCTTCTTTTCGGCGCCACCGACTTTCTGCGTTTCGTTCGATTGCGGCGGCGGCGGGGGTTGCTGCTTCTTGTCGTCCGCCATGTCACCAAACGCGGATTGGCGCTCCTGCGACTGCTGCTTTTGGTCCTGTTGCTGCTGCTGTTGCTGCGACGAAGATTGGTTCTGCTTCTGATCCTTCGGCTCCGACTTTTCCGACTGCTGCTGTTTTTGCTGCTGCTGGTTCTGGTCGGAGTTCTGCTGATCCTGCTTCTGCTGTTGCTTGTCCTGATTCTGGTCCTGCTTCTGATCCTGTTTTTGCTGATTGTTCTGCTGCTGGTCCTGCTTTTGTTGCTGCTCCGGCTTTTGGAGCAACGCTTCGAGGTCGCGACGCAGCTGGCCCCAGTCGGCGATCTTGGGATCGAGCGCTTCGCCCGCCGACACTGCGGTGAGGCCATCCTTGATCGGTCCCTCCAACACGGGTTGCTGGGCCGACTTGGTGCGCTGGCCCCAGGTGATGGTTTCGCGGGCCAGCTCGGCCCAGTTGGCGGCGGTGGTGTTTTCCTGGGAAGACAAACGCTGCACTGTGGTGCACAACGGAGCAGCAAAGGTATCGGCGCTGCTCTCGGCGGCGCGGACATCTGCCAGCGTCCAGAAACCGGCGGCGAGCAGGAAAAGCATGGCGGCGGCGTTGGCCGATTGTTTGGCGGCCAAGGTCAAATCGCGCGGCCGGGGGCGCACCGGGAACTCGCGCCAGAAGCTGAGCAACAGGCAGAGCACGGCGGGCGCGAGCACCCATTGAAAGCGGTCGATGTAGCGCGGCAGGCGCTTCTCGGTGAACTGGCCTTGCCGGCCTTGCTCGACGGTTTGTTGCAAGAGCGCCGCGAGGTCGACCCAGGTGCTGGCGTCGCGGTAAGCGCCGCCGGTGATGTCGGCGAGCTGGCGCAAGGTCGCGCTTTCTAGTTTGGAGAGCACCACCGCGCCGCGTTCGTCTTTCACGAAGCCGCCCGCGCCGTCGGGGATCATCGCGCCGGCCTCGGTGCCGACGCCGAGCGCAAGCACGCGCACTCCTTTGGTTTTCAATTCGTCGGCCAGCGGCTTCCAGTCGTCTTCGGTCGCCTCGCCGTCGCTGAGAACGATGAGGAAACGGTCGGCGCTGCCAGTCGCGGCGAACGCTTCGAGGGAAGTCCGCAGCAGCGCCGCGTAGTTGGTGCCGCCTTCGGGGAGAAAGTTGGTGCCGAGCACGGGCAGAAATTCGCGCAGAATCTCGTAGTCGGCGCTGAGCGGGCTTTGCAAAAACGCCGTGCCGGAAAACACCACCAGCCCCACGCGTTCGCCTTTCAGACGCTCGAGCAACGCCTGCACGAGCAGTTTCGCGCGGTCGAGCCGGGCGGGCTTGACGTCGGGCGCCTGCATCGAGCGCGAGAGGTCGAGTGCGAGGATGATTTCCCGCGACTGGTCGAACACCTGCTCTTCGTCGCGACCCCATTGTGGCCGGGCCAGCGCGATCGCCACGAGGGTGAGGCCGATGTACAACCAGATGCGCGGACCACGATGGCGGTCGCGGCGGGCGGGGTCGGCGGCGAGGCTGAGATAATGCGCGCCGGCTTCGCCGCGGAGAATTTTGGTGGCGCCGTCGGTGTCGCCTTGACGACGGCGACGCACGCTTTCCCAGGCGAGCAGGGCGACCGGCAGCGCGACGAGCCAGAGAAGATGCGGCCAGGCGAAGTTCATCGGGTGGCAGGGCGCGTGGGTTGAAATGCCGCCGCGGCGGCGGCGATGGAGGGTGCGGCCGGCGCCCGGCGGGATTCGCGGCGCAGGAGCGCGGCGAGCGCGCCGAGGAGCGTGAGCACCGCGCCGGGGGCGGCGAGCCACATGAACAGCTCCGTGGTCACGAGATGGCTCTTGGCCTGAAACTCGATTTTCTTCGCCTGGTCGATGGCGGCGAACGCCGCGGTGACGGTCGTCGTGTCGTGCGCGCGGAAGAACTGGCCGTTGGTTTGGCTGGAAATGTTGCGCAGCACGCCTTCGTCGAGGTCCGAGGGGCGTTGATGATAACGGACCACGCGATTGCGGTCGTCGAATTGCGGCGCCCAGGAGTAGCCCGCCTGGCCGGCGCCGATCGTGTACACCGGAATGTTGCGCGACTTGGCGAGCGCGGCGGCCTGCAAGGGATCGAGCGCGCCGGCGTTGTTGCTGCCGTCGGTCAACAGAATCACGAATGCGCCCTTGCGCTTGTTGCCCTCGGTGTGGCGGCTCTGTTCGAGGCGCGTCAACGCCACGCCGAGCCCGTCGCCGATGGCGGTGCGGTTGGGGCCGACCAGACCGATGCTCAGCCGACCGATCTGGCGGGCGAGCCACGGGTGATCGAGCGTGAGCGGCGCGAGCGTGAAGGCCTGTTCGCCGAAGAGGACGACGCCGATGCGGTCGTTGGGCCGCTTGCTGATGAACGCCTCGATCACGGGCTTGATCACTTGCAGGCGGTTGGGCGCGGCGTCGGGTCGCGGCGCGTCGACGCTGAGCATGCTGCCGGAAAGATCGATGGCCAGAATGAGGTCGTAACCCTCGGAGCGGACTTCGCGTTTGTCCTCCACGCGTTGCGGGCGGGCCAGCGCGCCGATGAGCAACACGAGCCCGGTTACCGCCAGCCCGAGCGGCCAGCGCGAGAAACCTGCCAGCGACGGCCGGTGCCACGCGGCGGCAAACGGCACCACCAGCACACGCACGCGGCGGCGTTGGCGCAGCCAGCCGATCAGCGGCAACACCAGCAGCGCGAGCAGCCAGAGCGGATCGTGGAGGACGAGGTCACCCATGGCGCGACGACGCGCGCATCCGCGCGTGGAAAAACTTCACCAACGCATCGAGCCGGTTCTCCTCGGTGCTGACGACCAGCCGGCTCAGCGGATCGGGAAACAACGCCTGCCACGCGGTCTCGCGCAGGTTGCGCCACGCGGCGTGCGCGGCGCGTTCGGCGGCCGAGCCGTCGAGCGTCACGAGCCGGCGGGTGGTGGGGTCGAACGCCGCGAAGAGTTCGCCGCGCGGCAGCTCGCGGTCCCACGGATCGTCGACGCGGAACCCCATGGTCTGGTAACGGCGTTGCAACACGATCCAGCCCTCGGGGGCGGGGCCGGGCGGAAAATCGGAGAGCCAGAGCAGGATCGAGTGTTTCGGCACCGCGCGGGCCAGCAGTTTCCACGGCACGGGGACCGCGGTCGGCGTTTCGGCGGAGAGCGCCGGCGCCGGGCGGCCGAGCAGGGTGGCGGCGAGATGCAGAATCTGACCGCGCCCGCGCACTGGTTCGCGAAACACACTGCCCTCGGGCGAGAGGTGGACGTAGCCCACGCGGTCGCGATTCACCGCGCCGAGCAGCATCACGAGTCCGGCGAGTTCGAGCAGCGCCTCGCGTTTCGAGACCGCGCCGGAGCCGAATTGCAGGCTCGGCGAATCTTCGAACACCACGAGAAACGTGACCTCGCGCTCCTCGACGAATTTCTTGCGGTACGGTTCGCCGAGGCGCGCGGTGACGTTCCAATCGATGTCACGCACGTCGTCGCCGAACTCGTATTTCACCACCTGGTCGAACTCCATGCCGCGCCCGCGGAAGGCCGAGCGGTACTCGCCGCTGAGCACGTTTTCCACCGCATGGCGCACGCGCCACTCCAGCCGGCGCAGGAGCGACAGCTCGCGCAGCATGGGCTTCGGGTTGGCGGTTTCGGTGGACATGAAGGGCGGTGGCGGCGCGGTCGGAGCCGGGGCAAATTTACTTCGGCGGCACCGGCGTCTTGGCGATCACATCGGCGATGATGCGGTCGGTCGTCACTTCCTCGGCCTCGGCTTCGTACGTGAGGCCGACGCGGTGGCGGAGCACTTCCGGCGCGATCTCCTGCACGAGCGCCGGGCTCAGGTAATCAGATCCGCGGAGCCACGCGAGCGCGCGGCCGGCGGCGTAGAGCGCGAGCGAGGCGCGGGGCGAGGCGCCGAAACTCAGATAGCGTTTCGCCTTGGAGCTGGGGTCGCCCTCAGCGAGCGCCCGGGTGTTGCGCACGAGCGAAAGGATGTAGCCCTGCACCGCGGGCGAGACGTGCACGCGATCCACCTCGACGCGCAACGCCAGCAGTTCCTCGCCGCTCGACACCGCGACGAGCTCGGGCTGCTTGGTCACCATGCCCCAACGCTGCATCATCGTGGCCTCCTCGTCGGCGCTCGGGTAATCGACGAGCAGCTTGAACAGGAAGCGGTCGGTCTGCGCCTCGGGCAACTGGTACGTGCCCTCCTGCTCGATGGGATTTTGCGTTGCCATCACGAAGAACGGATGCGGCAGCCGGTGCGTTTGCCCGCCGATCGTCACCTGGCGCTCCTGCATGCCTTCGAGCAGGGCGCTCTGCACCTTGGCGGGCGCGCGGTTGATTTCGTCGGCCAGCAGCAGGTTGGCGAAAATCGGCCCGCGGTGCGGTGTGAACTCGCCGGTCTTCGGCTGGAACACCATGGTGCCGACGACGTCGCTCGGCAGCAGGTCGGGCGTGAACTGGATGCGCTCGAATTGCACGCCCAGCGCGGTGCCGAGCGATTTCACGAGCAAGGTTTTGGCGAGGCCCGGCATGCCTTCGAGCAGCACGTGGCCGTTGGCGAGCAGCGCGACCAGCAGCCGTTCTACGATGGCATCCTGGCCGATTACGGCTTTGCCGATTTCGTCGCGAAGTTTTTGTGACCAAGCGGGTCCGGTGAGCATAGGGTGAAAAGAGACGGCGAGAGTGAAAGTGAAACCCCGCGCGGGGCGAGTGAAAGTTTTTGCGCGGGTTTGACTGGTGCGGCCGGCGCTTGTTTCCCTGTGGGCCAACTTTTTTGCCGATGCCCGTCGCCTTTCCCCTTTTGCCCGAGGACGTTTCCCGTCGGTTGGCGGCGTTGGGCGTGCGGCCGGGCGATGTTGCGGAGCGCTTTGTGCGCGGCTCCGGCCCCGGCGGCCAGAAGATAAACAAAGTTTCTTCAACAGTTTGGCTGCGGCACGAGCCGACGGGCATCGAGGTGCGCTGCCAGCGGGAGCGTTCGCAATCGGCCAACCGCGAACTGGCCTGGGCCGAACTCGCCGAGCGACTGGAGGCGCGCCGTCGTGCCGCCGCGGATGCCGCTGAGCAGGCGCGGGAACAGAACCGGCGCCGCAACCGCCAGAAAAGCCGCGGACAGAAGCTCCGCATGATCGCGGCGAAGAAGCACCGCGCCGGCATCAAGTCCCGCCGCGGGCGGCCGGAGTCGGACTGACCGGCGAAAGAATTTTTCAAAATAACGCTTGCCGTCCTATCCGTACTAGTGCGAGTAGTACAGCATGCTGCCGTTCCCCATCGAATTGAAGCCCGGGCTGCCGATCGCGGAGCAGGTGATTTTTGCGGTTAAGAAGGCGGTGGTCACCGGGCAGCTCCGCGCCGGGCAGGTGTTTCCCTCGGTGCGCGGTCTGAGCCAGGAGTTGAAGATCAACCCCAACACCGCGCACAAGATCGTCGCGGCGTTGGTGACGGAGGGCGTGCTGGTGACGACGCCGGCCGTGGGCAGCGTGGTGGCGGAGCGGAGCGGGACGGATCGCGCGGCGCGCACGGAGTTGCTCGGCGGCGATCTCGAACGCGTGGTCGTCGAGGCGAAGAAACTCGGGCTCACGCTGGACGAAGTGCAGGCCGGACTGGCCGCTCACTGGAAGAAACTGGGGTTTTAGGAATTTCGACCATGAATGTCATAGAAACTCATCGACTGACCCGGCGTTATTGGCGCACCGAGGCCGTGCACGACCTGTCCCTGGCGGTGCCGGCGGGCAGTGTCTTCGCTCTGCTCGGGCCCAATGGCGCCGGAAAAACCACCCTGATCAAAGTGCTCGTCGACCTGCTCCGGCCCACGGCGGGCGAGGCGCGCATTTTCGGCGTCGACTCGCGCCGCCTGCGTCCGGCCGACCGGGCGAAGATCGGGTACGTGTCCGAGAATCAGCAGCTGCCGCTCTGGATGACGGTGCGCCAGTTTCTGGATTATTGCCGGCCGTTTTATCCCACCTGGGACCGGGCTCTGGAAGCGAAACTGTTGGCGCAATTCGAGCTGCCCGCGGAGCGCAAGTTGCAAAACCTCTCGCGCGGCATGCTGATGAAGGCGGCGTTGCTCTCGTCGCTCGCCTATCGGCCGAAGCTGCTGTTGCTCGACGAGCCGTTCAGCGGACTCGACCCGCTCGTGCGCGACGAGTTCGTGCGCGGCATCCTCGAGATCTCGGAGCTGGGCGACTGGACGGTCTTCGTCTCGTCGCACGATATCGAGGAGGTGGAGCGTTTGTGCGATTGGATCGGCGTGCTCGATTCCGGCCGGCTGGAGTTCGCGCAATCGACCGAGACCTTGCACGGCCGTTTCCGCCGCATCGAGGTGGCGCTGGACGGAAGCGAGGCCCGCCTGGACGCGCCGCCGGCCGCCTGGTTGGAGCTGGCGCGCGAGGGTTCGCGGGTGCGGTTTATCGATTCGCAATACGATCGTGCGACGACGGAGCAGGCCTGCCGCGAACGCTTCCCCGAGGCGGCGGTGACGGCGCATCCGATGACGTTACGGGAGATTTTTATCGCGTTGGCGCGGTCCGCCCGCCGGGCGCAGAAAGGAGCGGCCGCATGAACCTCACGTGGCATATTATCAAAAAAGACGCGCTGCGCATGCGTTGGGCGCTCCTGCTCTGGGTGCTACTGCTGGTGGGTGAGGTGGCGCTCAACTGGCTGTTGCTGTCGCCCTCGGTGATCGATCCGGAAGGGGTCGAGCGGTTGAAAGTAACGATGCAATTCAGCACGTTGATTGGCACAGTCGTGACCTATCTCATGGTGGCGGCGTGGGTGCTGGAGGAGCCGCTGGTTGGCACGGATATGTTCTGGGTGACGCGACCGATTTCTGGAGGGCGACTACTGGGCGCCAAAGTTCTAGGGATCTTGTTGGTTTTCGGCGGCATGTCGCTCGCGGTGCGATTGCCCTGGGTGTGGTATTGCGGGTTCGATGTCGCCCAGATCGGGCGCTTTGCGCTGACAAACACGCTCAGCTTGTCGGCATATTCTTTAGTGGCCATGGCCGTGGCGTCGCTGACCGGGAAGAGCAGCCGGTTTTTGCTGGGCACCCTTCTGATGCTTCTGACGGGCTTCGTGATATTATCACTGCAGATTTATCAACGAGGAGACAGGCTTAACGAAGCAGTGTTATCTGGCCGTTTTTTACTGGCAAGTTTACTGGCGACTGGCGGCTGTATCGCGGTTGTTGTTTGGATGTATTTGAAACGCCGGCTGCCCGCCGCCTGCGTCATGATGGGAGGGGCTGTATGGTTGATCGTTCTCATTATGACTTGCGCGCCCTGGACCCAGAATGAGCTCTGGCCGGAAAAGTTGGAGCCGGTGGCAGGCTCCGATGCGATTACATTGGAAATCGTCGGGACCAATATCGAAGCAGCGAAGGCGAACTCGGCGAATCAATATATGGCGAAGCAGCTTACACTTTGGGTCAGATGCGGGAAATTGCCGGAAGGACTTCAGTTCGATAGCGGGACTGCTGACGTTGAGCTGTCGTGGCCAGACGGCACGGTGCTGCGGCGTGCCGCAACCACCTTCGTAGCGCGCAGCGACGACCAGCCGGTTCGCTATGCCTTGGCGATGCCGGCCAAGAGCTCAGATGTGGAAACGGCCAAACGTTTGGCGGAAGAGCGCCAGAATCAGCCGCGTCCATCTACGCAGGTCAAAAGTCCTCTTGCGCTAGCCATCAAACGGGATGCAGGCGAAAGCTTGGGAGCAGTCATGGTGGGTATTACGCCGCCGGAAGCGGACCGCATCGCCAAGGAACCGCCGGTGTGCACTGCACACGTGCGTTTGCCGGTTAAGCGCATGGTTGCATTGATGGAGATGCCGCTGCGGAGTGGCGAAACGAAGGCCGCGCATGGCGTGCGAACCAAGGTGATAACCGCCGACGAAGAATTGGGCGCATTGAATAATCGAACCCAGAAGCCAGCCCGCATCGTGAAGCTAACGGTGTCGTCTGCATCGGCCACGAACATCGCGCCAATTTATTATTGTTTGGATCGCGTCCGCAATGAGGTGGGCACGACTGGCCAAATCAGCCGTTTCATTAATATCACCAGTTTCACCTTTAATCAGGCCCAACTGACGGCACCGGTATATTGGCGCGATGGCCGATGGGTACAGGACGACGACTGGGCCAGCCAACAGACGCTCGCCGTGCTGCAAAAGCGCATGGTCGGGACCATCCAACGCACCTTACGCTCAGAGAAATTGGAAATACTTATCACAACCCTATCCCGATGAAATCACGCACGTTTTCTCTTTTACTACTATCGCTGGCTGCCAATGCGCTGCTGGCCTTTTTCCTCTGGCGCGAGCCGGCGGCAACGTCTTCGACAACACCCTCGGAATCGACTAAGTCGACGGCTGCAGCGATGCCGCAAACGCAGGCTGGCGCTATGCCAGCTGGCGCGACGGCGGAAGCGGCCGCGAAGTTGGCGGCGGCGGGAAAATCTGTGACATGGCAGTCGATGCAAACCGGCCGCGACCTGCCAGCATTGGTGGCGAGCCTGCGCGGCGCCGGGTTTCCGCCGGCGGTGATTCGCGCGGTGGTCAACCAATTGCTCAACGAGAAATTCGCCGACCAATACGCCGCCGCGATGCCGCCCTATTGGAAGCGCTCGGCACAGACCCCGGCGCAAATTGCCGCCCAGCAGGCGGTGTCCGAAGAGCGGCGCAAATTGTTTGAAAGTCTGCTGGGCGACGATGCCCGCGCTTCGGCCGCGCTTGATCCGACCACCCGCTTGCAGCGCTACGGCAACCTTTCCGATGCGAAGATCGATGCCGTGGCTAAAATCGAGCGCGATTACAACGAGCTGCGTCGTAATGCCTATTCCCAAGGGCAAACCAACTTGCTCGGCAATATGGAGGAACGCCAGAAGCAGCAGGCGATGATGGAGCGCGAAATGCGTGCCGATTTGGCCTCCGTTTTGACACCTGAAGAGCTGGAAAGCTTTGAGCTGCGCAATTCGACCGCTGCGTCCAAAGTGATGAACAATATCCGTGGCTTCGATGTGACCGAGCAGGAATACGCCGCGCTTTACCGCCTGCAACAAGCGTCAGACACCGCCAATCATGCGCGCACTGGCGTGGCTGTGTCCTCGCCGGAAGCCGCAGCCCAGATGTTGGCGGCGCAACAAGCGCTCGGTGATCAGGTGCGTACCGTTTTGACCGACGACCGCTTCTACAAATATCTGCAGGCGTCCGATTATACTTACGCGCAAGTGATGCGATCGTTGTCCGCTTTTCCCAACGTGACACCGGCGGCCGCCTATGAAGTGACCAAGATCCAGCGCGATTTGCAGTCAGAGATGATGCGGATGTCCAAGGACACATCGTTGCCGACCACGGAGCGTGCCGAGCAATATCGGACATTGGTGAAAACCAGCGAAGGGCGCATCGACGCCCTGCTGGGCCCGGATGCCGCCGCCGCTTACAAGAAGCAAGGCATGGGACGGATCTTTACCTCATTACGCAGCCAGGGCGGGGGCTGAGTCCGCGTTTGAGCCCGGGTATCGTTCTCGCGCCGCCCAGCGTTCACCGCTTGGCGGCGTTTTTAATTCTGGGCTTTCGTGACGAGAAAATGAAACCCCGGCGATGACTGTCGCAAGTTGCGGTCCAGACCGACCTCGCTATCTTCTCAAGCAACCCTCTCCCAGCCATGTCCAAACCCATCTGTTATTCCACAAAAGCATTTTCCGCGGCCAGCGCCACCTCTCCGCTGAGCGCGGCCACCATCGAGCGTCGCCAGCCGAGCGCGAGCGATGTCCAGATTCAGATCCTCTATTGCGGCGTCTGTCACTCCGACCTGCATTTCGCGCGCAACGAATGGCATTTCACCCAATATCCCGCCGTGCCGGGCCATGAGATCGTGGGCCGCGTGACGGCCGTCGGCAGTGGCGTGAAGAAGTTTAAAGTGGGCGACACCGTGGGCGTGGGCTGCCTCGTCGATTCCTGCCGCACCTGCTCGGATTGCCGCGCGGGGCTGGAGCAATTCTGCACCAGCATGGTGATGACGTATGGCAGCATCGATCCGCACCTCAACGCGCCGACGCTCGGCGGCTATTCGCAGAGCATCGTTGTGACGGAGGATTTCGTGCTCCGCATGCCGGCCAATCTCAATCTCGCGGCGGCCGCACCGCTGCTTTGCGCCGGCATCACCACCTATTCTCCGCTGCGCCACTGGAAGGTCGGTCCCGGGCAGAAAGTCGGCATCGTGGGTTTGGGCGGACTCGGCCACATGGGCGTGAAATTCGCCAAGGCCTTTGGCGCGCACGTCGTGTTGTTCACCACGTCGCCCGGCAAGGTTGCCGACGGCAAACGTCTCGGCGCGCACGAGGTGGTCGTATCCACCGACGAAGCCCAGATGGCGGCGCAGGCCGGCTCCTTCGATTTCATCCTGGATGCGGTGTCCGCGTCGCACGACATCAACGCCTACCTCAATCTCCTGAAACGCGACGGCAATCTGACGCTGGTCGGCGCGCCCGAGAAACCGCTGCCGGTGGCGGCGTTTCCGTTGATCTTCCGGCGCCGCTCCTTCTCGGGCTCGTTGATCGGTGGACTGCCCGAGACGCAGGAGATGCTGGATTTCTGCGGCCGGCACAACATCACGAGCGACATCGAGATGATCCGCATGGACCAGATCAACACCGCCTACGAGCGCATGCTGAAGAGCGACGTGAAATACCGCTTCGTGATCGACATGGCCTCGCTGGCCTGAGGCGGAGTTTCTGTCCAATCGGCTTTGCGAGGAAATGCGCAGAGCCGCGCGAGGCTTCTTGATCGCGCGGAAAATCACCCATTGCCCCCAGCGCCGTTTGTAACGTAATACGTTACAAACGGAGTTTTCCCCATGAGAACCGATCGATTGCCACCCCAAATGGAAATGCCGGCGGAACTGGCGCTGGCCTTGTTCGAAGCGGCCGCAGCGACGGCACGCGCCGCAGCCCGGGTCGGCGCGCGCGTGCCGGTGGCCCGGCGCACAGGCGCGACGTTGCGCCCCGGTCCGGCCACGCCGCTGTGGAACGAACTGGCGCGACAAGCCCGGCCCTTGCTCGCCAGGCGCGGCGAGAAGGCCAAGCTTGCCCGATTACTCGGCGTGCCGCGTCAGCGCGTGAACGATTATCTGCGGGCGACGCAGGCGTGTCCCGATGCGGAACGCACATTGCTGCTGCTTTGTTGGGTGGCGCGCCGCCAACAAGGCAAAGAATTGGGCGGATGAATGCCGGTACGTTTGTAACGTATTACGTTACAAACGGGGTTGGCGGGTGACGGGAGGAAACACCTGAAATCGGAAATGCTGCGCAGGATGAAAGTATGTCCGATACATGGAATCCATTGCAGCGGGTTCGGTGGCATAATCTTTCCCGGCCTGGCGAAAATATGTCCGCTTTGCGCGGCGGCGGCAGTAATAGGGTAAGAACCATGTCAGATGATGCCGATCTGCTTCGCCGTTATGCTCGCAACCGCAATGAAGAGGCCATTGCCGAATTGGTGCGTCGGCATATCGATCTCATATATTCGGCAGCGTTGCGTCAGGTCGGCGGTGATGCGCATCGGGCTCAGGATGTGGCGCAGACTGTTTTCGCGGCGATGGCGCGTAGAGCGGCGGTGTTGGCACAGCATCCGAACCTGCTCGGTTGGCTTTATACCAGCACCCACCATGCGGCTGCACAGATGCGACGGACTGAGCGTCGACGGCAGGAGCGAGAGGCACATGCGATGCAAATCATGACGCATGCAGAGGAGCCCACCGTCGACTGGCAGCAGCTGAGCCCCTTGCTCGATGATGCGATGCAGGAATTGGGCGAACGCGATCGGCAGGCGGTGCTGCTCCGTTATTTTTCCGGGCAAACTTTTGCTGAGATAGGATCGCGCCTCGGCGTGACGGAGGAGGCGGCGCGCAAACGCGTCGCGCGGGCGCTGGATCGCTTGCGGCTGTTATTGACCAGTCGCGGGGTAAGCTCGACCACTGCAGCCTTAGGTTTGATATTGGCCAACCAGGCAGTGACTGCGGCGCCAGCCATTGTCAGCAATGCGGTGGTTGGTGCGGTGGTGAACACGACGGCGGGTGTGGGCGGGATAACCGCGGCGTTGCTCGAATTTATGGCCATGACAAAAACCCAGCTCGGGATCGTGGGGGCGCTGGCTGGCCTCTGTGCGTTGATAACGGTTAGCCAGTATCGGAGTGTTGCCAGCCGCCGGTCTGAACTGGCGAATTTGCAACAAGAGAACGGGAGGTTGGCTTCGCAGTTGGTTGCGATGGAAAAGCAGGTGGTGGCGTTGCGGGCTGCAGATACCAGACGGTCGCATCTGGCATCGGCAAAACTATTCGCGGAGGAGACGGAAACGCAGCGCATGGAGCAGATAAGAAGGACGGGCGCGTTGGATCAGACCTACGCGGGGTTGTTTCGCCGTCTGAAACTCGCGCCGGTGCAATTGGCACAGCTGAAGGAATTGTTGCTGGAGCGCCAAAGCAGAGAGGCCGACATCCGGCGCGCGCTGCAGGAGCAGGGTGTGGCGGCTGAGGAGGTGAGCCATGCCTTGTTTGCAAAACTCAAGGCGGTCGCGACTGACGAGGTGGACGGGCGTATCCGCGCTTTGTTGGGCGCGGATGGGTTCAGTCGCTTTAGCGCTTATGCCAGCTCCGAGGGCAAGCATCAGCTCTATGAGGAATTGGCGGTACATCTGCGCGACACGGATTCGCCTCTCACTGATGAGCAAGTCGACCGGTTGGTGGCGTTGACGGCGGCGGCGCGGGTCGCGCAGTTTCCGGATCGCGATGCGGTGTCGGTTGAGCAGTACAACCTGCCGATTCCGGATGAGGTGGTACAGGAAGCATCGAAATTTCTGTCTTCACGGCAACTAGACGTGTTGCGGCAACTCAAAGCGGTGCGCGAGGGCATGGTACAGATGATCGCGATGAATCGTGCCTCGGTGAGTGGGAGCCGCCCCATAGTTGGGCCGCCAGTGGATAAGCGGAGTAGTTCGCAGAAAACAGGAGAGGTGATGCCATGATGACGATATCGCAGCGAAGGCTGGCTCTTTTGGGTGTTGGAGTGGGGGTGCTGTTCCTTGGTGGTTGGTCCTATAGCTTGCACCGGAAAACGCAGGCATTGGAGCACGAGCAACAGCGCTTGCTGGAAAATCGCGCACGACTGGTGACGCAGGTGAACACGCAGCGCGAGCTATTGGGTTCGCTGCAAGAACACGATGCGCGGCGCCAAGTGTTGGCGGATGCCGTAGAGGCACGAAGAGCCGCCGAACAGCAGCGGCAACAGGCGGTGCGCGAGGAGCTGAAACGACTGATGGCGCGATCGGAGAAGCCCAAGAAGCGACGGTTTCCCAATCCGCCGTCGGGGGCGCATGGTATGCTTTCGTCTGAACTGTCGCACGACCCAACTTACGCGCGAGCGCTCACCGCCATGCTGACGTGGCAAATCGAAGAGCGCTACGCGGGACTCCTGGGAAAACTCACGGTTGAGCCCAGTGTATTGGCGAAGTTTAAAATGCTTTTACTCGATTGGCTGATGGTGGAGTTCGATGCGGAAAACGTAGCGATACGGCATAATTCAAACCTCAGCCGCGAGAATCTCCAGGTCGCAAATTTGCGCAGTATGCTACGGAAGGAAATCCAGGGGGAGATTCGCGCGGTGTTGGGCGATGTCGCTTACGATCAGTATATTCGTTACGACAAAAATTCTTCCTCTCGCATGACCTTGGACGCACTGGCACTGCGGATGAGTTATTCGACTGAACCTTTGCGCCCCGATCAGATCGCGCAACTCACGGAAATTTTTCAGGGTGTGCCCGGGTGGAAACCAGGCATGCGATCGAGCGGAAGTCTAGCGATACCGGAGGAGAAAATGGCCCGTGCCCAGCGCGTGCTATCCTCGGCACAGTTTGCGCAACTTCAGCAGTTTCGCGTCGAGCAGATCGCCTCTGCCGCCGTGAAGCCGTAGCCGCCGATTATTCGTGTGCGGTGCCGTACGTAGATTGAGCGCTTCTGCTCAAGCGTGCTTGGCGACGTCGCGGGGGGCGGTCTCGACGCCGGCGGGGGCGGCGAGATCCTTTGTGCCTTTGGCGCCGAGTTCGGCGAATTTGCGGGCGCCGGGCAGCAGCATCTCCTCGAAGGAGCCGACCGCTTTGTTGTAATGGCGGCCGGCGGCGTCGAGGCTCTTGCCCACACCCGCGAGATGTTCAGCAAAGGTGGCGATGCGATTGTAGAGTTCGCGGCCGAGCGCGCTGATTTCTTCGGCGTTTTTCGACAACGCTTCCTGCCGCCAACCGTAAGCGGCAGCTTTCAGCAGGGCGATGAGCGTGGTCGGCGTGGCGAGGAGGACTTTGCGGCCGATGGCGCGGTCCATGATTGAGGGGTCGCCTTCGAGTGCTGCGGCGAGGAATTGGTCGCCCGGGAGGAAGAGCACCACAAACTCCGGCGCGGGTTGGAATTTTGCCCAGTACTCGCGGCTGCTGAGCGCGTCGACATGGCCGCGCACCTTGGCGGCGTGTTCGGTGAGTTTGACGGCGCGGCGCGCGGGATCGGACTCGACGGCGGCTTCGCGAAACGCTTCGGTGGGTGCCTTGGCATCGACCACGATTTGCTGGTGGCCGGGCAGGTAAACCACGAGGTCGGCGCGGTCGCGTTCGCCGCTGTCAGGCGTCACTTGTTCGGCAAAATCGCAATGCTCGGTAAGGCCGGAAAGTTCGACGACGCGACGGAGCTGGACTTCACCCCACGTGCCGGCGGTGCGGGTGGTGCTGAGGGCGGTGGCGAGACGGCCGGTTTCGGCCTGGAGGCGCAGTTGCGCGGTCTGCAACGATTCGAGCTGCTGGCCGAGCTGGCCGTAGGCGCTGGCCCGTGTCTTTTCCAAGTCGGCGATCTTACCGTCGACTTTTTCGAGCGAGACCTTGAGCGGCTGGACAAGGGCGTCGATTGCCTGCTGGCGGGCGGCGAGATCGCTTTGGGATTTTTCCTGGAGCTGGCCGAAGGTTTGCTGGGCAAGCTGGAGAAAGTCGTCGCGGTTGGCGCGGAGTGCGGCGGCGGAGAGGGCGGCGAATTCGGCCTTGAGGCGCTCGTGGGCGGAGCGCAGCTCGGCGAGACGCGCCTCGGCACCGGCGTGCTCGGCGGCGAGTTGGGACTGCACGGTGGCGTGTTGCGCCTGGAGGTTGGTGTGGGCGGCGCGGATGGTGGTGAGCTCGGCGTCGAGCCGGGTGGCTTCGTCGGTGCGCGCGCGGAGCCGCTCGATAAGGGCGGTCTGACGGTTTTGAAGGAAGAGCCAGGTGACCGTGGCGGCGACCAGCGCAGCAGCGAGAGCGATCAGTGTAAAATTCACGTTAACATCGTTTGAGAGTTCTTAGTGCAAATCAATGATACTTCCGCTCCTTGACACGCCGGATTGCCCCGGGCAAACACGCCAAATGCATCCGCGCCCCTCTGCCGAGGCGACCATGTCTGCCGAGCTTTTGATTTCTCCATGCTGACTCCCGACCCTACCACTTCTTCGACGCCGCCGGAAAAGCCGCTCGTGTTGGTGGTCGACGACGAATATGGCCCGCGCGAGTCGATTGCATTTTCACTCGCCTCCGAATTCACCGTGGAGACGGCGGGACGGGCCAGCGAGGCGTTGGCGAAGATTCGGGAGAAAGCTTTTGCCACGATCGTACTGGATATTCGGATGCCGGAGATGGACGGGATCAAGGCGCTGGAGGAGTTGCGCAAGATCGATACGGAGGTGTCGGTGATAATGCTCACCGGCTATGGCACGCTGCTCACGGCGCAGCAGTCGATGGTGGCGGGAGCCAACCAGTATTTGCGGAAACCGCCGGACATCGCGGAGCTGATCGAGTCGGTGCGCAAGCAGACCCAGGCCACGCGGGTGCGCCGTCAGCAGGCCAAGATCAATCGCGAGACGGAGCAGATGAACATGGCGCTCAAGCGGGAGATCGAGCAGAACGAGCCGAAAATCTGGCAGGCCCGCGCCTCGGTCGAGCTCGTGCACGATCTCAACAACCCGCTCACGGTGGTCATCGGTTACGCGACGTTGCTGGTGGAGGAAGCCAAAGTGGTGGCGATGGCCGATCCCGACCGCGGCAAGAAAATCCTCGAGTACGCCACGATGGTGGAACGCGCATCAGAATATTGCCACCATCTGTCGGAAAACTGGCGACAGGCCGCCAAAAAGGCGGTGGAGTTCTCGGTGCTCGATCTGGTGCAGGTGGCGCATGAGGTGCGACAGGTGATTTTCTTTGGCAACGCCGCCATTCATCTCAACGGTGCGGCGGCGGCGATGGTGCGCGGATCAAAATACGAGTTGATGCGCGTGTTTCAGAATCTGTTCAAAAACGCGCTCGAAGCCGGGGCCACACGTCTGAGCATCACCTTCAATCGTTCGGAACGCAGTGTCGAAGTGGTGATCGCAGACAACGGCACTGGCATGAACGACGACTCGCTGAAAAAGGCGTTGCGCGGCGGCTTTAGCAACAAGCAGGGCGGCACGGGGCTGGGGTTGAGCATTTGCCGCCATTTATTGGGAGCGCACGGTGCGACGCTGGCGATGGAGTCCAAGCCTGGCCAAGGTGCGACCGTGCGACTGGTTTTCCCTCTCGCACTCGAGACATGAAATCGCCCCGGCACGTCTGCTTATTAACTTAACTGCCCCGGATGCGCCGACGGAGAGTTAAAATCACAGGCATCGGACCGGTCACGCCGGCGGGCATCGGCAAGGACGCCTTTTGGCGGGGCATTTTGGAGCCGGTCAGCCGGGTGCGTCCCTACAAAGCACTGGGTGAAGAATACGGCCCGCTGGTGGCGGCGCACATCACGAAGTTTGATATTCGCGATTACATCCACAACGGCGATGGCGTACTACTCAAGGGGGCGGCGCGGCATACGCTGTTCGCGGCGGCAGGTGCGACATTAGCGTTGAAGGATGCGGGCATTACGAAAGAGGAGTTCAGTGCCTCCAATGGAGCCATCGTCATAGGGACATCGTTAATGGATTTTGGTGGTATATGCCGAGCTATGGACGTGGTGAATAAGCGCGGAATGCGAGCAGCGCATGGATATGGTATTTTCCGTTATAATTTAGCTGCAATCCCCGATACCATTAATCGATTGCTTGGAAGCAATGCACATTCGATGGTAATGCAGAGTTCATGTTGCTCTGGATTAGATGCTATAGGATATGCGGCAGAATTGATCGCTAAAGGAGAAGCTGATATAGCCATATGTGGTGGAACCGAAGCGCCGTTACACAGGCATCCTCTAATAGAATTGCGCATGGTGGGATTGACCCCGCCAACGGAAGATATGCCTGAAAGATTGGCTCGTCCATTTGACCTATGGCGCACTACAGGAGTGGTTAGCGAAGGGGCGTGTATCTTTGTTATCGAGTGTGAGGAAAGTCCTAGAGAGGGGTATAGTCACATTACTGGCTACGCTTTTGCAAATGATGCGTCGGATTGTTTGTGTGGCGGGATGGCTGAGGCGGGTAAGCTTGCGATTGCAGGTGCAGGCATTCGGCCAAGCGATGTGGAGTATATAAGTGCATGGGGGCCAGGTCATAAAATGATAGATGCTGCGGAATCAAGAGCTATGATATCTTTGTTCGGCAGCGCCTTGATGGATATTCCATGCGGTTCCATAAAAGGAGCGATTGGTGCTCCCTTTGGCGCTGCTCCAGCTATGCAGGTGGGTGTTGCTGCTTTAGCTCAACAATCCGACCTAATGCCGCCCACGGTTAATTGGCAGCATCCCGATCCTGAATGTCCGTTGTGCTTGAGTAATAACGTAAGAAGCATCCCGCATGATGTCACTTTGATAAATGCTCATGGTATTGCGGGTGTAAATGCCAGTTTGGTTTTGGAAAAATGCTAAATTATACGGCCATATTTGCTGCGAGTGCTGTTGCGACTGCGGGTGTATTGATAATATGGTCAAATCCGATCCGTAATGTAAATCGGGTAGTGTGTTCATGTTCGATTCATGTCGCGCTGTGGCTTTTGCTGCTTCATGTGGCGTTGAATGCTGAGTCGGGGTTGGTTTGGTTGCGTTGGACTTGTGCAGTAAGCGCGCTGATTCCATGGCATTGTTTTCTTGTTAAAGAGTCTATCGCTGATGACTTGGAGGGAGTTAAGACGACTTTCTTTAGAAGAAATGTGCTCTGGCTTGTTGTTTCTTTGCTGTTGTCTATATTATGCCATACTGATTTTTTTATACCATCATATTCAACGCCGTTGCGGAGGCTGTATGGATTTGGTTATTATGTGTATATTGCGGGTGTGTTGGGTTTGTATGCGTATTTACTGCGCGATGCATCGCGGAAAATAAAGACTTTGAGTGGCGGGCGCTGTTTGGAGCTGCAGGTTTGGTTGGGTGGCGGTTGTGCTACGGCAGCGATGATATTGGCCTTGATGGTGGCCGGGGCATTTACTCATGATTCTCGATATATTCGGCTGCAGCCATTGGTAATATTAGTGTTTTACGCTGGTACCGCTTGGGCCATTACCATGCATCGGATTTTTGATGCACGACAGTTGTTGCTGGTGGTAACGCAGCGGCTCGGCCTAGTGCTTACCGTTGCGCTAGGGGCCTATCTGCTAGATACGATTTTGAGCGAGCTTTTGGTAGAGCCGTTTGCCTTGCTGATCACGACGGCGTTATCACTATGGTTCGCTTCGATGTTGAATAGTTGGCTCAACCAACTGTTGCGATTTTACCCACAGGCCTTGCAGGCCCGACAGGCGGCTTTTAATGCGGCTCGTGAGGAGTTGCGCCCGGAGCATTTGGAGCGGCTTTTTTGTAATATTCTCAGCGGCTGGGGACAGGCGGATCACGCGATGGTGCTTTCTGGCGCTAAGGAGTCTTTTCGCGGTGGTGGTATCGAGATTCTGGAGAATAGTCCGGTGTTGCGGGCTTTGCGGCAGCTTCGTTGGGCGACGCCGGAGCGTTTGGCTCGCGAGCGACCGACGACCGAGCGCGAGGCTTTAGGCGCATTTCTAAACGAGCAGCGTTTGGGGGTGTTGGTGATTAGCGAGGGGCCTTCCCTTGCAGTGTTGGTGGGCGTGGGCGTGCCGGCTTCGCGTCGGCCGTTTACCTACCCGCAAGTGACGCAACTGATGGAGCTCGCTTCGATCATGGAGAGCGCGCTGGAGCGCGCCCATTACTCGGCAAAGGCGCAGCGTGCGGAGCAGCTGGCCACCGTTGGCCTGCTCGGCGCCAGTCTCGCACACGAGATCCGTAATCCGCTCGTCACAATTAAAACCTTTGTGCAGCTGCTGCCGCAGCACCATCAGGATCCAGCTTTCCGGGAAAAGTTTTTCAGCCTGATTAGCGGCGAGGTCGACCGCATCGACCGGCTGACCGAGCAATTACTCGATCTGGCGGCGCCGCGTACTTACACCGCGGAGCCGTTAAATCTGCATCCGGTGGTGTCGGCTAGTCTCGACTTGGTGGCTACCAAGGCCGCGCACCGTGATCTGCGGATCGTGCGTTGCTTCGAAGCCGAGACCGATTGGGTGCTGACGGACGCGTCCGCCGTCAAACAGGTGCTCCTCAATCTTTGTTTCAACGCCATCCAAGCCATCGAGTGCCACACGGGCGAGCGTTGGTTGCGTGTCACTACTCGTTGTGTCCCGATGGGGGTGGAATTGTCGGTTTCCGATAGCGGTCCTGGTATTGCCCCGGAAATTCGCCCGCGTTTGTTCCAACCGTTTGCCTCGACCAAATCGAGCGGCTTTGGACTTGGGCTCGCCATTTGCAGCGACATCCTTTCGGGTTTGAAGGCGACCATCACGGTTGACCCGTCGGCCCCCGGCTGCGGTGCGACCTTCCGCGTTATCTTCCCATGTCCACCTCCTACATCCTAGCAACCGCCGATCCTGCGTTGGCGTCGGCCTGGGAGCGACAAATTCCCCCGGGGCGGCAGATCGTCCGCCTCCACGCGTCGGCCTTCTCGGCTTGCGCGATGCCGGGACTGTCGGCGGTGGTGGTGCTCGATGCGACGGAAGAGGAACGTCTACCGGCGGCTTTCGCCAAGTGCCCGACGATTTACGTGGGCGAGCCCCGCAGTCTGCCCTTCGAACAGGCGCGCTTGAGCGGGCGGGCCAAAGTTTTCCTTTCCTACGAGGATAGCGCGAAACAACTCCGCGAATTCATCGCGTTGGTGGAGGAGATCGCCGAGAAACAGACCATGGTCGATCTGCTCATCGAAAAAACGCGACGGGCCGAAACGCCGCGGCGGGCTCCTCCCGCATTGCCGGCCACCGAGACGGGCGAGATCTGGGATTTTCTGGAAGGCGCGGTGGAAAACCTCGATTCGCGCGACCGCCTGTTGGGCGAGTTTCGCCGGGCCACGCGGCAATTGCTGCGCGCCTCGCATGCCGTGTTTTTCCTGCGCGAGTCCGACGGATTTCGTGCTGACCGGGGTACATCGTTTTGTCCGTTCGATGATCCCATGGTGGCCTATCTGGAAAACCATCCGGCGGTGATTGACGGCGCCACATGGGAAGGACCGGTCGATCCGGTGGCCGAGCTGGCGGTGCGCAATCGGCTCGCCATGTGGGGGGCGCGGCTGCTCGTGCCGATCCACGACAACGGGCATCTTCTCGGCATGGTCGCGCTCGGCATTCGTGACGATGGACAGGCTTACGATACCGGCGATTGGTCGCGGGCGATCTTTCTGGCCCGGCTGCTACGTCAATTCTTGATCAAATCCGCGCAATTGGCGCGGCTGCATCATCAGGCTGAGCAATCTTCGCTCGGCACCAAATACCTGCCGGGCACATTGATTCTCGGCGATGGAGAAAATGTGCCGCGGCACCTGCCGCTGGTGGTGCGGGATCTGGTCGGCCGCGTGCGGCGCTCGCATGAGGTGCATCGGGTGAAGCCGACCGCCGAGCAGCCCTTCCGCGCCAGTGCGGGCATGATCGCGGAGACGGGTGGCGTGTGGGCTTTCTGGGAGGAGGCGAGCAGCGAAGTTCACGATGCCGCCACCCGCGCCCGGGCCGAACGTCTCGGACTGTTCCGCGAACTCGCTTTGACGCTCAGTCACGAGCTGGGCAACGCCCTCGTCTCGCTCAGCACATTCCGCCAGACGCCGCCCGAGCGCGAGCTGCCGGCTCCGTTGCTCGACACCGTGAAAGACGATGTGGCGAAACTGGAGACGCTCGCGCAACGCCTCACGCTGATGCAAGCGCTGGAGGAATCCGCGCCCACGCCGGTGGATTTGCGCGAGCTGGTGCAGAAAGTCGGACAACTCCGCGAGCTTCCGGTCGAGGTCGGCCCGGCCCCGGTGTTGTTGCAAGCTGCGCCGCGCTTGCTGGAGTTTGCGCTCGGAGCGCTGCTCGACACGATGGCGGAGAATCGCGCCCATCACCCGTCGCGCGACACCGCGTTGCAACTGCGCTCCACCGGCGCCGGCGCGGAGCTCACCGCGTTGCTTTCGTTCAAGGGCAAGCATCTCGAACTGGAGGGGATTCTGCCCGAGCCGCAGCCTGACTCAGTGCCAAATCAGGGCCGTATCGGCGTCTTTCTCGCCAAGGAAATTATTCGCCTGCATCACGGTGAAATTCACGCCGGTCCCGGCATGGAGGGCACCGAGATTCTGGTGTCATTGCGCAGTCTATGAGCGGTCGTTCGTTTGCTGACTTGATCGCGGACTGGGCTTCGCGCACACCGGAGATTGCCGGTGTCGCCTTGATCGGTTCGCAAACTCGCGAAGGCGTTGATCCGATCGCCGGAGCCGACGCACACTCCGATTGGGATTTTCACGTGATCACTTCGCGTCCGGCGATGTTTGCCGACCGGGCTTGGACCAAGGCGCTCGGCGTGGGTGAGCCGCGCGTCTATGCGGCGCGCGATGGCATTGTGGGGCGGGTGACGCGTGTCACGGCGATCTTCTCCGAGGCCGAGGCGGATTTTGTGGTGCTCCCCGCTGGCCGCATGCGGCTGGCACGTCTCGCCGTGGCGTTGGGGCTGCATCATCGTTCGCGCGGGTTGCGTCGCATGCTGGGCGATCTCTCGATCGTGACGCGGCCGGGGTATCGTTTTCTGCACGGCGCGGGCGCGTGGGAGGCGTTTTACCGCCGCGTGATCGCCGAGGTGGCCGATCCGCGGATGGAGGACGAGATGGCGATCCGGCGCGCGGAGTTGTTTGTCGCCGACTATGTGGTCGTGCGCCGCAAACTGCTGCGCGGCGAATTGATCGCTGCGCAACGCGTGCTGCACCGGGCGCTCGCGGAGATTAATTTTCAACTGCTACACGAGCTGCGGCTGCGGCGCGGCGAACGCAGCTTCCCCGATGTGCGACGCGCGGAACGCGTGGTGCCGGCGGGTGAGTTGTCTGCGATCACCGTGGCGGCGTTGCCGACGGCCGAGGCGTTGAGCGCTGCTTTGGATAAAAGCGCAGCAACCTGCCGCGAGCTCATGCGCGGTTTGGTGGGTGAGCGCTGGCGCTGGCCCGAACTGTGAACGGAATTGTGACGCCGGGCGGCGAGATTCGGCTTTAAGCGCCCGGATGACTCGGCCAGAACCCGGAGCATCGCATTCGCGCCATGATGTACTACCTCGTCGCCTTCGCCTTGCTGCTCCACAGCCTGTTTTGGGGCGCAGGACTGGCATGGTGGCTTACGCCGCGGCGCTGGCAGAAATTTTGGCCGGTGTTTGCGCCGGCGACGGGTGCGGCGTTGCAATCGGCGGTGGTGTGGGCCGGAGCTTACGCCGGGCTGGCCGGCGCCAATGTCTATGCGCGGGCCAGTCTGCTGTTGCCGCTCGGGCTGCTGGTGTCCGTTTTTTGGCGACAGCGCGGGGCGCGGTGGGCCGATGTGCGGCGGTTCGGCGCCGTCTGGCTCGCGATGGCGGTGTGCCTCGCCGCGTTGGTCTGGCCGCTGGCGCGCGCGGCAAAAGGCCTTACGACGGCGTCGCTCGGCAGTTGCGACGCCGCCGATTATGCGGCGGGCGCGCGAGTGTTGCAGGAATTTTCCCGCGGCGATCGCACGGGTTTTCTCGGACTGACGGAAGTGGTGCAGGTGCAGTCGGTGGACAATTTTTATGACTATTGGCTCCGGTTGAATCATTTCACGCCCTCGGCGCTGATCGCTCACCACGGCGCGGTGCTCGACTGCGTTCCCTACGAGATCACCGGGCTGGTCACGGCGTGTCTGCTGGCGTTGTCGTTGCCGCTGGTGTTCTGGCTCGCGCGAGCCGGACTGGGCTACCGACGCGGCTGGGCGGTGGGCCTGGCGGCGCTTTACGGGGCGAGCCCGCTCATGTGGTACGCGGTCTATCACGTGTCGCCGGGGCAATTGCTGGCGGCGCAAGCGATCGCGCTGCTGACGTGGGCGGGACTGGCGATGGGGCGGGATCGAGGCGCGGCGTTGCGTCCGAAACTGGCGTTCGCGGGGCTGCTCGCGGTGGCGTACTGGCTGCTGCTCGGGAGCTATAATTTCATGATCATCGTCTGTCTTGCGCCTGCCGTGGCGTGGGCGGGCGGGCGCATGTTGCGCTCGGGGCGTTGGGAAGAATTGGCGCGATGGTTGGTGGCGATGCTGGCCCCGCTGGTGTTGGCCGGCGTGCTGTTTTTCGAGCGCGTGGCCGGGTTGGTGGAGCGCTTTCAGTTGTTTCGCCGCTACGATTTTGGCTGGCGCATTCCGCTACTGTCACCCGAGGGCTGGCTGGGCTTGGTTGGTGGGGTCGAACTGCAAGGCTGGCCGCTGGGGGTGCGCTTGGCTGCTTCGCTCGTCTTAATCGCACTGCTGGTTTGGGCGGTAGCACGCGCTTGGCGTCTGGCTCCCGCACGGCTTTTCGTGGCGGGCTGTCTCGTGCTGCCGCCGTTGGTCGGGTTTGGGTACCTGAGTTTGCGCGGTGCGATGCTCGGCACCAACGCCAGTTATGATGCCTACAAACTCCTCTGCGTGTTTTATCCGGGCGTGCTGGCGGGGCTCTGCTTCGGTGTGACGCTGGCCCGCGCCGGGCGTTGGTCACGTGTGGTGGTGGCAGTCGTTGCGACGTTGGTTGTCGCAGGCAATCTCCTCGTGGCGGTGCGTTTCGCGCAACGCATGCAATCGCCGCCGCTGCTGGTGGATCGTCCGTTGCTGGCGCTGCGCGAGATCGAGCGGCGACCAGAGGTGACATCGATTAACCTGCGCATCCCGGATTTCTGGTCGCGGCTTTGGGCCAACGCGTTTCTTCTGCGCACGCCGCATTATTTCCCCACGCACACCTACGAGGGCCGGCTCAACACGCCGCTGCGGGGCGAGTGGGATCTCCACGGCGATGTGGTGCACGTGATCTTTCCAGATACGCGCGATTGGGCGGCGGTGGGCTCCAGCTATGCGCTGGTGCGCAACGGCAGCGCGGATTTCGTCGGCGTGCAACTGGGCGCGGGCTGGCACGACCGCGAGTCATCGCGCGTACCGGCGGAGCAATGGCGCTGGACCTCCGGCGATGCTGAGATCGTCATTGATAATCCGCGCCCGACGCCGAAACGGATCGCGTTGCGACTCGATGCCCGCGGCCTGATTTCGCGCGATTTGCAGGTGTGGTGCGGCGATCGGTTGATCGGCACTGTGGCGCTGGGCACGGAGCGGCAGGAGTTGCGTTTGCCAGAGATGGAGATTCCAGCCGGGACAACCCATGTGTGGCTCCGGTCCAATATGCCGGTATCCGCGCCCGGTGGTGGCGATACGCGTCCGCTCGGCATGGCGGTCTACCGGATCGAGGTGGCAGTGCGCGCAATCACTCCTCGCTGATCAAATCCGGGTACGCCCTCGCACCGAGGTAAGTGTAGCCGCGATTTGCGCGCGCGGTGCCGGCGAGCATCGCATGAATGAAGCCGTTCAGCTCCACCTGCCGGGTGTGCAAGACCGCCTTCTCGGGATTTTCCCGGAGCAGAAACTCCACGCGCCCGTCGAGTGCCGTGTGACGTTGCAGGCCCGCCTCGTCTGTGCGCGCGAACGGAAATTTCGCCGCAAGATCGCGCAACATCGCCTGACTGTGGCCCCACGTTCCGCCGTTGGCGCTCACGAAGGTTTTGCCATTGAGCAGCGCCACGTGGTCCTCGTACGCGAGCACGCAGAGGCGGTGCTGTGACGATGCAGCCAGCCACGCCGTGAGTTTGGCGTCGTGGCCCTTGGCGGCATCGTAGGCATAATTGCTGTCGAGAAACGCGATGCGCTCGACGTCGTCGGGGATTTGGTCCCGGCCGTCGAGGTAGCCGAATGTGAAACTGCCGCCGGCGCTATGACCGGTGAGCACGAGCGACGCTTTCGGATAGCGGCTGCGCAGGGCCTCGACGATTTCGCCGATGCGCGCGGCGTAGTCCGGATTTTTCCGGCGCCACAGCACCCACGAGCGCTCGGCGCTTTGCAGGTAGACGACGACGAGGTTGTTTTCGTCAGCCTGGGTGCGCAGCCAGCGCGTTTGCGCGGCGATGTGCTGGATGTCGAAGTGCCAATCTTCGCCAGGGCGGAGGCGGTGCCCGATCGTGTGCTCAATGGAATTGCCCGCGGGCAGGGCATAGAGCACGAGACGCACCGGTTGTGTCGGGTCGAGTTGTGCGGGCGCATTGACCACGATGCGGACTCCCGGGCTCAATGCCAGTTCTTCGCTCGTCTCAGCTGGCCAGGCCGTTTTGGCACCACGTTCGACCGGGTAACGTGGTGTGGCGATGGGGCCTTCGTCGCTGAGCAAGGCGCAGCGCTGCGGATCGGCGAGCACGGCCTCGACTGTAGTCGGCGTGTCGCCGACGGTCATGGCTCGGCGCACAAGGCGCACGCCATGGCTGTAATCGACCCAGGCGGAAGTGTGGCCGAGATAGAGTGGCTGGATCGGGCGACCGTCAGCGCGGTGCCAGCCATAGATCGCCACTTTTCCCGGCGCGGTGGCGAGGCGCGGCGTGAGCACGATGTCCTTCTTGTGTCCGGCCACGAGTGCGCCGAGGGGATGCGCCGCGACTGCAGCGGCGCGTTGTGTGCGGACGGTAGCATTGTGTTGTGCGAAGACGGGCGCGGTGGTCATCTCCTTGCTCGGCGGGATGGGCAACGGCTCCAGTTTCAACGACGCGGTTTGGTAAATGGCGTCGACCATTTTCTTCGTCGGCAACACGCAGTCCAACAAGTCGGCGATGCGCTGTGCGGTCGCGGGCGTTAGCGGCATCAGCAGGTAATCGTCGTCCGAGCCGATCGCGAGATAGTCGGGCGCGACCCAGAACGATGCGCTGGGCACTCGTACCTCGACAAAGCGCCGCCAGAACGCGGGCAGGTTGCCGCGTTGCACTTCCGTTAGCACCGCAGCTTCGCGAGCCGCCACATCGAGCGTGGCAATATTGCTCGCAAAAGTACTGCCGCTGGGGGCGTCGGCTGGCCGCGGCGGCAACGCGAATTCGGCGGCCCGACTGCCCACGCTGGCCAGCATTGCGAGAAGGAGGAAAAATCGAAGCGCCATGCGTGGACGTTGACGGAGTGCTGCGCCGATGGCGAGTGCGCCGACAGAGACGCTTTTTGTCGTGTCGGATTTAGAACAATTTTCCAGTTGGCAGATCAGAAGTGCTGACGTTGATTGCACCGCAAATGTCGGCTTTCTCCCCGTTGCGCTCTGCTTTTTCCGGCCAACGCGTTTTGATCACCGGTGGTCTCGGCTTCATCGGTTCGAATCTCGCGCGCGTGTTGGTGCGCCTGGGCGCCGAGGTGACGGTGGTCGACAGCCTCATTCCCGAATACGGCGGCAATCTCCGCAACCTCGGCGGCATCGACCGCCGCGTGCACGTCAACATCTCCGATGTGCGCGACCGGCACAGCCTGCCGGTGTTCGTGCGCGGACAGCATTTTCTTTTCAACCTCGCCGGGCAGACGAGCCACATGGATTCGATGACCGATCCCGAGACCGATCTCGAGATCAACGCCCGCGCGCAGCTCTCCATCCTCGAAGCGTGTCGCGCGCACAATCCCGGCATCCGGATCGTTTTCGCCAGCACGCGGCAGTTGTACGGAAAACCTGATTACCTGCCGGTCGACGAGAAGCACCCGCTGCGCCCGGTCGATGTCAACGGCATCAACAAACTCGCCGGCGAACGCTACCATCTTCTCTACGACCGTGTGTACGGCATTCGCAGCACGGTGCTGCGGCTCACCAACACCATCGGGCCGCGTATGCGCATCCGCGATGCGCGTCAGACTTTTGTCGGCGTGTGGATCCGCCAGCTGATGGAGGGAAAATCCTTCGAGGTGTGGGGTGGCGAACAAGTGCGCGACTTCACCTACGTCGACGATTGCGTGGAGGCGTTGCTCTTGGCTGCGAGCCGGCCCGAGGCTGCCGGCATGATTTTCAATCTTGGCGGACCGCCGCCGGTCACGCTGCAAGCACTCGCCGAACTGCTCGTTGAGCTCAACGGCAGCGGCAAATTCGTGACGAAGAATTTCCCCGCCGAGCGGAAGAAAATTGATATCGGCGACTTCTACGCGGACGACCGACTGATCCGGGAGACGCTGGGCTGGCGGCCGCGCACCGGGCTGCGCACGGCGCTGAGCCGGACGCTCGCTTATTACCGCAAGGAGCTGACGCATTATGTCTGATTCGAGCCGAGTTCTCCTGACCGCCGATCCGGGCGAAGGTTTTCGCGCGCATGCTGACCAGATTCGCGCGGCCATCGAGCGGGTGCTCACCAGCAATCACTATATTCTCGGGCCCGAGGTGGAGGCGTTCGAGCGCGAGTTCGCGGCCTATCTTGGCGGCGGGCAAGTCCTCGGCGTGGCCAACGGCACCGAGGCCATCGAACTGGCTCTGCGAGCGGTCGGCGTGCAGCGTGGCGATCAGGTGGCGACGGTGGCCAACACGGTGAGCGCGACCATCGCCGCTATTGAGCAGATCGGCGCGAGCCCGGTCTTCGTGGAAATCGACGTCGCGACGATGGTGATGTCGGTTGCGGCGTTGGCCGAGTCGTTGCAGAAGGCTAACGGGCGGATCAAAGCCGTGCTGCCGGTGCATCTCTACGGTCACCCGGCCGACATGCCGGCGATCTGCGAACTCGCGACGCGGCACGGCGTCGCCGTGGTGGAGGATTGCGCGCAGGCACATGGTGCGACTGTCGCCGGTCGCAAAGCCGGCGCATGGGGCGCGGCGGCGGCGTTTAGTTTTTATCCCACGAAAAACCTCGGCGCCATCGGCGACGGCGGTGCGGTCTTCGCGCGCGATCCGGCGGTGGCCGAGCGTGTGCGTTTGCTGCGACAGTACGGATGGCGGCAGCGGTACGTATCGGAGATTCCCGGGCGCAACAGCCGGCTCGATGAAATCCAGGCGGCGATTTTGCGCGTGAAGCTGCCGCATCTCGACGCGGAGAATGCCCGCCGCGCCCAGTTGGCTTCGGTCTATCTCGAGCGGTTGGCGAAGATGCCGGCGGGATTCGGCGATCCCGCCCTACAGTTGCGTCTGCCGAAAGTCGCTACCGGCATCGGCCACGCGTGGCATCAGTTTACGGTGCGCACGCCGCGCCGCGATGCGCTCGCGACCTATCTCGGCGAACGCGGCATCCGCTGCGGCGTGTTGTACCCGACACCGGCGCATCGTCAGCCGGCGTACGCGCAACCGGCGTTGACATTGCCCCTCACCGAGCGGGCATGCGCCGAAGTGCTGTGTTTGCCGTGTCATCCGGGGCTGACGACGGCGGACATTGACAGAGTTTGCGCGGAGATACTTGGTTGGAGCGCCGCATGACCACGCCATCGCTCGCGCTCTCGTTTGTGATTCCGCTCTACAACAGTGCGGACACCATCGCGGCGGTGGTGCGTGAGATTGAGACCTTCAAAATCGAGGGCGGCCACGAAATCGTGCTGGTGAACGACGGCAGTCGCGATCGCACGGCAGAAGTATGTCACGAGCTGGTGCGCACCGCCCGCGTGCCGATCACGTATCTCGAGCACGCCCGCAATTTCGGCGAACACAATGCTGTGCTCACCGGCTGGCGACACGCGCGCGGGCAATATTTCGTCAACCTCGACGACGACGGACAGAATCCGCCGGCCGAGGCGGTGCGGCTGTGGGAGCATGCGCGGACGGCCGGGTTCGATGTGGTGTACGGCCACTATGCCGAGAAGCGGCATTCTGCGTGGCGCAACTTCGGCAGTTGGTTCACCAATCGGATGACTGACATGGCGCTGGATAAACCGGCGGGATTTTACCTGTCGAGCTTCCGGTGCGTGAACGCGTTCATCGCACGCGAGGCGACGCAGCACAGCGGGCCATATCCGTACATCGACGGTCTCTTGCTCCAAGTGACGCAGCGAATCAGCTCGCTGGCGGTTAGGCATGATGAGCGCGCCGCCGGGCAGAGCGGATATACATTGCGGCGGTTGTTGCGGCTGTGGCTGAGCGCGTGGGTGAATTTTTCCATCATGCCGCTGCGCGTGGCGACGATCCTCGGGTTGATCATGGCGGCGACGGGCTTTGGCGCCATCGGCGTGGTGTTCTACTGGCACTTTACCGAGGATGGCACGCCGTGGGGCTGGGGTTCGCTGATGGCGGCGTTGCTGACGTTTTCCGGCGTGCAACTCGTGCTGCTCGGCTTGATCGGCGAGTACATTGGCCGGATGTTTTTGACGGTGAACCGGCGCCCGCAATCGGTGGTGCGAACAGTCGAGCGCAGCGGTTGATTCCCGCTAAAGCCGCATGAGCGGCGGGTGGTGGCGGAAGTCGTATACCACGGTGTCGTCGGCTACGATTTGGGAGAAACGCAGGCGGCGATTAAGGTAGCGCGGCGTGTAGGCTTGCACCCAGGCGCGCCAGGGACGGGGGAGCGGCAAGACGGAGATCATGCGCGCGAGCCGACTGCGGGCGTTGTGGCCATCGGCGCCGAGCAGTCGCACGACGATGCGCGTGGGTTGGCCGGGCAGAAGCGCCGGCGCGTCGAGGCCGAAATTGAAGTTGCCCTCGGATAGTGGGAATATCTCAACCGACTGCACGCCGTTGATCATGAGGCGGAGTCCGAGCGAGCCGGTGGCGGCGGGATGATCCGCGGGGGCCGGCTCCAGATGACCGTTGAGGAAAAAATTCCGGCAGGGCGTGCCGACGGGCAATTGGATGACCGCATGGTAGTACAGCCAGGCGGTCTCAGCGGCCGGTGCGTGGGAGAAACCGCAGACCGAAACCGCGCCGGCCGGCGCGGTGCGCAGCGGACTCACGGCGCCGTCGAGGAGCTCTGCCCAGCGGCACTCTTCGCGGAAAAGCGCGCCGCGTGCGAGCAGCCGGGCGCGGCGTCGGCTCGGCCGGGCAGGGGGCGGCACATCGCGCTGCGCTGCTTCGGCGATGGCTTGTTCCAGCTCGGCAGGCCAGCGTTGGAAGAGTCGCCGGCTGTTTCGCTCGTCGCGTTGCGAGGTTGGCCCGCGGGCGGCGCTGACGTGGTGGCGCACAGCGCTGTTGAGTGCGACGAAGGCGTGCTGACCGCGGCGGCGGAGTTTGAGCGCGAGGTCGACGTCTTCACCGCCATTAGCAAAGCCCTCGTCGAATCCGCCCACTGCGAGAAAATCGCTCCGACGCACGAGGCAGCAGGCGGCGGTGACGGCAAACACCTCGCAGTAGCCGGTGTCTGGTGGCGTCGCCGGGAGTGCGCGGATATGCTCCAGCTTCGCACGCGAAGTCACGGTGATGCCGGCGTGATCGAGGGCGTTGTCCGTGACGCGATATTGGCAATTGCCGACGATGCCGGCGCGGCGACCGAGTTGCGCGAAGGTGGCGAGCATCGGCTCCAGCCAGCCCGGCGTCAGGATCAGATCGTTGTTGAGCAGCGCGAGGAGTTCGCCGCCAGCCTGCGCGGCGCCGCGATTATTGGCGGCGGCGTAACCGAGATTGCGGTCGTTGAGGATGACGCGGAACGGCGCGGCGGTCAGGGTGGCCAGCCAGGCGCGGGTGCCGTCGGTCGAGCCGTCGTCGACGAGAATAATTTCGTGAGTCAGCCCGGGCGGGAGCGTGGCCTGCAAGCTTGCCACCATCGCCTGTGTGAACGACAGGCCGCCGTACAATGGAATTATGATGGAGAGCTGCACCGGGAGCTGGATTGCCGGGAAAGCATTAGGTCGAGGCCGGCGAATGCCACAACCTAAACCGCAACGCGGAATCTAAGCCTTCTCCGCCGGCAGCAGGCGGCGCAGGTAAGCGCCGTACGCGGATTTGCCGAGGCGTTGAATTTGCGCGGCGAGACGGTCGCGGTCGATCCAACCCTTGGTGAAGGCGATTTCTTCCAAGCAGGCGATCTTCAGACCCTGCCGGCTCTCGATCACCTGGACGAATTGCGCGGCGTCGAGCAGCGAGTCGTGCGTGCCGGTGTCGAGCCAGGCGGTGCCGCGGCCGAGGAGCTCGACCTGCAGTTTGCCGGCTTCGAGGTAGCGGCGGTTGAGATCGGTGATCTCGAGTTCGCCGCGCTTCGAGGGCTTGAGCGCGCGGGCGTGAGCGACGACGTCGCGGTCGTAGAAATAGAGGCCCGGAACGGCAAAATTGGATTTCGGCTGGGCGGGTTTCTCCTCGATGGAAAGCACGCGGCCATCGGGCGCAAACTCGACCACGCCGTAGGCCGTAGGCTCGGCGACGTGGTAGCCGAAAATCGTGGCACCGGCGGTGCGTTCGGTGGCGGCTTCGAGCGAACGGGTGAAGTCGTGGCCGTAGAAAAGATTGTCGCCGAGCACGAGCGCGGAGGGTGCGTCGCCGATGAAGTCGGCGCCGATGAGGAAGGCCTGCGCGAGGCCGTCGGGTCGGGGCTGCTCGGCGTAGGCGAGCTTGAGGCCAAACTGCGAGCCGTCGCCGAGGAGCTGGCGGAAGAGCGGCAAATCCTGCGGCGTGGAAATGATCAGCACTTCGCGAATGCCCGAGAGCATGAGCACCGACAGCGGGTAATAGACCATCGGTTTGTCGTAAACCGGCATGAGCTGCTTGCTCACAGCGATGGTCAATGGGTAGAGCCGGGTGCCGGAGCCGCCCGCGAGGATGATGCCTTTGCGATTCATGGGGAGAAAAGGTTAACGACGAAGATGGCGAAGAAAGCGAGACGCGGAAAGCCGGGGATGTTGATCGTGCGCGAGCTCAGCCCGTGCCCAACCGTTCGCGGGCGTACTTCTTGGCGGTGATGTCGGCGGCCCAGGTGCGGTTGGCGAGGTACCAGTCGAGGGTTTTCTCGATACCGGTGGCGAAGGTCTCGCGTGGCTGCCAGCCGAGTTCGCGCGCGATTTTCGCGCAGTCGATGGCGTAGCGGCGGTCGTGACCGGGGCGGTCGGCGACGAATTTGATTTGCTCGGCGTACGGCCGGCCATCGGCGCGCGGACTCTTCTTGTCGAGCAGAGCGCAGATGGTGCGCACCAGCTCCAGATTCGGTTTTTCGTTCAAGCCGCCGATGTTGTAGGTCTCGCCGGTACGTCCGCGCTGCAGCACCTGCCAGATCGCTTCGCAGTGGTCGCCGACATAGAGCCAGTCGCGCACTTGCTGGCCGTCGCCATAGATCGGGAGCGGTTTGCCTTCAAGCGCGTTGAGCGTGACGAGCGGGATGAGTTTCTCGGGGAACTGGTACGGCCCGTAATTATTGGAGCAATTGGTCGTGAGCGTGGGCAGGTGGTAGGTGTGCTGGAAGGCGCGCACGAGATGGTCGCTCGATGCCTTCGAGGCGGCGTAGGGAGAATTGGGCGCGAAGGGCGTCTCTTCGGTGAACGCCGGATCGGTCGGGGCGAGCGTGCCGTAAACTTCGTCGGTCGAGACGTGGAGGAAACGGAAGGCGCTCTTGCGCGGCTCGGGCAATGCGGCCCAGTAGCGGCGGGTGGCGTTGAGCAGGCGGAGCGTGCCGACGACGTTGGTCTGGATGAACGGCTCCGGCGAATCGATGGAGCGGTCGACGTGCGACTCGGCGGCGAAATTGACGATGGCGTCGATCTGATGCTCGGCGAGCAGGCGGGCGATGAGGGCTTCGTCGCCGATGTCGCCCGCGACAAAAACATAGCCGGGCGCCGTCGCGACGTCGGCGAGATTGGCGGGATTGCCGGCGTAGGTGAGGATGTCGAGGTTGACCAGCCGAGCGCCGCGCGTCGCGGGATCTGCGAGACGTTGACGGACAAAATTGCTGCCGATGAAGCCGCAGCCGCCGGTGACGAGAAGATTCATGGTGAAAGTGGAAATCGCGCAGGGACGCGAAGATTAGTGCTTAACTCAACCGATGCGTTCCCATCTGCGCGCGAGATGCGAGCCAAATTTTCAGGCTCCGCGGTTGTGCAACTATTCTCAGGAAAACGGGCCCGATCCGAGTTGCCCTCCCCGGAGCGGAAATAACAGCATCCTTTTCGCTCTGTGAACCGTCTCTCCTTATCGATTTCCCCATGAAAAACACCCAGAACCTCCTCACCCGCCGACAGGCGCTCGGCGCTTTCGGTCTGCTCGCCCTGGCGGCCAAGACCGGTTTTGCCGCGGCTTCAGCCGCCAGCGGATCTGTCGCAGCGAAAAAGCCCGGCATTGCCCTGCAGCTTTATACCATGCGCGAACCCGCCAAGCAGGATTTGCCCGGCACGCTCAAGCGCGTCGCCGACATGGGCTGGCGCTACGTGCAATGGAGCGGCATGCCCACGTTGCCCGCCGACAAAATTCGCGCGGCGCTCGACGCCGCCGGGCTGAAGGCCATCGCGGCGCATGTGAGCATCGAGGCGTTCGAGAAGAAATTCGACGAGGAGGTGGCATTCTGGAAAACCGTCGGCGCGCTCGATGTGGCACCGGGCAGCATGATGAAGGATTGCACCAAAGATCTCGCCGGGTGGAAGCAGGGTTGCCGGCGGCTCGACGAACTCGGCGCAAAGTTGCGCGCGGCCGGCATGCGGCTGTCGTTCCACAATCACCAGATGGAATTCGAGAAGTTTCCCGACGATACACGCACCAAGTTCGACATTCTCATGGCCGAGACCAAGCCCGCCCATCTGGCCGCCGAGATCGACATCGCCTGGGCGCTCGCCGCTGGCGTGGACGTCGTGCAACTCGTGAAACAGCTCCCGGGGCGTTGTCCGGTCGTGCACGCCAAGGATGTGCTGCCGAGCCCCGACAAGAAGCACAAGCTCGTGCCGCTCGGCCAGGGCAAAGTGCCGTGGCCGGAGCTCTTCGCCGCCGGTCGCGCCTCGGGCATCGAGTGGTACGTTTACGAACAGGATAATGGCACGGGCACGCCGTGGGATTACACCCAGGCCAGCTTCGATTTCCTGTCGAAACAGACATTTTGAACCCAACCGCGCCGCTGACCGCACGGGCGTGTGTCCGACTTCCGCTACATGCTCGAAAAGCTTCTGAGAAGTTACGCGTGGTACGACCATCCCGAGGGGTTGAAATTCGTGGAGACCCACCGGGATGAGTTTCGCACGTCGGGGCATTGGCTGATGTTGCCCGGCGCGTTTTCGGCCTTTCATCGGGTGAACAACAACGAGGAGTTGTGGTACATCCACCAAGGCCGGATCACGCTGCACATCATCGAGCCCGATGGCCGGCTGAGCACGCGCAAGCTGGGGGCCGATCTCAGTGCTGGGGAGGAGCCGGCGCTAGCGGTGCCGCAGCATTGCTGGCAGGCGGCGGAGATTGAGCCCGGGGTGCCGTACGCGTTTGGCTCGGTGGTATGCGCGCCGGCGTTTCAATTCACGCAATTCGAGATCGCCGAGCGCGCCGCTCTGCTCGCGCAATACCCCGCTTATCGCGACGTCATCACCCGGCTGACGCTGGCGTGATCTTCGGTGTGGCGGCGCTCAGTTGTTGAGCACTGGCGGCTCGGGGACTGGCGGCGGGACGGGAGTGGCGGGGGCTGCGGCCGCAGTGCGCGCTTCCTGAATGGCGGCGCGAAGCAATTTGGTGGCGCGGATGATAAAGTACAGCGCCAAGCCGTGAAAGGCGGCCGACATCCAGTCCTGCACCGCCACGTAGATGAGCGCGTCGAGTGAGTAGAAGACCAGTCCGGTGATGAAGGCCCATTGCCGGCCTTTCGTGGCGTACCAGCCCATCGCGAAAAAGAAACCGAGCGCGAGCGCGTCGATGGCGAAGGCGATGGGTTTGGCTTCGCGGAAAATCGCGTCGGCCACCTGGGTGAAGCCGAGGCCGATGACAAAGTTGACGCTGCCGCCGCTGTGCTGGACGAGCGTGTTGACGCACGACAGGCCGACGATCCACCAGAACCATTGTGCGCCGCTGATGATTTGCGGATTGCTCTTGGCGATGGTGGCGTAGTCGAGTGCGGACGGTGCCGCGGTTTGGGTGAAGGGGGATTCAGCCATGAGGGGAAAAGGTTGCGCGACGGTGGACAGGAAATGCGCGGGTGGCGAGCGGCGAATGCCACGCATTGAGTCGGAACCGAGGCTGGTTAAACGCCTTGTCAGGGTGGGGGATTGTCGTCACGCCTGCGATCCCCGCGGACCACTTGTTGGCGCGGGATTTTCGATTCAACCTATCGCCATGTCATCGCCGTCCACCGTGTCCGGAAAAGAGAAGCGCCCGCCTCAGCTCGTGATTTTCGATCTGGGCAACGTGGTGTTTCGGCTCGATTGGCAGCCTTTGCTGGCCATCTGGAGCGCGGCTAGCGGCGTGCCGGCCGCGCGGGTGGCCGAGCGGTTGCGCGGGTTCGATGCACTGGATGAGTTCGATCGCGGGCAGGTGTCGCCGGCGGATTTTCACCGGAGGTTTTGCGTCTGGCTGGGGGCGGATTTCAGCTACGCGGACTTCGAGCGCGGGTGGAATGCCATCTATGACGCGCCCATGCCGGGCATCGGCGAGATGCTGGCGAAGCTGCGGACTCGGGCGCGCGTGGTCGGGTTTACCAACACGAATATCGTGCATTGCCGTGTGTGGCCGGAGTTGTACCGGGCGGAGCTGGCGCATTTCGAGCGGATCTTCGTTTCGTGCGAGATGGGGCTGCGCAAACCCGAGCCGGAAAGCTATGCGCAGGTGCTGGGGCAATGCGGCGTGACGGCGGCGGAGGCGGCGTTTTTCGACGACACGCGGGAAAACGTCGCCGCCGCGCAAGCGCTGGGCATCCGCTCGGTGCTGGTCGATTCGCCAGAGGCGGTGACCGCAGGACTGGCGCAATTTGGACTGTTGTAATCGTACGCCGATGCAGCCCCGCATTGATCGGCGGACTTGATCGACGGCGGGCCCTGTCTTTAGGGCAGCTTCGCCAGTTGCACCTCACACTCGTCGGGCAGACGGTCGATGGCGTGCAGCGCGAGGCTCTTCCCTTTTCGGTCCAGCTTGAGGGTATGGTTGTCGAGCGTCGCGATGCCCATCACTCGCCTGCGTCCCACCAGGTGGGGACAATTGGAGCGCGTGAAGGTGAGATAAACGTTTTGCCCCGACCTCTCCCAGCGGCCTTCCGATATCATGGGCCACTCCGTCGTGAACAGTTTCCTGGTGCGCGCCACCATCCGGAGTCGGCCGTCGGGTTGGAAATCTATATAGACTGAGGCGCTGAAGACCAAAAGCGGGAGCGAGAAACGCCACACGCCAATGATATTGCGCTGCTCTTGGGGGCCGGGCCGTTTCTCGGCGACGATGAACGGTTTCATCTCGTGAACGGTTTCGTCCCCAATGGGAAAAAAAGATTCTACGGGGGCTGCCGCCCAAACCGAGCTGGTCAGCGCGAGCGCAATGATAACGACTGGAAAACGCATGGGTCTTTTCGTTGGCGAACTTGAAAAGTCGGAAGGGAGTTCAGTCTGCCCGTTCTGGCCGCCAGCTGATTCGTCGCCAGTCGTTCTTTGAGTCGCACCAAACGTGCCGGCGGCACGAGGCCGATGCGTTGCGGGCAGCGACAGGGTGATGGGGAGCGGCGTTATTCATAATGTTGAGTCACCAAGATAGTACTCCCGCTGCGTGCCCAAACCGGACAGAAATCGTCGCCGGAGGCACGCCGGCGGAGGGAATGCAGCGGCCGTTGCGGTTGTCTCTGCGCGCGAAAACCACCGAAACCTTGCTGCGATGGTTTATTGCCCGAGCTGTAGTGCCATTGGTTTCCAATTATTTATTGCCACAAGCGCCCGGGTTCCTATCCGTTCGCCCACCGCCAGCGCAAAAGCGATTTCATCAACGTTGCCCCATTATGTCCGAATCACTTTCCGTCCCCGCAAGCGATGCGACGCCCTTTGTCGTGATCGATGGCGTCAGCAAAACCTTCGGCGAAAAAGTCGCCCTGCAAAACGTCAGTTGGTCATTGCCGCGGGGCCAGATCAGCGGGCTGCTCGGCCCGAATGGCGCGGGCAAGACCACGCTCTTTCGCCTGTTGATGGGCATACTCCAGGTCACCGCCGGCACGCTGCGGATCGATGGACGCGATTGTTTCGAGGACCGCGTCAACGTGAAGCGCCTCGTGGGCTTCCTGCCCGACGAGCCGGTGTTTTATTCGTATCTGAGCGGACGCGAGATTCTGGAGCTGAGCGTCGGCATGCACGGGCTCGATGCGGCGGCGGTGCTGACACGGCTCGAACCGCTGATCGCGCGTCTCGGCATGACGGAGGCGATGGCGCAATACGCCGACGATTACTCGCGCGGCATGAAGAAAAAGCTCGGGCTGTTGCTGGCGCTTTTGCACCAACCGCCGCTGCTAATCCTCGACGAGCCCACCAACGGACTCGATGTCGAGGCCACGCGGCTCTTTTTCGATCTCATGCGCGAGCAGGCCGGCGCAGGCACCACCATCGTGTTTTCCACGCATCTCATGGATCAAGTGGAGCGGCTGTGCAGTCACGCCGCCATCATTCATCGCGGTCAGCTGGTCACCTCCGGTCCGCTGGAGGCGTTGTTGGCCGGGCGCAGTCTGGAGGAAGTCTTCGTTAGTCTCACTTCGGAGCGCTGATGTCCGCCGCACTGCCTCCGCCCACCTCGGATTGGAAAGTCTTCCGGCTGCTCTGGCAGATGGCGCGCCGCCGTGCCGCCGGCCGCGCGAAGCGGCAACGCGAGCTGATGCGGCGCAAGAAGGGTAACAGCAGCGATTCGGCCGGCGGGTGGATGTCACTGCTGGCGGTTCTGGGGGCCTGCATCGTTCATGTCATGCTGGGGTGGATGGTCGTGCATGTGGCGGACGTGGCGAACCGCGTCGAGCTGGAGCGCTCCGGGCTGCTCATCCTCGGCAATTACGAGGCCAGTTTGCTCGACCGATACGAGGCCAAGCAATCGGCCACAGCGGCTTTGCAGCGGCAAAGCAACAGTAGCGCAGCGCCCAGTCCTGCGTTGCAAACGAATTTGCGCCGCGCGGAGAAGGAGCGCGATCAGGAGCGCGAGTGGTTTGTGCGGCAAGCCGCACAATGGCGGCGGCGCGAGTTGGGCGGTACGGAAGAGGAACAACGGCGTCTGGTTGCCGACCAGTTGCGTGCGCACGGTCGGGCTGGTTTCGCCTCCCGAAAGACCACCCTTCGCGCGATGCTGGCCGGAGCCGGCCGGGCACCGACGGTGCTGATTCCGTTGGTAGGAGGCATGCTCGTCTGGTGGTTTGGCATGCTGGTGTTGCAGGGCGAAGGGCTGGAGCTCGACGTGCAACGTCGCCGGCATCCGATGTGGGAATGGCTGCTGAGTCATCCCGTGCGACCGGCGGCGGCGTTCTATGCGGAGTTGTTGGCGCCGATGGTGAGCAACCCCGTGTATCTCGCCGCGCCGATCTTCTGGTGCGTCGTGTTCAGTAGTCTGTACGGATTCTGGCTGGGGGTGTTGGGCGCCGCGTTGATCGGAGTGCCGTTGGCGGTGGCCGCCTCTTGCATCAACAAGGCGTTGGAAATCTCCGCGCTGCTCCGCCTGAGCACGCGCTCGCGTGGCGCGGTGCTGGGCTTCATGTCGTGGTTGGGCTACGTCGCGATGGTGGTGCCATTCTTCAGTCTGCAGATGAAGAGCCTCTGGCCCCACATCGCCCGGTTTTTGCTGCCGCTGCGCGACTGGATGCCGGCGTGGCCGGTGCGCGCGTTGACGGTCGGGTGGACCGAGACGCCTTTGCTGTTCCTGGCGATTGTCTGCAACTGGCTGTTGGCCGCGGGGCTCATCACTGGGGCGTTGTGGCTCGCGCGCAATGCCACGCGTGCTGGACTCCAAGCGCCGCAGGGCAATTCTCCGACGGGGTCAATCGTGACCAAAAAGCTGCCCGCCTCACTCGGACGAAATCCACTTTACCGCAAAGAACTGCTCTGGCTGATCCGCGACAAGGGCGCGGTCATCCAGGCCATTCTGATCCCCGTCACCATCGGGGCGGTTCAGGCGTTCAATTTGCGCGGACTCTACAATATGGTCGCTGGTCATTGGAACGCGTTCTGTGGCTTGGCGCTGTTGTGCGGCTCGTACATGCTGCTGGTGCTGGGGCCGCGTTCGCTGAATTCTGAGGGCAGCGCGCTCTGGCTCGCGCTCACCTGGCCGCGCGGACTTGAGGATCTGCTCAAGGCCAAGGCGCGTCTCTGGTGGATCGTGGCCAACATCATTGTCGGCCTCCTGCTCGTGGTGGCGGTGGCGATGTATCCCGCCGACGCGTGGCGCATCGCGCTTGTTGCGGTGGGATGGTATTTCTTCAGTCACAGCCTCGCGCTCAAGTCGGTCACGCTCGTGACCGCGCCGTCCTCCTCGGGCGAACCGGAGCCGCCTAAACACGGCCGCCAGTGGATCGCCATGCTCGGCACGTTCGCCTTCGGCACGGGCGTGATCACGCAATCGTGGCACATCGCCATCATCGGCGTGGTGTTCTCCTATCTGATGGCGGCGACCATGTGGCAAAACCTGCGCGCGCGTCTGCCGTACTTGTTCGATGCGTGGTCCGAGAAACTCCCGCCGGCGCCGAGCCTGATGCATGCGTCGGTCGGCATTCTGGTGATGGTGGAGTGCATCGGCCTCTTTGCCGGTATCGCGCGTGGCATTGGCGGGGTGGAATATTTCTGGCTGACCCGGGCCATCGCGTACGGGGTGGTGGGGCTCCTCGCGTTGATTTCGATGCAGACTTTTCTCGCCGGGCGGGGCGTGACGGCGAAGGCAATCTGGCTTTGGCCGCAGGGAAAGCTCACGCCGCACTGGGCGACAAGTCTCGCCATCGGGGTGGCGGCGGGCGCGTTGCTCGGGCTCGCCGGACGCGGCTACATGGAGTTGATGGCGTGGCTGCCCTGGACCAGTGGGTTTGTGGCGGAGCAGGCCAGGCTCGCTGCGACATATCAAAATCAGTGGGGATGGCTGTTCTTGCTCGCGGTCGGTTTTGCGCCACTGGCCGAGGAGTATTTCTTCCGCGGCTTGCTCTACCGCGCGCTCGATCGGGAGTGGGGCGGGTGGTCGGCGATGGCGCTCAGCTCGGCGTATTTCGCGATCTACCATCCGCCGCTGGCGTGGGTGCCGGTGGCGGGGCTCGGACTCTTGAATGCGTTTCTCTTCAAGCGCACCGGCTGTCTGGCCGCCTGCGTGCTGTGTCACATGGCCTACAACGCGATCGTGTTGTTGCGCTGATGCTGCCGTGTTTCAGGTGGTAGCTCCGGTGGAATGAGACACTGAGATGGTGATTGGCGCAGGGAACTAGGTAGTTATCTCTTACACGCCCCTTATTCTCCATGTGCTCACTCTTTCGACTTCCCGGAAAGTTTCTTCATCTGTCCGCACTGCGCGCGATACTCGCGTCTTGTTTTAGTCTGCGCCTGCTGGGCCTGATCGGCGGCTGCGGACTGGCCATGGTGCCGTTGCACGGCGTCGAGCTGCCAGCTATCGAGAGACTGCGCTCATATGAGCGCACTACTGATTTGACGCGCGGCGGCGTCATCGTCGCGCCGGCGGGCGCGGACTATCAGGCTGCGGCGACACAGTTGCGTGATCATCTGCGCGCGACGCTCCAGGCGGAGTATCGGTTGGCGAACCGGCTGGAGGCTGCGCCCGCGCCGGGTCAGGTGGTGATCGCGCTCGGCAACATGATGGTCAATCCCGTTGTCGAGAGCCTGTATTGGAATCTCTACACGAGCGTCGATCCGCGTTTTCCGGGAGCAAACGGCTTTGTGATCCAGACGGTGGCGCAACCGCTCCCGTTGTTGCCGCGAAACCACGTGCTGGTGCTGGCGGGCAGCAACGCGGCGACCACGGCCCAGGCGGTGAAAACCCTGTGCACCCGCGTGACCGACAAAACCATGGCCTTACTCGGCCCGACGCTGGAAGTGGCCGGAAAGCCAGAGGAGAAAATTGGCCGCGCCGGCAAAGGCCTGCGCGGGTTGCGCGGCGCCGCCGACCGCTTCCGTCTCAGCGGCGACCGGCGCTATGTGGCGCAAGCGCTAGAAGTGCTCGATGCGCACGCCAGCGCAGCCGAAGCCAATCCCAATTGGGTGCTGGTCTGGGGCGATGAGATCGATTCTTGGCGCGCGATGCAGGCATGGGATTTTCTGCAGGAGTTCGCCGACTTGGCGCCGGAGCAGGCGTTGCGCTATGAGCGGCTGATGCTGCGCCTGATCGACAAGCTGGTGCCGCGCGCAGAAATCTTTGGCAACATCAAGCAGGAGTCGGTGCTGGGCTGGAACCACACCTCGATTCCGCTGCTGGGGATCCATGCGATTGCGCGTTACTACACGCAGCATTATCAGCTGCCGCTCGCGCCTTATCTGGAGCAGCCCCGCTGGTATTTTGAAGGCCAGAAAGTCAACAGCCGCGTGTCGTGCGACAACTTCAATTACGGCGAGTTTTCGCTCCAATTCATCCTCGCGTATTACAGCATGCAGGACGATTGGGCGTATTTTAACAACGGCAACGCCCGCAAATTCATCGATCTCCTGCTGGCGCAGCTCGACAACAACGGCCTGGCTGGCGGCACGGGCGATGCGCACGATATCGAGACGCCCGGCGCGAGATTCGGCTGGGATATTATCGACGCCAAGCTGCCGTTGCCGGAACTGCTCTGGTTCAAGGAGCGCTGGCAGGCCAAGCAGGGCGGCAACCAGGACCAGCTTCGGCACGATCAGCGGGGCAAGGAGAGCGAAGAAAATCTGGGCTCGCGTTACCGTCCTGAGCTGCGCGCGCAGCGGCCGGACTGGCTCGCGGGCTGCGTGTCGATTCCGGTCGATCCCGCGTTGTACCGACATTTGGAGGCCAAGGGACCGTTCCGCATGGTGGACCTTGCCGGCCTGCCGAAAATGGCGCCGACGTGTCCGCTGGAAAAAGCGTTCGACAAGCTGCAATTCCGCTCGTTCGCGCCGGCCGGCGGCGAGTACTGGCTGGTCGACGGTTTCGGTCAGGGCAATCACGGGCACATGGACACGGCGTCGCTCGTGTGCTGCACGCTCGACGGCTATCGTTTTCTCTACGACGCCGAGTATCTCGACGCCCGCAGCAGCGAGCACAGCATGCTCACGATTCTCAAAGATGGCGAAGCGAGCGCGCCGCCGCCGCCGCTGGCCAGCTTGGAGGCGCGTTGCAACTTCGGGAACGGCGCCTACGCGCGTGTCGCCGTACACGGCTACAATGGCGCCACCTGGAACCGCCGGCTGCTCTGGCTGCCGAACAAATACATGCTGGCGCTGGACTCCGTGACGGCCGAGCAGGCCGGTTCATTCCGGATCGATTGCGCGTGGAAAGTCGTCAACCGGGGCATGGAGGAGTTCGATGGGCGCAATCTCGTCTGCCGCGCACCCAACCCGAAGATCGACAAACTCAGCGGGTTTCCGGCGAAAACCTTTTTCCTGCGCAGTGTGGATGCGGGCGAATGGGCGCCGCGGCTTTCCGAGTCGGGCTTTGCGACGCACCTGATCACGCAGCGCAAAACCGTGGCGTTGGCGGCCGGCCAGACGGTGTCATTTTCAACGGTGATGGGCAGCGGTGCGCCCGGCGAAAAAACAGCGCCCGCGTACACGCTCCGGCGGATAACCGAGACGGCGGTGTTAATGGAAGGTGTCGGCTCTCCTGTGCTGGTGGCAGCAGGCGCGGGCCTCGCCGGGCTGAGCACCGATGCCGACGTCGTGGCGGCATGCACGCAGGAGTTGTTTGCGGCCGATGTGACTTCGATCCAGCTCGGCGGAAAAAAGCTTTTGTCGGCCAGCAGCCGCATCTCGCTGCGTCTGGCCGATGGCCGTTTGGAAATCAGCGCGGAGCAGGCTGGCCGTTTGGAACTGGCCTGCACGCATGGCGTGGAATCGATTGCTTACGGTGCGGGCAAGAGCCAGCCGGAGATCAAGGCTGAGTGGCAGCTGGCCGGTGTCGCGGATTTCATCGCGGCGCTGAAGCCAATGCCAGCTGCCGTGACCGATACGCGCGAGATTGCGGAGTGGCGCGCAGATTGGAGCTTGCGCGGCGATCAGAAAGGCAATCCCGATCAGGACATCGCGATGGGCGATATCGACGGCGATGGCCGTTCCGAGGCGTTGATCGCTTCGGGCAAGGCGCTGGTTTGCCTTGATGCTGCCGGACGCGAGCGTTGGCGCTACACGCATGCGGAGCCGGTGCTGTCGTGCTGTTTGCCGGCGCGGCCCAACGGTGAGTATGTTGCGTTGGCGGGCACGAAAGACAGCTTGGTGCTGGCTTTCGACGCCGCCGGCAAATGCGTGCGCCAGGTCAAAATCGAGCGCCACCAATCCGGCACCTTTGGTTTTCGCGACAATCATTGGGTCACGCCGCTGAAGTCTGCCGATGCGAACGGCGACGGCGTTCCCGAGGTGATCGTCGGTCTGCGCAGCTGGCAGACGGCGGTGCTGACCGAGCATCTGGAACCGTATTGGTACAATGCGCAGATCTGGCATGGCGTCGCCTCCGTTTATGTCGTCGCCAATCGGGCGGGATCACCCCGGCTCTATTTTGGCGACAAGTACGGCGGTGCCTACGCGTTCACCGTGCCCAAAGACAATCGCGACGAACTCATGCGTGCCAGTTTCAATGGCATCGGCGATGTGACGATCGCGGTGACGGATCTCAATGGCGACGGTGTCGACGAAATGATCGCGGCATCGCAGCAAGGCCGCGTGACGGCGTATGATCTGACGCAGAAGGTCCACGACGATCTTTATCCCACCGATGATCCCGAGGCGCGGCCGCTGTGGCGTTACAACAGCTACGGCTATGGTTTTACTGACATCGTGCTCGCCGAAGTTGCCGGGAAAAGTGTCGCGGCCCTCGGTTCGGAGGCTGGCTACGTCTATTTTCTGCACGTGAAAACGGGGCAGCCGGCGAGTGTCGTGGCGATGCCGGAAGGTATCGTAAAGCTGTTGGTGTTGGCTGATGGCCGGCTGGTGGCTGGAGGCAATCGTGGCGGGGTATATCTGTTCGATGGAGCGGGCAGGATGCTCAAAACCGGCCGGCTGCCGGCACGGATTGTGCGCCTCGCCGCCGCTGGTGGCCAAGTGCTGGCAATCGACGAGCAGGGCAACGTCAGTCAGTTTACACCCTGAGTGGCGACGAAGATGCCCATAACCCTGCGCGGATGTCTGCTGCTTCTCTGGGCCGCTGCGGCAGTGTGGGGCGGGGTGCCCGAGAATGCGACGAGTGCCACGGTTGCAACGGACTCGGCGCGGCGTGCGGCCGATTTTTCGCCTTCCGCAACCTACGAATATCGGGCCGGTCCACCGCAACCGGTGCAGTTGCATGTGTTTTATCCGGAAGGCTGGAGCGCCCGGGATCGGCGACCGGTGCTGTTGTTCTTTTTTGGAGGTAGCTGGCTGCGCGGCGCGCCGCAGAGTTGCATCCAATGGGCGCATTTTGCCACCCAGCTGGGACTGGTCGGCATCTTGCCGGACTATCGTACGCGGGAGCGTTTCGGCACAACGCCGCTCGACACCGTGGCGGATGCACGCGCGGCGTTGCGCTGGGTGCAGGAGCACGCCGGCGAACTCGGGGCCGATGCGGGCAGAATCGTGGCCGCCGGTTCCTCGGCGGGCGGACATCTCGCGCTCTGGACCGCGCTCCGTCGCACGCCGCCGGGGGCCGATCCCCGGGAGGCGCCCCTGGCTCCGCCGGCCGCCTTGTTGCTGCTATGTCCATCGCCCGATACGACTGACGGACATCGGGTGGAACGTTTCGGCGCGCAGGCGGAGGCGGTGTCGGCGTACCACCAGATGGAAACCGGCATGCCGCCGACGCTGATGTTTCACGGCGACGCCGATCGGACTGTGCCCTACCGGATCGCCATCGCATTCCAGGTGCGGATGACCGCTATGGGCAACGCGTGCGACCTCGTCACAGTGCCGGGGGGCAAACATAGTTTTTTAGCGGACCTGCCGGAATGGCGGGAGCGCGTATATGCCCGGGCCCGGACCTTTTTTGCCGCGCACGGACTGACCGTGGCGGCGGAAAAAGCGGGAAGCGAGCCGCCCCCGGCCAGGCCGGCGGCGCGATGAAATTGAGCCCCCGTTCTCCGGGGGCGAAAGGCGGACGCCGGGTCAGAAACGCTCCCAGTGCGCCACGTCTTCCAGCGCGCGGTGCGGCGGTTGGCGGCCGGGTTTGCTGGCGTAGCCCACGGCCAATAGCGACACGAGCTTGCGGCCGGCGGGCACGCCGAAGTGTTGGAGAATTTCGTCGGCGTAGGTCTTCTTGTCGCCGGCGACCCAGCACGACTGCAGACCGAGCGCGGTGGCGGCGAGCAGGATGTTTTCGGAGGCCGCCGCACCGTCTTCCAAGTAGTAGGTGGTGGGTCGGGCAAAGACCACGATGCAGGCGCCGGCTTGCGCGATGAATTTTCCCGCGGAGGTGATGCGCGACAGGAAATCGCGGTCCGCCTCGGCGGTTGCCACCAGAAATTCGACGGGCTCTTCCTTGCGGCCGGACGGAGCGCGGCGCCCGGCATCAAGGAGGCGGAGGAGGAGCTCGCGTGGCACCGGTTGCGGGTAGAAATCGCGGCAACTGTAACGGGTGTTGATGCAGTCGAGGGCGTCCATGACCCGATTCACGGCCGCAGCGGCGCGGGTGTCAACGGGCGCGGTGGCCTGCCGATGAACATTGAACTCGGGGTGTTTCTGGTTTCCGTTACCGGCGTTGCTGATTTGCGTCTTACCTCTGCGAACCTCCCCTTATTATGCGTATTCCCCTTGTGGCCTGGCTAGTTTGTAGCGCGGCGCTCCCCGGTCTGCAGGCCGGCGGCTTCCTCGATTTTTTTCTGCCCAAGCACGAGTTGCAGGTCATCACCGTGACGGACACCACGCCGATGGGGGCATTGATGCGGCCGGCCACACCGGCCAATCCTGTCTACTACATCGCAGTGAACATGGGGTATCGCGACCTCGGCGGTGTCATGGGTGGCGACAAAATTCCACCGCAGCCGGAAGTGCTGAAAACGTTTTTCAAGGTGCTGGCCAAGCAGGGTTATCTGCCATCCTCCAAGGATCATCCCCCGACCATGCTCATGCTGTGGGTGTGGGGCACGATGTACACGGATAAGATTTATATGAGCAGCGATGACTTCGAAGGGCGGCAGCTTAACCGTCACCAGTTGCTGCGTTTTTTGGGCGGGTACAAATTGGGGCTGACCACCAAAACGCCCGAGCTATTCACGCAGGACATACTGCCGGGTGTGACCCACTTGAATGCGGATGCTCAGGATATCTCCGATCTCGCGACCGACGATCTCTATGTCGCGGTGGTGGCGGCGTATGATTACCAGTCGGTCGTGAACAAGGAAAAGAAGCTGCTCTGGACCACCAAAATCAGCTGTCCGGCGCGGGGATTTGTGCTGGGCGATGTGTTGCCCTCGATGCTCGCCATCGCCGGCCCCAACATCGGCCGCGAGACGGCCAAGCCGGTTTGGGTGAACGCCTCGGAAAAATTTAAGCCCGAGGTGAAAATTGGCGACCCGGTGATCGTGGAATATCTTACCAGCAATAAGTTGCCTGTAGTGGATGCTTCGCAATCGAAGCTCGGCAAGCCGGCGGCGAAAAAGCCGGCCGACAAGAGTCGATAGTATTGGCGCCTCGGCGCTTGAGCTTAACGGCGGCGGCAGGTACTGAGCCGGCGTCAACGATCCGCCGTCCCTGTCGGGTGCGGAGCAATTCCAGCTAGCGGCTTGACAGGGGTGGCGCCCCCTCACCATCAATATAGGAAATACAAATGCAGAATATATATTCTGATGAGCGTCTGCGCCTGGCGGCGCGTCTGTACTACGTGGATGGCTTCGGCCAAAACGAAGTGGCCAAGTTCACGAAGGTATCCCAGGCCAAAGTCTCCCGGCTGCTCGCGCTGGCGCGTGAGCGGGGCATCGTGCGCATCACCGTGGCGGACTATGATCCGCGGCACAAGGAGCTCGAAGCCCGCATGCTTGAGCGCTTCGGTTTGAAACAGGTGGTGGTGATCAAGGCCATCGAGGGGCTCGCGGCGGCGGATTTGCGCCGGGCGGTTGGGCATCTGGCGGCCCCGATCGTGGACGGCTGGATACAATCCCGGGATATCGTGGCGTTGGCCGGAGGCCGGACGATTCATGAGCTTGTCCGGCAGATGCCCGAACTGCGGAGCAAATCTCTGACCATCGTGCAGGCGATGGGCAGTGTGGACTCGAACGTCAATGCGTTCGATGCCCCGGAAGTCGGCCGGATCATGGCGCAGCGCCTGGGCGGCACGTTCCTCGCGTTCAACACGCCGGCCTATATTCCCGAGAAACAGGCGCGGAACGCGCTGTTGAAACTGGAGCAGGTGCGCGGGGTGCAGGAGCAGCTCAGCCGGGCGCAAATGGCCCTGGTGGGCGTCGGCACCTTGGAGAACTCCGTGTTCGTGGAACGCGGAGCGTTGCAACCAGCCGATGTGGCGGCGCTCCGGCAGGCCGGCGCGGTTGGAGAGATTTGCGGCCGCTTCTTCAACGAAGTTGGCGAGGAGTGCGACACGATGTGGAAGGACAGCGTCATGAGCATCACGCTCGACCAGTTGCGCAGCATACCGCAGGTGGTGGGGGTGGTCTCGGGCAGCGACCGGGCCGGAGCTTTGCGCGCGGCGATCGCGGGAAATTTGTTGAAATCACTCGTGATCGACGAAGGCGGCGCGGAAGCATTGCTCGCCTCTGCCGGTGTGGAACCTCCGCAAAAACCGAAACCCAAGAAGAAGACCAAATGAACACTCCCCGCTGCCTCGTTCTCAGCATGCTCGCACTCGGTGGCACGACAGTCACGGCGGCGCCCAGCACGTGGACCATCGCCGGCAATATCGCCCCGGAAAAAGTCGTGGTGCAGAGTCACCGCGGTGCCGGCGTGCTGGCTGAGGAGAACACGGTCGCGGCGTTTGAGCTCGGGTGGAAGCTTGGGACTTATCCGGAGTCGGATCTGCGCACCACCAAGGACGGCGTCATTGTTACCTTCCACGACAGCAATTTTAAGCGTGTGGTGAAAAACGTGAGCCCGGAGCTCGCGAGCAAGGGCGTCAAGGATCTGACCTACGCCGAATTGATGAAGCTGGATGTGGGCGCCTGGATGGGCGAGCAGTTCCAAGGGCGTCGGGTTTCCAAACTGGCGGATGCCTTTGCGGCGATGCGCGGCAAGCCCGAGCGGCATCTCTATCTCGACATCAAGAATGTCGATTTCCCGCAGCTCGCGCAGGAAGTGAAGGCATACGGTGTCGGCGCGCAGATCGTGCTGGCCTCATCCAAGCCGGAGGAAATTCGCGCCTGGAAAAAGCTCGTGCCGGAGTCCGACACGCTGCTGTGGATGCGGGGCAGCGAAGCCGATCTGCGCAAACGTCTCGCGGCCCTGCGCGAGACGGAGTTTTCCGGCATCACCCAGATACAGATTCACATCTTCCCGCTGCGGACCATCGCGGATGCGCTGGAGATCGCCGCCATCGGCTACAAGCAGCTCAAGCTCACGCCCGAGGAGGTGAAGGCCAGTCCGCATCGCTACCAAGTCTCCGACGCTTTCGTGCGCGAATTGGGCGACGAGCTGCGCGCCCGCGGCATTCTTTTCCAGGCGCTGCCCTACACGACCGACGCCAACATCTATGACGAGTTGCTGGACCTTGGCGTGATGTCGTTCGCGACCGATCACCCCGATGTCACCATGCAGCGGATCAAAGCCTATTGCGCGCGCAAAGCTCCGGCTTCCGCCGCCAAATAACTCCGGCGCAGTCATCCTCTCGCGCGGCATTCCCTGCCGGCATCGCCCTTTTGTCCCATGCAAAAACCTTCCCATGCCCCCGCTATGTCCAGCGGAGCGACTATAAACACCGGAATAGACAAGGGCGCGTCCTCGCCTGTCTCCACGACCGGTGGGCTGCGTCATCTGACGCCCGAGAAGCTTTCGCTGCAGGAAGCGCTCAGCTCGGCGCGGGAAACGCGGGCATTGGAGATTGGCGCCGGACAGCTCGGGCGCGTCCCTGAGATTTTCCGCCGCTATTTTCCCGGACGCCGGGCCGTTGTGATCGCAGACCCAACGACTTTCCGCCTCGCGGGCCAGACGGTGTTCGCCGCCTTGCAGCGCGATGGGTTGATCCAGCGCGACACCTTTTTGTTCACCGATCCGGCGCTCTACGCCGAGTCCCGTTTCGTGACGCAGCTGGAGGAGTCGCTCAAGGTGCACGACGCCATTCCCGTCGCCGTGGGCTCGGGCACGATCAACGATCTGACCAAACTCGCGGCGCACCGCACCGGGCGCCCGTACCTGTGCGTGGCCACCGCCGCGTCGATGGACGGCTACACGGCGTTTGGCGCATCGATCACGCATGCGGGCGCAAAACAGACTTTCAACTGCCCTGCACCCACGGCGGTGGTGGCCGATATCGATATCATCAGGAGCGCACCGCCGGAGATGACCGCTTCGGGCTTTGCCGATCTCATGGCGAAGATCACCGCCGGGGCGGACTGGATTTTCGCGGACGCGCTCGGCGCCGAGCCGATCGACATGCGGGCCTGGAGCATCGTCCAGGGCGGTTTGCGCGCTGCTCTGGCCGATCCGGTCGGCGCGCGAGCAGGCGATAGCGTTGCGATCTCGCAATTGGTCGAGGGCCTGATGCTGGGCGGTTTTGCCATGCAGTGGTCGAAGACCAGCCGGCCCGCGTCGGGCGCGGAGCACCAGTTCAGCCATCTTTGGGACATGGAGCATCACGTGCATCAGGGCGCGGCGCCGTCGCATGGCTTCAAGGTCGGCATTGCCACGCTGGCGGTGACGGCGTTTTACGAACAACTCATGCAGCTGCCGCTGGAGCGGCTGGACATGGCGCAATGCTGCGCGAAGTGGCCGCAGCCCGAGGCGATGGAGGCGCAAGTGCGACAGTTACTGGGCCAGACCGATTTCATCGGCACCGCGGTGACCGAGACTCGCGCCAAACATGTCTCGCCGGAGGACCTGCGCCGGCAGTTGGAGCGTCTGCGCGCCAACTGGCCGGATTTGCGGGAGCTGCTCCGCGCGCAATTGCTCCCGTTTGCGGAATTACAGTCCCGGTTGCAGTCCGTGGGCGCCCCGACCGAGCCGGAGCAGATCGGCATCTCGCGCGAACGTCTGCGACTGAGTTTTATGCGGGCGTTGCACATCCGGCGGCGCTTCACCGTGCTGGATGTCGCGTTGCGGACCGACAGCCTGACCCGTTGTTTGGACGGCCTCTTCGGCCCTGGCGGCCGGTGGCAAGTCGCAGCGACCGGCACGCGTTAACCGGACCACATGACCACTACTCCATTCCAAACCGGCTGTCCCGCGCCTGCCGCCGACCCGGATGCCACTGCGCAACGGTTTCGTTATTGGCAGATGCGCACGCTCGCCGGGACGCTGGTAGGCTACGCCGTCTTTTATCTGGTGCGCACCAATCTGAACATCGCGATGCCCGCGATGAAAAAGGCGCTGGGAATTTCCTACACCGACCTCGGGTTGTTTCTCACGTTGAATGGCGTGCTCTACGGCGTGTCGAAATTTGCCAATGGATTTCTCGCCGACCGTTCCGATGCGCGGAAATTCATGGTGATCGGACTGGTGCTGACTGCGAGCGCCAACCTCTGCTTCGGGCTGAGCTCCTCGACGGTGGTGCTGGGGCTGCTCTGGATGGCGAATGGCTGGTTTCAGGGCATGGGTTATCCGCCGTGCGCGCGTTTGATGACGCATTGGTTCTCGCCCAAGGAGCTCGCGACCAAGATGTCGATTTGGAACACCTCGACTTCGCTCGGCGCCGGGCTGGGCGTGGTGGCCGGCGGCTATCTGGTGGTCGTGGGCTGGCGTTGGTGTTTTCTGACGCCGGCGTTCATCGCCTTCGCCTGCGCCATCGGACTGTGGTACACGTTGCGCGATACGCCGAGTTCGGTGGGACTGCCCGAGATCGCACTCACCGAGCATACGGACATCGATGCCACCGATAAAAAATCGCAGGAGTTTAAATACTTTCTGCGCAAGAAAGTTTTCGGCAACCGCTACATCTGGCTCGTCTCCGTGGCTAATTTCTTCGTCTACACGCTGCGGTACGCCGTGCTGAGCTGGGGGCCGACGCTGCTCCACGAGACCAAGGGCATGTCCATCCAACAAGCAGGGTGGGGCGTGGGCGTTTTTGAAGTTTGTGGTGTGGCCGGGATGCTGGCGGCGGGCACGCTGACGGACCGGATTTTCGGCGGACGCGGACATCGCGCCTGTTTGTTTTTCCTGATCCTCGCCACCGTGGCGGTATTCCTCTTCTGGAAACTGCCCTCGCAGTCGGCGTGGGTGTCGATGGGGCTGCTCGGCATGAGCGGGTTCTTCATCTACGGCCCGCAAGCCGTGATCGGAATTGTGGCGGCCAATCTGGCCACCAAACGCGCGGCCGCCACGGCGGTGGGGCTTACCGGCATCTTCGGTTATGCCAGCGCGGTGGTGTCGGGCTGGGGCTTGGGTCGGATCGTCGAACTTTATGGTTGGGACGCCGGTTTCACGTTGCTCATGTTCGCCGGCGTTGCGGGTATTTTCACGCTCTTCCTCGCCTGGCCTGCCAAGGCGCATGGATATGCAGAAACACCCGCTAGCTCCCAATAACGAATCCATCATGTCCACTGTGACTCTTAGTCCAAATGGCCTAGCGTCGGGCGCCACGCCCGACCTGGCCTGCTTGCGCAAAATTGCCCATGTCGCCCTCGACATGGACGGTACCATTTACAAGGGAGGAACGCTCTTCCCCTGGACGCCGCCCTTTCTGGCGAAGCTGCGCGAGCACGGCATTGGCTACACGTTCCTGACGAATAATCCGTCCAAGAGCGTGTCGGACTATCTGGCGCATCTAAAGAAGATGGGCCTCTCGGCCACGCAGGAGGAGATGTGCACGTCCTCCCAGGCGACGATTCAGTACCTGAAGACGCATTTCCCCGCGATGCGCCGGCTGTTCGCGCTCGGCACCCCGAGCATGCTGGAGGAATTCGCCCGGGCCGGTTTTCAACTGACCGCGGACGATCCGGCGGACGTGCCCGATGGCGTGGTGGTGGGTTTCGACATGACGCTGACGTATGCCCGGCTCTGCCGCGCTTCGTGGTGGATCCATCAGGGCAAGCCCTATGTCGCCACCAATCCCGATCGCGTGTGCCCGACCGACAAGCCGACGGTGTTGGTGGATTGCGGTTCGATCTGCGCGTGCATCGAGAAAGCCACCGGCCGCGCTCCCGACATCGTTTTTGGCAAACCCGACCCGGCGATGTTGAGCGGTATTTTGGAGCGCCACGGGCTGCGTCCGGAGCAGGTGGCCATGGTGGGCGACCGCATTTACACCGACGTCGAAATGGCGCGGCGGGCCGGAGCGTTTGGCGTGCTCGTGTTGAGCGGCGAAGCGACGATGACCGATGTTGCCCAAGCCGAACATAAGCCCGACCTGACGGTGCCGACGCTGGCGGAGTTCGGCCAGTTGCTGCTGTGCGCGCGAGAGCAGAAAACACCATAGTTTCCTGGGCGAAATCGCGGTATTTTTGGCGGTGCCGGCATTAGCCGAGAGCTGATGCTGGGCGCGGCCAGAACTATTTCGTCGCGGGACGATTTTTCTGCACGGTGATGATCACAACCGCTGAGATGATTACGGCCGATGCACCCAAGGTGCGCAGGGTGATCGGCTCGCCGAGGATGAGCCAACCGAGAAACACCGCCACGATGGGGTTGACGTAAGCGTAGGTGGCCACACGCGCCGGCGTGCTGTGTTTCATCAGCCACACAAACGTCGAGAACCCCACCAGCGAACCGATGCCCACGAGATAGAAGAACGCGCCCCATGCCTCGGGTGCGATGGTGCTCAGATTGAGACGCACGAAGTCGCCATGCACCACGGCTGCGAGCGCGAGGGCGCCGCCGCCACCCAGCATTTGCAGCGCGGAAGCCAGGAAGGGATCGGCGCCGTGTTTGGCGTGACGCGAATAGATCGAGCCGACGCCCCAGGAGGCACAGCCGCCGAGGATGGCGAGTGCGCCGGCGGGATTGAGTCCGCCGTGGGCGGCGGTTTCCCATGGCGCGGCGAGCCAGGCGACTCCGCCAAATCCGAGGAGCAGTGCCGCCATGGTGAGTCCGGTGGGCCGCGTACCGCCGGGCCAGGCCCATTCGGTGAGAACGATGAACAACGGCCCGACGCCGATCAGCAGCGCCGTGATACCGGAGGGAATTGTCTGCTCCGCCCACACGATGAGTCCGTTGCCGCCCAGCAGCAGAAACGTGCCGATGATCGTGTTGATCCGCCACTGCATCCACGTCGGCCAGGGTGCGCCGCGCAATTTCAAGAAGGCCAGCAGTACGCCGCCTGCGAGCAGGAAGCGGGCGCTGGCCATCAGGAACGGCGGCATCGTCGCCACCGCAATACGGATGCCTAAATAGGTGCTTCCCCAGACGAGATAGATCGTCGCGAAGGCGGCGATCAGCGCTGAGGTGGAAGGCGAAGATTTGTTGGACACGAAGGAAGAAATGGCGCGTTGCCGATCAGAGTTGTTGCCGGGCCAGCTCGCCTAGCGTGCGTAGTGCGTTTTCGAGCGTGTCGCTCCAGGGCAGACCGCAATTCAGGCGCAGACAATTGCGGTAACGTTCCTTCACAGAAAACAGCGGACCGGGCGCGGTGTGGATGCGATGTTGCAGGGCCTCACGGTGCAGCTGCAGAGAGTCGACGTCGGTGGGCAGTTCGACCCATAGGATGAAGCCGCCCTGCGGCCGGCTCAGCCGGGTGCCTTCGGGAAAATGGCGCAACACGGTCTGAGCGCTCAGATGCAATTGCTGCTGGTAGGCGCGGCGAATCGAACGCAGATGATGGTCGTAGCCGCCATTGCGGAGGAAATCCGACACGGTTTTTTGCAACACCACCGGAGTGCCGAGTGTGTTGGTGAACTTGAGCCGGCGCACGCGTTCGAGGTAGCGGCCCGGGGCGCACCAGCCCACGCGCAGACTCGGAGCGAGCGTCTTGCCGAACGAACTGCACAGCAGCACGCGGCCGTCGGTGTCCCACGCTTTCAGTGGCTTGGGCCGGCGCTCGCCGAAATGCAGGTCGCCGTAGATGTCGTCCTCGATGGCCGGCAGATCGTGTTCGGCGAGAAGCCGGTAGAGCTCGGCCTTTTTCTCGTCGGGCATGCAGGCGCCGAGCGGATTCTGGAAGCTCGGCATCACGAGCACGGCCTTCACGTCGTGTTGGACGATCGCTTCGCGCAGGGCCACGAGATCGATTCCGGTGCGCGGGTCGGTGGGCACTTCGAGGACGCGCAGGCCGAGGCTTTGGATGGTTTCGAGGAAACCGAAATAGGCGGGCGTTTCCAGCGCCACGGTGTCGCCGGGGTGGGTGACAGCGCGCAGCGAGAGATTGAGCGCTTCGCAGCAACCGATGGTGATCACGAGCTCGTCGTGCGCGAGCGGCGCGCCGACTTGCAGATAACGGCGGGCGATTTCACGCGTGAGCGGCGCGTAGGCGGAAGTCATGGCGTAGCGGCCGAGGAGCGCGGGGTCGTTGCGGCCGACGGCGCCGAGGATGCGCGCGAGCTTCCGGGTGGGGAACAGCGAAGGATCCGGACACGCGGCGCCCAGCGGCAGGAACCCCGGATCAGTGGCGTGGATGACCAGCTCGGCGGTGAGATCATGCACGCCCACGAAACTCGGCTTCGCCATGGGCCGTCCCATGCGCGGCTCCGGCAATTGATTGGGCAACCGCGGGCGCACGTAGTAGCCGGATTGAGGCCGCGCTTCGAGATAACCGCGATTCTCCAGCAGCGTATACGCCTGAAGGACGGTCGAGATGCTGACGTCGCGTTGCAGGGCCATGCGGCGGACGGACGGGATGCGATGGCCCGGGCGCAGAGTGCCTTGCTCGATCAGTTGCTGGAGCGAGTCGGCGAGGCCGGCGTAAAGCGGCGCGGACTTGGGCGCGGCGAGGGTCTGGATCATGGGGAGAATGGGTGCATATGGACTTATACGGCCCAAACGCTGCCGGCGACAGGCGCAGGGCTGGAACATTGCGACCGGTACAGTTGGTTAATAGCGCTGGTGTGACCAACACAATTATCGGCGATGAACACCCAGACGTGGACAGGTTTGAGCGACGCTTTGGCAGTCACGCGGGATATAAATTGCAGCCATCATTACCAGAACCAGGGCGGCACAACATTTCTGCCACAGGTTCGCCCGAATACCGGACGATTTTGAAAATATGAGGGTAATGACATAAAAGTAATATAGATAGTGCGTTTTGGAGCCCCAAGATTTGGTGAAACGTTTTGGTGGGGGCTTGCGTCTTGCGTGTTAGGTATACACAAGAACACAAAAGTATGAAACCTGGGTGGAGAGACACTTCGAAGCTCGCGTTGTTCGCCCTCGCTTTAGCCTGCATGCCGCGCAGCTCATCGGCGCAAGGAGCGGGCGCCGCACAGGTGGTCGAGGGGTTTGCCAGCGTGGTGTTTCATCATGCCGCCAATCGCAACATTGCCTGCCGCGATTTTCGCGGGATGGCGTCTGGCTACATGACGGCGGGTTGGTGGGCACCTGGTCAGATGGCGAAAAACCTCGTGTCGTGGGAAACGGCGCAGGCACCGGCAAAGCAGAAGACCACGTTCGTTTTTGTCGGCGCGACCAGCGTAGTGCCCTCGGAATTCGCGCGCGGCCCGGCGGTGAAACTCAGCGTGAACGGCCAATATGCGCTCACCTTTACGCTGGGCATGACGCGGGATTTCACCTGGCAGGAAGGCGGCTACGCGCTGAAATATGAATCGAAACGGGTCGAGTATCCCTATTTTGGTTCGCAACGCGCGCTGGAGCTGAATGGCAACAGCGGCATCTATCGCCTGACGGTGCCGGCGGAGGCCGTCGAGGCAGGCAAACCGGTGTTGTTGGCGGCGGAATTGCAGCCGTTCGAGCGTTGGAATGGCGGATGGTTCATGGTCAAGGAGCGGCGCGACGCGCTCAGCGAGACCACCCCGTCGCTCGCCGCGGAAGTGGAGGTTTTGCGCCGCGACATGGAACGGGTGAACGAGCAGATGCACGTGCTCGCCACGCAAGTTTACCGGCAGGCGCTGGGGCGCGAAGGCTTCGTCGACCGCGTAATCTACTCCAACGGTTATCGGCATCTGCACCCGGCGGACTTGATCCCGCTGCGCAATGGCGAGCTGCTCCTCACTGCGCGCGAAGCAGCCGAACACTACGCGGCCGACGGCGACGTGATCATGCTGCGTTCGCGCGACGGCGGCCTCACGTGGGGCGAGAAACAAATCATCGCGCACGACGATCACCTTGATCTGCGCGAGGGCTGCGGGGTGCAATTGCGCGACGGCACCATCGTCGTGGGCGTTTTCTACAATGGGAACTACAACCCGGATGGCAGCTACCGGTTCAAAGACAATCCGCGCAACGTGGCGCTCGCTCCCGGCAAGCCGCGACTCGGCACCTTCATCATCACTTCGCGAGACAACGGACGCACGTGGTCGGCGCCGAATTTTATTTCGACGCGCGGAATGCCTTTTTCCTCCACCGAGGGCCCGACGGATGCCCCCATCGAAATGCCCGATGGCTCCATCGTGATGGGCGTGATCGGCTATGGGCTCAACGGTGACGCGAAGAATACGGGCGCAGTGATGATGCGCTCGACGGACCAAGGCGCCACGTGGACTTACCTTTCCACCATCGCGAGTGATCCGGGCGGGAAACTCGGCGCGTTTCTGGAGCCGGGCATTCTGCGCACGAAATCCGGCCGCATTGTCGCCGGCCTGCGCAACGGCGGGCCCGACCAGGCGATTTACACGACCTATTCCGACGACGATGGGAAGACCTGGCAGCCGCCACGGAAAACGGCGATGCACGGCCACCCGGTCGACCTCATGCAGCTCGCAGACGGACGCGTGATGGCGACCTATGGCATCCGCCCGCCGATTCATGCCAGGCCCGGCGGCATTCGCGCCTGCTTCAGTCGCGACGACGGCGCGACTTGGGATCTCGCGACTGAAGTGCAAATCCGCAACGACTTCCTCAACTGGGATGTCGGCTATCCGGAGTCGATCGAGTTGCCCGACGGACGCGTGTTGAGCGTCTATTATTACAACCTGTTCGGGAAATATTTTCTCGGCGGCACGCATTGGAAACCGTGATGCCAAATTTTTTTATGCTGAACCCGTACTCCCCCCAAAAACTGTGTGGAATAATGGCGGCGACCTTGTCGCTGCTGGCTGTGACCGGCGCAAATGCGGCTGAAGGACCCGCGGCGCGCGTGCCGAATTTGCCAACGATGGTCGAAGCCGACGGCACATTGCGCTTTGACCACACCGAAGAAACGCTGGTGCTTCCGAAGGGCCTGCAGCCCTCGATGCTCGTCACGAAATCTGGGGCGACCATTTTGCAGGCGCAGCTGCCCGACAAGCCGTTTCCCACGGAACGGATGCATTATCCTTCCGCACTGAGCACGATTGTGTCGTACGACGGCGCCAAGACTTGGAAACAGATTCCGCTCAAAGCGGGGGACAACGGCATCAACTTGGAAGGCGGCATCACGCAGCTGCGCGACGGCACGATCATCGCGCTCGATACCTATATCATCCCGGACAAGCAGCGCGCCTACCACGGTATCGGGCAGCTTTATATCTCGCGCGACGAATGGCGCACGGTGGAAGGGCCCATCGATGCGGATTTCGATCTGCCCGACTCGTGCTATCCCTCGAAAGACGACGGCGGCCGGCCACACGAGGCGCAGCGTCTGCACCGCCGCATCATCGAGCTGCCCAGCGGCGATTTGCTGACGACGATTTATGGCTGGCTGAAGGGTGATTCTGAACCCTGCCCTTACGAGCCGCGGATGATCAAATCGCGCGTAATGCTGGTTCGCTCCAAGGATCGCGGCCGGCACTGGAAATACGAGTCGACGGTGGCGGTCGATCCTGCCGTGGGGACCGAGGGTTTTGGTGAGCCGGTCATTTTGCATGTGAGCAAGGGTCCGAAGGCCGGCCGGTTGATCTGCTTTATGCGTACGGGGCGGGAGATGTACAAAGCGATATCCGACGATGGCGGCAAAACCTGGACCAAGGCGGTTCCGCACACGTTCGCCAATCTCGACATCAACCGCACCGAGCTCTGGGTCGACATGTTCCGAAACATCAAAGGCAAAAAGGGAATGCTCGACGAAAAGAATCTCGAAGAGCTGCCCGGCGCGGTGGTCGATCCGGACTTGATCGAGTTGCGCAGCGGACTGCTTGTCGCGGCGTTCGGCGTGCGCGTCACGCAGAAGGCCTGCTGGCGCGAGCCTCGCCACCCGTGGAACGGCAATTACCTCGCCGTGAGCCGCGACCACGGTGAGACGTGGTCCAACGTCATCCGCATGACTTCCGGCGTGCTCACGACGCACTACATGGCGATCGAGGAGACGCCCACTGACAACCGCATCTATGTCACGTACGATCTCGGCGGTTGGAGCCGGGGCATGCATCGCGACATCTGGGGCCGCTTCATCGACATCACCGTAAAGTCCAAATGAACCCGCGGGCCGCACTCCTGGGAATTAGCCTCATGACTGCAATCACTGGTTCCGGCATTGCCGCGAGTGGCGAAGTGAAACTCGATGGCTGGAAATTGTTCGCACCGATTCCTGATCGGGTGGGTTTCGGCGGCATGTTTGCCGGCGTGCTTGGCGGCCGGTTGGTCGCCGGCGGTGGTTCGCAATTCCCGGAGAAGCCGCTCTGGCTCAAAGGCGAAAAGAAATTCAGCGATCGCATTTTCACACTGGCGTCACCCGATGCCAAGTGGAGCGAGAGCGCCACGCACCTGCCCGTGCCCGTCGGGGGCGCGGTCAGCGTGGCGTCGGCCGATGCCATCTACATCGTCGGCGGCGGGAATGCTACGGAGTGTTTTCGCTCCGGATGGGAAATGCGCGCGCAGGGCGAAGGCTTTGCGTTTACTGCACTGCCCGAATTGCCGGTCGCTTCGTGTTACGGCGCGGCGGCGATCATGGCCGGTCGGCTTTACGTGGTTGGCGGCGTCGATACGCCAACTTCGAAAACTCCCAACGTTACCGCCTGGTCGCTCGCGCTCAGTCCGGCGGAGCGCAAGTCCGGTTGGCGGCGCGAGCCCGATCTGCCGGGACCGGGCGTGTTCGCCACCGCCGCCGCGAGCGAAGGGAACAACCTCTATCTTTTGGGCGGAATCGGCTTCGATGCCGCGGGCAAGCCGATCCCGGCCAAAGCCGTGTATCGCCTCGTGGCGGGTGGAAAAAATTGGGAAAAGCTCGCCGACTTGCCCGAGCCGCGCGTGGGCATTTCGTCGCCGTGTCCGCTGCTGGGCGGGAAGGGATTTTTCCTCGTCGGCGGCTACGCGGAGGTTTTTCCCGGCGCGCCGCGCGAGCATCCCGGATTCAGCGTGCAGACGTACTATTTCGATCCGGCGACGCAGCGTTACGCCAATGGTCCGGTGCTTCCTCACGCGCCTGTGCCCGATCGCGATTCGCCGAGCGATATCGGTCCGGCGCCGATGATTGGCGCGCCGTGCGTCGTGTGGCGCGATCACGTGGTGTTTGTCGGCGGCGAAGTGCGTTCGTCTGTGCGCACGCCGACGGTCATCGCCTGGCCGTTGCGGTGACAGCGTGAGACATTCCCTCCTCAGCACAGGTTTCCTTTCCCATCAATTCCATGAAAATTACCGATGTTCGCACGACGCTCCTCACGGGGCCGTGCACCAACGACCCGTTCATGCGCGAGGCGCGCAAGCTGCGCAGCGCTGCGTTTATCGAGGTGCTCACCGCCGGCGGTCCCATCGGCATCGGTGAGACTTATGCCGGGTATTTTTGCCCCGAGGCGGTGCCGGCGATCGTCGAATTTTTCAAACCGATCCTTATCGGGCAAACGGTCGACGATATTCCCACGCTCTGGCAGCGGATGTACCATTGCGGCAACTTTTGGTGCCGCGTGGGCCTCGGCACCATCGTGCTCAACGGCATCGAGGCGGCGTTGTGGGACTTGAAGGGCAAGCTGCTGGGTCAGCCGGTGCACCAGCTGCTGGGCGGCGCGAAACATGCGCGTTTGCCGTGCTATGCGACGGGCGGTCCGAGCAATTACCCGAAGGACAAGCTCGCCAAAAAAATGGACCACTATTTCTCGCTCGGCTTCCGCGGGTTGAAAGTGGGTGCGGGCTGTTACTCGCCCGAGCAAGGCTGGTTCAAAGCGGAGACGGCGGCAGAGGCGGCGGATTTCGAGTCCGACAAGCTGGCGTTCATGCGGCAGCACGCCGGCAAGGACGCGTGGTTGATGATGGATGCGCACATGGGCAACAGCCACGGCCAGGTCTGGACCGTCGAGATTGCGACGGCGGTGGCGCGCGCACTCGAACCTTATAATCTGTTCTTCTTCGAGGAGCCGCTGCACTACACCGATCCTTGGGGCTATTCCGAGCTCTGCCGCGCGACCAGCACGCCGATCGCAGGCGGCGAGTGCCTCACGGCGATGTACGAGTGGCGCGTCTTCGCAGAGCGCGACTCGTTCGACATCGGGCAGCCCGACGCTTCGTTCACCGGCGGGCTCGGCGAGTTCATGAATGTGGCCAATCTCATGGCGCAGCGCGGACGGAAAATCGCCACGCACGCCTGGGGCGCGGGCGGCTCGCTCATGCAGAACATCCATTGCGGCTTCGCGGCCGCCAACACCGCCATCCTGGAAATTCCGCCCGACTACGCCGGGCTGCACGCGGACATCGTCGACGGCAGTTTTGTCATGAAAGACGGTTACGCACTGCCGCCGGATCGTCCCGGCCTCGGCATCGTGCTGACCGACGAGATCAAGCGCCGTTACCCGTTCAAGCCCGGCAGCGGCGAGTTCAACAGCGTGCCCGGAAAAATTCTCAAGGAATGAGGTTCGCCGCATGAAGCCCATCAAGATTCTCATCGACGTCGCGGCGCACGAGCCGGCGCTGGCGGCGTTGCGGCAACGCACGGATTGCGAGATTGATTGCCTCGCGACGCCGGAGGAAAAGGCGCGCGAGATTGATCCCGCGCGCCTTGCGGAGGCGGACGTGCTGTTTTGCACGTTTCCGCCGACGAACCATGCCTTGATGCGCCGCCTGCGGTGGATCCAAATCGCCTCGACCGGTTACACGCAGCTCTTCGGCCTGGACCTGCCGGCACGCGGCGTGCGGGCGACCAACGCCCGCGGTTGTTTCGACGTGCCAATCGGCGAATGGAACATCGCGATGATGGTGAACCTCGCGCGGAATTTTCGGCAGATGATCCGCAATCAGGAAGCCACCGTGTGGGATCGCTCGGCGATCTTCCAAAACGAAATCCGCGGCCGGACGGTCGGCCTCTGGGGCTATGGTGGTATCGGCCGGGAGACGGCGCGTCTCGCGCGCCTGCTCGGGATGCGGGTGCACGTGATGACGCGCAGCGGTGTCGGGCCGCGCGGCGATATCTATGCCGAGCCGGGGACGGGTGACCCCGAGGGCGTGTTGCCGGACCGGGTGTTTCGCGCGGGCGAAGAGCTCGATTTTCTGCGCGAGCTCGACTTTTTGGTCGTCGCGTTGCCGCTGAGCAAGGCGACCGAGGGGCTGATCGGCGAACGCGAGCTGCAAGCGTTGCCGCCCAGCGCGTTTTTGCTCAATCCTGCGCGCGGGCCGATCGTGCGAGAGGAGGCGCTATTGCGGGCGTTGCGGGAAAAGTGGATCGCCGGGGCGGCGCTCGACACGCATTATTACTATCCCATGCCGCCGGAGCATCCGCTCTGGCATTTTCCCAACGTCATCTTCACGCCGCACATCTCAGGTTCGAGTCTGAGCCCGAAATTCAAGCAGCGTCTGTGGGAGATATTTTCCCTCAACGTGCAACGGTTTGTGAGCGGCCAGCCGCTGCTCAATGAGCTGACCAGCCAGCAATTGTCCGGTGCTTGATGGGGGCATCTGCCCCTTGGATGGTGCGGACGATTGCTGCGGCGCAAGCCGGTTTGCCCTGAAATTTCAGGTTTTGAGTAGGGCATTGGCAGAAATAGATTAAGCAAGGGCGGGCTTGCGCCCCAGCGGAGAAACGTTTCACTTCCAATAGTCAGCTAAGCCCCAGCCAGTCATACAATGCTCGTGAAATCCGTTGTCCTTATCGAAGATGAAACCTTGGTGCGTCACATGCTGCGCATCGCGGTCGAGGAAGTGTCTGGCCTGAAAGTGACGGCAGAGTTCGGCGATGGGCGTGAAGGCTTGGAATATTGCCTGCGCAAACCGCCCACTTTGTTGATCTGTGATTTGTTACTGCCGGGCATGCATGGGTTCGACGTGATCACAGCGTTGCGGGAAAAGCATCCCGAGGTGCACATCCTGGTTTTGACGAGCAAGTCGGACGCCAATCTGCCGGCGCAATTCGCGGCGTTGGGTGTGCAGGGCTTCGTCGACAAGACCAAGCCGCTGCCGCTGCTGCTGGAGGCCATCGAGGAAGTGGCGAGCGGAGGCATTTACATCGCGACCAAGGGCAATACGCCTGAGCCGTTGCACCAACCGGAGCACGGCCCCGCGCCGCACCTGCCGGTCGTGGCCGGCGCCGATCCGCTCACCCCGCGCGAGATCGAGGTGGCCAAGCTGGTGGCGGAGGGTTTCGCCTCGAAGGAGATTGCCGACAAACTCACGCTGAGCGTGCGCACCGTCGAGAAGCACCGCGCCAATATCATGGACAAGGCGGGCGTGCGTGATGTCGCCAGTCTCACTCGTTATTGCATTCACTACGGACTGGTGCAGCCGTAGCCCGCTGGCTGGCATAGGCGTCTCGCGGTCAGAGCTTGGAAGACGTGCGATTGCCGGGCAACGTGTCGACCGGCACCCGCCCGTGCCGACGTTTTCTTCTTTCCCTACTTCCGTGGAACCATCGAGACCATTTGCCGCAGAACGCACGCAACCGCAGTGTTGCCGGGGGCTCACCCGCCTTTGGCTCTTGAATGGCTCCGGTGGAGTCGTCGCAGGCCGCTAGCCGCTACGGCTTCCGGCGCCCTCATCCGCGTGACCATGGCTTTCAACCGCGTCCTCGTTCTCGGCGTGTTTGGCGGCATGCTTGGGAAGTGTGCGCGGAGAATATGCCAGCGCGGGTTGTTGGCGGTTGCGATGAGCCTGCTGTTGTTCGGCTGCCAGACGGTGAACCACTCGGTGCCGCGCCGGACGTCGTATGGGTTGGAGGCACTGGAAAACACGCGTTTCGGCCAGATCTATGCCGGGGCGCAACAGCGGAATCCCGGGCGCTCCGGCTTCCGCCTTTTGGAATACGGGCCCGAGGCGCTCATGGCGCGCGCGGCCATCGTCGAGGGCGCGCAGCGCACGCTCGACATCCAATACTACATCTACGATCCCGGCAAAATCGGTCAGTTTCTCACGCAACGCATCCTGGCGGCGGCCGATCGCGGCGTGCGCGTGCGGCTGCTGCTGGACGACAACAATCAGGGCGACGACCGTCCGCTGATCGTTTTGGCATCGCACCCGAACATCGAGGTGCGCGTGTTCAATCCCTTCAAGTATCGTGGGCAATGGATGAAAATCCCGCAGTACCTCTGGGATTTGAACCGCGTGAACCGGCGCATGCACAACAAGGTGCTGATCGCCGACAACCTGCTGGCCGTGCTCGGCGGGCGCAACATCGGCGACAATTATTTCGACGTGAGCGAGGAGGATAATTTCCGCGACTACGACCTGCTGATGGCCGGGCCGCTCTCGCGCGAGACCTCGCGGGCCTTCGACGATTTCTGGAACAGTCCGTGGGCCGTACCTGTGGAGGCGATGGACTCGCGTCCGGCGGCGCCCAACGAGCTGGATAATCAACGGCGCGATTTGCAGGCGCGGGTGTTTGGCGAGCCGGGAAGTTGGGAGCGCTACCGAGGCCTCAACGAGGAATATTCCCGCGAAGTCATCGAGCGACCGGAACTGCTGGTCTGGGCCGGCGGCGAAGTTGTCTGGGATTCGCCCAACAAAGTCGGCCGCAGCTCGCCCGAGGCCATGCGCGTGGCGCATCGTTTCGAGAAGGAATTTGCCGATTGCCGGCGCGAGTTGCTGGTTGAATCAGCCTACTTCATCCCCGGGCCGGAAACGTTGCGGCAGATCGAGACGCTGATCAAACAGGGTGTCGCGATCAAGGTGGTCACGAGCGCGTTGGAGGCGACGGACCAGACTCTGGTATTTTCGGCCTACCGCCGTTATCGGGAGACGTTGCTGAAGGCGGGCGTCGAACTCTACGAGTACAAGGTGCAGGCGCGGCTCGCGCCCCGGCTCAAGCGCTGGTTCGCGCCCCGCGCCGCTCCGGCTTCGCTGCACGCCAAGGCGCTGGTGTTTGACCGGCAGCGCGTGTGGATCGGCAGCTTCAATCTCGATCCGCGCTCGGTGTGGTACAACACCGAGATCGCGGTGGTGATCCGGAGCTCCGAGCTGGCGGAGCAGATGGCCGGGCACATTTATGACGACGCCTCAGCCGAGCGTAGTTGGAAAGTGGAGCTGGAGCCTGCGCCGCCGGGCGAGCCGGCATCGTCGCGTCGCGGTGTGCGCTGGTTGGGCGAGGTGGACGGCATTGAGGTGGAGCGCACGCGCGAACCGGCGCGTAGTTGGTGGCAACGGCTGCGGGCCGAGCTATACGCCTTGATTCCCGGCGTCGAAAAACTCCTCTGAGCACGTGCCGGGGGGCGGTGGTCAACGGACGATTTTCAGCACGCGGTGATTGCTGCTATCCGCGATGTAGAGCTGGCCGTCGCGGTCGAGCGCGACGCCGTGCGGCTGGTAAAGTTCGCAGGCGAGCGGATCGCCGCCGAGACCGGCCGGGCCTTTTTTTCCGGAGCCGGCCAGACGCACGATCTTGCCAGTGGCGGGCTCGTAGCGGCGGATGAGATGGTTCTCCGTGTCGGCGATGATCACGTTGTCGTCGCGGTCGATGCACAGATGCTTGGGGCCATTTAGCGTCGCTTGTCGCGCATCGCCTTCATCGCCCGCGGCGCCTTTTTTGCCGGAGACATTGACGACGGTGCGGATACATCCGTCGGGTGTGACTACGCGCAACGCATGCCCGCCGCGTTCTAGGATGTACACGTTGCCGTGGCGATCCGGCGCGACGGCGCGCGGATCGACGAGCGGGGCATCGATGGCGCGGGCCCCGTCGGCTGGCATGCCTTTTTTGCCATTGCCGGCGATGACGGTGGTCTGGCCGGTTTTCAGATCGAGGCGCAGCACTTGTTTGAGGTTGGCGATGTAAAGCTGAGTTCCGGTGGTGTCAGGTGTGATGCAATAGGGGCCGGAGGCGCGGGCTTGCGCCGCGGGTACGGCGTAGCCCGGGACCGCTGTGATGCGGCCCGATGCCGGATCGAAGCGCCGCACACGTCCGTTCCAAGTGTCGCCGATCAGCACATCGCCGCTGGGCAGAACGGAGAGATTGTGCGGACCGTTAAATTGTGCGGTCGCGGCCGGACCGTCGTCACCTGAGTCGCCGACCGTGGGTTGGCCGGCCAGATGCTGCATCACGCCCTTGGTATCGATGCGGAGCAGGCGAGCGCCCGGGCCGAACTCGACGATGTAAATGCCGCCGGTCGCATCGAAGTCCACGCCGAAGGGCATGGTGAGCTTGGCTTGAGTCGCGGGAATATCCACGCGGGGCTCGCTACCGCCGGCGACGAGTTCGATGCGCGCGGCAGAGAGCGGTACGGCTAAAAGCGAGCAGGCAAGAAAGGCGGAAAGGATGCGCATGAAAAGAGCACCCTGTGGTGCGGTCAGGGGCTGCTCGGGGCGGGCAGGTCGCAAATATTCGAGCCTTGCGGCATCGGATAGCGACTACCGTTGATTTCGATATTCAGGTTGGCGCCGACGCTGGCGGTGAAACGGAGCGCTCCGCGCCATGGAACCGAGTGGGTTTCACCCCGCATCATCGTGCTTTGAAAGATGCTTTCGCCCACGGTGCCATCGACGCTCTTCTGATTCACTTCCACGCGGACCGTATCGAGGGCGACGAGTGTCACCATGCGTTCGGTTTTGGCCGCAGTGCGGGTTGGCGCGGCGGTTTTGGCCGAGCCGCCACGGGTCATGGCAGCGATGCCCCAGATGATCAGCGCAAGTGCGAGCGCGCCGCCGGAGATCATGGCGATGCGCATGACGAGACGCGGATTGATGTACGGCCCCTCGGGCAGGCTGGTGCCGATCTTGGCAAATTTCCGGGGGCGCGAGTCGCCGCCTTCCGCGCCATCGGCCACGGATCCGGTGGCCGGGCCGGCGTCTTTGTTGCCTCCGGCGGAGGCGATGCTCAGATCCATCCGGCCGTAAACCTCCCGGCTCGGGGTGCGCGGACGCGGCTCATCCATGCCGAGCGATTTGTAATCGGCGAGAATGCGTTCCGCGGGGAGTTTCAGAAACACGGCGTACGACCGCAAAAATCCGCGCGCGTAGATTTCTGGCAGATCCATGTCGAACTGGTTGCTCTCGAATTTTTGCAGGTAGTCGCCGCGAATTTTCGTCGCCTCCGCCGCTTCGCGGATGGAAATGCCTTTGCGTTTGCGCGCTTCTTCAAGCCGTTCGCCGATGGTCTGCATGGGAGTGTCAGTTAGAAAGAGGGCGGTGAGAAGTCACCATGAAAGGAGGGGTGGAGTAAAATCTTTTGCCGGTCGCGGCAGGGTTAGAGCGAGTCCAGGTCGACGAGGATCTCGCGGGGGCTGGAACCGTTTTCCGGGCCGACGATGCCTTTTTCCTCCATGATCTCCATGACGCGGGCGGCGCGGTTGTAGCCGATGCGGAGACGGCGTTGGAGCATGGAGGTGGAGGCGCGGCGGGAGGATTTGAGCACTTCGAGGGCCTGTTGATATAGCTCCTCGTCGTCGCCGAGATCGCCGTCATCACCCTCGCCACCCTCCTCATCGTCGTCGCGGGCCGCGCGGTCGATCTGCGCCTGGACTTCCTGCGCGTACACCGGCGGACCGTTCTGTTTGAGAAACTCCACCAGTTCGGAAATCTCGTCGTCCGAGGTGAACGCGCCTTGGGCGCGCACCACCCGCGAGGTGCCGGGCGGCGTGAAAAGCATGTCGCCGCGGCCGATGAGCGTCTCGGCGCCCTTGGTGTCGAGGATCGTGCGGGAGTCGACTTGCGAGGCGACCTGAAAGGCGATGCGCGAGGGGAGGTTGGCCTTGATGACGCCAGTGATGACATTCACCGAGGGGCGCTGGGTGGCGATGATGAGGTGGATGCCGGCGGCGCGGGCGAGTTGCGCGAGACGCGCGATGGACGTTTCGATCTCGGCGGGCGCGACCATCATGAGGTCGGCGAGCTCGTCGATGATGGCGACGATGTAGGGCAAGCGCTCGGGCAGTTCGATGCCGTCGAGCGGATCCACGCCATCAAGCAGGACTTGTTGTTCGGGCGGCGGCGCTTCGGGTTTGGCGTTCTTCTTGCGGTGATTGTAGCCGACGATGTTGCGGACATTGCACTTCGCGAACATCTGGTAGCGCTGCTCCATCTCGTTGAGCAGCCACTTGAGCGCGCCGGGGACTTTCTTCGGCTCGGTGACCACCGGAATGAGCATGTGCGGCAGGGTGTTGAACACTTTCAGTTCAACCACCTTCGGATCGACCATCAGCAGGCGCACATCCTTCGGGCTCTTCGAGTAGAGGACCGAGGCGATGATGGAATTAATGCAGACCGATTTGCCCGAGCCGGTGGCGCCGGCGATGAGCAAGTGCGGCATCTTGGTGAGATCGGAGATGAGCGGTTTGCCCGAGACATCTTTGCCGAGCACGATGGGCAACTCGGCCTTCGAGCCGACCCAGTCTTCGCTCTCCAGAATTTCGCGCATGCCGACGGGCGTGGGATGCTGGTTGGGCACTTCCACACCGACGGCGGCCTTGCCGGGGATCGGAGCGAGGATGCGCACGGACTGGGCGCGCATGCCGAGCGCGATGTTTTTGTCGAGGCCGGCGATCTTCTCGACGCGGACGCCGGCGGCGGGGGCCACTTCGTAGCGTGTGATCACCGGGCCGACGTGGATTTCGCCGAGCGTCACTTCGACGCCGAACTCACTGAGAATACGCAGGAGGTTCTCGGCGTTGCGGCGGTGTTCCTCCTCGGAGTTTTCGGGCGAGGGTTTGACCTGCTCTTTGAGCAACGTGAGCGGCGGGACAACGTAATTCGAGTCGTCGCTTTGCGGCACGGTGGCCTTGGCCTTCTTCGGCTCCTCGGGCTTGACGATGTTGAGCTCGAGTTTGCCGGTGGCGACGGCGAGGTCCTTGGTGCTGGTGGCGGGAGCGGAGGCTTCGCCCTTGGCGGGCTTTTTTTCCAGCGTGAGCGCGGGCGGGGCGGGAGGCGGGGGCGGTTTGGGCGTTTCAGGTTCCGGAGCGCGCGCGCTCGGTTTGGCCGCGAGCGGCTCATCCTGAATTTTGGGAACAGAGATTTTCTTGCTGGTCGGGCCAACCGGGGCGGCGGGCGCGGCGGTGGCCGTTGGCGCGGCCGGAGCGGAAGCGGCCTTGGCCGCAGCGGCCTGAGCTTCGAGTTTTTGTTTGGCCTGCATTTCCTTCAACAGGCGTTTCTTTTCGTCGCGCTCGGCTTTGAGTTGCGCGCGGTGTTCGCGCCAGGTTTGGAACCACTGCATCAACCGGTCGAATTCCGCCCCGATGTCACGGGTGAAAACGAACAACAGGCTCAACCCGTAGAGCGTACACAAGAGCACGCCGCTGCCGAAGACCCCGACGGAGTCCTTGAGGAGCCGGTCATAAATCAGCCGTCCGAGCGCGCCGCCGGGTCCATTGGTGAAGATGCGCGGGTTGGTGAGGAAGGTGGTCTGCATGGACGCCAGTCCCGAAAGCGCCAGAATGCTCACAAACATGGCGACATAACGCGTGGTGGCGAACCGCCGCACGGCCCGCATGGCGATGTAGGACAACCAGCCGAGAAAGATGGGCAACAGGATGGTGCTGACGCCGATCAGGTGTAGCAACCACCACGACGTTTCCGCGCCGATGAAACCCACGAGATTTTTTTCCGTGGGGTTGGTGGTGGTGAAAATGCTTTGCTCGGGGCGGAAATCGACCAGCGCCACGGTGAGCAACAAGAAGAACAGGAAGCACAACACGGCCATCAGCCATCGCGGGCGCTGCCGCGGCGCCTGAAATGAAGGTCCGTCTTTGTTTGGGTTTGAACTCTGCGGCTTGGGCATTTGCTGTGTGGTCGATCCGCGCTGGATCGGATTGCACGCTTAAGGCCGGGGCGGTCAATTGTAAACACCCTGCCGTTATTTTTCACATAAAACTCAAACAGCACCATGAAAGAAATCCTACGATTCGAACCGATCTATCAGGAACGCGTGTGGGGCGGCCGTGCCCTGGAGGCGACATTGGGTCGGACCCTGCCGGATCAGGGACCCATCGGCGAAAGCTGGGAGATGGTGGATCGTCCGGAGGCGCAATCGGTCATTCGCGGCGGCGTGCATGCCGGTCAGACCTTGCGCGCGTTGATCGAGAAATACACGGCGGACATCATGGGGCCGTCCTGGCCGGCGTCCCGGCCGTTCCCGATTTTGGTCAAGTGGCTCGATTGCCGCGAGCGGCTGAGCTTGCAGGTGCATCCGCCGGCCGCGGTCGCGGGCGAGCTCGGCGGCGAGCCGAAGACGGAGAACTGGTTTATCGCCGAAACTTCCGCTGACGCCCAGTTGATCGTCGGCCTCAAACGGGGCGTGACGCGCGCCCAATTCGAGGAGGCGCTCGCCAACGGCACGCTCGAACAATGCGTGCACCGTTTCCCGGTGGCGCGCGGCGATTCGATCTTCGTGTTTAGCGGCCGCATCCACGCGATCGATGCCGGCAACCTCATCCTCGAAATCCAGCAAAACTCCGACACGACCTATCGCGTGTACGATTGGGGCCGCGTCGGTCTCGACGGCAAACCGCGCAAGCTGCACATCCAGGAATCGCTCAAGTCGATCAAGTGGGACGACTATGAGCCGACTCCGGTGCGGGGCTCGCCCACGGCGGCGGTATTGGCCAACTGCAAAGAGTTCACCATCCGCCGCCATCTGCTCGGTCGCGGCGAGCGCATCACCTTCCCGGCCGGCGAGCAGCCGCGCATTCTCAGCGTCGTCAGCGGCGCGGTGCGGCTCCAACCGGCGGTGGCGGGAATCGACACGCTGGGCCGGGGGGAAAATGTGCTGCTGCCGTACGCGGGCACATTTACCTTCGAGGCGCCGGATTCGGCCATGCTGTTGATCACGGAAAATTTCACCGCTTGAGCGCACTGGCGCCCAGGGTTCCCCGGTCGTTGGCGGCGCGCGGCGGCGTGTTTTTCAAGCTGCTGGTGGCGTTGGTGGCGATGGCTGCGATCACCGCGCTTGCCTGGATGGTGTTGCTGCCGTCGATTGTGACCGACGCCTTGCGGGAGCGCACGGGGTTTTCCGTCAGCGTTCGCAGTCTCGTGGTCAACCCGTTCGCGGGTACGATCCACGCGCGCGGGCTGGTGCTCGGCAATCCGGCGGCGTTTCCCCGGCCGGAGTTTGTCGAGGTGCGCGAGCTCCAGGCGCAGGTGGAACTCGGCTCGCTCTATGGCGGCCAGATCGTGATCAAGGAGGCGTCGCTCGACATTGCGCGGCTGACGCTCGTGCAGCCCAGCACCGGCGAGAGCAACGACCGGGTGTTTCAAGCGCGACTGGTCGGACGCGGAGCATTTGTCATCAAGCGCCTCGTGCTGCGTTGCGACAAGCTGGTGCTGGTCGATCAAGCCGGCGAGACGCCCGGCTCGCGGGAGACCAACCTCGGGCTGAATCAAACCTACACGAATGTCCGCAGTTCGGCGCAGCTGGCCGGGCCGGTGCTCGGGCGCGCGGAGGCGTTGGGCGCCACGCTGGGCGCCTGGGCGGGGCAACTCAAAGCGGACGCGGCCGTTGCAGCGAAAAAAGCCGGCGAAGCCTGGCAGGCCGTGGAGCGCAAAGCGGAAGAATCCTTGCCTGGAATATTTCCGTCGCTTGATCAAAGGCCGAAGAAGTAATCTAGTTTCCGTTCCGTATGTCTGAATCCGTTCCCACCGACACCACCACCACTGCAACTCCGGCTGCGCCTGCGGGTGCCCCGGCCGATGCCGCGGCTGCGTCCCAGGCGACGCCGCCCCCGGCTGACCAGCTGGCGGCCGCCAAGAAGGAAGCGGCGGACAACTACGCCCGCTATTTGCGCGCGGTCGCCGATATGGAGAATTTCCGCAAGCGCACGATCCGCGAGAAAGAAGAGTTGCGCCAATATGCCACCGGCCGGTTGCTGGAGGACTTGTTGCCCGTGCTCGACAATCTCGCGCTCGGGCTTGCGGCCGCCAAACAGACAGGCGCCGACATGAAGACGCTCGTCGGCGGCGTCGAGATGGTGCTCGCGCAATTCAAGACCGCATTGTCGGGCCACGGTCTGAAAGAGATCAACCCGCTCGGTCAGCCGTTCGATCCGCACCAGGCGGAGGCGATCTCGCATCAACCCAGCGCCGACGTGCCGGCGGAGCATGTGATGATGGTTGTGCGCACCGGCTATTCGCTCAACGGCCGGCTGCTGCGACCGGCCAGCGTTATTATTTCGGGCGGCCCGGCCAAAGAGGAGGCCAAGGGCTGACTCGCCCTGTTGCGGCTGCGCATCCTGCGTCATCGCTAACCGTCCACCACCATGGCCAAAGAAGATTATTACGAGCTCCTCGGCGTCGAAAAAGGTGTCAGCGAAGAAGAGCTGAAAAAAGCCTATCGCAAGAAGGCCGTGCAGTACCACCCGGACAAAAATCCGGGCAACAAGCAGGCGGAGGATATGTTCAAGAAAGTCTCCGAGGCCTACGAGGTGCTGAAGGATCCGGAGAAGCGCTCCGCTTACGACCGTTACGGTCATGCCGCGTTTGCAGGGCCCGGCGGTTCACCCGGCGCGCGCGGTCCCGGCGGAATGGGCGGCGGATTTCACGATCCCTTCGATATTTTCCGCGAGGTTTTCGGCCAGGGCGGCGGCGGTGGCGGCGGCATCTTCGAGGAGATGTTCGGCGGCGGTTCCCGCGACGGCGGACGCGATGGCGCGGACTTGCGCTACGATCTCGAGATCACACTCGAAGAGGCGGCTCGCGGCGTGGAAAAAGAAATCTCTTTCCGCAAGCTCGTGTCATGCGAACGTTGCGATGGCTCCGGCGCCGAGCCCGGCTCGAAGCGCGTCACGTGCGCCACCTGCCGCGGTGCCGGTCAGATTCGGCGCTCGGGGGGCATCATTGTTTTCACCCAAGCCTGCCCGACCTGCGGCGGCGCGGGTTCGCGCGTGGAGAAAGTTTGCTCGGAATGTCGCGGTGAATGCCGGACGCCGAAGACCACGAAGATCAATTTGCGCATTCCAGCCGGCGTCGACACCGGCTCGCGCTTGCGCTCGGCCGGCAATGGCGAGGCGGGTCTCGCAGGCGGTCAGCCGGGCGATCTCTACATCGTGATTTCGGTCAAGGAGCACGAGCTCTTCGAGCGACACGGCGACGATCTGTTCTGCGAAGTGCCGATCAAGTTCACTCTCGCCGCGCTCGGCGGCGCGATCGAGGTGCCGACACTTTCCGGCAAGGCCACGTTGAAAATCTCCCCCGGCACGCAGAGCGGCACAACGTTCCGCGTCCGCGGCAAAGGCATGCCGCAATTGCGCGGCGGCGGCCACGGCGACCAGCTCGTGCGCGTGCAGGTGGAAGTTCCGGCGAGTCTCTCGAGCGAACAGCGCCGGCTGCTGGAGGAATTCGCCCGCGTAAGCGGCGAGTCCGATGAGCCCCTGGCGAAAAAGTGGTTCGAGAAAGCCAAGAAATTTTTCTGAGCCGTGAGCACCGCGCTCGATAACCCCAAGCTCTTCTCCCTCGACGCCGCGGTGGCGCGCCGCGCGGCTTTGCGCACGGCCGGCCGGAAGCTTGTGTTGACCAACGGCGTCTTCGACCTGTTGCACACGGGGCATCTTTATTACCTGCAAAAAGCGCGGGCGCTCGGCGACGCGCTCTTCATTGCCCTCAACAGCGACGAGAGCGTGAAGCAGTTGAAAGGGCCGTTGCGGCCGGTGCAGACGGAAATCGAACGCGCTTTCGCACTGGCGGCGCTGTCCTGCGTGGATGGCGTGGTGATTTTTCGCGGCAAACGCCTGACGCCCGAGATCCGGGCGCTGGCCCCCGACCTTTACGCGAAGGCAGGCGATTACACGCTGGAGAAGCTCGATCCCGATGAGCGCTCGGCCTTGTTGGAAGTGCAGGCGCGGATTGAGTTCCTGCCTTTTCTGCCCGGCTTCAGCACGACGCAATTGATCGCCAAGATCCGGGCGGCGGGCGATGTATGAGGCGTTCCGGCTAAGCGATAGTACGCATGGCAAGTATTGATGTTGCCGTGCCCTGCGTGCTATATAATTTTCGTAACGATCTCAGTCAGATAATATATGTCCGCCGCTTCTTCTTCCAAGACAGTATATAAAATCGCCACGCCCCTGCGGGCGGCGCGTGCCCGGCGGCCGGAGCTGTCGCAACGTAAAATCGCCGAAATGGTGGCCAAGGCAGGTGTTGCCGGGTTTACCTCGGCGCGACTTTCGCGGATCGAACTTGGTTATGCCGATGCGACCTGGCCCGAGGTGGTTGCGATCGCCCAATCTCTGGAAGTGCAACCCGACTGGCTGGTAGGACGGATTGTGCGTGCGGTGGAGCCAGCCCTGGAGTTGCCCAAGCCGGTGGTTCCGACCCCGGTGGCGCCACCGCCAGCACCGGTGGCCAAGCCCAAGCCAGCGGCGCCGCCTGCACCGGTGGTTCCGCCCGTCGAAGAACCTCCGGCCCAGCTTCCGGATCGCGGGACACAGGGCGATATCACGTACCGGGGGCAGCTGGCTGCCGAGCTGGCGCGCGTGAACGCCCGCTTGCAGGAGCGTATGCCCGCGGCCGTTTGGCAAAAATGGCGCGTCTATCAGAAGACCGTGCAGCAGGCCTTGCAGAATTTATCCGCGTAATTAATCGCGCCGTCGTGGTGCGGGTGCCAAAAAGAGACCTGTGTCAAATACGTGAACCGGATTTTGGCTTTCCAATAGCGCCGCCTCCTGTTACCCCGCGGTTACTTGTAATATGACTCCCCCACGCCGTCCGGTTCATCGCAATGCAGAACGCACTCGCCGTCGCCTCCTCGACACGGCGATCCGTCTTTTTGCCCGCCATGGTTATCACGCGGTGTCGGTCGACGAGATCGTCTCAGCGGCGAAGATCAACAAGCGGATGGTGTACCACTACTTTGGCAGCAAGGAGGCGTTGTTCCAGGCGGCGCTCCAAAAGGTGTATGCCCGCATCGAAACGATCGAGTTCGACGCGATGCAGCGGGGCGGGACACCGCGCGAAAAGCTGACCGGGCTGATCGAAAGCTACTTCGAGTTTCTCGATAAGAATCCCGAGTTTACGCAGCTCCTGCAGTGGGAAAATCTCGAGAAGGGGCAGCACATCGACAAGCGCAACCACATGTTGAGCAAAGATCCTTTCCTCCAGCGGTTCAGCCAGCTCATCGAAGATGGCATCGCATCGGGAGTGTTCCGCAAGGATCTGAATATCCCGCATCTGCTAATTCATTTCATCGGCTTGTGCTTCATTTATCATTCCAACCGGTTCTCGCTCTCGCACAGCCTGAACATGGATCTGGGGGCGACCGAGGTGAAAGCCGTGGGGTTGAAACACGTGCTCGGTTTGGTTTTCGACGGCATCTGCGCCACCCAACCCCAAACGGCGTAAAGTTACGCCGAGTTTTTTTAGGCCAGCCGCAGGCGATTGTGCCGCGACTGGCCTTTTTAGTCTGCGGCGATCAGAATTTGCCGTCGCGTTTCTCGAAACCCGTGGGTTTGCCCCATGTGGTGCCACCGTTTGTCAACCAAGCCGCGATATAGCGGATCATCGTGTCGACTGAGGTGGACGGCGCGCCAAAGCGTTGGTGAGTGCGCGCAGCATTGTTCAACCACGCCGTGGGCTCTTCGCGACCGACGATTTGCACCGGGCGATCAAACACCTTTGCGAACCGTTGCGCCAGATCGCGCACGGCCAAAGTCTCGATACCCGTGACATTCACCGGGACCGCCGGCGAACCGGCCAGCTCCAACGCCAGGATGCTGTGTGCAATCGCATCGGGCTGCCAGATCACGTTCACATGCCCCATGGTCACGTCCACCGGTTGCCCGCTCAGCACTTTTTGGGCGATGTCGACGAGCACGCCATAGCGGAACTCCACCGAATAATTGAGACGAATCAGCGCCACCGCCGTGCCAAATTTCTGCGCGGCTTCCGCGAACGCCTGTTCGCGGGCGAGGCACGACACTGCATAGTCGCCGACGGGGGCCGGCGGGGTGTCTTCGGTTGCGCCACCGGAGGTAACGGGCACGAAGGGATAAACGCAGCCGGTCGAATAAGCCACGATCCGCGAGCGCCGGAACCGAGCCGCCACCGAGCGCGGCATGTCCGAGTTGATGGCCTTGAGCAGCGTGGGCGACGAGGATGTGCCGAACTTCACTCCGGCCATGAAAAACACCGTCGGCGCCTCGGGCAGACGTTCCAAACTGGCGGCATCGGTGAGGTCACAGGGCAGGGTGGCAACGCCGTATTGTTCAAAACTGGAGCGATCCTGCAATGAGCTGAAGCGCGATACCGCGGTGACGGGATCCTTGCTGCCAGCCCGATCTAGCGCCTTGCGCAACATCAGGCACATGTGCAGCCCCATCTTGCCGCCGGCGCCAAGTACGAGCACCGGTCCTGGCCGGCGCGCCAACACGTCCACCACGGCCGGCGTGGGCTGGCTGAGAAAATCGTCCACCCGCTCGGGCGGGCAGGGCAAACTCGGGAGGGATGACGATACTGCGGCGGAACTGCTCATAAAAGTAACCAGATGGTTATAAGAAATGGCGTGGACACAAGCAAAAACTTGGCGATGGCCGCATAATATCTTAAATGGATAACAACGAGTAAATAATGATGTGTCATGGCGGCGGTGATCCAGCCGGAAAATTCGCTGGTGCCCGCGTTGATAGTGAATGGATGGAGCGCTCACTGGCGGGCACCGCCCAAGGTGCGAGGTGCAACCAGATCTGCGAGATGCGTGGGCGTGACCAGGATTTTGGGCGCGAAATCGCTTGCGTGATGGCGCGTAAATAAGTAACTGTAAGGTTAATTAAAGCGAGCGCATAACCGCGAATCTTTTGCGGGGTTTAGACATTTTGTCCGGGTCGTACGTCGAATAAAGGCAGAGTACCATACACGCAGACAGTAGAACCCTTAAAACAAACAAAAAATGAACATCTTTAGTGGTATTAAACCATTGCTTAGCTTGTTGTTGATGGCCGCCATGCCTGCGCTCGCCCTGTTTGCCGAGGAGAAGGCGGGTAAACCGAGCCCTTTTGTGAACTTGGGGGCGCAGCTGACGTCGCGCACATTTCAGGGCAGTGCCTTCACGCGCGATGCTGCGGGGCACCAGCTGCTTTGCACGGTCGTGCGCAGTCAGCCTTGCGCCAAGCTGGTCGTGGCCGATGCGTTGAGCGGCGATGTGATCGGGACGTATTCGCTTGAAGGCGCCAACGGGGCTTGGGGCGCGGTGACCGCCAAAGATGGCTCCGTCTACATCGGTACGGAAAACAACGGCAAAGTGTTTCGTTTTGTGCCGGGTGAAAAAGCCGTGCGCGATTTGGGCCGGCCGTTTCCCGAAGAGACTTTCGTGTGGGATCTGACGGCAGGCAAAGGCGACGAGATTTATGGCGGCACCTATCCCAACGGTCGGGCGTTCCGCTATTCGCCGTCCAAGGGTTTTGAAGATGTGGCCAACGGTCCGGTGGTGCCCGGCCAGCAGTATGCCCGCTCCATCGCTTATGCCGACGACCACAAACTCTATGTCGGCATCGGCACCAGCACGCCCCATCTGGTTGAGATCGACCTGAACACGGGAGCCAAGACCGACATGCTGCCCGCCCAGTATTTGAAATCGCAAAGCGTCTACACGCTCTCAGTCGTCGGTGATCGTGTATTCGGCATGTTGGCACCAGACCAGCTCGTGCTGGTGTTTGATCGCAAGACACGGAAGCTGGAGACCACGTTCAAGAAGAGCGGGCTTTATCAATTGGTGAGCCCGGCTTCGCCCTACGATGGCCGGGTTTACTATTGCGAAGGCGGCAAGTTGATGGCGTTCGATCCGGCGCAACCGGAGAAGGCGCCAGCCAGCGTTGGGGCGGTGACCAATGTGCTGACCATGACCTGGCTCCAGGTGGAGCCGAAAGACGCCGGGCTGTCGCTGGCGATTTATAACATGGATGGGCGCGTCATCACTTACCATCCCCCGACCGGCAAAATGAAGACATGGGCCGTCAATGTGCCCGAGCAGCCCAGCGTGATCCAGTCGCTCGTGCTGGGGCCGGACGGTCGGTTGTGGATGGGTGGATACCTTTCGGGCGGCGCGGCGGCGTTCGACCCACAAACGGGCAAGACCGAGCAATTCCGCAATCTGTCGCAGGCGGAGCATATCGAGGCCGTTGGTGACCGGCTCTTTTTTGGCATCTATCCGCGCGGCCGCCTGTTTGTGCAGGAAACGGCCAAGCCGTGGCGGCCGAAGTCGCTCGGCCAGATGGAGGATCAGAGCCGCCCCATCGCGATGGCGGTGGTGCCGGAAGTCGGAAAACTCTACATCGGCAACATCCCCGAGTACGGCATTCTCGGTGGAGCGCTCGGTGTCTGCGATCTCGCCACCGACAAACTGACCTGGCTCCCGAAATTTGTGGAGAAGCAGTCGGTCGCGAGTCTGCTCGCCGTCGATGGCCTGCTGGTGGGTGGTACGACCGTCGCGGGCGGGCTGGGCATCGAACCGACGGAAAAAGAGGGCAAGCTTTTCGTGTTCGATCCCAAGGCTGGTCAAAAGTTGTGCGAACTGATCCCAGTTCCGGGCAAAATGATTGTTTCGGGTCTGATGCGTGGACCGGACGGTCTGATTTGGGGCGTAGCCGCCGGCACGCTCTTTGGCTTCGACCTCAAGAGCCGGGAGGTCAAATTCACCAAGGAAATCATGCAGCCGGACTTCACCAAGCAAGCCGCCTGGCAAGACGCCGCTCTCGCCATTCACCCGAACAAGCTCATCTACGGCTTCGAGGAAGGCTGTTTCTTCAGCCTGGATCCGGCAACCAAGGCTGTGACGATCTTGCGCAAGACCGTGAAGCAAACCCACACCCGTTCGCTGGCGATCGATCGCGCCGGACGCGTTTATTTCTCCGACGGTCCGGAACTCTGGCAGTACACGCCTTGATGTTCCTCTCAGTTAGTCAGCCCTCTCATGTCTGCATCACCACCCACCAGTCAAAGCGAGCTAACCTCCCTTGCCGGTGAGTGGCGTTTCGCTCTCGACCGCGGCAATACCGGCTCCGGCCCGGCGTGGATGCGCGCGCAAGTTCCAGCGCGCATTCAGCTGCCGGGCGCCGTGGCTGCGCAGGGGCTGGGGGACACCGTGGGGATGCACACCCAGTGGACTGGCGATTTCTCGCCCATGTGGGGTAACGATCCCTACTACCGCCAGTACCAGACGCCGGAGAATTTCAAAATCCCATACTGGTTGCAGCCGCGCCAGCACTACGTCGGCGCGGCGTGGTATCAGCGCGAGATTGAGATTCCGGCAGCGTGGGTTGGGCGGCGCATCACGCTCTTTCTCGAACGAGCGCACTGGGAGACGATGGTGTGGCTCGACGACGCGTTGATCGGGCGCAATGACCGGCTCGGCGTGCCGCATGAATACGATCTGGGCACGCAACTCGCACCCGGCCGCCACACGCTGACGCTGCGGGTCGACAACCGAACCATCATCAACCTCGGCGCGTTGAGTCACAGCATCACCGATTACACGCAGGGCAATTGGAATGGCGTAATCGGTCGCATCGAACTCCGCGCAACGGCGCCGGCGTGGATCGAGGACGTGCGCGTTTTTCCCTCCATCAAAGATCGCGCGGCCCGGGTCGCCGTCCGTATCGGTGGAGAAGCGAGCGGGGCGGTGACGGCGGTCGCGCGGTATGTCGGCCCGCAAGCGTTTGTGCAGGAGGTTCACGCCACCGCCACGGCCGCGGCGGGCGCGGCCGAGCTGACGCTGGCTTTCGGCGACGCGGCACGGTTGTGGGATGAGTTCAACCCGCATCTGTACGAACTGGAGCTGACGTTTGCCGGTGCCCGAGGGACGGATACGCGGCGGTTGCGTTTCGGTCTGCGCGAGATGGGTCGGCAGGGTGCGCGGATCACGGTCAACGGTCGTCCGACGTTTCTGCGCGGTACGCTGGAATGCGCGATCTTCCCTCTGGCGGGGCATCCGCCGACCGACCAGGCCAGCTGGCGGCGCATTCTCGAAATCGCCCGCGCGCACGGGCTCAATCATCTGCGTTTTCACTCGTGGTGTCCGCCGGAGGCCGCCTTCGAGGTGGGCGACGAGCTGGGTTTTTACTACCAGGTCGAGTGTTCGGCCTGGTGCAACCAGGGCGCGGAGATTGGCAGCGGCAAACCGGTGGATGCTTGGAATGAAGCCGAGGCCGAGGCCATCGTGCGCGCGTATGGCAACCATCCGTCATTCGCCTTTATGGCCTATGGCAACGAGCCGTCCGGCCCCAATCACGTCGCCTGGTTGGAGCGTTTCGTCGCCCGCTGGCAGGCGACCGATTCACGCCGGCTCTATACCACCGGGTCTGGCTGGCCGGTGTGTGCGGGCAGCGATTTTCACAGCTGGTCCACCCCGCGCATCCAGCAATGGCTGCAGGGCCTCAAGAGCATCATCAACAGCCAGCCGCCCCGCTCCGATTACGACTGGACCGCGTGCCTGGCGGAATTGCCTCCGGGGCCGACGATCAGTCACGAAATCGGCCAATGGTGTGCTTATCCGAACTTTGAAGAGATCGCCAAGTACACCGGGCTTTTTCAGGCGAAAAACTTTGAGATCTTCCGCGAACGCGCCGAGCGCAACGGCCTCCTCCCGTATGCGCACGACTTTCTGATGGCCTCGGGCAAACTCCAGGCGCTTTGCTACAAGGCCGACAACGAGGCCTGCCTGCGCACGCCGGGTTTGGGCGGATTCCAGTTGCTCGACCTGCACGATTTCCCCGGCCAGGGCACGGCGCTGGTCGGCGTGCTCGATGTGTTCTGGGAATCGAAGGGCTACATCACCGCAGAAGAGTACCGGCGGTTCTCCGGCCCGGTGGTGCCGCTGGCGCGTTTGCCGCGCATGATTTTCACCGGCGGGGAAACGTTCACGGCCGCCATCGAGCTGGCGCAATTTGGTCCGCGCGATCTGACGGGGCCGGCGCTCTGGCGGATCCATGATTCCGCGGGGAGAAATCTCGCCGAAGGCCGACTGGCTGAAGGCGCAACGCTGCGCACCGGCGAGTTGATCAAGCTTGGCGAAATCGCGTTCCCGCTTACCGACGGACCGGCGCGCAAGCTCACGCTGGAGGTGCGCATCGCGGACACCGATGCGATCAATTCCTGGGAGTTTTGGGTTTATCCGGCGCGCATCGAAACGATGGCGCCGGCCGATGTGGTCGTGGTCCACGAACTCGACGCGGCGGCCGAGGCCCGGCTGCGCGCCGGGGGCAGGGTGTTGTGGCTGCCGCCCGCCCGCCAAATCAAGGGCGACCCGCAGTACGGCGCGGTGAAAATGGGGTTCTCATCGATTTTCTGGAACACCGCCTGGACCGATGGCCAGCCGCCGCACACGCTTGGCATTTTCTGCGATCCGCGGCATCCGGCGCTGGCGGATTTCCCCACCGAGTATCACAGCAATTTCCAATGGTGGGATCTGGTGCGCGAGGGCGCGCCGTTCATTCTCACCGCGCAACGCGAGCTGAACCCGATCGTGCAAGTCATCGACGACTGGGTGACCGCGCGAAAGCTCGGCCTGATTTTCGAGGCGCGCGTCGGCGCCGGCCGGTTGATTGCGTGTGCCGCCGATCTGACCTCGCAATTGGATCAGCGCCCCGTGGCGCGGCAGATGCGCGCGAGTTTGCTGCGCTACATGGCCGGCCCCGATTTCATGCCGCAGACCGGGATGACGTTGGCGGAATTGCGCGCGCTGGTGCGTCCGTTAACGGCAGCCGACCGCCTCGGCGTCACGGTTGACACGGCGGTTTCCCTGCCCGGTTGCCCGGTGGGCAACTTGCTCGATGACGATCCCGCCACGCTCTGGCAATCGAGCTGGATGGTGACGCAAACGCCGCATCACCCCTACAAGCTCAGCCTCGCGTTTGCCCGGCCGCTGACGGTGCGGGCCGTGCAATTGTTGCCGCGGCAGGATGGAAAAACCATCGGGCTGCCGCGCACGGTGACGTTGCGACTGTGGGAGTGCGCCGACAGCAAAACGCCCGTCGAGAAGTCGGCCGAGTTTGTCCGGGATGCGGCGGCAAAAACCATCCGGCTGGATCAGCCCGTGACGGCGGTGGCCGCGGAGCTGGAGATTGACAGCGGCTTCGATGGTGATCCGCATGCCAGCCTCGCCGGGCTCAGCCTGGACGCTGAACCGTCGCCCGATCCGGTTGCCGCGAGTCCGCGGTGAACGGTGGGTGCAGCGGCGAGAACAGTCTATCTTTCCCATGAAAACTCTTCGTATTGGCATTGTCGGCACCGGTTTTGCCGGGCGCTATCACGTCGAATGTCTGCGTCGCGTCTATGGCGCGCGGATTGAAATCGCCGGCGTCACTTCCAAGCGGCGCGAGAGTCGCGAGGCTTTCGGTCGCACGCACGGCTTGCCGGTTTTCGACAGCGTCGAGGCGATGCTCGAACGCGTCGATTTGCTCGACATCTGCTCGCCGCCATACGCGCACGAGGACGGCATCATCGCCGCCGCGCAGGCGGGCAAGGGCATCATCTGCGAGAAGCCGCTCACGGGCTATTTTGGACCGGAAGGCGCCGACGAGAGCTATCGCGGCGACCGCGATTCCAAACAGAAGATGTTGGACGAGTCGGTGGCCCGCATGCAGCGCATCGCCGCCGCGGTGCGGAAGAGCGGGGTGTTTTTTGGTTACGCCGAAAACTTCGTCTACGCGCCCAGCGTGCAGAAGGAGCGCGAGATTGTGGAGAAAACCGGCGCACAGATTTTGCGCATGACCGGCGACGAGTCGCACAACGGCTCGGCTTCGCCCGTGTACGGCATCTGGCGTTTTGCCGGCGGCGGCTCGCTCATCGGCAAGGGCTGTCATCCGCTCGGCGGTATGCTTTACCTGAAACGCGTCGAGGGACTCGCGCGCGACGGCAAGCCGATTCGCCCGGTGGCGGTGAGCGCCCGCACGCACCAGATCACGCGGCTGCCTGGCTATCGCGACCTCAAGCTGATTCGCACCGATTACCACGACATCGAGGATTACGGCTTCATCCATGTGGTGTTCGAGGACGGCACGGTGGGCGATGTGATGACGAGCGAGATCTCGCTCGGCGGCATCTACGATTACATCGAGGTCTTCGCGAACAACCATCGCACACGCTGCCGCATCAGCCCGACCGGTCTGGTCGACACCTACAATCCGCGCGGCGAGCAATTCAAGGACGTGTACACCGTCGAAAAAGTCAGCACCAAGGAAGGCTGGTCGCCGGCCGCACCCGACGAAAATTTCACGATGGGCTACCAGCCCGAGATCGAGGATTTCGTGTCCAGCGCCGCCAGCGGCCGGGCGCCTCAATCGGGTCTGGACCTCGCGCTCGACACCACGGCCGCCGTCTATGCCGCGTATCTCTCCGATGAGCGGCGTGGGGCCGAGGTGCCGGTACCGCAGTTGTGAGCCCGAAGTGCCACCGACCGTTCGCCCGGTCGGTGGCGGGTGGTATAAAATGGCGTAAGAGCCAGAAAAGTAAATGGAAGCAAAATTCCTGTACAAACCGGTATTTTGGGGTTGCATCCGTTGGGGCCGAACGTAACCATGCGGTTACTTTTAGGTTCAAATCCCGTCCTCTTCCTCATCTGCCATGTCCTCCGCAACTTCCCGCAAGCCGGCCCAAGGCAAAATCGCCGCTGGATCGGATAAGGTATTGAAAGTGGCCATTGTCGGCCTCGGGCATCTGCACCCGCGCTCGTACATGCCGCTTTTCGCCATGATCCCCGCCACTCGCGCGGTGGCCGTGGTGGAGCAAAATGCTGCGATGCGCGAAGCATTCGCCAAGGAATTCGGGGTCACGCCGTATGCGGATCTCGATGCGATGTTGAAAAAGGAGAAGCCCGACATTGCGGCGATCTTTTTGCCCCACGTCGACTGCGCCACCGCGGCGATCCGTTGCGCGGAAAAGGGTGTGCACGTGATGGTGGAGAAGCCCGTGGCGGCGAGCGCCAACAGCGCCCAGTCCATCGTGACGGCAGTCCGGCGCGCCGGGTTGAAGATGACCACCGGCTATTGCTGGCGGTTGCATCCGGTGGCGCGCGAGATCAAGCGCCTCATCGCCAGCGGCGTGATCGGCGAGGTGATCGGCGGCGAAGGCCGTTGCGCCGCGGGCCGGTTGACGCGCTACATCGACGGCAACTCGCCGTGGATGCTGGAAAAAGCCAAGTCCGGCGGCGGGCCGATCTACAACCTCGGCGTGCACTGGATCGATCTTTTCCGCTGGATGTTGCAGGACGAAGTGGCCGAAGTCTCCGGTCGCAACGTGAAGATCAACACCCGCTACGACATCGAGGACAATTCCTTCGCCCATCTGCAATTCGCCAAGGGCGCGACCGTGGCGCTCGATATCAGCTACACCGTGCCGGACAGCTTCCCGTACGGTCGCGATCTGTACATCTCGATCCGCGGCACGCGCGGCGTGCTTTCGTGGTCCCCTGCGTACGAGGGTCAGAAGGACGTGCTGCACATTTGCAGCGACGATCCCAGCATGACGGGTTCGCCGCGCCGCGCCATGGAGTTCGAGCTGGAGGCCGTGAAGGGCTACTCCGGCTACATGGGTCGCGAGTACATCCAGGCTTTTGCCCAATCCGTGCTGACCGGCAACGAGCCGCCGATCACCGGCGAGGATGGCGTTGCAGCGCTGCGCGTCGTCGAGGCAGTGTATCAGGCTGCCGCCGAGAAACGCTGGGTGGCCGTCAAATCTTGAAAGGAACAACCATGAAAGTCGTCGTCACCGATTACATCGAAGAAAACCTGGACTGGGAGGCCGAGCAGTGCCGCAAGGCTGGCATCGAGTTCGCCGCGTACCAGCTCAAGTTCAAACCCGAGGCCGAAGTCCTCGCCAAGATCCAGGATGCCGACGTCATCGTCGTCAACATGGTGAAATTCGACGCGTCGCTCGTGTCGAAACTGACCAAGTGCAAGCTGCTCATCCGGCACGGCATTGGTTATGACAACGTGGATGTCGCCGCCTGCACCAAGCAGGGCATCCAGTTCGCCTATCAACCCGATTACTGCAAAGAAGACGTCGCCGAGCACGCCATCGCGCTCATCTTCGCCTGCGCCCGCAAGGTCGTGCAGAGCCGCAAGATTCTCGACGACTCCAGCGCCCGCGGGCAATGGGACTTCACCGGGCTGTTCCCCATCCAGCGCATGGATGGCAAGACCCTCGGCATCGTCGGCATGGGCCGCATCGGCAGCCGCGTGCATCGCAAGATGAAGCATTTCGGCATGAAGATCATCGCGACCGACCCGTACCTCACCGCCGAGCAGAAGGCGGCGATGGATGTCGAGTTCGTCGACAAGAAGACGCTCTTCCAGCAGGCCGACTACATCACGATCCACACGCCGCTCAATCCCGAGACGCGTCACCTCGTCAACGCCGAGGCGCTCTCTTGGATGAAGCCCACCGCGTTCCTCGTGAACACCGCCCGTGGTCCCATGGTCGACGCCGAGGCGCTCGCCCAGGCCTTGCGCGAAAAGCGCATCGCCGGCGCGGGCATCGACGTGTTCGACGTCGAGCCGCCGCCGCTGTCGCACCCGCTCTTCGGTTTGGAAAACGCGATTCTCACGCCGCACATCGGCTGGGCGTCCGAGGAAGCCGGTTGGGAAATCCGCAAGAGCATCATCGATGACGTCATGTCGTTCTCCCAGGGCAAACCCGCCCGTTGCGTGGTGAACAAAGAAATTCTCAAAGGAGCGAAAAAATGAGCATTGCCAAAGTAAAAGGCCCGCTTCCCGGCCCCAAGGGGAAGGTGCTGTTGGAGAAATGGCACAAATATGAAGCGGATGCCGTCGGCTTCCAGGCTCCCGTCGTGTGGGATCATGCCCAGGGCTGCGTCGTCACCGACGTGGATGGCAACACCTACCTCGACTGGACCTGCGGCGTGCTCGTGACCAACGTCGGTCACTGCCATCCGCACCTCGTTGCTGCGGCGCAGAAGGCCACCACCCGCCTCCTCAACAATTACGAGTGCGCCAACGTCGAGCGCATCGAGGCCGCCGAGCGTCTGGTGAAAGCGCTCCCGCCGCACCTCGACAAGTGCTTCTTCCTCTCCACCGGCAGTGAGGCGACCGAAGCCGCTGCGCGCTTGATGAAGCGCAAGACCGGCAAGTTCGAAATCCTCTCCTTCGAGTGTGGCTTCCACGGCCGCACGCTGCACGGCGCCTCGATGGGCGGCATGGCCGGCCCGAAGCGCAACTACGGTCCCACGGTGCCCGGCATCATCCGCGCTCCGTTCCCGAATCCCTACCGCGATCCGAACGGCTGGTGCAAAGACGGTCCGGACTTCAAGCGCTACTTCGAATTCCTCGATGGCATCATCGCGGCCAACTCGACCGGCAGCTTGGGCGGCGCGATCCTCGAGCCGTATCAAGGCGCGGGCGGTTTCATCTTCCCGCCGAAGGGCTGGCTGAAAAAGCTGGAAGAATGGCTGCGCAAGCGCGGCATGCTCTACACCCTCGACGAAGTGCAGGCCTCCTACGGCCGCACCGGCAAGATGTGGGCGCTGGAGCACGAAAATCTGAAGCCCGACATCGTGACCATCGGCAAAGCCATCGGTTGCGGCGTGCCGGTCTCCGCCGTCGCGGCGACGTCTGACGTATTCTCCTGCCTCAGCAAGGGCGAGCTCTCGAGCACGCTCGGCGGCAATCCCGTGGCCAGCGCCGCGGTCTGCGCCGTCCTCGACATTTACGAGCGCGAGCCGCTCGTCGCCAACTCCGCCAAGATGGGCGCTTACATGCTCAAGCGTCTCAAGCAAATGGCGACCAAGTGCAAATACCTCGGCGATGTCCGCGGCATGGGCCTCATCATCGGTCTCGAATTCGTGAAGGACAAGAAGACCAAGACGCCCGCGCCCGAGCTCATCAAGCCGCTCATCGTCGATTGCGCCAACCACGGTCTCCTCATCGGTTCCGTCGGCATGTTCGGCAACGTCGTCCGCGTGGCGCCGCCGCTGGTCATCACCAAGGCCGAGGCCGACGAGAGCCTCGCCATCATGGAAGGCGCGCTCAGCCGCCTGAAACTCTAAGCCACTCAACCCATGAGCGACGCTGTCCGTACCACCGTGGAGAAACTGTTGCCCGAAGCGCAGCGGTTTCTCGCCGATCTCATCCGCCTTCCCTCCGTGCCCGGCCAGGAGCACGAGGTGATGCTGCTCTGCGAGCGCGAATTCGCCAAACTCGGCGTCACCGTCGAGCGCGTGCCGCTCTCCAACGCCATCAAGAAGGATCCGGATTACTCCGATCCCGTGCCCGACATCAACTATGACGGGCGCTTCAACCTCCGCGTGATCCGCAAGGGCACCGGCGGCGGCAAAAAACTTATCATCAACGCCCACACCGACGTCGTGCCTCCCTCCGAGGGGCAGATCGACCCGTACAATCCGCGCGTCGAAAACGGCATCATGTTCGGCCGTGGCGCGTGCGACGACAAGGGTCAGGTGGCTTTGTTCTACTTCATGCTGAAGGCGCTCGACGCCCTCAACATCAAGCTCAAGGGCGACCTCGTCGGCCACATCGTTGTCGAAGAGGAAAACGGCGGCAACGGCTCGCTCGCCATGGCGCGCACCGGCGAAAAAGCCGACGCCTGCATGGTGCTCGAAGCCTCCGAAGGGAAGCTCTTCACCTCGATCCGCGGCGCCGTTTGGTTCCGCCTCGTGTTCAATGGCAAGGCCGGCCACAGCGGCCAGGCGGGCCAGACCCGCAGCGCGCTCCTTATGGCGCGTGACGCCATCGCCATCCTCGAGAAGTTCCACGCCGAGACGCTGGCCGCTTCGCGCGGTCTGCCGCTCTTCGATCCGTTCCCGAACCCGATGCCGATCACCTTCGGCAAGCTGCAAGCCGGCAACTGGCCGGCGGCGGCCCCGAGCCGGGCGTCGATGGAAGGCGTGCTCGGTCTCCTGCCCAACAAAACCAAGGAGCAGATCTGCGAAGGTATGCGCCAGGCGTTGGCCAAGGGCGGCGACGAGTTCTTCTCGAAGAATTTCGAGCTGAGCTTCATGTACCGGCACGACAGCAGCGTGGTCGATCCGAAGCATGCGTTCCCGCAGGCGATCCTCGCCAGCGCGAAGCAGGCCGGCGTGCCGCTCGAAGTCGGCGCGATGACCGCCTCCTGCGACGCGTGGTTCTACAACAACCAGGTGGGCATCCCGACGGTCGTTTACGGCGCCGGCACGCTCAAGGTCGCACACTCGAAGGACGAGCAGCTCTCGCTCAAAGAGCTGACCGACTCCGCGTGCCTGCTGACCACGTTCGTGCGCGATTACTGCGGTTGAGGCGTCCGCGCCCCGGTCGCGTTTTCACTCGCTTAATTCTCTCTGCTGTCGGGATGCCTCCGGGTGTCCCGGCAGCTTTTTCGCAAAAGCTCCCTTCCGTTTCTCCTCTGAAATTTACCAACCATGAAAGCTCTCGTTAAGACTCAAAAAGGCAAAGGATTCCTCGAACTTCGGGACGTTCCCGAGCCGAACCCGAAGGCGGGCGAGGTGAAGATCGAAATCGCCGCGTGCGGCATCTGCGGCACCGATGTGCACGTGCGCCACGACGAATTTCCCTACTGGCCGCCCGTGATCCTCGGCCACGAGTTCACCGGCACGGTCGTCGAAGTCGGCCCCGAGTGCCGCTCCGCCAAGGTCGGCCAGCGCGTGGTCGCCGAGCCGCACACCAAGGCCTGCGGCGTGTGCCCGCTGTGCCGCACCGGCAACATCCAGATTTGCCCGGAAAAGCGCTCGCCTGGCTGGGGCATCGACGGTGGCATGACCAAGTACATCTGCTATCCGGAGAAGTTGCTCCACAATCTGCCCGACACGATGAGCTTCGACCAGGGTGCGCTCGTCGAGCCCACCGCCAACGCCGTGACCGACGTCATTGAGCGCGCGAAGATCACCCCCGGCGATTTCGTCGTGGTGATCGGGCCCGGCCCGATCGGTTTGCTCGCCGCCATGGTGGCCCGCGCCGCCGGCGCCCGCGATGTGGTGCTGATCGGCACGCCCGGCGACGTGACCCTCCGCCTCGCGAAGGCGAAGGAGCTCGGTTTCAAAACCATCAACCTCGGCGAGGTGAACCCCGTTGACGCCATCAAGGACATGACCGGCGGCCTCGGCGCCGACATGGTGATCGAGTGCAGCGGCTCGCCCCGCGCGATCCCCGGCACCATCGACCTCGTCCGCAAGCTCGGCAAGATTTGCGTCATCGGCCTCACCGGCAACCGCAACGTCGAGATTCCGTGGGACAAGTTCAGCTTCAAGGTCGTCGACGTGATCTTCAACCTCTCGACCAGCTACACCTCGTGGGACCGCACCATCAGCCTGATCAACAATGGACTGGTGCCCGCCGAAAAACTCATCACCCACCGCCTGCCGCTGGCGAAATGGGAAGAGGCGTTCGATGCCATCGAGAAATTGCAGGGCCTGAAGGCGCTGTTGATCCCCTAATCAAAAACTCAACGACATCCACCCATGGCTAAAACAATCGGATTTGGAATTCTCGGCGGGGGCATCATCGCTCCCTTTCACGCCAAGGCAGTGCGCGACTCCAAGGGCGGCAAGCTCGTGGCGGTTTGCGACATGGCCCGCGACCGCGCCGACAAGCTCGCCGCGGAGTTCAAGGTCAAGGCCTACTACAGCCTCGACGACATGCTGAAGGATCCGGAGATCGACGTCGTCAACGTCGCCCTCCCGAACCACCTCCACCGCGACGCCGTCCTCAAGTGCGCCGCCGCCGGCAAACACGTCCTCACGGAGAAACCGCCGGCGATGACGCTCAAGGACACCGACGAGATGGTCGACGCCTGCCGCAAAGCCAACGTCAAGTTCGGCTGCACCGTGCAGTGCCGCGTCCGCAAGGCCGTCCAGGCGATGCGCCAGGCCGTGCAGAGCGGCCGCTTCGGCAAGATTCTCCACGCCGACACCTACATGAAGTGGTACCGTTCCACGGAGTATTACCAGTCGGACGCGTGGCGCATGTCGCGCAAGTCCGGCGCCGGTGTGACTGTGCAGCACGCCTTCCACTACATCGACCTGCTCCAATACATCGTCGGGCCGGTCCGCAAAGTGCAGGCGCGCATGACCAACATCGCGCATCCCTCGGTGCAGCTCGAAGACACCACGCTCGCGTTCCTCGATTACGAGTGCGGCGCGCAAGGCGTGGTCGAAGCCTCCACCGCATTGTGGCCCGGCACCGACATCCGCATCGAGATCAACGGCACCGATGGCACCGCCATCATGACCGGTGAGAAGATCGCGGCCTGGAAATTCCGTGACGACCGTCCCGAAGATGCGGAAATCCGCAACTACGGCAGCGGCTCGCAAGCGACCGGCGCCACCGGCGCGGCCGACCTCGGTCATGCCGACCACGCGGTAGTCATCCAGGACATGGTCGACGCGATCAACCAGAACCGCGAAGTCATCATCCCGGTGACCTCGGTGCGTCCGACCCTGGAAATCGTCCTGGCGATGTACCAGTCCGCGGCGCGCAACCAGCCGGTTTCGCTCCCCGTCAACGACGACGACAGCGTCTGGGACGCCAAAGTCGGCTGAGTGTTTATAGGAGAAAACCGGAACTGCGCCCAACGCGCGGTTCCGGTCGTGGTAACCAACGATCCGGTGTGCGCCCCAAGCGCCCCGGATCGTTTGCTTTTGATGGCGGAGAATACTCCAAAGATGAAGCGTGGATCCTCGATTGGCGTTCGAGCGGGTAGGGCATAATCAAACGAGCTAGCGATTATGGCGCGGGAACAATTTCAGCGCGCGCTCCAGCTCGACCCCAACCACGCCGAGGCGCGGAAAAACCTGGCGATTCTGGATGCACTGTCTCTCGCGCCGGGCCAACGCTGACACTGCCAGACAGACAGAAAATGGTGGAGGTGCCGGGATTTGAACCCGGGTCCCCCTGGCCTTCACGCACCGCGTCTACCTGTGTAGTGTTACTTTAATCTCGCCGGTATCATGCCGCAACACGCGCTCGGCACCGGCCAGCCACCGGAGGAAGATACGACCTACGCGTCGACGACGGCCGCGCGGGCTATACCTGCTGTCGACGTTCGCACCCGCTAGCAGGCGTCACTGGGCGAACGAGGCGGCATTTTTAGGCCGCCAGAGGCATTTCTTCGAATGTGCCTATTATTTTTTTGAAGAGAGATTAGCGAGCGATCCTCACGCTCGACAGGCAACGGCGCGCTCCAACCAAGGGTCGAATCCAGAACACCCCCAAAAAGGGAAAATCCGAAATCCGAAGTGCGAACTCCGCCGGGCGAAGCTCGCAACGAATTTGCGGCACGGGGTCAGCGCTCAGGCGCTCAGTCTGCGCAGCCAATCAAAGAACCGTGCCGCAACGTGCGCCCGACCTTCCCGGAATGCAAGCTCGCGAAAGAGTCGGTCTGCTTTCCGCGGGATTCTAAGGCCCAGATTTGACGGTAGAGGACACAGAGATCACGGAGGAAAAGTCATGAGTCCACAGAGGAAGGCATGGCTTTCAAAAATCAGTTTTCATCTCTCTTGCTTGGTGACGAATCGAGATGCCACCGCTGTCATCCTATGGCGCGAGCCTCGGTAGGTTTAGCGTTTCAGCGCGTCCAGAACAGCGGTCGGCGAAAGCAGTTCGGGGAGCGCTATCGGCTCGGGACGGTCGGGACGATAGACGAGGTTGAAGGGCACGGCGCTACGGCCCCATTTCGCAAGCTCGGCGGTGATCTTTGGGTCGCGGTTGGTCCAGTCGCCGCGCAGCGTGGCGACTTTCTGCGCGGCGAATGTGCGCAGTACTTCGTCCGAGTGAAACACCACGCGCTTGTTCGCCTGGCAGGTGGCGCACCAGCGGGCGGTGAAATCGACGTAGATCGGCCGGCCCTCGGCACGCAGTTGCGCGACGCGCTCGGCGCTCCAGGGGTCCCAGACGATGTCCGTCGGTTGGGCCGCGAGCGGCCAGCCCAGCCAGACGCCGAGCGCGAGCAGCGCGAGTCCGGCGAGGGTGCCGCGGCGGGCCGGGGCTGGTTGTGCGCCGGGCGCGTGGGTGCGGCCGTAGAGCCAGGTGGCCATCGCGATCAGCGTCAGACCGAAAAACACGTTGAGCAGATTGCTGTCGTTGGTCTGACCGGCGAGCACCCACAGCAGGTAGCCGACGGTCGCGTAGAGAGGGAACGCCATGAATTGTTTGAACGTTTCCATCCACGCGCCGGGTCGCGGGAGCTTCCGCACCGCGCCGGGGAAAATCGAGAGCAGGAGGTACGGCACGCTCAGGCCCAGGGCGATGGCGGTGAACACCACGAAGGATTCGCCGGTGGGCAATGCCAGCGCCGCTCCGAGCGCCGGCGCAAGAAATGGAGCGCTGCACGGCGTGGCGACGACCGTTGCGAGCACGCCGGTGAAGAACGAGCCACTGTAGCCGTCCTTCATCTGGAGATTGGCGCCGATGCCGGTGGCGCGCAGGCCAAACTCGAACACGCCGCTCATGCTCAGCGCGAAGACGAGCATCACGACCGCGAGGAGGAAAACGAAGACGGGCGATTGCAGCTGGAAGCCCCAGCCGAGCTGGTCGCCGCCGGCGCGCAGGATGGCGAGCACCGCCGCGAGCGACCAAAACGAGAGCAGCACGCCGAGCGCGAAGACGATGCCGTGGATGGTGACGCGGCGGCGGTCATGGCCCGCCTGGTTGACGAAGCCGAGAATCTTGATGCCGAGCACGGGGAACACGCAGGGCATGAGGTTGAGGATGAGGCCGCCGATGAACGCGAGGAGCACGGTGCCGAGAAGACCGCGGCTGGCGTTGGCGGTGACTGCGGCGGTGGCGCGCGGGGGCGGGGCGCTCGCGGCGTCGGCGGCGGTCCAGTTCTGCGCGATGAGCAAACCGCGTTGGGCGCCGCCTGCGCGCCAGCCGGTTTCAGCGGTGAGTACGCCGAGGAGTTGGGCGGGGTTTTTCGGACCGTCGGGCGAAACGGGGAACGTGAGCACGAGATTGCCGGCGCTGTCGGTTTTGGCCTCTTGCGCTGCGTCGTGGGCGACGAAGCTGTCCAACGAGAAAAAGCGCAGGCTGGCCGGCGCGGGGCGCACCGTGGCGGAGCCGTTCGGCTGGAGTGTGAGCGTCACGTTTTTTTCGTCGCGCGAGGCGCGCACGGACCACTCGGGCAACGCGCGCGGCAGCTCGGCGAGAGTCCGGGCGATTTTGTCGTGCCACAGCGGGTCGGGCGCCGGCGGCGTGGTGGCGACCGGAAGCGCGAGCTGCACCTCAGCGTTGCCCGGCTTGCAAATATCTTTGCACATCAGCCAATCGACCGTGGCGGCCAGGGTGACGGGCGCGCCGGCGGGGAGCGTCGCGGGCGGCGTGATCTCGATTGGGAGCAGCAATTCGCCCTCGTAGCCGTTGCCAGAAATGGCGCCGGTGTCGTCGCGCAGGACGCGGGGCGCGGGCCAGCGGATTTCGCCGGCGGTGAAGCCGGCGGGAAGTTTCCACGCGATGGTGGTGGCGAGGCCGGTGCCGGGGTTGATCCAGTATGTGTGCCAGTGCGGTTCGTGCGTGAGGCGCAACGCCACCGTGAACGGTTTGCCGGGTTGGATGGCGGTGTCGGCGGCGACGAGCGTGACCTTCACCTGGGCGGACGCGACAGAGCAAAACGCCACCGCGATCAGCACGCCAAACACGAGGGAACGGAGCAACTTCATGGTGGCTACTGTGGGCCTTCTCGTCGTGAGCGCAAATATTAGGGAGGTAATCTCCGAGGGACCGCGTGCGCGCGTTGAGGTTGGCCGCGAGCGCCAGTTCCCGGCCGTTCGGAACTGTCGGATTTTTTTGTAATATCCGCTCACGGGCGTTTCCGGTAGCGTGACGCCCGTCTTGTTTCCGGGCCGGCGCGCTCGCGGCGGCGGCTCCAATCTTCCAACCAGCCACCTGTCATGAAACTCCTGAATCTACGTTTTGCGCTCTTGTTGTTATCCGCGGTGACGGCGTTTGCCGCCGAACCCGCAGTTGTGCCGACCGGCGATGCGCCGCCGGAATTTCGCGGCGTGCTCATCATCGGTACCGACCAGCGCTTCGCGCTCAGTCTGCCCAATGGCTCGCGCACCGACTGGGTGACGGTCGGCGCCAGTTTCGAGGGCTGGCAGGTTGTCGCCTACCGGCAGGCCGAAGATTCGCTGGTAGTGAAAAAAGCTGGCAAGGAGCTCACGCTGAAACTCGCGACGAGCCACGTGGGGCAGACGGTCGCCAAAGCCACTATCGCCGATGCGGAAGACGTGATGCGCAAAATGAATTTCGACAGCATGCTCGACAAAATTCTCACCCAACAAAAGCAGGCTTCGCTGACCATGATGAAGCGAATGGTGAGCGGAGCGAGCGGGCGCGGGGCGGCGCCGGAGGATGTCGCGGCATTGCAGCAGAAAGTCATGGACGTGATGTTTTCCCAGATGAACGCCGAGTCGCTGCGCGGCGATTTCGCGCGCATCTACAGCGAGGTGTTTACCAAGGACGAGCTGCGCTCGATGGGCGAGTTCTACGGCACGCCGCTCGGCCAGACCATGATCGAGAAACAGCCGGCGATGCAGCAGAAGATCACCGAGGTCATGCAATCCAAGATGGTTTCGGTGATGCCGAAGATTCAGCAGATGTCGCAGGAATTTGCCCAGGAGCAGAAGGCCAAACGCGAGGCGCAGGCGGCAGCCAAAGCCAGCGCACCCGCGCCGACGGCTACGCCGGCTCCTGCGGCGACCCCGGCGGCGACAAAAAACTGAATATCATTTCACGGGTTGAGCGCCGCGATCACCGCGGCGTGCAACTCGGACGTGGCGGAGGCCACGGTCGATGCCGCGCCCACCGGATCTTTGCCCTGCCAGTCGGTGATCGCGCCGCCCGCGCCGCGGATCACCGGAATGAGCGCGGCGATGTCCCACGGATTCATGATCGGGTCGCTCATCACGTCGGCCCAGCCGGTGGCGAGCAGCAGATAGCCGTAGCAATCGCCCCAGGTGCGCACGAGTTTGGCGCGGTTGGCGAGCGCGGCAAAGGCGGCGCCGTTTTGATACTTGGCGGGGTTGAGCCAGTCGCTGGTCAAAAAGGTGGCGTCTTCAATCCGACGGGTGGGGCGGCAGCGTACCGGCCGGCCGTTGAGCGTGGTGGTGTGGTTGTCCCCGATCAGCAGCTGCCCGAGGATGGGCTGGTGAATCGCGCCGAGGACAGGCTGGCCGCGGTGTTGCAGCGCGATGAGCGTGCCGAAGAGCGGGCACGCCGTGGCAAACGCCTTGGTGCCGTCGATGGGATCGAGCACCCACACCCATTCCGCGTCGAGACGCTCGGGCTCAAACTCCTCGCCGAGGATGCCGTGCGCGGGAAAGCGCGCGCGGATCATTTTGCGCATAAGTTCCTCTGCGCCGCGGTCGGCGAGCGTCACGGGCGAGGCATCGCTCTTGGTTTCGACCACGAGCGTGGGATTGGCGAAAAACGGCCGGATGAAATCGCCGCTGGCGGTGGCGAGTTCGGCGAGAAAGGTGCGGTAGGGTGTGAGGTCCACGCCGCCAGTTGAACCGGCGAAACGGGCGAATGACACGAAAATTTTACCACCGGAGGATTGAGTAATGAGCGGCGATGCGCGTGATTCGCGGGGCATCATGCGTTGGACCGAACAGCCGATTCATTTTCTCGATTTCGAGGGCAACCGCGCCTCGGGCATCCTGGAATTTGGCGTGGCCACGGTGTTGGGCGGGCGGGTGGTCGCGACGCGCACGCGGCTGTGCGCCGCCACCGGGCGCATCGCGGCGGACGAGACGGCGGTGCATGGGCTGAGCGCGGGGGATGTCGCCGCCGCGGAGCCGATGAACGAAGAGTGGGACTACTTTGCCGACCTGCGCGAAGCCGGGCCACTGGCGGCGCATTACGCCGGCGTGGAGAATGCGTTGCTCAAGGGCGTCTGGCCGTACCCGCGCAACTCTCCGGATTTCGCGCGGCCGGGCGAGCGGCTGATCGACTGGGGCCCGTGGATCGACACGGGGGCGATCTACTCGCAGCTCTACCCGCAGCTCGGCTCGGGAAAACTGGAAACGCTGGTCGCCGCCGTCGGACTGCAACCGGCGCTCGATGCGCTCGCGGCGGAACATTGTCCGCCGGCGCGCCGCCGTTACCACGCGGCGCTCTACGATGCGCTGGCGGGGGCGTTGTTGCTGGCATCGCTGGCGCGCGAGCCGCAGCTGGCGCAGCTCACGGTGATGCAGCTCCTCGCGCTAAGCACGCTCGACGGCGCCAAGCGCGACGCGCTGCACCAGCGCACGCTGTGGTAAGCGCGGCGGGTGGTGGTTGCGCCGCTTGACACCACCGGCCGGGGCTCATTATCACCGGGACCCGTATGCAGGCTGCTCTCGAACAGCCGGTCCTCGTTCTCAACCGCCTCTGGCAGGCGGTGAACGTGATCGGCGCCCGTCGGGCCTTCGCGCTGCTCGCGCGTGGGCACGCCCACGTCGTCCACCCCGACGACGATGAGTTTCGAGTCTTTTCATTGCTCGACTGGATGGATTTTTCGTGCAGCAACCCGCCACTTTCGGCGGTTGAGACCGTGCACACGCCCAGCCGCACAATCCGGTTGCCCCGGGTGATCCTGCTGACGTTTTTCGACAAGCTGCCGTGCAAGGAGCTCAAGCTTACCCGCAACAACGTGTTCGAGCGCGACAAGTGCATCTGCCAATACTGCGGCGACCGCTTCGAGCGCGAGGAGCTGAATCTGGACCACGTGATCCCGCGCGATCACGGCGGCAAAACGACGTGGGAAAACATCGTTTGCTCCTGCATCGCCTGCAACACCCGCAAGGCCAACCGGCTCCCGCACGAAGCCGGCATGCGGCTCATCCGGAAGCCGGTGCGCCCGAAATGGCGGCCGATCATCTCCACGTTGTTGGACAAACATCCGCACGCGGTGTGGAAAGACTTCTTGGACGTGGCTTACTGGAACGTCGAGTTGGAGGAATGATCGCCGTGTCAGGGAGGGCGGTCGACGCGGCCCAGACCCCTACCGGGAAAAACCGGGAAAATTTCCCGGTTATTTCGGGAAAATTTCCCAAGGCGGAAGTGAGGTGTTTCCGCTATTATCGCCCGCGTGAACGGCCTTAGTTGGTCAGCAGCCGGGCATGGATACCTGAACTGAAGCAATAGAAGCAAAAGCAAGACCGCCAGTGGGGTGTAACCTCGCTGGCGGTTTTGCTTTTGCCCTGGCAAACGGCGGGCGGAGTGGCGGCGTGCCTTGCGGTAAGAGGCTGGTGTTCGCCATCTGACTGCGGCAAATATGCCGGCAAACCCTCCCCACCATGAAGCATCTCCCCGGTTTCCGTATGGTTCTATTGTTTGCGCTCACGCTCGCCTGGCTGCGCGCCGAAGACGTCACGATCGACTCGGGGCTTTATCCGGTTGCAGCCGCGGCGCAGGCGGTGTGGCGGCCGATGAAAGGTTCGGTGCCGGTCGTGCCGGCGGAAGTGCAGGGGCGCGCGGCGCTTCGTTTGCCGTGCAACTTTGCCGGCACGACTATCGAGCGGGCTTCGTGGGATCGTACGGTGGCGCTGGACCTGGCTGGATGCCGGGGACTGCAATTCGAGTTTTTCTGCACTAATCTCGCGCCGGTCACCCAATTTCGCATCTACCTCCAGAGCGGCGAGGGCTGGTATGCCGCCTCGTTTCAACCGGAGCTGGAAAACGCGTGGCACACGATCACGGTGCCCAAATCTGCGCTGAAACCGGAGGGCCGGCCCGCGGGCTGGGATCGCATCACCACCGTGCGCCTCTCCGCCTGGCGTGGCCAGGATACGGATACTGAGTTTTGCGTGCGCGAGCTGCGGCGCACCGGAGTGCTCGGACAGGATGCCAGCATCGCGGTGCTACGGGCGGAGTCGCTGATTCGCGCGTTGCCGCGGGAGGGACGAAGCGTGGAGCAATATACCACGGCCATGACGGAAGGCTTGGCTGCGGCCGGGCTCGGTTGCGCCACCCCGAGCGATCTCGAAGTGACCGCGGCGCAGTTGCAGGCCGCCCGCCTCGTGGTGTTGCCCTATAATCCGACGCTGCCGCCCGGCGCGGTTGCGGCCTTGCTCGAGTACCTCAAGGCCGGCGGTCGGCTGCTGGCGTTCTACGAACTGCCGGCGGAGTTGCGGGCGGCGGCGCAGCTGGAATTCGGCGGCCTGACGCGGGACGAAGAAAAGCGCGGCCGGTTTGCCGCGATGCATTTCGCCGCGGGTGCGGTGGCGGGCGCTCCGGCTGTGGTCGCGCAGCGTTCCTGGTTGGTGCGCGAGGCGAAAGCCGCCACCGATGCCGGTCGCGTGCTCGCCGAATGGCGCGACGAGCAGGGCCGGCCCTCGGGCGCGGCCGCTGTCATCGCCACACCGAACTGCATTTTTGTGACGCACGTGCTCCTCAACGATGATCGCGTGAACAAGCGGCGGATGCTGCTCGCGCTCGCGGGGCAACTGGTGCCCGAGCTGTGGGCGCAAAGTGCGGCGGCGAGCATGGCGAAGCTGGGGCGGGTCGGCGGCGCGCAGAATTTCGAGGCGGCGGTGGCGTTGATCGCAGCGCAGGCCGCGGCGCAGCCCCGCGTGCAGACGGCGTTGGATGAGGCGAAGGCTTTGCATGACCGCGCACGGCAAGCGTTGGCGGCGGGAAAGTTCATCGACATCATGGAGCATGCGGCGGCGACGGAACGGCGTTTGCTGGAGGCGTTCTGCCTCGCGCAGCGACCGCAGGCGGACGAGTTTCGCGCATTCTGGTGCCACAGCGCGTTCGGCGTGCAGGGCCAGTCGTGGGACGAGACTATCCGGCGGCTGGCGGACGCCGGGTTTACCGCGATTTTGCCGAACATGTTGTGGGGCGGCGTGGCGTTTTACCCGAGCAAAACGTTGCCCGTGGCCGCCGAGGTGACGGCGCGCGGCGATCAGATCGCGCAGTGCCTCGCCGCCTGCAAAAAATACGGCGTGCAGATGCATGTCTGGAAGGTGAATTGGAATACCGGACACGCCGCGCCCGCCGAGTTTCGCGAACGGATGCGGCAGGCGAGGCGTTTGCAGTGGAGCGCGAAGGGCGAGGAGGAGCCCTGGTTGTGTCCCTCGCATCCCGAAAATCAGGCGCTCGAAATCGCTGCGATGGTGGAGGTCGCCCGCGACTACGACGTCACCGGATTGCACTTCGATTACATCCGCTATCCGGATTCCGAGCATTGCTTTTGCGCGGGTTGCCGCGCGCGGTTCGGGCAGATTGCCGGCGTCGAGATTGTGCGCTGGCCACAGGACGTGCTCGCGGGCGGCGCACGGCGCGAGGCATGGTTGGAATGGCGTCGGAGCAACATCACCGCGGTGGTGCGCGCCGTCAGCGAACAGGCGCGGGCGGTGCGGCCCGGCATCAAGATTTCCGCGGCGGTCTTTCGCAACTGGGCCAAGGATCGCGACGGCGTCGGGCAGGACTGGAAGCTCTGGTGCGAGCGCGGCTGGGTCGATTTCCTTTGCCCGATGAATTACACCGAGAGCGACCGGCAGTTCGATGCGTGGATCACGATGCAACAAGCGTGGGCGGGGAAGACGCCGGTCTATCCCGGCATCGGCGAGAGCGCCTCCAATTCGCGACTGTCGGCGGACCGCGTGATTGGGCAGATCGAGATCGCCCGGCGGCATCGCACCGGCGGCTTCACCATCTTCAATCTCGGCAGCACGGAAAGCCGCGAGCTCCTGCCGTTGCTCAGTCTCGGCGCCACCGCCAAGCCTTGAAAACCCGGTCCGCTGTCCCGTTGATTCCGCCATGAGCCGCATCACCCGCCTTTTGCTCTGTCTCGTGCTCTGCGCCTGCTCCGCGCTGCGCGCCGAGGAGAAACCAGCCCAGTCCAAAGAAGCCTGGCTCGCTGAAAACTACACCAAGTTCGAGTACCTCGTGCCGATGCGCGACGGCGTGCGGTTGTGCACGCGCGTCCTCGTGCCCAAGGACGATACGCAGGCGTGGCCGATCCTGCTCACGCGCACGCCCTATGCGCTGAAGCCCTACGGCGCCGACCAGTATCCCGAGTTCTCCGGCTCGATGGAAACATTCGCCAGGGACAAGTTCATCCTCGTGACGCAGGACGTCCGCGGACGGTATGGTTCCGAAGGCGAGTTCGTGCACGTGCGACCGTTCCGCGCCGACAAACGCGGCCCGCGGGACATCGACGAGAGCTCCGACGCGTGGGACACCATCGACTGGCTCGTGAAGAACCTCCCGCACCATAACGGCAATGTCGGCATGTTCGGCATCTCGTATCCGGGATTCTACACCTCGATGGGCATGATCGACAGCCATCCGGCGCTCAAGGCCGCCTCGCCGCAGGCGCCCATCGCCGACTGGTTCATTGGCGACGATATGCATCGCAACGGGGCGCTGGTGCTGGCGCCGAACTTCGGCTTTTTGTTCAACTTCGCCCAGCGCCCCGACGATCCGCTGCGCGACGGCCGGAAAGAGTTCAGCTATGGCACGCCCGACGGCTACGATTTTTTCCTGCGCATGGGTCCGCTCGCCAACTCCCGCACGTTATTGCCGGCCGAGCGCGTTCCATACTGGAGCGAATTGCTGGCGCATCCCAACTACGACGCCTACTGGCAGGCGCGCGACATCAGGCCACATCTGCGCAACGTGCGGTGCGCGGTCATGACCGTGGGCGGCTGGTACGACGCGGAGGATTTCTTCGGCACGCTTGCCACCTATCGCGCCACCGAAAAGCTGAACCCCGGCATCGCCAATTCGCTGGTCATCGGTCCGTGGTACCACGGCGGGTGGAGCCGCAGTCCGGGCGACAAACTCGGCGCGGTCGATTTTCGCGCCAAGACCGCGGAATTTTATCTGGCCAACATCGAGTTGCCCTTCTTCCGCCGCTATCTGAAAAACGACACCAAGCACACGCCGCCCGAGGCGTGGATGTTCGAGACCGGGACGAATCGCTGGCGCAAGTTCGACGCCTGGCCGCCACAGGGGGCGAAGCCGCGTACGCTTTATTTTCAAGCGGCCGGCGCGCTCACTTGGTCACCGCCGATGGAGCGCACCGCCGCCTGCGATGAGTTTAACAGCGATCCCGCCAAGCCGGTGCCGTCCTCGCTGCAAAAATCCACCGGTTATCCGTCCTCATTTCCCGTCGAAGACCAAGGGTTCGCGGCGGCCCGTCCGGACGTGTTGGTGTACGCGACTCCGCCGCTCGATGAAGATCTCACGGTGGCAGGTCCGTTGCAGGTGGTGCTGCATGTGGCGACGACGGGCACCGACGCCGATTGGGTGGTGAAAGTGATCGACGTATATCCCGGCGATTATCCCGACCCGAAGCCGAATCCCGCCGGCGTGAAGCTGGGCGGCTATCAACAGCTGGTGCGGGGCGATGTGATGCGCGGCCGGTATCGCAACAGTTTCGAGAAACCCGAGCCGTTCGTGCCGGGACAGGTGACAAAGGTCGAGTTTACGCTGCCGGATATTTTGCACAGCTTCCGTCGTGGCCACCGGCTGATGGTGCAGGTGCAGAGCAGCTGGTTTCCGTATATCGACCGCAATCCGCAGACGTTCGTCGATATCGCCAATGCACGCGCGGAGGATTACCAGCGAGCCACGCACCGGGTGTACCGGGCGGCCAACACCGCATCCGCACTCAGCGTGTCGGTGTTGGCGGAGAAACCGTAACCAAAATCGCCCGCGGCGGATTGGCGCGGGCGAAAGCTGTTTTCCGAATCAGGAGCGGCGAACGCGGCCGTGCAGCCGGCTCGTTGGCTTGGCAACCGCGGCGGCGGCAGCCTCCAGCGTCTCGACGTCGAAAAGCGCCGAGTAGGTGTAGGGGAAGTTCTCGATGCGTTTACGCTCGATGGTGGTGCCGATGAAACGCTCGATCGAGCGCGCATCGCGCACGGTTTCCTCGGTCACGAGTGTGAACGCTTCGCCGGTCTTGGTGGCACGGCCGGTGCGGCCGATACGGTGCACGTAATCCTCGGGGTTTTCCGGCACGTCGTAGTTTATGACGTGCGTGATGCCCTGGATGTCGAGACCGCGGGCGGCGATGTCGGTGGCGACGAGCACCTCGTACTTGCCGGATTTGAAGCCTTCCAGCGCCTCGATGCGCTCGCGCTGGTTGCGGTCGGCATGGAGCACGCCGACGCGATGATTCTCGTTTTTTAGCCGGGTGGCGATGCGGTCGGCACCGATCTTGGTGCGACTGAAAATGAGCACGCTGTTGTACTGGGTGCGTTCGAGCAACGCGGCCAGCAGATCAAACTTCTGTTCAGCGACCACGGGGTAAAAAGCGTGCGACACCGTCTCGGCGGGCGAGCGGCGCTGGCCGATCTCGACGCGCACAGGCTCATGCAGCGCCCAGCTGGCAAGCTGTTCGATTTCGGGCGGCATCGTCGCGGTGAAGAAAAGCGTCTGCCGTTGCTTCGGGCATTTCTGCACGATGCGTTTCACGTCGGGCAGGAAGCCCATGTCGAGCATGCGGTCGACTTCGTCGAGCACGAGCACGTCGATGTCGTTGAGCGAGCAATTGCCCTGCTCCAGATGATCGAGCAGGCGTCCGGGGGTGGCGGCGAGGATGTCCATGCCGCGACGCAGATCGTCGGTTTGTTTGCCGTAGCCGACGCCGCCGTAGACGATGGTCACGCGCAAATCGGTGAACTTCGAGTACTCGACAAAGGCTTGCTCGACCTGCAACGCGAGTTCGCGGGTGGGTTCGAGGATGAGGCAACGCAGCCGCCCGTGCCGGCCCAGATTTTGGATGATGGGGAGGGCGAAGGCGGCGGTCTTGCCGGTGCCGGTTTGCGCGGAGCCGATCACATCGCGGCGGGCGAGGACAAGCGGGATGGCCTGGGTCTGGATCGGCGTGGGCTCGGTATAACCTTTTTCCTGTACGGCGAAGGCGAGGGCATCGCCCAGCCCGAGCGCGGAAAAGGCCGTCTCCATCTTCGGCACATCTGGCAATGGCACATCGTCGCGATGGGTCGACAGCGGCGGCTCGTAAGGTTTTTCCACGGCGCGATCGCGGCCGCCGCGATGCGCGGGACCGTGCCCGCGGGAGTCGCGATCGCGTTCCTTGTGGGCGGGACCATGGGATGAACCATGCGAACTTGCGCCGTGTGAGCCGGCGCCGCCACGACCGCGTCCGCGACCGCGTGGGCCGTGGCCGGAACCGTGTCCGGAGCCGGAGCCTTGACCCGAGGGATGTGCGCCAGCGGCGCCTGCCGGATGGTGGTGACCGCGAGGCCGGGGCCCCTGGTCGCGTTCGCGCGTGGGCGATTTGGAAGGAGCAGCCCCGGTGACGGGCTTCTTGGCTTTGGAAGCGGGCGAGATCTTTTCGCGTAGCTTCGCGATAAACTTACGTAACATATTCGACGATTGAGAAAGCGACAGGTTCGCGGATTCCCCGGGCTTTGCAACCTCCGATCTCGTTTCGTCGCGCGCGATTCGCCGCCGGCAGCGCTTTAGAGCGCGGCTTTGATGCGTTCGAGGATGCGCAGCGAGAGCGCTTCGTCGCCGAAAATGCCGACGCGGATTTGCACCTTCGTCACGCCCTCGCCGACGGTCGAGACCTTGATCTCGATGCGTTTGTCGTCGGCAGTGCGGGCCACCAGCACGGTTACGAGCGCGTCGGTTTTCGTGCTGATGCGGGCGAATTTCAATTGGTCGAGGGCGCGTTCGGAGGCGCGGACCGCTGGATCGTATTTGGCGCTGAGCGTGGATTCGAGTTCACCCCGGATGAAGGCCACCGTACCGGCGCCGGCACCGGCGGCGAGCACGAGACAGCCCGAGTGCAAGGTGAGGGTGGCGCCCAGGAGCAAGGCGGTGACAAGGTGCAGGCAGCGTTTACGGGTGAGGGTGGTCATGGGAAAGACAGACAGCGCGTAACATGGTTGGTTTCGGCACAAAGTCAGGCGCGATATCTGGATTCTATATGTGGGCGCCGCCTTCGCGCTTGGCAAGGTCCGGGGCCAATCCATGCTGGGCGCCTTTCCCGGCTCCCCATGAAACCAGAGATTCGTTGGCTCGCCCGCCTCGGCATTGACCAGGGTCTCGTGTCGCGCTCCCAGTGCGAAGCGGTACTGCGCGCCCTGGGCGACGAAACCGGGTTGCTGGAATTTGCCCAGCTGTTGATCGATGGCGGTGTCGTCACCGACGTCGAAGTGCTGGAGAACATCGCCGGGCAGGCCATGAGCAAGGCGTTGTCCGGCCCGCCCGATGACGATCCGTTTGCCAGTCCCGCCGCGTCCCCGGGCGCTGCAGTCGAACCCGCCGCCACGGCAGAGTCGGCACTCGATTTCCCTTTTGAAACGCTGGCGACGTTGAGCGACGACTCGCTCGCCGAGGCGTTGGGCGAACTCCTTCAGACCACCGCCGAGATGGGCGCGAGCGATCTGCATCTCTCCACCGGTGCGCGACCGTTCATCCGAAAAAATCGCGCGCTCAGCCAGATCTCGACGCACACGCTCACTGCCGGCGAAGCGCTGCGCCTCAACACCGCGCTCCTCACCGAGCCCCAGCGCAAGGTTTTCCTCGAAAAGAAGGATCTCGATTACGCGTTGGCGCTCGACCAGACGCACCGTTATCGCGTCAACCTGATGTTTCACAAGCAGGGCGCGGCCGGCGCGTATCGCATGGTGCCGGCGCAAGTGCGCTCGCTCGCCGACCTCGGTTTCACCGCGCATCTGGAGACGCTCAAGAAACTCCTCTCGTACCACAACGGTCTTATCCTCGTCACCGGCCCGGTCGGCTCCGGCAAGACCACCACGCTCGCCTCGCTCGTCGCGTGGCTCAATGAGACGCGCGAAGATCACATCATCACCGTCGAGGATCCCATCGAGGTCGTGCAGCCGGCCAGGGGTTGCAACGTCACGCAGCGCGAAGTCGGCCGGCACACGCGCGCCTTCGCCACCGCGCTCAAGGGCGCGCTGCGCGAAGACCCCGATGTGATCGTGATCGGCGAGCTGCGCGATCTGGAGACAATCGAGATGGCCATCAGCGCGAGCGAGACCGGCCACCTCGTGATCGGCACCATGCACACGAGTGACGCCGCCACCACGCTCAACCGCCTGCTCGATGTTTTTCCGCCCGCGCAGCAGACGCAGATTCGGTCCAGCGTCGCCGAGAGTTTGCGCGGCATCGTCTGCCAGCGCCTGTTGCCCGCGCGCGACGGCGGCCTCGTGCTCGCCTGCGAGATTCTCATCAACAACACCGCCATCGCCAACCTCGTGCGCGAGGGCAAGGCCGCCGGCCTGCGCAACACCATGGAGACCGGCGTGCGCGACGGCATGTGTCTCATGGACAACGTGGTCTTTTCTCTCTGGCAGGAGCGCAAAATCTCCGCCGAGACCGCGCTCGCCAACATCGCCAACCGCGTGCTCAAGCAAAAGATTTCCTGACCATGGCAGCCATCGACGCACTGCTCCGCACCATGCTCGAAAAGGGCGGCTCCGACCTGCACCTCACGGTCGGCCTGCCGCCCAAGGCCCGCATCTCCGGCTCGCTCACGCCCATCTCTGGCTCGCCGCTCGACTACGGCCTCATGCAGCGCCTGCTGAAGGAAATCTGCCCCGAGCATCGCTGGGCGGAGTTTCTCGAACGCCACGATCTCGATCTCGCGTATGAGATTCCCGGGCTCGCCCGCTTCCGCGGCAATTATCTCTACAACCATTGGGGCATGGCCGCGGTGTTTCGCCAGATCCCGGCGAAAATCCTCTCGTTCGACGACCTGAAGCTTCCCGAGGCGTTGAAGAAACTTTGCCATCTCGATCAGGGGCTCGTTGTCGTCACCGGACCGACTGGCAGCGGCAAGTCGACCACGCTCGCGGCGATGATCGATTACATCAACCGCAACCTCGCGAAGCACATCATCACCATCGAGGATCCGATCGAATTCGTGCATACCAACCAGCGCGCGGTGATCGTTCACCGCGAAGTCGGCGAGCACACCGCGTCGTTTGCCGCCGCGCTGAAGGGAGCGATGCGGCACGATCCCGACATTCTACTGCTCGGCGAAATGCGCGAGCTGGAGACGATCAAACTCGCGCTCGGCTGTGCCTCGATGGGCATGCTCGTCTTCGGCACGCTGCACACCAACAACGCGCCGAAAACCATCGATCGCATCATCAACGCGTTTCCCGCCGACGAACAAAACCAGGTGCGCGTGATGCTCGCCGGCTGCTTGGCCGGGGTCGTCGCGCAGCTGTTGTGTAAGCGCGTGCCGAAGGGCCGTTGCGCGGTGCACGAGATTTTGCTCCAGCACGAGGCGCTGCCCAACACGATCCGCAGCGGTCGCATCTCCGACATCAAATCGATCATCGAGAGCGGCGGGGCCGACGGCATGATCACGATGGATGTGAGCCTGATGAATCGCGTGAAAGACGGCTCCATCGAGGCGAAGGAAGCCTACATGAAGGCGGCGAACAAAGCGCTCTTCGCGCCGCTGTTGAAACCCGGCGATCTCGAAGGCGGGCACTGAGCGTGGTGCAGATCGGCCGCGTTACTTCGGCTGATATTTTTCCAGAAGTTGCCGGGCCATTGCGTGGTCCGGCATGAGTCGCAGGGTCTCGCGCAGATGGGCCAGCCCTTCGATGCTCCTTCCCGGTGTCTGGAGCAGGAGCAGCCCGAGATTGAAATGCGCCCGGGCGAAATTCGGCTCCAGTCGCAGCGCCGTCTCGAAGTGGGGCAGTGCCTCGGCGGCGCGGCCCGGCTGGCGGACCAGAATCGTGCCAAGGTTGTTGTGCGCGGGTGCGAGATCGGGCTGGAGACGCAAGGCGGCTTCGTAGTGTTTCGCTGCCTCGGGCCAGCGCTCTTGTTGTGCGATGTAGATGTTGCCCAGCTGATGATGGGCATCGGCCTGGTTGGGATCGAGGCGGACGGCGGCCAGATAATGTTTCTCGGCCTCGCCGCGGCGCGCCGGGTCGGGTGCGAGCAGATTGCCCAGCCGGCAATGCGCCTCGGGAAAATCGGGCTGCCACTTTAGCGCTTCTTCGTAGCAGCGAATGGCGTCGGCAGGGCGGTGCAGCAGGTAAGCCAGCACGTTGCCCAGTTCGAAATGAGTTTCGGCCTGGTAAGGTTTCAGACGGGCGGCGATCTCCAGGTGCGCCAGCGCGTCGGCGGCCCGGCCGGGCATGCGGCTGAGCAGGCAGCCCAAGTCGTGGTGCGCCACGGCGTGGTTGGGCTTGCTCTGCACGGCCGCTTCGTAGTGCGCCAACGCCTCTTTCTCCAGCGGCGGCTCGGCCTTCAGCAGCAAGTTGGCCAGATTCACGTGGGCCTCGGCGAAGTCCGCCTTCAATTGCAGCGCGGTCTCGAAGTGCCTCCGTGCGTCGGCCCAGCGGCCGGGCATGGTGGCGAGCGTCGAGGCGAGATGCTCATGCGCCCGCGGATTGCGCGGATATTTCGCCACGGTGTCGGTCCAGATGGAGAGTTCGCTGCGAAAATCGTGGTTGCGCCGCACCGTGAATCCGCCGCCGAGCAGGGCCAGTGCAACGAGAACCCATACGCTGCGACGGCCCCATACAGCGCCGAGGCCGAGTCCGCCGAGAATCGCCAGCGCCGCGAGCGGGACGTACAGGCGGCTTTCCGCCATTGGTTGGCCCGCGACCGGCACCACGCTCGACGTCGGGCTCAGCACCAGCAGAAACCAGATTCCCCAGAGCCCCCAGGCCGGCCACCGCCGCCAACTCCAAACGGCCGCCGCGACAACCGCGATCAACCCCGCGACGTACAATCCGACATGCGGCTCCAGCGGCACGACGTTGTAATCAAAGATCAGCGGGTGCGGCCATACTGCGAGGCGCAGGTAGCGCAGCACCACCTGGCATTCGGTCAACGCGTACGACCACGCCGTGAAGCCGCCTTCGAAATTGATGCCGCGCTGCGTGAGTTGCGATGTCGCCAGCAGCGCCGCGAGGATCAGCCAGGTGCTCGCAAGCGCCGCATGGAAACGCCAGCGTTGTTGCCATGCCGCGCGCCACGAGCCGGCGACCAGGCTGGCGTCGAAGAGCCACACCGCCACGGGCGCGGTCGCCATCACTTCCTTGCTCAACATGCCGAGGCTGCACGTCGCGACCGCCAGCAAGCGCCAACGCCGCGGAGTGGCGCTCGTGACGCTGCGGAGAAAACAGTAGATCGTGAGCAGGTAGCACAGCCCCATCAGCACTTCCGCCCGTTGGGAAATGTAGGTGACGGCGGCGGTTTGCAGCGGGTGCAGCAACCAGAGCAGAGCGACACCCCAAGCCAGCCATGTGCCGCCCGCGGACAGCCGTTCTTTCCAGATGGGCAGAGCCAGCAGTCGGCGCATGATGCCGAACAGCGCGAGGCCCGCGCCCAGGTGTAGCAGCAGATTCACCAGATGATAGCCGCCCACCGCCTCGCCGTGCGCGGCATAGTTGAGCGCAAACGACAGGTTCAACAACGGACGCCCGGCGGAAAACACTTCGCCCGGTGGAAACAGCACCGGCCCCAGCGGCCAGAGCTGGCGCAAGGTGGGGTTGTCCAAAATCGTGATGCGATCGTCCAACAGCGCGGGGACGGCGAAACTGTTGACGTACGCAGCGGCGGCAGCCAGCGCGAGCGTGACACTGGCGAGCAGAGTGCGGTGTCGTTGGGCAAAAGCGAAAAGCCGTTCCATGAAGAGGGGTGGCTTCACGTTTTTCACATCTGCGCTCGCGTATCCCGTGGTAAGCCTAGTCTCAGCGCCGGGCCGTGTTAGTGCGGCAGGGTTTCGCGTTGGTTTTGGGCGCGGCGGATTTCGACATCCAGCGCCTCTAGCGAAAGGAAAAGGTCGCGTAGGAACGTCACCAATGCGGCGATGATCAGGCCCAGGCTGCAGGCGAAAAAGCCCATGATGACGATGTCGAGATCCCGCCGCAGCAAAGCGCCGGCGAAGATCACCACCACGAGCAAGCAGGACACAAGCATGCTGCCGCCGGCGAGCGTTACCGAGAGGCGCATGAGGCGGGCGCGCCGCCACATGATGGCGATCTGGGTTTCCACGAGCTGCCGGTCGGCGCCATCGGTGGTGCGGGCCTGGCCGGCGAGAATGCGGGTGCGGTCGACGATGCGACCCATGCGATTGGTGAGCGAGAGCAGCAATGCTCCCACGCCCGAGAGCAGGATGACCGGCGTGATAGAAAACTGGATGATCGGAAGCAGCGAACCGGAAGGCAGAGCGTCCATGCGCACACGCAAGCGGTCTGGGCGATCTAGAGCAATCCCGGGTTGAGTTGTCGGCGTCGCGTGCCGATATGGCCTGGCGGTGATAAAAAAGCGCGCCGTGACTCATGGTCGCGGCGCGCCAGGGTAGTATGCTAGTCGACTGCTAGGCTGAGGAGAAGTTCAGGCCGCCGCTTATGGGGTCAGCGTGGTCCAAACTTCAATTTCCGTCATACTGTTCCAGTCGTTCGCGGTGTTGCCGTAGCCAATCACGCGCACATAGCGGGCGTTGACGTCGGCAAAGTCCCACGTTTCGAGCGCGGTGGTGGTGCCGGAGGACTGGACGCGGTTGAGCACCGTGGTCCAATTGGTGTCGTCGTTGGACACCTGCACGCTGAAGGTCTGCCGGCGGGTGTTGCCGCTGTACCACGCGATCTTCACGTAGTTGATCGGCACGTTGGCGACGAGCAGGTCGAACTTGATCCACTGGCCGCTGCCTTGGGCCGCCCAGTACGTGGTCTGGCTGATGGCGCCGTCCACGGAGTACTTGGGCAGACCAGTGGCGGAATGGGCGCTCGCGGTCACCTGGGATGAGTTGATCGAGATCGGTCGCGGATTGGCATCGGAGCCCCAATTGGCGCGGCGCCAGTAACGGGTGTTATAGTCGATTAAGGTCTGGCGGTTGCGTGTCACCGGGAGGATGTCGTAACCGGATTGGTGCGACTGCGCCTCACGCGTGGTGATCGTGCTGGTGTCCTTGGTGCGAACGATGCCGGTATGGCCTTCGCTGGGGCCGCCGGCGGAGGCGCGCCACACCCAGAGGTCAAACGGCGCGCTGGTCGCGTCGTTGACCTGTACGGTGTTGGCGACACCGGGGTAAAAGTGCACCGTGCCCAAGGGGTGGGTGGAAGCGACGAATTCCGGCACGAATGAGGGCAGTGCCAAAACGCGGGCCACATACGAGGAGCAGTCGACGCCTTCCACGGAGGCTGAGCCCTCCGAGTCGTCGTTGATCCAGCCGAGGTCTCCGCCGAAATCGTAGAGTTCGTAGAGACCGTGCCAGGAATAAACGCCGGCCTGGCCTTTGGTATAGTTCGGGTCATACGCGGCGTTGATTTGCGCCGCTCCGGCCAGCAGCCCGATGGAGGCTGCCAGGTACTTGATCTGTGCTGTTACTTTCATGTCTGGGTTTTGTTGGTTTTTGGGTTATTTTGGGGTGGGGCAAATAGGGCGGTACCCGACGGTGGTCTGCGACTGGCAAAAGCAATCTAAGCAAGCAGTCGCGCATCGTCTGGCTGCAGCAATTCGCGCAGTCGCGACGTAGAGGCGGCTGCGCTTGCCGAGTATGCATGGAATTCCGCACGCGCTGCGGCATAGCGCCGCAACGCGACGGGACCAATCAATGAAACGAATGGGCGGAGAGTCCGCCGTCTAGAGAGACGCTCTGGAGTGACGCTTAGGGCGTCATGACCGTCCAGATTTCCATCTCAGTCAGACTGTTCCAGTCGTTCGTAGTGTTGCCGTAACCGATCACACGCACATAGCGGGCGGTGACATCGGCGAAATCCCAAGTTTCAAGCGCCGTGGTGGTGCCGGCGGTTTGAATATGATCGAGCACGGTGGTCCAATTGGTGTTATCAGTGGACACCTGCACGCTGAACGTCTGCTGACGGGTGTTGCCGCTGTACCAAGCGAGCTTCACATATTTGACCGGCTGATTGGCGAGCAGGTCGACTTTGATCCACTGACCGCTGCCTTGGGCCGCCCAGTAAGTGTCCTGGCTGATGGCACCGTCCACGGCGTACTTGGGCAGACCAGTGGCGGAGTAGGCGCTGGCCGTGACTTGGGCCGAGTTGATTGGGAAAGGCCGCGGATTGGCGTCGGAGCCCCAGTTGGCGCGGCGCCAGTAACGGGTGTTATAGTCTATCAAGGTCTGGCGGTTGCGGGTCACCGGGAGGATGTCGTAACCGGACTGGTGCGATTGAGCTTCGCGCGTGGTGATGGTGCTGGTGGCTTTGGCACGGATGATGCCGGTATGGCCTTCGCTGGGGCCGCCGGCGGAGGCACGCCACACCCAGAGGTCAAACGGCGCACTGGTCGAGTCACTTACCTGCACAGTGTTGGCGACACCGGGGTAAAAGTGCACCGTGCCCAAGGGGTGCGTGGAGGCGACGAACTCCGGTGTGTACGAAGGCAGCGCCAAAACGCGGGCCACGTACGAGGAGCAGTCGACGCCTTCCACGGAGGCTGAGCCTTCGGAATCGTCGTTGATCCAGCCAAGGTCTCCGCCGAAATCGTAGAGTTCGTAGAGGCCGTGGAAGGAGTAAACGCCGGCCTGACCCTTGGTATAGTTGGGGTCATATGCGGCGTGGGTTTGAGCGGCTAAGGCGAGCAGCCCGAGGGAGGCTGCGAGGCATTTGATCTGAGCTGGTACTTTCATGTCTGGGTAGTATGTTTCGGGTTTCTGCTTTTTTTGGGGTGGGGCAAAGGAGCGCTGCTAAGGGCCATGACCGGCAAAATCGAAGGTCAGCAACCGGCCGCTCTTGTTATCGCCAGCGACGATGGCGACACCGTTATCAGTCGCCGTCATGTGTCGGGTGGCGTCGTAGGCGAACCACACGTCGATTTTCGTGGTGCCAACCACGCGGCCGCTGGCATCGAGCCGGGCCAGACGCCGGATGCGATAATCGCCTTCCTGTGTGTACATGACCCAGAGGTTGCCCCGGCCATCAGTTGCCACTTCCTGGACGAAAGCGGCCGGGTGATCGAACTGCACGGTGATCGGCTCGCTGCCGGGGCGTTTAATCACCAGATTGCCGTTGGCGACATCGGCGATGTGACTGGCGGAAGATTCGACCACTTCCTTGGTCTTCGCGTCGTATTCGAATTTGGTGCGAAAGGGGAAATCCTTCTTCACCGACGCGGTGCCAAGCAGGGTGACTTGGCCATCCTTGATTTTGTAAATATTATCGGCGATGTGATCGATCATCATCAGCGAATCGTCTGAAGCATCGATCATCAGATCGCTGGCGGTGGGGGAGGGCAGTGTGATGGCGTCGACGCAGTTGCCCTCCATATCGTAAACCAGCATGCGCTTGTTTACACCGTCTATCACATGCAGCCGCCCGCGATGATAAAGCACGCCGGACGGACCGGAGGCCGGCCCTTCGCCCTTGGGTATAAACAAGCCGAGCGCATCCGGCCCGCTATTCCATGCCTTCTCTACAAGCGTGCGCGCCTTGAGCTGCATCGGTTGTGCCACAATCGGGCCGGCTGGTTCTGCCGTTGGCGGAGCTGTGACCGGGACGGGAGCAGGTTTCGCCTTGGGAACGGCGGCGGGTGTTGCTGGCGGCGTGGGTTGAGCCGGTATGGGCCGGGATGGCCACCAGATCAGCACTGCGAGGAGCAGAAGGCCGCACAGGATCCATTTGGCACTACGGGCCAAACCGGATTTTTTCACAACATCGTCTTTGGTGTTAACGGAAGTGCTCATGCAAGCCGCTTTCGTGGAGGGGTAATTGGTGGTGGGGTAAGTAAACGTTCCGTGCACACGGGAGCGCCTTGTTTGCCAGAGTCAAGTTTCCGCAGACGGATTTGCCCGTTTTGATGGTTGTTAACAGATTATTTACATCTGGTAAAAATTCCGGGGAATTGTACTAGTGGTGATCCTCCGGCTTGTTGCTTTTGTGTCATAATTTGTAAGTAATTATATATAAATATACAGCGTTGATAGGTGTCGCCAAAGGCACCGCCAGTTTCCAGTCATAGGTGCTTTTGTACCTGGAGTCGTGCACTGGCTTTTATGTAACGATAGCTTGTCGAGTCTACGATTTCGGCACCGCGGAGACTTCTCTATAGCGCGCGTCGGATCGATGGGCCGCTATCGACTATAGGCTGTTAGCGCTGCTACGAGCGCGTCGATGCAAGGACGAGATTTGAATTTTTTGCTGATCAGCGCGCATGCATCTGTGCTGCCGTGAAAGCGACGCATTCTCGTGTATGCGTTATCGAAGGTAAATGGCCGGCATTGAGGAGCAGATCTGCCTGCGCGGGCGGCGGAATGACCAGATCGTAGCGGCCATGAATCCGCAGACACTGCACTGGAGTTTTGCCCAGTCCCTCCCATTGGAAAATGGCGGCGCACATGGCGCGGATAAAAGACTGCTCTGCGCCTGCAAACATCTGGGCCAGTTCCGCAGGAATTTTACTCGCCGAGAATCGCAGCCAGTCGAAGGGCGCGACATTCGCCAGCGGATGCAAGCAGGCGAGGAGCGGGTTTATCTCGGCTTTGTGCGTGGCGCTGCCGATCAGAATCAGCGTGCGCAACCGGCGCAATTTCGCGATTTCGCAGGCAACCATGCCGCCCAGCGATGCGCCGATCAACGAGTCGCCATCTTGAATGGAGTAAGCATCGATGATGGTGCGCGCGACCTCGGCTAGAGAACTTTCACCGCGATGCCGGGGCCAATCGTGCGCCATGAAATCGGGTAGCGTTGTCCATGGCGCGGGAAACATGCGGTGGTCGGCTCCCATTCCGGGCAGGGCGTGAATCATGGGGCGATAGTGTTTAGAGCGAGCAGGCGCGTTCAGCGCTGGTTTCTGCTGGTGTGAACATATCGCACGGTGATGACGATCAGACCGACTAGGCCGGTTATCACACAGGCGCCATGCAGCGTACCGAGCGACCCGAGTGCATACAGCGGATTGGCATCGCTGAACGGTGCCCACGGCCGGAGGTCCGGATGCATGATGCTATCGAGCGCGATATGTGAATAGCTGCCTAGTGCGGCGCCGATGGCGACTGGCCTCAAAGCGAGCTGTTTCCATCCGAACAGATCTGGCAAGACTACAGTCGAGGCCCATTTGCTGGCGGCTAGGAAGAGCGCGAGTATTGCACCCAGGACAAGTGTGGCGCCGCAGAAGGTGTGACAAAGGCGATGCAAAGGGAGCTGTTGCGTGCGCGCGTAGTACAGCACCTCGACATCAATGAAGACGTTGGCGGCGCAAAAGGACAAAAAGCTCACCTGCCTGGGCGCGATGGCGTACAGCGCCACACCTGGGCCAAAGTGAAAGGGCGTGAAAGGCATGGTTTGATTTGGTAAATGGGCGCAGCGTGGGGCGGGCAAACTATTACGGTTTCGCGTCGCAGTGGTTGATTGAGGTAGCGCGCCTTGTCTCAAATGCGCGGAGAGTGTCGTGCCGGCGAGCTTTGCGGGCGTCCGGCAAACGCCCATTTGCCTCCGGGCACAAAACTCTTTCTCCTCGCCGCCGTCCTTGGCCGCATCTCCCTCCAGCACTCTCACCGGCGTCGTCGAACGCATCGTTTTCCTCAACGAGGAAAACCATTACACCATCGCCGAGTTTCGCCCCGATGCCGACGCCGTCGCGCCCTCCGCGAAGCCCGCGACCAAGGGCGCGGTGCGGCCCGCCAAGCCCGAGCTCGTCACCATCGTCGGACCGTTGCCGGGCGTGGAGTGCGGCGAGACGCTCCATCTCACCGGCGAGTGGGTGCACCACGCGCAGCATGGCGACCAGTTCAAAGTTGTCGCGTTCAAGGCCGAGCTGCCGTCGAGCGTGTACGGCATTCGCAAATATCTCGGCAGCGGTCTCGTGCCTGGCATCGGCAAGGTGTACGCCAACAAAATCGTCGATGTCTTCGGCACCGCGACACTGCGCGTGTTGAGCGAGGAGTCGGCGCGGTTGCGTGAGGTGCCCGGGATCGGCCCGAAGCGCGTCACCGCCATCAAGCGCGCATGGGACGAGAAGCGCGCCGAGCGCGAGCTCTACATTTTCCTCCAGACCTATGGCGTGACGCCCGCGCAGTGCGTGAAGCTCGTGCAGCGCTACGGCTGGGAGGCGAAGCCCATTCTCATGCGCGAGCCGTACCGCGTGGCGCGCGAGATCGACGGCATCGGCTTTCGCACCGCCGATCGCATTGCGATCAATCTCGGTTTCGCCAACGATGCCCCGCCGCGCCTCGATGCCGGCGTGCTCTTTGCCCTCGATACGTTGCAGGAGGAGGGGCACACCGCCTACCCGCAGGAGGCGTTGATCGAGTACACAGCCAACCTGCTCGAAACTTCCGCCGAGTTCCTCACTGCGCGGCTCGAAGCGCTCGTCGAGGCGAAGCAACTCGTGCGTCACGCCGCGCCCGGAGCGCAGCCCGGCGCCGTGTTGTTGCAGCTTCCGGCGCTCGACCGCGCGGAGCAGAAAATCGCCGAGGTGGTCGCGCGGCTCACGCGCGCGGGCAGCGGACTGCCGCCGATCAAAACCGACGCCGCAGTGCAGTGGGCCGAGCAGAAGGCGGGCTTTGCTTTCCACGAATTGCAACGCACCGCCCTGCGCAGCGCGCTCACGCACAAGCTCACCATCCTCACCGGCGGACCGGGCACGGGAAAGACGACCATCCTGCGCGCGTTGGTGGAGATTCTGAAGGCGAAGAAAGTGCGCGTGCATCTCGCGGCTCCCACCGGTCGCGCGGCGCAGCGGCTCGCGGAGACCACCGGCGGCTTCGCGTCCACGATTCACCGGCTGCTGCGTTACGATGCGGCGAAGGGCGGCTTCACCGCACACGAGGGCGCGCCGTTGCCCACGGATTTTCTGATCGTCGACGAGGCCTCGATGCTCGACGCGCGGCTGGCGGCGGCGCTGATGCAAGCGGTGCCGGTGCGCGCGCATCTGTTGCTCGTGGGCGACACTGATCAGTTGCCCAGCGTCGGCGCTGGGCTGGTGCTCAAGGATCTCATCGCCACCGAACTCGTGCCCGTCACGCGGCTGAGCATGGTGTACCGGCAGCAGGGGCACAGCGCGATCGTGAGCACGGCACACGCGATCAACGGCGGCGATGCCTCGCTGCCGCCGATTTTTCCCGATGTCGCCAGCGTACCAGCGTGGAGCGATCTCGCGTTCATCCAGGCCGAGTCCGCCGACGATTGCGTGCGCAAGGTGCAGCAGCTCTGCACGGAGTTTTTGCCGCGGCACTGTCGCTGGTTCAACCCGGTGGCCGACGTGCAGGTGCTCGCGCCGATGCACAAGGGCGTGGCGGGCGTGGCCAACTTCAACGTCCAGCTCCAGGCCGCACTCAACGGCCGGGCCGCGGGCCTGCGCAGCGTGGCGGGCGAGTTTCGCCCGGGCGACAAGGTCATCCAACTGCGCAACAACTACGACAAAAACCTGTTCAACGGCGATATCGGCGTGGTGCGCGCGGTCGATGCGGAGGCGGGCGAGATGACCGCCGAGTTCGATGGCGAGCCGCACGTGTTTACCCGCGGAGATTTTGGCGATCTCGCGCTCGCGTACTGCATCAGCATCCACAAATCGCAGGGCAGCGAGTATCCGGTGGTGATCGTGCCGCTGATGAAGGCGCACTTCATGATGCTGCAACGAAACCTGCTCTACACCGCGCTCACCCGCGGGAAGAAAAAGGCGTTCATCGTCGGCGAACCTGTCGCGTACGCGATGGCGGTGCGCAATGGTGAGGCGAAGACGCGTTGCACGCATCTGCTGGAGAAGACGCAGCGGCTGGCCGGCTGAAGCGCGGCAGAAACCGCGGCGAGTTGCCGCTTGAGTCAGTGCCAGAGCCGGCTTACCTCTTGGTGCACGAAACCATTCCCCGGCATGACAATCCGCCCGGCTGTACGCCTCTTCTTCCTGTGCCTGGTTTTTCTCGTGCTGCTTGCGGTGCTGGTGGGCGCGGCGCGAATGCTGGAGGCGCGGTACGGGGTGACGATCTGGCTTTGGGCGGCAGGCGTGGGTGTGGCGTTGATGGCGGCATGGGGCTGGCAATTGCGCACGTGGATGCAGACGCAACGCGCCACGATGCTGGCGGAATCCGCGGGGCAGTGGCGGCAGGCCTTGGGCCACGCCGGGCTCACCCTATGGGAATGGGATTTGCCCACCGGTCGTTTCAACACCGATCCGTACTGGGCGGAGACCAATGCGGCCACCGATGCAAAAGCGACGCTGGAAAACCAATGGCGAAAACGGGTGCATTCCGACGATCTTGGGCGGTATTTGTGGGCGCGGGAGCAGCACTTGAAAGGGCGTGCGCCGGGTTTCGATGTCGAATATCGGTTGCGTTGCGGCGAAGCGGACTGGCGTTGGGTGCGCGAGTGCGGCGTCGTGGTCGAGCGCGATGCGGCGGGTGAGCCCCGGCGGTTGGCCGGCACGCATCAGGATCTCACGGCTCGCAAGCAGGCAGAGGCGATGTGGCATCGGCAGGCGCATATGCTCGACGAAGCCACGGATTTTCACGCGCTGATCGATTTGCAGGGCAATGTGCTTTACGCCAACCGAGCGCTCAGCCGGCTCAAAGCCGGCGGTGCGTCCACTACGGTTCGCCACATTGCAGAGTATTTGTCGGCGGACGCGGCGCAGCAGCTCTTGCGCGAGGCGATTCCAGCGGCGCTGACGGGCACGCCGTGGACCGGCGATTCGGCACTGCTCGACGCGCAGGGGCGCGCTCTGCCGGTCTCGCTTGCACTTGTAGGGCAGCGGGCACTGGAGGGCGCGCCGGCGGCGATCGCGTTTAGCGCACGCGAAATCGGCGCGCGACAGGTGGCGGAGTTGGCGCGGATCGATGGCGAGCGGCGGCGGCTCCAGAAGCGCAAATTCGAAAGTCTGAGCGTGTTTGCCGGCGGCATCGCCCATGATTTCAACAATCTGCTCACTGCGGTGATGGGGTACACCAGTCTGGCCCGGCTCGAAGTGCCCGAGAATTCGCCGGTGCAAAATTACTTCAAACACACCGAGATCGCGACGCAGCGCGCGGCGGAGTTGTGCCAGTTGATGCACGCCTACTCCGGGCGTAGCAAAGCGGTCGGCGGCGGCTCTGATCTCAACGCGCTCATCGAGGAAATGCTGCCGGAGTTCAATTCCTGGCTCGGTGGCAAAGGCAAATTGGCCTGCGCTTTTACGCCCGGGCTGCCTCAGGCCCGGATTGAAAACGAAAAAGCCCGGCAGTTGCTCCGCGCGCTCGTGCGCAACGCCGTCGAGGCGCTCAGCAGTCGACCGGGAGGAACGATCCAGTTGCGCACCGCGCGACAGGCGGTCGGCACCGAGGGCAGCCGCGAACCTCATCAACTCACCGAGCTGGCCGCAGGCGATTACCTCCTGCTGGAAGTTGCCGACACCGCGGGCGGCATGACCCCCGAGCAACAGGCGCGGGTGTTCGAGCCGTTTTTCACCACCAAGGTCGGTCGTCACGGACTCGGGCTGGTGGCGGCGCTGGGTATTGTGCGATCTTTCGGCGGTGCGATCCGCTGCGCGAGCGAGCCGGAACGCGGCAGCACGTTCACCGTTCTGCTGCCGTTGGCGGCGGAGCGCGTGCCGGCGAGTCAACCGATGCCAGTGCGCGCCATCAGCGAGCGCAGCGCAGGCAAGATTCTCGTGGTCGACGACGAGGAAGAAGTGCGCGCGGTCGCCACCCGGATTTTGGAGAGCATTGGATTTGCGGTGCTCATCGCCGGCGACGGACGCGAGGGGCTGCGGCTGTTCGGCGAACAAGGGGATTCGCTCGATGCGATTCTGCTCGATGTTTCCCTGCCGCAGATGAGCGGCGAGGAAGTTTATCGCGAACTGCGTCGGCGGAGCGCGACGGTGCCGGTGGTATTGATGAGCGGGTTTAGTGTGCAGGAGCTGGCCGAGCGTTTTCGCGGCGAGGATATCGCCGGGGTGTTGCGCAAGCCCTTCGAGCGCGAAAGCGTGCAGCGCTGCCTGCTGGAGGCGCTGCGGCCGCGGGCCTGAGCAAGTGCGCGTGTGGCGTGTGCCAGCTTCCGGTTGCGCCGGCAGCGACGGTGCGCACACTGCGGTTTTCCCATGAAACGCCTCTTGTCTCTCCTCTGCGTCGCCAGCGTTGTGACGCTCTTCTCCTCCGCGTTCGCGGCCCCGGCGACGGTTGCAGGTTTCACCTTCGTCAAAACCGCGGGCGGCATCTCCGAGTACCGTTGCGACGCCAACGGCCTGCAGGTGCTCCTCCTCCCCGAACACTCCGCGCCGGTGGTCACGTTCATGGTCACCTACCGTGTCGGCTCGCGCAACGAAGTCACCGGCACGACCGGAGCCACGCATTTGCTCGAGCACCTGATGTTCAAGGGGAGTACGCATTTCAACGACGACCTCGGCACCGGGTTCGACAAGGTGCTCGACCGCATCGGCGCGATCAACAACGCCACCACCTGGCTCGACCGCACCAACTACTACGAGAATCTCGCCAGCGACCGGCTCGAACTCGCCGTGCAGCTCGAAGCCGACCGGATGCGCGGGCTGCGGTTGCGCGAGGAGGATCGCGCGCCGGAGATGACGGTCGTCCGCAACGAATTCGAGCGCGGCGAAAACGATCCCACCGAGGCGCTCGACAAGGAGATCGGCGCGGTCGCGTTCATCGCGCATCCCTACCACCACCCGACGATCGGTTGGCGCAGCGACATTGAGAAAGTCTCCATCGGGAAACTGCGCGAGTTCTACAACACCTACTATTGGCCCAATAACGCCACGGTCACGATCATCGGCGATTTCGCGCCGGACGCGGCGCTCGCGTTGCTGCAAAAATACTATGGCGCGATCCCGGCGTCGCCGCAGCCGATCCCCGAAGTCTACACCGAGGAGCCGCCGCAGCAGGGCCCGCGGCGCGTCACCGTCAAGCGCCCCGGCGAGCTTGGCGTGGTTGGCGTCTCTTTCAAGGTGCCCGGCGCGCTCCACGCCGATCACCCCGCGCTCGTGTTGCTGGTCGATGTGTTGACTGACGGGAAAAACAGCCGGCTCTACCGCGCGCTCACCGACAAAAATCTCACCATCGACGTCAGCGCGACCAAGGGATTTTTCCGCGATCAGACCTTGCTGTCGATCTACGCGCGGCTCGCCCCCGGCAGCACGCACGCGCAGGTGGAGCAGGCGTTGCTCGCCGAACTCGCCCGCGTGAAAGCCGAGGGCGTCACCGCCGAGGAAGTCGCGCGCGCCATCAGCAAGGAGACGGCCGACACCGCGTATGGGCGTGACGGTTCGTTCGCCATCGCGGGCCAGCTTAACGAGCACATCGCGGTCGGCGACTGGACTTACTACGTGACGTTGCCCGAGAAGCTCAAAAAGGTGACTGCGGCTGAAGTCAGTCGGGTAGCGCAGGCGTATCTGGTCGAAGATCAGAGCACGACGGGCTGGTTTATCCCGCAGAGCGAAGCCGGTGCTGCCGCTTCTGCGTCAGCCGCGGCGGGCGGCGCCGCGCGGCGTCGCCCCGGGCCACATCCGGAATATTACCGCGCGGCAGCGACAGAGGGCGGCGCGTCCGCCAGTGCGACCGGAGTACAAGCTTCCGCCACGCCGAAAACGAAAATCGAAAATTCCGCGCCCGTCGCGCCCGCTGCACAGATTGCGCCGAAGATCGTTCGTCGCCGCGTCGCTGGCGCTGATGTGTTGACGTACCGGACGGCGTTGCAGGACGTCGTCACGATTCACGGCAGTCTGCCCGCGGGCGATGTGTTCAATCCCGCCGGCCGGCCCGCGGTCGCCGATCTCACGGTCAGTCTCCTCGACAAAGGCACGCGGCAACACGACAAGTTCGCGCTGGCGCAATTGCTCGAGGACGTCGGCGCCACGATCCACTTTGGCTCCACCGCGCAGAACGTCACGTTCTCCGCCCGCTGCCTGAAAAAAGACGCGTCGCGGGTGCTCGGCTTGCTCGTCGAACAGTTGCGCGCGCCAGCGTTTGCTGCCGAGGAGCTGACCAAGGCGAAGAAGCAGCTCGCGGGGCAATTCAAACAGCAGATGGAAGACACCAATTTTCGTGCGCGTCAGGCATTCGCCCGCGCGATTTTCCCGGCCGAGCATCCGAATTGCCCGCCGGAAAACGAGCGCTACCTCGCCGACATCGAGAACGTCACGGAGGCGGAAGTGCGGGCGTTTCACGCCGCGCATTACGGACCCGCCGGTCTGACCCTCGTGGCGGTGGGCGATGTGGACGATACCGCGATCGACACCGCGCTCGGGACGGCGCTGGCCGGTTGGACGGGCGGGGCGGCGTTGCCGGCGGTGCGTCCCGCGCCGGCGCTCACGGCGAGCCGGGTGGTGCCGGTGAACATGGCCGGAAAAACCAGCGTGTCGGTGCTGCTCGGCCAGCCCTCGGGATTGAAGTACAGCGATCCGGATCGCATCGCGTTGGCCACCGGCACGGCGGTGCTGGGCGGTAATTATTTTTCGTCGCGGTTGCTCGCCATCGTCCGCGCCAAGGAAGGCCTGACCTACGGCATCGGCGCGCGGCTGGCGGGTGACACTTACACCGACGGGCAATGGGCCATTCAGAGCACGTTCGCGCCGCAGCGTCTCGAAAAAGGACTGGCGGCGACGCGCCGCGAGCTGGCGCGTTTCGTCGCGGACGGCGTGACGGCGGAGGAACTGCGCGATTTTCAGGCGGCACTCACCGGCACGTACAAACTGGCGCTGGCAACCAGCGGCGGCATGGCCGAGCAGATTTTGACGACGGTGCAGCGCGGGCTGCCGTTGAGTTTCATCGACGAATATCCGCGGACGGTGGAGGCGCTCACGCTGGCGCAGGTGAATGGCGCGATCCGAAAGTATCTCGATCCGGAGAAGTTCATCACCGTGCAAGCCGGCACGCTGCCCACGACGAAGACTCCTTGAGGGATTTTGCCTCTGGCGCGGATCGCGCGGGGGCTTTGCTTTTTGGGGCGAACGGGGCTACTTGCGGCTAACACGCCGCCCATGCCCAACCGACTCGCCGAGGAACAGTCGCCGTACCTGCGTCAGCACGCTGCCAACCCGGTGGACTGGCAGCCATGGGGCGAGGCGGCGTTGCAGCGTGCGCGCGTTGAGCAGAAGCCGATCTTCCTCTCCATCGGTTACTCCACCTGCCACTGGTGCCATGTGATGGCGCACGAGTCGTTCGAGGACGAAGAGATCGCCGCGCTGCTCAACGCCGAGTTTGTGCCGATCAAAGTCGACCGCGAGGAGCGGCCCGATCTGGACCGCGTTTACATGACGTACGTGCAGGCGATGACCGGCCGCGGCGGCTGGCCGCTGAGCGTCTGGCTGACGCCGGAACTCCGGCCATTTTTTGGCGGCACGTATTTTCCGCCGGAGGACCGGCACGGGCGGCCGGGCTTCGTTACGGTCTTGCGAACGCTGGCGCGGGCCTGGCGCGACCAGCGCGAACAGCTGGTGGCCGAGGGCGAACGCGTGCTGGCGGCCTTGCGGGAGCATTTTGGCGCCGAGGGGCGCAACGGCGGCGCGAGCGACAGACTGGCGGCAACCGATGCTGCGGCCGCGAGCGACGGCTGCTATCGCTATTTCGAGGAGGCGTTCGATGCGGTGCGCGGCGGTTTCGGCGGCGCGCCGAAATTCCCCCGCGCTTGCATCCCGGCTTTTTTGTTTCGCTACGCGGTACGTCAGGGCGTGACGAGCGATCTGGGGCGTTCCGCCATTCATCTGGCCACGCACACGCTGCGGGAGATGGCGCGGGGCGGCATTCACGATCATGTTGGCGGCGGGTTTCACCGCTACTCGGTCGATGCCGACTGGTTCGTGCCGCATTTTGAAAAGATGCTCTACGACCAGGCGCAGATCGCGGTCAACGCCCTCGAAGCCTGGCAGGCCACGCATGACGACCGGTTCGCAGCGCTGGCGCGCGATCTGTGCGATTATGTGCTGCGCGATCTCGCCGATCCAGCGGGCGGTTTTCATGCGGGCGAGGATGCCGACAGCGCGACGGGCTCTGCGGTTGCGGCGCACGCGGAGGGCGCATATTACGTTTGGAGCAGCGACGAGCTGCGTGTGGCGTTGGGCGATGCCTACAGTTTGTTTGCGGCCCAGTTTGGGGTGACGGATGGAGGCAATGTTTCTGCAGCGCGAGATCCGCAGGGCGAGTTCACGGGGAAAAATATTCTGGCACAGGTGGTCGCGCCGACGGAGCTGGCGAGCGCTTTTAGTCTGTCGGTCGGCGAAATCGAAAAACGTACCGAGGCGGCGTTGACGCGGTTGCGCAGCCTGCGCGAGCAACGCCCCCGGCCGCAACGCGACGATCAGGTGATCGCCGGGTGGAATGGCTTGATGCTGTCGGCCCTGGCGCGCGCCTCGGCCACGCCCGCGCCGGCGTTGGCTGAACGCCGGTCAGCGTATCGGGCGGCGGCGTTGCGCTTGGCGGAGTTTTTGCGGCGCGAGTTGTTCGATCCGGCGACAGGCGTGTTGTACCGCGCCTGGCGCGAAAGACGCAGCGGGATCGCGGGCTTTGCCGAGGATTATGCGTTTCTCATTCAAGGCCTGCTCGACCTTTACGAGGCGACGTTTGCCATGGAGTGGCTGCAGTGGGCGGAGGCGTTGCAGACGAAAATGGACGCGCTCTTCTATGATGTGGCCGCGGGCGGATATTGGAACTCGGTCGCGGACGCGCCGGATGTGGTGCTGCGGTTGAAGGAGGATTACGACGGGGCGGAGCCGGCGCCGAGCAGCGTGGCGACGCTCAATCTGCTCCGGCTGGCGGCGCTGCGTGAACGCGCGGACTGGCGGGAGCAGGCACACCGCACGCTCGCCGTTTTGCAACGGCAGTGGCGCACGGCACCGCAAGCCCTGCCGCAGTTGTTGTGCGCTCTGGATTTTGCGCAGACGGAGCCGCGGGTGATCGTATTGGCAGGCGATCCGGCGGCGGCGGACTTCGGAGTTTTGGCTGACGTAGTGCGCGAACGACTCGGGCCGCCCGGCGTGGTGCTCGGCGTCACGGGTGGTGCGGCGCAGGACTGGCTGGCGGAGCGTGCGCCCTGGTTGCGGGAAATGCGACCGCAGGATGGCCGGGCGGTGGCCTACGTATGTGAGGAGAAAACGTGTCAAGCTTCAGTTGCGTTGGCCGAGGAACTACGTAGAACGCTTACGTAGTCTTAGTGCTGTCGCCCATCCATTAACCCACTCAATTTACCCAGATGCGCTATCCCCCCTCTGGATTGGCCGCAGGTAACCGTTGTCACACGAGTTCGCATGGCGGAGCTATGATCGCGGTTGCGTTGCTGGCACTGACTGGCTGTCTGATCCGTACGCCCGCGGCGCGGAAGGGTGTGGCGCGGGCGGCGCGGTCCGGTGCGGTCCAATCTCAACGGCGCGAGGGCTCGGCGGATGGTGGCGAAACTATGCCCACGGATACGACTCTCGCCGTGCTCGATATGCAGCAGGCGAAATGTTTGCAAAGCATCCGAGGCGAAAAGGGCGGTACACTATTTGCGGAGTTGACGGAACTCTTGCGCCGCGAGGTGCCGGTGCGGGTGCATGAATTGACACAACACGCGGCGGCGCAGAATGGCCCGCTGCTGGCGCAACGCGCGCACGCCCTGGCCGGGAGTTGTGCGAGCTTGGGCGGGCGGCAAATGCAGGCTGCGGCCCGCGCGCTCGAATCTGCGGCGGACGCGGCGGACTGGGCCGCGGTGCCGGTGCGGCTGGCGGTGCTGAAAGAATCTTGGGTACGGCTGAACCTGGCGTTGATCGCCTTCGAGGAGGGGGCGATCACGTGAGAATTCTGATCGCGGACGACGATCCGGTGGCCCGGCTCATGTTGGAGGCGGCGCTGCGCTCATTTGGTCATGAGACGGTGGCGGTCGATGGCGGCGAAAAAGCCTGGCAGGAGTTCAAGCACCATCCGGTGCGGCTGGTGGTTTGCGATTGGAAGATGCCGGGCATCGACGGGCTGGAGTTGTGTCGGCGTCTGCGTGCGACCGAGGACCCTTACGTTTACTTTATTCTGCTGACCGGCGTGCCGGCTTCGGAGCGCAATCAGGTGACGGCGACCGACGCAGGGGTGGACGATTTTCTGTGCAAGCCCATCAATCCGCACGAGCTGGCGCGGCGCTTGCACGTGGCGGAACGCATCCTCGCGCATACGCAACCGCCCCGGCCGCGAACGGTGCCTCAGCCCATTTGTTCGTATTGCCACAAGGTTCGCGATGATCGGAACGTTTGGTTGCAGACCGACCAACAGGCCCGGGCACAGGAAGACGCGACCTACAGCCATGTGGTTTGCCCCCAGTGTTACGAGACGCAGGTACGGCCGCAGCTCAACGCCTTTGGCGCAGATGCGCCCTATCCTTTGAGCAACCGACCGAAGATTGTGGCGTGAGCGTGGTGGCGGTCGGGGATTGACGCCCCGCCGGGGGAGGGCGATGAGGTTGCGGTGGCCGATCCGCAACTCCAACTCCTCGAAGAACGCATTGTCTGGCTGCAACGCCACGTGGCGGAGCAGGACAAAGCCATGCTGGAGCTGGCCGAGGAATTGGCAAAAATCCGCAAAGAGCTGCTGATTTTTCGCACCCGGTTGCAGGATCACGGCGACGCCGGCGGGCCCGCGACCGCGGAAGAGCGCCCGCCGCATTACTGAGCGGAGCCGGAGCGCGCGGCGTGTCTTACGCGCCCAACGCCGTCACCACCGGCCAGTCGGCATCGGCCAGATCGAGTGTGCGCAGCGCCGACAATGGCACCCAATGCACAGCCACGTGTTCGTGCGGATGCGGCTCGGTCGTGCCCGGCGCCAGCTGGCAGCGGAAAGGAATCATCTCGATGGTCAGAGTCGCGTAGGCGTGGACGAAACGGGGGAGCGCCTGGCCGACGACGATGGCGCAGCCGAGCTCCTCGCGAATCTCACGTACCAACGCGGCTTCGGGTTGTTCGCCCGCTTCGACTTTTCCGCCCGGAAATTCCCATTTCAGCGCCAGGAGTTTGTGCGGCGGGCGCTGGGCGATGAGCACGTGGCCATCGCGTTCGATCACGGCGGCGACCACGGGAATGGGTGAAAGGTTTTTCGTCACAACAGGCCCGATGCACAGGCAGGGGCGGGCGAAAGGCAATCGCCGGGTGGGGCGGGGCGCAAAAAAGAGGCGCAACTTTCCGCTGAGTTCCGGGTTTTTCCCGGCATGAAAACCTTTCTGATGATTCTCCTCGTGGCGGTGGCGGCGGTGCTGGTGGTCAAACTGCTCCCGGTGGCGTTGCTTCCCGTGGCCCTGGCGTTGTTGCTGGTGGCGGGCGTGGCCGTGGTGCTGGCGGGTGGGGTTGCCCTGGCCACGCTTGCGGCGTTGGGTGTGATTCTGGGGCTGGTAATTGCCGCCCTCGTGCTGGTGGCAGTGCTGACGCCGATCTGGCTGCCAGTGCTGGCCGTCGTCGGCGTGGTGGCGTTGATCCGACGCTTGTGCGCCAAGCCCGCCTGATCGGTCGCACGGCGACTCCAATAGTTTGGCCAAAGAAAAACGGCGCCCGTTGCGGGGCGCCGTTTTTGTGTAATGAAGCTACGTCCGAGCCGGTTTATTGCGGCATCAGATCGGCGACCATTGAGCGCTCTTCCTTCAACTCATTCTCGGTGGCGACGATCTTGCTCTTGGAGAATTCGCTGAGGGACAGGCCCTGCACGATGGACCATTTCTGGCCGTCGCTGCGGATCGGGTAGGAATAGATCAGACCCTTTTCGATTCCGTAGGAACCGTCCGAGCAGACCGCGACGCTGAACCAGTCACCGGCCTTGGTGGGCGTGGTGAGGTTGCGCACGGTGTCGACGACGGCGTTGGCGGCGGAGGCGGCGGAGCTGAGGCCGCGGGCCTTGATGATCGCCGCACCGCGCTGTTGCACGGTGGGGATGAAGGTCTCTTTGAACCACGCTTCGTGGCCGATGACCTCGGTCACCGGTTTGCCGCTGATCTTCGCGTTGGCGAAATCGGGGTACATCGTGGAGCTGTGGTTGCCCCAGATGGCGAGATTGGAGACGGCCGTGGTGTCGACGCCCGCTTTCAGGGCGACCTGGGTGACGGCGCGATTCTGGTCGAGCATCGTCATCGCGAACCAGCGGTCGCTGGGCACGCCCTTGGCGTTGTTCATCGCGATTAGGCAGTTGGTGTTGCAGGGGTTGCCCACGACCAGCACGCGCACATCGCTGGCGGCGTTGCGGGCGATGGCCTGGCCCTGGCCGGTGAAGATCTTGCCGTTGATGCCGAGGAGCTCTTTGCGCTCCATGCCGGCTTTGCGCGGCACTGAGCCGACGAGCAAGGCCCAGTTGACGCCTTTGAAGCCCTCGTCGAGGGAGGCGGTGGCGACGATCCCCTTGAGCAGGGGGAAGGCGCAATCTTGCAGCTCCATGACCACGCCGTTGAGGGCTGGCAGAGCAGGCTCGATTTCAATCAGGTGGAGGATGACGGGCTGTTCGGGGCCAAACATGGCACCCGACGCGATGCGCGGGAGCAGTGAATAACCGATTTGACCGGCAGCACCGGTGACAGCGACGCGGATGGGTGTTTTCATAACGTAAAAGCCCTAGAGATTCGACGGGGCAAGTTGTAGGCAAGAACCGAATGCGCGTTTTCGAGTTATAAGCGGAACTTGTGTTTCCTCACGCGGAAGTGCTGACCGATCGCCAGCCCCGGCAGACCAAAAGGATAACCGCTTGCAAGTGAGAGAATCAGCGAAAACGCGGCGATAAAGCTGCATAAATATCGTGAACCAATTTCTCTGTGGCCGCCCAATCGATACAGCCGTCGGTGATCGAGACGCCGTGGCGGAGTTTTTCCTTCGGTTGCGGGAACGCCTGGCTGCCGGCTTGCAGGTTGCTCTCGATCATGGCGCCGATGATCGAGGTGTTGCCCGCGGCGATCTGGTCGAGCAGCGCGTGCATGACCTCGGGCTGGCGCTCGGGCTGCTTGGCGGAGTTGTCGTGCGAGCAATCGACCAAAATGGCGCGGGGCAGGCCGGCTTTGGCGAGCAACTGCTCGGTCTGCGCAATATGCGTGGGCGAGTAGTTGGGGCCGCTGGCGCCGCCGCGGAGCACGACATGGCAATTGCCGTTGCCGCGGGTGGCGATGGCGGCGGCGCGCCCCGCGATGTCGATGCCGAGGAAAGTGTGGGGCTGGCCGGCGGATTTGATGGCGTTGATCGCCGTCTGGATCGAACCGTCGGTGCCGTTTTTGAAACCCAACGGCATGGAGAGTCCCGAGGCCATCTGGCGGTGCGTCTGTGATTCGGTGGTGCGCGCGCCGATGGCTGACCAGCAGATCAAGTCGGCGATGTACTGCGGTGTGATCGGGTCGAGCAGCTCGGTGGCCGTGGGCAGGCCGAGATCGAGCACTTCCCGCAAAAATGCCCGCGCCAGTCGCAGTCCGGCCGCGATATCGTGCGAGCCGTCGAGGTGCGGGTCCATGATCAGGCCTTTCCAGCCGACTGTGGTGCGCGGTTTCTCGAAATACACCCGCATCACCACCAGCACCCGGTCGGACACCGCCCGGGCCAGCTCCGCCAGCCGCAGGGCATATTCGCGCCCGGCTGCGACGTCATGGATCGAGCACGGACCCACCAGGAGCAGAAACCGTTGGTCATCGGTAAAAATGATCCGGTGAATGTCCTCGCGGGCGCGGGTCACGAAGTCGGCCTGTGCCTCAGTCTTGGGCAATTCGTTCAACAGCTCGGTCGGCGTCGGCAGGACGCTGGTTTCGACCACATTGATGTCGGAAGTTTTACGCACGGCCGGCCAAGCTGCAAAACACTGTGCGATGGCGCAAGCTCCGGGTCGGGTTTTCCGAGGCGTCAAATTTGGGCAAAAAAAGTGGCGGGCCGCCTACCCCTAAGCGGCCCGCCTTTGCTTTCTTAGTTACCCCAAAACTCCCGCTAGGCGGGAGAAAGTGATGAAGTTGACGATGCAAACGAGTATGGTTCGCGCGGTGTTCGTCAAATAAATCTCCGGTGTTTTTTCGCTCGGTATGGTAAGGCGCGATTCAACAGTCCTTAACCAAGAAAGAATTTCTGCGCGTAATCGCCAGTATGAGGAGGCGCGGCGACTTCGCGCCGTCGACATCGTGGTTCAGCCATGGGAAATGCACGTTACCACAGAAACTTAGCGCGAGGTTGAGGTTGGCTGTGGCTCTCTCGTGGGTGCGCATTGGCTGGCGGCGCCGGAGCGCGGCTGGGCTTGTTCATGGGGCGTCGTCACGGTGGCGCGGGAGTATTTGCTTCAATTCGCCAAAGCCACTCGCCAACTTTCGGCTCCCTCACACCCAACGAATCGTCTCATCCCATGAAAGAGCAGCTCCTGTCTCGCTTTCAAAAAGTTTTCGGCCGTGCGCCGGAGGTTGTCACCCGCGCCCCCGGCCGGATCGAATTCATCGGCAATCATACCGATTACAACGGCGGCACGGTGCTCGGCGCGTCCATTGATCGCGGCGTGGGCGTGGCACTGGCGCGGCGTACCGACGGGCAACGGCGCTTTTTCAGCGGGCATACGAACGAGATCGTCACGTTGCCAGCCGGCCCGCTGCAAAAGCAGACCGGCCCGGCGAGCTTCACCAATTACCCGCAGGGCGTGCTCGCGGCGATGCCTGCTTTCGGTCTGCGCGCGCCCGAGGGTTTCGATTATCTTGATCTCTCCGATCTGCCCGTCGGCGCCGGCCTGAGCAGCAGCGCCGCCATCGAGCTGGCCTCGGGACTGGCGTTTCTCTCCGTGACGGGGCAGTCGCCCTCGCGGGAGACGCTCGTGAAAATCGGCAAGCACGCAGAAAACAATTTCGTGGGCGTGCCCTGCGGCATCCTCGATCAGGGCGTGTCGGGCTTCGGCAAGAAAGACCACCTCGTGTTCATCGATTGCCGCGGGCCGCGGTTTGACACGGTGCCGCTGCCGGCGGGCGCGCATTTCTGGATTTTCAACACGCACACCAAGCACGCGCTCGTCGACGGCCTCTATGCGACCCGGCACCGCGAATGCATGGAGGCGGCCAAGACCTTGGGCGTCGGTCTGCTCGTGGAGGCGACCACCGCGATGGTGACGGCGGCGCAGGGCAAACTCAGCCCGGCCGTCTTTCAACGCGCCCGGCATGTGGTCGAGGAAATCGCGCGTGTCGATGCCGCCGTGAAGCTGCTGCCGACCGGCGATCTCGCCGCGGTGGGCCGCCTGCTCACCGCCTCGCACCGCAGCTCGCAGACCTTGTTCCAAAACAGCACGACCGAGCTCGATTTTCTCGTCGATACACTCGCGGCCACGCCGCACGTGTACGGCACGCGGTTGACCGGTGGAGGATTTGGCGGCGCGGTGATGGCGTTGACTGACGGCGCGTTTGGCCAGACCGAGGCGCAGGGCGTGGTCGCGGCGTACGCGGCCAAGTTCGGCCAGAAACCCGACGTGCTGCACACGCAGACCGGCGACGGCGCCACGATCCTCTAACCTCCGCGCCGTGGCCCGGCTGCTCCGGCCGCGTCGGGCTTCGCGATGCTCCCCGCGTTTCTCACCGCTCTGTTTTTCTCGCTCTCGGTCGTCTGCGCCAACCGCAGCATCCGGGCGGTGGGGGGAACACGGGCCAACGTGGGCCGGCTGTTGTTCGCGCTCGTGGCGCTCGGGCTGTACGCGCACATCTGGGGCAACGGCATGGGCGGCGCCGGGCGCGACTGGCTGCTGTTGAGCGGCGTGATCGGCATGGGGCTCGGCGACATCGCGCTGTTCGGCGCGTTGCCGCTCCTCGGCTCGCGGCTGACGGTGTTGATCACCCAGTGCCTGGCGGCGCCGCTGGGCGCGGTGGGTGAGTGGTGGTGGTTGGGCACGGCGCTCACCGGTCCGCAAATTCTCTGGGGCGCGGTGATCCTGGCGGGCGTTGCCCTGGCGCTGGCGCCGAGCAAATCCCATCCGCCGCGGGTGGCGATCCGGCCGCTCGGTTTTCTCTTCGCGCTCGGCGCTGCAGCCGGGCAGGGCTTCGGCGCATTGGTCAGCCGCAAGGCCAACACCGTGGCGCATCTCGCCGGCGAATCCATCGACGGCATCACCGCCGCCTATCAACGCATCGCCGGCGGACTGGCGATCGCGCTGGCCTATTTCGCGATCAAGGCGCTGCTCGAAAAATCGCGGGGCGTGCCGCCGACGCCGCGCCCGCCGTGGCGCGCCTATCTCTGGATTCCCGCCAACGCGGGCTTCGGCGCGGTGATTGGCGTGAGTTGTTATCAATGGGCGCTGTTCACGGCGCCGAGCGGCATCGTGCTGCCCATCGTGGCGTGTACGCCGCTGGTGATCATTCCGTTCAGCTACTGGCTCGAAGGCGAACGCCCGACGCGGCGTTCGCTCCTCGGCGGCGCCATCGCCGTGATCGGCGCCGTGTCGTTGACGCTCGTGCGCTGAGCTTTGCGGGCGGTTCTGGTCCGCAGCGTTGACCGAGAGCCTCGGAGCCCTTTGGTTGACCGGTTCCATGCTTACGATCGCCGATGTCTCCAAGTCTTATGGCACCCGCACGCTCTTCGAAGAGGTGTCGCTATTCATCGCGCGTACCGACCGGCTCGGTCTGGTCGGGCCCAATGGCGCGGGCAAATCCACCTTGTTCAATCTGATCCTCGGCGAGGAGGCCCCCGACGCCGGTACGATCACTTGGGAACGCGGCGCGGATTTCGGCTTCCTCCCGCAGGAGAGCGCGCCCGCGGGCGACGAGACCGTGCTGCACATCGCGCTCGGGCACGCGCCCCACGCCGACTCCTCGCACGCCGATGATCCCGATTACACGCTGGAGCCGCGCGCGAAAAAGATCCTCGCCGGCCTCGGCTTTCGCGAAACCGATTTCGAGCGGCCGTGCCGCACGTTTTCCGGCGGCTGGGTGATGCGCGCGCATCTCGCCCGGCTGCTCGTCGCCGAGCCCGCGTTGTTGCTGCTCGACGAGCCCACCAACCATCTCGATCTGGAGGCGCTTCTCTGGTTTCAGGAATATCTCACGCGTTACCCGGGCGGTCTGGTCGTCATCTCGCACGACCGCGCGTTTCTCAACGCTCTCTGCAACGGCATTCTCGAGCTGCGCAATCAGCGGCTTCACAGCTACACCGGCAACTACGACGATTATCTGAACGAAAAGGACGCCCGCCACGCGCAGCAGGCCGCCGTGTACAAGAACCAGCAGCGCGAGATCGCCCACCTCCAGAAGTTCGTGGATCGTTTCGGCGCGAAGGCCTCGCTGGCGTCGCGCGCCAAGTCGAAGGAGAAGCAGATCGAGCGCTTGCAGGAGGTGGCGGTGGAGGCGCCCGAGGAGGATATTCGCCGCGTGAGTTTCCGCTTCCCGCAGCCGCCGCGCTCGGGCCTCAAGGTCGTCACGCTCACGCACGTGCAGCAGGCGTACGGCAACCACGTCGTGTATCGCGACCTCAACTTTCAGGCCGAGCGCGGACAACGCCTCGTGCTGGTCGGCCCCAACGGCGCCGGCAAATCCACGTTGTTGAAAATTCTCGGCGGCGTGATCCCGATTCAGGGCGGCGAACGCGAGCTGGGCAGCAACGTCAAGGCCGGCTACTTCGCCCAAAACCGCCTCGATAACCTCAACCCGAAGCTCACCGTGCTCGAAGAGGCGATGGCGATGCGCGCCGAAAATCCCGAGCTCACCGAGCGTCTCGCCCGCACCATCCTCGGCGGTTTTCTCTTCCGCAAAGACGATGTTTTCAAGCCCGTCTCGGTGCTCTCCGGCGGCGAGAAATCGCGTCTCGCGCTCGCCAAGCTGCTGCTCGCGCCGCCCAATCTGCTGTTGATGGACGAGCCCACGACGCATCTCGACATCGCGAGCATCGACGCGCTCGTCAACGCGCTGAAGCAGTTCGAGGGCACGCTCATTTTCATCAGCCACGACGTTTACTGCATCCGCGCCCTGGCCAATCAGGTGCTGCACGTGCACGCCGGCCGGCTCACGCCCTACGCGGGCAACTACGATTACTATCTGGAGAAATCGCGTGCGACCAACGAACGCGCCGCGCTCACCGCCGGGTTTACCGACGCGCGTCCGATGCAAGCGGCGGCCGCCCAGACCTCCGCGTCCAATGCCGCGCCGCGCACCGGCCCGAAGACCAAGGAGCAGAAACGCGCCGAGGCCGAGGCGCGCGCCCAACGCACCGCGCCGATGAAGGCGTTGCGGGCGAAGGTCGGCGAGCTGGAGCGGGAAATCACGCGTCTGGAGCAGATGCAGGCCGAGCTCACCGCGGCGCTCGAAGCGCCGGAGACCTACACCACGCCCGGCCGCGCCCAGCACTTGAACCGCGAACTGAGCACGACGGTGGACCGTCTCCAGACCGCCACCACCGAGTGGGAGCAAGCCGCGCTCGAGCTTTCGGAAATGGAAAAATAAGCGCCCGGGTCAGAGCGCCGCAGCGTGTGGCTGACAGTGCCGGCCGCATGGCGGAGATCAGGGCTGGAGTTGTTTTAGCGCGAGGGGCTTCGCGCTCCTTGCTTCTGCGCGACTTCATCGTTATGCCAGCGGAGCGGCCTCCCCCCGCTCCCCATAATGAACATCACCTCTGCAGAAATTTTGGCCGTGTTTGCCCCGCAAGGCCTCGTCAAGGAAATGGTCGGACCGGACCAGCCCGTCCGCCGGATCGCCGCCATCGAGGAGTGCGCGCCGGGCGATTTGGTGTTCGTGGACAAGGCGGACTTTGTCGCGCTGGTGCGCGAACGCCGGCCGGCGGTGGCGGTTACTTCGTTTAAGTTGCGCGGCCATTTTGCCGAGTGCGCTGACGTGACCCTCTTGCTGGCGCCGAACGTGAATCTGGCGCAGGCCTTGATCAAACAGCGTTACGCCGGGCGTCAGTTCGACGCCGCGGACTGGCCGCAGGTTCATCCCTCGGCGGTCATCCACGCGACGGCGATGTTGACGGCGACGACGGTGGTGGAGCCGCGGGCCGTGATCGGTCGCAATGTGCGGCTCGGCGAGCGCACGCGCATCATGGCCGGGGCGGTCGTCGAGCACGATGCGCAGGTGGGGAGCGACACGGTGGTGCACCCCAACGCCGTCATCGGCTACCAGTGCACGGTGGGCAACGAGGCCGTGATCGGCGCCGGCGCGGTCGTCGGTTCCGAGGGCTACGGTTTCGCCCAGGACCAGCAGGGGCGGAGCCATCCGATTCCGCAGACGGGCAACGTGACGCTCGGCGACCGGGTGCGCGTGGGGGCGAATTGCTGCATCGACCGCGCCGCCTATCGCACGACCCGCATTGGCGCCGGCACGAAGTTGGACAACCTCTGCCACATCGCCCACAACGTGGAGATCGGCGAGGATTGCCTGCTCACCTCGATGTTTTGCGTGGCGGGTTCGACGACCATCGGCAACCGCGTCATGACGAGCGGGCAGACGGGCGTCTCGGATCATGTGAAGATTTGCGACAACGTCGTGCTGGTGCATCGCGCGGGCGTGACGGCAGACATCGACCAGCCGGGCACCTACGCCGGCCTGCCCGTGCAGCCCTTCAAGGACTACATGCGCAACACCGCGGTATTTCGGATGCTGGCCGACCTGCGCCAACGCGTGCTCGCGGTGGAGCGGCGAAACGACGCCGCGGGGCGCGGACTCACCTCAGGGTGAAGTGACCGCCCCAAAGCATCATTGTGCGTGGCCGAGCGCATGGTCGAGCTGGCCAGTACCATGCCGGGGTTTCTTGGCGTTGAGTCGGCGCGCGACGCAGCCGGCGTGGGCATCACCGTTTCCTATTGGCAGTCGGAGGAGGATATCCGGAATTGGAAACAGAACGCGGAGCATTTACGCGCGCAGGAAGCAGGCAAGACGACGTGGTACGCGGAGTACGCTTTGCGCGTGGCAAAGGTCGAACGCGCCTACAGCCAGTAGGTAGTCCGGGCGCGAGCTCCGGGGGCGTTTGACCGCACAGCTGCCGAGTTCACCCGAGCACTTCTTCGATCAGTTTAGGCTTGGGGACGGCTTCCTCGCCGAGCGTGATGGCGCGTTCCACCATCGTGCGCGCTTCGGCGAGCTTGTCGTGGTCGTTGGCGTGTACCACGGCCAATACGCCGCCGGGCATCACGCCGTCGCCGACTTTGACGAGCTGGCTGAAACCCACCGCGGGATCGACGGCGTCTTCCGCCCGGGCGCGCCCGGCTCCGAGCCGCAGGGCGGCGTGCGCGATTTCGAGGGCATTGACATCCGTCACGTAGCCCGCGTTGCGGCTGACTATCTCTGCGCGCAAAGTTGCTGACGGGAGGCGCGTCGGATCGTCGAGCACGCGGGCGTCGCCGCCCTGCGCCGTCACGATCTCGCGGAATTTCGCCAGAGCCGAGCCGTTGGCGAGCGTTTGCGCGAGCTGTTGGCGTGCGGCCGCCGGCGTGCGGGCGACGCCTGCGAGCAGGAGCATTTGTTCGCCCAACACGAAGGTGAGCTCCATCAAGTCGGCCGGGCCTTGTCCCCGGAGGCAGGCGATCGACTCCGCCATCTCCAGCGCATTGCCCACGGCGTGGCCGAGCGGCTGGTCCATCGCGGTCAACACCGCGCGGGTGGGTTTGCACATCGCCCGGCCGATGGAGACCATTGCCGCGGCGAGTTCGCGCGCCCGGCTCTTATCCTTCATAAAGGCGCCGCGGCCGAATTTCACGTCGAGCACGAGCGCGTCGATGCCCTCCGCCATTTTCTTGCTGAGAATGCTGGCGCAAATGAGCGGGATGCACTCGACCGTCGCGGTGACATCGCGGAGCGCGTAGAGTTTTTTGTCCGCCGGAGCGATCTCGGCGGTCTGGCCGATCAACGCCACGCCGATCGCCTCCATCTGGCGGGCATATTCTTCGAGCGAGAGGTTTACACGGAAACCCGGGATCGATTCGAGCTTGTCGAGCGTGCCGCCGGTGTGCCCGAGCCCGCGGCCACTGACCATCGGCACGGCCACGCCGCAGGCGGCCACCATCGGGGCGAGATGGAGCGAAACCTTGTCGCCGACGCCGCCGGTGGAGTGTTTGTCGACTTTGGGCCAAGGCACGGACGAGAGATCGGCGATCAGTCCCGAGTTCATCATCGCCTCGGTGAGCGCGACGGTCTCGGCCGTGGCCATGCCGCGCAGGAAAATCGCCATCAGCATCGCGCTGAGCTGATAGTCGGCCCACGAGCCGTCGGTGGCGCCGCGCACGAACGCCTCGATCTCTTCGGAGGTCAGCGCATGTCCGTCGCGTTTGCGGGCGATGAGGTGTTGGGGGAACAGCGTCGCATTCATGGGACGCAGTTAATCCCCGCCATCCACGGTCTGCAACGCCCTACTGTGAGGGCGAAACCACACTAATTGGGTTTTTGTGTCAGCCATTTGTCGCTACTTCACAGCAATTATCGACTATACGCAGGTGTTTCTTGTGAGCTTGCGTACGGATGTGGTGCGCGTGCAATTTGCCGACCATGAGGAATATGAAGTATAACTTGATTTTTGTGCTCGCGGGTTTGTTTGGGGCGGAAATTTCGATGTCAGGACAAGATGCGTTGAGTGGTAAAGTCTCAACAGAGGCCTCGAAGGAATCCATTTCGCGCGTGCGCGTACAGATGCGACCGAGCGAGGAGGCATTGGCGCAGCCGGAATTTCGCTACGATGTCGCGCCGGTTATGCGGTTCATGATTTTACCGGTGTATCCTTATGCCCAGCTCGTAAAGAATCTGAAGGGCAAGGCGAGTGTGGTCATGTTGATTGATAGCAAGGGGCGTTCGGTGAATAGCCGTGTTGTGGACGCAAGCGATCCAGCGTTTGGCTATGCATTGGCAGCGGCGGTTGATACTTGGGTTTTCCGGCCGGCAACACGGGCGGGAAAACCTGTTACTACCATGATCATGTTTGACTATGAATTCGCGGAACCCGAGATCGCTAATATCTCTGGAGAAGCTGAGCGCCGGTTATTGTGGCAGGAGCAGAACGATGCACAGTCGATTGTACCTGTGGAGAAGCTCGACTCGGCATTGCAGCTTAAATCACGTCGCCCCATTGAATACCCCTCTGCCCCAGGTAATTTTGCGTCCAAGGAACACACGGTGGTCGAATTTCTGGTCGACACCAAAGGTTTCGTACGACTGCCCCGCTACCTTGAAGCGAGTGCTCCGGAGTTAGGCTACGCTGCGGTGCAGGCAGTTTCCGTATGGCGTTTTGAACCGCCTAAGCATGGCGGACGGCCCGTGATTGTCCGTGTACGCGTCTTAGTGCCGAATCCTTTGGTTAATGAATCAGCAGTGAAAACCCGGTGACTACTCCATCACGCCAAGTTCGATTGCTGACTGTGTCGAGAGGGCGCGAAGGCTGGCGGGGCGTATGTGTTACGAGTGTCAGGCCGATTCTTCGTTGGCGAACTTGAACGCCAGCGCGGCCGCCGCGCCGCCGAGCAGGTCGGCCACCACGTAGACGCCGAACTGGGCCAGACGCTCCAGTCCCATCAAGTACACGCCGAACCCGACTGCCGGATTGAACGCGCCGCCCGATACACCGCCGACTGCGACCGCGCCGGTCAGCACCGTGAAGCCGATGGCGAGTCCGTAAAAGGAATTGCCCGCCGTGCCCTTGGCGGTGGCGGCGTTGAGCACCACCCACGCCAGCGCGAAGGTGAACAAAAATTCGACGACCACCGAATAGCGCAGACTGTGCACTGCGGGGTTTTCCGGCCGACCGCCGCACAAATAAGTGACGAGCAGTGCCGCCACCAAACCGGCCGCCAACTGCGCCGCCCAGTAAGGGATGACGTCCTTGGTTTCGCATTTGCCGCGCAGCCACACGGCGAGCGTGACGGCGGGATTGTAGTGGCCGCCGGAGATGTGGCCGCCGGCGTAGACCATCACCATGAGCGCGGAACCGATGGCGAGGGGCGCGAGCGCCGCTCCGCTGCGTACGGCCATGCCGACCGTGAAAACGAGGAAGAAGGTGCCAATAAACTCGACGAGATATTTTTTCATGGGAGTGAGTGCGGTTGCGAAACGGCCCGCAGCCTAGCGGTTTGCTGGCGAGGTGCAAGAGGGCTGTAGGCGTTAGGCGATAGGCTTTAGGCGGAAGATGTCCGCTAACGAAAGGCGGCGTTGTGGCGGGAGGCGACGCTAACAGCGCTCTTTATGCACCGATCATGGCCCACGAAAGTCCACGAAGGGACATGAAGGAAAAGCGCCCGCGTGCTCGCCGGATACCGCTGCGATCCGAAGCTGCGCACGGATCATGAAGCGCACAGCGCGAGCAGGCGCTGGCCTACGGCGGCGCGGCGGCGGGACATGGGGTTTTCGACTGCGGAGAGGCGCGGGAGAATTTTTTGCCAGCGCGCAGCGGCGTGTTGCAGCTCGGCTAGGGCGAGTTCGGTCCCGATTTCTGTCAGTGCGAGACTCGTGAAATAAAAGGGGAAGCGGTGCCACTGGCCGTCGCTGCGGCGCAGTTGTTTCAGTTCGACCAAACCCTGACACAGTCGCTCCTCGGAGCGTGGAAACAGGTTGAGCGCGAGGTTGCGCCAGTACGCCGCCGAGCACGTGCCGCAGCAGTAAAGGGCGGTGCTTTGGCCGCGGCGCTCCGCCTCGTCGAGGCGGGCGGTCATGCCGTCTATCGCGCGTTGCAAAGCAGTTTGCACTGCGGGTGTGGGTACATGCAGGCGCACGAGGAGCCGGCAGCTCTCTTCGCCGAGTTGGTGCGCGATTCCGACGCGGGAACGTACCGTTTCACCGGTGAAAAGCCGGATGCCGCGCAAATCCTTTTCGGTGGGCGCGAACATGTCGGCATAAGCGCCCGGTTGTCCCTGGCGGCGTGCGATCCAGGCCGCCACGTTGCGACGCTGGATGGCAGAAAGAGTGCGTTGGAAGAACAACGATTCCGCGAGGGAATCCAACGTTGAGTGGAGGCTGTCGCGATGGAGTGGGTTCATGGCGGAAAATGGCGGCGGAGCACGATGGCGTGGCGGTGGAAAATGCAGCGGGCGGCAGGTGCGGACGTTGGAAGCTTACGGTCTACTGCTTGACGACCACGGCGCAATCACTCTGCGCGGAGGGCGATCAGCGGATCGACACGGGCGGCCCGGCGGGCGGGGAGCCAGGCGGCGAGCAGGGCGACAGCGATGAGCATTGCGGCGCTGAGGCCGAGCGTCAGCGGATCGGTCGGTGTCACGCCGTAGAGTTGGTTTTTGATGATCTGGGTCAGCGCCACCGAGGCGGGCAGACCGATGGCGAGACCGACGACGGCGAGCAGCAACGCTTCGCGCAGAATCGGACCGGCCACGTCGCGTGCCGTGGCGCCGAGCGCCATGCGGAGCCCAATCTCACCGGTGCGACGGGCGACGTGATAACCCATCAGTCCGAAGAGGCCGATGCCGGAGAGCAACACGGCGAGACCGGCCAGGCTGCCGCAAAGGGTGGCGAACATCCGCTCTTGGACGATGTTCTCATCGCGCAGGGCAATCTGCGTCGTGATGTTCGCCAGCGGCACGTTGGGATCGATGGCGGCGACGGCCTGGCGGGCGGCGCTCACGATCGCGAGTGGCGGCAAGGCGGTGCGCACCGCAAAATAGGCAGTGCCGGTGCTGCTTTGCCGGAAGGAGAAATAGACCGTGGGCGGCGCATCGGGACGCAGGTCGGTGTAATTCGCGTCGCCGCAAACCCCGACGATTTCCCAGAGCGCGTTATTGATTTTCATGGTCTGGCCGAGCGGGTGTGTGCCGGGCAGGTAGGCGCGGACGAAGGCGTCGTTGACCATGGCAACCTTGGCTGTGCCGTCGGTGTCGGCGGCAGTGATGGCGCGTCCGAGCCGGAGGGGAATCCGCATGGTTTCAAAGAAGGTTTCTCCGACATTGAGGGTGTTGACGTTGCGGTCGGACTTCGGCTGGCCGGTCAGTTCGAAACCGGTGCCCGACATGGAGTGGCCGAGCAACGCGTATTGGGTGAGCGCGACCGCGCGGACGCCGGGAATTTTGGCGAGCGCTGGCTGCACCTGCTCGTAAAACGCGGTCAACTGTGCGCCGCGCTGGCCGGCGGCGCGGGGATTGAGGCGGAACAGCAGGAGATTCTCCGTCGCGAAGCCCGGGTCGATCCGCAGGCGGTTGACGAGCGTGCGGACAAACAGCGTGCCGCTGGCGACAAGCACGACGGCCAGCGCGATCTGGGCGGCCACAAGGATGCGCCCGGCGCGGAGCCGGGGCGTTTTGATGGCGGCGGCGGATTTCAAACCGGCGAGCGGATCGACACGCCCGGCGCTCCAGGCCGGCAGCAAACCTGACAACACCGCGGTCACCGCCGCGACACCCAGTGTGAAGCCCAGTACGCGCAGATCGAGCGACGTGTCATAGCGCAGGCCGTCGGCGTTGCCGGTGAGCAACTGGCCGAGCACGGACTTCGTCCACAACGCGACGAGCCAGCCGAGGCCGGCGCCGGCGGCGGCGAGCACGGCGCTTTCGGCGAGCGCCTGCCGGGCGAGGCGCCAGCGGCCGGAGCCGAGCGCGGCGCGCACGGCGAACTCGTGTTCGCGGGCGGCGCCGCGAGCCAGCCGCAGGCCGGCGAGGTTGGCGCAGGCGACCAGCGTCACCAGGCCGACGATACCGGCGAGCAGCAGGAGCGTTTTGCGATAGAAACGCTGCTGCCGTTCCGGACCGGCGTGTCCGTCGGAGATCAGGAGCCGGTGGGATTCGATCAGTTTCCCCGCCACCGCGGTGAAGGAGGCCTCGGCGGCGGCTTGAAACTGGGCCGCGGACACTCCCGGGCGGAGGCGCGCCATGATTTTGAACCAAGCCTGATTTGGCGTTGTCAGCGAAAGCCCGCTCGCAAGCTGCGGCAGGGCGGAGAGTGCGATGTAGAAATCGATGGCGTCGCCCGGATGCACGCCGCGAAGCTCGCGGGGGAGCACGCCGACGATGGTGAAGACATTGCCGTTGAGCGTGAGGGTTGAGCCGAGAGCCGACGGTGCGAGGTCGAACTCCTTTTCCCACCAGCCGTAACTGATCACGACGGCTGGCGCGCTGCCGGGTTTGTCGTCGTCGGGCATGAGCCCGCGGCCGAGCATCGGCCGGGCGCCGAGGCCGGTGAAGAAGTTGCCCGAGACCAGCAATCCCTCGCCGGTGAAGGCTTCATGACGGGCGCGGACGGTGATATTGCTGAGGTTGTAGTAACCGTAGAGCTCGGCTGTCGCGGAACATTGTTCGCGCAGGGCGGAAAAAATCGGGAACGAGAAGGCGTCGGCGCTGATGAGCGGACCGATGCGGTTCTGACTACCGGAGAAATGGTTGAAATTGTGCTTGGTGCCGGACCATTGGAGCACGCGCAGCTCGTGGGGATTGGTCACGGGCAGCGAGCGGAGGAGGATGCCGTTGACGAGCGAAAACACGGCGGTGTTGGCGCCGATGCCGAGCGCGAGCGAGAGCACGGCGACGGCGGTGAGCACGGGCGACTTGGCAAGCGAGCGGAGGGCGTAGCGGAGGTCGGAGAGCATGGCGGGATCGGTTTGAACAGAAGGCAACGAAGGGAACGAAGAGGAGGCGGTGCGGCAGGGCGGGGTAGTAGGAGCGGCTTTATGCCGCGACCGCTGACGTGGGCTACGGATCGCGGCGTAAAGCCGCTCCTACAATGTCCGACCCATGTTCCGGGCGTGTTCATTCCGCGCGCAGCGCCTCCATGGGGTTGACTCGCGTGGCGCGGCGGGTCGGGAACCAGCAGGCGGCGATGACGACAAGCGCGATGACTGTTGCGACGAGGGCGAAGATGAGAACCTCCATTTTGCCCGCGCCGTAGAGCAGACTGGAAAGCGCACGGGTGAGTCCGAAGGATGCGACGAGGCCCACCGCGAGTCCGGTCGCGGTGAGCAGCAGGCTCTCGCGTGTCACCGCCCGGATCACTTCCCAACGAGAGGCGCCGAGCGCCATGCGGATGCCGATCTCGCGCGTGCGTCGGGCGACGCCGAAGGCGATCAGACTGAAAATGCCCGCGCCCGCCAGCAACAGCGCGATGCCGCCTTGGCAGCCGGCAAGAATCGCGCCCATCCGATAGGGCATCATGCCCGACGGGCTTTGCTCGATCTGCTGCGCCATGGAGCGGTGATGGAAGAGCGGCAGATCGGGGTCTTGCTGACGCACGATGCCGGCGATGGCTTGCGCCAGCGGCGCAGTGGTGGACGCGGTGCGGACGACCAGCGTGACGGCGCTGAAGTAGTCCTGGGCCAGAGGCACGACGAGCAGCGGGCGGTGGGCATCCTGGAGGCCGTAGTAGCGCGAGGGGCCAACAACGCCGATCACTTCGGCGTTACGCCCTTGGATGGAGATGCGTTGACCAACAGGGTCGCGGCCCGGCCAGAGCGCTTGCGCCAGCACACGATTCACGATGGCGACGGCGGGCGCCTTGGCGTCGTCGCGGACGGTGAAATCGCGACCGGCCACGAGCGGCAAGCCGATGGTCGAGAGGTAGGTGAATTCGACGCGGAGAGTGGGGACGGAGAGTCCGTTCGCATTACTGGGCGCCGGCTCATCCGCCGCTTTGATCCCGCCGAGCAAGCTGATGCCCGTATCGAGCGGAGCGTGGGTGGTCAGGCTGGCGGCTTCGACTCCGGGTAGCGCACGCACTTGCTCCAGGAGCGAGGTTTGGAACTGCCGGCCTTTTTTCACGGCGTATTTTTGCGCGCCGAGATCGAACGACACCAGGTGCAGATGGCTCGTGCGGAAGCCCAGATCGGCGCGGGCGAGGAGCGCGACGCTGCGGAGGGCGAGCGCGGCACACACCAGCACCACGGTCGAAACCGCGATTTGGCCGATGACCAGAAGGCTGCGCAGCGGGTGTCGCCGGGGATCGGACACGGGTGCGGCCGCGCGCATGAATGCCAGCGGCGCGTTGCCGCTGACCTGCAAGGCGGGCAGCAAGCCGGCGAGGAAGCCCGCGATCAGCGACACCAGCCCCGTGGTTATGAAGGGACGCCAGTCAGCGCTTACGTCGGCGGCGGGGGCGGAATTGGCGGGCGAGGGCATTGCCGCATAGAGCGCGGGTGTGAGCCACAGCGAGGCCAGTCCGCCGACCAGGCCGGCAGCCAGGGCGAGCAACAAACTTTCCGCGAGCAGCCGTTGGATGAGTTGGAAACGCGTGGCGCCGATGGCGGAGCAGATGGCGAACTCGTGCTCGCGGCTCGCGTTGCGGGCATAGAGGAGATTGGCGGTATTGGCCAAGGCGATCGCGAGCACGAGCAAACCCAGTGCGGTGAGCGCGAAAACGATCTTCGGGGTGTATTGCGCGATGTAGGGCGTGGGGCGGCTGTGGCTCTCACGCAACACGATGGCGTGGCTGTTCGGGAAATATTGCCCCGGGTTGTCCTGCATGACGCGGGCGTATGCGACCTCCATGGCGGTCTGGGCTTGCGCTACTGTGGCCTCCGGGCGGAGACGCCCCATGAGGAATACCGCGGTGTTGCCGCGTTTAAGCGCGAATTGTTCGCCGCCGGGCAACAGGCGCGTGAGCATGGTCGCGGGCACGAAACCGCTCAGGGCGGTCCCCCACGAAGCGCCGAAGAAATCCTGCGGGGCGACGCCGATCACCGTGAACGGCACGGCGTTGATTTTCACGGTCTGGCCGACGATTGTCGGATCGGCGTTGAAACGTGTGCGCCAAGTGTCGTGCGCCAGCACGAGCACCGGCTCGGCGCCGGGGGCGGCCACCTCGTTGGGCAGGAAAAAACGACCGAGGTAAGGCTGGACGCCAAGCACCGAGAAATAGTTGTCGGTCACGGCATGCACCCAGGCGCGCTCGGTGGATTTGCCCGTCTGACTCAGATGGACGACTTGCTCTTTGTAGGCCATGAGGCCGGAGAATACGCGCGCCATTTCCGGCACCGTCGTGCCGTCGCCATCGACAAAGCGGCGGAAGTCCGCGGCGTCGGCGTAGGAATAGGGAAATTGGTAAGGGATGGCCGCGGCCTTGATCGCAACGACGACCAGCCGGTCGGGGGCGGCCGCCGGGAGCGGGCGGAAAAATAGATCGTTGGCGACGGTCGTGAAGACGGCGTTGACGGCGATGCCGATGCCCAGAGTGCACACCGCGACGGCGGTGAAGCCGGGGGATTTTAGGAGCGTGCGGAAGGCAAACTTCAGATCGGAGAGCATGGCAGAAGTGAGTTTGAACAGAAGGCAACGAAGGGGAGGCGCGCGGCGTGGCGGGGCTGTAGGAGCGGCTTTATGCCGCGACCGCTGGCGTGGCGACGGATCGCGGCGTAAAGCCGCTCCTACAATATCCGGCTGATGTTCCGGGTGTGTTCATTCTGCGCGCAGCGCCTCCATGGGGTTGACTCGCGTGGCGCGGGGGGCGGGGAGCCAGGCGGCGAGGAGGGCGACGGTGGCGAGAAACAACGTTACACCGCCAAAGACCCATGGGTCGGTCGGGCTGATCTCGTAGAGAAAAGTTTTTAGAAACCGGGTGAACGCCAGGGCTCCGGCCAGACCGAGCGCCACACCTAGCGCGGTGAGCCACAGTCCTCGACTCATGACCAACCGGAATATGTCGCGCCCCTGTGCGCCGAGCGCCATGCGAATGCCGAGTTCGTTGGTCCGCTGACTGACCGCGTTGGCCATCACGCCGTAGATGCCGAGCGCCGCGAGCAACAACGCCGTCAACGAAAACGCACCGAGCATGAAGCTGTTCAACCGTTGCGATAACAGCGAGCCGCTGACCAGGCGTTCCAGCGGCTGCACATTGGCGATGGCCATCTGCGGATCGAGCGCGCGAATGGCCGTCTGGGCTGACTTTGCCAGCGCGCGCGGGTCTCCTTCTCCCCGGAGGGCGAAATCGAGGGAATAACTCGTGCGCGAACCTTTGAACCAACCCTGCGCGCTGGGCACGTAGATCAACGGCTCCGGCTGGCTGGTGACCCCAAACACGCGTTCATCGTTCACCACGCCGACAATTCTGTGCGGATTGCCGATGTCATCACCGGTGCCGATGTACGCGCCGATCGGATCTTCACCCGGGAAAAAGCGGCGCGCGAGGCTCTCGTTGATGATCGCGACCGATTCGCTGCCACGCCGGTCGGCGCTGGTGAACGCCCGCCCCCGCACGAGCGTCACGCCCAGCGTGCTGAAGTAGTCGGCGCTGATCCGCCGCAATTGCGCGCCGCCCCAACTATGCGGCGCGCCCCGTATTCGGCCTTCGACCCACAAATCCCAGCTCGAACCGCTGCGCAGCGGCAGGAGGTCCGACACGGCCGCGTGGCGGACGCCCGGCAGCGCTTGCAGACGTTCGAGCGCGGAAGTGACGAACTGGTTGCGTTGCTCGTCGCCCGGATAACGTGTCTCGGTCAGTGACACATTCAGCGTGAGAACATTGGCCGGGTCGAAGCCCGGCGAGGTGCCGCGCAGGTGCGCGAGCGTGCGCAGAAAAAGTCCCGCGCCGACGAGCAGCAACAACGCGAGTCCGATCTCAGTCACCGTCAGCGCATCGAGTGTCCGTCGGTGCGCAATGCCACCCGTGGCGTTCTGGCCCGTGCTTTTGAGCGCGGATTGCACCTCCGTTTTGGTTGTCTGCCATGCCGGCACCAAGCCGAAGACGACGCCCGTCAGAACCGACAATCCGAACGAAAAAGCGAGCACGGCAGGATCAAGGCGGATGGGGGTCCACAACGTGATATCCTGCGCCGCGAGCCAGTGGTTGGCCGCCTCCAGTCCGACGGAAGCCAGCGCCACGCCCGCCGCGCCGCCGAGCAAGGCCAGGAGCACGCTTTCGGTCAGCAGCTGGCGAATCACGCGCCAGCGGCTGCCGCCCAGAGCCAGGCGGATCGCGATCTCTTTCTTGCGCGCCGCCGCCCGCGCGAGCAGCAGGTTGGCCGTGTTGGCGCAAGCGATGAGGAGCACGGCGAGCACTGCGCCCTGCAGGAGGAGAATGGTCTGCCAGTCCGGCCATTCGCCGAGCTTGTCTTCACGGAAGGGAAACAGCACCACGCCCCATTCGCCGAATGCCGGGAATTGTTTTCGCAACCGATCCGCCAGCACCGTCATCTCGGCGCGGCACTGTTCCATGGTTACGCCGGGCTTCAGCCGCCCGTGCACCTGATAGTAATGCACTCCCGGACCGTCCTGGATCTTTTCTGCCGCGAGCGGGATGAGCGCGAGTTCGGCGCCATCCCAGTCGGTGAGGCCGCCGTCGGCCAGGACGCCGATCACGGTGTGCGGCTTGTCGTCGAGCCGGATGGTCTGGCCGATTACGTCCTTCCGCCCGCCGAACCGCGACTGCCACAGTCCATGAGTCAGAATAACGAGCTGGTTCTTGCCCGCCTGATCCTCGTCCTCGGCGAACACGCGGCCGAGTGCGGGGCGCAGCCGCCAGACGCGCAGACAGCTCGGCGTTACCTGACACGTCACGACCGGGACGGGCTCTGCGCCACCGGTGAGACTTTGCGTGCAAACAGCCAAAGCGCCCATCTCCTGAAAGACGGTGTTTTGCTTTCGCCACTCGATGTACTTTGGCCCGGCGACAGAGAAACGGTCGATGCCTTGCTTCGGAGAGTTTTCGTAACAAACGACCAGTTCTTCCGCTTTCTCATAGGGCAGCGGCCGGAGCGCGAAGGCATAGACGACGCTGAAGATCGTGGTGTTGGCGCCGATGCTGAGGGCGAGAATCGCAATGACCGTCGCGGTAAACGCCGGAGACTTGGCGAGCATGCGAAGGGCAAAGCAGAGGTCGGAGAGCATGGGGGAAGGCGGGAGGCTGTAGGTGGTAAGCGGTAGGCTTTAGGCGGAAGGCGAAAGGTGGTGGGCGTGGAATATGGGTGATGGGTTTTCAGGAGCTTACAGCCTATTGCCTACAGCCTACCGCTTCCCGCCTTCGCTCCCGACGAGCAGTCCGTCGGCGAGGCGGACGATGCGGGTGCCGCAGGCGGCGTTTTCTGCGGAGTGTGTGACTTGCACGATGGTCACGCCCTGCTCCGCGTTCAGCTTTTGGAAGAGCTGCATGATCTCGCGGCCCTGGTCGGAATGCAGATTGCCCGTGGGTTCGTCGGCGAGAATCACCGCCGGTTTCGCCACCAACGCGCGCGCCACGCCGACGAGCTGCTGTTGCCCGCCGGAGAGCTGGTTCGGATAAAGGTCTTTTTTCCCGACGATGTGGAAACGGTCGAGCACATCGCACACGATGCTTTGCCGCTCTTTCTTGGGCACGTCGCGGTAGCTGAGCGGAATTTCCAGGTTCTCGTAGACGGTGAGGTCGTCGAGCAGGTGGTAACTTTGGAAAATGAAGCCGAGGTTTTTCTTTTGCAGGTCGAAGCGCTGCTTCTTGTCGAGCTGGTGCACGGGCGCGCCTTGAAACCAATACTCGCCCTGCCATGCGCTGTCGTGCAGGCCGAGCACGTGCAGCAGAGTGGATTTGCCCGAGCCGGACGGGCCCATGATGGAAACGAATTCGCCGGCGCGAATCGTGAGGTTGATGGCGCGCAGCGCGAAGAACGGGCCGCCTTTGAGCGGATAAACGCGGTCGAGATTTTTGAGTTCGATCATGGTAAAGGATGGAGCGCGGGCGGATTAGTCGGATCGGATGACGATGCGATGAACTTCGAGCGTGCGGCCGGTCTGCCGGTCGTACTCGGCGAGCGCGCGGCAATGGGCGACCTGGGCGGCGGCCTCGTTGGTCTCGGCGGCGGAGAGCTGCTCCTGCTGGTAGAGCACGTTGAACGTCGAGCCGGAGCCGGCGCGCAGGCGCTTGAGCTCGGCTTGCAGCATCGACTCGTTGAGCTGCCGGGACTCGCGGGAGACGTCCATGCGGCGGCGCGTGCTTTCGACGAGCTGGGCGGCGTTGCCGAGGCTGACGACGATGGCCTGTTCGAGTTGCTGCAACTCCAGCTCGGCCTGGTGCAGGCGCAGCTTGCTCGCGCGGTAACGGCTGCGTTCGGCGGTGGAGGTGAGCGGCAGGCTCACGCTCACGCCAGCGCTGTATGCCGTGGCCTCGCGGGCGCGCGCGTCCTGCCGGCTTGCGATAAAATCGGGACCGATGCCGTTGTAACCGTAGCTGCCGGTGGCATCGATGCGGGGCAGGAGCTGGTTGCGGGCGGCGCGGCGGTTGAGGTCGCCGCGCTGGATGGCGAGTTGTGCGAGGCGGTAGTCGGGTCGCTGTTGCAACGCCACGGCGAAATCCGCGGCGGGATCGGGCGCGGCGCGCGTGAGCGTCGGGAGCGGCTCGATCTCGATGGCCGCGGTCAGTAGCGCGGGCTGGCGCTCGTCGCTGATGAGCTGGCGGAGGGCGTTCTCGGCGGTGCGCAGGCCGTACTCGGCTTGGAGCACGCTGTCTTCGCGCGTGGCGACGCGGGCGTTGGCGGAGAGCACGTCGAACTCAGACATGGCCTGCACCTCGTAGCGACGCGCGTTGTCCTTGTGGAGCTGGGCGGCGAGATCGCGCGAGCGCTGGGCGCTGCGCAGCCGGAGCTGCGCGTAATACAGGTCGCTGTAGGCGTAGATGACCTGCGTGACGATGTTGGTGACGGCCTGCCGGTAATCCCACTCCGACATGGCGGCGTTGGTGCGGGCGAGGCGGATTTGGGTGAGCGTCGGGCCGAAGCCAGCGTCGCGCAGCAGCGGCTGGGTCAACGCGAGGCCGGCGAACGTGGCGTAGGTATCCACGAAGTTGTTGCTGGTGCCGCGGGCGTTTTCGGTGTTGGCGCCGAGGCTGTAGCTCATGCCCCACGGCAGACTGCCGCCGAGCGCGAGACTGGCGGTGGTGTCCTGCGTGATGCTGGACGGCGAACGGTAGCCGGTGAGCGCATTGGGCAGGCGGGGCTGCTCGTCGCGACTGGCGTAAAAACTTCCTGTGAGGCGCACGTCGAATTTGCCCCAGGCCTCGCTGAGCGCGGCGCGGGCGATGGGCCGCTCAACCGCCTGCACCTGGATGGCATAGTTGTGCGCGAGCGCGCGCTGGATCGCCTGCTCCAGTGTGAGCGGGGGCGGCCCCTCTTGTGCGATGAGGCTGGCTGCGACCGAGAGTGAGAGCCAAAGGGCAAGACAGCGCATGGACGAAGCGGGCAGGCAGATTTGGTTTAGAGGCTGCGCAGACATGAGGCGGGATCGATGCGCAGGAGCCGGACCAGACTGGGCAGGCAGGCGAGTGCCGACAGGCCGATTATGCCTAGGCTGATGATGGCGAATATCGCGGCGTCGTTTTGACCTACGTTGTAGAGCAAGGCGGCCAGCATGGGTCCGCAGAGGCTCGCCAAACCCGCGCCCACCGCCACACCGACCACGGCGTTGGCGACATAGCTGCCCGCGAAGCGCAACCAGAGGTTGAAAGGCGGACCGCCCAACGCGAGGCGGATGCCATATTCGCGTTTCTGCTGAAGCAACTGTGACACCGTCACGCTGTAGACTCCGACGAGACAGAGAAGACCCGCGGCTACCGCGTAGACGAGCGTCAGAAGGCTGGTGAGTTCCACCATCTTCAACTGGTCCTGCAGCATGCCGCGATAGGTGTTGGGAAAGTAGAGGGGAATTTTGGGCTCGGTTTGCCGCATGGTTTCGCGCACAGCCTCCAGCGAGGGCGGCGCTTGTTCGCCACGCACGAGCAAGTCGTAAAACATCGCTTCACTCTTCAGGATCGAAGTGAACACGGCGTCATGTCTGTTTCCCATCGCCGGGCCGGAGCGAAAATCGGCGGCGACGCCTTTGACGATCAATTCCTGCGGCGCGGTTCGGAGATTGGTGCCAACGCGCACAAAGAAACTGCGGCCGAGCGCGCTTTTTCCCGGCCATAGTTTTTCTGCCAGTCCGCGGGTGATGACGGCGTAGTTGGGTCCTTCCGCGGGCTCGTCTGGCCGAAACCCTTCGCCTGCGATCAAAGGGATGCGCAGCAGATCGAAAAACGCATTGGTGACGAGAAACTGGTTGGCTGAGCCTTCTGAACGACCCTCAGCCAGTCCATCGCGTTGCGTGGCGTAATAGAGCGTCAAAACCCCTCTGTGCATCGGCGCTTCGCGCACACATACGGCCTGCGTGACACCTGGCAGCTGGCGTAACGCCTCGCAGGAGCGCTGCCAGGCCGCGCGCCGTGCCGCTTGCGTCGGGTAATCGATCACTCTCATGCCGCAGCGCAAGGTGAGGATGTTGTCGGGATTAAATCCCAGCTCGATGTGCCCCAGATTGTAATTTGAGCAGACCAGTAATCCGGAGATGATGCCCAGGATGGTCAGCAGTGCCATCTGCCCGATCAGGATCGCCCGTTTCCACGTAAAATGTCCGGTGTGGCGAGCGCCGGTGAGCGTGTTGGCGATCAGCGTTTCCGGTTTGGTCAAGAGGATGAATCCTGCCGGCCCGACCGTGGCGACGGCGGTGGCGGTGAGGGCCAATCCGAGCGCCACGTAAATGAGATGCCACTCCATTTCGAAATGCAGCCAGAACGGCAGGTTCGAGGCCGGCAGCATTTGGTAGAATGCAGGGGTCAAGATCACTGCGATGAGCAGGCCGAGCATCGCGGACAGGAGCGTCAGGAGAAATATCCGCAAGACGATATGCCGCACCATCGACCAGGCTGAAATGCCCAGGGCCGCTTTCACGCCCAATTCGGATCCCGTCTCGATGAAGTCGATCATGACGAGATTCGCGATGTTGGCGCTGCTCATCAGCACGAAGATGAGCGACAGACCAAATAGCACCAGCGCACTGGTGCGCAGCTGGTCTTGCAGGTAATAATGGCGGAAAGGCATGACAATGGGCTGCAATCCCTGCCGTGCGGCTGCGACTTCCGAGCTGATCCGCCGGTTGATTTGCTCCAGGTCGGCGGCGGCGCGGGCGTGTGTTTGGCCGGGTTTTAGCCGTGCGACCACATCGAACACCGCTTCTTCGGAGGTGCCCCAGGCCCAGTTAAAACCGAGCGAAAGCCAGACTTCTTGATCGTTGGGAAATCTAAACTCGGGCGGCATTATGCCCACCACCGTCGCGGGCTTGGCATCGATGAGCAGTTGGCGGCCCAGAATCGTCAGATCACCGCCGAAGCGCGTTTGCCAGGTGCGGTGACTCAGCAGAATTACCGGCGCTGTTCCCTGCTTGTCTTCCTCCGCGGTGAAGAGCCGGCCATGCAGTGGCCGCGCACCCAGCATGCGAAGCACGCCGGACGACAAATTTGCCCCCAATACCCGCTCGGTGCGATCGGGCGTGCCCAGGAAGATCGAGCGATACAGCACGGCCGGCGCGAACTCGGAGAACACCGCTTGTTGCTCTGTCCAGGTGCGAACCTCGAAGGGACTCGCCGTTTGCCACACGTCCCCATGTCCGGGGGCCACTTGCTCGATCAGACACAGATTCCCCTCCGGATCGAAGGTCGGATTCTTGATGAAGATGGCGTGAAACAGCGAATAGCTGAAAAGCGACAGCCCGATGGAGAACGCGAACGTGCCAAGCATGATCGCCGAGTGCAGCCGGCGTCGGCGCAGCCGGTGCCATGCGAGCGCCAATTCATAAAGAAATAGATTCATGCGAAAGAGGAGGGTCTCGGTTGAGTCTGCTTAAGCTGCCACGTGGGGGGCCGGCGCTGATGCGCGCGGCATTTCAAAGAGAGCTTTCGGCGGCTTTGGTGAACGCGTTTTCTTCGACGACGCGGCCGTCGAAGAGGTGCACAGAGCGGGCGGCGTGGCGGGCGAAACGCGTGTCGTGCGTCACCATCACGATCGTGGCGCCGCCGCGGTGCAGGTCGGCGAGCAGGTTCATCACCGCCTCGCCGTTTTTGGAATCGAGGTTGCCGGTGGGCTCGTCGGCGAGCAGCACCGCGGGCGATCCGGCGAGGGCGCGGGCCACGGCGACGCGCTGTTGCTGGCCGCCGGAGAGCTGTGAAGGCAGGTGTTTCGCGCGGTGACCCATGCCGACTTGTTCGAGGGCGGCTTGCGCGCGTTGCTTGCGCTCGGCGGCCGGCATGCCGCGGTAGGTGAGCGGCAGCTCGACGTTTTCGAAAACCGTCAGGTCGCCGATGAGGTTGAACGATTGAAAAATGAAACCGATCTCGCGGTTGCGGATGCGCGCGCGCTCGGCGAGGGCGAGGCTTTGCACCGGGCGGCCGTTGAGCAGGTAGGTGCCGTCGGTGGGCGTGTCGAGGAGCCCGAGAATCGAGAGCAGCGTGGATTTGCCGCAACCCGAGGGACCGGCGATGGCAACGTACTCGCCCTTGTGAATGTCGAGGTGGATGCCGGAGAGCGCGTGGGTTTCGACCTCGTCGGTGAGGAAGACTTTGGTGACGGCGTCGAGTGCGATGAGCGGGGAGTTGGACATGGAGGAAAAGGGTGGAACCACGAAATACGCGAAAAACACGAAAGCGGGTTTTAGCGTCTTAGGCGGCTGGGTGGAAATTTTGCATTACTATCTCGTTGAATCCTGTTTTTCGGGAGGGCTCTCTTCGGGAACAATCGAACAACCGCGGATCGCACGGATGAAGGATCGAGCTTTCGTGTTTTTCGTGTGTTTCGTGGTTAACTCTGGTTGCGGCGGAGTGCGCCGGGGGTTTCGTGGTGATATTCAGTTCAGTTTCACGCGGTCATGGGCGTCCCATTGGGACATGTCAGAGAGGATCACTTTGTCGTCGGGTTGAAGGCCGCTGACGATCTCGATCAGGTTGACGGAGCCGCGTCCGAGCCGGACCGGCAGGCGCGCGGCGTGCACGCCGTCGGCTTCGAGTTTGAACATCCCCACCGTGCCACCTTCCTGACCGAACGCCGGGCGGCCGACGTAGACGACGTTTTCCATGCGCTCGAGCTCGATGGTGCCGTCGACCGAGAGCGCGGGGCGGGCGCCTTTGGGCAACTCGCCCACCAGCGTGATGTCGACGGTGACGGTGCCGTTTTGCACCGAGGGATCGATGCGCACCACGCGGCCTTCGACGAGGCCGTTGCGCGTGTCGATGGACGCGCCCTGGCCGATGAGGATGTCCTTGGCCTGCGTCTCGGCGACGCGGATTTCGGCCTTCAAACGCGAGGGATCGACGACGCGCGCGACGTTGGCGCCGGGCTGCACTTGCGCGCCGACTTCCACCGGGAGCTCTTGCAGCACGCCGCTCATGCCGGCGCGGACACTGAGGTCTTCGGCGTCGTCGCGCCGGAGTTTGGCCTGGGCGGCGGAGCGGGCGAGCGAGGCTTGTTTCACGGCGAGTTGCGGGGCGATCGAGTCCTGGGCGAAGGCGTGGCGCTTGCGTTCGATGGCGTAGCGGGTCGCGGCGTCCTCGGCGACGACTTTGGAGCGGCGCAGTTCGAGCGTGGAGATGAGTTTGTCCTTGTAGAGCTCGTCGTTCACCTCGGCCTGGAGGCGGGTCGTCTCGAAATCGGATTTGGCGCGCGCGAGGCTGGCCTCGGCTTCGAGCACGCTGCGTTCGAGCTGCACCTTCAAGCTGACGAGTTCGGCCTCGGCGGACTTGAGCTCCGACTCGGCGTCGACGGCGGCCTGGAGCACGGTGGGGTTTTTCAACACGAGGATCACGCTGTCGGGCGTGACGACGGCGCCGGGGCGCAGCACGATGCGTTCGACGCGGCCCTGCGTGCGCGCGGCGATCCAGCGAATCTCCTCCGGCACGAGCGTGCCGAGCCCGCGCACCTGGCGGGGGATGGTGCCGCGTTTCACGGTGTCGATCCACACGAGGTTGCGGTCGACGGTGGGCGCGGCGGGTTGGAGGCGCGCGAGGACGGCGGTGATGACAACAAGCGCGAGCGCAGCGAGGCTGGCGTAGATCAGCCGCTTTTTGCGTTTTTGTCGGGCGATGTCCGGGCGCGCGATGTCCATGTTGCGTCGCGGTATTGCAGCGACTGTGCCAAGTTGTTGCCGATGGTTTAACGCATTGTCAGACAAAGCCTAGAATTTTCGTTCACGCGCGCAGGTCTGGCCGTGCGATTCGCAAATGGGATTAGGGCGTCCCGATAATGGGACGGGTTTTTTGGCCGCAAAAAGTCCCAAGCTCTTTTGCTATGCTGGACGATTGGCTCGAAACACGGGCGGGACGCCCGTGGCTGGGACGAGTGCACGATGATTTTGCGGAAGCTCGCGCCACAGGAAGACGGTTTTCGGTGGAGCGACTTGAGTCCTCTGGCGCTTTTCCGTTGGCCGCACCAGCGCGTTGGGGACAACGCGCTCCAGTGCGTCCATAAAACCATGAGCTCAGTCTGTGAAAGTCAGAACCGCCCCGGAGGCAGAGACCGGGGTGCAGTCGAAGGCAACTGCGTCGCCGCAAGGCGGGGTGGGGAGCAGCCGGAGACGGACAGTTGGTCCCAAACGCCAGTGAACTCGATACGGCGTTTCCATCGGGCGAGCCTGCTGGGGAAAGGCGAAGCCTGCCGCGAGGGCGGCGAGCCGGTCACGGCACCAACCCTGCCGCGGCTGGAGACCGGACGGTGGGAGCGTGGTTGGAGTGAGAACGACTGGAAGGGCTCATGGAATAAGTGGAGAGACCGGCGCGGGGTGCTGACTCGCGCCGGAGTCAGAGGGTCCATAGTAGCGATGAAGCCGGGCAACACCGGGGGAGCGAAGGGACCCAGGAAGGTGAACGCGCGATGAACACACCCGGGGAAACAAAACCTCCGTCAGTTCCCGCGAGGGATAAACAAGGAGGAGAAGCCACCCGCCGACCGGCGGGAGCCGAACCCGGGGTGTGGACGGAGCGCATGCTGACGGCCCTCATCGGAGGGAGGAAAGGAAACCGGTGGTTCAGTCTGATCGACAAGGTGTCGGCGGACCGGACGCTGGAGCTGGCATGGGCAAAGGTGCGCAGCAACGCAGGTGGCAGCGGCGTTGATCGCATCACGGTGGCACGCTTCGCCAAAGACTGCCCACGTGGTCTGCTCGACCTGCAAGAGCAACTGCGCACGGCGAGCTACCAACCCCTGCCGGTCAAACGGGTCTGGATCCCCAAGCCCGGCACGACCGAGCCGCGACCGCTGGGCATCCCGGCGGTGCGCGACAGGATCGTACAGACGGCCCTGAGGATGGTGATCGAACCGATCTTCGAGCACCGGTTTGCCGAGCACAGCTACGGGTTCCGGCCCGGACGTGGTGGCAAGGACGCGCTGCGCCGCGTGCAGAGCCTGCTGGACGAGGGGCACACGTGGATCGTGGACGCGGATCTGAAAAGCTACTTCGACACGATCCCGAAGGACCGGCTCATGGGCCGGGTCGAAGAACGCATCGCGGACGGCCGCGTGCTGGCGCTGATCCGAAGTTACCTCGACCAAGGGGTGATGGAGGAGCTGACGTTGCACGAGCCGACCGAGCGGGGCACGCCGCAGGGGGCGGTCATCAGCCCCTTGCTGGCCAACCTCTACCTCGACCCGCTGGACCACCTGCTCGCCGACAGCGGCAGGCAGATGGTGCGCTACGCCGACGACTTCGTGATCCTGTGTCGCAGCGAGGAGGAGGCGAAGGCCGCGCTGGCCCGCGTGCAGACGTGGGTCGGCGAAAACGGCCTGACGCTGCATCCGGAGAAAACCCGCCTCGTCGATGCGACCCAACCGGGAGGTTTTGACTTCCTTGGGTATCACTTCGAGCGGGGCTACCGCTGGCCGCGCCGCAAGGCGATGGACCGGCTCCGGGACAAGGTGCGACAACTGACTCCGCGCACCAGCGGAGACTCGCTGGCCTGCATCATCGCGCAGCTCAACCAAGGGCTGCGCGGCTGGTTCGGGTACTTCCAGCACAGCCATCGCACCACGTTCCCGGCCTTGGACAGCAACGTCCGCGGCCGGCTTCGGTCGATCCTGCGCAAACGCGCCGGACGCCGGGGGCGGGGCTGCGGGGCCGACCATCAACGATGGCGCAACCACTACTTCACCGAGCTGGGCTTGTTCAGTCTCACACAAGCCCACGCCTTGGCCTGTCAGTCTCCGCGTTGAGAAACTCACCGACTGGAGAGCCGGATGCGGGAGATCCGCCCGTCCGGTTCGGAGGGAGGGGGCGGTTCCATCCCGCTCTCTACCCCTATCCACAGTCAGCCTGACGCGCGAGCTTTAAAGCCGAGGCGCCCGCCTCACACCGGTAGCCGGAGTGTGGCGACACAGCCAGAGGCGCCGTCGGTGCGATTGGCCAGCTGGAGCGAGCCGCCGTGGTTCTCGGCAATCTGGCGGCACAACACCAGGCCGATGCCCGAGCCCTCGGGCTTCGTCGTGAAAAACGGCACGAAGAGGTTGCCGGCATTGGCGATGCCGAGGCCGTCGTCCTCGACGACGATTTCAACGTGATGCGCGCTCTGCTTCCAGGCGAGGCGCACGCCCGCGTCGGGCTTGCCGGTGGCGCGGCGTTCGAGCGTGGCGTCCACGGCGTTTTTGAGCAGGTTGATCACCACCTGTTCGATCTGCGCGGCGTCGCAATTGAGCGTGAGGTCGGGACCGCCGTCCACGCGCACGGGCAGGCGCGTCTCGATCGACGCGGCGCGTTGCACCAGCGGCGGCAATGCACAGGGCGCACGCGCCGGCTGGGGCAGGCGCGCGAGGCGGGTGTACGCCTGCATGAACCGCGCGAGGCCGTCGGCGCGCGCGGCGATGATTTCCAGACCACGGCGCATGTCGGCCTCCCAGTCGGGGGCGCGCTGCGGTTGGCGGAGGAGAGAGTCGAGGCTGCCGGCGAGCGATTTGATCGGCGCGAGCGAGTTGTTGAGCTCGTGACCGAGCACGCGCACGAGACGTTGCCAGGCTTTGAGCTCCTCCTCGCGCAACGCTTGGCTCAGGTCGGTGATGACGAGCAAGGCGTGCGGCCGGCCGTCTTCGCGAAACGTGGTGCGGCGCAAACCCCAGCGGCCCGTGCCGCCGGGAAACGCGGTCTGTTCGAGCAGCCGCGTCTCGTCGCCCGTGAGATATTCGCCGAGGCCGAGGCTGGTGGCGGCGCGCCCGAGCAGGCGCTCCGCGGGCGCGGCGAGCAACTCCTGGCCGGCGCGGTTGACGAGACGCAACACGCCCTCGCCGTCGAACGCGAAGATGGCGACGTCGATCTCGGCCATGACGGTGCGGAGGAGGGCGGTGGCTTCGAGGGCGTCGAGACGCTGCTCCTGGAGGAGGCGGCTGAGGAGATTGATCTCGGCCATCACGTCGCCGAGCGGATCGTCGCGGCGGGCGCCGTGGGCGCGGATGGAAAAATCGCCCTCGCGCAGCGCGGTGAGGAGGTTGGCCATCGTCTGGAGCGGATGGATGACGCGTTCGCGCGCGGCGAAGGCAAATCCGAGCCAGCAGCCGCCGACCAACAGCGTGAGGGTCCACTGCACCTTGGACGAAAAATCGCCGGTCCACAAAATCACGACGGTGACGAGCACCGCCGGCGCGCCGGAGAGCAACGCGAGCAAGAGCACGCGCTGATCGTGAGAGAAACGTGGACGGGATTTGGACACGAGGGGAAGAGGCGGTAAGCGATAGGCGGTAGGCTATAAGCGGAAGGTGGTGGGCAGAGGTGACGAGCCTTAAGCTTACAGCCTATAGCTTATCGCAGAAGCTTATCGCCTGTTGTTATCATCTTTCAGTTTCTGAATAAATGCGCCCAGTTGACGGCGAAGTTGCACAAACTTTTCGGCGAGTGCGGAGTGACTGTCCGAGTCCAAGTATCCGAGTTCGCCGGCGAGCAACACGAAGTAATCCGCTTCGCAGGCCGACCCGAGGGCAATGTTGAGAAATCGCTTGAGCTCAGCGTCGCCTTCCCGACCGCAGCCTTCGGCGATATTTGCCGGGATCGACGAAGCCGCGCGGCGGAGCTGGCTCGTGAGTCCGAACAATTCTTCCTTCGGAAACGCTTTGGTCAGGCGGTAGATTTCTATGGTGAGTGCATGGCTCGATTTCCAGACATTGAGATCGTGGTAGTTTTTCATGGGGGAGGAAAAATTTAGAAGCCTATCGCTTATCGCCTAAAGCTTAGGGCTGACTTCACAGCCCGTACTTCTCCAGCCGCCGGTAAAAGGCGCTGCGGCTCAAGCCGAGCGCTTCGGCGGCGGCGCGGGCGTTGCCGCTGCACCGCGCCAGCGTTTTCTTGATCAGAAAAGCCTCCACTTCCTCCAGGCTCATGTCTTCCAGACGCGGCGCGGCGGCGCCGGCGTTGAGGCCGAGGTCGGGCGCGCGGATCACCTTGCCCGGTGCCATCAACACCCCGCGCTCCACCGCATGATCCAGCTCGCGCACGTTGCCGGGCCAGGCATAGGCGCGCAACGCCTCGCTCGCGCCCGCATCGAAACCGGTCACCGGTTTGCGGTACCGCGCGACGTGCTGCTGGAGGAAATGCTGCGCGAGCAGATCGATGTCCTCCCGGCGTTCGCGTAGCGGCGGCAGGTGGATCAAAATCGTGTTGAGCCGGAACAGCAGATCCTGCCGGAACCGCCCGGCGGCGACTTCCGCGGCGAGGTCGGCGTTGGTCGCGGAGATCAGGCGCACATTGGCGCGATGCGTCTTCGACGAACCGAGGCGCTCGAACTCGCCTGTCTCCAGCGTGCGCAAAATTTTCGCCTGCTGGCTGAGCGGGATGTTGCCGATCTCATCGAGAAACAGCGCGCCGCCGTCGGCCAGCTCGAACCGGCCCGCGCGATCGGTCTTCGCATCGGTGAACGCGCCGCGCACATGCCCGAAGAGCTCGCTCTCGAACACGCCCTCCGGCAGACCGCCCATGTTGACCGAGATCAACGGCCGGTCGGCGCGCGCGGAGACGGCGTGCAACGCCTGCGCGATGACGCCCTTGCCCGTGCCGTTTTCGCCGGTGATGAGGACATTGGCGTCGCTCGGCCCCACGCGGGCGATAATGTCGAGCACCGGGCGCATGGCGGCCGATTGCGCGATGAGGTTGGGGCCGGCCTTGCCGGGCGCGCGCAGCAGCTGGTTTTCCTGTTCGAGCCGCCGGTACGCGCGCATCGCGCTGCCGAGCGCGAGCTGGTTGCGGATGACCGCGAGCAGGCGCGGATTGTCCCACGGCTTGGTCACAAAATCGCGCGCGCCGCGGCGCATCGCCTCGACGGCGAGTTCGACGCTCGCCCACGCCGTCATGACGACGACGGGCAGCGTGGCATCGAGCGTTTGCAATTGCTGCACGAGGTCGAGGCCCTCCTGGCCGCTGGTGGTGTCGCGCGAGTAGTTGAGGTCGACGAGCGCGAGATCGTAGTCGCGCGCCTCGATGGCCTTCAACGCGGCCGCCGGCGATTTCACCGTCTCGATGGCGTAGCCCTCGGGCTTGAGGAGCAGGCGCAACGCTTCGAGTACGTCGGCTTGATCGTCGGCGAGCAACAAGCGGGGCGAGCTGGCATCGGGCATGCGGGCAATGACGGGGGAAGTGCGAAGGCTGTCAAGGGAGTGTGCGCCGTGCGCAGCCCGGACGAACGCGAAAAAACATACCCACGCCGTGGGCGGAAAATTGTAGGAGTGGGTTTACCCCGCGACCGTTGGCTTCATTTTTTATAACCGAGAATTTTCATGAACTCTCCGTCTTCATGTGGGACCCCAATCGTCCTGAGTGCCTCGGAGATTTTCGCTTTCGGACAATCCCGGGCATCGATCTCAAGCCATTCAATCGAGCAATAGTTGGGGCCGATGTGATGATACCACTCGGAATCCCAATCGGAAATGTGACCGTTGAGAAAATCGCGCGTCCGCCAAGCGGGTCTTTGCTCAAAGGCCGCGAATGCAAAGCAAATCTCCCGCCACTTCGTATCATTCATCAGGCTGACATAGCCTTCGGCCGCAGCTTTCGAACGACATTGTTTTGCGAGAGGACGCATGGCCCCGACACTATAGCTGCATGACACCGAGCGAAGAAGAAAAGGCGCTGGTCAGCGAGCGGAGCACAGATGAACCTCGGCATAACGCCGCTGCTATATGTGCAGCAAGCTCAGACGAGGCCACCAACACCACCAGGGCAGGCGAGTGCCCGAGCGACGCCGGTCATACTCAGGCAAGGGCAGATTGATCGGTGGCGGCTGACCTTGCTGGATATCCATACGTTCGACGATCCCGGGGAATGGGATGGCGCATTCTTTGCCAACTGCCTTTGAGATCACCTCGACGAGGTCGCTTAGTTCACCTCGCCAAGAATTCGCCAGCACGATGTCGGTGCTTTGGTTCGGTGTTCCATCTGGCGAAAACGAGACGCGCAGACTGATGCCATCCATCGCACCTGCATCGAACGCCCGGCCATGAACCTCGGTGGGCAGACTCACGATAGCATTTTCAATCGCGCTGCGATCCTCAGCCTTCAGCGGAAAATTCGCAGCAATTTGATCTGATTCCCCCACCGTCGTGTGCCTATCAACTACGAGCAGTCGATCTTTGAGCACAATCCATTCTCTGCCGGAGCGCATGTCCCATTGTGCGATGGTCACAATCCGTCCGGCGGGATTGAGGCGGCGCGTGAATTCGGGATGTCTCTCCCAGAGTCGGTGACTCTCCTGCTTTATGCCGCTGTAGCTGATCAGATCGATTTCCTGGTTTTCCTTCGAAGTGGAGACCCGGATGAAAATGTAACGCTCGTCTCCCTTCTCTAGCAGGCTGATGTCGGAGCTGCCCGGATAAATCGAAACGCGGACCGGCTTCAGTCCCCGGAATTCAGCAGGGATGTCGTCACCGAAGAGCCGCTGATGCCCATGTTGCTCATGACGTGTGCAGACGGCCGCGAGAGCTTCCAAATCTTCGTGTGTCATGCCGTTTGTCCGGCGAAGAGCGAGGCCGTAAGGCGCGTAGTCGATCGCGTTGGCGATGGCCAAGCCGGTAGCAATCAGAACCACGCACGCAAAGGAGCCAATCGCCCAACGGGTCAACCAATGGAAGAGTGAAGGGCGATTCATTGAAGGGATTCGCTTCTGTTGAAGGCGGTCACGGGGGAAGAGGTCTTCTCAACGAGCAGATTCAGCAATCCCGAAACGGTGCGCTGGTCCCGGGACAACGATTCCTCCGTAGGCTCCGCCAAAAAGCAGATAGAGCCCAGCGCCGACGCAAATCAGCAGAAGGGCAGCTGGAACGATGAGGAGTTTCTTCATCTCGTTTTAGCGAGCGATTACGGATGAGTGCCTTTCGGCGGCGTGGCTGTTGAAGAGAACGTTGCCCATATTTTGGCCGGTATAAGGTGTATGGATTTTGTAGTCGGTTTTTTGCCCGGCTAAAGACTCACTCGGGAATAAGCGCGGCAACGGCTGTTTGATGCCGGGAGCGCGTTGGGTTTGGGCAGGCGAGGCAGGGTGGTTTCCCGCCCGTGGCTGCGAGCGGGGCGAGGGCTTGGATTTGGCCCGCAGGGCTGGCGGTGGATAAGGTTTTTCAGGCGCGTTTTTGGTCGAGCGCCCAAGTGCGAAATGGCGTTTCGTTTTCCTCGGGCCGTGGGTGGAAAAGCGGAGCATCTCCACTCTCGCCTACTCGCAGCTATATCAACGTTTCAGATCAGGGGCGCCGGACCGCCGGTTCGGTCGGTGAGGAAGGGATCCTGTCCGGCGTTCCCAGTGGCTGCTGGCTCGGCTGCTCCTGCAAGACGGCATTCAATTCAGCGTAGAATATTTGTTTCTGCTCCTGGGTAAGGTCCGTAACAAAGAACACGCCTTGCACACCCTCAATGGCGAAATGTCCTCCCAATTGATCGATCTTCATCTTCCGGCCGTCGTGGAATTCAACCACGTAGGGAATCTTCCAGGGAATCCAATGATCGGAGGTCCAGTCGGCATTCTTCAGGTATGGGAGTAGCCGCTCAAGATTCACGTCGAACGATCTGCTCGGGTCTCGTACGCAATACGCGCGACCGGCTGCAGTCCCGAAGCGGTGCGCAGGTCCCGGGACAACGATTCTTCCATAGGCACCGCCAAAAAGCAGATAGAGCCCAGCACCGGCGCAAATCAGCACAAGGGCCGCAGGAATGAGGAGGAGCTTCTTCATCTCTTTTTAGCGAGCGATTACGGATGAGTGCCTTTCGGCGGCGTGGCAGTTGAAGAGAACGTTGCCCATTCTTGGAGGGTTGGGCAGAGCCCAGCGCAGGGCGTCGGGTAGCGTCTGTTTCCAGGCAGCAGAACTGTGGGTGCCATCGAACTCGGCATATGTGACTGAATGTCCGGCGAGGAGCAGAATGTCGCGGAATTTCCGCACGCCTTCGATCTGCGAAATAACCTGAAGCACGTCCTCACGATGACGGACATTTTCATCCACTTCTTTGGTGCCGACTCCCAAGTAAAACGCAGCGCGGAATCCGCGGCTGTGTTCGATACTGCTCAGTCAGCCAGCAATCATTCCACCAGAAGGATCCTGATTGGCTGATGACTCGCTGAAAAATCGCAGGATATTGTCTGGCGATGAAAGCGGCAGCCAGACCGGTGTAGCTCAGGCCGACGAGAACGCGCGCGCGAATCGCTTTTATCTCTGGATATCGCAGCTCAAGCCAAGGCAGCAGCTCCTCGACGATGAACTTCGCGAAGGGCGGATGACATGGGCATTCTAACCAACGCGCCTCCACGCTTCCCATCGAAACAAAGACGAACCACGAATCTGCAATCTCGCCATGGAGCGCGTCGATCACCGAAGGAGCGTCAACGCGGTCACGATAGAGCTCTCCATCGAGGAAAATCGTAAGATTCTCGGCGGCCGCGCGCATCTTGGGCGGCCGAATCCAAATCGGACGTTCGTTTTGGAGATTAATACTTCTAAATGTTTCGATGATTTCGGTCATGACGGGCTCAAAAAAATACGCGGACAGAAACTTAGTCTGGCTTCTGTCAGAACGATAAATGAGTCGGGGTGGCTAGGAACAGGCAGCATTCCCGCCCGTGGCTGCGGATGGGGCGAGAGCTTGGATTTGGCCCGTGGCGCTGGCGGTGGACAAGGCTTTTCAGGCGGTGCGTTGCTGCAGTAATGGTCTGCGAAAATTAAAACCTGACCTGTACGGATTGTTTCGCGTCCAGCCGCTTTAAGTGCAGCTGGATTGCTCTCATGGCGATCAATGCTGCAGCAGCGATGAATCCTGAGTACCTAAACCAAAATCTATCGATCAACTGTTTTGGTTCTTTGGCCCGAGAGCTATAAATATCGTTTTTGTACTCGATCCAAAAATCATAACCAAACCCTGCATGTAAACTCGGACACCGATAGAAATATTTCTCTCCTAGCGCGGGCCTTAAAGTCGGCTCGATATATGGACCTTTCCACCCTTGTCCGTTTTCACTTGGTGGAGTCCGCAAAGCTTCGATCCCCTCTACCGACGTCGGATACCGCCCAAGATCCTTATGAAAACGCTCCAAAGCAGGCGGAAAAATTCCAGTGGCTTGCGCCCAAAATACCTTATCGATGCCGATGGAAAATGTCTTGGGTGTCAGAATCATGAACATGAGGAAGAGGAAAAGCTGCCACGTCGCTGCAACGATAATAGCCGTCCTCATTTTGCCGAACAATGTCATGCCTCCCGGCTCATTTTGCATTATGGCGGAAAGACAAAAAGCAGGGTTGGATTATGGAAAGAGGTGTTCATCAGAGGCGGCTTTCCCGCCCGTGGCTGCGAGTGGGCGAGGGCTTGGATTTGGCCCGCAGGGCTGGCGGTGGACAAGGCTTTTCAGGGGTGCGTTGTCCATGCCGCGCGAGATTCTTTGCGTCCTTTCGCGCGGCTCCGCGTCAGCAGGGATGAAACCAAATTCATTACCATGTCATCCTACGAAAAACTCGCTCCCGATCAGATCCGCGATTACGTGCGCGACCGCTACGGCGCCATCGCCACGCAGTCCGATAGACCCGCCGCGTCGGGCTGTTGCAGCACCGCCAGCGGCAGCGCCTGTTGCGCAACTTCCGGCCAGGCCTATGGCGAAAAACTCGGCTACTCCGCCACCGAACTCGCCGCCGCGCCCGCCGGCTCCGATCTCGGGCTCGGCTGCGGCAATCCGATCGCGCTCGCCAGCATCCGGCCCGGCGAGACGGTGCTCGATCTCGGCAGCGGCGCGGGCTTCGACTGCTTCCTCGCCGCGCGCCAGCTCAACGGCACCGGGCACGTGATCGGCGTCGACATGACGCCCGCGATGATCGCCAAGGCCCGCGGTCATGTGCGCAAAAGCGGCTTCGCCAACGTCGAGTTTCGCCTCGGCGAGATCGAGCACCTGCCCGTGGCCGACGCGACGGTGGACCTCATCATTTCGAATTGCGTGGTCAACCTCTCGCCGGAAAAGCCGCAGGTGTTTCGCGAGGCGTTTCGCGTGCTCAAGTCCGGCGGGCGGCTCGCGCTCTCCGACATCGTTGCACTCCAGCCGCTGCCCGAACGGCTGCGCAACCAGCTGGCGGAAATCGGCGCCTGTATCGGCGGCGCATCGCTGGTGAGCGAACTCGAAGCCACGCTGCGCGCGGCGGGTTTCGCCCGCGTGGAAGTCGTGCCCAAGCCCGGCTCGCGGGAGCTCATCGCCTCGTGGTCCGACGATCCGACGGTCGCCGATTTTGTGGTTTCCGCCAACATCACCGCCTACAAGGCTTGAGCCATGAACGAGGCCGACTCCGCCCTTCGCATCGTGCTCAAGCCCGCGCAGCCCGACGATGCCGCCGCCATCGCCGCGCTGCTCGCCGCCGCTGACCTGCCGCACACTGACATCGCGCCGCATCTGGGAAATTTCCTCGTGGCGTGGACGGGCGAGACGGCGGTCGGTGCCGTCGGCCTCGAAGTGCACGGCTCCGACGCGCTGCTGCGCTCGCTCGTGGTCGCGCCCGAACTGCGCGGCCGGGGGCTGGGCGACAATCTCGCCGAGACCATCGTGGCCCGCGCGCGCGGTCTCGGGGTGACGCGGCTGTTCCTGCTCACGACGACGGCCGAGCGGTTTTTCGCGCGGCGCGGTTTCGCGGTGGTGGCGCGGCGGATCGTGCCGGCGGCCATCGCGGCCACGGCGGAGTTTCGCGGGCTGTGCCCGGCCACGGCCGTGTGCATGGCGCGCGCGTTGACCCCATGACGGCGCCAGCCTTCGACTCGGGCGTGCTCGCCATGGCGCCGCGGCTGCGGAGTTTTATCCGCCGCCGCGTGCCGGACGACGCCACCGCCGACGATCTCACGCAGGAGACGCTCCTCAAAGTGTACCGCAGCCGCGGCGCGTTGCAGGACGGCAGCCGGCTCGACGCGTGGCTCTACCGAGTGGCGCGCACGACGATCATCGATTACTACCGCCGGCGACGGCCCAACGAAGAATTGCCCGCCGAGCTGGCGGGCGAGCTGCCGGCGGGGGCGGATCATGTGACGACCGTGATGATGGCCTCGGTGCGCTATTTTCTGGCGGAGCTGCCGGAACGCTATCGCGAGCCGGTGCGCCTGGCGGAGTTCGAGGGACTGCCGCTGGCGAAAATCGCGTTGCGGCTGGATCTGTCGCTCACGGCGGTGAAATCGCGGGTGCAGCGCGGTCGCGCGATGTTGAAGAAAAAGCTTCAGGATTGCTGCCGCCTCGAATTCGACCGCTACGGCAAGATCATCGACTACGAGCGCCGGCGCACCGCGGCGCCCTGTGCTGGCGAGTGCGGCGGGAAGCGGCGCAGCGGTTGACGGGCGGCTTGAAAACGCGCGCGAGAGAGCCGTTGACTGAGGTTATGAGCACAACCGCCGACAATGCCGAAACACTCTTCCTGCAAGGCTACAACTGCGCCCAAGCCGTCGCTCACGCCTGCACGCGCGACGGCGGAGTCGCGCCGGAATTCGTGGTGAAACTGGCCACGGGGTTTGGCGCTGGCATGGGGCGGAAGCAGGAGGTGTGCGGTGCGGTGACGGGCGGGATCCTCGCGCTCAGTCTGCGCCAAGGCCGGGCGTTGGGCGACGACAAGGCCCGCACGGGCGAGACGTACGCGGCGGTGCGCGAGTTGATGAACGGTTTCGCGGCACAGCATGGCAGTTGCCGGTGCTGCGAGCTCCTGGACGGTTGCGATCTACAGACCGAGGCGGGCCAGCGCGAATTTCAGGAGAAAGGCTACCTGCGCGGCCGTTGCCTCGGCTACGTGCGGACAGCGGCCGAACTGGTCGGGTAGGGCGCGGGGTTGCGCGAGGAATCGTGAGGACAACGGCTCTGGCAGAGTATCGCGATCAGACAGGCTGCGGTGGCGCGCGTTGTCCTCAACGCGCATCGAGCGTCAAATAACCAGTATCTTAATAATAGTCACCCAGGGCATTAAAGCCGCGCCAGTGTCTGGACGTACAGTTCCTCGACTTTTTTGCGGGCCCACGGGGTTTTGCGGAGGAAGGTGAGGCTCGATTTCACGCTCGGGTCGTACTGAAAACAACGGATCGGGATGCGTTCGCCCAGCCCGGCCCAGCCGTATTCCTCAGCGAGGCGCGTGACGATCTTCTCCAGCGTGATGCCGTGCAGCGGGTCGTTGGACTTGGGCGTGGTCATGACGCCACAGAGAAACCGCCGCAGGCCCGCCGGGCAATGGCAGTTTTCCGGCGGCAGGCAGCGCAAAGGGGCGTCACGCGATTGTCACCATATACCGCTTGCGGAATATAGATTCTTCGCCACGGTTCGGCGCATGGAGCTCGTCCGCATCTACGAATGCCTCTGCGACCGCACCCGGTTGCGGCTTCTGCATCTGCTGCTCCAGGGGCCGTTGTGCGTCTGCCATCTGCAAGGGCTGCTCGATGAGCCGCAGGTGAAAATCTCCAAGCATCTCGCCTACCTGCGCACGCGCGGCCTGGTGACGACCACACGCGACGGCAACCGCATCATCTACGCGTTGCCGGCGAAACGTTCGCCCGAGCTCGCGGCCAATCTGGCCTGCCTCCAGGACTGTGCCGCGGAGGAGGCCGTTTTCCGTCGCGACGCCCGACGGCTGGCGGCGTTGCAGGCGCGGTTGCGCGACTCCGGCTGCCCGTGTTGAACGCGCCACCATTTATTCTCCAACTATGAGTGCCAAACCCATCATTCTCATTCTCTGCACGGGCAACTCGTGTCGTTCGCATCTCGCCGAGGGCGTGCTGCGGGCGGTGGCGGGCGATCAGTTCGACGTGCAGAGCGCCGGTTCCAAACCCGCCGGCTATGTGCATCCGCTGGCGATCCGGGTGATGCAGGAAATCGGCATCGATCTCTCCGGTCACCGCTCGAAGCCGCTCACAGAATTTCTCGCGGCGTCGGTCGAGACGGTCATCACGGTGTGCGGCAACGCCGATCAGGCTTGTCCGATTTTCCCCGGGCAGGTGAACCGGCACCACTGGCCGTTCGACGATCCGGCGCACGCGACCGGCAACGAGGAGGAGAAACTCGCGGTCTTCCGCCGGGTGCGCGACGAAATCCGGCGCACGTTCACCGCCTACGCCGACGGCCGGCGCGATCAAGCGAAGCGGAAATAATCCCGCGCTGCGGCGGGAATGGTTAACCACGAAACACACGAAAACACGAAAAGCCCAGGCGCTGCCGGAGGCCTATGCCTTAAGCCTCGGCGTGAGACGCGACTTCATATTCCCATGTCCAACTCCCTCGTAAAAAAACTCTCCTTCCTCGACCGGTATCTCACGCTGTGGATTTTTCTGGCGATGGCGGCCGGGCTGCTTGCCGGCCGCTGGCTGCCCGGGCTGGCGCAGGCGCTCACGGCGTGGAGCGTGGGCACGACCTCCGTGCCCATCGCCATCGGGCTCATCGTCATGATGTACCCGCCGCTGGCGAAGGTGCATTACGAGGAGCTGGGCGACGTGTTTCGCGACAAGCGCGTGTTGGGATTGTCGCTCGTGCAAAACTGGCTGGTGGGGCCGGTGCTGATGTTCGCGCTGGCGTCGATTTTCCTGCGCGACCGGCCGGAGTATTTCGCGGGGCTCGTGCTGATCGGGCTGGCGCGGTGCATCGCGATGGTGATCGTGTGGAACGATCTCGCGGGCGGCAGTCGCGAATACTGCGCGGGACTCGTGGCGATGAATGCGCTTTTCCAAGTCTTCACCTTTGCGCCGCTGGCGTGGCTGTTCCTGAAAGTGCTGCCGCCGCTCGTGGGCGTGGACTTGGGCGCGCTCGATCTGTCGAGCATCACCATCGGCAACGTGGCGCAGAGCGTGTTTATCTATTTGGGCATTCCGTTTCTGGCCGGCTGGCTCGGGCGGCTGGTGCTGCGGCGCGGACCGGCAGGGCGGGCATGGTACGACGAGAAATTCATTCCGGTGATCAGCCCTCTCACGCTGACGGCGCTGCTCTTCACGATTTTTGTGATGTTCAGTCTGAAGGGCGACGCGGTGCTGCGCATACCGCTCGATGTGCTGCGCATTGCGGTGCCGCTGCTGGTGTATTTTGCGATTATGTTTGGCGTCACGTTCTGGATGAGCGTGCGCGCCGGGGCGGATTATCCACGGGCGGCGACGCTGGCGTTCACGGCGGCGGGCAACAATTTTGAGCTGGCGATCGCGGTGGCGGTGGGCGTGTTCGGGCTGGCGTCGGGCGCGGCGTTTGCGGCGGTGGTCGGGCCGCTGGTGGAAGTGCCGGCGTTGATCGCGCTCGTGACGGTGGCACTGGCGTGGAAACGCCGCCTGCCGGCGGCGTAGCGGTGTGGCCCGGCGCGGATGCGGCGGAGGTGGCGCGGCGCTTCAGCCCGCGCATTCGCCGAGGCGCGGACTAATCCGCGCGGGCTGAAGCACCGCGCCACCTCCGACACCTGAAACTCCGAAGAGAAACGGAAACTCGCGCTTGACTATTTCGCGAAATAGCGAAATACAAGCGCCCATGCCCAAGCGTCCCACTCCCACCAAAGCCTGCTGCCAACGCCGTGCGGCGGTGTTCAAAGCCCTCGGCCATCCGGCGCGGTTGCAGATCGTGGCCGCGCTGGGCGACGGCGAGCGTTGTGTCTGCGAGCTTGTCGAGGCGGTCGGCTCGGGTTGGTCCACAGTGTCGCGGCATCTCACGGTGCTGAAGGCGGCCGGCATCATCGCCGATGAGAAGCGGGGCTTGCAGGTGTATTATCGGATGGCGCTGCCGTGCGTGAACTCGTTTGCCGAGTGTCTCGATGCCGCGCAGGAGGGCGCCGCGGTGGAAGTGCGGCGTTGCTGCAAGTCATGAGCGCCCCCGGCAAAACAGAACGGATTCTGCGGGTGGCCGTCTGGGGGGCGGCGCTGGCGGTCTGGTGGGCGCTGTACAACAACCTCGCGGCGGTAGCGACGTGGGTGACGTACTCGCTGGTCGGTTTGCGGAAGGGTTCGCACCTCGGCGCGGCGGTGGAGTTCTTCGTTTACGAGGTGCCGAAGGTGATGCTGTTGCTCACACTCGTGGTGTTTGCGGTCGGCATCGTGCGGTCGTTTTTCACACCGGAGCGGACACGGCGGATGCTCGCGGGGCGGCGGGAATTCACCGGCAACGTGCTCGCGGCGCTGCTGGGCGTGGTGACGCCGTTTTGCTCGTGCTCAGCGGTGCCACTGTTCATCGGCTTCGTGACGACGGGCGTGCCGTTGGGCGTGACGTTCTCGTTTTTGATCTCCGCGCCGATGGTCAACGAGGTGGCGCTGGTGCTGCTCTTCGGGCTCTTCGGCTGGAAAGTGGCGGCGATTTATCTCGGCGCGGGTCTCACGGTCGCGCTGGCGGCGGGCTGGATCATCGGCCGGCTCAAGCTGGAGCGCTATGTGGAAGGGTGGGTTTACGAACAAGCGGCGGGCGCGGCGGGAGAGGCGGACGCGCCGATGGACTGGGCGGCGCGGCTGGCGGCGGGACGCACGGCGGTGCGCGAGATTGTCGGCCGGGTGTGGCCGTACGTCGTCGCGGGCATCGCGGTGGGCGCGGGCATCCACGGCTACGTGCCGGAAAATTTCATGGCGGAGATCATGGGGCGCGACGCGTGGTGGTCGGTGCCGCTGGCGGTGCTGATCGGCGTGCCAATGTATTCCAACGCCGCCGGCATCATCCCGGTGGTGCAGGCGCTGCTCGGCAAGGGCGCGGCGCTCGGCACGGTGCTGGCGTTCATGATGTCGGTCATCGGGCTGTCGCTGCCGGAGGCGATCATTCTGCGCCAGGTGCTCAAGCTGCCGCTGATCCTGTTGTTCTTCGGCGTGGTGGCGGCGGGCATCATGGCGGTCGGATTTTTGTTCAACGCGCTCATGTGAGACGCACGCATTTTCCTCCAATGAAAAAGATCCAAATCCTCGGCACGGGTTGTGCCAAATGTCAGAAACTCGCCACGGTGGCCGACGAGGCTGCCAAGGCCCTCGGCGCGCCGTACGAGCTCGTGAAAGTCACCGAGCTGAAGCAGATCATGAGCTTCAAAGTCCTGAGCACGCCCGCGCTCGTCGTGGATGGCGTGGTGAAACTCTCCGGCCGTGTGCCCACGGTCGAGGAAGCAAAACAACTGCTCGGCTAAACCGGGCGAAAATCCTCTTTGGTCATGCATGCTCCAACGATTGGTTTTCTCGGTGGCGGACGCGTTGTCCGCATCTTTCTCGAAGGCTGGGCGCGTGCCCGGCAGATGCCCGCGCGCATCGTGGTGGCCGATCCCAACGCCGAGACGCTGTCCAAACTCAAGGCGCGGTTTCCGGCGATCGAGACGACCGCGGATCTGGCGTTGGCGGCGGCACAGGACGTCGTGTTTCTCGCCACGCATCCCCCGGTGCTGGCGGAGGCGGCCGGCCGTGCGGTCACGGCATTGCAGCCGACGGCGATCCTCGTGTCGCTCGCGCCGAAATTCACGCTCGCCAAACTTAGTGCGCTGCTGGGCGGATTCGCCCGCATCGCCCGCGCCAATCCCAACGCGCCGTCGGCCGTGGGCGCGGGTTTCAATCCGATTGTGTATGGCCCCGCGCTCAGCGGTACGGACCGGGCAACCGTGGCCACGCTCTTCGCGCCGCTCGGGGACAACCCGGAAGTGAGCGAGGAGAAGATCGAGGCGTTTGCGGTGTTCACCGCGATGGGGCCGACGTATCTGTGGTTCCAGATGCAGGCGCTGCGCGAGCTCGCCGTTTCGTTCGGACTCTCCGAGGCCGAGGCCAACGCGGGATTGAAACGCATGGTCTGCGGCGCGGCGCGCACACTCGTCGATTCCGGCATGTCGCCCGCCGAGGTGATGGACCTTGTGCCGGTGAAGCCGCTGGCCGAAATGGAGCCGCAGGTGCTAGAATTTTATCGCACACGGATTCCGGCGCTCTTCCAGAAAATCAAACCCTGAGACTGCGAAGCCATGTCCTCACCACTTACGCTCCGTCAAATATCCGGCGCATTGGATCGGCCCGCGGCGTTGGCCGACAGCGTTGTGATCGTGATCGATGCCCAGAAGGAATACACTGAGGGCATCTTGCCGCTAGTGGGCATCGACGATTCGGTGGCGGCATTGGCCGCGTTTCTCGCGCGAGCTCGTGAGGCTCGCGTGCCGATTATCCATGTCGTGCAAATTGGGAAACCGGGTGGGCGCATTTGCGCTCCCGGCGGACGATTCGTCGAAGTGATTGATGCCGTGAAACCTCTTCCAGGCGAAGTGATCGTCGAGAAGCGTTTCCCGAATTCCTTCACGGAGACGACCCTGGAGCGCGAACTCGTACGGCTCGGACGGAAGAACCTCGTGCTGGTCGGTTACATGGCACACATGTGCGTGAATTCGACAACGCGAGCGGCGGCGGAGGCGGGTTACCACTGCACTGTCGTGGCTGAATTAACTGCGACCAGAGATTTGCCGGACGGACGTGGCGGAGTCATCCCGGCTGCCGTGGTCAAAGCCGCGAACCTTGCCGCTTTGCGTGACCGGTTCGCTGTCGTGGTGGAAACCGCGGCGGAGATTCCCTAAGTTTCGATGATCTGTAATCTATGAAAAAAATCCTACTGGTTCTCTTTTTGTTGGGGGCGTTTTTTGCCCGGGCGGCAGATGCGCCGGCCCTGCCGCGGCTGATCGAGCTGGGCGCGGACAAATGTATACCGTGCAAAGCCATGAAGCCGATCATCGACGAGCTGACGAAGGAGTACGCCGGGCAGCTCGATGTGGTGTTCATCGACGTGTGGAAGGACCGCGCGGCGGGCGAGCGCCACGGCATTCAATCGATCCCGACGCAGATTTTCCTGCGCGCCGACGGCAAGGAGGCGTTTCGCCACGAAGGGTTTTTTGCGAAGAAAGACATCCTCGCGAAATGGAAGGAGCTCGGCGTCGAGCTGAAGCCAAAGCCGGCGGCGCCGACGCCGACGAAGGCCAAGCCAGCGGCCCACTGAGCCCATGGACACGCTCTTCACCTGGCTGAGCGATGCGCTCAACGGCGCGCCATGGCTCGCGTTGCTGGCCGCTGCGGGGTGGGGCGTGGCGAGCCTCGTGCTCAGCCCGTGTCACCTCGCGAGCATTCCGCTCGTGGTGGGATTCATCGCCGAGCGCGGGCAGACGACCACGCGGCAGGCGCTGGGCCTGGCAACGTTGTTTGCCCTCGGCATCCTCGCGGCCATCGCGGTGGTGGGCGGTGCGACGGCGCTGGCCGGGCGGATGCTCGGCGACGTGGGGCCGTGGGCCAACTACGCCGTAGCGGCGGTGCTGGCGGTGGTGGGGCTGCATCTGCTGGAAGTGCTGCCGCTGCCGTGGGAGCGCGGGCTGTCGTTGCCGCGGTATCAGGGGCGCGCGGCGGCATTTTTGCTCGGGTTGCTCTTCGGACTGGCGTTGGGGCCGTGCACGTTTGCCTATCTCGCGCCAGTGCTCGGCGTGGTGTTCAACGTGGCGCGCGCGCGCCCGGGCTTCGCGGCGTTGCTCTTGCTGGCCTACGGGCTTGGCCATTGCGCGCTGATCGTCGCGGCGGGCGTGTCCACCGAGCGGGTGCAAGGCGTGCTCGACTGGCATGGACGTTCGCGCGGGGCGGTGTGGCTGCGGCGCACCTGTGGCGGGCTCGTGCTGCTCGGCGCGGGCTGGTTGGTGTATTCGGCCACGTGAGTGGTGCGATGGTCGGGACCATCGCCGTCCGAATCTTCCTGTAACTTATCGCGCGCCGCCGGGTTTTCGGGAAGTACCCACGATGAAAACCACGTTATTTTTCCTCACGGGCTGCCTGGCAGCCCTGGCGCCAACCGCGACGTTTGCCCGCATCGAGCGCGTCGTCGAAAAAACCTTCACCGTCCAGCCGGGCGGGACGTTCAAGGCCGAAACGCAGGGCGGCAGTATCCGCGTGCAACCCGGCGCGGATCAAACCGTGACGGTGGTGGCGAAGCAGAAAATCCGCGCCAGCACCGACGCCGAGGCCGACGATCTGCTCAAGGATCTGGACCTCACCATCGAGCAGCAGGGCGACACGGTGGTCGCCATCGCCAAGTACGCCCGGCCCGCGATGGGCTTTCGCTTCGGCTCCTGGCCGCCAGTACATGTCGATTTCATCGTCACCGTGCCGAGCCGCACCGATGCCGAGCTGCGGACTTCGGGCGGCGATATTGTTGTGGGCGATCTGACCGGAAAAGTGCTTGCCCGCACCAGCGGCGGCGACGTGAAGATCGGCCAGATCGCCGGCACGGTCGACGCCGGCACTTCGGGCGGCAACGTGAAGCTCGTCTCCTGCACGGGCGACACGAAGCTGCACACCTCCGGCGGCAATGTCACCGCCGAGCGAATCGTCGGTCGCGGCAATCTTCATACTTCAGGGGGCAACATCCATGTGAAGCTCATCGAGAACGCGCTTCAGGCGCACACCTCGGGCGGCAGCGTGGAAGCCGCCATCGGCGGATCGCTCAAGGACGACTGCACGCTCGGCACTTCTGGCGGCAATGTCCGCGTGACGGTGGATAAAGCGGCGGCGTTTCAACTCGACGCTTCGACCTCCGGCGGCGGGGTGCATGCGGCCGGGTTGACCATCACGTTGGAAAAAGGCGGCGTGGGCAAAACCCGCCTGGTCGGCAAGGTCAATGGCGGCGGTCCGTTGCTCAAGCTGCGCACGAGCGGCGGCAGCATCGAGGTGCAGCCGCGCTGAGCAGGAGCGCGACGCGGCGCCACGCGCTGGCACGTGGCGCCAGAAAGCGAGCCTCAAGTGGCCGGCACCGGAGCTGAGCTCACCACTTTGTAATTTTTCAAGTTGGCACGGGTGACGACGACATTGTCGACCATGATGGCGGGCAGAACCGGCTTCTTTTCCAGCAACGCCACGGCCGTCTCCATGCCTTTGCGGCCGATGGCCGCGGAATCGACACACACCAAGGCCGCCAGCACGCCGGACTCGATGGCTTCTGCGACTTCCTGGGTGATGGCTCCGGTCGTGCCGAAGCCCACCACGCTCGTTTTGCCCGTGCGCCCGGTTTCCTTGATCGCGCGCACCATGGCAACCGTCGCTTCGTAACCACCGGCAAAGACGGCTTTGCAGGCCGGGTACTTTTCGAGCAGGCGTTTGGCTTGGGCGAGGCCTTGCGGACCGGCACCCGGGAAAAAGACATCGGTGCGCAGAGCCGTTTTGGGACGATCCTGCTTCATGATTTTGAGCGCGGCTTGTTCCCGATCGGAAAAGCCGGTCATGTTTATGTCTGCGATCCGGAAGACCGCGGCCTCTTCACCATCACTGACGCGTTCGGCAAATGTTTTGGCTCCGAGATCGGTCATCTTGGAAAAATCGGTGCCGACGAAAGCATCGGCGGCGGCGGCGGTGAGCTCGGTGTTGAGCGTGACGATGTGCACACCTTTTTTCTTTAACGCACTCAACGGGGCGACCAGTTCATCGCCCACAGGGCTGATGACGATGGCTTGCACGCCAGCTTGGGCAATTTGCTCCAGATATTTCAATTGGAGCGGCGCCGACAGCATGGCGGGGGTTTTGGCGACGGCCTCGACATTGAGTGCCGTGGCAGCCTCGCAGGCACTGGCCTCGAAACCATGCCAGTAAGGCGTGCGGTCTTTGACGAGTACTCCGACTTTAAAGGGGGCGGCGAACGCTGGCACTGTCAGTAACAGGGTCAGAACGCATCCCCGGAAAATACCGCGAGCAGAAAGCAGTGTGGATATCATCGGGCGGAGGGGCTGAGGGTTTCTCTGCAGTGGGGAGAAATGCACAGATAACAAGTTATTATCGGTACGCTTGGCAGGCAACTTAAGTGTCTATGCCATTGATTTACGGGAGCGGTGTACAACCGGCATTCTGCGTTCTTGCAAATATTTAACGATTACCCAGCGTGCTCCGTCGCACTGTCCATGCGTTTGCCATTTCTGAGATTTCTTTGTGGAGCGTTTTTGGCGTTTTCCGTTGGCCGAGCGGCTGAACGGATCGAGCGCCAGGCGTTTCCGTTGTCTCCGGGCAGTACGGTGAAACTGGAGTCGTACCGCGGTCGGCTCATCGTCGAGCCGGGCGATGGCGCGGAAGTGCGCCTGATGGTGCGGGCGAATTCGATGTTGGAGAAACCAGAGGCTGCAGAGCGCGCGTTGCGGGCCTTGCAGCTTGAAGCCGAGCAGGCGGGTTCAACGGTGATATTTCGCATCCGCAATCCGCGCGAGAGCGGCATTCGCTTTAGCATCGGCGATCCGGAGCAACTCGACATCGAGTTGCAGTTGACCGTGCCCAATCCCTGCAATCTCGACCTGACATTGAACGATGGCGGCATCCAGGTCGGCCGCATGCGAGGCAACATGAAAGCTGTCACGCGTATGGGGACGATTTTCTTTCGTGGAGTGGATGGCACGCTCGATGCCCGGAGCGAAGCCGGCGATCTGGTGGTGTCGCATTGTTCGGGGGCGTTGAAATTGCGTTCGATTTCGGGCAGTTTTCGCGTGGGCCCGGTGGGTGGGTTTGCCGATGTCTACGGTTACGGCGGCGAGATCGAAGTGCAGGCGGCCGGCGGTGGCATCAAGGCCGAGACGAGCGGAGCCGATCTGGTGGTCGGTTTTCAGCATCCGGTGACTTCGCCCGCCACGCTGCGCACAGGTGGGGCCAATGTGATTGTGACGCTCGACCGGCGCAGCGCTTGTACGCTCGATCTGCGCGCCTCGATCTTTGGCAAGGTAACCAACGTGAAAGATCGCCTGCCGCTGGTGGCGACCAACGGGGGGTTGGGGAAAAGCCGCTTTGCCGGCATGCTGAACGGCGGTGGTCCCAAGATCGAAGCGCGCGCCAGCGGCGGTCACGTGTACCTCCAAGAGGCGCCGGTGGTGGAGTGACGCACTGATAGCACTGCGCACTCCGGTCTGGCGTTGGGGCGGGGAAGGCGGTTTCACTCCGCGCATGGGGTTGATCGACACGCATACTCATCTCGAATCGTTTGCCCGGCGCGGCGCGCTGGCGGAGACTTTGACGCGCGCGAAAGAGGCGGGGGTGACGGCGATGATTACCATCGGCACCGCGCCCGACGACTGGTCGCTTTATCGCGGGATTGCGCAGGAAAACCCCGGCTTCGTGCACTACGCCGTGGGCGTGCATCCGTGCTCCGTCGAGGAAACGTGGGCTGAGGCGGTGGCACAGATCGAGGGCTTTTGGGTGGAGGGAAACTTGCCACGGCCGGTGGCGCTCGGGGAGACCGGGCTGGACCGGTTTCACCTGCCGAAAGAGCCGGCGGCGGCGGATAAAATCTTCGGCTGGCAGCGGGCCGCATTTGCCGCGCAGTTGGAAATCGGGCGGCGGCTGGGGTGTCCGCTGGTGGTGCATTCGCGCGGCGCGTTTCGCGAATGCGTGGAGATGATCGACGCCAGCGGCTACGATTGGTCGCGGGTGGTGTTTCACTGTTTCACCGAGGGCGAGGCGGAGATGGCCGAGCTGGTGCGGCGCGGCGGCTACGGGTCGTTTACCGGCATCCTCACCTACAAAAACGCCGACACGATCCGGGCGGCGGCGCGGGCGCAGGGGCTGGGGCGGTGCATGATCGAAACCGACGCGCCATACCTCACGCCGATGCCGCATCGCGGCAAACCCAACGAGCCGGCTTTCGTGCGCCACACGGCGGAGTACGCCGCCACGGTGTTTGGCGTGAGCTACGAGGAATTCGCGGCGACGACCGCGGCGAATGCGCAGCGGTTTTTCGCACTACTTTAAACGCAGTGGTGCGGGTCGGTCCGTGGCGGCTCAATGCCGTGTCGGAGCTTCGCTGAAAAAGTCGCTCCCGTTGCGATGTGCATGCCGGGCGTGGCCGTTGGTGTAGGCCTTGACCGGCGCGGGTGACGGGGCTGCGGGCTCCGGCCGGTGCGCCACCGGCGCGGCGAATTGGTGGACGGGCTGTTCGGCCGTCGATTCACTCTGTGAACCGACCAGTTGGAGCAAGTCGGTGACGGCATGGCGCAGGGCCGCGGCCTGGGCGTTGAGCTCGGTGGAGGCGCTGGCGCTTTCCTGCGCTTTGGCGGCGGAAGATTGGGTGATTTTATCCATCTGCGTCACCGCGAGGGCGATTTGCTGAATGCCCTGATTCTGCTCTTTGCTGGAAGTGGTCATCTCGCCGACGAGGTGGTCGACCTGATGAATGATCGCCACGATTTCGGTGAGCCGGGTGGTGACGCGTGAGCTGATATCGACGCCCTGGGAAGTCTGGGCAATGGCACCCTCGATCTTGGTGGCGGTGTCTTTGGCGGCCTGGGCGGAGCGTTGGGCGAGGTTGCGCACTTCCTCGGCAACGACGGCGAACCCCGCCCCGGCTTCGCCCGCGCGGGCGGCTTCGACGGCGGCATTGAGCGCGAGGATGTTGGTTTGAAAGGCGATTTCGTCGATGGTCTTGATGATCTTTTTGATCTCGTCGCTCGCGGCTTTGATGCCGCTCATGGCGCGATTCATGGTCTCGACTTCACTGGCGCCGGTGTCGGCGGCCTGGCGGGCCTTGCCGGCGAGACCGTTGGCTTTTTCAGCGCTCTCAGCGTTGCGATTGGTGATGCTCGACATCTCTTCGAGCGACGCGCTGGACTCCTCCAACGAGGCCGCCTGGCTGCTGGCATCTTCGGCGAGCGACTGGCTGGAGGTGGAGACTTGTTGGGAGGCATTGGCGAGTTGCACCGAGCTTTCGCCCAGATTGCTGGCGATGCGCCGGAGGATGCGGGAAACCCGGCGGGTGATCAAAATGGAGATGAAGAGGCCCAGCACGGCGGCGAGGCTGAGGCCGGTGATGAGGAGCAGGCGGGCGTTGCGGATGCTTTGCTCGATCGCGGTGCCCGAAGCCTCGGCGAGCTTCTCGTTGTAGGAGACCAGTGCATGGATGCTGGCGACGTAGTTATCGTAGACTGGATTGAGCTCTTGATCGAGCAGCGCGACGGCTTGCTCGGTTTTGCCGGCGGTGCTCAAGGCGAGAAGGCGTTTGCGCGTCTCGGCGTACTTGGATCGGGCCGCCTGGGTGGCGGCGAAAAGTTTGCGTTCGGCGTCGGCGTTGATGAGCGCTTCGTAGGTGGCGTAGACTTTGGTCATCTCCTCGGTCGTGGCCTTCATCCGGGCCTCGATCTCGGCGCGGGCCGCGGGCGTGGTGGCGAGGATATGGCGCTGGGTCGCGGCGTAATTGGCGCGGTTAAACGACTCGAGCTGGGTGCTGTAAACGATCCCGGGTAATTGATTCCGGACGACATCGTGCGCCCGCCGATCAATTTGGGTGAGCAGATAGAGACAGAGACCGCCCAGAAAAGCGGTGGTGAACACGACGGTGGCGAAGCCGGCAGAGATGCGATTTCCGATGGTCCAGTGACTCATGGGGTGGATGGGTACAAGGGTTGGCTGTAGACGATGGATGAGAGCGAACGAGGCATGGTGCGTCCTCCCCTCTATCGGCTCGATATGAGGTTCTCCGGAGTGGTAATATTACCACCCGCTAGTCTGCCACTTGTGGGAAAAGTCGAGACCGCCCACAGGGCGTTTCTGCCGAACCGAACCTGACTCAGGCTTCGTCGAACTTGCGGGCGAACAGTGCTTCCAGATCCGCGATCATCTGCGCGGCATCGGCGCCGGAGACGAGAAACTTTACTTTCGAGCCCTTGCCGGCGGCCAACATCATGAGACCCATGATGCTCTTGCCGTTGACCTGCTCCTCATCCTTTTCGACGAACACATCGGCTTTATAGCGGTTGGTGATGCGTACGATCATAGCCGCAGGCCGGGCATGGATGCCCATTTTATTTTGAACCACCAGCTCTTTGCTGAGCTGTTGGCCGGCGGCGGAAGCGGTTTCGGTCTTGTCCATTCAGGTGGGAGAGGTCGGTAAAGTCCGAAGGGAGCGCGCGGCTTGCAACCCAAAAACCGGCAGTACAATTTCGCCCCCATGCCTGCGACCGCCATCATTGTGCCCTGCCGCCTCGAATCCACCCGCTTTCCCCGCAAGCTCTTGCACCCGATCCGCGGCTGCCCGCTGGTCCTCTGGGTGGCCCGGCGGATCGCCGCCGAAGCGCCGGAATTTCCGCTTTGGTTCGCCGTCGACCACGAATTATTGCGCGCGCCGTTGGCCGCTGCGGGCTTCCGCACCATCCTCACCGCGACCACGCACCAGAGCGGCACCGACCGCCTGGCCGAGGCCAACCGCACGGTGCGCGCCGATTTCGTCGTCAACGTGCAGGCCGACGAACCGCTCGTCTCCGGCGCGCAAATCCGCCGGCTGGCCGAGCTCATCGCCGGCCCGGTGGCGATGGCTACGCTGGCGACTCCGTTCAAAGCCGCCGCTGATTTTGCCAATCCGAATCAGGTCAAAGTCACGGTGCGCAACGACGGCCGCGCGCTCTATTTTTCGCGTTCCCCGATGCCGTTCGCGCGCGACCGCGCCGGTGCGGTGGACGACGCCTGGGTGGCGGCCAACCCGTGCTACCGGCACCTCGGGCTCTACGCCTACAAGGCGGATCTGATCGAGCGCTTCGCGCAATTGCCGGTTGGCCGGTTGGAACAGATCGAAAAACTGGAACAGCTGCGCGTGCTGGAAAATGGCTACGACATCGCGGTGGGCTTCACCGAAGATCCGACCATCGGCGTCGACACGCCCGAAGATGCGGTGAAGTTCGAACAGTGGTTGCGCTGAGGCTGGGGGGCGCTGGGGCGTCGCATATCTCGCTTTGATGAGACGCTCACGTTTCGTGGGCCACGCAGGGCTACCGGTCGGTCGGGCTGGGGATGCCAACGCGGACCTCGAAGCGGTCGTCGTAACACTTCACGCGGCGATAATCCGAAAAAACCTTCGTAAACTCGATCTCGCCGCTGTCGCTCAGCAGAATTCGCCGGTGAAAGCGTCGCCATACTTTTGACGGAAACGGCGGCAAAGCGGGGTCAAGGATCACGTAATCGGTTGTGCGGTCGTCGTAGTACACGGTAGCTAGCTCGCCAATCGAACCGGGAATGACAGTATAGGTGTGCCGGAGGATCGCGCCGCTGGCGTTATCGACCACGTAGGTGCGACGGAAGCCCGGCTCTTTGTCTTTCGGGTCCGCGGATTTCTCGTCGGCAAATTGGAACGTGGTGCGCGTGGCGTCCTCTGTATCGACGATTTTGAAATCGTTATTCAGCGCTTCCTTGGCGGCGACACTGGCGCGTTTACGGGTGGCCTCGGTGAGGCGGGCCTGAGATTGATTCCATTCGCGCAGTTTTTCGCGGCGGTAGCTGCGTTGGTCATCCTCGTCGGGCGCGCGACCATTGCGGCTCACCAAGGTCCAGAGGCGCGCTTCGGGTTGAAACGGATCGTAGCGTTCCACCTCTTCGACCACCTTTCCGTTGGTGCTTGTGGTGGTGGTGACCGTGTAGGCCCAACAGCCGCGCGGACGGTCGAACGCCTCCAGTGCAGCGACGAGCGGCGCGACGCCACTGGTGCGGCGTTTTTTTTCGGAGCTGGTGAATTGCTCGTAGACGCGCATTTCGGCGATCAAATCCGCCGCGGAGTCGGTTTTGCCTTTCGCTTTTTCAGCTTCGAACTCGCGGTCCACGGCCGCGCGGTATTCCGGAGCGGTGGAATCGACGCGCCGATAAGCCGGGCTGTGGTTGCGCACCGGTCGAGATATGCAGCCGGTGAGCGCGATGACGATGGCGGCGAGGAGAAACGCGAGGGCAGGACGGGGCATGGTGGCTCGCGGGAGCTTCCATGCGACCTTATGCAGGGCAAGACTTTCCCTGTGGTGCGGGGCGTTTTGGAAAATGACGCCAGATGCGACGGTCACCCTCCGTCCCTGCATTTGACGATTGGTTTTGCGGGGGAAGTTGGCTCAGTTTGCGGTGCGCTTCGTCGCTCCGATGCACGTTCTCACCATCGTCCTCCCGGTTTTTGCCGTCATCTTGCTCGGCATTCTGCTCGCGCGTTTCCGGTTTTTGTCGGCGCCGCTGATTGCTGAGCTGAACCGGCTCACCTATTTTGTCGGGCTGCCGGCGTATCTGTTTTCCAGTCTCGCGGGCGTGGCGTTTGGCGGCGGGCGGGCGGCGCTGGTCTTCGGCGTGATGGCGGCGGCGACGCTGGTAACGCTCGCGCTCGGTTATGGCGTGGCGCGCGTTCGCGGCCTCGGGCCCGAGTCCATCGGCACATTTCTCCACGCGGCCATTCGCGGCAATCTGGCCTTCGTTGGCCTGCCAGTGGTGTCGCTCGCGTTGGTGGCCCACGGCGGTCCCAACACGGAGACGCTGCACCAAGTCGCCTTGATCGCGATGGCGCCGCTGGTCGTCATCACCAACACGCTCGGCGTGCTGCTCCTGCTCGTCGGGCGCGGGACCACGCGCGCGGCGGTGCTGCGCTCCATCGGCTGGCAGCTGGCGACCAATCCGCTGCTGCTCGCCACCGGCGTCGCGGTGGCGTGTGCGGGCGTGGGGCTGCGGCTGCCGGGCTGGTTGGCGCAATCGGTCGGCATTGTCGGCCAGATGGCGTTGCCGCTCGCGCTGCTGTGCATCGGCGGCACGCTGATGGTGACGCCGCTGCGCGGCAAACGCACCGCGGCGGTGCTGGCGTCGGCGCTCAAGATCGCCGTGCTGCCGCTGGTCGCCTGGCCGATTTGTCGCTGGGCCGGACTCTCGCCGGACGAGACGCGCATCGCGCTGCTGTTTCTCGCGTGCCCCACCGCCGCGGCGTCGTTCACGCTCGCGGGCAAACTCGGGGGCGACGAAGCGCTCGCGGCGAGCAGCGTCGTGTTGAGCACGGCGCTCTCGGTGCTGTCGCTCAGCGCGGTGCTGGCGTTGGTGTGACGCCGTAGCGGGCGACGCAGAGTTCGTTTACCACTCGCTCAGCGCGCGCAGCTCGGCGGGGCTGGCGGACGCGGAACCGGGCACGAGTTGCACGGCGATCCGCTGGCTCGCGCCGGCGGGAACCTTGACTTCGAAGCCGAGCATGCGCGTGCCGGGATTGCGCGCGTCGGTGTCGGCCGGCGGCGGATCCGTCGGGTAAATTTTCAGCTCGGCGCCGGCGGGGGCGAGCACGCGGAAGGTCAGTTGCTTGCCTGCCTTGGTGAGCAACGCCTGCCCATCGGCGGCGAGTTTGACCTCGGCGCTGGTCACCATGCCCCAGCGCACGATGACGGTTTTATCGCCGGGCGCGGCGATCTCATCTTGCAAGACCACCGTGCGGTCGGCGCGCAGCTCCGCACCGCGGCGGGCCTGCGCGAGCTGGCCGGCGTACACTGTCGTGGAATCGATGACGGTGCGTCCGGCCCGCGCGGTGACGATCTCGGCCTTGCCGGCGAGGAGTTGTTGCTGGCCGTCGACGACCAGAATGTTGTGGCTGAGCTGGCCGAGGCGGAAAACTTTCCAGCGGGCGGAATTTTGTTTTCTGCCCCACAGATCGATGCCCTTCGCTTCGAGCGAAGTGTAATCCTGCATCCCGAGGTCTTCGGCCCAACGCACGCCGTCGGCATCCATCACGAAACCGCCGATGTCCATGTGCGCGTGGCTGGCGGCGGGCGTGCCACCTTTCAGTGCGATGAACGTGGCGGTCGGCTCCCAGCTGCTCCGGTGCAGCGCGACCGGCGTGTGGCCGCGCCCCGTCCATGAAAGCGCGGGCGGGGTCGGCGGATTGGCCGGCAGGGCCGGCTGCCACAGCAGCATCAGCGGGAACAAGCGATCGGGGCCCCGGCCACCGCCGTTCGAGTTTTCCTGCAATTTGGCGAACTCGGTCCAGAGCAGATAGGGCGCGTGGCGCCGGGCGGCGAACCACGCCATCGCGGGAGCCATGCCGCTACGCGTACCGCAGTCGGAGTAGTTGAAATAGAGTCCGGTGGGTCCGGCGACGTGCAGAAAATAATCCGCCGTGGCCAGGAAACCGGGTTGCGCGGCGAGACCGAAATCGGTGCCGAGCGTGGACTCCAGCGCGGCGATCAGGAGCACGTTGAATGACGTGCCGTAACCCCAGTAGCCGGGACCTTCCGGGTACGCGCCATCGGGGGCAAACTCGGCCATCGAGAGCGGCACCGTGCGGACGGCTTGCGCGACGATTTTGCCGGCGAGGGCGGGCTCGTCCTCGTACACGGCGAGCGCGCCGAGCGTCAGGCCGGCGTTGCAGACTTGGTTCCAGTTGTTGGTGCCGCGGCTCCAGGAATTGCTGACGAGGCCGGGCTTGAGCCCCTTTTCAACGAGGGCGGTGCGCAGAGTCTGGCGCGTTTCGGCGTCGAGCGCCGGGTAAAACCAATCGTAGCCGATCGCCACTGCGGCGGTCATCTCGGCGACGTCGAGGAAGTGTTTGGGATTCCAGTCGGTGAACGCCACCACCGCGAGCAACTCGGCCCGGGCGCGTTCCAGGTAATGCGCGTCGCCGGTCAGCCGCCACGCCATGGCGAGGTGGGCGACGCGCGAGAGGCACGTGCGGGATTTTTCGAGCAGCCGGCGGCCGATGAGCGTGCGCTCCACCGGTTTGGTTTTCAGAGTACGTTGGGCCTCCGCGATCAATTGGTCGCGCATGGTTTTCAGGACCGGCTCGGTGGCGAGTCGCTGTTGCAACGTCTTCTCCTGCGCCGCAGTCAGAAACAGGCGCGGA
>JACRHS010000009.1 GCA_016217595.1 Opitutia bacterium | reverse complement strand
GCGGCGCAGTGCGGCCAGTTCGTCTACCTCCAAAATTTCTACATGCGTGCCGAAGGTCGCGCACTGCAAGGTGACATCGGAGTAGATGTCGAGCATGCCGCCGTAGTAATGACCCATCAGACCGAGGCGGTTCTGCTGCATGCCGGCGGCGACGCGGGCCGCTTCAACCCACGCGTCGACTTCGCGCCAGCAGATCGGATCGTCGTCGAGCACGCCGGTCACCTGATGGAAGCGCACGCCGGCGCGCTTAAACACGTTGGCAATCTCCGGCACCGGACAGGCCGCGCAATGCGCCAGCCACTCGCCCGTCATCTTCGTCCGGTCGCCGAGGGCGTTGAATTGCGCGTAGTCGAGCGCCGCCTCGGGCGTGAGATTGAGCACGATCACCGGAACCTTGGCGCGCATGACCACCGGCAGCACGGTCGACGACAAGGCATACGTGGTGACGTAGAGGAAAATCAAATCCACATCCTGCCGCCGAAACTCGGCGCCAGCCTCCCGCGCGCAATCCGGATTGTCGACGAGACCGACGTTGACGATCTCGACTCCGGGACGGGCCAGTTTCTCTGCCACACGCCCAACGTAGCCTTCCAAGCGGGTTTTCAATCCGGCAAATTGCGGCCAGTAGGCGTCCAGGCCGATTCCGAAGAGTCCAAGGCGAAGCGGAGTAGAATTCATGTCGTGGGTGTTTGAGTTGAAGAGGAATGGCAGCCCCGCGAGGCCCGCTTATCTGCTCACCGATAAGGACGGACGCCCGGCAAGACTACCGCGAACAGGATATGAATTCGACGTCGCGGGCGGAATCTCCTCAATGATCATTTTCATACAGAAAATGCCCCGCAATTCTGCCGACTATTTTCGCTACTTCCCCGTTTCGCCCGACTGCGTCCGCTGGGGGCTCGGGGTCACGGCCGCCGGGTGCACCCGCATCGCGCCGCATTCTATATACCCGCCGCCGCGCCACCCGACCGATCATCAATTTGATTGGGAGCGCGGCCGGGTTTTGGAAGCCGTGCAAATCATTTTGATCACCGCCGGGAAAGGCTGGTTCGAAACCAAAGCCACCGGCCGGCGTGCCGTCACCGCCGGCACCGCCTTCCTGCTGTTGCCCAAAGTCTGGCATCGTTATCGCCCCGATCCGGAGACCGGCTGGGAGGAAAGCTGGATCGAAATTCAGGGCCCGGTGGTGGAGAGTCTGCGCCGCGCTCATGTGCTCACCGCCACCGCTTGCATCCGCCGCCACGCGCTCACCGCCGGCCTCGATGCCGCCCTCGAAGCGGTGCACGCGCGCATTCGCCAGACGCATCCCGGATTCGATGCCGAACTGGCGGCGCGGGCGATGAGCGTGCTGGCCGCATGGCGGGACGCCGCGCGTGCCCGGCCCAAACTCGACCGCATGGGGCGGGTCATCGCGGAAGCCGAGCAATACCTCGCCGACCATCTCGCAATGCAAGTGAGCGTGCGCGATCTCGCCAAACAGTTTGGCGTGGCCTATTCGCATTTCCGTCGCGCCTTCAAGGCGCATACGGGATTTGCCCCGTGGCAATACATGCTGCACCTGCGTCTGCTGCACGCCCGCCGGCAACTGGCCTCCAGCGATGCCACACTCGACGAGCTCGCCGGCCGCCTCGGCTTCAGTTCCGGGTTTCACCTCTCGACGGCCTTCAAGCAGGCCTTCGGTGTGTCTCCGGATCGCTGGCGCCGGCAATTTGCCGCCGCGCTGCCGGATAGCGGTTGACCTGCGTTGGCTCTTTTATGGCGTCGCCGCCGGAGGAGCAGTGTTCTCCGCAGGTTTTGCCGCGACCTCTGCGCCCTCGGACGATACCGGCGCCACAGGTGTCTCTGCTGTCGGTGCCGCCTTGGGTTTCCCCACGCCCACCAGCACGCTGAGCTGCTCCTGCACTTGCACGAAAAACTCCGGCGTGAGCTCGCCTACCGGCACCGAGAAGTGCTGTTTGAGCCGCATGTGCTCGTACACGGTGCTCTCTCCATTGGCACTGATGCCGCGCGGCCGCAGAATACGCTTCCGCTCCAGCATCAAGGCCAGGAACTGCAAGAGCCGGGTGTTCTCGGGCGTTGGTTCGTTGGCCGGATCGGCCAGCGTGATGAAAAGATTTTCCGCGGTGAGCTTCAGCGCCCGGTCCGGATTCTCGCCCGCGCGACGCGGTTTGAACACTTGCACCCAACGACACACAATCGGTCCCGGCGTCACAAACTCGGCCACCGCGGACTCCAACAAATCATAGCGGAAAATCTCGGGGGTCTTGGGATCGCGCACGAGAAAACTGGCCACGCGCTGGCCATCGGCAAACGGCTGACCGGTGACAAAACAAACGGTGGCGAGTGACTGCAGGTTCAACTCCATCCCGGTTTGTTTACTTGTCGCGGCGTCCGACGCTAGCCAATTTCCCGCCCGTACGCATGAAATCGGCTGTCCGCACGGCCCCGGTATGAAGGGTCGACTCATCGCCATCGGCGACATCCACGGCTGTCATGAAGAATTTGCCGAGCTGCTCGCGCGCCTCGATCTCGGAAAACATGACCGCCTCATATTGCTCGGCGATCTGGTCAATCGCGGTCCCGACAGCCGCCGGGTGATCGATCTCGCCCGCCGTCACCGCGCCATCGCACTGCTCGGCAACCACGAACTTCGACTGCTCAACTATCGCAAGACCGGCAATCGCGCCTATCTCAAGGAACAGGATGAGCAGACCCACCGCCAACTGCGCCGCTCCGATTGGGCCTACCTGGCAGCGATGCGTCTCACCTACTATTGCCGGGAACTACAAACTGTCTTTGTCCACGGCGGCTTTGTGCCCACGAAGTCCTGGCGTAGGCAACCCGCAGAGATCGTCACTCGCATCCAAGTACTCGACCGCGATGGCGCGCCGCACAAGCGCGCGGATTGTCCGCGGGGAACGCCGTGGGCGAAGACCTGGCGCGGACCGCCGTTTGTCGTTTACGGACACACGCCCAATCCGCGGATTGTGCGGCGCAAATGGTCGGTTTGCCTCGACACCGGGTGCGTGCTCGGAGGCCGGCTCACCGCGCTCATTCTACCCGAACAACGCATCGTGCAGGTGAAGGCCCGGCAGGAATATTACGCCTGAGCCTCCACCCTGCGCGTCGCTCACGGATCGATCTTGATGCTGTACGTCGGCGAGCCGATGGCCACTTCGCCCGAGGTCGACTTCACCACGACTTTGAAGGTGTAGGTGCCGGCCGTGGTGGGCACGCCGTAGATGACACCGCGCGCCGCATCGAGCGTGAGTCCCGGCGGGAGACTGCTGCCGGCAGCCATCGACCAACTCAATGGCAGCGGTGATGTCACCACCGTGCCTGTGCCCACCGTGGCAAAAACACTCGACCCGTAATTCCAACCCGTGCGTCCGCCGACCAACGCAAACGAGGGCACGAGCAGTTGCGAAAAGGCCGCGACGCCCTGCACACCGGGTATGCCGTTCACCGGCGCCGTACTCTCCGTGCTGATGGTGCAAGTGATATTGCCCGTGGCCGTGCGCACACCATCGGATACCGTCACATTGAAGGTGTAGCTCCCGGCAAGCACCGCTCCACCACTATGAGAAAGGATACCATTGGGCGCGAGCGATACGCCAGCTGGCAAAGCCGAAAGACTTGATATCGACCACGTATATCCCCCGAAGGGTTGTCCGCCATCGGCAAATAGTGTGCCGCCATTTACCACGCTGTTCCCTTTGTAAGGATCATAGCTGCCCGAGATCGTTTGCCCCGGATAAACCCGCAACGTCGAGGACGCGCCGTTGCCGGTGGTATTTGCGGTGAAAGTCGCCGTGACCGAAATATTCCCCGTCATGGTAACCTGCGCCGTGGCGGCCGTGCCACTCGCCGCACCCGACCAACCCGCAAAGGTCGAGCCCGACGACGCTGTCGCAGTGAGCGTCACCACCGTGCCCGCCGTGTAGGTCGGGCCGGCAGGATTCGCGCTGACGGTGCCGCTGCCTGTGCCCGCGGTAGTCGTCGTCAACGTGTAGGTCGTCGCTGGGATGATATTGAACGTAGCCGTCACGCTTTTGTTGCCGTCCATGGTCACCAGCCGCGTGGTGCTGCCTGTGCCGTCACCCGACCAGCCGGCGAATGTCGAGCCCGACGCGGCGGTTGCGGTCAGCGTCACCACCGTACCCTCCGCGTAGGTCGGACCGGCAGGATTCGCACTGACAGTGCCACTGCCTGTGCCCGCCGTAGTCGTCGTCAACGTGTAGGTCGTCGTGGGGATGATGTTGAATGTCGCCGTCACGCTCTTGTTGCCATCCATCGTCACCTGCCGCGTGGTGCTGCCCGTGCCATCGCCCGACCAGCCCGCGAACGTCGAGCCTGACGCCGCTGTCGCGGTGAGCGTCACTACCGTGCCCTCCGTGTAGGTCGGACCGGCAGGGTTGGCGCTGATCGTGCCGCTGCCGGTGCCGCTCTTGTTCATCGCGAGCACGTATGTGTTGGGGGTGTTGGGTGCGAAGCTCGCCGAGATAGTCGTGTTCTTGCTTACGGTATATTGGAGCGGATTGGTCGTGCCGGAAGCGTCGCCCACCCAGCCGGCAAAAATCGAACCGGACGCTGGCGTCGCGGTAATCGTAATCACTGCGCCCACGGGATACGCCGCGAGCGACGGGAAAATCGTCACCGAGCCCTGACCGGTGCCGCTGTTGGCGCCGATGGTCACGCGCGGATCGCCGGACGTGTCGTAGCTCGCTTCATAAACTTCCACCAGCGCCACGCCGGTCGTGCCACCGACACCAGAAACCTGCGCGGAGTACGCTCCGGGGGGCAACGTGGCCAGCAGCGCGGCGTCCTTTGTTCCGGTTATTAGCGGCAAGGCACCGATTTTCTCCGCGGTCTGCGCGATGAGCGCCGCGTTGGAGCCCATGCTCCAATTATCGTTTTGCATCACCAGCGTACTCGTCGCCTGCCAGTAAAGCGCCAGATGGGGATCAGCCAGCACGCCGCCCACGCCGTAATTGGCCAGTGTTGGCCCGATGCCGCGGATCAAAACCTGGCGAGACTCCGCGCCGGCAATGACAAAGCCCGACACCAAAATCTGATCGTCTGTGCCTACCTTTGTGCGTGCCGAAATATTGATGAGCCGAGCCGTACCGCCCGAGCTAGCGTCATAAACCTCGACCAACGTTAATCCCGTAGCCCCCGCCTTGCCTTCCACTCTGGCGGTATAAACACCACTGGACAGAGAGGGTAACAAAGCAGAGTCGCGACTGCCATTGGGCAGACCGAACGTCTTTAGTTGGTCAGCCAACGCGGAGATTTGCGCGCTGTTCTGGGCCGAGCCCCAGTCGTCGTTGGTTGTCAGCGTGGTGTCGCCCGACCACAGCGAAAGCACCGGGTCGGTCAGCGCGCCGGTCACGCCATAGCTGGCCAAAGTCGGACCGACGCCGCGCATCAGGAGTTGCTTGCCGTTGGCATCGGCCAGAACGAAGCCGACGATCAGCGTGTCATTGCCGGTACCGGCGCCGGAGCGCACCGACAGATTGATGAGACGACTGGATGGCGTTGGCGTAAACGCAGGCCCTGGCGTCAGCACATAAACCACGCCGCAATTGGGGCTTCCGCTCGCCGGATTCCCGCCATATTTAGTCGTGCCGTAAAGCAATCCGTCATTGGCCGGCGTAAGACCGGTGTCTGGCGTATTGCCGTCGCCGTCCGACCCGGTGAACACTTTGACCACGTTGAAAACGGAGCCGTCGGCGCTGATTTTGAAAATAGTGCCCGATGTATTGCCGCCAGGGGTGGGCGCGCTGCCGGCCGTCGTGCCATAGAAGTATCCGTCGCGAGCGAGCGTCAGCCCGCCCTGTGGATAGTGTGCGCCGTCCTGTCCGGTGAAGTTTTTCAAAACCGCGAAATCCGTGCCGTCGCGGTTGATCTTAAACACGGTGCCGCGCCCCTGCACGATGGTGCCTTGGGAGAAACCAGAAGGGCCGCCGAGCTGGCACGTGCCATACAGCACGCCATCACTGCCCAGGCACAATTCGCCACTCGCCCGTGTGCCGATTTGATCGGAAAAACTTTTGAGAATCGCAAAGCCTGTGCCATCGCGGTTGAGCTTGAATACCGTGCCGGCGTAGCCGGAGCTTCCGCTGATCGTCGTGCCGTACAAGACGCCATCGCCGCCTTCGATCACGCCCGACCAAGGTTGCGAACCTTCCGAGCTGTAATCCAACGAACGCAGCACCGCGAACCCCGTGCCGTCGCGGTTGATTTTGAATACCGTGCCGCCTTGTAGCCGACCGCCGGTCTCTGTGGTGCCGTAGAGAGCGCCATCGCTGCCCTGTAACAACTTTCCGACCGGCAACGCTCCTTCATTGGGACTGCCCGCAAATTTTTTCAAAATCGTATAGCCGGACCCATCCAGGTTCATCCTAAAGATGATGCCACGTCCCAGGGAATAAGCGGGATCCTGTGATGCTGACATATCGCCACCATGTCGTGTCGTGCCGTAGAGCAAGCCGTCGGCACCGAGTGTCAGACCACTGTACGGCAACGCACCGTCGCCGTTCTCTCCGGTAAATTGCTTCAGGATGGTGAAACCGGTGCCGTCGCGATTGACTTTGTAGACGAGACCGAGTCCGCCTGAGCTGCCGCCATCGGCACTGAGCACGCCATAAAGTGCGCCGTCTCCGCCTTGTACCAGCCGGCCCACCGCCGCCCGACCTGGTGTAGAAAACGCATAAAGCGTGGCGAAGTCATTAGCTGCGTGCAAAGCCACGCTCAGCGATATGAAGACCATGCCAAGCAACAACAGCCCTAAACGCGATACCCGCGAAGAATAGTCGGCTGCACGCAGCAACTTTGTAACAGCAAAACCGCAAGGGATGTCAGGAGGCATGCCGCTAAGCTAGAAGTCACGTCTCCCAATGGAATCCTATTTTCTGCGCAAGCGCCCCGCCCAATTGGGCCCATCTAAAAATAGGCCCATGCGGAACGTGCGCTTTCGCGAAACGATATACGCCGACTCATTTGCGTCGCCGATCCACTGCAGATCGGCGACGCGGGAAATTCAGTTGCTCACTTATAGATGAGATACTTTTCGCGACGCGCTTTGAAGGTCTCCTGATTGGCGCTCCAGAGCTGGCGGATCTCGGCGAGCGATTTGTCGGCCTTGATCGCTTCCAGCGTGGCGGCGTCGCCAAGGAGGCGGTTCATCTTGCTCACCGTGAAATGCTCGGGGTACCAGCGGTTGAGGATCTTCGCCATCGCGATGCCGATCTCGCACACCGGGGCATGATCCCGGTCCGTGACGATGACACTCACGCCAGCGCAAGACTGGTTTTTGAACACATAGTCGGTTGGCGTGAAACGGATCGGCACGAACCGCACTCCGGGGATGCGCTCGTTGTTCAGCGCCTCGGCGAATTTCAGGTCGTGGATGTACGGCGCGCCCACGATCTCGAACGGCGTGCCGGTGCCGCGTCCGAGCGAGATTTCGCACGACTCAATCAGGCACAGGCCGGTATAAAGCGTGGCGGCGTTCATGTTGCGCATCGCCGGCGAAGGATTGATCCAGGGCTGCCCGGTTTCGTCGAACCACATGCCGCGTTTCCAGCCCTCCAGTTTCACAATGGCGAGGTCGAGTCCGTCCCACTTGCGCTCCGCTTTGTACATGAGCGCCAGCTCACCCTGCGTCATGCCGGTGCGAACCGGCACAGGATGATAGCCGACGAAGCTGGTCTTGATCGTGTGCACCGGGCCGTCGATCTGTACGCCGTTGATCGGGTTGACGCGATCGAGCAGCACAAACTTGATGCCGGCCTTGTAGGCGGCCTCCATGCACAGGCCGAGCGTGCTGGTGTAAGTATAGAAGCGCGCGCCGACGTCCTGGATGTCGAACACCAGAGCGTCGATCTGCTTGAGGTGCTCCGGCAGCGGCGCCTGGCGCTTGCCGTAGAGGCTGTAGATCGGCAGGCCCGTGCGCTCATCCACGCTGTCGCCCACCGCTTCGTCGAGCAGCGCGTAGAGGCCGTGCTCGGGGCCGAAGAGCAACTTGAGATCGACGCCGGGTGCATTGCGCAACAGGTCGATGGTCGGATAACGCTGGTAGTTGCGGCCCGAGGGATTGGTGACGAGGCCGACGCGCAGCCCTTTCAAGAGCGCAAAATTATCGCGCGCCAGCACATCGATGCCGTTCAACACCGGAGGCACTGCGCTGCGCAGCTCGTCCATCTTGGTCTTCTCGGGTTTGCCGCGCTGGGCGATCTGCGGCGCCAAGGCGTCAGGCACGAAGCCAAAATCGAAATCAGGCACCGCGCTGGCCGCAGCCGTGCCCGCGGTCTTGTACAACTCCAGCACATCGCCCTTGCCGTCGGGATGCACGCGGTTGGAGAGGAACACGAAAAACGTCTTCGAGAACGGATCGATCCAGTAGGCGTTGCCGGTGAATCCGGTGTGCCCGTAGGAGCCGAGCGGGAACGTCTCACCGCGCGGTCGGCTGTAGGGCGAATCGATGTCCCAGCCGAAACCGCGGCGCGCGCGCAGGGCCGGCGGCGTTTGCACGCTGGTCATGAGCTTGACGGTTTCGGGCTTGAAGACGCGCACGCCGTCCAGCTCGCCCAGGTTGAGCATCATGCGGGCAAAGCGGGCGAGATCGGCTGCCGTGGTAAAGATTCCCGCGTGTCCGGCGACTCCGCCCATCTTGCGCGCGGTCGGATCGTGCACCACGCCGCGCAGCATCTTGCCCTCGGTCATCTGCGTGGGCGCGATGCGCGGGAGCTTTTCCGCCGGCGGCAGGAAGCCGGTGTCGACCATCTTCAGCGGGCCATAAAATTCCTTCTGGCAAAACGCATCCAACTTCAGGCCGCTGAGGCGTTGCACGATCTCGCCGCAGAGAAACAGATTCACGTCGCTATAGCGGACCTCGGTGCCCGGCTCGGCGCGCAACTTTTCGGCGCAGGCCTTGCGGATGGCGGTGTCGTTGCCGGTCCAGTCGGTCTTCGTCTCGACGTCAGCTAGGATGCCCGAGGTGTGCGTCAGAAGCTGGCGCACGGTCACTTTTTCGCGCCCTTCGCCGGTGAACTCCGGGATGTAGGTTTGCACCGTAGCTTCAAGTTTCACCTGGCCGCGCTCGACCAGCAGCATCAGCGCTGGCGCGCCAGCGACGACCTTGGTGAGCGAGGCGGCGTCGAAAATGGTGTCAGCCGTCATCTTCTCGACCGCCGGTACGAGCGCGCGATTGCCGTAGGCTTTTTGGTAAATCGCGCCCGCATGTTCGATCCAGACCACTGCGCCAGGGAGCTTTTCCTCCTCGATGGCTTGATTGATCGCTGTGTCCAGCGAACGAAGTTTCGTGCGATCGAGTCCGGCGGTTGCAGCAGCAGCGGCAAAAGCCGCCACGCCAGCCAGCCCAAAACCCAATATCGCGAGGGATAAGCGAAGGGAGTGTTTCATAGTTTAATGGGGAGACGTTTTGTGCGGAAGAACGTCGCAAAAATCCAGCCGGCATTTTTGCACCACCAATCGGCTTCCGTGCTTGAAACGCGCGGCACTCCGGATGTTATTACGCCCGCGCACTGCGCAGATCTCCCATGGCAAGAATACTCGTGATCGAAGATGAGGCACTGATGCGAAAAGCCATCGCGATCAGTTTGCAACGCGCCGGTCACGTCGTGGTCACGGCCGACAACGGCAAACACGGAGTCAATCTTTACATGGAGACGCGCCCCGATCTGGTGCTCACCGATTTGATGATGCCCGAAAAAGACGGCGTCGAGACCATCATCGAAATCCGGCGCGCTGATCCCTCGGCGAAGATCATCGCCATGTCGGGCGCGGCGCTCGGTGCAGAAGTATTTCTCCCGGCGGCCAAGACTCTGGGCGCCATCCGCATTCTCTCCAAACCGCTGGACGCCACTCAAATTGTCCAGACGGTCGCGCAGGTTCTCGCCCAGCAGGATGGCGGCGCGCCCGCTGCGCCCGCCTCGCCCTGAACGGCGCACAACCACCGGGGTGCCGTGCCGGCAGTGAGTCTGTCCGCACGCCTTTGAGGCGAACCAATTGGTCGTAGTAACTGTTTTCGCAAAAATTTTGCGCGGCGCGGAACACAACGGAACAGCGCGCGTCCCATCGGCAGCCCACTTCACTTATGCTGCCCGCGCGCCGGTTCCGCCATGCCCTGCTCACCCTGCTCTGCCTGTTTGGCCTGCGTGCCATGGGCTCGACTGTACCGACCGACGAGTCGCCGCGCCTCACCGCCAAGGAGCTCGCCCAGGGACACCGCGACGGCGTCGTACTCGCCATGCCGCGCGCCGCAGAATCGGACGACGCGCTCGACGACGCCGAAGCGCGCGATGGATTGAAACTGCGCCGCCGTTTTCCCCGGGTGCGCGGCCTGCGTGTCCTCGAGTTTGATCCGGGCGAAAGCACCGCCGCCGCGATCAAGCGCCTGCGCGCGTCCGGTCGCTACGAATTCGTCGAGCCCGACCGCATCCTCTACGCCCGGGCGCTGCCCAACGACACCCGCTTCAGCGAACAGTGGGCGTTGAACAACACCGGCCAGAGCAGCGGCACCATCGGCGCCGACATCGGTGCGGCCGCCGCCTGGGATCAACTCTCCAGCGCTTCCGGCGTGATCGTCGGAATTATCGACACCGGCATCCGGCAAACTCACGCCGATCTCGCCGCCAATCTCTGGACCAACCCCAGCCCGTCGAGTGGTTCCTACGTGAACGATCTGCACGGCATCAACGCCACCGTCGCGCAGGGCTCGACCAACAGCGGCAATCCCAACGATAACAGCTCGTCCGGTCACGGTACCCACGTCGCGGGTACCATCGGCGCCGTCGGCAACAACGGCCTCGGCGTCTCGGGCGTCGCCTGGCAGACGCAGTTGATGGCGCTCAAGTTCCTCGCCGCCGACGGCACCGGCACCACCTCCGCCGAGGTGGCCTGCATCGATTACGCCATCGCGCACAATGTCGCCATCATCAACGGCAGCTACGGCTCCTCCTCCTATTCCAATTCCGAATTCGACGCCCTGAAACGCGCCCGCGACGCCGGCATCATCTTCGTCGCCGCCGCCGGCAACGACGGCGCCAACAGCGATATCACCAACGACTATCCGGCGGGCTACGCGCTCGACAATATCGTGGCGGTCGCGGCCACCACACGCACCGATGCGCTGGCCAGCTATTCCAATTACGGCGCGGGTCTGGTCGATCTCGCCGCGCCTGGCTCGGCCATCTTGTCCACGATCAACTCCTCCGACACCGCGTATGGTTCACTCGACGGCACCTCGATGGCCGCGCCGCACGTCACCGGCGCACTCGCGCTGCTCAAGGCGCGGTTTCCTTCCGACTCGTACCGCCAGCTGATCAACCGCCTCCTGCGTTCCACCACGAAGCTGCCCGGTCTCACCGGCAAGGTGCAGACTGGCGGCCGCCTCAATCTCGCCGCCGCGCTGGCCAGCACGGACAGCCGGCCCATCAACGACCATTTTTCGGAACGGAATATCATCAGCGGCGAGAAATCACGCGTGCGCACCTCCAATGTCGGCGCCACCCGTGAAAGCGGCGAGCCCACGATCACCAGCAATGATGGCGGCGCCTCGCTTTGGTGGAGCTGGACTGCGCCCACCACCAGCACCGTCATGATGGATACCGCCGGCAGCGGCTGCGACACCTTGCTGGCGGTTTACACCGGCAGCGCATTGGGCAATCTGCAATTGGTCAGCGCCAACGACGACTCCTCCGCGAGCCTCACCACCAGCCGGGTGGTTTTCTCCTCGGTCGCCGGCACGACTTACCAGATCGCCGTCGAAGGCAAAAGCGGCGCCACCGGCCTGATTTCGCTCCAGCTCGGCAGCGTGCCCGCCAACGATCTTTTCACCACCGCGACGCTGCTCACCGGGTCGACCCTCAGCGTCGCCGGCTCCAATCGCAACGCCACCGCCGACACCGGCGAGCCCAAGCATACGAGCGCCGGCAAGGGGCACTCCGTTTGGTACCGCTGGGTCGCGCCGGGCACCGGTCGTTATCATCTCGCCGTGTTCGCCACCGAGATCGATGCGGTTGCATCCGTGTACACCGGCTCCGCGGTTTCCAGCCTCACCCTCGTCGCGTCGAACAACGACTCCATTCCCTACACCAGCTTCAACGCACCGTATAACAGCGATTCCATCGTGCCCATAGATGCCACCGCCGGACAGACTTACTATTTCGCGGTCGATGACACCGGCGCGACCGGCGGCAATTTCAAGCTCACGCTCAACGATTCCGTCTGGCAGTACCCGACCGGCGACGAAGTCACGTCCTCTCCGGCCGTCGGCAGCGACGGCAGCATCTGCTTCGGCTCAGTTGACCGCTACGTTTACCAGCTCAAGCGCGACGGCACTTTGAAATGGAAATACGCCGCCGGTGCTGGCGTCTACCTCGCCACACCCGCCATCGGCAGCGACGGCACCGTCTACATCGGCGCCGACGACGGCTACCTCCATGCGATCAACGGCAACACTGGCGTACGCAAATGGCGGTTCCCCACCACCAGCACACTCGCCGCCGCGCCTGCCATCGCCACCGACGGCACCATTTACGTCCGCGACGACACCAATCTCTACGCGCTGACCGACGGTGCCACGGCGGCCACGCGCAAGTGGACCTTTGCCTTGGGCGGCGCCACCTACGGCTCACCCGTGGTCGCCAGCGACGGCACCATCTACATCGGCTCCACCAGCGGCAATTTCCACGCGCTGAAACCCGACGGCACAAAGAAATGGACCTTCACCGCCAACGGCGACGTTTACACTTCGCCCGCGCTCGCCGCCGACGGCACGATCTATTTCGGCACGCTCAACGGCTATGTCTACGCCGTGCGCGCCGACGGCACGCAGCTCTGGAGTTGGAATACCGCCGACGGCAGCAAGCTCACGTCTTCACCCGTGCTCGGCGTCGATGGCACGCTCTATTTTGGCGGTTACGATCACAAACTCCACGCCTTGAACTCCGCCAACGGACAGGAACGCTGGAGTTTCCCCACCGACGATGAAATCCGCGCCTGCACCCCCGCCGTCGCTGCAGACGGCACAATCTACGTGGGCGACCTCGGTGGGAAAATGTATGCGATCACTGCCAGCGGCACCGCGCGACGCACCTACGCCACCGCGATGGCGATTCGTTCCTCGCCCATCATCGCCGACGGCCGGCTCTATTTCGGCAGCAGCGACGCCAAGCTCTACGCTTTTGCGCTCGACGGCAGCGCGGCCGCCTCGGTCTGGCCCATGGGCCGACAAAACGCCGCCCGCACCGCGCAGGCCAGCTCCGGCACCCCCGTCATCACCGCCCAACCACAGAGCCAGACCGCGCTCCTCGGCGGCACTCTCACGTTGCAAGTCACCGCCAGCGGTACCGTGACAGGTTACCAATGGTACAAGGACGGCGCAGCGATCGCCGGAGCGACGGGCGCGACGCTCACGATCAACCCGGTCACCGCCTCCACCGCGGGCGTCTATACCGTGGCATTGACCGGCCCGTTGGGCACGACCACCAGCTCGGCCGCCACCGTCACCGTGCAGGCCGGACAAGCGGGCAGGTTGACCAATCTCTCCGTGCGCGCCGCCGCTGGCACCAGCAGCCAGACGCTGATCGCAGGCTTCGTGATCGGCGGCACCGGCGCGGATCGCTCCATCCTATTGCGCGGCGTCGGCCCGGGCCTCGCGCCCTATGGCGTCACCGACGCGATCACCAATCCGCGCCTCGCACTGCTCAACAGTGCGCAACAAATTGTCGCCACCAACGACGACTGGGGTGGCGCCGCGAGTTTGCAGGACACGTTCACCCGGCTGGGAGCATTCCCGCTGAGCTCGTCCAGCAAGGACGCGGCGCTGGTGCAATCGCTCTCGGCGCAAAGCTACACCATGCAAATCACCGACGGCGCCAACGGCGCCGGCGTCGCGCTCGCTGAGGTCTACGACGCGGACACAAGCACCGCCCTGCCTGCGCTCCGCTTGATCAACGTCTCCGCCCGCGCCTCGGTGGGCGTCGGCGGACAGATTCTGATCGCTGGCTTCGTGATCAGCGGGGACACCAAACTCAACGTGCTCATACGCGGCGTCGGCCCGACGCTCACCGGCATCGGCGTACCCGGCGCACTCGCCAACCCCAAGCTCGAACTTTACCGCGACAACACGCTGGTCCAAAGCAACGACGACTGGGGTGGCACCACCGCACTGATCAACGCCGCCACCGAAGTCGGCGCGTTCGCGCTGCCGTCGGCGACCAGCAAGGACGCCGCTCTCCTCGTGCAGCTCGATCCCGGCACCTACACGGCGCAGGTCAGCGGCGTCGGCGGCACGACCGGCGTCGCACTCGTGGAAGTTTACGCCGTACCGTAAGCCCGCTTTGAACCAACGCCCGCCTCAAACCGGCGGGCGAAACTGGTCGCGATACGCCTTGCCGCGTTCGAGGCGCGCGGCGAGTTCGAGAAATTCGCGATTGGCCAGCGCCGACTGGAAGGCCTGCAACTCGTCCTGATATTGCCGCAGCGCGCGCAGGATCTCCTCGCGGTTGTGTTCGAGAATCGCCCGCCACATGACCGGATCGCCGCCCGCGATCCGTGTGGTGTCGCGCAGCCCGCCGCCCGCGAAATTGCGCCACGCGGGGTCCTTGCCGGCCAAAAACGCGCACAGCGTCGACGCCAACACCTGCGGCAGATGGCTGATGTGCGCCACGATTTCATCGTGCCGGTCGGGATCGGTTGTCACCACCTCCATGCCGAGATCGTGCCAGAAGCGCACCACGGTTTCGGTCGCCGCGGCCGCTGTCTCCGCGAGTGGCGTGACAAAACACACGCGTCGCTCGAACAATGTCTCGGAGCTGTGCTCCCAGCCGCTTTTTTCCGAGCCGGCCATCGGGTGAGCGCCGACAAAATGAGTGCCGGCCCGCAACGCCGCATGGCCCTGGCGCACGATGTCGCCTTTGACACTGCCCACATCGGTCACAATGGCCCCGGCAGGCAGATGCGGCGCGATTTGCCGGGCCAGATCGGCCAACCGGTCGACTGGTGGCGCCAGCACTACGAGCGTCGCCTCACGCACAGCCGCCTCCGGCGTATCGGCGACGGCATCGCACCATGGCTGCGCCCGCAACTGGAGGCGCGTCTCCGGACGGCGCGCCCACAACATGATGCGACGGGCAAGACCGCGCGCCTTGGCGGCACGGGCCACGGAACCGCCCAGCAAGCCGGGCGCGAGGATGGTGAGTTGTTCCAACACGACGCGCCAGAGACGCAAAAACCCCCGACGCTGTCGAGCTGATCGTCGCCCGCGGAAGGAATACGTTGCCATTGGCCGCCAATCCCGGCTCGCTTGTCCGAATGTTGAAATGGATCGAGAACCATCCGCTCCAGCGCGTGGTACCTGCGGCGGGTTTGATATTGGCGCTTAGTGCCGTAGGTGGCGGCGTCTATTGGTTTACCGTACGCTGGGATCGCAAATACAACCGCCCGCCCTCCTCAGTCCAAACGGTCGATCCCGCCGCACCCGCGCAGGCCGCCAACCAGCAATCCGCCACTCCCGACGAGATCCGCGCACGCATCACCGCCCTGGAGCAGGCCGCGGAGGAGGAGCTCAAGGCTAATAAAGTCGAATCCGCCGGCACCAAGCTGCGCGAAGCCCTCCAGCTTCAACACAATCTCAACGCCAGCCCGATCGAGGCGCGTTACAAAAGCGTCGTCCGGGAGTCGCGTTTGAGTCAGCGCGTGGAGTCGCTGGTCGCCGAACCGCTGCGCCAATCCATGACGCAGGAGTTGCTCAAGGCCCGCGCCGCCGTCGTGGCGCAAAAGTGGGACGAAGCGCGCACCGGTTTTGCCGCTGCGTTGGAAATACAAACCCGGATCAATCGCGAATTTTCCGGTTCCGCCTTTGTCGACCGCATGGCGCTCATGCGCATCGAGGAGGAGATGAACTCCGCCATCGCCGCGGGTCTGGCTGCTGCGGTAGCCGATAAGGAAAACGCCGGCAGTGTGGCGGAAAAAGCCTCCGACTGGCCCGCCGCCACGGCCGCCTACGCCCGGGCGGTGGAATTGCAACGGGCGCTCATCACTCAAGCGCCCCGCAGCCGACAGGCCGCGCCCATGCGCCTCACCGAACTCGAAGCCAAGCGCCAGACCGCCGCTTCCGCCGAAAGCGTGTTGCAGGCTCAACGCCTCGACGGCGAGGCCGCACTGCTGTTGCGTCGCCGCCAGGGTGTCGCCGCCAGCGCGAAAATCGCCGCCGCCACCGCCGCGCTCCAACAAGCCAGCACCGATTTTCCCGAAAGCCGCCGGCTCGATCCCGAGTTAAAGCTGAAGCTCGCTTACCTCGAACTACACCGGAGCGACCTGGCGGAAGTGCAGGACAGCGTCTACAGCCAGCTGCGTTCTGTGCCGGGCCAGCCGCGTCTGTTGATGTGCAAGTCAGAGGTGCCCCAATCGCTCTACCGCCAGATCATGAGCACCCAGCCCAGTCGCCACGTTGGCCCGGAATTCCCGGTCGATTCGGTGAGCTGGCGTGACACGCAGGAATTTTGCCGCCGGCTCGGTTGGTTGCTGGGCACGCCCGTGCGCCTGCCGACATTGGAGGAATGGCAGGCGGCGCTAACCGCAAAGGAAACGGCCGCGTGGCACACCGGCACCGCCGACCGCGCCAGCCACGAATGCGCCCGCTCCGCCGCCAACGCCAACGGGTTTCACGATCTGCTGGGCAATCTCGCCGAGTGGCTGCAACCCGCATCCACCGCACATGCCGAAACCGCGCCCGTCGCGGGCGGCAGTTTTCTCGATGCGGTCACGAGCGCGGCATCGGCCACGGTCGTCGCCCTGCCCCGCCAGGAATCGCGCGCGCACGTCGGCTTTCGTTTCGTGGTCGAACGTCCGGCCGAGCTGACGCCGTAGTCGCTATTTTTGCGCCTGGAAGAGCTCCGCGATGATGTCTTCCAGCGGCACGTCTTCGATCGTGATGTCGGCGACCGGTCCGGCCGCGAGGATGCGTTGCGACACGGCCACGACTTCGTCGCTGGGCACGTGCAACACATAGCCGCCGTCGTCGGTCGCGGTGGCCTTGCCGGCGGCGAGCTCGGGCAAGGCGGGAAACGGAATCGTCTCCGGGCGAAACTTGATGATCTTGCGCCGGCTGCCGCTGGCTTCGAGCCGGTCGAGACCGCCGTCGTGGATCTTGCGGCCCTTGTGAATCACGATGACGCGTTCGCAAAGCTCCTTGATGTCGGCCATGTAGTGGCTCGTGAGGAGAATGGTCACGCGATGGCGCCGGTTGTAGTCGCGTAGAAACTGGCGGACGGCTTTCTGCGAAACGACGTCGAGGCCTATGGTGGGCTCGTCGAGGAACAACACCCGCGGCCGGTGCAGCAATGCCGCGATCAGCTCCATCTTCATGCGCTCGCCGAGCGAGAGTTCGCGGACCTGCACGTTGAGTTTTTCGCGTACGCCGAGCAGATCGAGCAACTCGTCGAGCGTCTGCTGATATTGGTCGGCGGGCAGTCCGTAGATGTGCCGGAGCAGCAGGAACGATTCGATGGCGGGCAGATCCCACCAGAGCTGGTTTTTCTGGCCGAGCACGAGGGCGAAGAGGCGGCGGTAGGCGTTCTCGCGCTTCGTTGGATCGAAACCCGCCACGCGCGCCGAGCCGGAGGTCGGAAAGATCAGCCCGGAAAGCATCTTGAGCGTGGTGGTCTTGCCCGCGCCGTTGGGCCCGAGGAAGCCCACAAACTCACCTTCGCCGATGGAGAATGAAATGTCGTTGGCGGCAGCCGTCTCCTCGAATTCCCGGCGGAACAGCCCCTTCACGCCGCCCCAAAAACCGGGCTGCTTCTTGTAGGTGCGGAAAACGCGGGTGAGATGTTGGACTTCGATCATCGGCAGGCGCACAGAAGCACAATCCCGCGGCGACGCAAAACGGAAGTGCGATGCCCGCTGGCCCTCCGCGCGCGCGTCACGTTGCACTTGGTGCGCGGCATAAATTACGGCGCGGCCGGTGTCAGCCCGAGGAAGTGCGCGGCGAAAGCGAGCTTGTCGGCGCTCTCCTCGATGAGTTTCGAGGTGGGCTTGCCGGCGCCATGTCCGGCGCGCGTCTCGATGCGGATCATCACCGGCAACGCGCCGTCGCCGTTGAACACGCCGGCCTGCATCGCCGCGGCGTATTTGAACGAATGCGCGGGATGCACCCGGTCGTCGTGATCCGCGGTGGTGACCAGCACGGCGGGATAACGCGCGCCAGCCTTCACCGTGTGCAACGGCGAGTAGGCCGCGAGGTACTTGAAACCCGCGGGATCGTCGCTCGAACCGTAATCGCTCGCCCACGCAAACCCGACGGTGAATTTGTGGAAACGCAGCATGTCCATCACGCCCACCGCGGGCCACGCCACGCGGCACAAATCCGGGCGCTGGTTGAGCACCGCGCCGACAAGCAGGCCGCCGTTGCTGCCGCCGCTCAGTACAAGTTTTTGCGCCGCCGTGTAGCGGTGCGCGATCAGCCACTCGGCGGCGCCGATGAAGTCGTCGAACACGTTTTGCTTTCGCTCCTTCGTGCCCGACTCGTGCCAGGCTTTCCCGTATTCGCCGCCGCCGCGCAGATTCGGCACGGCGTACACGCCGCCCTGCTCCAACCAGGCGAGCACCGGGACGCTGAACGCCGGCGTCAGCGAAATATTGAAACCGCCGTAGCCGTGCAACAGCGCCGGCGCGGTGCCGTCGAGTTTCAGGCCTTTCCGGTGCGTGAGGAACATCGGCACGCGCGTGCCGTCCTTCGACGTGAAAAACACCTGCGTCGTTTCATAGGCCGCGGGATCAAACGCCACCTGCGGCGCGTGGACCGTCGTGCGCCGGCCCACGCTGAGATCGTAGCGGAAATTGGTCGTCGGATAAGTGAACGAGGTAAAGTTGAAGAACAGCTCCGCATCGTCGGCTTTGCCGCTGATGGCGGCCACCGTGCCGATGCCGGGCAATTCGACCGCGCCGAGAGACTTTCCGGCGAACGAATAGACGAGGAGCCGGCTCGATGCATCGTGCATCGTCTTGACGATGATTTTGCCGCCAACCACACCGGCGCTCTCGATCGTGTCGTCCGACTCGGGCACCACGGTTTTCCAGTCGGCTTTCGCCGGCGTGCGCAGGTCGATGGCGATGATGCGACGGCGCCGTGCGTCGAGATTGGTCAACACGAGGAGCCGCGAGCCGTCGTTGCCCACGAGGCGATATTCCGCCTCCCATTGCGCTACGAGCGGCACGACCGGCGCGTCCAGTTTCGGCGCGAGCGGATCGCCGAGATCCACGCAACGCAGCAAGTTTTCCGCCGAGGAGCCGCGCGACAGCGTGACGAGGAGATAACGCCCGTCCTCTGTCGCCTCGCCGCGCACAAACCATTTGGGCTCGGCAGGCACTTCCGCGATCAGACGATCCTCGCTCTGCGCGGAGCCGAGGCGGTGGTAGTAGAGCTTCTGGTGTTCGAGCGCGCTGAAGGTTTTGCCGGTGTCGGCCGCGGTTGTCGGCATCGGATAACGCGAGTAGAAAAAGCCCTTGCCGTCGCGCGTCCAGGCGGCGTTGGAAAACTTGACCCACTGGATGAGGTCGGCGGTGTCCTGCCCGGTGGCGATGTTGCGCACGCGAAGCTCGTTCCAGTCGGAACCGGCGGCGGCCGTGCCGTAGAGCAGCCACTGTCCGTCCGGCGAAACCGCGGCGGTGGTCAACGCCACCGTGCCGTCGGCGGCGAGCGTGTTGGGATCGAGCAACAGGCGCGGCTCCGCGGTGAGCGAAGTTTGCACATAGAGCGCAGCCTGATTTTGGAGCCCGCTGTTTTTGGTGAAGAAATAGAGCCCGCCTTCCTTGAACGGCAGTCCGTAGCGGGCGTAGTTCCAGAGCTTGGTCAGACGGGCTTGGAAAAACGCGCGCTGCGGGAGCTTTTCGAGAAAGCCGAAGGTCAGGCGATTTTGCTCCTCCACCCAGGTGCGCGTGGCCGGCGCATCGAGCGCTTCGAGCCAGCGGTAGGGATCGGTGACTTTCGTGCCGTGGTAATCATCGGTGACATCGCCGCGCGCCGCTGCGGGGTAGTTCCATGCAAGAGGCGCCGCCTCCAAACCGCCGACCGCCAATCCGAGTCCAAGGCAGAGGATTTTTTGCATGGGCGCAGCATGGCCACGACAGGAGCCGAGGCAAGTTCGGCAGTTGCCGGCGGCCGCGTTTGCCGCTTCGGTCTGGACCATGCCCGACACCGCTCCGCTCACGCCTGCCATGCGCCTCGCGCGCCAAGTCGAGTTCATCGTCGAAGTCGACAAGTTGAAGGAAATCTTCCGCCAAACCGTGGTCACCGGCAGCCGCCGTGCCGAGAACGACGCCGAGCATTCGTGGCATCTCTGCCTCTGCGTGCTGGTCCTCGCCGAGCACGCCAACACCCCAAACCTCGACGTGCTGCGCGTCCTCAAAATGGTGATCCTGCACGATCTCGTGGAGATCGATGCGGGCGACACCTTCGCCTACGACACCGCGCGCATGGCCAACCAGCACGAACGCGAAGCGCGCGCCGCCGACCGCATCTTTGGGCTGCTCCCGCCCGACCAGGCGGCAGATTTTCGCGCGCTCTGGGACGAGTTTGAGGCGCGCGCCACGCCGGAGGCCCGGTTCGCCGCCGCGATGGATCGCTTCCAACCGATGCTCCTCAACGTGCGCACGCAAGGTCACGCCTGGCGCAAACACGGCGTCACGTCGGACCGCGTCATCGCGCGCAACCAGCACATCGCCGACGGCGCCGCGCCTGTCTGGGAATACGCCGCCGCCATGATCGCCAACGCCGTGCGCGAAGGCCACCTCGCGCCGTAAAGCCATTTCTCCCGTTTCGCCTCCTCTGCTCTCTCTGCGTCCTCCTGTTTAATCTAAAAACGCAGAGCTACGACAAGGCGCTGGCGGTTTATCCGCGACTCGCCGCGATCAGTTCGATCGCCGCGGCCAGCGCCGGCATCCGCCCGTGGGCGACGGCGTGCTCCACCGCCTCCAGTCGCGCACACACGGCCGGCGAAGTGTAGAACTGGGTCCGCAGACTCTCGGCGATCAGCGCGTGCATCCATTCCACGGCTTGCGTCCGACGGCGTTTCTCCAACGCCCCGCTTGCGCGCGTCGTGGTGAAATATCCTTCGGTCATCTGCCATACCTCCGGGACGCCGCTGCCAGTGAGCGAGGAGGCCAGCAACGCCGGCGTCTCCCACCCTTCCGTCGCGCGATGCAGGTAATGCAACACCCGCCGCATCTCCGCCTGCGCCACCGTGCAGCGCGGCAAGTTGTCGCCATCGGCTTTGTTGATGACGATGGCGTCGGCGAGTTCGATCACGCCTTTTTTGATGCCCTGCATCTCGTCGCCGGCGCCGGCGATCATGAGCACGAGGAAAAAGTCCACCATCGAGCGCACGGCCACCTCGTTTTGGCCCACGCCGACGGTCTCGACGATGACCACATCGTAACCGGCCGCCTCGCACACGAGGATCGCCTCGCGGGTCTTGCGCGCCACGCCTCCGAGCGAACCGCCCGACGGCGACGGCCGGATGAACGCGCTGCGCCGTTGGCTGAGTTTTTCCATCCGCACCTTGTCGCCGAGGATGCTGCCGCCGGTGACCGAACTCGATGGATCAATGGCCAGCACCGCCACGCGCAGACCAAGCTCCGTGAGATGGCAGCCGAAGGCCTCGATGAACGTGCTTTTGCCCGCGCCGGGGATGCCGGTGATGCCGATGCGGCGCGAGCGGCCGGTGTGCGGCAGCAGCTTCGCGAGCAATTGTTGCGCCTGCTCCTGATGCGCCGGGGCGTTGCTCTCGATGAGCGTGATCGCCCGGCCCAGCACCATCGGATCGCGCGCCAGCACGCCGGTGGCGTAATCGTCGACCGAAAGCCGGCGCCGGCGCGGTGCGGCGGCGGAGGACTGACGTTCGGCCTTGGCCAGCTCCGGCGACACCCCCTGCACCACCCGCGTGGCAAAACCTGCGCCAGCGTCGGCCGGCACCCAGTCGGGTCGGGAGGACGCTTCGCACTCAGGCGGCGTGGAAGGTTGATCTTTCATCGAGGAAGGTTCGGCGGAGAAAACGCCGAGCACGAAGCGAGGCCGGGAGTTTTTCAAACCTCTAATTTGCGCCCGCGCGCCCCGCCCAGCCGGCGCCGGCTTACGTTTTCACGACGTGGGTGATCAGTGCTTCCTGCGTGGTGTTGCCGAGCGCGACGCCACGCCGCACCGCCGCGGCCAAGGCCGTGCGCATCCGGTCGGCCGCCTCCGCCCGGGTCGCGCCCTCGACGCGGAGATTGAGTTCGGGGCAATACTGGTAAAACCGGTCGTCGCTCCACCATTGCAGGCAACACACGCCCAACGCGGCGTGCTCCTGCCGACACACATACGGCGCGTGGAGCATGGTTTTGACCATATAGCGAATTACCTGGGCCTTGAGCGGCTTCGCCAGGGCATCGTTCGCGCCGCAATGCAACACCCGGCTCAACAGCACCCCATCCATCGAACTGCTCACCACGATGATCGGCATGGCCGAATGCCGGGGTGAACTTCGCGTCTGCCGGATAAGCTCGGAGGCATCGCCCTCGGGAAACAGGTAGTCCGCGATCAGCAAATCGAACACGCGATCCGCCAGCATCGCGGAGGCTTTTTTCAATGTAGCCGTGACCGTGAGGTCGCACACCCCGTCGAGATACTTGCGCATGAGATTTTGCGACATGGCGCTATCTTCGACGTACAGGACGTGCTTCATATCAGGCAAAGGGGGATGTTCGGGGGGATTCGGGCAACTGGGTCGTGACGACATCGTCAGCGGTGCGCCTCGAAATCGGTTCCCGCGCTACAAGCCAAGGCTAAATTTCCGCTGAGAAATTCCGCCGACGTAGAATAGGTAAAAACAGCATAGCTCCCTGCGGTATTACCCCTAGATCGGCTTTCACAGAAAACTTCAAACCCATCCCCTCTCTCCCAAAATCAGACATTCACAGAAGGCCGCAGTGCACGCAGAGCACAAACACCGGAATATCAGGCCCCCTCGGCTATTTCGTGTTTTTCGCTTCTATCGCAGTTCCCCAGCCGTGCCTGCCGGTTGCTAACAAATTGTAAAATGTGAGCATTAATTTCTAAAAAGCGTTTGCTTAGGGCATTTACCCTGATTAGCAATTCTACGCCTTAGCAACGTATGCAGCCGCCAGCCAGCTCTGCCCCTAGCCATCGAATCATCGATACTCTCGGCCAAGCCATCGGCGTCTGCAGACAATAACCATAAAAATACACCCGACTAAAATATCATGAGTGATCCCTTCGTTGGCGAAATCCGTTTAGTTCCGTGGAACTGGGCCCCAGACGGCTGGTTCCTGTGCAATGGTCAGACCCTGCCGATTACCCAATATCAGGCGCTCTATGCGCTGATCGGCATCACGTACGGCGGCGACGGCCGGACGAACTTCATGCTCCCGAATCTGCAGGGACGTGTCGTCGGTGGTTTGGCCACCAATCCCAGCACGTGCCCGCAAGGCGTGACGTTTAACCGCTACTCCGCCATCGCCGGTTATGGCGGCACGGAGTCGGGCACAGGCGCGGCCTCGTATGTCTCGCTGGCGGCAGCCAATCTCCCCGGCCACACCCACCCGGCCACCTTCTCGCCGACGAGCACTGGTCCGCTGCAAGTCACCGCGAATGTAGCTGTGGCAAATACCGGTGGCTCGATCCAAGACCCGACGGGCAATATTCTCGCCAAATCACAGCAACCGGCAAGAACTCCGATTGAAGTGGACTCCTACGTCGCTGCGACTGGCGCCACGGGGCAACTCGGCGGAGTCACCACCACGGTCTCTGGTGGCATTACTGGGGGAACAGTTGCCGTGCAAACGAACAACGCTGGGACGCCCGCGCCCATTGCGATACCAGGAAGCACTGTGCCCGTACTTCAGCCTTATTTGGTGCTGAATTACATCATCGCGTGGCAGGGTATTTTCCCGACGCGGCCGTAATTGAAATAGAATAATCATTGAAGGAGCGTCGCCCAATCTTGGCACGCTCCTTTTCTGCCATTTCTCATAGTTCATTTCACACTAACTTGTTTGTACCGTGCTGTACTCTGCTTGCAGTAGATATGCATAATCCGTTTCGATCTAGAATGGCATTATTACCTGTAACTCAGCTCCAAATGAAAACTTCTATTTTATCATACCCTGTCGCACTACTAGCCGTATTGCTTTCGATGGCTCAGACGCAGGGGCATGCTAGCACCACGACAGCCAATGCCACGCACGATTTGAAGACCGAATCGCTAAGCGGTATAGGTACAAGTACAATTACCAATACCGATTTCAGAATTACAGGCACAGTAAGCGGAAACGCTACCACTCTTGATCGATATAACGCTACTGACGGGTCCGGCATAGCAAACTCTTCCGCAAGCGCAGGGGTTACTTCCACATTCACAGTGGCAGCTAACGGAACCACTATTTCTTCTTTTGAGTTAACTAATATAGTATTCGAATTAGCAGTTCCTGCCGATAAATTTACCGCAAGCGTCCGTGGTTATTTAGTCTCAGGGGGAACAGTAGACTCTACTACAGTCAACGCAACCAGTGGCTCTACTGGAAACCCCTATACTGTCTCGCTTGCAAGCTTTGAAGGTCTACAAATCTCCTCATTTGTAGTTACATTCACTGATCTTGGCCATTGCACCTATGATTTCGCACTACGGTCTTTCACGGCTGCCAATGCTCAAGGTGTGGATTCGACTCCCCCAACCGTCTCCAACGTCACCTCCTCGACCTCTAACGGCACCTATAAGGCCGGCGACACTGTTTCCATTCAGGTCAATTTTTCCGAAAACGTCACCGTCACCGGTACGCCCCAACTCACTCTCGAAACCGGCACCACCGACCGGACCATCAATTATGCCAGTGGCAGCGGTACTTCATCGTTGACCTTCAACTATACTGTTCAGGCTGGCGACTCCTCGGCCGACCTCGACTACATTGGCACAGGAGCGCTAACGCTCAATAGCGGCACGATCAAAGACGCCGCTGGCAACAGCGCCACCCTCACCCTCGCCACGCCAGGAGCGGCCAATTCGCTCGGCAATAACAAGGCCATTGTCATCGACGGCATCGCTCCGACCGTCTCCGATGCGAAGATCTCTATCTCGGGTGCCTCGGGCACCGGCAGCGCTTACAAGATTGGCGACACTGTCACCGCCACTTGGAACAACACCGGAGCTGGCGACAACAACAGCGATATCTCAAGCGTCACGGTAAACTTCAGCGCCTTCGGCGGCGGCACTGCCGTCAGCGCCAGTAACAGCTCCAGCACTTGGACCGCCACCTATACCCTGACCGCAGGCGCAATCGATGGGACTAACAAAAACGTCTCCGTCACCGCCACCGACAACGCCGGTAACACCACCACCACCGCCGACACCAACAACGCGACCGTCGACAATATCGCTCCGACCGTGACCGATGCGAAAATCTCCATCTCTGGAGCCTCGGGCACGAGCGGCGCGTACAAGATCGGCGACACCGTCACCGCCACATGGAACAACACCGGCGCGGGTGATAACAACAGCGACACCATCTCCAGTGTCACCGTGGATTTCAGTGCTTTTGGCGGTGGCTCCGCTGTCTCGGCCACCAACAGCTCCGGCACTTGGACCGCCACCTACAACATCGCCGCAGGTGCAATCGATGGGACTAACAAAAACGTTTCCATAACCACCACCGACAACGCCGGCAATACCACCACCACTGCCGACACCTCCAACGCGACCGTCGACAATATCGCCCCGCGCATCTCCTCCATCGCGCGCCAGACGCCGGCCTCCTCGCCCACCAATGCCGACACACTGGTCTTCCGCGTCACGTTCTCCGAAGCGGTGCAAAATGTCGGCACCGCCGATTTCTCCGTCTCCGGCACCACGGCCACCGTGAGCAGCGTCACCAGCGCCGGGGGCAACGCCTACGACGTCACCATCTCCGGCGGCGACCTCGCCAATCTCAACGCCACCGTTACCCTCAGTTTCGCCGGCGGGCAGGATATCGCCGACTCAGCCGGGAACGCCCTCACGGACACCACGCCGACCGGCACCAATGACAACACTTATGCTGTCGCCAACAACACCGCGCCGACGTTCGTGGGCGCGACGACCACGTTGACGGTCGCCCAGAACGCGAACGCCACCTCCATCAAGGATATCCTGCACGTAAGCGACAGCGACAGCAGCCAGACGGAAACATGGTCGCAAAGCTCCGCGCCCGCGCACGGCACGCTCTCCTTCACCAGTGCCACCGCCACCTCCGGCAGCACCGACATCACCTCCGGAGGCACGATCACCTATACGCCTACCGCCGGTTACTGCGGCACGGACAGTTTCACCGTGCAAGTGAGCGACGGCACCGACACCGCCACACGCACCATCACGGTCAGCGTCACTCCGGCCACGCCCGGCACCCCCGATCTGGCGGCGGCTTCGGACTCCGGCACGAGCGACACCGACAATCTCACTTCTGCCACCAGCCTTAATTTCTCCGGCACCAACGCCAGTGACGACAGCACCAGCACGGTGCGCGTCTTCCTCGATAAAAACACGAACAACACCTACGACGCCGGCACCGATCCCACCGCCACGGCGACCGCCGGCAGCGGCGGCACATGGACGGTCACCGGCCTCAGCACCACCGGCGTCAGCGACGGCACCTACAACGTCTACGCGTTCACCACCTCGGCCACAGGCAGCCTCACGAGCAGCTTGAGCAGCGCGTTGAGCGTCACGCTCGACACCACGGCCCCGACTACGACGGTGGCGACGGCGGCGTTCTCAGCCGACACCGGAGACAGCTCGACGGACTTCATTACCAAGACCGCGGCGCAGACCATCTCCGGCACCTTGAGCGCCAATCTGGTCGCCGGCGAGATCGTCCAGGTCTCCCTCGACAACGGCTCCACTTGGGTCACAGCCACGACCTCCGTCGCGACCGACACCTGGTCGCTCAGCGGCCAGAACCTCTCGGCCAGCAACACGCTAAAAGTGCGCGTGGCCGATGCCGCCGGCAACAGCAGTACCGCGCTGAGCCAGGCCTACGTCCTCGACACGGCCGCGCCTGTCATCACCAGCGCCACGAGCGACAGCGGCACCTACGGCACGGCTTACAGCTACTCGATCACGGCCTCCGGCAGTGCGACCAGTTATGGCGCGAGCGGCCTGCCCTCCGGCCTCTCGGTCAACACCTCGACCGGCGCGATCTCCGGCACGCCGACCGTTACCGGCTCCTTCACGCCGACGATCTCCGCCACCGACGCCGCCGGCAACACCGGCAGCACGACGTTGAACCTCACCGTCAACAAGGCGACCGTCACCCCGAGCATCACGGCCAGCAACAAGACCTACGACGGCAATAATTCCGCCACGATCTCCGGGCGCTCCCTCTCTGGAATTGTGGGCAGCGACGATGTCAGCCTCACCGCCGGCACCGCCACATTCGACAATGCCACGGTCGGCACCGGTAAAACCGTGACCGAAACCGGCCTGGGTCTGACCGGCACCGCCGCCGCGAAATACCAGCTTTCATCCACCAGCGCCACGACCACGGCGAACATCGCGAAGGCCACAGCCACCGTGACACTCGGCAGTCTCAGTCCGACGTACACTGGCTCCGCGAAGAGCGCCACCGCGACCACCTCGCCGGTCGGGCTCACGGTAAACTTTACCTACAATGGCAGCGGCACCGCACCGACCAATGCCGGCAGCTACACGGTCGTCGGCACGATCAGCGACACCAATTATCAAGGCAGCGCCACCGACACGCTGGTCATCGCCAAGGCGGCGTTGACCATCACAGCAGACAATGCCTCCAAGACCTACGGCCAGACCAAGACCTTTTCTGGCACGGCATTCACGACCTCAGGACTGCAAAACAGCGAGTCCGTCGGCAGCGTCACCCTCACCAGTACCGGCGCGGGCGCGACTGCCGCGGTGAACACCTACAACATCGTGCCCTCCGCCGCGACCGGCGGAACTTTCGACGCGAACAACTACACGATCACCTACGCCAACGGCACGCTCACGGTGAACGCGGCGGCGTTGACCATCACCGCGAGCAATGCCTCCAAGGCCTTCGGCGAGACCAAGAGCTTTGCCGGCACCGAATTCACGACCTCCGGCCTGCAAAACAGCGAGTCCGTCGGCAGTGTCACCCTGAGCAGTTCCGGCGCTGGCGCGACCGCCGCCGTGAACACCTATAGCATTGTGCCCTCCGCGGCGACCGGTGGCAGTTTCACCGCCAGCAACTACACGATCACCTACTCGAACGGCACACTCACCGTGAACGCGGCTGCATTGACCATCACGGCCAGTAACGCGTCCAAGACCTACGGCCAGACCAAGACTTTTGCCGGCACTGAATTCACGACCACTGGCCTGCAAAATGGGGATACCGTCGGCAGTGTCACCCTGACTTGTTCCGGCACGGGGGCGACCGCCGCTGCGACCACCTACAACATCGTGCCGTCCGCTGCGACCGGCGGCACCTTCACCGCCAGCAACTACACGATCACCTACTCGAACGGCACGCTCACCGTAAACGCCGCGGCTTTGACCATCACGGCCAGCAACGCATCCAAGACCTATGGCCAGACCACGACCTTTGCCGGCACCGAATTCACGACCTCAGGCCTGCAAAACGGCGACACCGTCGGCAGCGTCACTCTCACCAGCTCCGGTGCGGGTGCGACCGCGGCTGTGACCACCTATAACATCGTGCCGTCCGCCGCTACCGGCGGCACCTTCACCGCGAGCAATTACTCCATCACCTACGCCAATGGAACGCTCACGGTGAACACGGCGGCATTGACCATCACCGCCAGCAACGCCTCCAAGACTTACGGTCAGACCAAGACTTTTGCCGGCACCGAGTTCACCTCCTCGGGTCTCCAGAACAGCGAGTCCATCGGCACCGTCACATTGACCAGCACCGGCGCAGCCGCGACCGCCAGCGTCGCCGGTTCGCCGTACAGCATCGTCCCCTCGGCCGCGACCGGTGGCAGCTTCACCGCGAGCAACTACTCCATCACTTACGCCAACGGCACGCTCACCGTGAACGCGGCTTCGTTGACCATCACCGCCAGCAACGCCTCCAAGTCCTACGGCCAGACCAAGACCTTTGCCGGGACGGAATTCACCTCCTCCGGCCTGCAAAACAGCGACACCATCGGCACCATC